>JAHBVW010000042.1 GCA_019637375.1 Deltaproteobacteria bacterium | reverse complement strand
GCTGCGCAGGCCGCGCCACGGAGGTCCACCGCAGCCTCTCCAAAGCTGCTGTCCGGGTTCCTGTCCGTGCACCACCTCCCGCGATCGCTATCCTCCCTGCCGTGCCATGCGGACGCTGATCATCGGTGACATCCACGGTTGCTACGACGAGCTGCGCGATCTGTTCGACGCGGCGGCGCTCGCGAGCGACGACATCGTCGTATCGGTCGGCGACCTCGTCGACCGCGGGCCGGCGCCGGCCGAGGTCGTGCGCTGGTTCCGCGCGCGGCCCGGGGCGGTCGTGCTCATGGGGAACCACGAGCGCAAGCACGTGCGCGGGGTGTTCTCGTACTCGCAGGAGGTGACGCGGCTGCAGCTCGGCGCGGCGTACGCAGACGACGTCGCGTGGATGCGCGGCCTGCCGTACTACTACGAGACGCCCGACATCCGCGTCGTGCACGCGGCGCTCGTGCCCGGAGTGCCGCTCGCCGAGCAGGACGAGGCGATCCTCGCCGGGACCACCTCCGGCGAGGCGAAGCTGCGCGAGCTGGTCCCCGACGGGTACTGGCACGAGCGCTACACGGGCACGCCCGTCGCGTTCGGGCACCACGTCACGGGGAACGAGCCGCTCCTGCGCGACGGCGTGATCTACGGGCTCGACACCGGCGCGTGCCACGGCGGCCGCCTCACGGCGCTCAGCGTCCCCGACTTCCGCCTGTACAGCGTCCCGGCGCGCGCCGACCACTGGGCGGCGACGGCGCGCGCGTACCAGGTGCCGGTCCTGCGCACGCGCACGTGGGACCAGATGTCGTGGCGAAAGATCGACGAGGCGATCGCCGATCGCGAGGGCGCCTCCGGCGACGACACGACCGCATACCTCGCGCAGCTCGCGGCGTGGGTGGCGGCGGTGCGCGCGCTCCTGCCGAGGCTCCTCGCAGAAGTCCCCCGCGTCGCGGCGCGGCTGCGCGCGGAGCACGGCGACGACAACTACGCGGCGGCGGCCGCCGCGCACCCCGCCCGGCCCCTCCTGTTCATGCTCGACCGCAAGCGGCTCGAGCTCGACGCGATCGCCGCGCGCTGCACGTCGCCGGCGGCCACGCTGGCGCTCGCGGCGCGGCTCGGGGTCGCGACATCCGAGCTGCCGCCGCGCCCGTAACCGTGCTAACGATCGGGGGTGCCGCTCCTGCGCGCCATCGCGATCGTGCTGGGCCTCGCCCACGTGATCGGGCTCGCGGACTTGGTCGTCGACGACGCCTGCGAGGAGCAGTGCGGCGGCGACGGCTGCGACGCCGACTGCCCGCCGGGCGTCGCGTGCCACTGCCACTGCCCGAGCACGATGCCCTCGATCGCGCCCATCCGGACGGCGACGCGCGTCGACACGCACGAGATCGCCGTCGTCGAGCCCGCGCCGCGCTCCCACGCGAACCCCGACCCGCGCGAGATCTTGCACGTACCCCGATCCGCGGCGCTCTGATCAGTTCACCCACGAATTGAGACGACGAGCGCGGACCCGCGTCCGCTCCGAGGTACGTCATGTCGCGATCCGTCCGCGCGCAGCTGATCTGCGCGCTGTGCTTGTTCTGCGTGGCCCCCGCGCGTGCGGGGACCCTCACCCTCGATCTCCCCACCGCCGTCGCCCGTGCGCGCGAGCGCGCTCCCGCGGCCGTCGCGGCGCGCGCGCGCATCGCCGAGGCACAGGGGAAGCGCGCCGGCGCCCTCACGCTGACCCAGAATCCGCAGTTCCAGGGCGGCGCCGGCCGGCGGTACGACGCCGACCACACGCGCTTCCTCGCGCTCGACTTCCAGCTCACCCAGCCGCTCGACCTCGGCCGCGGCGCGCCGCGCCGGCGCGTCGCCGACGCCGAGATCGACCGCGCGCGCGGGACGAACGACGCCGAGCTGCGCGAGCTGAGCTACGAGGTCGCGACGGCGTTCTTCGATGCGCGCGCCGCCGACCTCGCCGTCGAGCTCGCGCAGCACGGCGACGCGCTCGCGCGGCGCGGCGCCGAGGCCGCGGAGCGCCGCCGCAAGGCCGGCGACATCACCGACCTCGACCTCGACCTCGCGAAGATCGCCGTCGGGCGCGCGGCGTCGGCGCTGGCCGCCGCGCGTGCCGAGCGGGCCGACGCGATCGGCCGCCTGGGCGCGCTGATCGGCGCGCCGCCCGGCGACGCGATCGTGCTGGTCGGCGGCCTCGACGCACCGGTGCTGTCGCTCGCCTCCCTGCGCGGAGGCGTCGCCGCGCGCGCCGACGTGCGCGCCCTCGACGCCGAGGCGCGCGTCCACCGCGCCGAGCTCGCACTCGCGGACGCGAACGCGCGGCTCGACGCCGGGCTCTGGCTCGGCTACGTCCGCGACGAGGGAGCCTCGATCTACCTGAGCGGGCTCACGCTGACGTTCCCGGTGTTCAACCGCTCGCAGGGCGAGCGCGCCGTCGCCCGCGCCGGGCTGCGCCGCGCCGAGCTCGAGCGCGGCGCCACGGTCGCCGCCGCGTCGCGGCAGGTCGTCGACGCGTTCGAGGCGTACGTCCGCGCGCGCGAGGCCGTCGACGTGTTCGAGCACGAGGCGCTCCCGGCGCTCGACGACTTCGAGCACCTCCTCGAGCGCAGCCTCGACGCCGGTCAGCTCGCGATCCGCGACTACCTCGCCGCGCGCACGGAGCTGCTCGCCAGCCGCCGCGAGCACATCGATCGCCGCCTCCGCCTCGCGCGGGCCGCGGTGACGGCGCGCTACATCGCGGGGGTGGTCCTGTGAGGGCCGCCGCGATCCTCCTCGCTGCGCTGTGCGCGTGCGGCGGCCGCGGCGAGCTCGAGCACGAGCGCACCGAGCCTCCCGACGAGCCGGCGCCGGCGAAGCACGACGACGACGCACAGCTCGTGCGCATCGCACCCGAGATGATCCGCGACCTGCGCGTGACCACCGCCGTCGCCGAGTCGCGCGCCGCCGGCGAGCGCGCCTCGGTGCTCGCCGAGCTGCGCGTGAACCAGGACGCGTACGCCGAGGTCGCGTCGCCGTCGCAGGCCCGCGTCGCGCGCGTGCTCGCGAGAGCCGGCGACGAGGTCGTGCGCGATCAGCCGCTCGTCGAGCTCGCGAGCGGCGACCTCGCGAAGGCGCGCGCCGAGCTCCAGGCCGCCGACGCGAGGCTCGCGCTCGCGCGGCAGGCCCTCGAGCGCAAGGAGCGCCTGCACGCGGACCGCCTCGTCGCCGAGCGCGAGGTGATCGAAGCGCGCGCCGCGGTGACCGAGGCCGAGGCCGCGCGCACCGTCGCGCTCGGCACCCTCGCACCGTTCGCCGGCGCCGCCGCCGCGGGCGGCCTCACGCTGCGCGCGCCGATCGCCGGGACCGTCATCGACCGCGACGTCGTCCTCGGGCAGCTCGTCGATCCGTCGAAGACGCTGTTCAAGATCGGCGACCTCCGCATGCTGTGGCTCGTCGCGCACGTGTTCGAGCGCGACGCCGTCCGCGTGCAGGTCGGCGCGACCGGCACCGCGACGTTCGCGGCGCTGCCCGGCAAGACCGTGATGGGCAAGATCACGTGGGTTGGCCGCGTCGTCGAGACGGCGTCGCGCACGGTGCCGGTGCGCCTCGAGGTCGCGAACGTCGACGGCACGCTGCGCCCCGGCATGTCCGCGACCGTGTCCCTCCCCGTCGGCGAGCCCGGCGGGCGCGTCGTCGCCGTCCCGATCGCGGCGGTGCAGCGGCTCGAGGACCGCTGGTGCGTGTTCCTCGCGCGCAGCGCCGGCACGTACGAGGTCCGCCCCGTCGGTCGCGGGCGCGACCTCGGCGGCGAGGTCGAGATCGTGAGCGGCCTGCGCGCCGGCGAGGAGGTCGTCGTCGACGGCGCGTTCCTGCTCAAGGCCGAGGTCGAGAAGTCCCGCGAGGAGGGTGGCCATGAGCATCACCACTAGGCTCGTCGGCGCGAGCTTCGCGCGGCCGCTCGTCGCCGCGGTGCTCGTCCTCGCCGGCGCGGCGCTCGGCGTGGTCACGTTCCGCGAGCTGCCGCGCGACGTGTTCCCCGACCTGTCGGCGCCGGTGTTCAACGTGATCGTGCAGAACCCGGCGATGGGCTCCGAGGAGCTCGAGACGCGCGTCGCCGTCCGCGTCGAGGCCGCGCTGTCGGGCCTGCCCGGCGTGCGCCGGCTGCGCTCGCGCTCCGCGCTCGGCGTCGTCCAGGCCACGATCGAGTTCGAGCCCGACGCCGACCACGCGCGCAGCCGGCAGCTCGTCGCCGAGCGCATCGCGCAGGTCGAGCTGCCGCCGGGCACCGGCACGCCGCTGATCTCGAGCCTGACCGGCCGCCTCAACGAGATCTTCGAGATCACGCTCGAGGCCGCGCCCGGCGCCGCGGACCTGATGACGCTGCGCGACCTCGCCGAGAACGAGGTCAAGAACCGCCTGCTCGCGGTGCCCGGCGTCGCGGCCGTCGAGCGGCTCGGCGGCTACCTGCGCGAGTTCCAGGTGCAGCTCGACCCGCAGCGCATGGCGGCGCGCGGCGTCACGCTCGCCGAGGTGGTGCACGCCGCGCGCGGCGCGAACGCGAGTGCGGCGGGCGGCTTCGTCACGCAGGGCCAGATGGAGTGGACGGTGCGCGCGAACGGGCGCGCCTCGTCGATCGAGCAGCTGCGCGAGACCGTCGTCGCGGTGCGCGGCGGCACACCGGTGCTGCTCGGCGACGTCACCGACGTGCGCGAGGCCCCGGCGGTGCGGCGCGGGCTCGCGCACCGCCTCGCCGGCGAGGTCGTGAGCTGCCGCATCGTCAAGCAGTTCGGCGCCGACACCGTCGCCGTCGCCGGCGGCATCCGCGGCGCGCTCGCCGAGCTGTCGTCGAGCCTCCCCGACGGCGTCGCGATCCGCGTCGTCTACGACCAGTCGCAGCTCGTCGAGTCCTCGCTCACCGGCATCGGTCGCGCCGTCGCGATCGGCGCCGCGCTCGTCGCGCTCGTGCTGTTCGCGCTCCTCGGCGACCTGCGCGCCGCCCTGCTCGTCACGCTGACGCTACCGCTGTCGCTCGCGCTGTCGGGCCTGTTCCTGCGCGTCGCGGGCATCGGCATCAACACGATGACGCTCGGCGGGCTCGCGATCGCCGTCGGCCTCCTCGTCGACTCCTCGATCATCGTCGTCGAGAACATCATCCACCACCTGCGCGACGGGGACCGGCGAGGGTCCGGAGGAGCCGTCGGCGGAGGACCCGAGCGGACAGAACGACGGACACGCGCACTCGAGGCCTCCCTCGAGGTCGCGCGCCCGATCGCCTTCGCCACGGCGATCGTGTGCGCGGTGTTCGTGCCGCTGTTCGCGATGACGGGCATCGAGGGGCGCATGTACCAGCCGCTCGCCGGCGCGGTCGTCGCCGCGGTGCTCGCCGCGCTGCTGCTGTCGCTCGCGCTCGTCCCCGTCGCGGCGGCCGGCATCCTGCGCCCGCGCCGCGGCGAGGAGGACGTCGCGATCGTGCGCGCCGTCAAGCGCGTGTACCGGCCGCTCCTCGAGGGCGCGCTGCGCCGCGCCGGCCTCGTGCGCCTGGTGACGCTCGCCGTCACGATCCCGGCGCTGTGGCTGGCGACGCGGCTCGGCAGCGACTTCATGCCGGAGCTCGACGAGGGCGCCGTGCTCATGCAGACGTCGCTGCCGCTCGAGGCATCGCTCGACGAGGTCGATCGCCTGAACCACCGCGTCGAGGACGTGCTGCGCGAGTTCCCCGAGGTCGAGGACGTCGTGCGCCGCACCGGGCGCGCCGAGCGCACCGAGGACCCGATGCCGCACACGCTGTCGGACGTGCTGATCGTGCTGCGGCCCGACCGCAAGCGCACCACGGCGGAGCTCGAGCGCGCGATGCGCGAGGCCGTCGAGCGCGTGCCCGGCGTGTCGGCGTCGTTCACCACGCCGCTCGGCATGCGCATCGACGAGGGGCTCGGGGGCACACCCGCCGACATCTCGGTGAAGATCTTCGGCCCCGACCCGCAGCAACTCGCGGACCTCGCGCGCGCCGCGGAGCGGATCGTGCGCGGCGTCCCCGGCATCGCCGACGTGCGCGCGGAGCGCCTCACCGGCGCGCCGCAGCTGCGCGTCGAGGTGGACCGCGCCGCGACGGCGCGCGTCGGCCTCACGCCCGGCGACGTGATCGAGGCGATCGAGATCGGGCTCGCCGGCCAGGTCGTCTCCGAGGTGTGGGTCGGCCAGCGCCGCTTCGACCTCGTCGTCCGGCTCGCGGACGTCCACCGCCGCGACGCCGCCGCGCTCGCGCAGCTCCTCGTCGACGGCCACGACGGCACGCGCATCCCGCTCGGCAAGCTCGCGCGCATCGAGCAGACGTTCGGGCTCGGCGCGATCGTGCGCGAGGCCGGCAGCCGGCGCATCGCGGTCGACGCGACCGTCTCGGGCCGCGACCTCGGCTCGACGGCGCGCGACGTCCGCGCCGCGCTCGCACGCGAGCTGCGCCCGCCGCACGGCTACTTCGCCGACGTCGGCGGCAAGGTCGAGACGCAGGCCCGCGCGCAGCGCTCGCTCTACGTCGCGATCGGGATCGCGGCGCTCGCCGTGTTCCTGCTGCTCTACATCGCGCTCGGCTCGGTCGCCGAGACGATGGTGATCCTCGCGACGCTACCCGACGCGTTCGTCGGCGGCATCATCGCGCTGTGGATCGCGGGCGAGACGTGGAGCGTGTCGTCGCTCGTCGGGCTGATCGGCCTGTTCGGCATCGCCGTGCAGAACGGCCTCGTGCTCGTCACGCAGACGCGCAACCTCGTCGCCGAGGGCCGCGACTTCGAGACGGCGCTGCGCGAGGCGAGCGTCGGCCGCGTGCGCCCGAAGCTGATGACCGCGGGGACCGCGATCCTGGGCCTCCTGCCGCTGCTCGTCCTCGGCCTGCACGGCACCGAGCTCGAGCGGCCGCTCGCGATCGTGATGATCGGCGGCCTCGTCACGTCGACGCTGTTCACGCTGCTCGCGCTCCCGACGTTCTACGAGCTCGTGCACCGCCTGCGCCGGCGCTGACGCGCTCACTCCGCGCCGGTCAGCCCGAGCCGCTTCATCTTGCGCGCGAGCGTCACCGCGTTGACGGTGAGGTCGCGCGCGGCGCGGCGGATCACGCCGTCGTTGCGCTCGAGCGCGGCGGAGATCAACCGGCGCTCGAACGCGGCGACCTGCTCGTCGAGCGTGTGGCCGGCGGTGACGGTGAGCTCGCCGGTGCCGCGCACCTCCTCCGGCAGCGCCGCCCAGCGCAGCGGCTCGCCCACCGGCGTGAGCAGGAGCGCGCGCTCGATCGCGTTCTTCAGCTCGCGGATGTTGCCCGGCCAGTCGTACGCCGCGAGCGCCGCCTCGACGCGCGGCTCGACGCGGTGGACGGGCCGGCCGAACGCCTCGCACAGCGCCGCCATGAAGTAGCTCGTGAGCGGCGCGACGTCGTCGACGTGCTCGCGCAGCGGCGGCAGCTCGATCGGGAAGCGGTTGAGGCGGTAGTAGAAGTCCGCGCGGAAGCGCTGCTCGCGCACGGCCTGGCGGAGGTCGACGTTGCACGCCGCGATCAGGCGCACGTCGACCCGGCGCGGCTTCGTGCCTCCGACGGGCCGCACCTCACCCTGCTCGACGACGCGCAGCAGCTTCGCCTGCAGCGTCGGCGACGTGTTCTGGATCTCGTCGAGGAAGATCGTGCCGCCGTTCGCGATCTGGAACAGCCCCGGGTGGTCGTGCGTCGCGCCGGTGAACGCCCCGCGCACGTGGCCGAACAGCTCGCTCTCGAGCAGCGTCTCGGTCAGCGCGCCGCAGTCCTGCGCGACGAACATCGTGTTCGAGCGCCGGCTGCGCGCGTGGATCTCGCGCGCCGCGAGCTCCTTGCCGGTGCCGGTCTCGCCGATGAGCAACACCGGGACGTCGTGGACCGCGACGGTGCGGATCAGGTCGTAGACGCGCTCCATCTGCGAGCTGACGCGGACGATGTGCGTGCCGTGCTTGGCCACCTCGGGGTCGCGCAGCACCGGCCTCTGCTGCGGATCGCGCGCCATGCCCTCGAGCTGCAGCGACGCCCAGCGCACCTCGAGCTGCAGCGCCCAGCGCTCGCAGCTGCGCTCGGCGGCGAGCATCAGCATGCGGCGATCGAACGGCGGCCGCAGCACCTCGTTCACGCGCCCCTCGCCGAGGAACGGCAGCAGGCGCTCGGAGTCGACCGACGTGCACAGCGTGATCGGCGCGAGCGGCAGCTCGCCGGGGACGATGCCGGCGTCGGGGCGCATGCGCCACAGCCGCTCGAGGAACGCCGTCAGCCGATCGGGCTCGTGTGCGAAGACGATGATCGAGGCGCACATCCGCAGCGCCTCCGGCGTCAGCTCGTCGGCCGACTCGACGACGTGGATGTCGAGGTCACCGAGCGTGCGCTCCGCGAGCTCGCGCTCCTCGCCGTCGGGCATCGCGACGATCACGCGCGGCCGGTGCTCCGCGACGAACATCTCGATCTCGGCGCCGGCGCGCGTCGACAGCTCGCGGAACTGCACGCCGAAGCCGAGGCGCCCGTCGGGGCGCACGTTGCTCGTCCACGCGACGCGCGCGACCGCGCGCACGGGCAGCGAGAGATCGCCGAGCGGGAACTCGACCTCGAGGTCGTCGCCGCGCTGCAGGTGGGTCGTCCCCGTCGAGATCGCCGTCAGTCCCATCCCTCCCTTGCTGATGTTCGTCGCCCAGCAGTGGGCGAGCCCCGACGAGATCACCGGCGTGAAGAACGGGATCCGCGGGGCGATGCGATCGCTTCGAACCACGTCGGGCAGCGCCATCGGCGAGCCATCTTGCGGCAAACGCCCTCGACTTGTGAAGCAGGTTGCACACGTGCACGAAGAAGCGTGAGTGCAGCAACCAAATCTCGCGCGGGCGATCGGCGGGCGCTTCGGCGTCGCGCACCGCGCGTGCTGCATTCGCGATCGCGATGATTCGTTTCTGAAGCATACCCACGCACACCGTACGTTCTCTGCACTTCGGCCTCGTGGTGCAGCACTTTGCTGCGTCCGCGGAATCCGCATCGAATCGCGCCGACTCCTCGTTTCGCAAGGTTGGGAGCGGCACGCGATCTGCTGCAGGGCGCTTCCTGCATGCTGCAACCGCAGGTACTCGACGACGACGAGCCGGAGATCTCGATCGGCTCGGGCGTGGACGCGAGCGACGGCCCGCTGGTCGGCGAACGCTTCGGCAAGTACCTCATCGTCGGCGAGGTGGCGGTCGGGGGCATGGCCGAGCTGTTCCTCGGCGTGCACCGGGGACTCGAGGGCTTCACGAAGGTCGTCGTCCTCAAGCGCGTGCTGCCGCAGTTCAACACCAACGCGGACTTCGTGCGGATGTTCGTCGACGAGGCCCGCCTCGCCGCGCGCCTCGAGCACCCGAACATCGTCCGCACCTACGAGTTCGGCGAGGTCGACGGCCAGTACTTCACGACGATGGAGTACCTGCCCGGCGAGGACCTCGGCAAGACGCTGAACAAGCTCGTCACCTCCTCGCGGCGGATGCCGGCCCACCTCGCCGCCGGCATCGTGTCGCAGGTGTGTGCGGGCTTGCACTTCGCACACCAGCTGACGGACCCCGCCGGCCGCCCGCTCGGCCTCGTCCACCGCGACGTCAACCCGTCGAACGTCATCATCACCTACAGCGGCGAGGTCAAGCTGATCGACTTCGGTGTCGCGAAGACGAACACCAACGCGCAGACCGTCGCCGGCACGATCAAGGGAAAGCTGGCGTACATGTCGCCGGAGCAGCTGCTCGCGCGCGGCGTCGACCAGCGCTCCGACGTGTTCTCCGCGGGTGTCGTGCTGTGGGAGCTGCTCACCCAGCGCCCGCTGTTCATGCGCGACAGCGAGGCCGCGACGCTGTACGCGATCATGAACGATCCGATCGCGCCGCCGAGCCGCTACCGGCCCGACCTGCCCTACGACCTCGAGGCGATCGCGATGCGCGCCCTCGCGCGGACGCCGGCGGACCGCTTCGACACCGCCGAGGACATGTCGGATGCCCTCGACGACTTCCTCGCGCGGCAGAGCGCGAAGTGCGACGGGCGCGCGCTCGCGCGCATGCTCGAGGACACGTTCGGTGCGACGCGCGGGCGGGCGAAGCGGTCGATCGCGCAGACGCGCTCGCTGTCGGCGAACATCTCCCTCGTGATGAAGCTGCGGACCGAGGTCCGCGGCGACCTCGTCGACGACCTCGACTCCCTCGCGCACGACCCCGCGCCGGCGGAGCCCGCCGCCCCGCGCCGGCCGCGCACGATCTTCGCGGTCCTCGCGGGGGCCGCGGCGCTCGCGCTCGCCGGCGTGCTCGTGTACCTGCTGCTGCCGCGCTCCGAGGCGCCTCGCCCCGCGGCCGTCGCGCACGCATCGCTCGAGCTGACGAGCACGCCGCCCGGCGCGGCGATCTCGATCGGCGGCGAGCCGACGGGCCTCACGACGCCGGCGACGCTGACCGGCCTCGCGCCCGGCCGGCTCGCGGTGCGCCTCGAGCTCGCGCACCACACCACGGTCGCGCACGAGGTCGACATCCCCGAGGGCGCGGCCGTGCAGCGCAGCTTCGCGCTCCGGCCGCGCGCGGCGACGCTCGCCTTCGCGCAGCTGCCGGAGGTCGCGGTCGTGTACGTCGACGGCGAGCGCCGCGACGGTGCGGTGACGCTCGCGCCGGGCCCGCACGAGGTCCGGATCGAGATCGCCGGGCGCGCGGTGCTGCAGCAGCAGCTCGACGTCGGTGCAGGGGAGCAGACCTGGGTCTACACGAACGACAAGCTCGTCCAGAAGTAGGCGGAGGCAACGTGTCCGACGAGACCTTCATGGCAGCGAGTGGGACCACGCGCCGGGCCGTCACCCGGAGCGTGTCGAAGGCGGCGGTGCGGCGGCACGCGCGCACGCCGTGGATCTTGCTGGTGCTCGCGCTGACGGGCGGCCTCGCCGGCGTGTGGACGTTCGTCGCGAAGCGGCAGCTCGCGGCGTCGATCTACGCCGAGGCGGCGGAGCACCTCGATCACGCCGAGAAGGCGTTCTCGATCGCCGTCGCGCGGCGGCAGGCGGAGCTGCAGTCGAACTGCCGCGTGCTCGTCGAGGACCCGCGCCTCAAGCACACGCTCGGCATCGAGGGCATCGACGAGGACACGGTCGCCGACATCCTCGTCGACCTCGCGCGGCTGCGCGGCGCCGGCTTCCTCATGGTCCTGTCGCCCGAGGCGCGCGTGTTCGCGCAGGCCGGCGCCGCCGAGCTGCGCGGGCTCGACCTGTCGGACTCGAGCATCGTGAAGAAGGCGCGCGCCGCGCCCGCGGCCGTCGCCGGCTCGTGGGTGATCGCCGGGCGCGTCATGGACCTCAGCATCATGGCGATGCGCTTCGGCTCCGAGGTCATCGCGTTCCTCGTCGTCGGCCAGGCGCTCGACGCGTCGGTGCTGCAGTCGGTCGCCGCGCAGACCGGCGTCGACGCCGCGAACGCGCTCGCAGGCACCGTCCAGCTGGCGTCGTCGGCGGAGGCGCACGTCGCCTCCGTCCTCTCACACGTCGCCGCCGACACCGGCGCGTTCCGCGGGCGGATCCTGGACCTCGACGGCACGTCGTACGTGACGGCCGCGATCCAGCTCGGCGAGAGCGCGCAGTCGCATCGCCTGGTGCTCGCCCGCTCGCTCACCGCCTCCGAGGCCGCGTTCTCGCGCCTCGGCTGGCTCCTCTTCATCCCATCGCTGCTCGTGATCATCGCAGTGATCTTTTCGATGTCCGTATTCAGGAGGACACCATGAGTCGCTCGATACTGATTCTCTGCTTCCTGTCGATTCCGCACGCCGCCGTCGCGGAGTCGCAGGATCCCCCACCGCCCGCCGAGGAGCCGCCGCCCGAGGCCGCGCCCGCCGGCGAGGCGCCGGCCGACCCGGAGGCGCGCACCGCCGAGCTCACCGACAAGCTCCAGCAGCTCGAGACGAAGCTCGCGATGGCCGAGGACGGCCGCAGGCCGAAGTTCCCGATCCGGCTCTCCGGCTACGGCGACATCGGCGCGTTCGCGACCCAGGGCGACGGCTCGGGCCTGCGGCGCGACTACGGGCACATGATGTTCCCGCAGCACAACGACATCGGCTGGGTGTTCTACGGCGACCTCCTCGCGACGGCGGTCAACTCGCGCGGCGACGTCGCCGACCTCGGCGAGGTCCCCGGCGTCGATCGCTTCGACGCGATCAACTCGGGCGGTCACCCGACGTTCCTCGTCAACGAGCTCAACCTCACCGTCAACGCGGGCGTCGGCTCGCGCGCGCTGTTCACGTCGAGCGTGAACTTCACGCCGCGCAACGGCACCGACTTCCGGCTCGGCGACTCGTTCGACGTCGACCTGGTCCAGCTCGAGTACGTGCTGGACGACTCCGGCAAACACTCGATCTTCGTCGGCAAGTTCGACTCGGTGATCGGCCACGAGTACAAGACGCGCAAGGCGCCCGACCGGTTCGGCATCACGCCGACGCTGCTCGCGCGCTACACGACCGGCACCGCGATCGGCATCAAGGCGCGCAGCAAGCTCGCGAACGACCACATCATCCTCGCGGCCGCGGTCACGAACGGCTCGTTCGGGACCGAGCAGTTCCACTTCCACACCGAGCTCGACACGAACGCGGCCAAGACGCTGTCGGGGCGCGCGGCGCTCCGGCTCACCGCGGGTGCGCTCGAGCTCGAGCTCGGCCCGTCGGGGCAGTGGGGCGTGCAGGACGGCGCGCCCGACGGCGCGGGCACGATGCTCGTGTACGGCGTCGACGCCGAGCTGCGGCACACGCGGTTCGCGGTCAAGGCGCAGTGGCTGCGCGGCCAGGCGCCCGGCGACGACCTCAGCATGGCGTACAGCCTCGACCTCAAGCAGGGCGGCTACCTCGAGACCGACGTGATCCTGACGCCGACGATCGGCCTCCTCGGGCGCGCCGAGTTCCGCGACGCCGAGGTGCAGCAGGGCTTCGAGCGCCTCTACATCACGAAGAACTGGCGCGCGACGGCGGGCCTCCGCCTGCTGCTCAGCCCCAGGGCGGTGATCAAGGCCGAGTACTCGCACAACGGCGAGTACGGCGCGACCCCCGCCATCCCGAACGACGTCGTGACCACCTCCGCCGTGATGGCCTTTTAAGGAGTGACCATGCGCAAACCCCATCGTTCCCGGATCCTCGTCGCGCTGCTCGCCGGTCTCGCGTGCGCGGCCGCGCCCGCCGGCGCGCAGCCTCGCAAGCCCGCCGAGCCCAAGGTGACCCCCGCCGACCTCGATCGGCTCGAGAAGAAGATCGAGGAGCACCAGCGGCAGATCGATCGGCTGGTGAAGCTCCAGCAGCTGCTGATGGCGGCGTTCACCGACACCGACGCACCGGCCGCCGCGGCGCCGCCGGTGCCGCCGCCGCCTCCCGACCGACCACCGCCCGTCCCCAGGGTCGCGCCCGTCGAGCGCAAGCCCGTCGCCGTCGCCGCCGTCGCGAAGAAGGACGAGGCGCCGAAGCTCGGCACGATCGTCGGCAAGGTCGACGGCGTCGGCGACGCGATCGTCTACGTCGAGGACATCGTGCAGCCGGTCAAGGCGGCCGCCGCGATGACGCAGGAGGGGAAGCAGTTCGTGCCGCAGGTGCTCGTCGTCACGAAGGGCACGACCGTGTCGTTCCCGAACCGCGACGCGATCTTCCACAACGTGTTCTCGCCGTCGAGCGACAACACGTTCGACCTCGGCAGCTACAAGCAGGGCGAGTCGCGCAGCGTGACGATGAACCGGCCCGGCGTCGTCACGGTGTACTGCAACATGCACCCGCAGATGGTCGGGCACATCCTCGTCGTGCCCAGCGGCAAGTACGTTCGCGCCGGCAAGGACGGCTTCTTCCGCCTCACCGACGTTCCGGCCGGCTCGCGCCGCGTGGTCGCGTGGGCACCGAACGCCAAGCCGACGGTGGTGCAGACGACCGTCGTCGCGGACCAGGTCGCGACGATCGAGATGACGCTCGCGCGGCGGCACGCGGCGCAACACGTGAAGAAGGACGGGCTGCCCTACGGCAGCTACGAGAAGTGACCGTGGCCAGGTACGCGTTGATCGTCGTCCTGGTCGCATGCTCGGCGCCGGCGCGCCCCGCGCCGCGGGGCCTGCGTCCGGATCCGCAGCTCGCGCGCTTCATGCGCGAGATGGTGAACGTCCCCTACTCGATCGCACAGCTCGCCGTGCACCGCCCCGGGCGCGAGGCGCGCGTCCGCCGCGCGGCGCTCGTGCTCCACCACGCCGTCGGCGACCTCTTGCAGTGGGCCGACCCGCCCGGCGGCAGCGCCGCGGCGCGCGACGTGTTCCTCGCCTACGCCCAGAACCTCGAGGAGAACGTGCGGCGGCTGGAGCTCGCCACGCGCACGCGCGACGCGGAGCTGGTGGGGCAGAGCCTCGAGGGGATCCGCCGGACCTGCAACCAGTGCCATCGGTTCTTTCGCCCGGCGAACAAGCTGTCCGCCGACGTCGCGATCGACCAGGGAGACAACCCATGACGAAGCTCTCGCTGCTGCCCGTGTTGCTGCTCGGCTGCGCGAAGCCGCCGGCGCCGAGCGCCGTGCAGGACGGCCCGACGCTGCGCAAGCTCGAGGCGCTCGGCGCGCTGATGAAGAACGACATCAACCCCGCGTTCAGCAAGCTCGTGTTCCTGATCGCGCACGCCGACACCGAGGACCCGAAGGCGGTCCGCACCGAGCTCACGATCGCGGGCACGAACCTGCGCACCGCGATCGGCAAGCTGCGCGCGTGGCACGAGATCCCGACGGAGTCGACGCAGGGGCGCGAGGTGTTCCTGACCTACGCCGCGAGCATCGACACCATGACCGACAAGCTGATCGACTCGATCGGCCGCGACGACCGGCCGAAGGCGCTCGTCCAGCTCGAGGAGATCGCCGACACCTGCAACAACTGTCACCACTTCTTCCGCCTGAAGGTGGAGGACTCCGTGGTGATGCGCACGGACGGCGCCGGCAGCGGCGACATCGTCCGGTAACCACTCATCACGAGGAGGACTGCACATGATCACGAATCGCTCACTCGCCCCGTGGCTGTCGTTCTTCGCGTGCGCGGCGCTCGCCGGATGCATGGACGAAGAGGAGCTCCTCACCGACGAGGAACAGGCCGTGCTCGCGACGATGGTGCTCGACGACGCGACCCCGATCCCGCCGAGCCCGACGAACCGCTTCGCCGACAACCTGGAGGCCGCCGAGCTCGGCCAGGCGGTGTTCTTCGACAAGCGCTTCCTCATCAACAACGCGCCGATGAACTGCCGCGGCTGCCACGACCTCACCTCGGGCGGCGCCGACACGAAGACGCGCGGCCCGGTGACGGTGTTCGGCGCGACGGTGTTCACGCGCAACACCCCGACGATCTTCAACGTCGCGTTCCTCCCCGGCATCAACCACTGGTCCGGCAACTTCACCGCCGTCTGGTCGGTGCCGAGCGACGTCGGCTCGAGCACGCTGACGATGGCGCACTTCATGTACAACGACCCGTACTACCGCCAGGCGTACGAGGCGCTGTTCGGCCCGATGCCCGACCTCGACGACCTCGCCCGCTTCCCCGCGGCCGGCAACTACCGCTCGCCCGAGTGGGGGATGATGACCGCCGAGGACCGGCAGGCGATGGGCCGGTTCGCGACGAACATCGGCAAGTCGATCGAGGCGTACGAGCGCCGGCTGATCGACAAGAACTCGCCGTTCGACAGCTTCATGAACGGGGATCGGGCCGCGCTCACCGCGCCGGCGATCCGCGGCGCGAAGCTGTTCGTCGGGCGCGCCGGCTGCAACGAGTGCCACAACGGCCCCGCCTTCAGCGACTTCCAGTTCCACAACATCGGCGTGCCGCAGGCCGAGACGTCGCCGAAGCGCGACTTCGGGTTCGCCGCCGCGGGCGCGTTCATGCCGACCTATCCGTTCAACGCGAACAGCGAGTTCAGCGACGATCCCGCATACGGCGCGTCGCTGATCGCGAACGTCACGCCGGTGACGAACGACGACCTGCCGTCGCTGTGCATCGGCCCGGATCCGCTGCCGTCGTGCGGCGCGTTCAAGACGGCGCGCCTGCGCAGCGTCGGGCTGACGGCGCCGTACTTCCACACCGGCGACTACGACAGCCTGTGGGACGTCGTGCGCTTCTACAACGACGCCGCAGGCAACCAGTCCTACGTCGGCCGGCGCTCGCCCGCGATCCGGCCGCTGTTCCTCAGCGATCGCGACATCGCCGACGTCGTCGAGTTCCTCATGTCGCTCACGGGCGCGCCCATCCCCGAGCAGTGGTCGCGCTGCCCGACGACGAGGATCCCGGCCGACGCGTGCATGGCGCCGTGAGGTGCTGCACCACCGTTGAAGCAGCGCTTCAGCGGTGAAGCGCCCCGGAGTACGGCCTCACGCTGGAATCCGCGGGATAGGCGGGCACGAAAGGTGCTCGGTCCGCGACCTGCGCACTCACCCACGGAGGTTCCATGTCGCGTCGACTGCCGTATTCCATCGCGATCGCTACACAGGTATTCCTGTTCGGTTGTATCGACTCCGAGTCAGACTCCCCGGAGCTCTCGACCGAGGAGTCCGAGCTGAACGCGCAGCAGGTGGCCAATGACACGGGCGTCGCCGAGACGTACTCGCTGCTCGGGTCGCTGCCGTATCTGAAGGCGAACAACGCCTTCTTCAAGAACATGGGCACGAGCGGGCGCACGTGCGCGTCGTGCCACAGCGCCCCCGGCGGGTGGACGCCGTCCGCGTCGCAGGAGCTGTGGAACGACACCCACGGCAACGACCCGCTGTTCCAGTTCACGCACGACGTCGGCGCGTGCCCCGACTCGCCGATCGCGAAGAAGCAGGACCGCAAGCGCACGATGAAGCTGCTGCTCGAGCGCGGCCTCGCGCGCTCCGCCGTCACCGTCCAGCCGGCGTGGGAGTTCGAGGTCGTCGCCGTCGACGATCCGTACGCCTGCTCCGGCACGACGGCGACGACGTTCTTCGGCTACCGCAAGCCGAACCCGTCGTTCGCCGCCTCGCACAAGACGTCGGTGACGTGGGCGCCGGCGCCGCAACCCGACATGCGCGCGACGCTGAACGGCCTCGTCGTCGGCGCCACGCGGGCCCACGGCCTGACGACGTACACGCCGACCGACGAGGAGCAGAAGCAGGGCACCGACTTCATGATGTTCACGTACTTCGCGCAGATCCGGGACAAGCAGGCCGGCCGCCTCGACGAGGGCGGCGCGCGCGGCGGCCCGAAGCACCTGGCGGAGCAGGCGTGGTTCGTCGGCATCAACCACGCCTCGACGGGCCCGACGACGAAGAAGGTGTTCGACCTCTACGACGCGTGGCTCGGCACGGGCGGCTGCGGCCACCCCGGCGATGACGACGACGACCACCACCACGCGTACCGCCACCGCCACGACCACCGCAACGGGAAGCAGGCGCGGCGCCGCGCGCTGATCGCCGAGGGCCAGGAGCTGTTCAACTTCCGCGCGAACGCCGCCGGCGGCACGTGCTCGGGCTGCCACAACTCCCCGAACGTCGGCACGCGCTCGGTGTACCAGCTGTTCGACATCGGCATCGTCGACGCCGACGACGACGATCTGCCGCGCGTCACGCTGCGCAACAAGGCGACCGGCCAGGAGCGCACCGTCACGAACCTCGGGCGCGCCGCGGCGACGGGCCTGTGGTCCGACGTCGGCAAGATGGCGGTGCCGATCCTGCGCGGCCTCGCGTCGCGCGCGCCGTACTTCAGCTCGGGTCAGGCGAGGACGCTGCGCGACGTGGTCCGGCACTACGACGCGCGCTTCAACTTCGGCTTCACCGCGCACGAGAAGCGCGCGCTGGTCGCGTTCCTCGAGTCCCTCTGACTCAGGTCGGCTCGCCCTCGGGCGCGGGGGGCCGGTGGACGCGCACCATCCGCACGCGGCGCGGCGAGGCCTCGACGACCTCGAGCACCGTGCCGTCGGGAGACGCCAGCTTCGCGCCGACGGGCGGCACCGCGAGCGCGAGCGCCATGCACACGCCGGCGATCGTCATGCTCTCGCGCGTGATCGGCAGGCTCGTGTGCAGCGCGCGGTTGACCCGGCGCGTCGGCACCCAGCCCGGGACGAGCGCGGTTCCGTCGGCCTCGACGCGCGTCGTCTCGTCGGGCAGGTCGCGTTCGCCGAAGATGTCGCCGACGACCTCCTCGACGAGGTCCTCCATCGTCACGAGGCCCGCGGTGCCGCCGTGCTCGTCGATCACGATCGCGATCTGGACGTGGCGCGCCTGCAGCTCGCGCAGGACCGCACTCGCCCGCGCGCCGATCGGCACGAACACCAGCGGCCGGATGATGTCGCGCAGCGCGATCAGGTTGCGCTCCCACGCGAGGGCGAGCACGTCGCGGGCGACGATGTAGCCGAGCACGCGGTCGAGGTCGCCGTCGCGGCACACCGGCATGCGGCTGAAGCCCTCCTCGAGCAGGATGCGCTGCACCTCGTCGGGCGGCGCATCGTGGCGGATCGTGACGACGCGGTCGCGGCGCACCATGAGCTCGCCGACCATGACGTCGGGGAGCTCGAGCGCCTGCGCGGCGATCGTGCTGGAGTGGCGATCCACCGAGCCGCTGCGCGCCGCTTCCTCGACGAGCTCGCGCAGCTCGTCGCGCGACATCCGGCCCTCGACGAACGACGTGCGGTCGCCGAACATGCGGAGGACGAGGTTCGAGCACGCGGTGAGCAGCCACACCAGCGGGCGGACGAGGCGCGCGAGTCCGAGCAGCGGACGTCCGATCAGGAACGCGTAGCCGTTCGCGTAGCGCAGCGCGAGCGACTTCGGCACCAGCTCGCCGAGGACGAGCGACAGGAACGACACGCCGGCGACGACGATCACCAGCGCTGCGTCGTTCGCGTGCGTGCCGAACGTGCCCTCCAGGCCGGGTGCGATCTTGCGCGCGAGGCTCGCACCGCCGAACGCGGCCGCCGCGGCGCCGACGACCGTGATGCCGATCTGCACCGTCGCGAGGAAGCGCTCGGGAGCGTCGCGCAATGCTTGCACGGCGCGCGCCCGCCGGTCGCGTGCTGCGGCCCGCTGCTGCACCTTGGCCTTGTTCGCCGTCAACACCGCGATCTCCGCGCCTGCGAACAATCCGTTCACCACGACGAGCGCGAGGATGATCGCCAGCTCGGTGATCATCCCTGCAGTTCAGCATGCTCGCCGGGGGGGCGCACTCGCGCGTCCTCGCCACATCGGCCTGCCCCTGAGGCGGCTGCGCCACGGCGTCAGGGTGGGTGGATGTGCAACCAGGCGTCCACCTCGGCCAGGCGCTTCGCGACGATCGGGCCGCCCTCGGCGTAGCCCGCGCGCGCGGACTCGGCGAGCGTCCGCGCGCGACCGCGGTCGGTCGCCCACACGGCGCGCGCGAGCGGGAACCGTGCGTCGGCGGCGGTGAGCGCGGGTGCGTCCGACGCGGAGAACAGCGCCAGCGCGCGCTCGAGGTGCTCGCGCGCCCGCTCGGCGCGCCCCGCGCGGAGCTCGGCGTCGCCCAGGTGCGCGAGCGGCAGCGCGAGGCGCGCGTCGGTCGTGCCGACGATCGGCTCGTACGTCGCGACGGACTTCTCGAGCGCGTCGATCGCCTTCGCCGCGTCGCCGCGCCCCAGGTGCGCGTCGCCGATGTCGAGCCACGCCTGCCCCATCTCGACGCTGCGCTCGCGTCCCGCGGCGACGAGCACGCGCTGGAGCTCGCCGTGCTCGCGCAGCGCCTCGTCGTACGCGCCGAGCAGCGTATGGCACGTGCCCGTGATCTCGCGGATCGCCAGCATCTCCGGCGCGTCGGCCGGCAGCACCGCGGCGAGGGCCGCGCGCGTGCGCGCGAGGTCGCGCAGCGCCTCGGCACACTCGCCGAGCGCGCCGCGCTTGACCGCGAGGTTGATCGCGTACCGCTCGGCGTTCGGATGCCCCGCGCCGAACGCGTCGACGGCGACGCGGTACGCCTCGGCGTGGTAGCGCAGCGCCTCGCGGTCCTTGCGCAGGAAGCTGAGCGCGAGCCCGACGGGGTAGATGTAGTCCGGCAGGCGCGGATCGCCCGGCGGCAGGCTCGCGCGCGCGGCGGCGAGCGCGGCCTCGAAGCTCGCGAGCGCCGCCGGCAGCTGGCCGAGGCGGAGCTGCGCGGTGCCGGTGGCCTGATCGACCATCGGCGTCAGGATCGCGGCCTTGCCGCTGCGCGCGATCGCGGCGTCGACGAGCGGCCGCATCGCGAGCGCCTCCTTCTCGCGCCCGGGCTCGCGCGCGCGCACACCCATCAGGTACGTCATCGCGAGCCCGCGCAGCTCGTCGGTGTGCGCGCCCTCGGCGACGACGATCGCCTCGCGGAACAGCGCCTCGGCGGCGGGGAAGCCGTCGGCCGTCATCGCGAGCTCCGCGTGGTCCATCAGCGCGCGCACGAGCAGCGCCCCGCCGAGCGGCCGCGCGAGCGCGACGGTCCGCGCGCCCGCCTGCTCCGCCTCGCGATAGCGGCCGGCATCGCGCGCGGCGATCGCGTCGGCCAGCGCCGCGCGTGCGGACGTCCGCGCGTCGGACAGCGGCGGCGCCGCGCGGATCGCGAGCTCCACGAGGAGCGTGCCGACGTCCGCGCACTCCTCGACGTTGCGCAGCTCGTGCACCATCGCGACGCCCGTCCGCGTCTCGGACGGTCCGGCGGCGCGCAGCTTCGCGAGCACCTCGCCGAGCGCCGTGCGCCGCTCCGCGAGGCACTCGAGCCCGAGCC
Organism: Deltaproteobacteria bacterium; assembly: GCA_019637375.1. GTDB lineage: Bacteria > Myxococcota_A > Polyangia > Haliangiales > Haliangiaceae > JABFXX01. Next base: position 65,673 of record JAHBVW010000042.1, on the reverse strand, counting down.
CGCGCAGGCCGCGCACGTCGTCGCGCTCCACCCCGCGCACGCAGATCGCGACCTCAGCGGCGTCGATGTCGGCGACGTACGCGTCGAGCGCCGCGGCCGTCCGGCGCGCGGACTCCTCGGCGAACGGCAGCTTCGTCGCCCGCATAGCCGCCGCGATCGCCTCGCGCGCCTGGGGCGTCCACAGCGCGGCGGTGTCGGCGCGCCCGCGCTCGCACACCCCGGCGAGCTCGTCGGCGGCGCGCGGCCACCGCAGCACGACCGCGACGGTCGCCGCCGCGACCGCCGCCGCCGCCGCACCCGCGATCCACCACCGCCGCCGCCGGGCGCGCGGCTCCGGATCGAGCGCCGCGACCAGCTCCGCGAGCGACGGGAAGCGCGCCGCCGGATCGATCGCCATCCCGCGCGCGAGCGCGCTCCGCACCCACCCCGGCGCATGCGCCGCGCGCAGCGCACTCGCGATCGCGGCGCACAGGCTGTACTGGTCGGTCGCGGGGCCGACCGATTCACCGCGCCGCTGCTCCGGCGACATGAACGCCGGCGTCCCGACGATCCCGCCGGGCCGCGTGATGCGCTCGTCGCCCGCGAGCTCGTCGCCGTCGTCCTCGCTCGCCTCCGGCGACGCGCTCGCGAGGCCGAAGTCGGTCACCTTCACGAGCCCGTGTTTGTCGATGAGGATGTTCTCCGGCTTGACGTCGCGGTGCACGATGCCCGCGGCATGCGCGGCCGCGAGGCCCCGGCCCGCGGCGACGAACGCGTCGAGGATCGCGCGCCACGTGCGCGGCGCCGCCGCGAGCCATGCGGCGAGCGTGTCGCCCTCGACGAGCTCCATCGCGATGTACACGCGATCGCCGTCGATGCCCGCGTCGTGCACCGCGACCACGTTCGGGGATGCGAGCTTCGCGAGCGCGCGCCCCTCGCGCACCAGCCGATCCGCACCGCCGCGCGACGCGAGGTCCGCGTGCACGAGCTTGATCGCGACGCGCCGATCGAGCTGCGGATCGTACGCCGCGTACACCGTGCCCATGCCGCCGTCGCCGAGGCGCGCCTCGATGCGATAGCGCCCGATCGCCGTCGGATCCGGCACGCGCTCGACGAGCTCGCTCTCGCCGACCGCGAGCTCCGCGAGCAGCACGCGGCACTCGCGGCACGCGTCGACGTGCGCCTCGAGCCCGTGCTGCTCCGCGACCGCGAGCCGCCGCGCGAGGTAGGCGAGCACGCGATCCGGTTCCGGGCATGACATAGTCGCGCGCAGGATGGCTCACGAGCGCGAAGATCACCACGGCGATCTCGCGTGGGCGCGCGCACTCGCGGCCGGCGACACCGCGGCCCTCGTGCGCTACGAGCAGGAGCTCGTGCCGATGATCGCGTCGCACCTGCGCCGGCGCGGCCACACGTCCGACGAGGCCGCCGACATCCAGCAGACGCTGCGCGCGCGCCTGCTCGTCGACGGCGGCGCCGGCGCCCCCGCCGTGGCCGGCTACGAGGGCCGGTGCGCGCTGCGCAGCTGGGTGCTCGTCATCGCGCTGCGCGAGGCCGTGCGCGTGCGCCAGCGCAGCGCCCGCGAGCCCGCCCTCGACGACGACGACCTCGTCGCCCTCGCCGAGCGCAGCGACACCACCGTCGCCGACGCCCTCGACAAGGCCCGCTACCGCGACGTCTTCCGCATCGCCTTCCGCACCGCCCTCGCCACCCTCACGCCCCTCGACCGCAACCTCCTCCGCATGAACGTCCTCGACGGCGTCTCCATCGACGGCATCGCCGCCGTCCACGGCGTCCACCGCGCCACCGCCGCGCGCTGGCTCGACCGCGCCCGCGAGACCGTCGCCCTCGCCGTGCGCCGCGACGTCATGCGCCAGCTCGGCGCCGACCCCTTCGAAGCCGACGACCTCCTTCGCTGGGTCCAGAGCCGCATCGACCTCTCCCTCACCGGCCTCGCCACCCCCTGACATCCGCGTCACCCCGCTCGATCTCCGCTCTGTCCGGCGTCCGGACGACGCGACACCGATGTCGCGCCCCGACGTGGTCCCGCTACGCGACCACCCGCCGGTCTTGCACAATTCGCGCAGAATGACGTCCGACGATTTTTTCCTGCGACCCGGGCCTACCCGCCGCTCTTAGCCGGCATGACCTGGACCCGGATCCCCTGCCTCCTCGCGATCACCCTCGCCGCCTGCACCGCGGGCGATGACGACCTCGACTGCGCCGAAGGGCGTTGCGACCAGACGTGCAGCGACCCGCGCTACGGCGACGGGACGTGCGACCCGTCGCTCCCCTGTGCGGTGCCGGACATCGACTGCTTCCGCACGTTCGCCGACGATGCCGCCGGGGCGGCGTGGTTCGCGGAGCTGGAGGGGAGGATCGCGGCGAACGAGGGGCGGGCGGCGCGGCGGGTCGTGCCGGAGGGCGATCCGCGGTTCGCGCCGGTGCGCGAGCTGCTCGACCGCGGCTGGGAGGCGATGCGCACGAACCGGCCGGTTGGGAGGCTCGCGCGGGAGCGGCCGGCGCTGGTCATCGTCGAGGACGAGACCGTCAATGCGTTCGTGATGCCGGAGGACCTCGACCAGCAGCGGGCGAGCTTCGCGGTGATGGTGCACACCGGGACGCTCGCGATCCCGACGACGGACGACGCGAACCTCGGGCTGATGATGCACGAGCTGCAGCACGCCGTCGGGCTGCACGTGGTCGCGTCGGTGAAGGAAGGGATGGCGCTGTACTACCTGGCCGACGAGGGCTACGAGCCGATCGGGCGCGAGCAGCGCGACGACCCCGGCGTGCGCGAGGCCGCGTCGCTGTGGCGGGCGCGCGCCTCGGAGATCGGGCACCTGGTCAACGCCGAGCTGCGCGGGTTGCCGATGGGCGGCGACCTGCAGGTCGTGCTTCGCCGCGTCGTGCAGGCGGGCGCGCAGGCGAACCCCAATGCGTGCGCGAACGCGCGTGCGCTGCTCACGTCGATCGCCGTCGACATCGACACCGCGACCGACCCGATCAGCGGCGCCGTCGCGCTCGGCGCGTCGTTCGGCCCGCGCGTCACCGCGGCCCTCGCGGCGCTGCGCACCGAGTGCGTCCCGAGCGCGCCGTCGTTCGTCGAGGTCGTCGCCGAGCTCGGCGGCACGACGCCGCAACAGATCGAGGCGCAGCTCGGCGCGGAGGATCGCGCGCTGATCGGGAACAAGCACATCGTCGATGCGATCGCGGCGCTCACCGAGGATCGGCGCGCGAAGATGCGCGCCGTCGAGGCCGCGGTGCCGGAGGTGCTCGGCCGCCCGTGGACGGCGATCCGCTACTTCTCCGAGGAGGAGGACGCCGACGACACGAGCGTGCCCGTGCTGCGCGCCGCCGGCCTCGATCCCGCGGGGCTCGGTACGTTCCTCGCCGACGTCCTGCTCGATCCGCCGGCGAGCGCCGCGTGCAAGGACCTCCTGCGCGCCGGCGCGATCCCGGCGTACGGCGTCAACCTCGACGACACGCACCACGGTACGTGCTGGCGCGTCCACCACATCGATCAGCTCGCCGCGGCGGGCCGCGCGCGGCCGCGCAAGCGCATCCAGGTGCACGCGCCCGTCGAGGTCCCGCGCCTGCCGCGCCTACCGCACCCGATCGCGATGCACTGAGCGATCACAGCAGCGGCGTCATGAACAGCTCGTCCTGCGGACTGCCGATCTTGATGTCGCTCGCCTTCGAGACCTCCTGCGAGCCGAGGTTCTTGCGCGTCGCCGGGAACTTCAACCCGCCGACGTCGGTCCAGTCCGACAGCTCGTAGCCGACGCGCTCCATCGTCGAGCGCTTCTCGATGTCGACGCGCTTCACGAGGTGCGTCGTCTTGTCGATGATGACGCGATAGACGAGGTCGTGGTGCGCCGTGTCGCCGTCGCCGAACGAGACGTCGAGCTGGTCGTACTCGGTCTCGCCGTCGCGCACGATGCCGCCGGACGCGACGTTCGCCCCGGGCTCGACGAGCAGGAAGTGGATGAACATCGGCGTGACGTCGAGCTGGAACGCCGTCTTCGCGTAGCCGACCGCGCGGCCCTTGTCGGGGCCGTCGATGATCTGCTTCTTGCCGTTCGCCTTCTCGACGTACGACGTCGCGTACGTGCCGTAGATCTCGTACGCGACGACGGTGGCGCCTTCGTCGCCGTCCTTCTTGCCCCAGTGCCGCGCGTTCCAGCGGTCCCACGCCTGCTCGCCGCGCGCGGTGGTGTTGCCGTTCTCGATCTTCGCCTGCGTCCAGCGGATCTGCTTCACCTTCTCCCAGGTCGCGACGCCGCCGGCCGCCTCGAGCACCTTGTCGACGATCGCGAGCGCCTCGGGGCTCGACTTCGAGCGATCGAACGCCGGCGGCGAGCCGGGATAGCGCGCGAACGTCGTGCGGGACGAGCCGCACGCCCCGAGGAGCGAGACGAGGGCGAGGAGGCAGATGGAGAGGACACGCATGCCCCGGATATACACTCAGAAACCGGTGCCGAGGCCGAACAGGAACACGCGATCGCGCCGGTCGCCGTCGAGCGTGCGCGCCCAGTCGAAGCGCAGCGGGCCGATCGGGCTGCGCCAGATGATCGAGGCGCCGGCGGAGCGCACCGTCCGCCACCCGACGGGGCCCCACGTCGCATCCGCGTTGTAGCGGACTCCCGCGTCGAAGAAGCCGGCCACCGACAGGCCGAGGCGCGGGATCAACGGCACCTCGAGCTCGGCGCGCGCCGACGCCGCAAGGTTTGCACCGCCGTCGCCGAGGCTGCCGATGCCGTAGCCGCGCACCTCGGCGTGCCCGTCGTACTGCAGGCGCTCGGAGAACGGCACGCCTCCCGGGCCGGTAACGTAGGACGCGCGCCCGCCGAGCCGCAGCGTGAACGGACCGAGCGGCGTCGCGTGCGCGAGCCGCGCGGACAGGCGCATCAGCTTCGCATCGGAGCCGAGCCGCGGATCCGACGACTCGCCGAGCGCCTCGAGGTACGTGCCCCTCGTCGCGAGCGGCTGGTCGCGCGTGTCGTACCGCAGGCCGACGCCCAGCCACGTGTACATCGCCGCTCCGCCGGGCGGCGGCGCGGACTCGCCGCGCGCGAGCGCCTCGGGGCCGTCGACGTTCACCGCCTCGACGCGGTAGCGCACGAACAGCGTCGTCGCGCGATCGAGCTTGTGGCCGAGCGTCGCCTGCCCGCCGGTGCCGGCGCGCGCGAACGTCGGGTATGCGACGCGATTCGAGAACAGCTCCGTGGTGAGGTCGAGGCCGGTGCCGAGGAGATCGGGGGCGTCGTACACAAGGCCCACGCGCTGCCGCAGCGCGGAGATGTCGGCCGACAGCGCCAGCCGGTGGTGCGTGCCGAACAGGCGCGGTTGTCGCACCGACGCTCCCGCGATCACACCGTCGTCGGGGTTGAAGCCGACGCCGACGGAGAATTCGCCCGTGGGCCTCCTCGGCTCGTCGGGCGTCGTGGGTGGCTCGTCGTCGGCGAGCGCGGGGCGCGCGACGAGCATGGCGCTGCACAGCGCGATCCGGCGAAGCGAGGTCATGCCGCCTACGACCGGCGCGCATGCGTTCGCGTTGCTCGTCTACGCGCGGCGCTTCGGCATCGCGATCACATCACCGTCCTTCACCGCGATCGCGTTCGGGAAGATCGCGGCCGCCTCCGCGACGAACGGCTCCGTCTCCTGGTAGCGCTGCGAGAAGTGCGTCAGCACGAGCAACCCCGCGCCGGCGTCGCGCGCGATCGTCGCCGCATCGCTCGCCGTCATGTGACCGTGGTCGCGCGCCTTGTCGGCGTCTGCCGTCAGGTAGGTCGACTCGCACACGAGCATGTCCGCGCCGCGCGCGAGCTCGAGCGCGCCGTCGCACACGCGCGTGTCCATCACGAACGCGACGACCTGCCCCGGCCGCACGCGCGACACCTCGTCGACGGTCACCGTGCGGCCGCCGACCTCGATCGACCCGGTCGCGGCGAGCCGGCCGACCGCCGGGCCCTTGATCCCGAGCTCGGCGAGCTTGTCGGGCAGCATCTGCCGCTGCGGCGCCTCCTCGAGCCGATAGCCGTAGCAATCGACGCCTTCGTGATCGAGCGCGACCGCGCGCAGCGTCCACGCCGGCGTCCGCTCGACCTCGCCGCTCGCGGCGATCGGATGCTGCTCCCACTTGCCGACGTCGTAGTAGATCGACGCGTGCCGCAGCCGCTCGTAGTACTGCTGTCCGGACGCCGGATAGTACGCGTGCACCACGTGCGGCGTGCCGTCGAGCGAGATCCGCTGCGACACGCCCGCGAGCCCGAGGCAGTGATCGCCATGGAAGTGCGTGATGCACACGCGCGTGATCGCGCGCGCCGCGACGTCCGCGTAGATCATCTGCCGCTGCGTCCCCTCGCCGGGGTCGAACAGGAAGCCCTCGCCGTCCCAGCGCAGGAGGTAGCCGTTGTGGTTGCGATAGCGCGTCGGGACCTGGCTCGCCGTCCCGAGCACGACGAGCTCGCGTGCCGACATGGTCGCGCAGCTTAGCGCGGCGCCGGCCCGATCGCGCGACTCGCGAGCCAGCACCGCACGAGCGCGACCGGCAGCGCCTCCGGGTCCGGCGCCCCCGTCGCCGCGCACGCGAGCCGGGCCACGCACGCCTCGAACGAGCCCGACGTCGCGCGCAGCTGCGCCCGGAGGAAGTGCGCGCGCACCTCCGCCGGACACGTCTCCGGCTTCCCCGCGAGGCCGAGCTCGCGCCACACGAGCGCGTCGCACAGCGCGTGCGCCGTCGGCGGCGGCCCGCTCGTCCACAGGCCGAGCTCGCGCGCGGCGATGCTCGCCGGCCAGCCCGCCAGGTTCGCGATGCGGTCGTGCGTGCGCACGTCGTCGGCGGCGACCCCGAGCGCGAGCGCGGGGAGGATGCGGTCCGCGAGCTGCGACCACCGCTTCGCCGCGTGCGCGCCGATCCGGCGGGCGAGCTCGACGCGGTCGACGAGCTGATGACCCGCGTCGATGACGCCGCGCTCGCGCAGCGCTGCGAACGCCGCGTCGACGGCGGCGAGCCACGCCGCATCCGTCAGCGCCGCGGGCTGGAAGCGCAGCAGCGGCCGCGCGGCCTCGCGCGCACCGGTCCGGCGCGTCAGTGCGAACGCACGCGCGACGGCCAACGTCTCGAGCCGGCTGCTGATCACTCCGCGACAATGACGATCGCCGACGCCACTCGATGTCACAAGCAGTCGGCCGCACTTCCGCGTGCAGCAGTTTGCTACAGGTGGTCGGCGAACGTGAGGAACAAACAACCGTGCGCGCTCGCGATGCTGTGCACGCTGCGCGGCGGCTGGCGCACCCACGTCTGCGGTGCGTAGGTGCCGAGCTCGTCGGTGACCGCGCCCTCGAGGACGAAGAACTCCTCGCCGAAGCGGTGCACGTGCGGGCCGATCGCGGTGCCGGGAGTGAAGCGCAGGAGGACGACGCGGCCGTGCGCATCCTCGTGGAGCTCGGCGGCGAACAGGCCGGGCGTATGGTGCGGATGGAACGCGATGCGCCGGATGTCGATCGCGCGCGCGCTGCGGTCGTGCGACGGCCGCAGCTTCACGAACGCGGTGCAGTCGGCGACCGCGACGAGCTCGCCGCCCGCGGGTCGGTGGAGGTACGTGCCGGCGGGGCCGTCGGCGAGCGCGCCGGCGAGCACGAGCGCGTCGAGACAGCCCGGACCGGCGGTGGCGATGCGCGCACCGGCGGGCGCGTGGACCAGGCACGTGCGCCGCCCGCGCCCGTCGTCCTCGAGCAGCTTCTCGCCGAGCGCGCCCCGCGCCACCCACGGCATCGCCTCGGTCGCGACGGCGGCGCGCACGCTCGTGTCGGCGTGGACGAGCTGCATCACTCGATGCGCTGCTGCGGCGGCGCCTCGAGCTCGATCGCGGCGACGTCGGGGCCGATCGTCGTGCACTTGAGCGCGAGCTTGGTGATCGCCGCCTGCAGCTTGTTGCGCGTCTCGGCATCGGCGAGGTCGGCGTTGAGGCCGATCGCGCACACCGTGATGTCGCCCTTGGGGACATTCCCGAAATGCGCGATCAGGTCGCCGCGGCGCACGCGCGTGGCGACGTTCGGCGGCACCGTCTCGCCGATGATCGGGCGCGCGAACTGGATCGCGATCGCGCCGCTGTCGCTCCAGCTCATGAGCTCGCCGACGGTGGATGGGTTGTGCCGGCCGGGCACGACGATGACCTGCGCCGCCTCGAGCGTCGACGACAGCGCGCTGCGCGTGACGACGTCGAGCGGGCGCCCCGTCGCGGCGAGCGCGAGCCGGAGCCCCTCGACGGGCGCCGCGCCCGCCGGCACGACGACGAGCTCGGTCTGCGTGCCGCGCAGGTCGTCGTCGCGCGGGCCGACGCCGATGCGCACCCGGGTGCGCGGCGCGCCGGCGATGCGGTAGGTGTTGCCCTTCCCGATCGGCGCGAGGATCCGGTAGGAGTGCGTCGGGTCGTCGGGGATGTCGACGGTGACGACCATCGTCGACGGCGGCGTGTCGCCGAGCGCGACGGTGCCGGTGATCGTGCGCGTCGGCGCGAGCGCGAGCTTCACCGCCGGTGCGATCGGCGCCGGCAGCGAGCGGCGGTCACCCAGCTGCGCGACGACGGTGCCGCCGCGCGACGTCCCCTCGAGGACGAACTTGCCGCTCGCGTCGGTCGTCGTCGTGCGGAAGCCGCCGTCGAGGTCGTAGATGGGCACCGGGCCGACCTCGTCGACGACGAGCATCGCCGCGGACGCCACGATCGCGCCGGCGACCGGCGCCCCGGTCTCGTCGACGACGGTGCCCTCGACCTTCGGCGTACCGCCCGGCACCGGCGGGTGCGGGAGCAGGTGCCACACGCGCAGGAGCTCGGCGTGCGCGGCGGCGGCCTCGCCCTGCCACATCCGCGCGATCGCGTCCTGGCGCTCGAACATCCACTGGACGTCGTGCAGCTTGCGCTCGACCGCGATCGGCTTCCACTTCGCGACGTCGGCGCGCATGCGCTCGAGGTCGCCGGCGCCGGAGCGGATCAAGAGCGTCGCGTTGCGCCGCCCGACGGCGAACAGCTGCCGCCGCACGAGGCCGCGCGACCCGAAGCCCTCGACGGCCTGGTCGAGCGCGCGGAACGCGTCGTCCCACTGCATGCGCTGCACGAACAGGCGCGACATCTGCTGGTTGATGAACGCGTCGAGATCGGGCTGCGCGACCTTGCGCCCGGCGCCGTGCGCGCGCCGCAGCGCCGCCTCGCCGCGCGGGCCGATGATCGGCACCTCGTACTGCGACATCGCGCTCTGGATCAGCGCGTCGACGCGGACGCGCGCGTCGTCGCAGTTCTCGGCGGCGGTGACGGCGTCGGTGAGCGCGGCGCGCCGGTTGCCCGCGTTAACCGCGACGTTGTCGAACGCCATCAGCGCGATCGTCTTCGCGCACGCGCCGAGCTCCGCCTTGTTCGCGAACGCCGCGATGTCCTGCTCGCGCGGCGGCGGACGCGTCTCGGAGCGCGCGAACCACTCGTACGCCGCGATGTTGTCGGCGTTCGAGGCGAGGCTGAGCACCGGGATGGACTCCTTCGTCTGGCACACGCTCGACGCCACGATCTCGGCGCCGACGTCCTCGGGGTCGCTCGACGGCACCTGCGCGTACGCGCGGCGCAGCACGTCGAGGCGCGCGAGGACGCCGTCGAGGCAATCGAGGCGCGCCTCGTTCGGCACCGGCTGCTCCGCGCACGCCTGCTCGCGCGCGGCCCGCCACGCGGCCACCTCCGCCTCGAAGATCTTGACCGCGCCGGCGCCGAGCTTGACCTTCGTCTCCTCGGCGATCGGCGCCGACCACACGCTCTCGACGGCGACGCGCGGCGCGCGGCACGCGATCGGCGGCGGGATGCTCTCGGCGGTGTCGCGCCGCAGCGCGAAGAACGCGACCGTCCCGACGACGGCCGCCGCGGCGATGCCTCCGCCGATCGCGATCGCGGCGCCGCGCCCGGTGGGCTCGAGCTGTGCGAGCAGTGCGTTGAGGTCGGGCCAGCGGCGGTCGGGCTCCGGATCGAGGCCGCGCCGCAGCACCGAACGCAGGCGGCGCGGGATCTTCGAGCCGTCGAGCGCGCTCGGCCCGGCGCGCACCTGCGCGCGCAGGTCCTCGACGGTGGGGCCGCGGTACGGGCGCTCGCCGGCGAGCGCCTCCCACAGGGCGACGCAGAACGCGAACTGATCCGTCGCCGGCGTGACCGCGCCGCCGCTCCACTGCTCGGGCGCCATGTACGCCGGCGTGCCGAGGACGGCGCCCGCGAGGGTGAGCGCCGACAGCGACGACGGCTCGGCGTGCGCGGGTTGCGTCATCGCGAGCGCCGGCGCCTCGTCGCAGGGCTGCGCCTCGCGCGCGAGGCCGAAGTCGGTGACGACGATGCGCCCCGTGTGGCTGCGCAGGACGTTGTGCGGCTTGAAGTCGCGGTGGACGATGCTCGCCTCGTGCGCGGCGGCGAGCCCGCGCCCCGCCGCCACGAACGCGGCGACGATCTCGTCGGGCCGGCGCGGCGCGGCGCGCAACCAGTCGGCGAGCGTCTCGCCCTCGATCAGCTCCATCGCCACGAAGTCGCGGCCGTTCGCGGAGCCGACCTCGTGCACGGTGACGACGTTCGTGTGCGCGAGGCGCGCCATCGCGCGGGCCTCGCGGAGCAGCCGCCGCTGCGCCTCGTCCCCGCCGGCGGCGTTGCGCAGCACCTTCAGCGCGATCCGCCGCTCGAGGTCGGGGTCGAACGCCGCGTGCACCACGCCCATCCCACCGGCGCCGAGCTCGCGCTCGAGGCGGTAGCGGCCGAGCGTCGAGCCGACCGGCGTCGCCGGCACGCTCGGTGCCGACGTGCTCCCCGGCGCGGTCGCGGTACGCCCCAGCTCCTCGTCGCTCACGTCCGGGTAGCGTAGCCGATCGCGGTCGCCGGAACGCGGCTCCTCGCCGCTCCTCGCCGCTCGGGTGCCCGATAACCTCTCGATAGCCCTGGCGTCCGGCGATCGCACGCAACTCCGGCCGGCGGTGGCCGACCGTCCGGCCTCATGGAGCTCCTCACCCACCACGTGCTGGCCGCCGCGCGCGCCCTGTCGGTCCTCTCCCTCGCGCTCGAGACCCGCGATCAGTTCCTCGCCACCCGCACCCGCGCCGAGCTCGCCGCCGAGCTCTCCGCCATCGCGGACGCGCTCGCGCTCGTCCCGCCCGGCGAGCGCGACGCCGCGCAGCGCCTCGCCGACTCGATCGAGGTCCGCGCCCGCGCGATCGCGTAGCCGCTACATCGCGACGCGGAAGCCGACCATGTCGAGGCGGAACGTCGGTGGGAAGCTCGCGCGCGCGTACGTGCGCAGCGAGCTCGCGTCGTAGCGCCACGAGCCGCCGCGCGTGACGCACGGCTGATCGCCCGGCTGCACGGTGTTGCGCGGGTTGCGATCGGGGCCGTGCAGGTAGAACGCGGTGTCGTCGACGTCGTCGCACCACTCGAACACGTTGCCCGCCATCTCGTGGAGGCCGTACGGCGAGGCGCCGCGCGGGAACGAGCCGATCGGTGCGGTGCTGCCGCCGCGCGCGTGGCCGAAGTGCGCGAGCTCGGCGCTCGGCTCGTCGCGGCCCCACGGGTACTTGTTGCCGTCGGGGCCACGCGCGGCCTTCTCCCACTCGGCCTCCGTCGGCAGGCGGCGGCCCGCCCACCGGCAGTAGGCGCGCGCGTCGACCCACGACACGAACGTGACGGGGTGGTTCGCGAGCTCGGGCGGGCAGCGCCCGTTGCGGAAGTGATCGAGGTAGCGCGCCGCCTCGCCGCCCGGGTGATAGCCGGTCGCGTCGACGAAGCGCGCGAACATCGCGTTCGTGACCGGGTGCCGCGCGATGTAGAAGCGATCGAGCAGCACGGTGCGCCGGTTCGCGCCCATCTGGAATGGCCCGCCCGGGACGAGCACCATCTCGTTGCCGTCGTCCTCGACGACGAGCTTCGGCAGATCCGCTTCGCGCTCGATGCGCACCGGCGTCACGTCGACGAGCGCGTGCTCGAGCTCCTCGCGGAACGCGCCGCAGCTCGCGTGCCGCTCCTCGCGGTTCTTCGCGAGCGCCTTCATCAGCACTCCGTCGAGCGCCGGCGGCAGGTGCGGCCGGTGGTACGACGGCGGCTCGGGCTGCTGCTCGACGTGGGCCATCATCAGCGCGAAGTGGTTGTTGCCCTCGAACGGGCACCGCCCCGTGATGCAGCGGTACAGCGTCACGCCGAGCGAGTAGATGTCGGCGCGGTGGTCGACGTGCTGCGGCGCCTGTACCTGCTCCGGCGACATGTACCGGCACGTGCCGAGCATGACGCCGGTCATCGTGTACGTCGTCCCCTCGAGGATCTTCGCGATCCCGAAGTCGACGATCTTCGGCGTGATGCCCGCCTCGTCGATGCGCAAGAGGATGTTGTGCGGCTTCAGGTCGCGGTGGACGATGCCGACCGAGTGCGCCTCCTGCATCGCGCCGAGGACGCCCGAGAAGATCGCGCGGATGTCGTCGTACGGCAGCTTGCCGCCCCAGCGCTGCGCGTGGTCCTCGAGCGTCGGGCCGTCGACGTACTCCATCACGAACGCGAGCAGGTCCTCGTGCTCGATCACCTCCGACACGCGCGCGACGTGCCGGTGGTTCCACCCGATCATCAGCTGCGCCTCGCGCGTGAACCGGCGCCGGATCTCGCGGTCGCCCATCAGGCTCGCGTGCAGCGCCTTCACGGCGACGACGGCCTCGCGCTGCTCGTCGCGGCAGCGGTACACGACGCCCATCCCACCCTCGCCGATGACGCCCTCGATCGTGTAGCGCGGCGTGATGCGCGTGCCGGGCGCGATCACGCGCGGCGGCAGCTTCGGCGCCGTCGTCGCGGCGGCCGACACGTCGGGCTCGACCGGCTGTCCGCACGCCGGACAGAAGCGCGCCCGCGCGGGCAGCTCCTCGGCGCAACCGGTGCAGCGCGACATCGCCCCACTCTATCAGGGGCGCCTACGGACCGTCCCACATCGTGCGCCCCGTGCGCAGCGCCTCGAGCGCCGTCGGGACCGTCGCGAACAGCGGCGACGGCAGGTCGTCGAGGTCGTACCACGCCCACCCCTCGACCTTGTCCGGTTCGCGGACGGTCGGCTCGCCGCTCACCCAGTCCGCCGCGAACACCAGGTCGACGTAGTGCTTCGGCGCGTACGCCCGCGTGTTGAGCACGCGCAGGAACCGCAGCGGCCCGATCGTCATCCCCGTCTCCTCCATCACCTCGCGCGCCGCGCACTCCTGGAACAGCTCCATGGACTCGAGGTGCCCTCCCGGCCACGCGTACTCGCCCGCCCCGTGCGAGCCGCGCCGCTTCCCGAGCAGCACCTTCCCGTCCTTCACGACCATCACGCCGATGCCCACGCGCGGATTCCTGGGGTCGCTCATGCAGCCCTCCGTCAGTCCTCGAGGTCGGCGGCCCAGTCGGTCGTGTCGACCATGCTACCGGGGGAGGTGACGGGCTCGGGCTGCCGCGCGGAGGCGAGCTCCTCGGCGACGAGCGTGGTGAGCTTGTTGATCTCGTCCTGGACGAGCGCGTGGGTGAGGGCCGCGCGCGGCGACGACCGCTTGGCGCGCACGGAGCGGATGTCGCGCACCGTGAGGGCGACGTCCTTGGACGTGGCCTTGATGCCGCGCGAGAACAGGTACGCGGTGAGCGCCTCGCCGAGGTCGGCGGCCGTCTCGTAGCGCTGGTCGCGGTCCTTCGCGAGCGCCGTGCGCACGATCGCCTCGAGCTCGGGGTCGACGTTCGGGTTGAGCGCGATGATCGACGGCATGCGCGCGCGGCGGATCAGCGACACCGTCTCGTACGGCGTGTCGGCGATGAACAGGCGGCGCTCGGTCAGCATCTCCCACAGGAGGATGCCGAGCGCGAACACGTCGGCGCGCGCGTCGACGTGTTGCCCCAGCGCGGTCTCGGGCGCGAGGTAGCTGAACTTGCCCTTCACGACACCCTCGTCGGTGATCTCGAGCTGGCTGTTCGCCTTCGCGAGGCCGAAGTCCACGACCTTGACCTCGCCGTTCTTCGACAGCATGACGTTCGGCGGCGAGATGTCGCGGTGCACGATGTGGAGCGGCTGTCCGGTTTCCGGATGCTCGAGCGTGTGCGCGTAGTGGAGGCCCTTGCAGCACTCGATGACGATGTGCAGGACGAGCGCGATGTTCGCGCTGCGCTTGTTCGAGATCTCGTGCTCGATCAGCGCCTTCAGGTCGCAGCCGTCGACGTACTCCATCGCGAGGAAGTAGGTCCCGTCGGGCGCGCGCGCGATGTCGAAGACCTGCACCACGTTCGCGTGCTGGAGGAACAGCGACAGCCGCGCCTCGTCGAGGAACATCGACACGAACTGCGGGTTCGACGTCAGGTTCGGGAGCACTCGCTTGAGCGCGACCGGCCGGCGAAACCCCTCCATCGACTCGGCCAGGCCGCGGAACACCTCCGCCTGGCCGCCGCCGCCGAGGCGCTCGAGGAACGTGTACTTGATCTGCGCCATGACCCCGGTCGATCAAGCGTCGACCCCGACGGTGCGGGAGTCAAGGGAGTGAAGGGAGCCAAGGTCGAGCGTGCGGCGGCGCTCGCTCCCACGATCGAGGAGTGGCATCTGGATTGCGAGGACCTGTGGCATGAACAGTTTCAGCGCAGATATCGAGGAGATCCGGCGCCGCGCACTCGAGAAGATGGAGGAGGGGCCGATCACGACGTCGTATCAGGCCGATCCGCAGAAGGTGATCGAGGTCCTCAACGAGGTCCTCGCCACCGAGACCGTGTGTACGCTGCGGTATCGCAGTCACTACTTCGAGGCGAAGGGCATCCACGCCGCGGGCGTCGAGAACGAGTTCCTCGAGCACGCGAACGAAGAGCAACAGCACGCGGACCGCGTGGCCAAGAGGATCACCGAGCTCGGCGGGTCGCCGAACCTCGACCCGGCCGGGCTCGCGGAGCGCAGCCACGCACAGTACGGGAGTGCGGAGACGCTCGAGGAGATGATCCGTGAGGACCTCGTGGCCGAGCGCATCGCGATCGCGACGTACTCGGAGATCGTGCGCTGGCTCGGCAACGACGACCCGACCTCGCGCCGCATGATGGAGGAGATCCTCGCCGTCGAGGAAGAGCACGCCGACGACATGGTCAAGCTCCTCGCGCGCGTGAAGCGGTAGCCCGCGGGTACAGGCCGAACGCGCGCAGCTTGCGCTTGAGCGTGTTGCGCTCGATGTCGAGCGCGGCCGCGACGCGCGACAGGTTGCCGGCGTGCGCGGCCATGGCCCCCGCGATCGCGTGGCGTTCTGCATTCGTGACGATGGCCGCAAGCGTCGGTTCCGACGCCTCGGGTGGGCGGCCGGCCGGCGGCGGCGGCGGCGGCGTGCGCGCGGCGCCGCGGATCTCCGGCGCCAGGTCGGCGAGCTCGACGCGCTCGTCGCAGAACACCGCCCACCGGTGGACCTCGCTGCGCAGCTCGCGCACGTTGCCGGGCCACGCATGTGCCGCCAGCGCACGCATCGCCTCCGGCGCGATCGGCAGCTCGCGCACGCGCCGCGACAGCGTCGCCTCGCCGAGGAACGCGTGGATCAGCGCGGGCAGGTCCGCGATGCGCTCGCGCAGCGGCGGCACGTGCAGCGTCGCGCCGCGCAGGCGGTAGTACAGGTCCTCGCGGAACGTGCCGGCGGCGACCATCGCGGCGAGGTCGCGGTGGGTCGCGGCGACGACGCGGACGTCGACGCGGATCGGCTGCTCGCCGCCGACGCGGCGCACGGTGCGCTCCTGCAGCACGCGCAGCAGCATCGCCTGCACCTGCGGCGGCAGCTCCGCGACCTCGTCGAGGAAGATCGTCCCGCCGGCGGCCTGCTCGAACAGCCCGCGGTGGCGGCCGGCGGCGCCGGTGAACGCGCCGGCCTCGTGGCCGAACAGCTCGCTCGCGAGCATCGACTCGGCGATCGCGCCGCAGTTCTCGGCGATGAACGGCCCGTTCGCGCGCGGGCTGCCGTCGTGGATCGCGCGCGCGACGAGCTCCTTGCCGGAGCCGGTCTCGCCGTGCACGAGCACCGGCAGCTCGCTCTGCGCGACGCGCGCGACGCGCCCCATCAGCTCGCGCATCGGCTCGCTCCCCGCGTGGAGGCCCTGCCGCCCGCGCACCTGCGCGCGCAGCCGCGACACCTCCTCGCGCAGCCCCCGGATCTCCGGGAAGCCTTCCATGTCGAAGGTCACCACGCGGATCGCCTTCGGGTGCGGCACCGGCACGAACGCCGCCGGGATGACCTGCAGCATGCGGGCGCGCAGCATCCGCGCCTGCACGAGGATGACCCACAGCGTCTGCGCCTGCGGCGTGCCCGCCGACAGCAGCACGTCGACGCGCGCGTGCTCCGCGAGGGCGTCGAGCTCGCGCGCGATCGGCACCAGGCGCGCGAACAGCGCCGCGTAGTCGGACGGATCGCCGACGTCGATCGCGCGGACCTCGACCAGCGGGACGTGCGCGCGCAGGTCCGCGGCGAGCGCGTGGGAGCGCGCGAGGCCACCCGGGATGGTCAAGACGAGCGCGCGGTGGTAGGCGTCGCGCCGCGGGGTCTCGTCGAGCAGGCGCAGCGTCGGGCCGCGGTCGGTCGCCGGCCGCTTGACCTGGTGCGCCGGCGACGGCCCGTCGACGCCGCGATCCGACCAGGTCACCAGGATCCGCTGCATGGTTCATGATAGACCATGCTGGTCTGCTACGCATCAGTTTGCCTGGTTCGCCACGAACCGGCACGACGAGCTTTCGCGGACCTGGCCGTGGCACGCGGCTCGCTCGAAGCTCGGCCATGCCCAGCACGGTCGTCATCGACGGTCCCGACGTGTGGATGGAGAGCGAGGCGGTGCGCCAGCTCGAGTCCGTCGCCCACCTCGACGGCTGCGTCCGCGCGGCCGGCATGCCCGACCTGCACCCGGGCCGCGGCTATCCCATCGGCGCCGCGGTCGCCTGCCGCGACGTCGTCCACCCGCACCTCGTCGGCGGCGACGCCGGGTGCGGCGCGCGCGTCGTCGTCACGAACGTCGGCCGCGTGGCGCCCGACAAGCTCGAGCGCCGCCTGCGCGCGGCGTTCGACGCCGACCCGCTCGCCGGCGCCGACGCCGCGGCGCTGTTCGACGCCGCGTGGCGCGAGGGGCCGCGCGCGCTCGCGACCCTCGACGGCGTCCCCGAGGAGCTGCAGCGCCTCGCGGCGCGCGACAGCGGCGACGACGGCCTGCCGCCGAGCGGCGACGCCGCGCCGTACCGCCTCGGCTTCGAGGCATCGCTCGGCACGATCGGCGGCGGCAACCACTTCGCCGAGGTCTCGCGCGCGGCGCGCCCCGTCGACGCGGAGTCCGCCGCGGCGCTCGGCCTCGAGCGCGACAGCATCGTCGCCCTCGTGCACTCCGGGTCGCGCGGCCTCGGCACCGCGCTCGCCGAGGCGTGGGGCATGCGCGCCCTGCGCGACGGCGACCGCGAGCGCTACCTCGGCGAGCTCGCCGGCGCGTGCCGGTTCGCGCGCACGAACCGGCTCGTCCTGTCGTACCGCGTGCTGTCCGCGCTCGCGGCGCTGCGCGACCACCGCATCACCGGCGCGTTCGACGTCACGCACAACGACGTCCGCAGCGAGCCCGTCGCCGGCGCAGGTGCCTACGTGCACCGCAAGGGCGCGGCCCCTGCCCCGGCGGGCGCGCTCGCCGTCGTCCTCGGCAGCCGCGGCGCCCCGTCGTGGATCGTGAAGGGCACCGGCAACGAGACCGGCCTGGGCTCGGTCGCGCACGGCGCCGGCCGCAAGATGACGCGCAGCGAGGCCGTCGCGAAGCTCAAGGACCGCTACCGCCGGACCGAGCTCCGCGGCGGCGGCCGGCAGCGCGTCCTGTGCGACGAGGTGTCCCTCCTCTACGAGGAGCACCCCGACGCCTACAAGGCGATCGAGCCCGTCATCGCCGCCCTCGAGACCCACGCGCTCGCGACCCGCGTCGCCGCGCTCGACCCCATCATCACCGTCAAGCTGTGAATCCTATGAGCACCCACGATCTCCTCATCACCTCCGGCGTCGGCCCCGTCGAGTGCCGGCGGTTCGTGTCGCAGCTGGCGGCGCGCCTCGAGCGGCTCGCCGAGGAGCGCGGGCTCGCCGTGCACGACGTCGTGTCGCAGGGCGCGGACGAGGAGCCGCGCTCGGTGACGCTGCGCCTCGGCGGCGACGTCGCCGGGACGCTCGCCGACGAGCTCGGCACGCACGTGCTGGTGCACCGCTCGGATCGGCGGTCGCGCCGCGCGCGCAAGCGCTGGTTCGTCGCGGTCTCGCTGCACGAGGCGCCGCCCGACGACGCGCGCATCCAGATCGCGCAGGACGACCTCGAGATCACGGCGTGCCGCGCCGGCGGGCCGGGCGGGCAGCACGTGAACAAGGTGTCGTCGGCGGTGCGCGTGTGCCACCTGCCGACGGGCCTCGCGATCCGCAGCGCCGGCGAGCGCTCGCAGAAGGCGAACCTCGACCGCGCGCTGCGCCGGCTCGCCGCGCTCCTCCACGAGCAGGTCGAGGCGCGCCGCGCCGGCAGCGCCGCGGCCCAGCGCGCCGCGCACTACCGGCTCGAGCGCGGCCGCCCGATCCGCACGTACCACCTCGACGACGACGGAGTCCTCACCGATGCTTGACCAGACGCGTGGGCTCAAGGTCCACCTGCGCACGTTCGACATCCACGGCCGCACGCTGCGCGTCGTGACGCTGCGCCCGCAGTACCAGGTTCGTTTCAGCACCAACTACTTCCACGACACGTGGCACATCATCAGCGGCCCCCTCGGCGCGCACACGATGGGCCGCCTCATGTGGGGGCTCGCGTTCCAGCGGCACGCCGGCACGATGGTCCTCGTCGACGAGCCGCACCTCGTGTCGACGCCGTTCGACGGCGACGCCGCCGATCCGATCCTGATCGTCCCCGACGGCCTGACGTCGGTCTCCGACGACGACCTGCGCGCGCTGCGCCTGCGCCTGCGGCGCTGCCCACCCTCCCCGACGACGATCCGCTGGCACACGTTCGGCCTGCCCGTCGCGCTCGCCTCCCGCGACCCGCGCAGCTACGCGCAGGTCCGCCGCGACCACCGCGCCGCGCTGTGCCGCGAGCAGATGAGCCGGCGCGCCGGCTTCGTCGTGTACACGGCGCCGCCGGTGCTCCTGCGCGAGAACGGCGCCGACATCTCCCGGATGGGCGGCGACAACTACCACATGCTCGCCGAATCCCGCGCGCCCGGCCGCTGGCACCACGACGGCGAGTTCCAGGTCATCGACGACTTCGACGACAGGGTCTCGGCCGCGCGCGTCGTGCGCCGCGAGCTCCTCGGCGGCGATCACCCGCACCGCAGGATCGCGGAGACCGCCGAGGCGTGGGAGATCGCCGACGGCGCCGCGGGCCGCGTGGGCTACGCGAAGCGCGAGCGCCGCGCCGCCGCTACTCGATCTCGATCTCGGAGTCCTTCTTGACCGTGTCGAACTCGATCGGGCGGATCGGCTCGACGGCGCCCGCGCCCTCCTTCAGGTCGGCGCACCGGCCGACGCGCGTCGTGCCGAAGCTCGCCGCGTAGAAGTACAGGACGCCGAGCGCGACGAGCGGCCCCGCGGCGTACAGCGTGAAGTTCTCGAACTTGCCGGTGTCCGACAGGCCCTCGACGAGGATGCCGCCGCCGGCCGCCGCGAGCGCCGCCGCGCCGCCGAGCGCATCGAGCGTCGGGAACAGCTGGCTGTCGTCGCACCTGATCCTGCGCGGATCGATGGGCCGGCCATCGTCCGGCGGCCGGACCGGTGACCGCACCGCCACGAACGAGCACCCGGCCAGCGTGACCAGGATGGAGACGGTCGCGATCGCACGCACACGAGGATCATGCGCGAACCTCGTCGGCGCGTGCAACTTTCAGTCGACGCTGCCGGCGTGGATGAAGTGCTGGACGTGGGGGTTCAGAGAAGCTCGCACCTCCGCGGGTGTGCCGTACGCCGCAATCTCGCCCTGGTACAGCATCGCGACCATGTGGCCGATGCGGAACGTCGACGCCATGTCGTGGCTGATCACGATGCTCGTGATCTTGAACTGCTCGTGGGCGTCCTGGATCATCGCGTCGATGTCGGCGACCCGAAGCGGGTCCTGACCCGTCGTCGGCTCGTCGTAGATCATGATGTCGGGCTTGACGACGATCGCGCGCGCGAGCCCGACGCGCTTCTTCTGCCCCTCGGAGATCTCGCCCGGCATGCGGTGGGCGATGTCCTTGATGTTGAGCCGCTCGAGCATCTCGTCGACGGCGTCGCGGATCTCGGCGCGCGGCATCCGGTGCTTCTGCGCGCGCTCGCGCAGCGGGAACGCGACGTTCTCGGCGACCGAGAGCCAGTCGAGCAGCGCCGCGTGCTGGAACAGCATGCCGAAGTGCGTGCGCACCTCGTTGAGCTCGAGGTCGTTCATCGGGACGATGTCCCGCCCGAACACCCGGATCTCGCCGGACGTCGGTTTGAACAGCCCCATGATGTGCTTGATGATGACGCTCTTGCCGGAGCCGCTCGCGCCGATCAGCACCGTCGTGCGGCTCGGATAGATCGGCAGGTCGATCCCGCGCAGCACGTGCTTGTTCTTGAAGTACTTGTGCACGCCGACGAGCTCGACGACCGGCGTCTCGAGGACGCGCCCCGGGGACAGCGTGACCGCGCTCACGGCCGGCGGCAGCTCGACGTCGTGGCGCGACGGCGGCGGCGGCGCCTGGACGTCGTCGCGCGCGAGCCGCGACGTGCGCGAGCCCTCGACGAACTTCTTGATCGGCGGCACCCGGCTGCGCAGGAGGTCGTCGTACGAGCCGTAGAAGATGATCTGCCCGTCGTGCAGGAAGCCGACGACGTCGGCGAGCCGCTTCGTGCTCGCCATGTCGTGGCTGATGATGCACGCGGTGATCTGGTACTGCTCCTTCGCGAGCACGATCATCTCGTCGACCTTCTCGATCATGATCGGATCGAGGCCGGTCGTCGGCTCGTCGAACAGCACCACCTCCGGATTCGACACGAGCGCGCGCGCGAGGCTCACGCGCTTGCGCATACCGCCCGACAGCTCCGACGGCAGCAGGCGCTCGCTGCGCTCGAGGCCGAGGATCCGGATCAGCTCGTGCGACAGCTTCATCACGTCGCGCCGCCGCATCTCCGAGTTCTCGATCAGCGTGAACCCGACGTTGTCCTCGACGGTGAGCGCGTCGAACAGCGCGTAGTTCTGGAACATCATGCCGAGCCGCTTGCGCAGCTCGAGCATCTCGACGGGCCTGACCTCGGCGAGATCGCGCCCGAACAGGATGACGCGCCCGCGGTCGGGCTGCAGGAGCCCCATCATCAGCTTCAGCAGCACCGACTTGCCCGAGCCGCTGCGCCCGACGATCACCGTCGTCTTGCCGGCGGCGATCTTCAGGTTCAGCCCCTTCAGCACGTCGAGGCGGCCGAACGACTTGTGGACGTCGATCAGCTCGATCGCCGGCTTGTCGGGATCGAGCGGCCAGCGCTCCCCGTCGGGGAGGAGGAGGTTCTTGCGCTGCCCGGGCGCGGCGTCGGGGGCCACACCGCAGCTTACCGCTACTCGGCGACGCGGGCGTCGAACGCCGCCGTCTCGACGCGCCCGGCGCGGCGGACCTGCACGAACACGCGGTACGCGCCCGCCCGCGGAAAGCCGTAGGGGAACGCGACCTCCGCCGGGAACGTCATGTGGTGGCCCGCGTGCGACACCCGCTCGCCGGCGAGCTCGAGCGCCGGCATCGCGACCGAGCCCGACGGGTGGAGATGCGCGAACACCGTGCGATCGGTGCGCACGACCGCCGCGTGGCCGGCCATGCCCATGTACGCCTCGAGCGGCGACGGCGCACCGCCGGCATCCTCGACGCGGAAGCGCAGCGTCGTCGCGATGCCGGCGCGCAGCGGACCGGGCGGCCGCTCCCACACCATGCGGCCGCCGCCCGCGAGCGGCGTGCTGGTCTCGCCGACGGCGGCGCCGGCCCACCACGCGTCGTCGGCCGCCGCGGGAGGCGCCGCGCACGCCGCGAGGTCCGGCAGCTCGACGGCGCCGGTGCCCGTGATCGGGAAGCCGTTGCCGAGGACGACGTCCGCGAACACGGCGTAGCTCCCCGCCGGCAGCGGCGGCAACGCGACCGCCATGCCGTCGCCGGTGCGCTCCGGGTGGAGGTGCGCGAGGCGATCGAGCTCCGGCACGCGCACGGCGAACAGATGCAGGTCGTGCCCGTGATCCGGGAGGATGTCGGCGCCGAGCGGCGGCAGGAGCAGCGTGCACCCGGCGACGCGCGGCTCGATCACCCACGGGACGGCGACCATGCGCTCGTACGCGCGCGCCTCGGCATCCCACCACCACTTGCCGAGCGCGAGCACGCCGACGACGCCGGTCCCGACGGCGAGCGCCGCGATCCGCGCCCGCCGCCGGCCGCGCGCCCCGGCCTCGGCACCGGGAGGGAGCGCCGCCTCGCGCACCGCCGCGGCGAAGATCGACACGACGGCGACGGCGAGGAGCGCCATCAGCGCGAACAGCAGCGCCCCGAGTGCGCGGTCCATGTCCTGCGTGCGCTGTGCGGCGGCGGGCACCGGGATCGCGAGCGCGCCCTGCCCGCGCGCCCCGTCGACGGCGATCCGCACCTGCAGGCTGCCGTGCTCCATCAGCCACAGGCTCGCGGTGAAGAACTGCGGGTCATCGCGCGAGCGATCCGCGGCGTCGGGCGACGGCGGCAGCTCGGAGCCCGGCCCGGTCAGGCGCAGCGGCACGACGGTGACGCCGGTGACGCCGGCGCCGGCGCGCAGCTCGATCGTCGCGATGCCCGGGATGACGTCGGGCGTGCGGATCGTGACGACCAGGTGGTACGGGCCCGCGTCGCCCTCGAAGAAGATGTCGGGGCTGCCGACGTGCGCCGCGGCGGGGCGCGCGAGCACGAGCACCAGCAGCAGCGGAAGGACGCGCCTCATCGCTGCACCTTCCGCAGGGCGTCGCCGACGGCGAGCGCGATCCACGAGCTGATCATGCCGAGCACCAGCGCCTGCGCGAGCCCGACCGCGACGTCGGGATCCGGCATGAGCTCGCCGCGCGCCTCGTACCACTGCGGCTGCATGAAGTACGGCAGGTAGTGCGCGCCGAACAGCCAGTTCTTCGCGTCGTCGGTGACCAGGAACGAGGCGAACGGCCACTGCGCGGCGACGAGCAGCGTCGTGAACAGCGCCCCGAACACCACCGCGCGCACGATGCGCGGCCGCGCCGCGAGGCGGTCCGCCGCGACGTCGATCGCGATCGCCGGGACGACGATCAGCATCGGAAACTCGAGCGGGATGAAGTGCGTGATCGGCTGGTAGACGGGCCCGAGCTTGGGCTCCGCCGGGAACAGGGGGAACAGCCAGATCATGAGCACCATGAACGCCGTGTACGCGCCCGCGACGATCGTCGTCGCCCAGCGCCGGCCCGACGCGTGCGCGAGCGGGATCATCATGATCGGGACGACGATCGCGAGCGCGCGGTACGCGTCGGCGCGGTGGAGGTTCGCGCGGAACGTCTTCTCGAGCACCGCGATCATCGCGAGCACGAGCACCTCGCCGGCGACGAGCAGGATCAGCCACTGCAGCCGCCGGTGCACGTCGCCGCTCGAGCGGTTGAGCGTCGCGACGACGAGCAGCACGCCGCCGATCGCGACGCCGAGGATGCCGAGCGTGAGCACGACGTGCGGCGGGCTCAGGATCTTGACGTCGAGCCCGTACGCGCCGTGCCACCAGTTGTCGAACGGCGCCGACACGATCATCGTCGCCCCGCCCCACACCGACAGGAACGCGCCGAACGGCCCGCGGAAGCCCCACACCGCGATCGACGCCTCCCGCAGCGGCGACGAGCGCCGGAACGTCGTCGCGAGGATGAGGTAGGTCCCCGCTCCCGCGGCCGTGATGCCGCCGAGCTGGATCGCGATGTGGGCCGGCGTCCAGAACGAGTCGCGGCCGATCGTCATGTGCCAGGAGATGTCCCAGTACACGCCCGCCAGGATGAGCGTCACGGCCACCACCGACGACCACACGTACCAGGGGATCCGCGGCGCCATGCCTGACGATGACACGGACTCCATCTCCGGGAGGCCGCGTGTGATACTTCCCGGGTGGCAGAGTCGTCCGAGCCGATCGATATCCTGCTCGTCGACGACAAGCCGGAGAACCTGCTCGCGCTCGAGGAGCTGCTCCGGCGCCCCGACCGCGCCCTGCACCGCGCGACGAGCGGCAACGAGGCGCTGCGCCTGCTCCTCAAGCGCGAGTTCGCGATGGTGCTGCTCGACGTCGAGATGCCCGACATGGACGGCTTCGAGACCGCCCAGCTGATGCGCACCTCCGAGCGCACCAAGCTCGTGCCGATCATCTTCATCACCGCGGGCGATCGGTCCGAGGAGCGGACGTTCCGCGGCTACGAGGCCGGCGCCGTCGACTTCCTGTACAAGCCGATCAACGCGCACGCGCTGAGCTCGAAGGTCGAGGTGTTCGGCGACCTGTACCTGAAGCGGCGCGAGCTCGCGCGCGCGAACGCGCTCCTCGAGCGGCGCGAGGTCACGCTGCGCGAGAAGATCGCGGACCTCGAGGACGTCAACCGCACGCTCTCGCACGACCTGCGCGCACCGCTGCGCTCGATCCGCGCGTTCTCGCAGATCCTCGTCGAGACGCACCTCGACCGGCTCGACGACGACGGCAAGGACGCGCTCGAGCGCATCGTCAAGGCGAGCGGGCGCCTCGACGCGATGATCGACGACCTGTACAACCTGCTGCGCCTGTCCGCCGACGACGCCGACGCGACCGAGGTCGACGTCGGCCGCGTGCTCGCCGACGTCGTCGAGAACCTGCGCACCGACCTCGAGCGCGCCGGCGCGAGCGTCGTCCACGACGGCCTGCCGCGCGTGCGCGGCAACCGGCGCCTCGTCGCGCAGGTACTGCAGAACCTGATCGGCAACGCCGTCAAGTTCCGCAGCGAGGCGCCGCCTCAGGTCAGCGTGCGCGCCGAGCGCCGCGGCGGCCACTTCATCTTCTCGGTCCGCGACAACGGCGTCGGCATCCCGCCCGCGGATCGCGAGCGCGTGTTCAACCTGTTCGAGCGCCTGGGCAGCTCGTCGGGCTCCGGCGTCGGCCTCGCGCTGTGCAAGCGCGCCGTCGAGAAGCTCGGCGGTCAGATCTGGGTCGCCGACGCGGCGGATCCCGGCACGACGTTCTGCTTCACGGTGCCCGTACCGGCGTCGGCCTGATCGGCCCGGTGCGCCAGGCGCTCGCGCACGACGGCGAGCAGCCGCTCGACGTCGACGGGCTTGGGCACGTCGCCCGGCTCGCCGAGCGTGACGATGGGCAGGCGCTGCCAGCGCGCGTCGGCGCGGAGACGCTCGGCCGCGCCCGCGCCGCCGCCGAGCAGGATCGCGTCGACGCCGCCGGTGCGCTCGAGCTCGCGCAGCGCCTCGTCGGCGTCGGTCGCGAGGTGCACCGTCACCTTGCGACCGCGCAGCGAGCTCGCCAGCGAGTACATCGTGCGCATGTCGTCCTCGACGAGCAGCACCGACACGCCGTCGGGCAGCGGCTCGGCGGGCGTGCGCTCCGGCGGCATCGGGAGCGGGATCGCCGCCGACGAGATCGCCGGGGTCGCGGCGTGCGCGACCGGCGGCGCCGGGGCCTCGCTCTCCTCGCGCGGGCCCGCGACGGGCAGCGCGAGCGTGAACGTGCTGCCGGTGCCGAGCTCGCTGTCGACGGTGAGGTCGCCGCCGAGTCGCGCCGCGAGCTGCTTCGCGATCGTGAGCCCGAGGCCGGTGCCGCCGAACTTGCGGCTCGTGCCGGTCTCCGCCTGCGCGAACGCCTCGAAGATCCAGCCCAGCTTCTCGCGCGCGATGCCGATGCCGCTGTCCGACACCGCGATCGCGAGGTCCTGCCCGCGCGCCGCGATCGTCACCGTCACCGCGCCCTTCTCCGTGAACTTGATCGCGTTCGCGACCAGGTTCTTCAGGATCTGCGCGAGCCGCGACCAGTCCGTCCGGATCTCGGACGGTACGCCGTCGCCGACCTCGACGGAGAAGCCGAGGCGCTTCTGCTCCGCGAGCGGCCGGAACATCGAGCGCGCGTACGCGGCGATGTCGGCCGTCGCGACCTGCGCCACCGCGATCTCCTGCTTGCCGGCCTCGATCTTCGACAGGTCGAGCACCTCGTTGATGAGGCCGAGTAGCTCCTCGCCGCAGCGATGGATCGTGTTCGCGAGCTCGACGTGCTTCACGGCGAGCTCGCCGCCGGCGTTGTTCGCCAGCACCTTCGACAGCACCATGATGCTGTTGAGCGGCGTGCGCAGCTCGTGCGACATGTTCGCGAGGAACTCCGACTTGTAGCGGCTCGTGCGCGCGAGCTCGTCGGCCTGCTGCCGCGTTTGCTCGAGCAGCGCCTGCGTGTGGGCGCGGTACTCGCGCAGGCGCTCGGCCGTGCGGTTCGCCTCGCGCGCGAGGTCGCCGAGCTCGTCGGGCGAGCTCACCTCGATCTCCGTCGCGAACTCGCCGCTCGCCAGCCGCTCGACGCCGGCCGACACCGCCTGCAGCGAGCGCACCGTGCGCGAGATCAGCCGCCACGACGCGAACAGCATCAGGCCGAGCACGCCGACGGCGACGGCGATGTCGATGACGAGCGCCTGGCGCTGCGTCGCGCGCGCCGTCTCGAACGCCTCCGCGAGTGCGCCGCGATCCGGGTTCGTCGCCTCGGCGAGCTGCGCCGCGAGCGCGAGCTGGCGGACGCGCATCTGCTCGATCTGCGGCGCGAGCGTCGCCGCCGCCGCGCCGCCCGCGATCGCCGCGGCGACGCCGCGCGCGGTCGCGTAGTAGTCGTCGAACGCCGCCTCGAGCACGTCGGGCTCGCCCCCGTTGTCCTGGATCATCGGCCGCGCCTCGGCGAGGCGCGCGTGCATCGCCCGGACGAGCGCATCGGCGTCGGCGAGCTTCGCGTCGTCGGCCGCCGACGCCGCGTCCTCGAGGGCGCGCGTCAGCCGCTGGTACATGTCGGCGAGGTCGCGGTCGAGCTCGACGAGCGGCACGTAGCGCGTCTCGATGCCCGACAGCTGCCGCTCGGCGCGCCGCCCGAGGACGAGCGTCACCGCGGTCGCGGTCACGAGCCCCGCCGCGGCGATCACGACGAGCAGCCCGACGCGATGCCGGAAGCGGAGGCGCGCCGGCATCACCGCACCGGCACGACCCTGGCCTTGCCGGGGTCCACGCTCGCCGGCAGGTAGCCGACGGCGCCGCGGTGCGCGAGGACGTACGCGATCACCGCGGCGGCCGACTCGCCCTCGGGCGGCGGCACGCCCTTGCCGGAGAAGATCTGCTGGTTCCAGTAGCTGCGCAGCTGCGCCCGCGTCTTGCCGATCACGTCGGTGGTGAACCGGTCGCGCACCGTGAACCGGGTCGCGAGGTCGATCGGCCGCACCGTCTCGCCGTGCCACTCGGTCGACTTCTTGAGGAACGCGCTGCGCAGGAAGCCGCGCTCGAGCTCGCGCGCCGGGTTGTCGGGGTGCACGATCACCTTGAAGCCCTCGCGCTCCTCGGCGTGCACCGCCTTCACCGTCGCCGAGTGGCCCGTCACGGCGAGCGCCGCGAGGATCGCGAGCACGAGCGCGCGCATCAGAACGTCACCGTCGTGCGCACGAGGAACAGGCCCCAGCGGCGCGCGGGTTTGGCGTCGGACAGCGGATCGAGGGTGAGATCGGCGACGCCGTCGATGAAGTGCGCCTCGGCCTTCCACAGCCAGTGCTCGTTGACGTCGAAGCGCAGCGTCGCGGCGAGGTCGCGCTGGAACGCGAAGTGGCGCTCGGGGAACTTCGTGCGATCGCGGCCGCCGCGGTCGTCGACGTCGGGGTGCTGCACCGAGTAGTACGCGCCGAGCGCGTGGCAGCGCGTGAGCTGGTACGTCGCCATGCCGTAGAACAGCTCGCCGTCGGAGTCGCGCGTCGGCAGCGCGACCGGGATCGTCGAGCGCTCGCGCTTGTACACGCGCGCGTACTCGCCGGCGAACATCCACCTGCCGTGCTGGTACTCGGCCGAGGCGATCGCGAGCGTCGCCGGGCGCTGCGAGATCACGAGCGAGCCGTCGAAGCTCGGCGGCACGATCCCCGCCGCGAGGAGCGCCGCGGTCGTCGCCGCATCGACGGTGACGCGGAAGTCGATCGACGTGCGCACGTACGAGCCGCCGAGGCGCAGCCCGTCGACGGGTGGGTGCCAGAACACCTGACCTCCCGTGACGTACCTGGTGTCGATGCCGTCGAGGCGCGCGTTCGAGCTGATCGAGATCGCGTTGTCGGGGATGATCAGCGTGCCGAGCCAGACCTGGTAGTCGAGCTCGCCCGCGCGCGCGATCGGCACGGTGCCGTACAGCGCGAAGCCGCGGTGTGCGAGCAGCGCCTCGCGGTTGCGCACCGAGTACACGCCCTGCGGCATCAGGATCGGCACGCGCGCGGCGTCGATGTCGGCGTACTCGTTGTACAGGCCGAACGGCATCTTCACGACGCCGGCGCGGAAGCCGAGCCAGCGCCGGTGCTGGTACTGCAGGAATGCCCAGTCGATGCGCGGCAGGTCGTGGAACGCGCCGACGTCGCGCGCGAACAGCTGCACGCCGGCGCGCAGGCGATCCGTGATCTCGCTCGACACGTTGAGCCCGGCCTCGAACATCTCGAGGCTGCCGCGCGACGACGTACCGATGTAGTCGTTCGCCGTCGAGATGAACGCGCCCTCGCTCACGAAGCCGTGCACCTCGGTGCGACGCTCGTCGTCCGCGCGCGCCGAACCGGTCCACCACCACGCCGCGACCGCCCCGATGAAGAGTGCACCTCGAGCTCTCACCCGCCGTCAGTCTACGCCGATCGCCGCGCGCTCGCCGAGCGACAGGCGCCTCTTACGGTTCGCGACCCTGCCGCAAGATGCGACAGTCACGGTGCCGGATCGGACTCGATCTGCAGCTCGATCACCGCGACGACCTCGACGTTCGCGCGCCCCGGCAGGTGCCCCTTCATCGCGCGCTCGCGCAGGAGCTCGGCGCCGAGCGGCGTCGACACGCGGAAGAACAGGTCGGGTCCGTAGACGAGATCGCCGCGCCGGAAGTTGTGCTCGCGGTACTCGACGCGGAACCGCCCGACCTCGTCCGTCATGCCGCGCCCGATCTCGTCGTGGCGCACGACGTCGGCGTCGAAGATGTCGACGAGGACGCCCGGCACCGGCTTGCCGCCGCGGCCGCGCACGCGCCCCGCGACGGTCCACACGTCGCCCGCGCGCTTGATCCCGTGCCACGCCGCACGCGCGAAGCGCAGGCGCGGCTCGCGCGGATCGATGTTCACGATCCCGCTCAGCGACAGGTACTGCGGCGCGATGTCGAAGAAGCCGGTCGGCTGGTTCGCCGCGAGCATCTTCTTCACGCACGCGAGCGCCGCGAACACTCCCGGCGGCGGCTCGATCTCGACGTCGCCCGCGTCGTCGACCGTCGCGACGATCGCCTCCGCGCGCGCGCGCGCCTCCTCGTAGCGGGCGGCGTCGATCTGGAGGAACGACTCGTCGCCGGGCACGAGGACGAGCTCGGCGCCCGCCAGCGGGTCGTACATCGCGAGCTCGCTCGCGAGCTCCGCGTCGACACGCAGCTTCATCGCCGCCCAAGGCTCGGACACACCTCCGTCCACTGTCAACGGCGGGGCAGTCATTTGCGGACCGCGCGCCGCGCCGTCTCCCAGCGCATCGGAGGCGCGCGGCACGACCGATGCACCCTCCTTGCGATCATGCGTCTGCCCGCCGTCTCGGCTTACATGACCGCGAATCCCTACACGATCGATCGCCGCGCGACGCTCGCCGAGGCGCGGCGCGTGATGCAGGAGCACAACATCCGGCACCTGCCCGTGCTCGACCGCGGCGACCTGTGCGGCGTGATCAGCGACCGCGACCTCCGGCTCTACGAGGGCGCCGGCAGCAACCCCGACGAGGCGCTCGTCAACGCCGCGATGAGCGAGAGCCCGTTCATCGTCACGTCCGACACCGCGCTCGACGAGGTCGTCGAGATCATGGGCGAGCAGAAGTACGGCTCGGTCGTCGTGATGGGGCACAACGGCGTCGAGGGCATCTTCACCGCCGTCGACGCGTGCCGCGCGCTCGCCGAGGTGCTCCGCGCCGCCGCCTGACCGCCGACGGCCCGCACGCCGGTGACGCCACCGCGACGCACGCGCCGCGCACGCAGGCCGCGGACGCGGCGCAGCCGTGGGGCACCGGGTCGCACGTGCTCTCGCGACACACGGGCGCCGCGGCGGCGCAGTCCGTCTCGAGCTCGATGCGGCGCGCGGCGAGCACCGACGTCGGCACCGCCTCGAACGGCGGCGCCGGCGGACACTCGAGGCAGCACGTCAGCTCGTGCGGCGCGAGTGCGCACTCGTCGTCGCGCGTGCACGGCGGTGGCTCCTGCGGATCGAGCGTCGCCGCCACGCTCGCGCCGTCGAGCGAGCCGTTCTGACACGCCGCCAGCGCGGCGAGGGCGATCCAGCGCATGCGGCGATGGACTGCAAGCGCTCAGCCGGTCTTCACCGCGTTGCGGTAGCGGTCGTACGCCGCGTACGCGCGGTTCGTACTCGCCCACCGCAGCGTGCGCAGTGTCTCGCTCGCGCTCGCAGGGTCGATCACGATGCAGATCGCCTCGAGCTCGCGCTCTTCGCGCTCTCCCTTTGCGATCGCGGTCATCAGGGCATCGGCCTCGGTTGGGCTCAGGAAGCGGCGGCCGTCGATCGTCATGGGTGGCGACGCACGTGCACGCCGCATGCTAGACGACCTCCTCGAATTTCCGGACGGCGGCGCGGACGCGGACGTCGAGGTCGTGGGCCTGCTTGTCGCCGAGGACCGCGAGCGCCGTCGGGAAGGTGACGAGCTCCTCCTCCTCGACGTGGCGGACGACGGCCTCGACGAGGCGATCGAACGTCGCGTCCCAGTCGTCGCTCGACGCGGCGTCGAGGTCGTCGACGAGCTGCTCGATCCGCGTCACCTCCTCGTCGTGGTGATCCGCGAGCGCGTGCGTCCTCTCGTGGCCGCGCAGCACCGGATAGACCTCGCGCAGCTCGGCGCGCTCGTGGGCGAGCAGCTCGCGCCGCAGCGCCGGCCACAGCTCCGGCTGGAGCTCGGGGTTCGCGCGCAACCTGCGCAGCAGCGCCGTCACCTCGTCGTGCTGCTCCGCGAGCGTCCTCCAGACGCCGACGAGGCCGCGCGCGCGGGCGGCCTTCGCCTTGCCGGCGGTCCGGGCGAGGATCGCGTCGACGCGTGTCGGCATGAGAGTCTCCTTGGTCGACTCCCGCTGCATCGCATGTGCCCGGATCAGCGGCCCGCGGCGGGCGGCTCGCGCGGCGTCAGCGTCCGGGGCAGCGCGAGCTCGTCGCCCGCGAGCATCGCGCGGAAGCTGCTGCGCGCGTCGAACGAGCTGAGGGTGACGGTCACGCCGGTCCCGTGCAGCTCGCCGCGCAGGGCCTGGCCGAACGCGCTCGCGAACGCGCGGATCGCATCGCAGATCGCGCCGACGGCGCCGTCGGCCGCGCTCGTCGTCGTGATGAGGATGCGGCCGGCGCCGCGCGCGACGAGCTCGGGGACGATGCGCTTCACGAGGTGCACGACGTGCACGCAGTCGAGCGCGATCAGCTGCAGGCCGGCCTCGAGCTCGCCGCCGAGTGCGCTCGCCGCCGCGTCGCTGCCGGTGACGAGCAGCAGCGCGTCGACGGGCCGGTGCACCTCGCGCAGCGTTCGCGCGACGACCTCGACACCTTCGCGCGTCGCGAGATCGGCGCGCACCGCGTGGACCGCGCCGCTCGAGCCGGCGAGTCGCGCGGCGGCGCGCTCGAGACCGTCGTCCTCGCCGCAGAGCAGGATGTCGAACTCGTTGTCGAGGCAGTAGCACGCGAGCTCGGCCCCGATTCCGGATGGCGAGCCCGAGATCACCGCGAACTTCCTCCTCGACCTCGACATCGCCCACATGCGAAGCAAGTCCAGGGCCGCCGCCGGCGCGCACATGCGAGCCCGTCTCTCCGAGACTCTCGTGAGGCTCTGCGGACTTCCGCACGAGCGGCGTCGCCCGGCGTGCCGCGCCCGCGCGATTTCGCGTCATCACCCTCACAGTCTCCGACGGCGGTGAACGCAGCGCCGGGGACGGGCGCGCCCGGCGGGTACGCGCGTGTCGGCACGTCCGATGCTCTTCGATCCGCCGAACTCACAGGAGAAAAGCGCGATGCAGTTCTTTCGCAAGATCACGGGGATCCTCGTGGGCGTCGTAGCCATGGCGCCCCTGGGCGCCGCCCTCGCCGACGACGATCCGCCTCCGCCGCCGTCGCTGCCGCCGGTCACCGACCCGTCGGCGGATCCCACCATCGATCCCATCACCGATCCGCCGATGCCGAACCCGCCTCCTCCCTACCGTCCCGCGACGACCACCGTCGACGACGACGAGCGCACGACGAACATCAACGTCTACACGTCGAACGACAGCGACCTCGGCTACGCGTGGCGCGACAACCGGCTGTCGTCGGGCATCGGCGTCGCGCTGCAGCTCGGCGCCGGCATCACCGGCTTCACGAACGACACGATGCGCTCGCTGTCGAACACCGACGTCGGCGGCCTGTGGGCCGCAAAGCTCACGCTCGGCTCGCACCTGCCGATCGGCATCGACGTCGCGTACACCGGCACGTCGACGGACATCAGCTCGCTGATCGGCAGCCGCAACGGCACGCTCCTCGGCACGACCGTCGAGGGCGCGCTCCGCTACAACATCCTGCCGCACTTTCCGGTCAACCCGTACGTGTTCGCCGGCCTCGGCTGGCAGCGCTACGACATCACCGACAACACGTTCTCGCTATCGGACAGCGGCATCGCCGATCGCGACGACTCGCTGATCGTCCCGATGGGCGCGGGCCTCGCGTGGCGCGATCGCAGCGGCCTCGTGATGGACGTCCACGGCACGTTCCGCCTCAACACGAACTCCGAGATGGTCCTCGAGCGCGTCGCATCGCGCGACTTCGCCGACATGCACACGTGGGAGGCCAGCGCGAACGTCGGCTTCGAGTTCTAGCTGAGACGATTCCCGACCGCAGACTTTGCAGTTGAGCAGCTCCGGACGCACTCGCTAACGTCTGGAGCTTGCGCGAGCTCCTCGTTGTCGTCCTCGCGCTCACCGGGTGCGCTGCGGATCCGCCCGGTGAGTCGATCGTGTTCGATCCGTGCGACCGCCCGACGGTGGCGCTGCCCGAGGGCACCGCCGATCAGGTCGCGAGCCTCGACGAGGCGCTCGCCCGGTGGCGCGACGCCGGCGTCGACGGCCCCGCGCGCGACGACGCCGCGCCGGCGCCCTCGGTGACGGTCGTGTTCCGCGACGGCGCGGCGGCGAACTTCGGCTTCTACGACGCGGCGACGGCGACCGTGTACATCAACACCCGTCTCGATCCGCAGCAGCGCGCGATCGTGATCGCGCACGAGCTCGGGCACGCGCTCGGCCTGTTCCACGTCGAGGCGGCGACGCGCGCGTCGGTGATGAACCCAGGCAACACGGCGACGCCGCCGAACGCGAGCGATGCGGCGGCCCTCGCCGCGCTGTGGGGAGCCTGCCCGGCGCCGGATCCGTAGCGCGGTGGCTCGTCGCTTGCTCGCTACGTCGGATCATGAACCCGACGGCGGCACGCGCACGCATGGTCGAACGTCACGTCCGGGCGCGCGGCGTCCGCGACGCACGCGTGCTCGGCGCGCTGAGCGTGGTCCCCCGCGAGGCGTTCGTCCCGCCGGAGCTGATGGAGCTCGCCTACGACGACAGCCCGCTGCCGATCGAGGAGGACCAGACGATCTCGCAGCCGTACGTCGTCGCCGTCATGCTCGAGGCGCTCGAGCTCGTCGACGGCGAGACGGTGCTCGAGGTCGGCACCGGCTCGGGCTACTCGGCGGCCGTGCTCGCGCAGATCGCGAAGCAGGTGTTCACGATCGAGCGGCACGCCCGGCTCGCCGATCACGCGCGCACGCGGCTCGCCGCGCTCGGCTTCGCGAACGTCGAGGTGCGCTGCGCCGACGGAACGCTCGGCTGGAGCGAGCGCGCGCCGTTCGACGCGATCGTCGTCGCCGCGGCGGGCCCCGACCTGCCGCGCGCGCTGCTCGCCCAGCTGCGGCGCGGCGGCCGGCTGGTGATGCCCGTCGGCACCGGCCGCGCGCAGGAGCTGATCCGCGTCACGCGCATCGGCGAGACGGAGTACCGGCGCCAGGACCTCGGCGCCGTGCGGTTCGTGCCGCTGATCGGCGCGGAGGGCTACAGCGAGGGCGTCGCGCGCACCGACGAGCCCCACGCCGAGCTGCCGCCCGGCGGCCCGCTCGTGCGCGCGGCGTCGCCGTCGCGGCCCGCGCTCGTGGCGAAGCTCGTCGCGGAGTGCGCCGAGCCGATCGCCCACATCGACGACGCGCAGCTCGACCGCCTGCTCGATCGCATCGGCGACGCGCACGTCGTCCTCCTCGGCGCGCAGACGCACGGTACGTCCGAGTTCAACCGCATGCGCGCGCGCATCACGCAGCAGCTGATCCTGCGCCGCGGCTTCTCCGCCGTCGCGATCGAGGCGGACTGGCCCGACGCCGCCGTCGTCGATCGCTACGTGCGCAACCAGGCGCCGCCGGCCGCGCGCGGCAGGCCGGCGCTGATCCCGTTCACGCGCTTCCCGTCGTGGATGTGGCGTAACGAGGAGACGCAGGAGCTGATCGAGTGGCTGCGCGCGTACAACGCCGAGACCGGGCGCAGCGTGCGGTTCGCGGGCCTCGACATGTACAGCATGTACACCTCCGCGAGCGAGGTCGTGCGCTACCTCGAGCGCGTCGACCCGGCGACCGCGTCGGTCGCGCGCGCGCGCTACAGCCGGCTCGCGCCGTGGCAGCACGACCCGGCGGCGTACGGGCGCGCGGCGGTCGCGGGCAAGCTGCAGTCGAGCGAGGAGGGCGTCGTCGCGATGCTGCGCGACCTCCTCGCGAAGCGGCTCGACCTCGGCGACGCCGAGCTGCAGTTCGATGCCGCGCAGAACGCCCGCGTCGTCGCCGACGCCGAGCGCTACTACCGCGCGATGTACTACAGCGCCGTCGAGTCGTGGAACCTGCGCGACCGGCACATGTTCGAGACGCTGCGCTCGCTGCTCGCGCACCTCGGCGACCAGGCGCGCGTGGTCGTGTGGGAACACAACGCACACGTCGGCGACGCGACGGCGACGGAGATGGCCGTGCGCGGAGAGCACAACGTCGGCCGCCTGTGCCGCGAGGCGTTCGGCGACGTCTACATCATCGGCCAGGCGACCCACCACGGCGTCGTCACCGCCGCGCACGGCTGGGAGGAGCCGATGCAGCGCATGCGACTTCGTCCCGCGCGCGCCGACAGCTACGAGCGCCTGTGCCACGACTCGGGCGTCCATGCGTTCCTCTTGCACCTGCGCCATCCCGCACACGATGCGCTTCGGGGCGAGCTGTCCGAGCCCAGGCTCGAGCGCGCGATCGGCGTCGTGTACCGGCCCGAGTCCGAGCTCGCGAGCCACTATTTCCAGGCCGTGCTGCCGGATCAGTTCGACGAGCTCGTGTGGTTCGACGAGACCGACGGGGTCCACGCGCTCGCCGACGGGGAGCTCGCGATCGCGCGCCCACCGCCGCTGACCAAGTGACCTCCCGACCTGTCCGGAGCCCGTACACTCCGGCACGTGACCTGCTTGTCTCCGCGGGCATATGACCGCGGTCGAGATCCTGGGTCATGTGTGCGGCCTCGGTGATCTTCTCGGCTCGGGTGGCATGGGGCGCGTGTACGCGGTGGAGCACCCGCACGGCCCGCTCGCGGTCAAGCTGCTCCACGAGGTCCTCGCAGGTGACCCCGACATGGTCGACCGCATGGTCGGCGAGGCGCGCGCCGGTAGGCGCGTGTGCCACCCGAACGTCGTGAAGATCGTCGATCAGGGCAGCGTGCGCGGCGGCATCCCGTTCGTCGCCATGGAGCGCGCCGGCGGCGCTCCGCTCGGGATCGTCGTGCAGCGCGACGGCGGGCTGCCGCTGTCCCGCATCGCCGCGATCGCGATGCAGCTCCTCGCCGGGCTCGCCGCGATCCATCGCGCGCTCCTCGTCCACGCCGACATGAAGAGCGACAACATCCTCGTCGACGCCGCGCACGGCGACCGCGCGACGATCATCGACTTCGGCCTCGCGCGCGCGCCGCACGCGTCGCCGCACCGCGCGGATCCGAAGCTCGTGTCGGGCACGCCGGAGTACATGGCGCCCGAGCTGATCCGCGGCGACGCGGTCACCGTGGCCGCGGACCTCTACGCCGTCGGCATCATCCTGTACGAGCTGCTCACCGGCACGACGCCGTTCTGCGGCGGCACGACGGCCGAGATCTTCGAGCGGCAGCTGCGCGACGAGGTCGTGCCCCCGTCGCTGCGCTCCCCGGATCGCACGATCCCGCCGGCTCTCGAGGCGGTCGTGATGCGCGCGCTCCACAAGGAGCCGGCGGTGCGCTTCGGCGATGCGGCGGCGATGGCCGCGGCGATCGCGCGCGCGCTCCCGGCGAGCTGCGCCGACGACACCGCCGCGCCGCCGTCGCGGTGCGCGGCGTCCGCGAGCTCGCCGACGTGCGATTGGAGCCGCCGCACGCAGGTGCACCGGCGCCGCCGCCTCGCCGACGGCACCGCGCCGCACGAGAACGGCGCGCGAAAGGCGATCGTCGCGCGCCGCCGGGACGAGCTCGCCGCTGCGAACGCCGGCGGCGATCCCGACGCGATCGGCGTCGCGTGCATCGCGCTCGCGGACGCGCTCATCACGGAGCACCGGCTGCGCGACGCGGCGCGCGAGCTCGAGACGACGCTCGCGACGTTCGCCGCGCGCGGCCTCGCTCCGACGACGATGTGGTGCCTGCTGCTCTCGCTCGCGGCGCTGTACGACGGGCTCGGCGATCCGGCGCGGGCGCGCTCCTCGGCGGTCGCAGCCGCCGACGCCGCCCGCGAAGCACGGAGTGACGTCGGACGCTCGCGGGTGAACGCGCTGCTCCGCCGGCTCGACGCCGCCCGGACCCGCAACTGCGACGGCCGACCTCCGCGCGTCGCCCATCCTCCCGTTGAGGATCCGTGATGCGCGCGGTCGGCGACGTCCGATGCACGGGCGTTCGCGCTCGTCGTGGAGATGAGCCTACCGGCGCTCGCGCCGCGACCCGGCGCAACGTTGCGCCCGACCGTCGTCGGCGACGGCCCCGCCACCCGCGCAATGCTGGCGCGTAGCGTGCACGAGCCGAACTCATGCGTCTGGATCCCATGCACGATTTTTCGCAAGCACTCGTGCCGGTTCCGTCGACGCCGGCGCTCGCGCGACGATCACCCGGGTGCCGCCCCGTGGCGTGCGGAATCGGCATCGCGGGCCTGCTGTCGGTGACGCTCTTCCTCGCCGAGCTGCCGATCCTCTCGATGCTGGTGATCGCGCTCGTCGCGACGTCGACGCTGGTGATCGGATCGAGCGTCGCGTTCGCCTCGTGGTCGCAGCGCCCGCCGCGCCCGGTCGCCGTCGAGGCGGTGTCGCCCGGCGAGGCGCGGGAGGCGTACCGCGCGATCCTGCACTCGTTCGCCGAGGTCGAGCGCGCCGCGAACGAGGCGACGCGGATCCACACGACCGTGGGCCCGGCGCTCGAGCGCAGCCGCGCCGTCGTGCAGCGCTCGGGCAAGATGGCGATGCTCGCCAATCCGCTCCAGCGCTACCTCGAGTCGCACGAGCGCAATGCGATCCCGCTCGAGCTCGATCGGCTGCGCATCCGCACCGAGACCTCGCGCGACGATGCGGTGGTGGGAGCGCTCAGCCGCGCCGCCGCCGCACGCTCGCACCAGCTCGCGATCCACGACGAGCTGATCGCGATGAAGAGCCGGATCTGTTCGCGCCTGGAGCTCGTGCGCGCGACGCTCGACGCGTTCGCCGCGGCGATCGTGAAGCTGCACGTCGTCGACGAGGAGCAGGCCGCGGTCGGCTCGTCGTCGGTCGTCGACGACCTCGACGGCATCGGCGAGGATCTCGACGCGCTGGCCTCCGCGCTCGAGAGCGACCTCGCGGCGTGATGGGATCATCCGCCGCGTGGAACGGGGTCTGCACCTCGGACGCGCATGACCGTCACCTTCGGACAGCTCGTCTCGCAGATCTTCGACACCTACGCCCGCCGCTTCCGCGACGAGAAGCTCGCCGCCCTCGCGACGCAGGCGGCGATCGCGCAGCTGTTCTCGCATAAGCGAGCGAGGCTCGCACACGCGAAGTGAGTGCGCGTGGATCAGGCGCCGGCGTGCTGGGGGCGGAACGCCGGACGCCGCGTCACCGGCACGACGCGATCGGCCGCGCGGCGCACGATGTCGTCGGCGAAGTTGACCGGGAGGTACGCGCGGTAGATGTAGTCGATCGCCTCGTCCTCGTCGCGCGTCCCGACGAGCGGCACGAGCGAGTCGAGGATGTCGAGCAGGCCGGGCTCGCCGCGGCGCCCGAGCTCCCACAGGGCCTCGAGCGTCCCGCACGCGACGTGGTCGAGCACCGCGACGCGATCCGCGCTGCGCGCGGCGATCGTGCGGAGGCCGTGCAGCTCGACGGCGCTCGTCCCGACGGCCGCCGGCGACACGACGGTCACGAACGCACCGGGCTGCCAGCGCCGGATCATCGCGAGCGCCACGTAGACACCGAGGCCGGTGCCGCGCGGCGCGGGCTGGCAGAACACGTGGTCGGCGCGCCCCCTGAGGTCGGGCGCCACGGAGAACGGCGGGACCACCGCGAACGTCCGCGACGGCGGCGCGAACGCGTTGCACGCCTCGAGCGTCTGCGCGCAGCCCTCGACGGCGTGGACGATCACCCAGTCGACCGGGAGGTCGTGCTCGGTGGGTTGCGCACGAGACCAACGCGATGAACCGGCTGCCAGCATGGGGTCTCGCGCTACTTGCGAGGTTCGTACCGAAGCTCGAGGCTGCTTCGCCGCGGGAACCTCGCAGAACGAAAGGGCCCGTCGCGATCCGCGCACACGGGAGCGCGCAGGCGCGCACGTCCGGGCGTGCGGGCACGGCGGGCGTCGGCGCCGCACGCGGCACCCACGTTGCACCGGTCCGTTGCGTGAACATGCACGCCATCAACATCCCCTCCGACCCGCCGCCGCTCCCCGACGGCTGGCCCAAGCCGCCCCCGCTCCCCGAGGAGGACCCGGTACGCCGGCGCCCGCCCCCGAACAAGGAAGAGCCCGAGCCGCCCGGCATCGAGCCCCCGCGCCCCGGCAAGCCCCTGCCCGACTACGAGGAGCCCCAGCAGTTCTCCGCCCGCATCGTGTCCTGAGCCGCGTCCCCGAGCATGCGCTCGTCCCGTCGTGTCCCGAGCCGCGTCCCCGAGCATGCGCTCGTCCCGTCGAGCACCCGAGGCACGCGCACAGACCCGCTCACGCGTCGAGGAGCGCCGGAGACTCGCTCACACCCTGCCGGCGGCGCGTCGCCAGCGGGTCCCTCGTCGAGGAACTCGCGTCCTACCGCGGAGCACCGAGGGCACGCTCACTCGTCGAGGAGGGCGAGGCGCTCGCTCACGCACTCGGTCTCGAGCTCGGCGGCGGCGAGGGCGGTGCGCTGGGAGAGGAACTGGAGCAGCTCGTCGATGCTGGCGAGCTCGTCGCGGCCGGCGGCGAGGCGGGCCTCGCAGGTGCGGCGCAGCGCGAGCGTGCGGCCGCGGATCTCGGTGCGGATCGGGGAGGTCGTCGGGACGGGCCGGCCCTTGCGCTCGGCGACGAGCGCGGCGAGGCGCGCGGTCGCGAGCTCGAGGACGACGTAGCGGTCGAGGAGCCCGTCGAGCTCGAGCTGCGCGGCGATGATCGGGTCGGCGGCGGTGATGCGATCGACGAGCGTCGTCGCCGCCGCGAGGCCGTGCTTGCGGACCCCCGCCTCCTCGAGCTGCGTCTCGCGCAGGTCTCGCTTTGCGAGCTCGGCGCGGTGCGCCCGCGAGCCGGCGCGCAGGGAGCGCACTCGCACGACGGCCCCGACGGCGAGTGAGGCCACGAGCACGACGAGCGCGGTCACCACGTTGGCGATCAGCGCGGCCACGGCGCCGATCACGAACGTCGTCGACAACAGCGTCCGCAAACCGACGGAATGCGGGGCACGGCGGGCCAGGGCGTGCATCTCGTCCTCCTCACCGAAACTTCGGCAGCAAGCCTCGTGCACGCTCCTTGGCGCCCGCGTGCGCGCTGGCTCCCGGCGCGGCGCGACATCTCCCGTCCCAGTTCTCCGCGCGGGTCCCCGGGGCACACCCGTTGCACTCCTCCACAGCGATGAGCCCAGCACGCGTAGATGTCGACGGAGATTCGAGTATGAGGCCCTTCGCGTGGGCCCTCGCCGTCCTCGCCGCCCTCGCGATCGCGCTCGTCGCCCTCGCGCCGGCGCGCCGCGCCGAGGAGCCGCCGCCCGAGCGCTCGTTCGAGCGCGAGAGCTGGAGCTGCCCGATGGTCGCGTGCGAGCGCCCCGGGGCGCACGACTTCGCGCTCGAGCTGTACGTGCAGCGCGCGATCGGCCTGTGAGCCGCCGCCGTCACGTGTGCGCCTGGGCCGCGAGGCCGGTGGCGCTCGTCGAGCTGCGCACGGCGGTGCCGGAGGCCGCGGCGTCGGCGGTCGCGTCGATCGGCAGCTCGTCCGTCGCGACGAGCCCGGCGATCACCATCCGCCGCTCGAGCTTGCGCGCGATCCCGTCGAGGACGATCCACTCGACGAAGCCGACGTCGGCGTGCAGGATGCGCCGGTACACGGCCGACAGGCGCTCGACGGTGCGCTCGGCCGCCGAGCCGTGCGTGCGGCGGAGGTCGAGCGCGATCCGCGCGAGGCGGTCCTGGATCGCCTTGCCCTCCTCGGAGCCGACCAGGTACGCGCGCGCGTCGAGCTCCGTCCGCGCGAGCATCGCCCGCACGCGCGCGACGACGAACGGCTCGCCGCGCAGCAGCAGGTCACCCGGGTACAGGTAGAGCTCCACACCCGTCGCGGTCACCCGGCGCAGGCGCGCGCCGACGAACGGCGCCACCGCGCCGCGCGCGAACAGGCGCAT
The DNA here is from genome assembly GCA_019637375.1 of Deltaproteobacteria bacterium. Classification (GTDB taxonomy): domain Bacteria; phylum Myxococcota_A; class Polyangia; order Haliangiales; family Haliangiaceae; genus JABFXX01. The sequence continues at coordinate 24,610 of JAHBVW010000042.1, read as the reverse complement.
GAGGTGCGTCGCGAGCGTCATCGCCGGCGGCGCGTCGTCGATGCGCGGCACCAGGCCGGCGCGCCGGCACGCCTCCGCGAGGCAGATCACGGCCTCGTCGTACGCGCCCTCGCGCGGCTGCACGTAGACGTGCTCGTCGCTCCACCGCCGCACGAGCGAGATCAGCTTCACGAGCGGCACGGTGATGACGACGACGGCGAACGCGGCCGCAAAGCCGAGCGCGACCGGCAGGCCGCGCGCCACGGCGACCACCGACCGCGACCGCCGCGGCGCCGCGAGGTGGACGAGCGCACCGACGACCAGCGGCGAGCCGAGCGCGAACACGAGCCACGCGATGCGCAGCCGGCCCTCGCCGATCCAGTCGTGCAGCGGCACCAGCGCGATCGCCCAGCTCGCGACGCCGGGCGCGGCGATGCCGGCGACGAACAGCGGCCAGAACAGCGACAGCACCAGCGCGCCTGTGACGAGCACCTGTTCGCGGCGCTGCAGCCGGCCGAACAGCGTCGTCACCGACCACCCGAACACCGCCTGGATGAGGTCGTTCGCCTTGCGCGCCATCAGGCTGAGGACGAACGTCACGACCGGCACGCACCGTCTGCGGTGCAACGCCTATTCCCCCGAGGCGAGTGCGCCCGGATGCGGCAGCGCGCCCGAAATGCTCGACGGCCCGAGTGGATCGTCAACGTCGGATTCGATCTTTAGGGGACGCGTCCTGTGGCGAATTTCGATGGTTAGATCGTCTGCCTCGGTCACGGGACTCGAGATCATCGATCCTCGATTCGCATTCTTCCGCGGACGGTTCTCTGCCGACTTCTTTCCTTCGTTGGCGACCCGCTCGAGCCGTCGAGCGAGCCCTCTTGCTCCACAGCGAAGCAAGCCGGGTGCCGGGCGCTCACCGCGCGTCGAGGACGGGGATCGTGCGCACGCGGGATCGGTGCGTCATCGGCGCGACGATGGTGAGCACGCCGTCGCTGAGGTCCGTGGTGATGCCGTCGAGCTCGACGGTCTCCGGCAGCTCGAAGTAGCGCGTGAAGTTGCCGTAGCCGCGCTCGCGCGTGGGTGCGAGCTCTCCGGCTGCGCCTGCGCACGGCGCACGGTGCCCCGTGACGATCAGGCGGTGTCCCGCGATGCAGATCTGGATATCTTCGCGCTGGACACCGGGCAGATCGCCGATGAAGCGGATCGAGCGATGGCCCTGGCGGACCTCGAAGTGCGGAGTCCACCCATCCGCGACGCTGCGCGGTGGCGGTACCCGCTTCGCGGTCTTGTTCGCGAGTGATTGGATCCAGCGTTCGAGGAGCTTGGCGGCCATGCGGGCCCCGCGAAGCGATCCACGTGCCAGCGAAACGCCCAGACGAGCCGCGCGATCGGGAATCGGGAGAGAGCGCGGCCGCCACGCCGGGCGTCCGCGACCGAGACATCACGCGGCTCGGCGACTCGCGTAGGTGCCGACGAGCTTCGCCTCGTCGAGGATGTGGCCCGCCATCGCCGCCTCGACCTCGTGCTTGGTCGGGCGCGCGAGGCCGAGCTCGCAGTCGAGCGCGTACAGCTTGAACGCGTAGCGATGGCGGCCCTCCGGCGGCGACGGTCCGTTCCACTTCGCGTGGCTCCAGTCGTTGACGCCGATACGCCCGCCGGGGAGCCTCGCGATGCCCTCGGGGAGCCCCGCGGAGTCGACCGGGAGGTCGACGAGCACCCAGTGCACCCACGTCTTGCGGGTGTCGATGTCGTCGACGATCAGCGCGAGGCTGCGCGCCTGCCGCGGGATGCCGCTCCACGCGAGCGGCGGCGAGACGTCCTCGCCGTCGTGCGTGTACCTGTCGGGGATCTCGCCGTGATCGGAAAAGGCGCTCGAGGTCAGCTTCATGTCGGACTCCTGTCGGCCTCGGCTCAGCCTCGGGCTCAGCCGAAACGCTCGTCGACGCCGAGCTCGGGTGGGTGTTCCTCGTCCTTGTGCGGGAACGGGAGGTTGATCGCGATGATGTTGAGCGACGGATCGCCCTCGACGCGCCCGGCCGTGTAGCCGCTCTGCCCGAGCCCGAGATACTCGGTCGAGCGAGCGCGATCGATCTCGAGCTCGAACGACATACACCGGCTCGTTGCAGCCGGCGTACCTAGCGCGCTCGGCGAACCGCCGAGACGATCGCCGCGACGGCCGCCGCGTCGTCGCCGCCGGTCGCGACGACGTCGGGCGCCACCGGAGGCTCGTACGGCTCGCCGGCGCCCGGCAGGCGCGGCGCCTCCCCGGCGCGGGCGCGCGCGTACAGGCCCTTGGGGTCGCGCGCCTCGCACGCCTCGCGGGGCGTCGCGACGTGGACCTCGAGGAAGCGCGGCGCGAGCGCGCGGGCGGCCTCGCGATGACGGCGCCGCGGTGCGGTCGCCGCGACGAGGACATCGCGCCCCTGCCGCGCGAGCAGCGCCGCGAGGCGGCCGGCGATCGCGTAGAACGCATCGCGCTCGCCGCGCTCGTAGCCGCCGGCCCCGAGCACCTCGCGCAGCTCGTCGCCGTCGAGGAGCGTCGCCTCGGGGAGCAGCTCGCGCACGCGCCGCGCGAGCGTCGTCTTGCCCGACGCCGGCAGGCCCGTGAACCAGACGACGGTGCCGGCCGCCGCGCTCACCGGAACAGCTCGTCGGCCCACGCCGGATCGAGCTCGTGCGCGTCGAGCGCGCGCTCCGCGAGCCCGAGGATCGCGCGGCGCGCCGTCGCGTCGAGGCCGGGGTAGAAGCGCGGGTTGCACACGACGAGCGCGCGCCACGCGAGGAACGGCGGCGCGACCTCGAGGAGCTCGGGGTCGCGGCGCTCGCGCAGGTACGCGCCCCAGAACCGGTGCCACAGCGGGCCGAGGTGGCGCCAGCCGGTGCTCGCGGTGAACGCGAACAGCGGGAAGTTCACCGCCATCGCCGTCAGGTCGTCGGCCGGATCGCCGCACGCGCCGCGGCTCGCGTCGAGCAGCGTCAGCTCCCCGCCGTCGAACACGACGTTGAACGGGTGGAAGTCGCCGTGCGTGCGGCACAGCCGGTTCGCGCGCGAGCGCAGGCGCCAGCGCCACTCGACGCAGCGCCGCTCGATCGCGGCGAGGCGCTCGTACGGCGCGCCCGCCACGCCCTCGGGGTAGCCGTCGACGATCCCGAACACGCCCTCGCCGCTGCCGACGAGGTCGCGGATCGCGCGGCGGTAGCGCACCGGATCGCGCTCGGGCACGTGCAGGTCGGCGAGGTAGCCGGCGAGCGCCTCGACGCGCGCGTGATCGCCCTCGTCGGCGCCGTCGCGCGCGATGCGGCGCAGGTCCTGGGCGTAGATCTCGCCGCGCGCGTAGCTCGTGATGAGGTAGAGCTCGCCGCAGTCGCGGATCGACACGAGCTCGCCGTCGCCGCGGATCCCGCCGACGTCGACGGCGGCGATGTGGTGCGGCATGCGCGCGAAGTCGTCGTAGGCGAGCAGCGCGGCGGTCGCGCGGTCCGAGCGGCGCTCGTGCCCGAACTCGTTCGCCGACGCGACGCGCCACACGACCTCGAGCTCCTCGGCGCACTCGTCGCGCAGCGACACCTTGACCGGCATGCCGTACCCCGCGGCCTTCGCCGTGGCGTCGCGCGTCGCACCGGTGTCGGGGCCCAGCGGCTCGATCTCGACCACGCGGTGGTTCGGATACAGGCGCGCGAGGTGTTCGCGGATTCTGGGCGCAGGTGTCACGGGTGAACGCGCTGCATCGCATGTGCCGCCGGCGCGTCCTCGGATCCCTGATCGAGGACGCGGTCGAACACGTACGCACCGGCGGTCTCGTCGAAGCGCCACAGCGCCATGCGCCCGCCCGGCCGCTGGTACACGAGCGCGTCGGGCAGGAGGAAGATCCAGCCGCGCTGCACCTCGTCGCCGGCGGTGGCCTCGACGACGCCGGTGAACGCCGGGGCGAAGCCGCCGTCGGGCGTCGCGTGCAGCACCGCGACCCACGTGTGCTGGAGGTGGTGGCCGCCGTCGATCCCGGCGATCGCGATCGTCGGGCGGCCGTACGCGTTGCCGGCGGCGAGCGCGACGAGCTCGTGGACCGAGCCGGTGCACGGCAGCCCCGGCATCGCCGCGATCTCGACGCCCTCGCGATCGCGCACGACGACGCCGCCCGTGTAGGAGGCGACGATCGTCTCGTTCGGCGGCGCGCCGGCGACGTCGGCGCCGAGCTCGAGCTGGGCATCGGCGCCGGGGCAGTCGTCGCGGGACGGGCCGGGCTCCTGGCGATCCGTGCCGCGCGCGGCGTCGAGGCCGTACAGCCACGGCAGCTCGGGCACGCTCGGCTGACAGGCGAAGCCGCATGCGAGGACCGCGATCAGCGAGACGGCTCGCATACCCCTCGACGGGAAGCATCGCCGGTGCCAGTGCGCCGTTCGCCGAGCGCGCGGCGTGGACCGACGCGTGCACCCTCGGCGACGCATGCTGGCGCGTTATCAGATGAAGCGCGGCGCGCGCGCCTCGCAGCTGCCCGCCGGGCATCGCATCGACACGCGCAAGCACACGCACCACATCCTCCGGCCGACGCCCGCGATGGTGAGCGCGTACCTCGCGCACCCGACGGCGGCCACGTGGGCCGTGTTCCGCCGCGCGTACCTCGCCGAGCTCGCGGCGCGCTTCCACCGCGACCGCGGTCCGTTCGACGCGATCGCCGACGAGGCGCGCCGCGGCGACGTCTACCTCGGCTGCTCGTGCCCGACCGAGCTCAACCCCGACGTCCACCACTGCCACACCTACCTCGCGCTCCGCTTCATGCGCGAACGGTATCCGGATCTCGAGGTCGCGTTCCCCGCGTGACGCAGCGCCCGGTGGTCGCACGCGCACGCCGTCGCGACGACGGCATCGACGCTTCCGGACGCGCGCCCCCGCGGAACGCTGCGTGCACCGCCGGCCGCCATGTCCGCCGACTCGCCGTGGGCCGAAGTCCGGAGGCTCTCCGTCGAGCTCGACGACGCCGTCCGGCGCGCGCGCACCGACGACGCGCGCGCGCGCTGGCGCGAGATCGCCGCGCAGCTCGACGCCACGCTCGCGGAGTCGACGGCGCGTGTCGAGGCGGCGCTCGCGCGGGAGCTGCGGCTCGTCGGCGAGGCGCTGCGCCGCTTGCACGGGCGCGCGCACGGCACGAGCGATGCAGCTCCGTAGATCCATGTCGGACCGCGAGCGCGATGTCGTCGAAGAGTCGAGCTACGAGTCCTTCCCTGCGAGCGATCCTCCGGGGTGGGGCTCGTGGCACGCGTCCACCGCACCGCCGCCCCCGCAACCGAAGCACCGGCAGCGGTGGTGGCGGCTGCGCTGGGCCGTGCGCTGGCTCGCTCGACTGCGGGCGCCGTAGGCGTGCGCGTCACGCTCTGCGCCGGGTGACGAGCACCGGGCAGCGCGCGTGGCGCACGACCTTCTCGGCGACGGAGCCGAGCAGCATGCGCTGCAGGCCGGTGCGCCCGTGGCTGCCCATCACGACGAGATCGACGGTGCGGTCGCTCTCGAGCGCCGCGAGCGTCTCGGAGCCGGGGCGGCCGATGCGCTGGCGCGTCGTCACCGGCGCGTCGATGCGCGCGCGCAGGTCCGCCGCCGCGGCATCGAGCGACTTCGCGGACACGTCGCCGAGGTCGCGGTAGACGTCCGGGACCAGCGCCTCGCCGGTGAGCGCGACCGGCAGCTCGAGCACGTGGAACAGCGTGATGCCCTCGCCGCCCGGGACGACGAGCTCGGCCGCGAGCTCGGTCGCGTGGCGCGCCTCCTCGGAGTAGTCCGTCGGCACGAACACGTGCTGGAAGCGCGGCGGCTCGCCCTCCGGGCGCACGACCAGGACCGAGCACGGCGCGTGGCGCACCACCTTCTCCGCGACCGACCCGAGCAGTACCCGCGACAGGCCCGTGCGGCCGTGGGTGCCGACGACGATCAGATCGATCGCCGGGTCCTTGTCCGCGGCGTCGACGATCGCGCCCCACGGCGGCCCGGTGAGCAGCTTGTACGACACGCGCCGACCCGACCGCGACGCCTCGTCCGCCGCCGACTTCAGGCCGAGCTCGGCGTCGCGCGTGAGCGTGTCGATCGTCATCGGCGGGATGAGGATCTCGCCGGCGTACGCCGGCGTCGGCACGTGCCACGCGTGGACGAGAACCAGCTCGCCCTCCCTGCCGGGCACCTCGTCGGTGAGCCTCCCGGCGAGCTTCGTCGCCTGCTGCGCGCCGGGGGAGAAGTCGGTCGCGCACAGGATCTTCTTGAAGGGCATACCTGGACCTCTTGCAACCGCGCCGCCAGGGCAAGCGCGCAAAGCATGCGCGCGCGGACGCGCACGGTGGCGCGCTTCGTGAAGCTCGACGGCGCATGACGCCGAACAGCATCCTGGTGCCGACCGACTTCAGCGAGTTCGCCGAGCACGCGCTCGACTACGCGTGCAACCTCGCCGGGAAGCTCGGGGCCACGGTGCACCTGGTCAACGCGCTCGGCGCCTCGCTCCCCGAGCTCAACATCGCGATGACCGACGCGATGATCGAGAAGCTCGTCGTGGGCCACCGCGAGGCCCTCGAGAAGCTCGCCGACACGCGCCGGGCGCGCGCGCGGATCGGATCGGTGCTCGTGATGAGCGGCGACGCGCGCGACGTGATCCTCGAGGCCGCGAAGACCGTCGGCGCCGACCTGATCGTGATGGGCACGCACGGCCGCCGCGGCGTCGCGCGCCTGATGCTCGGCAGCGTCACCGAGAACGTCCTGCGCCACGCCGACTGCCCCGTGCTCGCGGTGCGCCCGAAGCTCGCGCACAAGTCCAAGGCGTGACGATTTCCTACCTGCGCGAGGTGCGCGTCTCGTGGCCCCTGAGCGCCTTGGCCTCCTCGAGGTGGTGCGCCACGACGACGCGCGTCGCGGCGACGGCGTCGGCGACGAGCCGGTTCTTCGCGGCGGGTGCGAGCTTCTTGTCGAGGGCGTCGAGCGTCTTCTGGTGCGCCTCGACGGCGACCTGGAGGAACGCGCGATCGAACGCGGCGCCCTCGAGGGGCGCGAGCTTGGCCATCGCGTCCTCGCCGCCCTGCTTCATCTCGGCACCGATCACGTTCTCGGTCGGCGTCACCTTGATCGCCGGCCCGAGGTCGAGCGCCTTGCGCAGGCCCTCGCCGTGGTCCTTCTCGAGCATGCGGGCGAAGGCGAGCACCTTGTCGTTCTTGCTGACGCGCAGCGCGAGCCGCGCGAGCTCGACCTCGTTCATGTTCGCGACGACGAGCGCGCCGATCACCTCCGGATCGCCGACGGTGAGGCCCGGTGCGAGGCTGCCGGGCTGCGGCGCGCCGGCGAGCGTCACCTTGTCCGGATCGCCGGCGGCGCGGTCGGGCGTGAACGCGAGCTCGGTCGCGCTCGCCGGCGGCGCGTCGGAGGTCATGAGCGTGCGCACGTCCTTGCCGTAGCGCGCTCGCGCGTCCTCGACGGACAGCTTGCCCGTATAGATCTGGTGCGCGAGGTTGAGCGCGATGAGGTTCATCGCCTCCTGATCCGCCGACGACGCGAGCTCGCCGGTCGTGCGGTCGAACGTGATGCTGCCGTCGAAGCGCGCGAGGTCGTCGAGCTTGTCGATCGGGACGCGCGCGAGGATGACCTGCTCGAGGACGTCGGTGTGCGGGTACGGGAAGTCGTGCACGACCTCGTCGCGGTGCACGACGGTCCGCCTCCACGGACCGACGTCGAACCACACCAGCTGCGCATCCGTGATCGCGTGCGGCGGGCCGTACCGCCGCATCACCTGGTACGCGACGGCACGCGCCTTCGGCGACCAGTCCGCGATCGCCCGGTCGAGCTCGGCGCGCGGCATCGCCTTGCCGGCCGGCCTGTGTGCCGCCTTGCCCGGTGCGGCGTGCTCGCGTGGCGGATCCGCACTCGCCGATGCTTGTACGACGACCGCGATCGCCAGGCTCCGCAGGATCAGGGATGGAATTCGTGCCACGGCGGCCTCCTTGGGTGGCGTTGTGCCCCACGCGCGGTGCTGCAGCGGACGTACCCGATCGTCGTCGGGGGAAGTAGGATCGGAGCATGCGCAACGTGATCGTCGTGGCCCGCGTCTCCGCCGACGGGTTCTTCGCCGCGAGCGACGGCGGCCTCGACTGGATCGTCGAGGACGCCGAGCTCGACGAGGCGATCGGGCGAGGCGGCGCGCTGCTGCTCGGCCGCAGGACGTTCGAGCTGCTGGCGCCGCCATCGCCGCCGGCGTTCGTCGTCTCGCGCGCGCTGGTCGCGCCGCCGTCGCGCGAGACGCGCCTCCTGCGATCGATCGAGGCGGTCGACGAGCTGCTGCGCGAGGCCGGCGAGGACCTCGTCGTGCGCGGCAGCGCGTCGGTCGTGCGGCGCCTCGCGCAGCTCCAGCTGATCGACGAGCTCGCGCTCGCGGTGAGCCCGGTCCTCCTCGGGAGCGGCCGCACGCTGCTCGGCGACGTCGCGCACCCGACGCCCCTCCTCCTCGTCGAGGCACGCCCGTTCAGCACCGGCTGCGTTCTCCTGCGCTACGTCCGGCGTTAGCCGCGTAACAGCCGCTACGGGAGCAACACGCGCGGGATCACACAGGCTCACACGTCCTCACATTCCGCCTTCCCTGCGGAAGGGGCGCGTGTTACTGGCCCGACCGCATGCGCTCCCTAGCTTCTCTTGTCTGCCTGACCTCGCTCGTGGGCTGCGGCCCCACCAAGGACGACGCGAAGGGCGTCGTCGACGACTCGACGCCCCCGGCGATCCCGTTCGCCGACGGGAAGGCCGATGCCGCGCAGAAGACGGTCGCGGTCGACGTGCAGTCGCCGCACCCGTACGCGAACAACTTCGACCGCCGCTTCGACGTGCCGCTCTCCGGGCTGCCGTCGTGCGCCAAGGACGTGCGCCTGCACTTCCGCGTGCTGCGCACCGAGGCGTCGTTCGACTTCGTCAGCGTCGAGCCGACCGGCGCGCCCGTGCAGTGGTTCGACGGCAACCACGACGACACCTGGACCGAGTGGTTCCCGAAGAGGTCGAACGTCGTGAAGGTCCGCCTCGACACCGACGGCAGCATCACGCGCCACGGCTTCGAGATCGACAAGATCGAGTGGGACGGCGTGCCCGACGGCTGCCCGCTCGTGAAGTTCCCGCCGTGCGCCGACGACAGCGTCGACGTGCAGCGCCGCCCCGGCACGTGCGAGTGCCCGGTCATCCCGTCGTGCAAGCCGCTCGCGTCCGTCGAGGTCCGCTACCGCACGTCGCGCGGCTTCAACGTCCGCGTGCACCACGTGCACTCGAACGGCATCGCGACCGAGGGCCACCCGGGCCTCACCGACGGCCTCGAGCTGAACGACATCGGCACCGTCGACATGACGCGCGTCCGCGACCTCGTGCGCCGCGCCGGCGAGATCGGCCTGCTCGCGAGCAACGGCTACGACAAGCACGTCCCGCCGAGCCAGCGCCGCGACGAGTTCCAGATCATCGCGGGCGACGTCGACGTCACGTTCGTCGCGGCCGAGGGCGCGCACACGCCCGAGGTGCAGTCGCTGATCGACGAGCTCGAGGGCCTGTTCGCGTGCGGCGGCGCCGGCGCGCTGTCGTGCGACCCGGGCCGCTCGTGCACCGAGCAGGGCGAGTGCATCGTCGAGGCGAGCTGCTTCTGCCCGGCGATCTACCAGCCGGTGTGCGGTGCGAACGGCCACACGTACTCGAACGGCTGCGCCGCGGGCTGCGCGGACGCGCCGGTCGTGCACGACGGCGAGTGCGGCATCGCGGGCGACGCGTGCGGCACGCTGTTCGGCCTCGCGTGCCGCGACGGGCACCGCTGCCGCTACGCGACGTCGACGTTCGACGCGCCGTTCCCCGACGCCGGCGGCACGTGCGTCGCGCGCACCTACTGCGACGCGCCCGCGGACTGCACCGCGCTGCCGCACCCGGCGGTGCCGGGTTCGTGGAGCTGCAGCGCGAACGCGTGCGCGTGGAAGGCGGGCCTGGCGTGGAAGCCGCAGGCGAACGGCGCGTTCGAGACGGCGCACCCGTACGCGAACAGCACGAGCGTGTGGAAGGAGGTCTACCTCCCCGCCGAGGCGCAGGCGATGCGCCTGGTCGTGGCGCAGTTCCAGCTCGAGGCCAACTACGACTTCCTCGAGGTGTGGTCGTACCGGAACGGCGCGTGGGTGCGCGCCGCGCGCTACACCGGCACGGCCGGCCCGCGCGACACCGAGGAGTTCGGCGGCCGCTACCACTACCTGCGCTTCGTGTCCGACAGCTCGGTGACCGCGCCGGGCTTCCGGCTCGACGTGCAGTGGCGCTAGCTCAATCGAACTGGTTCGCGAGCGTGCGCAGCACGTCGACGTAGGCCACGACGCCGACGAGGCGCTGCTCGTCGTCGACGACGGGGACCGCGCCGAGCCGGGCGTCGATGAGGACGCGCGACAGATCCGCGAGCGTCGTGCCCTGCTCGACGGGCGCGATCGGGCAGCACATCACGTCGCGCACGCTCCACCGGCGCGGATTCTCCTTGAGCAGGAGGTTGTGGTCGCACAGGAGCCCGACGACGGCGCCGTGCTCGACGACGGGCAGGTAGCGGATCTGGTGATCCGACATCATGCGCGCGGCCTCGAGCAGCGAGTCGCGCGGCGTGATCGTCACCGGCGCCTCGGTCATCACGTCGGCGGCGGTCACGACGGCGTCGCTCGCCCACGACCGCAGCTCGGAGTCGAGGAGGTCGGTCGCCGTGACGATGCCGACGAGGAAGCCGCGCTCGACGACGGCGAGGATCGCCTCGGGCGACTCGGCGAGCCGGTCGCTCGCGAAGTTCGGCGGATCGTCGGGCGTCGCGGTCGGCGGCGCCTCGTGCATGACCGCCCGCACCGAGGCGAACCACCAGTCGTGATCCCGCGTCGTGGCGCGCAGGCGAGCGCGTTCGACGAGCACGTCGCGCTCGGAGACCGCGCCGACGAGCTGCCCGGCGTCGAGCACGGGCAGGTGCCTGAGCCGGCGCCGCGCCATCGTCCGCTCCGCACGCCACAGCGTGTCGTCGATGCGGACCGAGGACGGCGGCCTCATGATCTCTCGGATTCGCAGGGGACTCACGGGCAGCGAGCGTTGCAAGCGCGGTACCTTGGGTCCTCGCGCGTGCCTCCTGCGCTGTGGGGCACGCCCCCGGCGAAGTCGCAGGAATCGCACGCCGCGCGGTGTGGCACGCCGGCTCGTCGAGCGTGGGCGCTCCCCGTCGAGCAATCGCGATAAGCTCACGGCGCAGTGATCGAGCCGGAGTGGAGACCTCCCGACGAGTTCGAGGAGTACCGCCTGGTGCGGTTGCTCGGACGCGGCGCGATGGGCCACGTCTACCTCGCCCACGACTCGCTGCTCGATCGCCCGGTCGCCGTGAAGTTCGTGCAGGCCGCCGAGGATCCGGTGGCGCGTGCGCGGTTCTTCGAGGAGGCGCGCGCGATCGCGCGGCTCCACCACCCGAACGTCGTCGCGATCTACCGCGTCGCCGAGGTCGCCGGCCACCCGTACCTCGTGTCCGAGTACGTGCGCGGGCGCGCCCTCGACCAGCTCGAGCGCCCCGTGCCGTGGAAGGTCGTCCTCGGGATCGCGCTCGACCTGACGCGCGGGCTCGCGGCGGCGCACCGCAGCGGCGTGCTCCACCGCGACGTCAAGCCCGCGAACGCGATGCTCACCGACGACGGCCGCGGCAAGCTGCTCGACTTCGGCCTGGCGCGGGTGATCGACGCCGCGGCGATCGCGAAGGAGCCGGCGACGATCGCGCCGCCGCGCGAGCGCACGAGCGGGCGCCACCTGGCGCGCGTCGACGCGACGCTGCCGTCGCTGCGCGGGGCGACGGCGCTCGCGACCGCGCCGCGCGAGAGCGATTCGTTCTCGGCGGTCGCGCCGCCCCTCGACGACGCGCGCGAGCTCTCGCTCGGCCGCGGCAGCCCGTCCCCCGACGCCGCGGGCACGCCCCTCTACATGGCGCCCGAGCTGTGGCGCGGCGAGGAGGCGACGCGGCGCTCGGACCTGTACGCGCTCGGCGTCCTGCTCTACGAGCTGCTCTCCGGCAACGCGCCGCACCGCGGGATCCCGATGTCCGAGCTCGGCGACGCGATCCAGAACCGCGACGTGCCGCGGCTCGCCGACATGGCGCGCGGGATCGAGCCGGCGCTCGCCACGATCGTCGACCGGCTCGTCGAGCGCGACGCGGGTGCGCGCTTCGCGTCGGCGGACGCGCTCTTGATCGCGCTCGAGGAGAGCGCGGCGCCCGTCGTCGCGAAGGACGTGCCCGCCGGCAACCCGTACCGCGGGCTCGCCGCATTCGAGTCCGCGCACGGCTCGCTGTTCTTCGGGCGGCGCGGCGAGATCCGCGAGCTCGTCGACCGCGTGGAGAGCGAGCCGCTCGTCGTCGTCGGCGGCGACTCGGGCACCGGCAAGTCGTCGCTGTGCCGCGCCGGCGTCCTGCCGTGGCTCGAGGAGCACGGCCGGTGGTCGCGCGTCGACGTCGTCCCCGGGCGGCGCCCGGTGCACGCGCTGACGGCGGCGCTCGCCGCGTGGTCGGGGCTCGCCGAGGACGAGCTCGCCGCGCTGGTGTGCGACACGCCCGAGGCGCTGGCGCGCGAGATCCGCCGGAGCGCGTCGGGGCGCGACCGGCGGCTGCTCCTGTTCGTCGACCAGCTCGAGGAGCTGCTCACGCTGAGCGACCCCGACGACGCACGCACCTTCGGGGCGGCGCTCGCCGCGCTCGCCGTGCGCTCGCCGTCGATCCGCGTGATCGCGACGGCGCGCTCGGACTTCCTGTCGCGCCTCGCGATGCTGCCCGGCCTCGGCGAGGAGATGAGCCGCGGGCTGTACTTCCTGCGCCCGCTCGCCGGCGATCGCATCCGCGAGGCGATCGTGCGCCCGGCCGCGGCGAAGGGCGTGACGTTCGAGTCCGACGCGCTCGTCGACACGCTCGTCGTGCAGACCGAGCAGGCGCCCGGCGGGCTGCCGCTCCTCCAGTTCACGCTCGCCGAGCTGTGGGACGCACGCGACGCTTCTGCTTCGGTGATCCGCACCGACTCGCTCGCGGCGATGGGCGGCGTCGAGGGCGCCCTCGCGCGCCACGCCGATCGCATCATCGCGGCGCTCGACGCGCACGGGCGCGAAGCCGCGCGGCGCCTGATGCTGCGGCTCCTCACCGCCGAGGGCACGCGCGCGCGGCGCCCCGACGGCGAGCTGCTCGGCGACGGCCCCGAGCGCGCGTCCGAACGCGCGGCGCTCGAGGCGCTCGTGCGCGGCCGCATCGTCGTCGCGAACGACGCGCAGGACGGCGCCTACGAGATCGCGCACGAGGCGCTGCTCACGAGCTGGGCGACGCTCGAGGGCTGGCGGCGGCGCGGTGCCGCGGACCAGGTCGTGCGCCAGCGCGTCGAGCAGGCCGCGGCGGCGTGGGAGCGCATGGGGCGCCCGCGCGACCTGCTGTGGCGGCGGCGCCAGCTCGCCGAGACGAAGGGCATCGATCGCGACAGCATGTCGCCGCGCGACGTCGCGTTCCTCACGGCGGGGCGCCGCGCCGTCGTGCGGACGCGCGTCGTCGGTGCGGTCGGCACCGCGCTCGCGATCACCGGCGCCGTCGCGATCGGCCTCGCGATCCGCGCGCGCGCCCGGCGCGAGGTCGACGGCATCGTCGCCGATCGCACGCAGGCGGCCGAGACCGCGCTCGCCGAGGCGCGCGCCCTCGCCGCACAGCGCGACGCCGCGCGCGACCGCGCGTTCGCGCTGTTCCGGTCGCAGCGCTGGGCCGACGGCGAGAAGCTGTGGGACGAGGTCGAGCAGCTCGCGGCCCGCGAGGCCGAGCGCTACCGTGCCGCGTCGAGCGCGCGCGAGACGGCGCTGTCGGTGGAGCCGTCGAGCGCCGAGCTGCGCGACCAGCTCGCCGACGTGCTGCTCGAGCGCTTCCTGCGCGCCGACCGCGATCGCGACCCGATCGCGCAGGAGCTCGCCGAGCGTGTCGATGCCTACGGCGGCGAGCGCCACCGCGCGGCGCGCGCGACCGAGGCCCGCGTCGAGCTCGCGGTCGAGCCCACCGGCGCGACGGTGTGGAGCGAGCGCCCCGGCGGCGAGCGCGAGCTGCTCGGGCGCGCGCCGCTCGCGCTCGCGCTGCCGCCCGGCAGCGTGACGTTCTCCTTCGAGGCCCCGGGGCGCGCGGCGGTGCGGCTGCCGGCGCTGCTCGCCCGCGGCGAGACGGCGTCGCTGCGCGTCGACCTGCCGGCGGTGGCGGCGGTGCCGCCGAGCATGATCTACGTCCCACCCGGCAAGTTCCTGTTCGGCAGCCACGATACGAGCGAGGTGCGGCGCGGCTTCCTCTACGCGGCGCCGATGCACGAGGTCGAGACCGGCGCGTATCTCATCGGGCGCAACGAGGTCACGTTCGGCGAGTGGATCGCGTTCCTCGACGACCTTCCGCCCGAGGAGCGCAACCTCCGCACACCGCGCTCGGTGACCACGCTGTCCTCCCTCGAGCTCACCGAGGTCTCACCGCGGCGCTGGCGCTTCCAGATCACGCCGACGACGAAGACGTACAGCGCCGACGCCGGGCAGCGCTTCCACTACGAGGGGCGAACGCGCCGCGGCGACCAGGACTGGCTGCGCTTTCCGGTGTCCGCGATTTCCTTCGAGGATGCGCGCGCCTACGCCGCGTGGCTCGACCGGAAGGGACTCCTTCCCGGCGCGCGGCTGTGCGACGAGCACGAATGGGAGCGCGCGGCGCGCGGCGCCGACGGGCGCACGTTCCCGGCGGGTGCGGCGCTCGCGCCCGACGACGCGAACATCGACATCACCTACGGCCGCGAGCCGCTCGCGTTCGGCCCCGACGAGATCGGCCAGCACCTCGCGTCGAACAGCCCGGTCGGCGCCGAGGACATGGCCGGCAACGTGTGGGAATGGACACGTTCCGTCGAGGACCCGCGCATCCCCGTCGCGCGCGGCGGCGGCTGGTACAACGGCGACCTGTCGTCGCGCAGCATGAACCGCGAGGTCGGCGAGACGACGCAGCGCAACGTGCTCATCGGGCTGCGCCTGTGTGCCACACCGGGCACCGGTGCGCGCTGACGTGCCGCAATTCGCGCCACGAGCCCACTGCTACCCGATCGCAGTTCCGCGGCGAACCTCGACGGTGAGATGATGTCTTCGATGAGGTACTCGATGACGCGAATCGCGCTCCCATGTGTCGCGCTGCTGGGAATGTCTGCGTGCGCCGTCGACGAGATCGTCGAGACCGTCGAGACGTCGACGACGGAGCAGGCCGGGATCCAGATGCAGGGCATCCAGATGCAGGGCATCCAGATGCAGGGGATCCAGATGCAAGGGATCCAGATGCAGGGCTTCCAGCTCGGCAACGCGACGATCGGCAGCGATACGCTCGCCGAGCTCCGCGTCGAGAAGGGCGAGCTCGTCGGGCGGCGCAACGGCAGCGTCGTGCGCGGCACCGCGCTCGCGGGCGCGCGCCTGTTCGCGCAGGGCACGGACGCGCAGAACCAGACCGTCACCGTCGAGTACCGGATCACGAGCGTCGCCGCGAGCAGCGCGTACGACCCGAGCGGCGCGACGTACCTCTACGCGATCGAGCAGCTCGTCGACGGCGCGTCGTGGCAGCCGGCGTGCGGCGCCGATCCCGAAGGCTCGCGCCTCGCGATCCCGATGGCGTCGACGTGGGACGCGACGGGCGCGCGCCACACCGACCCGGGCCTGTTCACGTTCGCGTGCACGTCGGGCGTGATCGCGAAGTGCTACCGCTGGGGCTACCGGCCGTGGCTGACCGGCTACGGCGCGAACATGCACGACATCCACCAGACGTGCACGCGCATGGCGCGCGCCGACTACTGCGGCACCGGCGTCCCCGGCACGCGCAACGGCACGGCGATCAACGTGTGGGATCGCCTCGGCGCGCCGGGGCCGATCCAGAAGCACGGCCTCCTGCCGCCGCTCGGCATGCTGTTCGAGGCCGGCTGGAACCCCGACGGCGCGGTGTGCCTGAGCCGCGTGCGCTGGCTCGTCGACGACCTGCTCGACGGCGGCGCGCTCGCGAACCTGTGCCCCGACCGCCTCGTCTCGATCGGCCTGCTCGGCCAGACGGTGTGCGACACCGTCGGCGCCGTGCTCGGCCTCGACACGCGCGCGTACATCTTCAACGAGTCCTACCTGAACCTGCTCTGATCTGCGGCCTGTCAGGGGTGGCTGGTATCCGATCGCGTGGCCGCGATCGAGGACGAGTGGCTGTGGGGATGGGACCCCACGCCCGGGATCGTCTCGGTGTGGGCGGATCCCGAGGGGCGCGCGTTCGTGTGGCGGAGGGTGCGCGGGGAGCTCGTGCGCGAGGACGTCGCGTTCCGGCCGTGGTTGCTCGCGGCGCACCTCGACGACGTCGCGCACGCGGGGGACCGGATCGCGTGGCGCGAGCTCGCGGGGGATGGGGCGCTGCGCTACCTCGTGCGCGCGCGCGACCTCGGGACGCTGACCGGGGCGCTGCTGCGCGGGGCGTCGCGGCGGCTCGGGCGATCGGTGCGGCACGTGCGCGAGCTGCCGGCGAGCGAGGTGCTGGTGCTGCCGCCCGAGGAGCAGTACCTCGTCGCGAGCGGGCGCACGTACTTCCGCGACCTGCCGTTCGACGGGCTGCGGCGCCTGCAGCTCGACCTCGAGACGACCGGGCTCGATGCGGCGCGCGATCGGATCTTCCTCGTCGCGATCCGCGGCCCCGACGGCGTCGCGACGACGATCGAGGATGACGACGAGCGCGAGCTGATCCGGCGCGTCGTCGCGCACGTGCGCGCGTGCGATCCGGACGTCGTCGAGAACCACAACCTGCACGGCTTCGACCTGCCGTTCCTCGAGCAGCGCGCGCGCACGCTCGGCGTCCCGCTCGTCCTCGGGCGGCTCCCCGGCGCGGGGCCGCGGCAGCGCCCGGCGCGGCGCGGTGCGGCGGCCGATGGCGACGGAGAGCGCCGCGTGCGCTTCACGGTGCCGGGGCGCGAGCTGATCGACACGATGGACGCGGTGCTGCGCCACGACTTCGCGGCGCGCGACCTGCCGGGGCACGGGCTGAAGGAGGTCGCGCGGCACTTCGGGCTCGCCGGCCCCGACCGCGAGTACGTGCCCGGCGTGCGCGTCCACGCCGAGTACCTCCGCGATCCCGAGCGCGTGCGGCGGTACGCGCGGCACGACGTCGACGAGGCGGCCGGGCTCGCGCACCTGCTCGGCGGCGCCGCGTTCGCGCTCGCGCGCATGGTGCCGCGGCGCTACGAGCGCCTCGCCGACGCGGGCGCGGCGACGGGCGTCCTCGATCCGCTGCTCGTGCGCGCGTACCTGAAGGCCGGCACCGCCCTGCCCGCGCATGCGATCGGCGACGGCACGATGCACGACGGCGGCGCGCTGCGCCTGTTCGCGTCGGGCGTCGCCCACCGCGTCGTGAAGACGGACGTCGCGAGCCTGTACCCGTCGCTGATGCGCGAGTACCGCATCGGGCCGCGCCGCGACACGCTCGGCGCGCTGCTCGCGATCGTCGACCGGCTCGTCGAGCAACGCCTGGCCGCGAAGGCCGCCGCGAAGCTCGCACCGGCGGGCTCCGCCGAGCGCCACGGGCACGCGGCCGTGTCGGCGGCGATGAAGCTGATCGTGAACTCCGCGTACGGCTACCTCGCCGCGCCGGGCCTGACGCGCTTCGCCGACGTCGCCGCCGCGAACGACATCACGCGGCGCGGGCGCGAGCTGCTCGACCGGCTGTGCGGCGAGCTCGCGGCGCGCGGCGTGACGCTGCTCGAGGCCGACACCGACGGCGTGTACTTCGCCGTGCCGCCGTCGTGGACGGAGGCCGACGAGCGGCGCGTCGTCGCCGAGGTCGGCGCGCTGCTGCCGCGCCGCGTGCAGCTCGAATTCGAGGGGCGCTACGCCGCGATGCTGTCGCACGAGCCGAAGAACTACGCGCTGCTCGCCTACGGGGACCGCGAGCTCACGCTGCGCGGCGTCGCCTTCCGGTCGTCGCGCGCGGAGCCGTTCGGCGAGGCGTTCCTGCGCCGCGCGATCCCGTGCGTGCTCGCCGGGGACGTCGCCGGCGTGCGCGAGGCGTACGCGGACGCCGCGCTCGCGCTGCGCCGGCGCGCGACCACCACCCACGACGTCAGCGCACGCGTGCGGCTCACGAAGTCGCCCGCCGACTACCTCGCCGTGCGCGCGTCGCGCCGCGAGCTCCCGTACGAGGCGCTGCTCGGCGCCGGGCGCTCGACGTGGTCGCCCGGCGAGCGCGTGCGCATCTACCGCGTCGCCGGCAACCGCGCGCGGCTCGTCGAGGTCGACGGCTCCGGAGGCGCCTGGGACCCGCGCGACTACGACGTCGAGCACTACCTGCGCGTCCTGCGCGACAACTTCGCGAGCCGGCTCGCGCGCGCGTTCACCGCCGAGGATTTCGCGACGGTGTTCGCGAGCCCGGAGCAGCCGTCGCTGTTCGCGCGCCCGCTCGCCGAGATCCACCCGATCCTCACGCGGGAGCCCGCGGCCGAGCCGGCCCGCTTTTCGGCGTGAATCCGCGCACGATTCCGCGTATCACTCGACCACGATGCGCGCGCTGCTCGCCGCCCCGATCCTCGCCGTGGCCCTCGCCGGCTGTGGGAAAGCTCCGGCGGCCGACGACGCCGCGCCGCAGCGCGACGCCGCGCCGCCGGATGCCGCCGAGACGTGCGTGCCGCTCGGCACCTGCGACTGGCTCGATGCGTACCAGCGCACGATCGTCGGCACGCTCGCCGGCGTCGAGGACATCGCGCCGGGTCTCCGGATCGAGCACCGCGCCAGCGTCGCCGAGCGCGATGCGGCGCGCTCGTACCTGCTCGACCAGTTCGCGGCGCTCGGCATCGCGGCCGTGCGCCACGACTACCCCGGCGGCGCGAACGTCATCGCGACGCTCCCCGCCACCGCCGGCACCGGCGGCACGATCCTCGTCGGCGCACACTTCGACGGCGTGAGCGCCGGCCCGGGCGCCGCCGACAACGCGACCGGCGTCGCGATCGTCCTCGCCGTCGCGCGCTACCTGCGCACCGTCGCCACGCGCAACCACCCGGTGACGTTCGCGCTGTTCGATCAGGAGGAGCTCGGCCTGATCGGCAGCAAGGCGTACGCCTCGGAGCTCGCCGCCGGCGGCGCCGACCTCGTCGCGGCCCACATCTTCGACATGCTCAGCTTCGACGGCGACGGCGATCGCGCCGTCGAGCTGTGGTCCCCGTCGCCCGAGCTGCTCCCGCTGTACCAGGAGCACGGCGCCGTCGCGAACATGCCGATCCAGCCGGTCACGTTCACGCGCAGCGACCACCAGGCGTTCCTCGACCACGGCTTTGTCGCCGTCGGCATCGGCGAGGAGTTCGAGTCCGGCGATCACACGCCGCACTACCACCGCGCGACCGACACCTACGACCGCGTGCAGTTCGATCACACCGCCGCCGTGACCCACCTCGCGTTCACGGTGATCGCGGCGAGCGTGGCGAGCCCCTAGCCAAGCTAGGTTTTTTCGTCCTCGCCGCTTCCAGCGGTCCCGAGCTTTGGACGGGACTGCTCGTGGTCCCGCGTGCGGTCGTCGCGCTTCTTCAGCGACGCGAGCACCTCGTCGATGAGGCCGTAGGCGCGCGCCTCGTCGGCGGTCATGAAGTTGTCGCGCTCGGTGTCGTGCGCGATCGTGTCGACGGGCCGGCCGGTGTGCTTCGCGTAGAGCTCGTTGATCGTGTCGCGCGCCCGCATGATCTGGCGCGCGTGGATCTCGATGTCGGTCGCCTGGCCGCGGAAGCCGGCGAGCGGCTGGTGGATCAAGACGCTCGCGTGCGGCAGCGCGTAGCGCTTGCCCTTCGCGCCGGCGGCGAGGAGGAAGCTGCCCATCGACGCCGCCTGCCCCGTGCACACGGTGGCGACGTCGCAGTGGACGAACTGCATCGTGTCGTAGATCGCGAGCCCCGCCGTGACCGAGCCGCCCGGCGAGTTGATGTAGAGCATGATGTCCCGCTGCGGGTCCTCCGCGTCGAGGAACAGCAGCTGCGCGATGATGAGGTTCGCGACCGTGTCGTCGACCTCGCGCCCGAGGAACACGACGCGGTCCTTGAGCAGGCGCGAGTACAGGTCCCATCCACGCTCGCCGCGGTGGGTCTGCTCGACGACGGTCGGCACCAGGTCCATGCGGATATCCGGCGTATATCTGGTCATCGCTTCGCGACCTCCGGCGTGGACAGCCACGCCACCAGCGCCTCGCGCGAGAACCGCCACGCCGGCCCGAGCTTCTTGCCGGGGAGCTTCCCGGCCTCGGCCAGCTCGATGACGATGTGCGTCTCGATCTGCAGGAACTGCCCGGCCTGCTCGGCGTTCATCACCTCGGGCGGGTCGTACGGCTGGAACGAGTAGGTCCCCATCACGAGCTCTCCGTCGGCGGGGTCGCCGGTCCGGCGGCCCGACAGCGACACGTAGCGGGTCACCAGGTCGGCGACCAGGTCCTTCTTGTGCACCCCGAGCGCCGCGGCGGCGCGATCGAGCTTGTCGGCCGCCGTCGTCGGGATCTTCACGTAGAGGGGCGTCTGGGGGGGCGGTCGCTTCGGCGGCATGTTTCGAGAATATTCGCCGCATATTCAGTTTGTCAACGACAGCGCCTGCCCGCGCACCCGCGCGCTCGGCACCGCGCGCAGGGTGAACACCGCGACGCCGTCGATGTACTTGGTATTCTTCGCCGCGCCCGGCGCCAGCACGACCGGCTCGGCGCTCGCCTCGAGCTCGTACGTGCCGTGCTCGCGCAGCCGGGCGACGCCGAAGTCGCTGTACAGCGCCACGAGCTCCGCGCCGAGCGGCCGGTTCACCGCGACCACCCCCGACGGGCGCCCGCGCAGGTAGAGCACACCGCGCGCCGCGCCCTCGGGCACGACGATGTATCCCGAGGCACCGTCGAGGAACGCCTGCAGCGACGGGTCGCGCTCCCGCATCTGCGCGAGCGTCGCCGCGGCGCCGCCGCCGGAGCGCGGCGGCTCTCCGTCGACGGCCGTGGTGGTGACGCACACGATCGCGGCGACGCACACGTGGTGGAGCTGCATGCCGCCCACGCGTGCAGCGCCGGGGCCAGCGCGCTACGAGGATCGCCGCGTCAGCGCCCGATCTCGGTGGGCCGGCGCAGATCGACGGTGACCTCCGACGGCGCGCTCGCGACGCCGGACAGCGACACGCGCCGGAGGCCGAGCTTCATCGAGTCCCGCTTCGGGATCTCGAACGAGCGCGAGCTGCAGATGCTGGTGGTGCCGAGCTCGAGCTCGGCCCCGCCGATGAAGTCGTAGGTCGCCGGCGGGACCGTGTAGTCGATCTTGCCGTCGCTCCCGGCGACCCACACGCCGTAGAGCTGGCCCGCCTCGCCGGCGGACTCGGCCAACGTGACGCGGACGAACGGCGACCCCGTGCGGCACGAGCCGCCGCCGGCGTGCTTGTGGCGGAGGTACTCCGCGCGCGCGACGCCCTTCCACGCGCCGGGCGCCGGGTCGGGCCTGTCGCCGGTGAGGAACGCCGCGACGACGTTGTTCGCGGCGTCGACGAGCTCGTAGTCCGCCTTCGCCTTCAGCACCGCGCGCGGGATGATCTCGACGATGCGCTGCGTCGCCGACACCGACGACTTCTCGTCGACGTCGATCCGCACCTTCGTGCCCTTCAGGCGCAGCGCGAACGGCGACATGTTCTCGCCGAACCTCGACTCCGGGATGAACACGAACAGGTGCGTGTTCGTGCCGGCGGCGGCGCCGTTCGGCAGCACGTACGTGCGGGGGCCGATGCACGAGCACGCATCGGCGGGCCGCGGCGCCGCCGCGGTGCACAGGGCGGCGACGGCGATCGCCGCGAGGAGCTTCGACATCCCCCGAGCGTAGCGCGGCGCGCGTAAGATTCCCGGCCATGTCGGTGGATGCGTACGACAACTTCGACCGCGAGGCGTGGAGCCGCCTGCGCGCGAACACGCCGCTGACGCTCGCGGAGTCCGACCTGGACGCGCTGCGCGCGATCGGCGACCACCTGTCGATCGACGAGGTCGAGCGCTGCTACCTGCCGCTGTCGCGCCTGCTCAACCTGCACGTCGCGGCGCGCCACCAGCTGCACGCCGTGACCTCGACGTTCCTCGGGCGCGCCAGCGCCCGCGTGCCGTACGTGATCGGCATCGCCGGGTCGGTCGCCGTCGGCAAGAGCACGACCGCGCGCGTCCTCGCCGAGCTGCTGCGCCGCTGGCCGCAGCATCCCGTCGTCGCGCTCGTCACGACCGACGGGTTCCTCCTGCCGAACAAGGAGCTCGCCGCGCGCGGCATCGCGCACCGCAAGGGCTTCCCCGAGAGCTACAACGTGAAGGCGCTGCTCGAGTTCCTCGACGCGATCAAGTCGGGCGAGCCGGCCGCCGCGCCGGTGTACTCGCACCTCGCGTACGACGTCACCGACGAGCGTGTCGTCGTCGACCGCGCCGACATCGTCATCGTCGAGGGCATCAACGTGCTCGGCGCCGGTGCGCCCGGGCGGCCGTTCGTGTCCGACTTCTTCGACTTCTCGATCTACGTCGACGCCGAGGAGGATCTCGTACGCTCGTGGTTCCTCGAGCGCTTCCACCGCCTGCGCGCCACCGCGTTCCGCGACCCCGCGAGCTACTTCCACCGCTACGCGGCGATGTCCGACGCCGAGGCCCTCGCGTTCGCCGAGAACGTGTGGGCGACGATCAACGCCGTCAACCTGCGCGAGAACATCGCCCCGACGCGGGCGCGCGCGACGCTCATCCTCGCGAAGGGCGACGACCACCGGATCGCCGGCGTCGCGCTGCGCCGGCTGTGACGAGCGCGAGCCCGACCAGCCAGCCTGCTCCCCCGGTCGCCGCGCACCCACCGCCCGCCGGCGGCTCATCCTCGAGCGTGCCCGGGTCGTCGGCCGGCGGATCGACCGGATCCGTCGCGCAGTCGGCCGGGCAGCTGTCCGCCGTCTCCGAGCCGTCGCACGTCCCGTCGCCGCACGCCGCGCGCCCGACCGGCGCGTGCAGCGGCCGCGTCGCCGCGTAGATCAGCGAGCCGCCGTGGATGCGATCGACCATCGCGACCTCGATCCGCGGATCGAGCGCGGGGCAGCCGTTGCTGCGGCCCTGCTGCGTGGTGCGCTTGTCGTCGACGTACGACGCCTCGTGCATCACGATCAGGCGCGAGCGCGCGTTCGTGTTCGCCATGCCGTTCGGGCTGCCGTCGGGCGATAGGCCGTCGAGCCGCATCGAGTGGCGGTGCGTGCCGTCGTAGATCTCGCCCGTCAGGTAGAAGCCGAGCGACGTCTTGTTCGAGCTCGGCACGTTGCCGAACGTGTTCGCCTTGCCGTCGTTGTCGGGGTCGCTGCCGCTGCCGTGCGCGACCTTGTGCGGCTCGACGGCGCCGGTCGCCAGGTCGACGAGCCAGTAGCGGTCCTTGCCCGAGTACAGCGAGAAGTCGATGACGACGAGGAAGTCCTGCTTCGGGATCAGCGGCGCGTTGACGTCGAAGTACGCGACCGCGTCCTCGAGCAGGCCGCGCGGCACCGTGTTGCCGGGATCGAGGTGATCGAAGCGGCGCACGATCTCCGCGCGCTCGGCGGCGCCGGCGGGCGGCAGCACGAACTTCGTGATGTCCAGCTCCGACGACACCACGCCGAGCTCCGGCTCGTCGCCGGCTCCGGCGCACGCGGTGACCACTGCGAGGAGACCCAGGCTCGCGCGACCCATCATGCGCGCAAGCGTCGGCGAACGCGTGCGGCGGATCAACTCGCCGATCCTCACTCCTCACACGCAGGTGATCACCGCGCGCGCGAGTGGGGGCAAGTTGCACCGACTGCAACCTGTCGTGCGCGGTGCGAATCGCGCACGTCCACCCACAATCCGTGCACAATCGCGGGGCCATGCCGCCCGTCCGCACGCTCGGCCAGCTCCTCGAGGACGAGCACCTCCTCACGTGGATCCGCGACGCCGTCGGCGGGCTGCACGCGTACGCCGCCGCCGGCGCCGAGAAGCAGGGCAAGCGCCTCGCGATGGCCGTGACGTGTACCGGCTGCACGGCGAAGAAGACGTGCTGCCACTCTAAGGTCGTCGCCCGGCTGTACGAGGGGATCCTCGTCGCGAGCGACCTCGTCGCCGCCGGCCGCGACACGCCCGAGCTGCGCGAGCAGCTGCGCGCCGCCGCCGAGGCGATGGAGACCACGCCGCCCCGGGACTGGCGCCGGCCGTGCGTGTTCCTCGACGAGCGCGAGCGCTGCACCGTCTACGCCGTGAGGCCCGTCCCGTGCGGCGCCGTCCTCGTCTACACGAACCCGACCTTGTGCACGACGCGCGCGGCGCCGATCAAGGCCTACATCCCGAACGAGGAGTACGCCGCCGCGACCGCCTTCGAGGAGCAGTTCCGCGAGCGCTTCGCCCTGCGCAAGAAGGTCGGGCGCCGCTACCTCGGCGTCCTGCCCCGCATGGTCCTCGTCGCGCTCGAGGCGTGGCACCGCACCGACTTCCGCGACTACCTGCGCCAGCTGAGCTGGCCCTCCGACGAGGACATCGAGCAGCAGCGGGCCTAGCGCGGATCATTCAGCGCGCCGTGAGGTGCGCGTCCGGAATTTCGGTGCCGGTCCGCAGGTTTCGTTGGTTGCGATGCCAAC
>JAHBVW010000041.1 GCA_019637375.1 Deltaproteobacteria bacterium | reverse complement strand
AACGTGGTCTCGACGACCGCACGCGAGACAGCAGAGCGTTCGCGTCAAACCACCGTCGGGAGCCTTCTGCGAGCGCCGCGCGGTCACCGTCGGGAGGCCCGCGTCGAGCACGAACCGGCGCGTGATCGCGACGACCACACACGGGACCAGGAGCAGCCCCGTCCAAAGCTCGGGCAGCCCCGCGCTCGACACGCACGGGGCTGCCGTCGGCGTGCCGGATATCCCGGCGATCGCAGCATGGCCCGCGGCGAGGATCGAAGCCCTGGCTAGCGTTTGCGCGGCGGCTTGCGGCGCCTGTCCTCGGCGATCACGGCCAGGTTGTCGACGAGGTTCGGGTAGCGGCGACCGGCCGCGGCGGCGCGGGCCCGGGCGCGCTCGACCTGCGCGCGCGTGAGGCGTCGGCCGGTCTTCGGGCGGCGCACGCGCCACGGCGGCGGCTTCGCGGTCACGAGGCGCGCCCTCCGCGCGCGAGGGTGGCGCCGAGCTCGGCGAGCTCGGTCATCGTCGTGCCGCGGCGCACGCGCGGCGGCAGCTTCCCGAGCTGGCTCGCCTGCTGGCCGCCGACGACGACGCTGATCGACGCGGGGAGCGAGTCGATCCACCGCACGAGCGATCGGGCGCGCGCCGAGGCGAGCGCCGCCGTGACGCTGATCCACACCAGGCGCGGCGCGTGCTCGGCGACCGCGGCCGCGAATGCCGACGGAGGCGTGTCGGAGCCGAGGTTGATCGCGCGCAGGCCCGCCTCCGCGAGCGTCATCGCCGCGAGCTGCGACGGCAGCAGGTACGGGTCGCCGGCCGGCGCGCCCCCGAGTGCGAGCGGCGCGCGCGCTCCGGCGTGGACCGGGGCCAGGCCGCGCAGGTGCGCGACGGCCTCGAGGCACACGTCGGTGCCGCGGTGCTCGACGAAGATCCCGCTGTCCTGGTGGTGCCACAGCTCGCCGAGCGCGTGCATCGCCTCGCGGATCGGGCCGTCGGCGAGCTCGGCGATCGTCGCACCGCCGAGGTAGCGCGCGAGCAAGAAGCCGCGCGCGCCGACGCTGTCGCCCGCGAGCAGGTGCCCCGTCAGCCGCTCGGCCTTCGCCGCGACCGCCAGCTCCGGGAGATCGAGGAGCTCGGGGCGCACGACGGGCGCGCGCGTCTCGCGGATGAACCTCATCGCCTCGCCGAGCGCGATCCGCCGATGGCCGCCCTCGGTGCGCGACGCGCTGATCCTCCCCGCGTCGACCCAGCGCTTCAGCGACGACTCGCTGACGCCGAGGACCTCGGCGAGGTCGCGCGTCGAGAGCAGCCGCATCGAGGATAGGTTGCCCGGATCGGCCCCGATCGACCAGGCGGTTCGGGAGTGGACGCGATCTCTGGTCATGAACGATTTAACGTTCATAATAGTCGATATGAACGATTTGGTCGATCCCCGCGAGGAGCGTCGCTTCGTCTACCGAGTCGCCCGGCGGATCGTCGGTGACGCCGACGCCGACGACGTCACGCAGGACGCGCTGCTGCTCGCCCACCGCCACCGCGATGCGTTCCGCGGCGAGGCGCGCTACCGCACGTGGCTGTACCGCATCGCCACCACGACGGCGCTCGGCCACCTGCGCCGCCTCCGCCGATCCCGCGCGGCCGGGGTCGACGCCGGCCGTGCCGCCGCCGCGCTCGAGTGCGTGCCCGACCCGGCGAGCTCGCCCGAGACGCTGGTGCTCGACGCCGAGACCCGCGCGTCGCTCGTGCGCGCGCTCGTCGAGCTGCCGCCGAGCTACCGCGCGATCCTGCTCGCGCGCACCGAGGCCGGCGAGTCCGAGGTCGCGCGCCACCTCGGCATCAGCGTCGGCAACGTCAAGGTCCGCACCCACCGGGCGCGCCGCCGGCTGCGCGCCGCGTTCGAGCACCTCGCCAACGACGAGCCCCTGCGGAGCGCCGCGTGACCCGCCTGCCGGTGATCCCGCCGCTGCGCGCTGCCTTCGCGCACCTCGCCAGCGACGAGCCCATGCGGAGCGCCGCGTGCCCGGCCTGCCGGTGATCCCGCCGCTGCGCCGCCACGCCGCCGTGCTCGCCGCGTGCCTCGCGATCGCGTTCGCGCCCGGCGCGACGGGCGTGCTGTTCCCGCCGGGCGCCTGGTACGCGCAGCTCGCGAAGTCCCCGCTGACGCCGCCGGGCTCGGTGTTCCCGATCGCGTGGACGCTGCTCTACGCCACGATGGGCGTCGCGCTGTTCGAGCTCCTCCGCAACACCGTACGCGGCCAGCGCCGCGGGCCGCTCGCGCTGTTCGCCGTGCAGCTCGCCCTCAACGCGGCGTGGTCGTGGATCTTCTTCGGTCTCCACGCACCGGCGGCCGCGCTCGTCGAGATCGCGTGCCTGTGGGTCGCGATCGCGGCCGCGGCGCTCGCGTTCGCGCGCCACAGCCGGCTCGCCGGCGCGCTGCTCCTGCCCTACCTCGCCTGGGTCGGCTTCGCGACGTACCTGACCTGGGCGATCGTCCGCGCGAATTGATCGGCGGTCACGTCATCCCGACGCGGTCGTTGACCATCGCGCGGAGGTTCGTGATGTTGAACGGCTTCTCGAGGCGCGGGTTCGGGACCTCGTCGAGGAACGCGCGCGTCGAGCTGGTGAACGCACCGCCCGTGATGAACACCATGTTCGCCGCCTGATCGGGCGCCTGCTCGAGCAGCCGCGCGTGCAGCTCCATGCCCGTGCCGGTCGGCATCATCAGGTCGCACAGGATCACGTCGAAGCGCTCGCCCGTCACGATCACGCGCAGCGCCTCGTGCGGGTCGTTGATCGCGACGACGTCGTGCTCGGATCGCAGGGCACGCCGGATCGTCTTCGAGATCGCGACCTCGTCGTCGACGACGAGCACGCGCCCGCGCCGGCGCGCGAGCGGGATGATCGTCGGCGCGTGCCTGTGCGGCGCGGCCTTGCCGTGGTGGACCGGCAGGAACACCGAGAACGTCGTCCCCTTGCCGACCTCGGTGTCGACGGTGATCTGCCCGCCGACGGCGTCGATGAGCTTGTGGCAGATCGCGAGGCCGAGCCCCGTCCCGACGCCGACCGGCTTCGTCGTGAAGAACGGCGTGAACAGCTTCGTCACCACCTCCGGCGGGATGCCCGACCCCGTGTCGGAGATGTCGACGCGGACGCGCTGGTCGGCGGTGACCGACGTGGCCACGCGGATCTCGTTGTCCTCCGCGCGCCCCTCGGGGATGGCCTGCGCCGCGTTGACGATCAGGTTGAGGAACACCTGACCCAGGCGCGCCTCGTTCGCGTACACCGCCGGGACGCCGCCGAAGCGCTGCACGAGCTTCGCGCGGTGGCGGACCTCGTTCCACGCCATGCGCAGCGACGACTCGAGGACGCGGTGCACGTCGACCTCGCCGCGCGCCTCCTCGTCGGCGCGCGAGAACAGCTTCAGGTCGCGCACGATGTTGCGCACGCGCTCGGCCGCCTCGCGCGCGTCGCGCAGCTCCTCGCTCAGCTCGCCGAGGTTGACGCCGGTGAGCTCGCGCGACAGGTCGCCGACGTCCTTGATCGCCAGGTCGAGGTTGCCGAGGAGCGTCGCGAGCGGGTTGTTGATCTCGTGCGCGACGCCGGCGGCGAGCGTGCCCAGCGACGCCATGCGGTCGCTGACCATGAGCTGCGCCGCGGTCGCCTTCTCGTGCGTGATGTCGCGGATCACGGCGACGCCGCCGCGGATCGTGCCGACCTCGTCGAGCAGCGGGCGCGCATTCACGCTCAGCCACGCCCCGCCGTCGTCGCGGTGCAGGAACATCTCCATGCGATCGACCGGCTCGCCGCGCATCGCCCGCGCGAGCGGGAGCTGCGCCTGGCCGACGGGTGTCGCGCGATCGCCGCCGAACGCGCGGTCGGCGAACCACGCCTTCGCGCTCGGCGGCCGCGGCGTGCGGAAGATCGCCTCGGTCGCCGGGTTCCAGTGCGTGATCGCGTCGTCCTCGTCGGCGACGAGGACGCCCTCGCCCATGCTCTCGAGGATCGAGCGCAACACGCGCGCTTGCGTCCGCGCCGAGCGCTCGGAGCTGTCCTTGTCGGCGAACGCGCGCGCGAGGGCCAGCGCGACGCTGATCTGGCCCGCGACGGCCTGCGCGAACACGACGCGGTCGTCGCCGAGCGCGCCCTCGGTCGCCGACACCATCAGCAGCGCCCCGAGCGACTCGCCCTTGTACGTCGTCGGCACGACGAGCAGCGACCGCACGCGCGCGCGCTCCATGACGGCCGCGCCGCGCGCCTCGTCGACCGCGTCCGACGGCAGGCTGAGCAGCCGCTGCGAGCGGATCGCGTCGAGCAGCAGCTCGCGGTCGCCGAAGAAGCCGTCGACCTCCTCGCTGCGCCACGAGTCCACGTGGTCGAAGCGCAGCGTGCGCAGGCCCGCGCCGTCCCACAGGTACAGCGCGCCGAGCGAGACGCCGCCGGCGTCGAAGCACGCGGCGAGGACCTGACACAGCGCCTGCTCGATGTCGTGCTGCGTGGCGACGGCCTCCGAGATGCCGCGCAGGATCGCGAGCTCCGCCGACAGGAGCGCGCAGCGCTGCGTGACCCCGGCGTTGAGCGCGACCTGCCGCTCGAGCTGGAGCATCATGCGCGCGAGGCGCTCGCGCTCGACGTCCGGATCGGCGGCGATGCGCGGCCGGGCCGGCGCGCGCTGCGACAGCGTCGCCTCGAGGACGAGGACGACCTCGCGCAGCTCGGGCGTGCGCACCACCATATCGTTCGCGCCCGCGCGCCACGCGAGGCTGCGGTCCTGCTCGTCGAGGTAGCTGTTCGTGACGAGCACGATCGGGATCTTCGCGACCTCGGGGTCGCTGCGCACGGCCATGCACAGGCCGAAGCCGTCGAGGCGCGGCATGAGCACGTCGGAGACGATCGCGTCGGGCTTGTCGGCGCGGATGCGCTCCAGGGCCTCCTCGCCGTCGGCGGTCGCGATCACCGTGAACCCCGCGCGCTGGAGGCGGATCGTCACGAGCTTGCGCTGGACCGCGTCGTCGTCGGCGATCACGATCCGGCGACCGCGCCCGACCTCGGCGTTCGCGGGCTCGGGCGACGGCAGGTGCCCGCGCACGATCTGCACGAGGCGCGACGGCTCGACGGGCTTGTTCACGACGTCGTCGAAGCCGAGCGTCGACACGCGCGCCTCGTCGTACGTCGACAGGAGGCCCGAGAACGCGAGGATCGGGACCTCGGCGCCGCCGGGCATCGCGCGGAGCCGCGCGAGCAGGTCGAAGCCGTCCATGTCGGGGAGCAGGAGATCGACGAGGATCAGCGAGATGCCACCCTCGGAGAACGCGCGC
Organism: Deltaproteobacteria bacterium; assembly: GCA_019637375.1. Lineage (GTDB taxonomy): Bacteria > Myxococcota_A > Polyangia > Haliangiales > Haliangiaceae > JABFXX01. The sequence continues at coordinate 85,065 of JAHBVW010000041.1, read as the reverse complement.
ACGGCGGCGGCGCCCGTGACCGTATCGACCACGGTGAAGCCCTGCTTCTCGAGCGCGAAGAGGACGACCTTGCGCGTGATCGGGTTGTCCTCGACGACGAGGATGCGCGTCACGCGGGCCTCGCAGTCGCCGCGGGGCGGCTCGGGCGCCCGATCAGGTACCCCTGCAGGAGGTCGCACCCGAGCTCGACGAGGCAGTCGCGCTCGGCGACGGTCTCGACGCCCTCGCCGACGACCTGCGTCCCGCCGTCGTGGCACAGCTTGCACAGCGCCGCGATCGTCCGCTGCTTGAGCGTGCTCTGGTGGACGTCGCGCACGAGCGACATGTCGATCTTCACGATCTCGGGCGCGAGCTCGGCGTAGCTCGTGAGCCCGCTGTACCCCGCGCCGATGTCGTCGATCGCGATCCGGAACCCGAGGGCGCGGATGCGCTGCAGCCGCGCGGGCAGCTCGGGCCAGCCGCCGAGCGAGGCCCGCTCGGTGACCTCGAGGACCACGCGCGACGCGATCTGCGTCAGCGGGGCGCTCGCGTCGAGGAGCGTGACGTCCATGAGGTCGTCGGGGTGGAGGTTCACGAACAGCATCAGGCCGGCGTCGAGGGCGGCCATGCCGTGCGCGGCGACGCCGCGGACGCGCCGCCCGAGCTGCGACAGGCGCCCGAGCTGCGTCGCCGCGTCGAGGATCACGAGCGGCGTCGCCATGGTCGGCTCGTCGGAGCGCATGAGCGCCTCGACGGCCATCGGCACGCCGCTGCGCGCGTCGACGATCGGCTGGTACGCCATCCACAGCTTCTCGAGCGCGGCCTCGAAGCGGACCTCGAGCCCGGCGCGATCGGCGACGCCGCCGCGCGCGCCGGTCGCCACGGAGAACGCCTGGCGGCGGATCCGCGCCAGCGCGTGGGCGCGGGCCGCGACGCGGATCGTGCGGACGAGCCCCTCGATGTCGACGGGCTTGGTCAAAAAGCGGAACGCGCCGAACTCGACGGCCTCGGCGGCCGCGCGCACGTCGGGCTTGCCGGTGCACAGGATCACCGGCACGTCGAGGTCGGTGCGGCGCACGGCGCGGATCAGCTCGAGGCCCGTCATCCCCGGCATGTGGACGTCCGAGACGATGACGTCGAGCCGCGAGGCGCGCACGACCTCGAGCGCCTCGGTGCCGGTCGGCGCGCACACGACGTCGAACTCGGCGCGCTGGAGCGTGCGCACGAGCATGCGGGAGAGCTGCTCGTCGTCCTCGGCGAGCAGCACGCGCGGCCGCAGCCGCGCGTCGGACCGGCGCTCCCCCGTCTCGTTCTCCTTGTCCCGCGCGCCGAGCGCCGTCGCGATCGCGTGGCGCAGCTGCGCGGGGCTGAACGGCTTGCTCAGCGCGACCGACGACGCGGCGAAGCCCGACATCCGGACGACGATGATCGCCGGCCGCAGCTCGACGAGCCTGCCGATGATCTCGTCGGCGCGGTGCTCCGCGAGCCCGACGTCGAGCAGCAGGACCTCGACGCGCTCGTGCGTCACGCACAGGTGCTCGGCCTCGTCGAGCGTCGCCGCCTCGAGCGCGGTGCAGCCCGCGTCGCGCAGGATGCGCCCGGCGATCGCGCGCACGTCGGGATCCTCGTCGAGGACGAGCACGGAGACCGCCGGGAGGACGTCGGGCGGCGGCTCGGGCGCCGCCACCGGCGCGGCGGCGAGCGGCACGAGCGCGACCGGCAGGTACACGCGGAACGTCGTGCCCTGCCCGGGCGCCGAGTACACGCTGACCGCGCCGCCCGCCTGGCTGACGATGCCGTGCACGATCGCGAGGCCGAGGCCCGTGCCCTTGCCCGCGCCCTTCGTCGAGAAGAACGGCTCGAAGATGCGCGAGCGCGTCGCCTCGTCCATGCCGGTGCCGGTGTCGGTGACCGCGAGCTCGACGTAGCTCCCGCGCGGCAGCCCGGGGACCATCGCCTCCTCGACGGAGACCGCGCTCGTCGCGATCGTGAGCGTCCCACCGCCGGGCATCGCGTCGCGCGCGTTGACCGCGAGGTTCATCACGATCTGCTCGAGCTGGCCGCGGTCCGCGAGCACCTTCGGCGTCGCGCCGAGGCGGAGCGCGACCTCGATCGTGGTGCCGACGAGGCGCGCCACCATCGCCGCGAACTCGGTGAGGACCTCGGTCGGGTCGAGCGCGGACAGCCGCATCGTCGAGCGGCGGCTGAGCGTCAGCAGCTGCCGCGTGAGTGCGCTCGCGCGCTCGGAGGCGCGGCGGATCGCGGTCGCGTCCTCGCGGCGGTGGTCGGAGACGTCGAGCTCCTCCTCGAGGAACTGCGCGTGGCTCGACACGACCGTGAGGATGTTGTTGAAGTCGTGCGAGATCGCGCTCGCGAGCCGCCCGAGCGCCTCCATCTTCTGCGCCTGCCGCAGCTGCTCCTCGGTGCGGTGCAGCGACGCGCGCGCCTGCTCGCGCTCCGTCACGTCGTTGACGAGCGCGAGCCGCACGGGCCGGCCGTCGGCGATGAAGTCGGTCGCGCTGATCTCGACGGTCAGCTCGGCGCCGTCCTTGCGGCGGTGGCGCCACAGCTTCCGCTCGATGTGCGCGAGCTCCTGCCGGATCGCCGTGCGCATCGCCGGGATCTCGTCGGGCGGCCGGATGTCGGCGAGCGTCATCGCGGCGAACTCCTCGCGCGAGAAGCCGTACTGCCGCAGCGCCGCCTCGTTCACGTCGAGGAACTTCAGCGACTCGCGATCGACCGTCCACATCGGGAGCGGCGACAGCTCGAACAGCGACACGTCGAACCGGGTGTCGCGGTCACTCAAGGAGCACCGCCTCGCATCTCCGCAAGAATAGGAAATTTGGAGCTTGCGGATCGCACCGCTCACGGATCGCTCACCTGTGCGGGAGCGCTCGGTCGGATCACCTGCAGCACAATGCTGCAGGAGGCCGCCTCACGTCAGAGGACGTTCGCCAGGGCGAGCGTGTCCGCGTGGGCGAACGCGAGCGCGTGTGGGCCGACGATGCGCTCGAACGTGGCGCGGCCGGCGCGCTCGTAGCCGCGCGGGCCGGCGCCGAGCGCGTAGCCGGGCGACGGCACGACGCCGACCAGGCGCGCGAGGTAGAGGTCGAAGCCGGCACCGTACACGCCGATGGTCGGCTCGTCCTGGAAGTCGATCGCGAGCACGGGGAGCTCGCCGTGCTCGTCGGCGTCGCCGGCGTACAGGAACACGAGCGTCTCCTCGTGGCACTCCGACGGGACGAGCAGCGGGTAGCAATCGCCCGGCAGCATGATGCGGTCGAGCGGCGCGAGGTGCTCGAACGCGTAGGCGGCGCGCTCGGCGATCAGCGCCGAGAACTTCTTCGCCTCGAGGCGGCATCGCGCCGCGCCCACACCGCGATCGACGCGCAGCGGGAGCCACGCGCCGTCGAACGCGAGCCAGCGCGCGAGGCTCGGCGGCAGCGCGCGGCCGTCGGCGAGGGTGAGCTTGCCGAGTGCGCTCGCCGCGAGCGGCGACGGCTTGGTCTTCGCGGGACCGTCGATGGTGAGCGCCGTCGGCAACACGCTGCCGCCCGCGCGGATCGCGGCGATCGCGCGGTCGACGAGGCCGACGCCCCGGTCGCTCGCCGCCGCGAGCGCCGGCGTCGGCGTCGCCCGCGCCGGCGGCTTCCGCGTGCGCGCCGCCTTGGCCTTCGTCGGCCTCGGCCTCGTCGGCTTCGCCCGCGCCTTCCCGTTCGCCCCGGCCTTGACCTTCACCTTCACCTTCGCGCGGGCGGGCGTCTTGCTCCGTGCCATGACGGCCCCAACCTACAGCAGCCGGGGCTATCGTGGGGAGGTGGGAAGTCGCAGCGGGAGCCGGGGCCGACGCCGTCGCGCCGAAGCGCCGGCGCCTGCGCCTGCGCGCGCGCCGGTGAAGCTGCGCCGCCGCCTGCCGCTCGGCCTGCGCGTGTGCGGCTACTGGCTGCTCTACGCGCTCGTCGGCGTCCTCGTCCTCGCGATGCTGATCGCCGGCGCCGGCGACCTCGGCGGCGGCGAGCGCAACGGCATCCGCGACAACACGAAGGTCATCGCCGCCGCGAGCGGCCTCGCCCTCGGCGCCGCCACCCTCGGCCTGTTCGGCGTCCCATCGCCGCTGCTCGCGAAGCTCCTCGCCTACGCCGGCTTCCCGCTCGCCGCCGCCCTCTCCGTCTGGGCGTGGGCGCGCCTCGACGCCGATCTGCGCGACCGCTGAACACGCGTACGCGCAGAAGGCTCCGGACAGCGGCTTGATCGCAGACGCTCGTGCTGGTTTGAGATGCGCAGTGCACGCAAAGCCGATGTGGAGATCGTGGCGGCGACATGGCGAGTATCGATCGCCTGCACGAATCAAGATCTCACCACGCGCCGACGCCACTTCTGCGAGCGCTCGCGTTCTTCGCCGGGAGGCGCGCTCGAGCACGTCGACGCGTCGGACTCCGATCGGAGCGAGCTAAGCGCCGGCGAGCTGGACGATGCCGTCGACGAGGTGCTCGAGGTAGATGCGCTCGCCGAGGTCGCGGCCGAGGGCCTTCAGCTGCGGGCCGGTGTAGCGGGTGCCGACGAGCGTGATGTCGCCCTTGAGGGCGCGGTCGGCCATCGCGAGGCGCTGGGTGGCGACGGCGAGCGCCTCGGGCGTGAAGGCGCGGGCCTGCTGCATGACCTTGTCGACGATGAACGGCGGCACGCCGAGCCGCGACGGCCACTCGTTGCGCGGCACGTTCGAGCGCCGCAGCGTGTGGGCCATCGCCAGCTGGCGCACGTGGCGCGCGAGCATCACGACGACGCCGACGGCGGACTCGCGCTGATCGCACAGCTTGTCGACGGCGGCGAGCGCGCGCACGCGGTCGACGGCGCCGATCGCGTCGGTCAGCTCGAACACCGAGCGCTCGCGCGTGTCGGCGATCAGCTCGTCGACGTCGTCCGCCGTCACCGCACGCTTGCCCGCGAACAGGCCGAGCTGCTCGACGGCGAGCGCGAGCCGCGACAGGTCGCTGCCGACGACGTCGACCAGGCGCGCGACGGCCGGCATGTCGATCTTGACGCCCAGCCGCTGCGCCTCCGCCTTGATCCACGGCGGCAGCTGGCGCGGCGCCGTGAGCTCGTGCAGGAGCTTCTTCTTCGCGAGCGTCGCGTACAGCTTGATGCGCTTGTCGACCTTGGACGTCACCGCGACGATCACCGTCGACGGATTCGGCTTGTCGAGGTACGCGAGCAGCGGCTCGGCCTCGTCGGCGGGCATCGTGCCGAGGTCGCGCACGTACACCATGCGCCGCTGCGCCATCATCGGCAGCGTCTGCGCGAGCGCGACGATGCGCGCCCCCGTCGGCTTGCCCTCGACGACGTCGTAGTTGAATCCGCGCGCCGCGGGCGGCACGGCGACGTCGCGGATCTCGGAGATCATCCGCTCGAGGAGGATCGGGTGCTCCGAGTGCAGCACGTAGACCGGGTCGAGGTCTCCGCCCCGGATCTCCTCGAGCAGGTCGTCGCTCACGGCATGCGGGTCATACCGCGATTTCGTCCCGATCGTCGTGGTTGCAAACGCTCCACGCGCAACCTAGGCTGGGAGAGGTGATGCGCGGCCCACCCGCGCCGCGGTGCCGCCGGACGCCGCACCCGTCGTGCCCTCCCTGCTCGCCGACGTGGCCCCCGGCCCCGGGCAGATCTCGCGCGACGCATTTCTCGCCGCGCGGTGATCGCCGCGGCGGCCTCTGCGATGGGGCCCGACTGGGCGCCGGATCGGTGCCCGCAGATCGAGCGCTGGTTCGTGCGGCATGCGACCTCGAACGCGGCCACGATCGAGCGCGTCATCGAGCGCGTCATCGCGCGCCGTTCGTACTGCCGCGAATGGCGGCAGGGGTTAGGTGCTAACGTCGCGCGGTGCGGCTCACCCGGAGATCCTTCCCGCTCGCGGCGTCGGCGGGCACGCGCACGCACGAGGACCTCGCACCGGTATCCGAGGCCGGATGAGCGCGCTCGTCGTCACCGCCGACCAGGCGATCGTGGAGGGCCGGGCGCGCGGCGCGACCGCCGTCCTCGCCGTCGACGGTGCGATCGTCGCCGTCGGCGATCCCGCCGACGTCGTCGCGGATCCGCGCGCGGCCGGTGCGCAGCGGCTCGCGTGGTCGCGGCGCGCGATGGTGCCGGGCACGATCAACACGCACAACCACTCGTTCCAGTCGCTCCTGCGCGGCATCGGCGACGACCTGCCGTTCCTCGCGTGGCGCGAGCAGGCGCTGTATCGCTACTCGCCCCGGCTCGGCGCAGAAGACATGGGCACGGCGGCGCTGTTCGCGTTCGGCGAGATGCTGCTGCACGGCGTGACGACCGTCTGCGACTTCTACTACCTGAACGCGCAGGGCAACGACCACGCCTCGGCGACGATCGAGGCCGCGCGCCGCCTCGGCATGCGCATCGTCCTCGCGCGCTGCTTCTACGACTGGGACGGCGCGCCCGCGAGCTACCGCGAGACCCTCCCGCAGGCCGTCGCGAACTTCGAGGCGCTCGCGCGCCGCTACCAGGACCGCGCGCGCTACCTCACCACCGTCCAGCCCGCGCCGCACAGCCAGCACGGCGCGACGCCGGCGATGATCGAGGCCGGCGCCGGGTGCGCGCGCGACGCGGGCACGCCGTGGCACATCCACCTCGCCGAGGAGGAGTACCAGGTGCGCCAGTCGCTCGAGCGGTTCGGCGCGCGGCCGCTGCACGCCGTCGCGGCGCTCGACGTCGACGCGAGCCGGATGATCGCCGTGCACGGCTGCTGGTTCGACGCCGGCGAGCGCGCGCTCCTCGCCGAGCGCGGCGCCGCCCTCGCCTACTGCCCGGGCTCGAACATGTTCCTCGGCGACGGCGTGACCGACCTCGTCGATCTCGTCGCGCGCGGCGTCCGCGTGGGCCTGGGCACCGACGGCGGCTGCTCGAACAACCGCGTGAGCGTGTTCGACGAGATGCGCACGGCCGCCCTGCTCCAGAAGGTGCACCGCACCGACGGCCAGGCGATCGACGCCGAGACGTGCTTCGCCCTCGGCACGCGCACGGCGGGCGAGGTGCTGGATCTCCCCATCGGACGGATCGCCCCGGGATACCGCTGTGATCTGGTCGCCCTCGACCTCGACGATCCGTCGCTGTGGCCCATCCAGGCGCTCGAAAAGAACGTGGTGTATGCGCTGTCTCCTCGCGCAGTTACCGACGTCGTGGTAGATGGACAGGAAGTCGTCGCGGCGCGGCGCCTCTGCCATGTCCCTCTCGACGAGATCCAGCTCCGCGTCTCCGAGCTCACCCGGGAGTGGCGACGTGACTGAGCCCGCTCAGCAGCCCGAGCCCACCGAGCCGGCCGAGGACAAGGACCCGGCGAAGCCCCGGGCCGACAAGCCCGCCGCCCGGGCGAAGCCCGAGGGCCGCCCCGAGGGTCGCCCCGAAAGCCGCAAGGAGCGCAAGGTCGGCGGCAAGGTCGCGATCGAGCTCGAGGTGTCGCGCCAGCGGATGATCAGCTGGACGGTGATCGGCTTTGTCCTCGGCACGCTCCTCTTGTGGAAGCTGGGCACCGTCGGCCAGTGGATCGGCGTGCTGCTGCTCCTCATCGGCGCGTACCGCGCCTACCAGCTCATCCAGTCGTTCCTGCACAGGCCCGGCACGATCATCGTCGGCGAGCGCGAGATCACGCTGCCGCGCGGCCTGTGCATGCCGCGCCCGCTGAAGCTCCAGCCGTCCGAGGTCACCGCGGTGTACTTCCTGCGCCGCTCCGTGATGTGGAACAAGGCGGCGCCCGTCCTCGTCGTCGAGGTCGGCCCGAAGGCGATCGCCTTCCCGCGCGACTGGTTCGCCTCCGAGGCCGACCAGCGCCACGTCGTGCACGCCCTGCTCCGCTGGAGCTCGCCGGCCAAGGCCGACAAGCTCGCGGCGAAGAAGGCGGCCGCCGACGTGAAGCCGCCGCCCGACGAGAAGCACGAGGCGAAGCCGGCTGCCGAGGACAGGCCCGCGCCGAAGTCGGCGAGCACGGCGAAGCCATCGACCGCGATCGACGCGACCGATGCCACCGATGCCACCGATGCCACCGATGCCGCCGACGCCGCCGATGCCGATGCCACCGACGCACCGGCCATGCCCGGCGACGCTGCGACGGCCTCCGAGTCCGCCGCCGACAAGTCGTAGATGTCCGCCACGGCCGGTCTCGTGCTGGCCGCCGCGATGATGCTGTCGACGACGGCGTCGGCGGAGACGATCGCGCTCCCCCGCACGAAGGTGCCGCTCGTCCTCCCCGACGGCTGGACCCGGCTCGAGGCCGCCGGCGTCGTCGCCGCCGCGCGCGGGCCGAAGCACACGCTCGTCGCCGTCACGCGCGCGCAGGTGCCGAACGCGGATGCGTGGATGGGCCCAAAGACGCGCGCGGCCTACGCGACGCAGGTCGAGCGCGGCATCCTGCGCACGCTCGCGCCGTCGAGCACGAAGCTCGGCGAGGCGAACGGCGTCCCGGCGCTCGACGTCGAGGCCCGCCGGCCCGACGGCACGCTCGTCCTCGTACGCGTGCTCATGTTCCGCACCTACGCGCTCGCCGTCGCGCTCGAGGTGCCGCGCGACGCCGACGCCGCCGAGGCGCGCGCGATCGCCGCCGCGTTCACGCCGCCGAAGGCGTGACGCCTACGGGCACAGCGCCGAGATCCACAGATCCGGTCCGCTGCCGCCGACCTCGGCCCACACGAGCACGGCCTGACCGAGGCGCTCGACCATCGTCCACTGCCCGGGCACGCCGCCCGACGTCGTCACCGGCGCCGCCGCCGACAGCACGCCCGCCGCGGAGACGCGCATCGTCTCGAGCCGCGCGAGGTTGTAGTTGTTCCACACGAGCCAGAAGTCGGTGCCGTCGCTCGCGACCGACGGTGCGTAGCTGAACGACGCGGCGAGCACCGTCGTCCCGATCGCGTCGAGGTTCGCGTCGGCGAGCTGGACGAACAGCTCGTCGTCGTCGACCGCGTTCTTCGCGTACCAGGTGAACAGGTACGTGCCCGAGCCCTTCGCCCACGCGGCGCGCGGCTGGATCGGATCGAACATCGTCGCGTTGCCGCCGACCGGGCCGGCGACCACGGCGAGGCTCTCGTCGAGCAGCGCGGTGTCGACCGAGTTCGGCGACGCGACGGCGCCGACCCACGTCGCGATCCACCCGGTGCCGCGCGGCGCGATCGCGACGTTGCCGGCGCGCAGCGCCGCGGGGGCGACCACCGTCGGTGCGCCGACCATCACGCCGAGCGTCGACACCCGGCGCGCCTCGACCTGCAGCGAGCCCTGGCTCGCGAGGAACGCGAGCTTGCCGCCGTGCGCGGCGAGCGGCACCGTGCCCGCGAACTCGGCGTAGGACTGCTTGGGCCCGCGCGGCGCGAGCGCGGCATCGAGCGGATACAGGCGCGTGCCCGTCGGCGAGATGCGCCCCGTGATCGCCGCGAGCACGATGTCGTCGCCGATCGCGGCGGCGCCGAGGTTGTCGGCGATGTCGCCGTCGATCGTCACGTCCTGCGCGACGGCGACGAGCGCACCGGTCGCGTCGAACTGGTAGCTCCAGCCCGCGAGGCGCCCCGCCGTGTCGACGCCGAACACCGCGAAGCCGTTGCCGACCGCGGTCGCGGTCAGCTTCGACAGGTTCGCGGCGCCGATGGGAAAGCGCGACGGCGTGTTGCACGCGAGCGTCGCCGCCGGACCCGTGTCGATCGTCGGCGGCGGCGCGTCGCCGGCCTCGTCGTCGCTCACCGCCGCGCGGTCGAAGCCGAACCGACCGCACGCCGCCGACAGCAGGGTCAGTGCGACCGCGATCCTCATCGAGGTCACGGTACACCCGCCTCGCGCCGGCGGTGTCGCGAAAATCACAGCGTGGTCGTCGTCTCGAACACGTTGTTGTCGGGATCGGCGTCCGGAAGCGCACCCTCGGGGTTCACGACGACGCGCAGCGTGTACGTGCCGGGCGCGACCCCGGTGACGTCGATCCACTGACACGGTAGCGAACGCGCGTACACGTCGGCCCACCCGACGGACATGCCCTGGTTCATGCAGTTGTAGCCGCGGCTCCCGGCGCCCGGCTGCACCTGCTGCGTGTCCTGCAGACAGAACGCCTGCTTGTGGCCGGCGACGACGAGCCCGGTGTCGTCGAGCAGCTCGTAGCGCGCGTAGCCGGTGACGTGGTGGTGCCCGTGGCACGCCGACCACGTGAACGTCGCGTCGCTCGCGCCGTCGGCGGGTGGCGCGCCGAGGACGAGGTCGCCGGTGCCGCCGTTCGCGGTGACCGTGTCGAACTTGAGCAGGCGCCGCAGCCCCGGCCCGCCGACGCACCCCTCGATCACCTCGCACGCGCCGCCGCCGAACGCCTCGTTCGCGAGGATCAGCGTGCCCGCCATCTCCTCGGGGATGAGCTTCAGATCCGGCGTGCCCGGCGGCGCGTCGACGGCCGCGTCGGGCGCCGCGTCGGGCGCGGGCGGGACGTCGCGCGGGGCCGCGTCGACGAGCACGGCGTTGTCGCCGCACGCGGCCACGGCGACGAGGAGCAGCGCGCGGCGCACCATCGGCGCCGATCCTACCTCACCAGGCGCAGCACCACCTCGACATGCGACGTCTGCGGCATCACGTCGAGCGGCCACGCCTCGGTCGCGCGGTAGCCCGCCGCGACGAGCATCGCCGCGTCTCGCGCGAGCGTCGCCGGATCGCACGAGACGTAGACCACCGCGGGCGCGCCGAGCCGCGCGATCGCGGGCATCGCCTCGGCGGCGCCGGTGCGCGGCGGATCGAGCACGATCGCGCCGAACGGCCCGACCGCATCGCGTGCGACCTCGGCCGCCGTCCCGGCGACGAAGCGCGGCGGCGGCCGCGGCGGCGCGACGGCATCGCTCGGCGTCACCTCCCAGCCGGCGGCGGCGAACGCGCGCGTGAAGTTGCCGGCGCCCGCGTGCAGCTCGAGCAGCCTCTCCCCCGGTGCAGCGGGGGCGCCGGCGGCCGCGACCGCGGCGGCGACCAGCGCGCGGTTGCCGGCGGCGCTCGCCTGCGCGAAGTCGCGCGGGCCGATCCACAACCCGGGCTCGATCTCGCGCACCGGCTCGCCGTGCACGGCGTCGCCGGCGACGACGGCGGCGATCCCCGCGCGCCCGACGAGCGTGGCCGCCGGCCTCCACGCCCGGTCGAGCGCGATCGCGATCGCACCGTCGGGCGCGAGCAGCAGCGCGATGTCGCCGTCGGGCAGCGACATCGACGCCAGCACGGCGAGCGCGGCGTCGAGCGGCGGCTCGAGCTGCGGGCACGCCGCGAGCGGCACCAGGCGCTCGCTGCCGTGCTCGTACAGCCCGATCTTCCCGCCGGCGACGTGGAAGCGCGCGCGCCGCCGCCAGCCGAGCGCCGGCGCCGGATCCGCGATCGGATGCACGCGCACGCCGGCGAGCTTGCGCAGCGCGCCCTCGACGATCGCCTGCTTCGTGGCGAGCTGCTCGGCGCGCGCGACGTGTTGCCAGGCGCACCCGCCGCAGCGATCCGCGACCGGGCACGGAGGCACGACACGCCCCGGCCCGGGCGCGAGCACCTCGAGGAGCCGCCCGCGCGCGAACGACTTCGTCTCCTGCACCAGCTCCACGCGCACGCGATCGCCCACCGCCGTGCGCGGCACGAACGTCACCCGCCCACCATCGCGCCCGATGCCATCGCCGCCGGCGGCGAGCGCCGTGATCTCCAGCTCTCTTGTCTTCGTCATCGGTAGGGGCCCGGTCCTGCGGGGCGGACCAGGGTGCCACGCGGCGCCTCGATCGCACCATCGGCGCGGCCGTCGCGCACGGCGATCTCGATCGTGCCGACGCTGCCGACGTACGCGAGCAGCTGCCCCGCCCCGACGTCCTCGTAGGTGTGCTGGATCGCCAGCGTGCGGCCCACGATCGTGACCGCGCTCCCCGCCTCGGCCGCCGGTAGATCGCTGATCAGATTTCCGTAGTGGTCGACGTGCACGATGCGGCCCTCGCCCGCCGAGCGCATGCCCCACGGCAACAGCGACGACAGCCGCACCTGCGGCCCGGCGCCGGCGGGGTCGACGCCGCGCGCGAGCGCCGCCGCGGCATGCGCGAACACGTCGCGGCCGTGGAACGTCGGGCTGACGTGGCGGCCGCGGAACGCGCGCGTCTCGATCGACCACACCGCCGCGTGCGCGTCGTACGCGTACGTGAACACGCCGTTGTCGGGCCCGACGTACCACTGCTGCTCGGCGTTGACGATCACGCCGCGCCGCGCGCCGCCGACGCCCGGATCGACGACGACCACGTGGATCGACCCGTAGGGAAACTCGCGCGTCGACGTCGCGACCACCCACGCCGCGTGCGCGACGTCCCCGCGCGGGACGTCGTGCGCGATGTCGACCACGGTCGCGTCGGTGTTGCGCGCGAGCACACCCTTCACGGCGCCGACGTACCCGTCGCGCGTGCCGAAATCCGTGGTCAAGGTGATGATCGCCATCTCCGGGAAGCGGTAAGCATACAGCCGATGAACAAGGTCTACCCGGACGCGCGGGCGGCGCTGCACGACGTCACCGACGGCGTGACGATCCTGGCCGGCGGCTTCGGCCTCTCGGGCAACCCCGAGAACTGCATCCAGGAGCTCGCCCGCAGGAAGGTGATGGGACTCAACATCGTGTCGAACAACTGCGGCACGACGGAGAAGGGCCTCGGCGTCCTCCTGGCGCAGGGCCAGGTCAAGAAGATGACGAGCTCCTACGTCGGCGAGAACAAGATCTTCGAGCAGCAGTTCCTGTCGGGACAGCTCGAGGTCGAGCTCTGCCCGCAGGGCACGCTCGCGGAGCGCCTGCGCGCCGGCGGCGCCGGCATCGAGGCGTTCTACACGCCGACCGGCTACGGCACGAAGGTCGCCGACGGCAAGGAGACGCGCGAGATCGCCGGCAAGCACTGCGTGCTCGAGCACGCGATCCGCGGCGACTTCGCGATCGTGAAGGCGTGGAAGGGCGACGCGTGGGGGAACCTCGTGTTCCGCAAGACGTCGCGCAACTTCAACCCGCTGTGCGCGCAGGCCGGCAAGGTCACGATCGTCGAGGTGGAGCAGCTCGTCGCCGTCGGCGAGCTCGACCCCGACCAGGTGCACCTCCCGTCGATCTACGTGCAGCGGATCTTCCAGGGCACCGGCTACGAGAAACCCATCGAGCAGCGCACCACGAGGAAGCGGAGCTAGCCATGAAGCGTCTCGACCGCGATCAGATGGCCCGGCGCGTCGCCCAGGAGCTCGCCGACGGCTACTACGTCAACCTCGGCATCGGGATGCCGACGCTCGTCGCGAACTTCATCCCGCCCGGCATGGACGTCGTCCTCCAGAGCGAGAACGGCCTCCTCGGCATCGGGCCGTTTCCCTACGAGGGCGACGAGGACCCCGACCTCATCAACGCCGGCAAGCAGACCGTCACGACGATCGCCGGCTCGGCGTTCTTCGACAGCGCGCAGTCGTTCGCGATGATCCGCGGCGGCCACGTCGACGTCAGCGTCCTCGGCGCGATGGAGGTGTCCGCGCGCGGCGACCTCGCGAACTGGATGATCCCCGGCAAGATGATCAAGGGCATGGGCGGCGCGATGGACCTCGTCGCCGGCAGCCGCCGCGTCATCGTGATGATGGAGCACACGACGAAGGACGGCACCTCGAAGATCCTCCCCGCGTGCACGCTGCCGCTCACCGGCGTCGCCTGCGTCCACACGATCGTCACCGACCTCGCGGTCATCGACGTCGTCGACGGCGCCCTCACGCTGCGCGAGCGCGCCCCGGGCAACACCGTCGAGGAGATCGTCGCCGCGACGGCCGCGCCGCTGCGCGCGAGCGCCGGCGTGCCCGAGATGCGCGTCTAGCTCAGCCGTACGCGTTCGTCCACAGGACCCGGCCGGCGTCCTGCGTCTGGCTGTAGTCCGTGAACGTGATGCGGATGTAGTAGTCCTGCTGCGGCGTGAGGCGGCTGTACTCGAAGCCGTGCTGCTGGTCCTCGCCGAGGTCGACGCGGTTGGTCTGCGTGTCGATCGCGACGGCGTTCGCGTTCCTCTCCGGATCGACCTCGAAGATCTCGAACGTGAGGTCGGCGTGCACCGCGGCCGGCGGATCGTCGGGGTGCCGGCGGTGCGGCCACACGAGCCACACGAAGTTGTTCGTGAAGTCGAGCCCCGGCCGCACCATGCCGTGGAACGTCGCGGTCCCGAAGTTCTGGTCGGCGCGGTAGCGCGGCTGCATCCCGGGGAGCGGCGCGCTGACCTGGCGCGCCGCGATCGCCGCGCCGAAGCGGCGGCTCTGGTACGTCCCGCCGCTGCTGCCGGTGCCGACCTCGGCCGTGGTGCACAGGTAGTTGTCGTCGAGCGTGTCCTCGGGGATCGCGTACTCGCCGCTGTTGAGGCGCACGCAGATGCGGTGCGTCCCGGCCACGCGCGGCGTCCACCACACCATGCGGGCGAGCCGCTCGCGCGGCCGCAGCCCGTCGTCGTTGCGCAGCGGCGGCTCGTGGAAGACCTGCTGCCCCGACGGATCGAAGATCGTGACGGTGTCGTAGTACGAGCCGGCCATCGTGTCGGAGTCGTTGTGGTCGATCCACGTGATCTGCGTGGGCATGTGCGTCGCCGCCGTCGAGACGACGATCGCCTGCCCCTCGGGGCCGATCCCGAACCTCAGGTTCGGCAGGCCGCGCGCCTCGCCGTAGGCGCCGCGCCCGAGGTACGTCCGGATTCCGGACGAGATGGCGTCGGCGAGCGCGTCGAGCCCGCGCGCCTCCGTGAGGCGGCCGCGGCCGTGCGGGTCGGTGAGGTAGTCGGCCTCGACGAGGCACGCCGCGCACCCGCCGGTGGCCTCGGGATCGAGGACCGCGAGCGGGCCGGTGAACACGCCGCGCGTCGGGCCGATGCGATCGAGGTTCGCGTCGATGTCGCGGGCGAGCTCGCTCGAGCTGCGCGCGTGGCGCTCGTGCAGCCAGACCTCGCTGCCGCGCGAGCCGTCGCCGCCGGCGTTCGCGTGCAGCGACACGAGCACGCGCGCGCCGGACCGCGCGGCGAGCTCCGCGCGATCGCGCAGCGACAGGTTCGTGTCGCCGGAGCGCGTGAGCTGGGCGATCGACCCGAGCCGCGCCGCGACGCGCCGGGCGAGGTCGAGGTTGACGTGCTTCTCCGGGAGGCCGCCGCCGCTCGGCGCGAAGCCGTACGGCGTCGAGCCGCCGTAGGCGACCGTGCCGCCGTGACCGGGATCGAGGATGACTTGGGGACGCGTGTGGCTCATCGATCATCTCCATGCGGGCGAGTGCCGCGGTGCGGGGCCGCGCCCCGTCGAGACCCGGGCGCGGCGTGGAGGAACTGCGGGCGTCCGCCGGCGAGCGTCGCCGCGAACAGGAGGTTCTCGCGGAACTGCGAGAACGGGATCGTGTAGCGCTCGCCGCGGCCGATCGGCCACGGGTCCGCGATGCGGACGAACGTGCCCGCGCGCGTGCCGTCGCCGTACATGCCGGCGAGCACGACGACGTGCAGGCTCGGCGAGGCCTCGCCGACCCACAGCGGGCCGTGGCGCTCGAGCAGGGCGCGCAGCGACGGCACGTCGAGCTCGGCCGGGCGCGCGACGACGAGCCCCCACGCGCGCGCGAACGCCTCGACGTCGCGCGGCTCGAGCCCGTCGCGGTACGCCTGCCAGCGCCCGCCGACGACGTCCTCGGCCTCGAGCGCGCTGCAGTCGCGCCAGCCGACCACCATCGCCGCCGCGGCGGCCCAGCAGC
Source organism: Deltaproteobacteria bacterium (assembly GCA_019637375.1). Taxonomy (GTDB): domain Bacteria; phylum Myxococcota_A; class Polyangia; order Haliangiales; family Haliangiaceae; genus JABFXX01. Next base: position 69,347 of record JAHBVW010000041.1, on the reverse strand, counting down.
TCATGCCGGTGTGCTGCTGCACGAGCGGCACCTCGTGCCACACGTCGAACGTCGCCGCGCGCAGCGCGCGCGCCAGCTCGCCCACACCGCGCCCGAACTGCGTCGCCGGTAGCTCGACGAGCGCCTCCGCGCCGCGCGCCCGCTCCGGCTCGAGCTCGGCGAGCGCGCCGCTGCGCACCGCCGCGCCGAGCGTGCGCGCCACCCTCCCGCCCAGGAGCCGGCTCGCGATCGACGCGCGCGCATGCACCCACACCTCGGGCGCACCGCCGGCGCGGCGGTCGGGGACGACGAGCACGCGTCCGTCGGGTAGGTCGATCGCCGTCACGGCACCTCGTTCGCGCCGACGGTGCGGACGTCGCGCACGACGGAGTTGCCGAGGCGCGCCTCGAGCGCGAGCACGCCGGTCTCGCCGGGCCGGAGGGCGATCGTGCGGCCGGCGGTGCGCGGCTCGCCGTCGAGCGACCACGCGACGGTCGCGTCGCGCGGGACGTCGGCGAAGAAGCGGCCGTCGCTGAGGCGGCGCACGACCGCGGTGAGCTCGCGCGCGAGCGCGCCGGTGTAGACGGGCTTCTCGTCGTGGTTCCACCCGTCGGTCGCGTACAGCGCGAGGCCGTCGCCGCTCGCGTAGCGCCACAGCGGCAGCTCGGACGTCCCGTGGCACGGGTCGAGCGCGGCGACCGGCGTCGCGAGCGCGCCGCGGCGCAGGAGCAGCGACACCGCCGGGCGTGCGTTGCGGTCGTGCGTCCACGTCCACACGAGCTGCGACGGCGCGGCGTCGTGCGCCGTCGTGACCTCGAGCGCGAGCGTGCCGCGCGCGCGCCCGAGGACGGCGAGCTGGGTTGCGGGGCCGCGCAGCTCGACGCTCGCGACGTCCTCGGAGATCGGGACGAGCACGTCGAAGCTCGCCGGCCGCGACCGCGACATCACGGTGAGGTCGTGGCGCGCGAGCTCGCGGCCGGTGGCGTCGCGGGTGATCGCGACGAGCTTCGTCTTGCTCGCCGCACCCGGGCCCGGGCGCCGGGCATCGACGCGGACCTCGGCGATCGCGACGGTCTCGCCGTGCGCGTCGTCGAGCGTGCCGTGGATCGCGAGGTACGTCCCCGCCGCGCCGGGCGAGGCGCCGCGCGCGGCGACCTCGCCGAGCAAGCGCGCGACGCCGCCGGGGGTCGCGACCGCGAGGGCGCGCGCCGCGTAGCCCGGCTCCCAGCGCGCGACGCCGCGATCTTCTCCGTCGCCCTCGCCGCCGGCCTCGCCGCGAGCATCGCCACCCTCGCCGCGAGCATCGCCGGCCTCGCCACCCGCGCCACCCGCGCCACCCGCGCCACCCGCGCCGCCCTCACCGCCCTCACCACCCTCGCCACCCGCGCCACCCGCGCCACCCGCGCCACCCGCGCCACCCGCGTCGCCCTCACCGGCGCCAGGCGCCAGGACGAGCCACAGGGCGTCCTCGAAGCCCGGGGTGAGCAGGGCGCGCCGCGCGAGCGCCTCGAGCACGCGCGCGAGCGACGGATCGCGCTCGGTCGGCACCGCGAGCAGCACGGCGAGCTCGTCGTCGGCCCACGGCAGGTCGATGACGTCGAGCTCGAGGCCGAGCGCCCTCGCGGCGCGCTCGAGCACGGCGGTCGCGCGCGCGAGCTCGATCCGCTCGATCCGCTCGGGCTGCCGGTCGAGCACCGCCGGGCGCGCGAGGACGATCGGCAGGCGCGTCACCGCGCCGAGGGCGACCGGCCCGTGGTGCCGGCTCGCGCGCGCGCCGGTCGAGTCGGTCACGGAGATCGTGAACGACATGCCGTCGCGCACGGCGCTCGCCGGGATCTGGAACGCCACGGCGCCCGACCGCGGCGCGCCGGAGATGATCGGTGTCCTCGCGTCGCCGTCGAGGTACAGCCGGCCGGCGAGCTGCGCGCGCGGCGCGTCGACGCGCGCGACGACGTCGAGCGGACGCCCGGCGACGAGCCGCGTCGTGCGGCCGCCCTGCGCGAGCTCGACGGCGACGATCGCGATCGGCGACGCGACCGTCGCCTCGACGACGCGCGGCGCCCCGGCGGCGTCCCCGCGCCACGGCGTGATCGCGTAGGCGACCTGCCCGTCGTCGCCGGCCGTCAGCGCGAGCCGGCCCGCCGGCTCGCCGCGCTCGACGAGGACGCGCCCCTCGCTCGCGATCTCGACGGCATCGGCGCCGGCCGTCTCCCAGGCGAGCTCGATCGGCGCGCGCGGCCGCGCCTCGGCCGGCGTCACCGCCGCGAACGTGACGGCCGGCCGGCCGCTCTCCACGCGGTTGCGCCCGCGCCGCCGCGGCACCGCGACCGCGCCGAGGAGCGGGATCGCGAGCTCCGGATCGATCAGCGGGTTGTCGACGCACGCGTCGCGGAGCGCGGCGGCGAGCGCCTCGTGCAGCGCGGCGCGCGCCTTGTTCGAGGTCTCGATCATCGGCGCGCGCGAGAAGCCGAGCCAGCCGGTCTGGACGCCGTCGGGGACGAGCACGTCGAGCCGGACGGTGCCCTCCGGACTCTTCCCCGCGTGCGGGCTCGCCTCCGCGACGAGCGGCGGCCCCTCGGGCGACGCGAACACCAGCTGCGCGCCGTCGAGCGCCGCGCCGCCCGCGACGCTCACGACGATCACGTCGCCCGGCTCGGCCGTGCGCGGCTCGACGCGGAGGATCTCGTGCGAGGTCGCACCGTCCCACGCGGGCCCCATCGCGACCGCCGCGCGCACGACCTCGTCGGCGAGCAGGTGATCGAGGCAGCGCCAGCGCCCGCGCTCGACGGGATCGAACGCGAACGGCCGCAGCCACACGTTCTGCGTGACGGCGCGCGCCGACTCGATCACGTACAGCGTCTGCAGCACGATCTCGAGCGCCGCGGCCTCCGGCTGGCGCGGATCGAGGCGCCCGAGCACCTCGGCCGCGGACGCCGCGAGCGCGAGCCCGTGCACGGTGGCCGCGAACGGCGGCGCGAACGGCGGATCGGCGACGCGCGCCGCGGCGAGCAGGACCACGAGCAGCGCGCCGTGGTCGATCACGCCGGGCTCGTACGGCTGCGGCTCCGGGAGCTCGGCGGCGGCCGCCGCCGCCGCGTTGCCGTGCTGGTCGAGCAGCGCGCGCGCCTCCGCGCCGACGGAGGCATACGGCAGCGCGAGGAACAGCACCGCGCGCAGCCGGTCGGCGCGCAGCACGTCGTCGGCGAGCGCGCCGAGCGCATCGGCCGCCATGATCTGCAGCAACTGCACCGGGCGCAGCACCGCGTCGCGCGCCGTCGCGAGCCGCGGATCGCGCTCCACCGCGGCCGCGAGCCGGCGCGCGAGGGCGTGGTAGGCAGGCGCGCGGACGAGCGTGAGCGTTGCGTCGGCCATGGCTCCTCAGGCGAACGACGGCAGGGCCGGCGCGGCCGGCATCCCGGGGATCGGCGCCACCGTCGGCTGTGGCGCGGGCTGCGATGGTTGGGGTGGTGCCGCCGCCGGGCGCGGTGCACCTGCATTCGGCGCCGCCGCACCCGGCGCGCCCGCGTTCGGAGCGCCTGCATTCGGCGCCGCCGGAGGTGGTGCTCCGGCATTCGGCGCCACCGCCGGTGTTACGGCGTTCGGCGCCGCCGCGTTCGGCGCACCCGCACCCGATGCTCCGGCGTTCGGAGCGCCTGCGTTCGGCGCCGCCGGAGGTGGTGCTCCGGCATTCGGCGCTACCGCCGGTGTTCCGGCGTTCGGCGCCGCTCCACCTGGCGCACCCGCGCTCGGCGCGCCTGCGTTCGGAGCGCCTGCGTTCGGCGCCGCCGCACTTGGCGCGCCTGCGTTCGGCGCCGCCGCGCCTGCTGGTGCTCCGGCGTTCGGTGCCGCACCAGGCGCACCTGGCACCGGTGCGCCCGCCCTCGGTGCGCCGGCATTCGGAGCTGTGCCCGGTGCATTCGGCGCCGCGCCCGGCGTGCCTGGTGGCCGCGGTGCAGCGGCGGCGGGGGCGACGGCCCCCGGCGGAGGCGGCGCCGCGGCGGGTGCGAGCTTGGGCGTGGCGATCGGAGGGAGCGGCTCGAGGATGGACTTCTCGGCGACGTCGGGCACCCGCGCGTTCTGCGCGATCCGTACGCGGGCGCGCTCGTTCGCCATGCGGTCGAGCGGCACCTGCTCGGTCCGGAACGCGAGCTGGACGCGCGACCGCAGCCCGGCGCGCGCGGCGATCTGCTCCTGCGTCTGCTGCACGTCGGAGCGCACGCGCCCGACGGACGTGCTCGCATACGCGCTCGCGCCGACGGGGCCGAAGCTCATGTTCGCCGCCGCACCGGCGCTGACCGCGAGCGAGTCGAGCGCCGCCTGCTGCTCCTGCGACGCGCTCTGCGCATCGACCCGCAGGTCCATCGACGCCTCGAGCTGCCCCTCGTCGACGACGATCCGCTGCATCCCCATCTGGATCAGCGTCGCGAGGATCCCCTGCTTGTCGCGCCCGATCTTGCGCCGCACGAGCGGGAGCAGCGTCGACTCGAGGTCCGAGCCGTCGACGCCCGCGACCTCGTCCGCCGACGCCGACAGGGCGCCGGTGAGCTGCGCCTGGTAGTCGAAGATGTTCGCGTCGGGGTCGCGCATCACGACCTGCCCCTCCGCCAGCGTGAGGAACGGAAACCGCCGCACCGCCCACATCCGCACCTCGCCGTCGGGCACCGACGCATCGAACTCCTCCGCGCTCGCGGAGACGCTGTCGAGCATCTCGCCGAGCGAGCCGAGCTGCGCCGTCGACGACGTCAGGATCGCCTGGAACGTCCCCGTGATCAGCGACTGCACGAACTCGGGAAACCCGATCGAGTCCTTCAGGTTCTGCACGGTCGCGCCCGCCTGCTTGACCGCCGCCATCCCGAGCTGATCCGACGCGGTCTGCGCGTGCGCGAGCGGCACCTGCGCCTGCGCCGGCGACGCCTGCCCGAGCGCGCGCGTCAGCCGGTCGTCGTGCTCCGCGAGCCGCGCCGCGACCAGCCCGACGTTGACCAGCTTGTGGGCGAGCGCCCTGCGCTGGTCCGCCGGGACCTGCGCATACGCCGGCGTCTCCTCGAGCAGCGTGCGCACGCTCGCGCGCACCGCGTCGCGGACCTCGCGGGACTCGCGCTCCACCTCAGGCGCCTCCCGACGCGCGCCACCGCGACGCCGCCCGCACCACCGGATCGGCGCGGCCGATCAGCACGGCGTCGAGCCCGTCGGCGCGCGCCGCGATCCACTCGAGCAGCGTCAGCCCCGCCTGCGCGCGGTCGAGCGCCGGCAGCGGGTCGATCGGGCGGCCGAGCAGCCACGGCGCGTGCTGCCGCACGATCTGCCACGCGCCGCCGCCGCCGAGCGCCCGCGCGAGGTCCGGATCGCGCAGCAGCGCGAGCGCCTCGCGCACGTGCGCGACGATCTCGCGCCCCGCGAACCCGGTGATGCCGATCGCGCGGTCCGACAGCCCCTGCGCGAGCTCGCGCGCCGTCACCTGCACGCGCGCGATCACGTCGCCGATCCCGCGGTCGAGCGGCGCGCGCTCGATCTCGACGAGGTCGCCGACCAGCGCGCGCCAGTGCGCCGGAAAGTCGGTGCCCTCGCCGAACAGCCGCTCGTAGATCGCCTTGCGCTCGTCCCGCGAGAACCGGTCCTCGCCGCCGCGCCGGTAGCGCATCAGCCGGTCCGCGGTCGCGCCGAACGACACCGCCCAGCGCCCCGTCCACATCGCCTCGGCGAGCGCGTCGACGATCTCCGGCACCCCCGCCCCTTCCACCTGCGCGCACCAGAACAGCGTCGCCGCCGCGCGCAGCTGGGGGCGCACGAGCCGCCCCGGCGCCTCGAGCGGCGGCAGGTCGATCACCCCGAGCGCCGCCGCGCCGAACACCTGCACCGCGGCCGCGAGGTGGTCCCCGAGCAGCCGATCGCAGCGCTCGACCTGGCGCAGCACGTCGCTCACGCCCGGCCCCCATGAAGATGCCGCTCCGCCGGGGAGCTCCCCCTCGCCCGGCGGGTGCCACGCACACGCCGGGCACGGCTCCGTTCGGAGCTCGTGCCGGCGAACCGGTGCGCGCCGGTCATGCGTTCCCCTTCTGGTGGACGAACCCGAGCATGTCGCTCGACGCGAACCGCTCGAGCGGGAACGTCTCGCTCTTGAACTTCACCGTCACGCTGCCCGACAGCTTCGCCTTCGCCTCGAGCTCGGACTGGCTGTGCTCCTTCTCGTCGGAGTACGCGCTCGACACGCGTGTCTCGGTCTGCGCCGACTCCTCGTCGTCGAACCACCCGCCACCCTGCGACGCCGACTCGGTGCGCACGCGGCCGTCCGAGGTCGACGCGAACCGGTCGCGCGTGACCGTGTCCTTGGACCGCACGTCGAACAGCACCGACGCCTTGATCTCGCCGTCGGTGACGACGATGCGGTTGATGCCCATCAGCACCATCGTCGCGAGGAACTGCTGGCGCTGCTTCGCGAGCTTCTGCTGCGCCGCGAACACGATCTTCGCCTCGCTCTCGGGGTCATCGAACGACGCATCGTCGTGCAGCCCGAGGTCGGCCTTCAGGTTCGGCAGGTCGCCGTCCTCGACGCCGTCCCGCAGCGACAGCTTGCTCTCGCCGCCCTCGCCGACCGTCACGTCGAGCGCGCGCGGATACGCGTTCTTCAGGTACTCGCGCGCCGACGCGTCGGAGATGGTCTCCTTCGCGAACTGGTCCGCGCTCTTCGCGATCCCCTCGAGCATCCCCTGGAACGCCTGCATCTGCTTGATCGACGACTTCACGATCGACGAGAACACGCCCTCGATCAGCCCCGACACGAACTTCGGGAAGTCGACCGACTTCACGAGGTTCGAGAACGTCTGGCCGGCGTGCTTCGTCGCGCCCGGCGTGAAGTCCTGGTTCGCCGTCGGGCCGCGCTGCGCGAGCCGGTCGCGCAGCGTGTCGTTCGGCGCGAACGTGTCCTTGCGCTCCGCCTGCGCCACGGCGAGCCGCCTCGGCACCTCGATGCCCGCATACGGATCGGCGAGGTAGTCGAGGATCTTCACGAGCGACGCCGCGACCGACTTGCGCTCGTGCGCCGGGAGCTGCCCGAACGAGTCGGTGCTCTCGAGCAACCCGCGCACGAGGTGGCGGACCTGGTGGATCGAGTCGGTCATCGCGGAGCTCCGGGGGTGGGCGCCGGTGCCGGCGCGGGCGCGGGCGCGGCGGGCCGGCCCGGCGGCGCGACGGGCTGCGCCTTCTGCTGCAGGTTCTGCATGCCGATCAGGTCGACCATGCGCTCGAGCGGGAACGTCTCGCTCTTGAACGCGAGGCGGACGTCGCCGGTGAGCTGCGCCTTGACCGCGGCCTTCGACTCGCTCGTCTCGTCGACCGAGCTCTGCACCGTCGTCTCGTGGTCGTGCGACACGTCGTAGCCGCCGACGAGGTTCGTGAACCACCCGGTCTGCGACTCCTCGTGGTCCTTCTCCTTGTCGGACATCTGCGCCTTGCGCCGGCGCTTCGCCTCGTCGGAGGCGCGCATGTCGAACACGACCTTCGCGTTGATGTTGCCGTTCGTGATGACGATGCGATTGATGCCCATCAGCACCATCGTCGCGAGCATCTGCTGCTTGCTGCGCGCCATCTGCTGCTTCGCCGCGAGCACCAGGCGTGCCTCGCCCTCGTCGTCGTCGAGATCGACGTCGTCGATCCCGAAGTTCTTGCCGAGCCCCGCCGCGTCCTCGCCGTTCGCGCGCAGCCGCGCGCCCTCGCCGCTGGTGTCGATGCGCACCGCCTTCGGGTTCTGGTTCGCGATGAAGTCGCGCGCCATCCCGTCGGAGATGCTGTCGCCCGCGAACTGATCGACCGTCTTGCTCGCCGCCGACAGCAGCTCGGCGTACGCCTGCATCTGCTGGATCGAGGCGTCGACGATCGCGCGGAACACGCCCTGCACCAGCGACGACACGAACTTCGGGAAGTCGACCGCCTTCACCATGTCGCGGAACGCGTCGACGCCCTCGCGCACGGCGCTCGCCTTGAACTGGTCCTGCACGAGCCCCGGGTCCTTCGCCGCGTTCATCTTCAGCAGGTCGCCGGGGCTCGGCCCCTTGTCGGCGAGGCCGCCGGCGACGGGCGACGCGAGGTAGGCGCCGACCTTGGTCATGTCGGCGAGCAGCTGCGCGCGCTGGCCCTCGGGGAGGTCGCGGTACGCCTGCGACTTCCCGAGCAGCGACGTGATCTCGCCGCGGACCCGATCGTGGACGCCTGCCTCGGCCAACGTCATGCGTGCTCCTTATCGCGCCGGTGCGGGGGTGGGCGCGGCCGTCGGTGCCGCGGCCTTCGCGCCCGGACCGGGCGTGCCGCGGAACCCGCGCGCGTCTTCGAGCCGCGTCATCTGGTCGGTGTTGACCATCTTCTCGAGCGGGAACGACTCGCTGCGGAAGTTGATCGAGACCTCGCCGAACATCTCGCCGCCGGCCTTGATCGTGCCGTCGGTGTTCGTCTCGACCTCGGACGTGACCTGGATGTTCGGCGTGACGACGCGCTGCTGGTCCGAGCTGAAGTGGTAGTCCTCGCCCGTCGAGCGGCTCCACCACCCGGTCCGGCTACTCGCGCCGGACTCCTCGACGGTGCTCTGCTCGGCGACCGTGTCGCCCATCTTCGCGAGGTCGCGCGCCGTGCCCTTCGTCCGCGTCGTCTCGACGGCGTCGAACTTGAAGCGGATGCGCGCGTTGATCTTGCCGTCGGTGACGATGATGCGGTTGATGCCCATCAGGATCGTCGTCGCGAGCAGCTGCTGCCGCCCGCGCGCGAGCTCGTCGCGCATCGCCGGGATCAGCTTCTGCTCGAGCACGTCCTCGTCGAGGCTGGTCACCTCCTCGCTGAGGCCGAGGTCCCGCTGGAAGTCCGGGAGGTCGTCGCCGAACGCGTCGTCCTTCGGCGCGAGCCGCTCGACGCCCCCGTTGATCGTGATCTGCATCAGCTGCGGGTAGCGCGCCGCGAGCGACGCGCGCGCCTCGGAGTCCGACGTGTTCCGGTCCTTGAACTCGTTGAGCGACGCCGACACCGACTTGACCATCTCGGCGTACGCCTTCATCTGCTCGATCGACGTCGTGACGATCGCCTTGAACGTGCCGTCGATGAGGCTGGCGACGAACTTCGGGAAGTCGATCTCCTTCACCATGCGCGCCGCCTGCGTCACGCCGGCGCCGATCACGCCGCCGACCTGCCCGGAGCCCGCCTTCTTCAGCAGGTCCTTCGCGCCACCGTTGACGGTCTGCACGCCGCCCGGCCGGGTGTCGAGCCCGACCGCGCGCGGCGAGTACGGATCGACGGAGCCGCCGCGCTGCGCGCCGTCCGCCATCGCGCGCACGACCTGCGCCATCGCCTGCGCGGTCTCGGCCTGCTGCGCCGACCCGAGCCGGTGAAAGTTCGGGATGCGGTGCAGGAACTCGAGCGTCTGCTGCTCGACGACGCCGTCGCGGCTCACGGCGTCACCATCGCGCGGTGGTCGACGAAGTCGCCGGGCCGCGTGCGGTTCGGCGCCTGGTCGTAGCCGACGGGGCGGAAGTACACGGTCAGGCGGCTGCCCAGGTTCGGCCGCACGCGCGCCGACACGACGCTCATCCGGCCCGGCCCGGCGTAGCCGTCGGGCGTCATCGCCTGCGTCCACTGCCGGAACGCGCGCTGCGAGTCCGGCCGCTGCGCGAGCAACATCTGGATGAGGCCGTGCATCTCCTGCGGCGGGTCGGGCACGTACGGCAGGAGGATGTCGAGCTTGAGCTCGATCCCGCGCGACGTGTCGCGCAGCCCGAGGATGACCGAGCCGTCGGGGAGCACGAACCGCCCGCCGAGCACGAGCCCGATCGCCTGGAGCAGGCTCGGCAGCTGCGCGCCGACGCCGAGCTTGTTCATCAGCGGCTCGAGGTCGAGCAGCTTGAGGTCGCCGCGGTGGTACAGGTAGACGCGCTGCCCGCCGTGCTGGCGGCCGCACGCGATCGACGTGAAGATCGGCGTGAGGCCGGGCAGCATCGACATCGCGACGCGCGCCGCCTGCTGGAGGTTCGGCGGGAGGTCGCCGAGCTGGTCCTGGCCGAGCTCGTAGTAGACCTTCGCCTCGTTCATGCCGTCCTCGTCGAACGCCGCGCCGAACCACGCGCCGAACTTCGCGGTGCCCGGCAGCGTGCCGCCGCGGAAGGCCTCCGAGCGCTTGTCGAACCACGCGAGCGCGGGCGCGCCGAACACCTGGTTGACGGCGCGCCGCATCTCGCGGCTGCACTCCTGCCGCCGCGTCACCGGCGCCGTGTCGTGACCGAACGGCTCGAAGTCGAAGCGGAGCGCGTTCGGTGAGACCTCGGAGAACGAATGCTCGAGGGGCAGCGAGCCCGGGAGCAGTGCGTTGTTGCCGTAGGACCTGTCGCCGAGCGGCAGATCGAACGCGCGATCGAGAAAGCGACCGAGGACCTCGTTGGGGTCCCGGGTGCCGAGTCGGCGGGCGGCGCGGGCGAGCCGCATCCGCGCCACTTCTGCTGCGCGCATCGTGGGCATACGCTCCTCAGTTCTTCGCGACCGCGCCGATCCCGTTGGCGCCGTTCACGAGGTTCATGGCGTCGTGGAACAGGTCGGGCGCCGCGCGCAGCCCCATCTCGGGGATCGTCGGCTGCGCGCTGATCGACACCGGGTCGGAGTAGCGGTCGGTCTGGTCCTCGCCGGTGCCCGTGATGGCCAGCCAGCGATCGATGTTCTTGATGAGGCCCGGCTCGAGCCCCAGCGTCCCGCCGATGCCCGACAGGTGCTTCGACTTCTCGGCGAGCCACAGGATGATCTGCGAGCCCGCCGTCGCGAGCGCGCGCTGCCGCACGCTGTTCACGGCGCCGCCGAGGTACAGGCCGCTGACGCGCTCGACGAGCTGCCACACGTCGAGCACGCCGTACGCCTGCAGCACGTCGGGGTAGCTCAGCGTCTTCAGCAGGCCCTTGATCGTGTCCTGGAGCTCGATCGCCGCGAAGTGCGCGATGCCGTAGCCGTGCAGCGACAGGTTCACGGCGAGGTCGCGCGCGTTCTTGAACAGCTCCTCCTCGGTGATCTTCCGGCGCTGGCCGGTCACCGCGACCTCGCGCTGGTAGATGCTCGTCGCCGAGCAGAACCGGATCCACAGGTCGCCGAACTCGCGGTTCGGCAGCGGCTCCTCGACGGCGCCCTGCGCGAAGCCGAACGCGCGCGCGTACATCGACCGGCGCTCGACCTCGGTGAAGCGGTCCTCCGCGTCGCGGTAGTACTTGTAGATCGCGCCGCCGCCCTCCGATCGCGACACGGGGATCAGGCCCGACAGGAACTGCTCGGTGACCTTGTCGGCGACGGCGAAGAACTTGAGGTCCTCGAGCTGCGCCGCGAAGTACAGCGCGCCGAGCGCGGACACGTTGTCCGCGAGGATGTCGGCCTGCGCCTTGTCCTCGAGGCTCGGCAGATCGACGCGGAGCTGGGCCGCGCGCTGCGCGACCGAGCCACCGAGCACGAGGTGCCAGGCGTTGTGGAACTTGATGCGCAGCTGGGGGTCGTTGTCGGCGACGCCCTGCTCGTGCAGGCGGCGGACGACGTCGGCGAACTGGCGAACGAAGATGACGGGGTTCATCGTGGGCTCCTTACGAGACGGCCTTCGGCTTGTTGTCGAAGCCCGCGAGCGCCTCGTCGCGCATCAGCTTGTAGACGTTGTGGAAGAGGGCGGAGTTGGCCGTGTACTCCTTCACGGCCTCGACGACGGCGTCGACGAAGCGCCGATCGATCACGAACGACTGCTTCTCGGTGTGGCCCCGGAAGTACAGGTCGTCGGTGCTCGGCCGGGTCTTGCCGTTCGTCGGATCGGTCCAGTTGTCGGCCCGGATGAGGCCCAGGATGCCGACGAACTGCGCGCGATCGGCGTCGCCGAGGTGCGCCGTCGCGAACGCATCCGGCTCCTCGGGAACGGTGTCGCTCAGGTGGAAGTTCGCGCGCAGCACGAACCGCACCGCGCGGTAGAGCTTCGCGCTCACCGCGTTGCGCTCGTCGAGCTTGTCCTTCGCTTCGCCGGTCTGCCCCGACGGTTTCTCCCAGATATCGTGGAACTGCAGGCAATTGGCATCGGCCATCGGTCTCCCTCCTTCTTGAGTCACGCCGCAGCGGCGTCGGTGTCGTGGTCTTCGCGGCACAGCGCGTCCACCGCGGCGAGCGCCGCGGGTAGGTCCAGGATCCCGGCGCCGCACCCCGTGGTGTCGACGCCGCCGGCGAAGCGCTGCGCCGACTCGACGAGGATACGGCGCACCGCGGCGGGCCCGAGCGGCCGCGACCAGCGCGCCGCGCGGGCGACGAGCAGCGCGCACGCCCCCGTCACGAACGGCGCCGCGAACGACGTGCCGCTGTGCTCGACGTAGCCGTCGATGCCCGCGGTCACGATGCGCACGCCCGGCGCCGACAGCGCGACGTGATCGCCGCGCGTGGTGAACGACGCGGGCCGGCGGTCGTCGTCGACGGCGCCCACCGCGATCACGCCCGGCAGCGCCGCCGGGAAGAAGCGCTCGGCGCGCCCCGTGTTGCCCGACGCGGCGACGAGGATGCAGTCGTGCGCGAGCGCGTACCGCACCACCTCCACGTGGGGGATGTGCGGCGAGGTGCCGTCGAGGTCGGACTCCGGCGTGCCGAACGACATGTTGATCACGCGCGCGCCGAGGTCGACGCAGGTCTTGAGGCCGGAGTCGATGTCGGGCAAGAGGCCGATCGCCGTCGCGGCGCGGCGGCCCGTCACGATCGCGCCGCACAGCGCGCGGATCGGCAGGAGGCGCGCGATGCCGGCGACGCCGGGCTCGATCGCGACGCCGATCGCGGCGAGGAGCGCCGCGCAGCCGGTGCCGTGGCCCTCGTCGTCGGCGATGTCCTGCAGCGACGGGCGCGCCCCGGAGATCACGCGCAGGTCACCCTCGGACCAGCCGGGCTTGAGCGCGACCGACGACACGCCCGGGCGCAGCCGCCCGACGAGCTCGGGGTGATCGAAGTCGACGCCGCTGTCGACGAGGCCGACGATCAGCGACAGGTCGCCCGGCTCGAGCGCGGCGGCTCGAGCGGCGCCGATCAGCGCGCGCGCGCGATCGCCCTTGCGCGGCTGCGCGGCGCCCACCGCGGGCGCGACCGGCGACGCGCAGATGTACGCCGGCGTCACCGACTCGACGGCGTCGAGCGCCGCGAGGTCCTCGACGACCGGCCCGATCGGCGCGCGCGGATCGAACGCGATCCGGAACGTGCGCGACAGGCCGAGCTCGTGCTCGAGGTCGTCGTAGCCGCGATCGCCGCGGCCGCCGCCGAGGTCGAGGCCGCGCCGCGAGTAGAACGCCCGCGCGACCGACATCGCGCCCGCGCGGCGGCGGATCGCATCGTCGATCGAGCCACCGTCGATGGAGCACGCCGCCGCGGCGAGGCCGTGGCGCACGTCGCGGTGCGCGGCGATGTCCTCGCCCTCCCAGCCGGGTCGCGTGCGCACGACGACGTGCCCGGGCGCGGCCCTCACGGCGCACCTCCCGGCGCGACGCCGTTCGTGCCGTTCGTGCCGTTCGTGCCGTTCGTGCCACCCGGCTTGCCGCCGAGGCGGAACCAGCCGGTCGCGCGCTGCCCGTCGGCGAGCACCTCGAGCTGACCTTCGTCGTGGACGGCGAGCGGGCGCACGAGCACCGAGCGCGGCGTCGCCTCGATCACCTCGACGGGCTGACCCGCGAGCTTCACCTCGGGCGTGACGCCCGAGTACAGGTTCGCGCCGTGGATGCGCAGGAGGCGCGTGCCGTCGGGGCGCGCGACGACCTCCTGCCCCGTCACCGCAGGGCGCGACGACGCCAGCAGCGCGGACTGGAGCTTCGTCGCCGGGATGCCGGCGATCGCCTGCACCGCCATCGGGTCGAGCTGCCTCAGCTGCCCGACGGTGCGCACGCCGAGCAACTCGAGCTTGCGCTGCGTGTCGCCGTCGAAGTCGCCGCCGCCGAGGTTGTCGAGCGCGCGCGGGTCGCTGTCGTTCGAGAACTGGAACGAGTTCTCCTCGACCATCGGGCGCGTGATCGTCGTGAAGCTGAAGTGCAGCGCGCTCGCTTCCTTCTCGTTGGGGCCGGCGCTGCGCAGCATCATGCGGCCGCGGTCGTCGAACTCGACGAACACGCGCAGCTCGATCTGCAGGTCCTTGAGCGCCCACGTCATCGGGCGATTGCCGCCGGAGACCTTGAGCGCGAGCGCGTCCTGCGCGCGATCGAGCTGCGCGCCGACGGCCTGCACGAACTCGTCGACGGGGAGCGCCCGCCCCGGCATGCGTCCGTTGCTCACGCGGCCTCCTCGCGTACGAAGCGCAGCACGAGCTCGTCGACGGGGAGCACCCGCCTTGGCATGCGTCCGTGGCTCACGCGGCCTCCTCGCGCTCGAAGCGCAGCACGAGCTGGCTGTGCACGAGGTCGTAGCCGGTGGCGAGCCGCCCGCGCGGCAGGCTCGCGCGCACGAGCCCGGCGCCGTCGACGTGCGTCTCGATCGGCACCGCGAGGTCGATCGACGTGATCTCGACGCGCACACCGGCCTCCGGACCGCCGGCGGCGGCGGGGATGCCCTCGGCGAAGCCGACGATGAGCTCCTCGAGGCGCGTCACGTCGGCTCGCCTCCCCCGCCGTCGGACGGCGGCGGCGTGGGCGCCGGCGCGGCCGGCGCGCCGGTGCTCGGCGGGCCCTGCCAGCGCGCGTGGCGGTTGATGAGCTGGATCGCCGCGGAGTCCGCGAACCGCTCGAGCGGGAACGTCTCGGTGCGGAACGCGATGCGGACCTCGCCGAGCAGCTCCGCCTTGATCGCGGCGTCCGCCTGCGCGTTGACCTTGGTCGTCGAGACCATCATCTGTGCGCGCGTGTCGCTCGAGACCGCGCGGCCCGCGACGCCGGCCTGCTGCTGGTCGACGTCGACGCGCTGGCGGTCCATCGCCGCCGCGTGGAACTGCAGCTTAGCGCGCAGGTTACCGTCGGAGACGACGACGCGATTGACGCCCATCAACACCATCGTCGCGAGCGTCTGCAGGCGGTCCTCGCCGACCTGCCGGCGGCCGGCGGTGACGAGCAGCCCGTTCGCGAGCTCGGCGGTGAGCTCCTCGCCGGCGAGCCCGTACTTGCCGAGCCACGCCGGCGAGCTGCCCTCGGCGGCGGGCCGCGGCGCGAGGCGCGGCGCGGCGTTCGTGCCCGGCGCCGGCAGCACGAGCACCAGCTCCTTCGGGTGCCGGTCGGCGAGGAACTGGCGCGCCTGGTCGTCGGACACCTTCTCGGCGGAGAAGTCGTCGAGCGACTGCGTGAGGCTCGCCACGAGCTCGGCGTACGAGCGGATCTGCTGCGCCGACGCGTCGACGATCGCCTGGAACGTGCCGGTCAGCAGCGAGGCGACGAAGCCGGGGAAGTCGATCGCCTCGAGCGTCGCCGCGGCGCGCGCCCCGATCTCGGCGGTCTGCCGCGCCGGCGGCGCCGCGGGAGGCGGTGCCGGCGCCGGCGCCTTCGACTGCCCCGCCGGTGACGACGACGACGAGCCGCCGCGCAGCTTGCTCTCGAGGTCGAGCACATCGAGCACCGTGGCGTAGGCGTCCCCTCCGAGCGCGGACTCGAGGCGATCGAGGTCGCGCGTGAACGCGGCGCGGCTCGCCGGTGCGAGCTCGCCGAGCGCGCGCGCGCCGCGCAGCTTGCGCGTGAGCTCGAGCGCGGAGGACACCCGATCGGCCATCTCAGATCACCCGCTGGACCGCGTCGGTGTAGGAGGTGGAGCTGCGCAGCTCGCGGACGCGCGCTTCGAACGTGCGCCCCGACGCCGCGGCGGCGATCCGGTCGAGCATCTCGGCGGTGGACGGCACCGCGATCGGAACGGCGGTGAGGCCGCGCAGCGCGCCGAGCAGCGCGGCGTGCGTCTGCGTGCCGAGCCTGCCCGTGGGCGGCAGCCCGACCGCCGCCTGGAACGACGCCAGGTCGGCGCGGCCGAGCGCCTGGACGGCCCGCTGGACCGCCGCGTCGTCGGCGAGCGGCGACACCGCCGCGAGGATCCACGCGCGCGCCCCGGCGAGCCCCATGTGGATCGTGCGATCGAACAGCATCGCGAGCGCGCGGTCGGTCGTGAGGCCGAGCGCCGCGGCGAAGCCGAGGTTGCGGTCGACGTAGCGCTCGATCGCGACCTCGTTCTGCGCCGCCTGGAACGGCGGGAGCTCGCCCGCCCTGCGGAACAGGTCGAGCCACTGCGGGCTCCACAGCAGCGCCCCGCCGACGGGGATTAGGCGCCCCTCCGGCGTCCCGGCGCGCGCGAGCGCGAGCAGCGGCTCGACCACCGCCGCGCCGAAGTGCTGCGCGAACCGTGCGCCGTCGCGCTTCGCACACGCGAGCAGCACCTCCCCGAGCGCGCCGCCGCGCTGGTTGAAGCTCGCGATGCCCCAGTGCACCCCGTAGTGGACGCGCTGGTACGCCGCGTGGGTCGGGTCGTCGAACTCGACGCTGCCGGCGACCGACGCATACCGCGCGTCGCCGCTCTCGCGCACGAGCACCGGCATGATGATCTCGAACTTGCGCCGGATCGTCAGCGCCTCGCCGTCCCCGTCTCCCGGCACCGACGCCAGATCCGGCTCGGTGTCGTCCTCCGCCCACTCGTCGGCGACCGCGACCCGATCGCGGTACGGCGACGGCGGGCTGGGAGCGACCTCGAGCCGATCGCGAGACGGAGATGGCGCCGGCGATGGCGACAGCGGAGCGTACGGTGGTGGAGGCGGCTCCATCGACGGAGCCAGGTCGCCGCCGCCGTAGCGCCCGCCGTAGGCGGGACGCGCGAGCTGGCGCCCGCCGCCGTACGTGGCGAGCTGGCGCGCGTCCTCGGCGCCGTACGGCTCGGCCCGGAGCGGCGGCGCGTGGACGGTGCGCGCGACCGCGCCGTAGGTCGTGCGGCGCGGCACCCGGCCGGCGCGCGCGGAGACGGCATCCTCGAAGCCCGCGGGCTCGGCCGTCGCGAGCGCGGCCGGCATGACCGTCGCCGGAGGCGGAGGCGCCGCCGGCGAGCTCATCGCCGTCGTCGCGAGGCGCCGCGGACCGCGCCGGCCGTACGCCTCGCTGTGCCCCATCTCCTCGTGCTCGAGGAGCTCGGGCTCGGGCGGCTCGGGCTCGCTCCACGCCTGCGAGCCAGCCGCGCTACCGCCGTCGCCGTCGTCGTCGTCGCCGCGCCCGCGCCACAGCTCGGGCGAGAACCCGTCGTCGTACTCGGCCGCCCGCGCGGCCTTCGGCGCCAAGGCGGGTGCCACCGCGTCGCCGCCCCAGGTCAGCAGCGTCTTCGCCGCGCCGTAGCGATCCGTCTGCCCACCGCGGAAGCGCGAGCGATCGAGCGTGCGCCCGGTGAAGTCACCCGACAGGACGATGCTCGGCGTCTGCTCGACCTGCGCGAGCCCGATCGACAGGCGCGGGTCGTCGCCGCGCTGGCTGCCGTACGACGCGAGCGCGTAGTACAGCCGCGACCGCCCGGCGAACCGGCGCAGCTGCTCGGGAGGCACGAGGTACGTCGCCTGCCCCGCCGGCGCGCGCAAGAGGCCCGACGTGCGCGACGTGAAGAAGTTCTCCGCGCTGCGCTTGCCGCGGTACTCCGGCCGGAGCAGCTGCGGATCGGTCGCGCACACGATCTCGAACAACCGGCTCGGCGGGACGTTCACCGCGAACGACGCCACCGGGAAGCGATCCGAGATCCTTCGCTGACAGGGCGTGATGCTCTGCATGGTCATCCTCTCGCTGTCCCCAGCATCGAGCGTGCCGGGTTCGGTCATGGCGATCCGGGCATGCTCGATCGGGCATGCCTGATCGCTCGATCAGATCCACGCGACGGTCGGGCTATGCGCGAGATCGCGCACGTAGGTCCACCACACGCGGTTGCTGTAGGGAGGCTTGATCGTCGCCGATCCGCCGCGCGCGTCGACCATCGACTTCATCCCGCGCTGGAAGCTCTGCCAGAGCTTGTGACCGCCGCGGAACACCATGTAGTTCGCGATCGGCGCGTTGTTGAGGATCCCGGTCGCGCGGTCGGCGCCGCGCGTGAAGAACGCGACGGAGCCGTCGTTCATCCTGATGAAGCCGAACTGCCGGTTGCCGGCGACCGGGTGGTCGCCGTCGCGCGTCGTGTGCAGCGTCGCGAAGATCCACTGGTCACCGCGCGAGCGCGCGCAGCACACCGAGCCGTCGTCGCGGGCGAGCGTGGCTCCGAGGATGCTGATCGCCGGGATGTCGATGCTGACGATGGCGCCGAGCGGCCCCGGCGGCGCGCTCGTCCAGTGCGCGTCCTGCGACCCGGTCGCGTAGCGCGCCGAGTACGGCGCGAACCGCGAGTACGACGTGTCGATGAAGTCGTTGATGTTCGAGCGGAAGTACTCGAGCCACTCCTCGGGCGTGTACTTCCCGCCGCCCGGCTTGTCGGGCATCGTCGTGACGTGCACCGGGTAGAAGTCGAGGTTGACGTCGCCGGCGCCGTGCGAGACCGAGCCCGGCGCCCCCTCCAGGTGATGGAAGAACCAGCTCGCGTCGCGCGCCGGGACGGCGGTCTGCAGCGTCGCAGGCGGGCGGAAGCTGATGAGGTCCGCCCAGTACGAGATCGTCTGCACCGACGGCAGATCGAGCGCGGCCGCCATCTCGACGGGCGCGCCCTCGGCGCCGCTCGCCGACGGCGCCGCGCCGAGCGAGGCGTGCAGCTCCTCGGCGCCGGCCGGCGCGCCGCTCGTCACCGCGACCGACAGCGGCTGGTACACCGGCTCGCTGCCGTCGACGGGCGTCGCGATGAGGACGACGAGCACCGTCCCGTCGAGCATCACGTTCTCGGGGTCGATCGTCACCGTCGCGCTGCCCTCGGCGGCGAGCGGCTGCTCCTGCATGCCCGGCCACACCTCGAGCCGCGAGAAGGCGCCGACGATGCTCCACCGCACCGTCACCGTGCCGCCGGGCGCGGCGACCTCGGCGTCGGACGTGAAGCTGAGGATCGCCGGCGCCGCCGTCTCCTCGAGGGCGCGCGCCGCGCCGCGGCCGAACGCGCGCGGCGGCTCGCCGAGCTGCTCGCGCACCGCCCCCGCGAGCGCACCGGCGAGGCGCTCGCGGTAGTCCGGGCTGCGCAGGCGCTGCTCCTCGCGCGGATCCGACAGGAAGCTGATCTCGGCGAGGCACGCGGCGGTGTTCGACGCGTGCTGCGCCGGCGACAGCACGGCGAGCTCCTCGCGCGCGACCCCGCGGTCGTGGTGGCCGGTGGCGCCGGCGAGCGCGCGCTGGACGCGCCCCGCGAACGTGCGGCTCGCGTGACCGGCGTCGTGGTGCACGAACGTCTCGGTGCCCTGGACGCGCGGATCGCGGTCGCCGTTGAAGTGCAGCCCGAGGAACACGTCGGCGCGCTCGCGGCAGGCGATCTGCGCGCGCCCGCCGAGCGTGACGTTGACGTCGCGGTCGCGCGTCAAGAGCACGCGGTGGTCGGGGAGGTGCGCGCGCAGCCGACGCGCGACGTCGAGCGTGAGCGTCTTCTCGAGCGTCCCGCCGGGCCCGACGACGGCGTTCGCCGACGAGCGGCCCGCGGTGACGTGCCCTCCGTGCCCGGAGTCGATGACGATCGTCTTCATGCCTCCGCGCACCGTGCACGCGGAGGGCCACCGTGATCGCCTCGCCAGGCATGCCCGAACGGACATGCCCCACGGGGCATGCCGGTCACGGCAGCTTCTTGAAGATCGTGCGCACGTGGATGCCGAGCCGGCTCGCGGCGCGTGTCCGGTTGTCGGACTCCGCGCGCAGCGCGGCGCGGATCATCAGGCTCTCGACGTGCCCCATCGCCTGCGCGAGCGTGAGCCCGTGGTCGGCGATCAGCGACCACAGGTCGGCCTCGAGGCTCGTCGTCGGCGGCGGTGGCGCCGCCGACGGAGGCGCCACCGCGACGGGCGGCCCCGCGAACCCCAGCGCCTCGCGGCCGATCACGCCGGCGTCGTCGAACAGCGCTGCCGTCTCGACGCGGTGCTTGAGCTCGCGGACGTTGCCCGGCCACGTGTAGGCGAGCATCGCCGCGCGCGCGTCGTCGGCGAGCCGCTTCGCACCCGCGGTCGCCTGCGCGAGGAAGTGCTCGGCGAGCGCGAGGATGTCGTCCGTGCGCTCGGCCAGCGGCGGGACCGGCAGGTTCACGACGGCGAGCCGGTACATGAGGTCGGGCCGGAACAGCCCGCGCTCGACGCGCTCGACGAGGTTCTGGTTCGTCGCCGCGATCACCCACGCGTCGGAGTGCTCGACGCGATCGGAGCCGACCGCGCGGTACTCGCCCGTCTCGAGGAAGCGCAGCAGCTTGGCCTGCGCGCCGCCCGGCAGCGAGTCGATCTCGTCGAGGAAGATCGTGCCGCCCGCAGCGGAGCGGATCAGCCCCGCGCGGCTCTGCGTCGCGCCCGTGAACGCGCCGCGCGCGTGGCCGAACATCTCCGCCTCGACGAGCGTGTCGGGCAGCGCCGCGCAGTGCACCGTCACGAACGGACGCTCGCGCCGCGGCGACTGCGCGTGGAGCGAGCGCGCGACGACGTCCTTCCCCGCGCCGGTCGGTCCGCTGATCAGCGTCGTGCGCTGCGCGCGCGCGACGGCCGGCAGC
Organism: Deltaproteobacteria bacterium; assembly: GCA_019637375.1. Taxonomy (GTDB): domain Bacteria; phylum Myxococcota_A; class Polyangia; order Haliangiales; family Haliangiaceae; genus JABFXX01. The sequence continues at coordinate 48,794 of JAHBVW010000041.1, read as the reverse complement.
CGCGCCTTCAGCTGCCTGATCGCGAGCGAGGCCCCGACCACCAGCTCACCCGTCTGTGCAACAGCGTCCACGCTCACCCCCAACCCCTTCCCAAATCACATACGAACAAGCGCGTCGTGCTGTCAACTCGGAACGCACGCGCCGCGCTGGAACGATTCGTGCTGCCGCGCAGCGTACCGCGTCTCGCGACACTCGTTTCCGGAGTGCCCGCCGACCGACATCGAAGGAGGACTCGTGGCCACGTATCTCATCGACTGCGGACCGAGCAGCGAGCTCGTCGAGCTCGGGCGTCGCGTCGTGTCGTATCTCGGACCCGAAGCGACGCTCGGGCGCTCGCACGATCTCGTCTATGGAGGTGTCGACGCGCGGCCGACGTCCAGCGACGTGTTCATCGGCCTGACGGCGACCGGCACGCCGAGCCCCGAGGCGTGGGTCCATCCGCGCAGCGGCGCGCGCTCGCGCGAGCTCGCCGGATCGATCCACGCCGAGCTGCACCGCTACGGCGGCGGCGGCGCGCTGCGCACCGGCGACCTCTCCGTCCTCGCGCCGGAGCGCCACCCGCCGAGCGCCGCGGCGTGCGTCGTCGAGGTCGGCGACCGGATGCGGCACGCGCGCGACCCGCGCTCGCTCGACGACCTGGCGCAGGCGATCGCGAACGCGGCGCGCGGGGCCCGCTACGGCAAGCGCGCCGCCGCGCGCGCCCTCGAGGGCGACACGGCGATCCCGCCGATCATGCAGCCGTTCGCCGACCTCCTCGCGCGGGCGCGCCAGGACGCGGCCTTCCGCGACCGCGCGCTGACCGACCCGATCGCCGTCCTGCACGAGCTCGGCGTCGACGTCCCGCACGACCTGCGCGAGGCGATGACCACGCACCTGCGCGCGGCGCTCGCACCTCCCGTCGCCGCCGCGCAGGGCTGGTCGCGCGGCCTCGAGGCCCCGAGCGCCGAGGTCCACGCGCGGCCGTGGGGCGTCGTCGTCGAGCTCAACAGCCAGGCGACCTCCGACCTCGCGAACGGCGCCAACGCCGTCGCCGGCGTCCTCGCGATCGTCACGGCGGCGTGCGGCGGCAGCGGCGCCATCCCGTGCGCGGTCATCGCCGGCGTCCTCAGCGGCTACCTGTGGGCGATGGCCTCGGTCATCTCGCTCATGAACCGCGGCAACGGCGTCGTCCTCACGATCCCGTGGATCGGCCTCCTCCCCGGCGCCCTGCCGGTCGTGATCCCGACGCCGCGCTGAGCCGGCTCGTCACGAGGCGCACGGCGGACAAGGCTTGCCGCCGCAGCTCGTGTCGTACGGGTTGTAGTACTGCGGTGCGACGCACTTCGGCTTCGCCGGCGGCGTCGCGCTGCCCTGCGCCGGCTGCTTCTTCGGCGGCTCGGGGACCTTCTTCAGCGCGACGTCCTTCTGGAACACGTCGCCCGTCAGGTCGATCTTCGTCGTCGCGTCCTGGAACTTCGCCTTCTTCACGACGAGCACCGCCGATCCCGTGCCGCGATCGATCTTCGTGTCGAGCGGCGTCAGGCCGAGCAGCTTGCCGGCGACGAACACCTCCGCCCCCGGCGGATCGGACACCACGCGCACGCTGATCTTCTCCTCGACGGCCGGCGCCGGTGGCACCGCCTGCGTCGCCGCGGACCCCGCCGAGCCGCTGCCCGTCTCTGCCTTCGGATCCGTTTTCGGATCCGTCTTCGGATCCGTCTTCGGATCCGTCTTCGGATCCGAAGACCGATCCGTCTTCGGATCCGTCTTCGGATCCATCGGAGGATCTTCCTGCTTCGGCGGATCCTGCTTCGCCTCCTGCTTCGGCGGCTCCGGCTTCGCCGCCGGCTCCTGCTTCACCGGCTCCGCCGGCGTCGCCGTCTCGACGGTGGCCGGCCGGTCCTCGGTCCGCGGGACCTTGTCGCCGCCGGTCAGCGCGATCACCACGACGACGATGGCGCCGACGAGGATGAGGCCGAGGCCGATGTACAGGGGGCGCCGGTTCGGGCGCAGCTGCTGCAGCTCCTCGTCGGAGGGGCCCGCGTAGCTGACGTGCGACGCCGACTCGAACGCCGGCTGCGGATGGAAGCCGCCGCTCGCGGCGGGTGCGGGCACGTGCGCGTGCGCCTGCCCCGAGCCGCTGCCCTGGTGCGCGAACTGCGTCGCCGGCGGGACCGGCGGGATCAGCTGCGAGCCGCGCGGCGCCGCGGCCACGCTCAGCGCCGGCAAGGAGCCGCTCGCCTCGTTGCGCTGGATCGCGGGCGGCGTCGTCGGCGGCTGCGACCCCGACGGCGAGTTGAACGTGATCGTCGGCAGCTGCGGCGTCGTCGAGCGCGCCACGACCGACTCGGGCGGCAGCGTCTGCGCCGACGCGTACGCAGCCGCCTGCATCTGCGGATACGACTTCGCGTTCCACTCGAGCGCGTTCGGCTGCGACGGCGCCTCCTCGTCCCCGCGGTGCAGGTCGAGCAGCGTGCGCGCCGGCTGCTCGTCCTCGACGTCCTCTTCGATCGGCCCCGACGCCGGGCGCGGGCGCCGGATCTCGTCGGAGCCGGAGCCGTTCGTGCTGGAGATCGTGCTCTCCTTCGCGGGCTGCAGCGGCTGGCTCGTGCGGTTCACGACGAGCCACGGCTCCTGCTGGTCGCCCCACATCTCGCGCATGAAGCGGCCGAGCGCCATCGTCGACAGCGACATGCGCGCCGACAGCGCGAAGCTCTCGATCGCCTCGAGGAGCGCGCCCGCGCTCTGGTAGCGCTGCGCCGGATCGACGGCGAGCGCCTTCATCACGATCGCCTCGAGCGCCTGCGGATAGCCCTGCACGAGGCGCGACGGGCGCACGACGTCGCCGGTCACGATCCGGTGCATCGTGTCGAAGTCGCTGTCGGCGCGGAAGCAGCGGTGCTGCGTCGAGATCTCGTACAGGATGATGCCGAGCGAGAACACGTCGCTGCGCCGGTCGACGTCGCGGCCGCGGCACTGCTCGGGTGCCATGTACGCGAACTTGCCCTTGATGATGCCCGACTGCGTCTCGACGCTGCGCGACGCCGCCTTCGCGATGCCGAAGTCGAGCAGCTTCACCGCGCCGTCGTAGCCGATCATGATGTTCGACGGCGACACGTCGCGGTGCACGATGCCGAGCGGCTGGCCGCTGCCGTCGCGCCGCTCGTGCGCGTGGTTGAGCCCCGCCGCCGCGCCGGCGACGACGGTGAGCGACAGCTCGAGCGGCACGCGCGTGCCCTGCCCGCCGGCCTTCGCGAGCAGCGCGCGCAGGTCCTGCCCGTGCACGTACTCCATCGCGAGGTAGTGGATGCCGATGTCCTCGCCGACCTCGAACACCTGCGCGACGTTCTGGTGGTTCAGCGACGCGGCGAGGCGCGCCTCGTCGAGAAACATCTGCACGGTCGTCGTGTCGTGCGCGCGCTCGGGCGAGATCAACTTGAGGACGACGTGGCGCTCGAAGCTGCCGATGCCCGTCGTGCGCGCGATGTAGATCCGCGCCATGCCGCCCGCTGCGAGCGGCGACACGATCTCGTACTTGCCGAGACGTGTGGGTAGCCCCCCTGCAGTGGCTACGGCTGGCACGAATGCGATCGTTTCATCGCACCCAATTCAAGTCAATCGAAACGAATCGTTTCGCGGATGTAGGTTCCGCCACCTCACGCCGACGCCGACGTACCCGCGAGTGTCATGTGCGACACGCGGAACGTCGGCGCGGCCGTCGCGCTGCGCAGCTCGAGGTCGTCCGCGACCGCGTCGATGCGCTTCAGGATCTCGTCGAAGTTCGCCGCGATCGTGATCTCCGAGACCGGGAACGTCAGCTCGCCGTTCTCGATCCAGAACCCCGCGGCACCGCGCGAGAAGTCGCCCGTGACCGGATTGAAGCCGAAGCCCATCAGGTTCGTGACGTACAGGCCGCGCTTCGTGTCGGCAAGGAGCTGCGCGCGCGTGAGCGTGCCCTTCTGCATGACGAGGTTCGTCGTGGTCGGACCGGGATTGCCGCCGATCCCGCGCCCCGCCGATCCCGTCGACTCCCGCCCGAGCTTGCGGCCGCTGTACACATCGCACAGCACGGGCCGGAGCACGCCGCGCTCGACGACCGGGTTGATGCGCGTCGGCAGGCCGTCGCCGTCGAACGGCTTGCTGCCCGGCGCGCGCCGGATCGTCGGGTCGTCGATGATCGTGACGAGCGGCGACGCGATCAGCTCGCCCTCCTTGCCGAGCAGGTAGCTCGACTTGCGCCAGAACGACGAGCCGTTCGCGACGGAGAACACCGTGCCGACGATCGAGCGCGCGACCTCGGGGTCGAACACGATCGCGCACTCCTGCGTCTCGACCTTGCGCGAGCCGAGCGTGGCGACGGTGCGGCGCGCGGCCTCCTGCCCGACCTCGTCGGGGTCGTCGAGCTCGGCGAGGAACCGCGACGCGGTCCACCAGTAGCCGTTGCGCTTCTTCGGGTTCGTCGCGTCCGTCGTGTCGTCGCACAGCGGCTCGACGACGAGCGACGCGTAGCTGCCGCGGTAGCCGCCGACGAAGCCGCCGCTCGTCGCGAACGCCGTCGCGCCGAGCACGCGCGACCACGTCCCGCCCTCGGAGTTCGTCACGCGCGCGTCGTGCTTGCGCGCGGCCGCCTCGCCGGCGATCGCCTGGCGCAGCGCCCACGCGGCGTCGACCTCGGCGACCCGCGGGTCGTAGAGGTCGAGGTCGGGCACCTGCGTCGCGAGGAGCCTCGGGTCCGGCGGGCGCGCGTACTCGTCGGGCTCGGCGAAGTCGGCGAGCGTCACCGACTCCGCGCACAGCGCCTCGAGCGCCTCGCGCCGGAGGTCGCTCGTGTACGTGACGGCGCGCTTGCCGTTGCGCAGCACGCGCAGGCCGAGCGCGCGGCTGCCCGCCTCCTGCACGAGCTCGGGCTCGCCGAGGCGCACCTTCGCCGTCAGCTCGCTGCCGTCGCGCACGAGCACCTCGGCGTCGTCGGCGCCCGCCTTCTTCGCGAGCTCCACGGTCAGCTGCGCGAGGTCGCACAGCTCCTTCACGGTCTCTTCCGTCACCTGCGCGCCGCTCATGCCTGGGTTCCTCCGACGGTGATCGATGCGATGCGAACGGTCGGCGTGCCGACGTTGACGGGGACGCTCTGGCCGTCCTTGCCGCACGTCCAGATGCCGTCGCTGAGCTGGAAGTCGGCGCCGAGCATGTCGACGCGCCGGAGCACGTCGGGGCCGTTGCCGATCAGGTTCACGCCCTTCAGCGGCGCGGTCAGCTTGCCGTCCTCGATGAGGTAGCTCTCCGAGAGCGAGAACACGAAGTCGCCGTTCGAGATGTTGACCTGCCCGCCGGAGAAGCGCTTCGCGTAGATGCCGCGCTTCACCGACTTCACGATCGCGTCGGGGTCGTCGGTGCCGCCGAGCAGCGACGTGTTCGTCATGCGCGGCAGCGGCATCGAGCGGAACGACTCGCGGCGGCCGTTGCCGGTCGGCTCGATCTTGTAGTGCTTCGCGGACAGCCGGTCGTGCATGTAGCCGACGAGGATGCCCTTCTCGATGAGCGTGTTCGTTCGGCCCGCGTAGCCCTCGTCGTCGACGTTGATCGCGCCGCGCGAGCTCTGGATCGTGCCGTCGTCGACGACGGTGCACAGCGGCGACGCGACCGGCTTGCCGATCTGGCCGGTGTAGTTCGACGTCTCCTTGCGGTTGAAGTCCGCCTCGAGGCCATGCCCGACGGCCTCGTGGAGGAGGATGCCGGAGTCGCCGGGGCCGAGCACGACGGGCATCTCGCCCGCCGGTGCGTCGCGCGCGTCGAGCATCGCGATCGCGATGCGGGCGGCCTCGCGGCCGTGCGCGGCCGCGTCGCGCGTGGCGTCGGCGAAGTACTCCATGCCGTAGCGCCCGCCGCCGCCGCCGGAGCCCGACTGGCGCTTGCCCTTGTCCTCGGCGACGGCGCGCACGCCGAAGCGCAGCATGGGCTGCACGTCGGTCGCCATCCGCCCGTCGGACGTGAACAGGAGGACCTCCTTGATCGCCTCGGCGAACGAGGTCTCGACCTTGACGATGCGCGGGTCGTACGCGCGCGCGGCGCGGTCGGCGGCGCGGAGCAGCGCGAGCTTGTCCTGCGCCGGCATCATCAGCGACGGCGCCGGCACCGCGTAGAAGCTCGGCGTCGTGACGGACGCGAGCGCGCCGACGCCGATCGGCGCGTGCCCGCCGCCCGCGGCGATCTGCCCGGCGGTGCGCGCGGCGTGCGCCATCTTCTCCCACGACAGGTCCTCGCAGTACGCGTAGCCGGTGGCGTCGCCCTTGGTGACGCGCACGCCGAGGCCGAGCGTGATGCCGCGGCCGAGCGTCTTGACCTGCTCCTCCTCGAGGACGTAGTCGGCCGAGACGCGGAACTCGAAGTACAGGTCGGCGTAGTCACCGCCCGCGTCGAGCGCGAGGCCGAGCAGGCGGTTCGCGAGCTGCGCGTCGATCGCGCTCGCGCCCCCTGCCCCAAACGGGGCGCGTAGCGCCGCCGGTAGCGTCGTGGTCATGGCGCCACTCTAGCGCGGCGCGTGCGCGTGGAAGGGCTAGCCGATCGGCTATCAGCGCTTCGCCAGGTGGTCGCGCAGCGGCGCGGCGATGCCCTTGAGTGCGGTGTCGACGGCCTGCACGCCGCCCGCGGCGAGCGAGCGCACCGGGACGCGCACGGTCGCGCCGCCCACGACGCGCGACTGCATCGCTCCGCGATCGTCCGACACGATCAGGCCGAGGCGCGCGGACACATCCGTGTGGTTACCCGTGTCGACGTGCGTGAGCTCGACCGAGACGTCGAGCTGGCGCGCGCCGGCGACGGCCTCGCGCGACAGCGCCTCGAGCACGATGCGGCGGACGGCGTTCTCGTCGAACGCGCCCTTCGCACACGTGATGGTGACGCGCACCGCGGGCGCGGCCGCGTGCGTGGTCGAGGCGCACACACATGCGACGATCAGCGCGACGATCATCCTCATGATGACGGCGGAAGGAGCAGAAACCGGGCCGAAGCCAACTCAGTGAAATTCGGATCGCCAACGCTGGCATTGGGGGCGACCACACCCGCCGGTTCGCGGGAGCAGGCGTGGCGAGGGGCCTGTTGTCCCCAGGGATCTCGACTGGTTCCATCGACTTGGCGGTGTTCGTGGTGGGTGCGGCGCGCCCGACGGCTCGTGCACGCTGTGCTCGTCCGCGCGTGCGCGGGATCGTCGCAAGTGTCGTGATAGCGTGGCCGGCGATGGAGCTTCGTGCGCTCACCGTCCTCGACTCGCTACAGCCGCAGCTGACCGGCTTCCTGCAGACCGTGTGCTCCGGGTTCATGCCGCTCGACAACGAGGCCGCCGCGTTCATCGAGATCGCGCCCGGCATCGCGATCAACCAGCTCACCGACGCCGCGCTCAAGGCGACGACGTGCCGCCCCGGCATGCAGATCGTCGAGCGCGCCTACGGCATGCTCGAGCTCCACGATCGCGACAAGGGCCAGGTCGAGGCCGCCGTCGACGCGATCGTCGGCCGCATGGGCGTCAAGCGCGAGGACCGGATCAAGCCGCGCATCGTGTCGTCGCAGATCATCACCGGCGTCGACGGCCACCAGAGCCAGCTCATCAACCGCATGCGCCACGGCGACATGATCGTCGCCGGCCAGACGCTCTACATCCTCGAGGTCTACCCGGCCGCGTACACCGCCCTCGCGGCGAACGAGGCCGAGAAAGCCGCCCCGATCCGCCTCCTCGAGGTCATCACCTTCGGCGCCTTCGGCCGCATGTGGCTCGGCGGCGGCGAGGCCGAGATCAAGGCCGCCGTCGAGGCCGCCGAAGGCGCGCTCCGCGGCGTCGCCGGCCGCGAGTCCAAGAGCTAGCTCTTCAAGAGATCAGCGGCGGCCGCCGCGAGACGGCTTGCTTCGCGTCGATCCGTAGCCCGTCGAGCGCTGCCCACCGCCTTCGTTCCCACCGCTGCGCGGACCGCGCGAGCCACCGCCACGTGGGCCACCGCGATCACCGCCATAGCCACCGGCACCGCGCGGACCCGCACCGCGCGGACCAGGACCCGCGCCACGCGGAGGACCCGCGCCGCGAGGACCGGCGCCGCGAGGACCCGTGCCGCGAGGGCCACCAAACCCAGCGCCGCGAGGACCACCAGGCCCCTCGCCGCGGGGACCAGCACCGCGAGGACCTGCACCAGGACCAGCGTCGCGTGGCCCCGCGCCACGAGGACCATAACCAGCGCCGCGGCCGGCACCGCGAGGACCAGGAGCACGAGCACCAGGACCCGCGCCGCGAGGACCACCATAACCCGCGCCGCGAGGACCCGCACCGCGCGGACCAGGAGCGCGAGCACCAGGACCCGCGCCGCGCGGACCACCAAACCCAGCGCCGCGAGGACCAGCACCGCGCGGACCCGCACCGCGCGGACCCGCGCCGCGAGGACCCGCGTCGCGAGGACCAGCACCGCGCGGACCAGGAGCACGAGCACCAGGACCCGCGCCGCGAGGACCACCATAACCAGCGCCGCGAGGACCAGCACCGCGCGGACCAGCACCGCGCGGACCCGCGCCGCGAGGACCCGCGTCGCGAGGACCCGCGTCGCGAGGACCCGCACCACGAGGACCGGCGCCGCGAGGAGCAGCGCCGCGAGGACCACCAGGGCCCGCGCCGCGAGGACCACCAGGACCCGCACCACGTGGACCCGCACCGCGCGGACCCGCGCCGCGTGGACCCGCACCGCGCGGACCCGCGCCGCGAGGAGCAGGACCGGCGCTGCGTGGAGCGACGGTGGAGGCGTCGCGCCGGAAGCCGGTGGGCCGCGGGCCGCGCTCGGCGCGGTAGCCGGTGGGGCGAGGAGCGCGCTCGGTGCGGCCGCGGTAGAGCGGGCGGCCGTCGGGGCCGACGTCGCCGGAGTCGCCCTCGTCTGCGCCGCCGCCCTCGTCGCCCGAGGAGGAGCCGAGGAAGTAGCCGCGGTGGTTGGAGGCCTCGGGAGCCTCGTCGTCGTAGCCGGCGTCCTCGGACTCGATGTCGTCGAGCTCGTCGTCGTGCGGCATCCGCTCGTCGAGGGCGCCCTCGCCCGCCCGGGCGCCCTCCGTCTCGGCGCGCAGCTTCGCGCGCGCGCGCCGCGCGGAGTCGGTGTCCTCGCGCATGGCGCGCCACGTGCCGCGCGCGACGGCGCTGTGGTCGAGGCCGGCCAGGTCGCGCAGCTCGTTGAGCTCGAGCTGCGTGAGCTCGCGCGCGTCGCCGATGCGCAGGTCGTGGAACGTCAGGTTCGCGAACGCCACGCGCTGCAGCTTGTCGACGCGGTGTCCGAGCGCCTCGAGCATGCGGTGGATCTGGCGGTGCTTGCCCTCGTGGATCGTGATCCCGAGCCACATGTGCTTGCTCTCCGACGGCAGCACCTCGACCTCGGCCGGCATCGTCATCGTGCCGTCGTCGAGCTGGATCCCCTGCCGCAGCGCGCTGACGTCGCGCGGCGTGAGCCGGCCGTGCACCTTCGCGTGGTACGTCTTCGGGATCCCGCCGGCCGGCGCGAGCAGGCGCGCGGCGAGCTCGCCGTCGTTCGTGAGCAGGAGGACGCCCTCGGTGTAGAAGTCGAGGCGCCCGACCGGCTTCACCGGCACCGGCAGGTTCGGCAGGTAGTCCATCACCGTCGGGCGGCCGCGGTCGTCGGTGACCGCGGTGATGCACGCCTTCGGCTTGTTGAGCAGCACGTAGAAGTTGTCGAGCGCGACCACCGCCTCGTCGTCGACTTGCACGTCGTCGCGGTCGGGGTCGACCTTGGTGCCGAGCACCTTCACGACCTGACCGTTGACCTTCACGCGCCCGGCGAGGATCAGCTCCTCGGCCTTGCGCCGCGCCGCGACCCCGGCCGACGCCAGGTATCTCTGCAGACGGACCTGTTCACTCACAACTTACTCCGCTTGTTCGTCGGTCGTCGGGGGCGCCTCGGGCGCACCGACGAGCTCGGATAACGTGGCCGCGACCTCCTCGAGCGCCGCATCGGCGACGGCCTGCGCGTCCGACGCGCCGACCAGATCCGCCAGCGCCTCCGCGACGTGCCCGAGCTCCCCGGTGGTCGCGGCGGTCGCGAGCGCATCGTGCGACGCGCGCTCCGCATCCTCGGTCCCGGCGGCACCCGCCAGCTCGATCTCGGCGAGGATCGCCGACTGTGTCACCGGCATCGTGTGCGCCACCGGCACGGCCTCGGGCGCGCCCTCGCCTGCCCCGCCGCCCTCACCGGCTTCACCGCCGGCGCCGCCCTCGCCGGCCTCGCCGCCGGCGCAGCCCTCGCTGGCCTCGCCGCCGGCGCTGCCCTCGTCGTGCGCCGCCAGCTTGCGCGCGGCCAGCGCCTCGAGCCCGCTCGGCTCGCTGCTCGTGCGCCCGAGGCGCCGCGCCGCGATCGCCTCGAGGCCGCCCGCATCGCGCGCGACGGCATCGATGATCGCATCCGCGATCGCCCCCGACATCGCCGGCTCCTCGACATGGCCCTCCGCCTCGACGGTCGCGACCGCCGCAGGCCGGATGTCCTGCCCCGCGACCTCCTCGAGCGCCGCACCCACGGCGTGCGACGTCGACACCGCATCGATCACCGCATCCGCAACCGCATCCATCGCCTCGGCCGGCGCATCCTCGATCGCAGCGTCGCCGTCGTGTTCGGCAAGCTTGCGCGCCACATCGTCGAGCCCGCGCCGCACATCACCCGCGTCTCCGTCGCCGTCGGCATCCGCAGCGACGGCGGTATCCGCATCCGCGCCGGCATCGGCAGCAGCATCGGCGTCCGCATCCGCATCCGCAGCGACTGCATCCACATCCGCGTTCGCATTCGCGCCGGCATCGGCAGCAGCCTCGGCATCGGCGTCCGCATCCGTAGTGACTGCATCCACATCCGCGTTCGCATCCGCGCCGGCATCGGCATTCGCATCCGCGCCGGCATCGGCATCCGCATCGGCGTTCGCATCCGCGCCGGCATCCGCATCGGCGTTCGCATCCGCGCCGGCATCGGCATCCGCATCGGCGCCGCCGTCGAACGCGGGCATGTCGACGGCGGTGTCCTCGACGTACGCGCGCACCGGATCGATCTCGGCCGCAGGGGCATCGCCCACACCGCCGTCGCCGCCGTCGCCACCGCCCTCGCCGCCGTCACCGCCGTCGTCGTCGCCGCCGCCCTCGTCGTCGGGCTGGATCCCGAGCGCGCCGAGGCGATCGGTCATCACGCGCCGGCTCTCGTCGGTGAGCTCGCTGTACTCGCGCAGCGTCGGCAGCTCGCGCAGGTCGGACAGGCTGAAGAAGTCGAGGAACTCCTTCGTCGTGCCGTACAGGCGCGGGCGGCCAACCTCCTCGCGCTTGCCGAGGTCGCGGATGAGCGCGCGGTCGAGCAGGAGCTTGATCGTCGCGGACGAATCGACGCCGCGGATCTCGTCGATCTCCGGCCGCGTGATCGGCTGCCGGTACGCCACGATCGCGAGCGTCTCGAGCTGCGCGCGCGACAGGCGCACCGGCCGGCCCGCGACGAGCTGCTGCACCCAGCCCGCGAACTGCGTGCGCGTGCGGAACTGGTACCCGCCCGACACCTGCTGCAGCACGAGGCCGCGCTCGCGGTAATCGACCTCGAGGTCGGCGAGCGCCTGCTCCAGCCGCGCGACGTCGCTCACGCGCGTGAGCTGGCGCAGCCGCTGCACGGTGATCGGCTTGTCCGACGCAAACACGAGCGCCTCGACGAGGAGCTTCAGCTGCGCCGCCGGCAGCGCCGCCGCGCTCGTCGGCAACACCACACCCGTGTCCCCCTCTCCCTCCCCCTCCTCGTCCCCCGCGGCCGCGGCATCACCCGCCGCGGCCGCATCGGCTCCCACAACAGCGCCACCAGCATCCACATCGGCTGCATCGGCGGCGCCGCCACCATCCGCATCGACCGCATCGGCCGCGACTGCATCGACCACCGTCGCCGCACGCTCGCGACGCTCGTCGGAGCCGTCGGAGGAAGCAACGGAAGCGTCAGACGCGTCGGAAGCGTCGGAGGCGTCGAGCTCGACCTCGGTGCTCGCGCGCTCGCGCGCGTCACCGGCCGTGTCCTCGGGGTCGTCGACGGCGAGGAGGGGGACCTCGATGTCGTCGATGGCGAGAGGGGACTCGGAGGCGAGGCCCTCGGTGGCGAGCATGCGCGCGAGCTCGTCGACGGGGATCGCGCTGCGCGAGCCGGAGTCGAGCGCGTCCTCGGCGGCGAGCTGGATCTCCTCCGGGGCGCCGGTGGCGACCTCGGCCGCCGCCTCCGACGCGCGCGCAGCCTCGGAGGCGACCTCGAGCATGTCCTCGACGACGTCGAGCATCTGCGCGGGCTCGTCCGCAGCGTCCGCAGCGTCCGCAGCCTCGCCGGCCTCCGGTGCCGCCTTGTCGGCGACGCCCCGAGATGTCGGCTTCCGGGCCTTGGACTTGCGCTTGCGCGTCACGGAAATACCTCGCGGCCTTCTAGCACGGGGGCTCGCGTCACCGATAGTCGTCGCCGCTGCGCGCCACTCCCGCCTCGACGCGAGCGCGCAGGTCCTCACCCGAGCGCTCGATCATGATCTCCTCGTCGTCGGGCAGCTGCGCGAGCTTGATCAAGCGTAGCTTCGCCATCTCGAGCAGGGCGAGGAACGTCACCACGCATTCGTGGCGCACCTCATCCAGCGACCGCGCGACCCCGTCGCGCAAGAACGAGAACATCGACGTGAACACGAACTTCCCTTCGCGCTCCAGCCGATCCGTGAGCTCGGCGATCTTCTGACTCACGCTCAAGCGGTCGATGAGGACGTTGTGCGTGACCTTGACCTTCGCCTGCGACATCACGCGGTCGAACGCCTCGATCAGCTTGTGCACCGGGAACGGTGCGAGCGGTGCGATCGCATCCGCATCGACGCCGTCGCTGACCGCCTCCTCCGTCGGCGCACCGCGCCCCCACACGTTGCGCCCCACCACCGGGCGCGTCCCGAGCTGCAGCGCGGCCTCCTTGTACTTCTGGTACTCGAGCAACCGCCGGATCAGGTCCGCGCGCGGATCGATCTCGATCTCCGCCTCGGCCTCACCGGCCTCGCTCTCCTCCGCCTCGCCGACCTCCGGCGTCGGCAACAGCTCGCGCGACTTGATGTGGCACAGCGTCGCCGCCATCAACAAGTACTCGCCCGCGACGTCGATGTCCGACGCCGCCATCGCATCCAGATACTCGAGATACTTCTCCGTGACGAACGCGATCGGAATGTCGAGGATCGACAGCTCGTGCTTCTTCACGAGGTGAAGCAGCAGATCGAGCGGACCCTCGAACACGTCGAGGGCAACCTGGTACCCGGTCGGATCCATCACGCGCCCGGGATGTAACTACAAGGGTATGACGCCGAACGCGCCGTACAGCCCCTTCGTGCACCACATCGCCGGAACCCTGAACACTTGCGCGACTTGCGGGATGAGCATCACCGCCAGGATCGCGAACGGCGCAAAGCGCGCGATCTGGTCCCACTGGTTGCGGTGGCGGTACGGCACGAACGCGCCCGCGATGTGCCCACCGTCGAGCGGCGGCAGCGGGAGCAGGTTGAAGAAGAACAGGATGAAGTTCGTCGCGGTCGCCTGGTACAGGAACAGCGACGCCTTCGAGTCGAGCGTGATCACGCCCTTCCACACGAGCACCGAGTGCACCCCGACGACGATCGTCGCCAGCACCAGGTTCATGAACGGCCCGGCGAACGACACCAGGATGTTCGCCGTCGACATCCGGATGCCGCGGCGGATCTTGTGCGGCTGCCACTCGACGGGCTTGCCCCAGCCGAAGCCGCCCGCCACGCCGCTCGACGCCGCGTAGTACCCACCCACCACCGGCAGGAGCAGCGTCCCGATCGGGTCGGCGTGCGCGAGCGGGTTCAGCGTGACGCGGCCCTGCCGCCGCGGCGTGTCGTCGCCCAGGCGCACGGCCATCCACGCATGGCCGAACTCGTGGAGCGCGACCGACACCACGAGGATGAAGACCCCTACGAGGATCTGCTGGATCTGGGCTGGAGACAGGTCACCCACGCGTCAGGCGACTATGGACGGAGGGGGGCTCAACTGCAAGGTCCGGAATCTTGGTGCGCGGGCCGTCCTCGCCGATCATGCAGGGCGTGGCGCGCCGCCTGCCCATCGACGAGGCCATCGACCTGTTCCTCGACCACTGCAAGGTCGAGCGCGGGCTATCGCGCCACACCCTCGACGGCTACGGCCGCGACCTCGCCAAGCTCGCGGCCTTCCTCGCGCAGCGCGGCCGCGCCGACGTCGACGACGTCACGCCCGCCGACCTCACCGACCACCTGCTCGAGCTCGCGACCGCCGGCCTGTCGGCGCGCAGCCGCGGCCGCGCGCTCGTCGCGATCCGCGGCCTCGCGAAGCACCTCGTCGCCGAGCGCTGGCTCGACGCCGACCCGGCCGCGCTGATCGACGCGCCGCGCACCGTGCGCCGGCTGCCGGGAGTCCTCGGCATCGAGGCCGTCGCGAGGCTGATCGCGCAGCCTCCCGACACGCCGCTCGGGCGCCGCGACGCCGCGATGATCGAGCTCGCCTACGCCTCCGGCCTGCGCGTGTCGGAGCTCGTCGCCATCCCGCTCGCCGACGTCAACCTCAACGCGAGCTACGTGCGCGTCACCGGCAAGGGGAACAAGACGCGCCTCGTCCCGCTCGGGCGCGCCGCCCGCGACCGCATCGCGCGCTACATCGACGAGGACCGCCCCGCGCAGGTGCGCGACCCCGCCGAGCGCGCGCTGTTCCTCACCGACCGCGGCGCCCCGATGACGCGCCAGGGCTTCTGGAAGCTCCTGCGCGGCTACGCGCTGCGCGCCGGCGTGCGCCTGCCCGGCTCGCACGCCGGCGTGTCCCCGCACAAGCTGCGCCACTCGTTCGCGACCCACCTCGTCGAGCGCGGCGCCGATCTGCGCGCCGTCCAGGCGATGCTCGGGCACGCGGACATCGCGACGACGCAGCTCTACACCCAGGTCTCGACCGCGCGCGCGATCGAGCAGGCGCGGAAGCACCCGCGCGCCCGTTGAGCCATACTCGCGGGATGGCCATCTCGAGGGCGGTCCTGCTCGGTGCGCTCGTCGCGTGCGGCAGCTCGCACACCCCACCGACCGCGCCCCCACCCACGGCCCCGCCGGCCGCGACGAAGGACTTCGCGCCGCTCGGCATCAAGGCCGACGCGAAGCTGCCGCACCAGGCGGTCATCCTCGGCACCGACGAGAAGAACGGCTCGACGATCCTCCGGCTGCCGGCGGCGCAGAGCAAGGGCCTCGTCGACGCGATGGTCGTGAAGACCAGCACGTCGAAGGGCAGCCAGACGCCGGTGCGGCTCGCGACGGCGCCGAACAGCGACGGCTCGGTGCAGGTCGGCATCTTCGAGGAGATGGCCGGCGGCACCGGCCCGCAGTGGCGCGCCGGCGTGTGGGTGTCGGCGTTCGTCGCCGCGAACTCGCTCGGCAAGGACCTCACCGACTTCCAGTTCACGGCGTCGTCGACCGGCTACATCGACGGCGCCTCCGCCTCGGGCCTGATGGCCGGCGGCTTCCTCGCGACGATGACCGGGCAGAAGATCGATCCCGCCGTCACGATGACCGGCATCATCAACCCCGACGGCACGATCGGCCCCGTCGGCGGCATCCCCGAGAAGTTCGCCGCCGCGATCGCCGCCGGCAAGAAGCGCGTCGGGTTCCCGATCGGCATGCGGTTCGCGAAGTCCGAGGCCACCGGCAAGCTCGTCGACGTCGTGCAGCTCGCGAAGGACAAGGGCGCCGAGGCCGTCGAGGTCGCGAACGTCCACGAGGCGTACCTGCTCCTCACCGGCGTCCCGCTGCCGCAGCCGGTCCCCGTCGCCGACGCCGACATGGCGCTCGACCCCGACACGGTCGCGGCGCTCGACGGCAAGTACAAGGAGTGGCAGCGCAAGGTCGGCGACGAGTGGGCCAGGCTCCTCGAGCTCCAGCAGGCCGGGCGGCTGCCGCCGCTGCTCGCGATGATGACGGCGTACGCGCGCGCGATGGGCGAGCGCGCCGAGAAGCTGCACGCGCAGAAGCAGATCGCCGCCGCGTACGCGAAGATGCTGCAGGCGTGGGTGTTCGCCTCGGCCGCGACCGACACGTTCGCCGTCCTCACGCGCGTGCAGGCCGGCGACACGATCGCCGCGATCGGCGCGCTCGGCGCGCTCGACACGCTCGAGGAGGCCAGCGTCGACGTGTTCCGCAAGATCGGCGCGATCCGGCCGCGCACGCTCGGCGACCACCTCCTGATGCTCGGCGCGTTCCAGGCCGCGCTGCGCGGCTGGGGCTTCCGGGCGTTCGCGAGCGACGCCGTCGCCGGCACGAAGAAGTACCTGCAGGAGCTGGCGGGCCCGCGCGGCATGTCGCGCACGCAGCTCGGCGCGCCCGCCGTCGCCGACGCGGTCGTCGCGAAGGTCGCGCCGACGGTGGTGCTGCTCGGCCGCGCCGTCGCCGAGACGACGCTCGCCGCGCAGCGGCTCGAGTTCGAGCGCGAGAAGAGCATCAACTACACGTGCTCGATCCCGAACGTGCGCCGGATGGCCACGTCGTACCAGTCGGCCGCCGTCGCCGGCGTGAACTACTTCGACACGCTGCTCGTGCAGGGCTTCGCCGACGCGAACAAGGTCCCGCTCGAGGACGCGCGCCGCCAGGTGATGATGGCCATGCCCGAGTACCTCGTCGCCTTCGTGCTGTCGCACGTCGCGCAGGCCGACGGGCTCCCGGCGCAGCTCAAGCAGCAGTGGGGCGAGAAGTCGGTCGGCTGGAACCTGCTCGCGCTCGCCGCGAGCGAGCAGGCGTACTTCGACGCCGCGACGCTCGTCGCGAAGCACTACTCGCTCGGCGTGCAGAACGACGCCTCGGGGCGCGCGAGCTCCCTCGCGCAGGACAAGGCGTTCACGAACATGCTCGCGAGCGCCGAGCGCGCGGCCCGCGCGAGCGCCCGCGCCGCCCGCATCGCGACCGGCGCCATCCCGGTGCAGGCGCGCCTCGCCTACCAGCTCGCGAACGTGCAGCGCGAGGGCGACCTCGCCGACAAGCTCGACGCCCTCCAGGGCTACTGGACGTCGTCGGCGTACTCGCAGACCGCCGTCATGCTCGCGCGCAACTGAGTCAGCGCTGGCTGCGCAGCAGCTCGGCGATGTCCTTCTGCCCCGCCGGATCCTCGAGCAGCGTCACGTTCTGCTCCGTCAGCGCCGGCTCCTCGAGCATGATCTCGATCGCGCGGCGCGCGCCGATCAGGCCCGACGCGCGCCCCGGCGCCTGCAGGACCCACTCGGCGATGCCGGCGCGGCGCACGACGCCGAGGATCCACGCCAGGTCCTTGCGGAAGCGCTCGTCGTTGTACGCCTTCGCGTCGCCGAGGCCGAACCACAACAGGCGCGAGAACCTGAGGCGCCGCCCCGGCGGGAGCATGAGCGTCTCGCCGGACTCGGCGCTCGCCCGGTTCGCCGTGACCAGGCGCGAGAGCTTGCCGCACAGCCGCCAGTCGGCGAGCCCCGCGGCCCCGCGCAGCGGGCGGTCGTCCTTGAACACCGGCAACACGAGGCAGTCGCGCGACGCCTCGTCCCAGCGCGCGAGATCGAGCGGCAGCACCGACAGCGCCATCAGCGACCTGCCCCCACGAACGGGTCGCGAACCGCGCGCATCCTCGGCGGCTCGACGACCACGCGCATCGGCCTTTGCGCCGCGATCCTCGCCTGCAGCTGACGTCCGCGGCCCACCGGTCAGTCCTCCGGGCGCCGCCCGACGGCGCCGGCGATGCGGTCGAGCACGCCGTTGACGAACGCCGACGACTCGGCGGTGCCGAAGCGCTTCGCGAGCTCGACGGCCTCGTTGATGATGACCTTCACCGGCACGTTGGCGAACGCGACCAGCTCGCACGCGCCGAGGCGCAGGATGTTGCGGTCGACGCGCGACATGCGGTCGATGCGCCAGTTGCGCGACGCGCTCGCGATCAGCTCGTCGATCTGCGGTGCGCGCGCGGCCGCGGTCGTGACGAGCTCGCGCGCGAACGACAGCGCCTCGGCATCGACCTCGAGCTCGAACTCGTCGGCCCAGTTCAGCGCGTGCGCCGCGACGTCCGCGCCGCTGTCACCGTCGCGCGCGTACAGCAGCTGCAGCGCGTAGGCGCGCCCGCTGCGCCGCATCCCCGCGCCGCTCACGCACGACCCTTCCTCGCGGGCTTCGCAGCCGGCGCGCCCTCGAGCAGCTTCCACAGGTTCGCGAGCTCGATCGCCGCCATCGCCGCGTCGAAGCCCTTGTTGCCCGCCTTGGTGCCGGCGCGCTCGAGCGCCTGCTCGATCGTGTCCGTCGTCAGCACGCCGAAGCTGACCGGGATGTCCGCCGTCGCCGCGGCGTTCGCGATGCCCTTCGCCGCCTCGCCGGCGACGTAGTCGAAGTGCGGCGTCGCGCCGCGGATCACGGCGCCGAGCGCGATCACCGCATCGACGCCGCCGCGCGCGATCACCTTCCGCGTGACCTGCGACAGCTCCCACGCGCCGGGGCAGCGCACGACCGTGACCTCCGCGGCGTTCCCGCCCGCGCGGGCGATCGCATCGAGTGCACCCGCGATGAGCGGCTCGACGATCAGGCCGTTGAAGCGGCTCGCGACGATGGCGAACCGCAGCCCCGCTGCGGTCAGGTTGCCTTCCAGGGTCGGCATGCCGCGCAGGTATACACTATTGTGCCTGCCGACGCGGTGCGGCGCGCCCGGACGGCAGCGGCACGCGCTCGACGACCTCGATGCCGAAGCCCTCGATCCCGGCGATCCGGCGATCGCTGTGGATCATCAACCGGATCTTCCGCAGGCCGAGATCGGCGAGCACCTGCGCGCCGAGCCCGAAGTCGCGCAGCGCCTCGCTCGAGTCGCCCGCCGCGGGCACCCGCGCGAGCGACTCGCGCGGCGCCGGCGCCGCGAGCCGGTCGAACGACGTGCGCAGCCGCATGCGACCTCGGTTCACCACGTACAGGAGGACGCCGAGGCCCGCGTTGTCGATCGCCTCGACGGCCGCGAGCAGGTCCGGGCGCAGCGAGAACGGATCGACGAGCGGATCCATCGCCGCGACGCGCACGAGCACCGGCTGACCCGCCGCCGACGCCGCGGCGACGTCGCCGCGCACGAGCGCCAGGTACTCGGTCTCCTCGACCTGCGTGTCGTAGTAGTGCGCGGCGAACGGCTCGCCCGGGCCGAGCGTGCCGGGCCGCAGCGCGCCCGTCGCCTGGCGCCGCACGATGCGCTCGCGCAGGAGGCGGTACGCGATCATGTCCGCGACGCTGAGGAGGATGAGGCCGTGCTTGTCGGCGAACTGCTCGAGCTCGGGGCGGCGCGCCATCTCGCCGTCCTCGCGCATGATCTCGCAGATCACGCCGGCCGGCTTGAGCCCGGCGAGGCGTGCGAGATCGACCGAGCCCTCGGTCTGCCCGGTGCGCACGAGCACCCCGCCCTTGCGCGCGCGCAGCGGGAAGATGTGGCCCGGCGAGACGATGTGCTCGGGCCCCGCGTCGTCGGCGATCGCCGCGCGCACCGTCGTGGCGCGGTCGCGCGCCGAGATGCCCGTCGTGACGCCGTGCCGCGCCTCGATCGACACGGTGAACGCGGTGCCGAGCGACGCCTGGTTGTCGCGCACCATCATCGGCAGCTCGAGCCGATCGATCATCGCGTCGTCCATCGCGAGGCAGATCAGGCCGCGCGCGTGCGTGGCCATGAAGTTGATGTGCTCCGGCGTGACCAGCTCGGCGGCGAACACGAGGTCGCCCTCGTTCTCGCGGTCCTCGTCGTCGACGAGGATGACCATCTTGCCGGCGCGGATGTCCTCCAGGGCGCGCGTGACGCGTTCGATCGAGCTCATGTGCGGGCTCCTAGCAGCTTCTCGACGTGCTTGGCGAGGATGTCGGTCTCGAGGTTCACGCGGTCGCCGATCGCGAGATCGCCGAGCGACGTGTGATCGCGCGTGTGCGGGATGATCGCGACCCAGAACGTCTCCGGGTCGACGGCGTTGACCGTCAGGCTCACGCCGGCCACGGCGATCGAGCCCTTCTCGACGATGTACCGGAGCAGCGCCGGCGGCGTGCGAAAGCCGAGCACCAGGTTCGCGCCGAGGTCGCGCCGCGCCGCGAGCTCCGCCGTGCCGTCGACGTGCCCGGTCACCCAGTGCCCGCCCAGCCGGTCGCCGACGCGCAGCGCGCGCTCGAGGTTCACGCGCCGCCCGACCCGCAGCCCGCCCAGCGTCGTGCGCGCGAGCGTCTCGGCGCCCGCGAGCACGGTGAACGCATCGCGGCCGAGCTCGGTCACCGTCAGGCACGTGCCGTCGTGGCACACGGATTCGCCGAGCGTCAGCTCCGCGACCGGGATGCGCGCCGGCCGGATCGCCAGCACCAGCGCGTCGCTGCGACGGCTTGCCTGCGCGACCGTGCCGACATCCTCGACGAGCCCGGTGAACATCTTCGTCTCCCTATACCACCCTCAGGGAGGATCGATCGCGAGCATGTCTTCCCACGTCGGCGCAGGCGCGGTCACCGGCGGCAACGGCTCGCCGACCAGGCGCAGGTCGCCCCCCGGGAGCACCACCGGGTCCCCGACGAACGCGAAGCGATACGCCGACGGCAGGTGCGCGAGGCCCTTGCCGCCGAGCCAGCTCTTCGCCGGCCCGCCGACCGCCTTCGGCGCGATGTACAGCACGAGGTCGTCGGCGAGGCGGTGCTGCATCATGTACGCGTGCACCTCGCCTCCGCCCTCGACGAGGACGGACTGGATGCCCGCGCGCACGAGGTCGGGCCCGACCGACATGAGATCGATGCGCCCGTTCGCGTGCGTCCGGCAGCGCCACACCTCCGCGCCCTGCTTCACGAGCGCCTTCTCGCGCGCCGCGGGCGCCTTCTTGCCGCACAAGAGGATCGCGCGCGCCGGCGACGTCTTCTTCGGCAACAGGCGCGCATCCACCGGCGTGCGCAGCTCGCCGTCGAGCACGATCTTCACCGGGTGCCTGCCGTTCACGAGCCGGCACGTCAGCCACGGGTCGTCGCGCAGCGCCGTCTCGGCGCCGATCAGCACGGCGTCGTGCTCCTGGCGCAGGCGGTGGACGTCGGCGCGCGCGTACTCGCCGGTGATCCACTTCGACTGCCCCGACACCGTCGCGATCTTGCCGTCGAGCGTCATCGCCGCCTTGAGCGTGTACGCCGGCCGGCCCTGCGCCGCCTGGTAGAAGCCCCGGTTCGCGCGCACGCACGCCTCGCGCAGCACGCCGGTCGAGACCTTCACGCCGCGCCGGCGCAGCGCCTCGAGCCCGCCGCCGTGGCCCGGGATCGGGTCCTCGCCGCCGATGACGACGCGCGCGACGCCCGACGCCGCGACCGCCGGCGCGCACGGCGGCGTCCGCCCGTGGTGGTTGCACGGCTCGAGGTTCACGTACAGCGTCGCGCCCGGCGCCCGCGCGCCGCTCAGCTTCGCCAGCGCATCGACCTCGGCGTGCGGCCCACCGGCCTTCTTGTGCACGCCCTCGGCGATCACCTCGCCCTTCTTGTCGACGATCACGCACCCGACGACCGGGTTCGGCGACGTGAACCCCTTGTACGCCAGCGCCAGCTCCAGGCAGCGCGCGATGTGCTTCTCGTCGAGCTCCTGCTGGGCTGCGGTCGGGCGGCTCACGACCGATCACCGTCGAGCAGGTGATGCCGATCGGTGTTCTCCTCGCGCGCCTGGTCGATCGTCGCCTCGGGCGTCGCCTCGGGCGCCGCCTCGGGTGCCGCCTCCGGCTCGTCCGTCGACAGATCCGGCAGCTCGTGGCGCCCGGTGTCGTCGCTGCGCAAGGAGCTCAGCTCCTTCTCGAAGCCCTCGAGGTCGCGGAAGTCGCGGTAGATCGACGCGTAGCGCACGTACGCGACCTGGTCGAGCACGCGCAGCCTCGGCAGCACGCGCTCGCCGATGTCGCGCGACGCGATCTCGGTCAGGCCGAGCTCGGCGATCTCGCGCTCGACCTCGAGCGCCATCCCGGCGACCTTGTCGCGCGGCACGGGGCGCTTCGCGACGGCGGCCTGGATGCCGTGCTCGATCTTCGCGCGGTCGAACGGCTCGCGGCGGCCGTCGTTCTTGATCACGAGCGGCATCGACTCCTCGATGCGCTCGTACGTCGTGTAGCGGCGCGCGCAGCCCTCGCACTCGCGGCGCCTCCGGATCTCGCTTCCGTCCCGCGAGACCCGGGTCTCCATGACCTTGTCCTCGTGGGTGCCGCAGAACGGGCAGCGCACCTCAGTCGCCCTTGTAACGCGTCAGGATCAGCGCGGCGTTCGTGCCGCCGAAGCCGAAGCTGTTCGACATCGCGGCGTCGACGCGCACCTCGCGCGCCTGGTTCGGCACGTAGTCGAGGTCGCAGTCCGGGTCGGGCGTCTCGTAGTTCATCGTCGGCGGCAAGACGCCGCGCGCGACGGCGAGCGCCGTGATGCCGGCCTCGATGCCGCCGGCCGCGCCGAGCGTGTGGCCCGTCATCGACTTCGTCGACGACATCGCGAGCTTCTTCGCGTGCGCGCCGAACACGATCTTCGTCGCGATCGTCTCGTTCTTGTCGTTGAGGTCCGTCGACGTGCCGTGCGCGTTGATGTACCCGATCTGGCTCGGGTCCATGCGCGCGTCGGCGAGCGTCTGGCGGAAGCACGCCTGCGCGCCGCGGTGCTCGGGCGCCGGCGCCGCGACGTGGTGCGCGTCGGAGTTCGCGCCGTACCCGACGACCTCGGCGTAGATGCGCGCGCCGCGCTTCTTCGCCGCCTCGAGCTCCTCGAGGACGACGATGCCGGCGCCCTCGCCCATCACGAAGCCGTCGCGGTCCTTGTCGAACGGGCGGCTCGCCTTGTCGGGGGCGTCGTTGCGCGTGGACATCGCGCGCATCGCGTTGAACCCGCCGACGCCGAGGATCGTGATCGTCGCCTCGGCGCCGCCGCAGATCATGCCGTCGGCGTAGCCATGGCGGATCGCGCGCATCGCCTCGCCGATCGAGTGGGCGCCGGTCGCGCACGCCGAGACGTGCGAGATGTTCGGGCCCGTCGCGCCGGTGCGGATCGACACCATGCCCGGCAGCTCGTTGATGATGATGTCGGTGACGAAGTACGGCGAGAACCCGTAGCGCGGCCCCTTCGTGCCGGCGGCCGCGTAGGTGTCCTCGATCGTCCTCACGCCGCCGAGCCCGGCTCCGATGTAGGACCCCCAGCGCTCCTCCTGGCCCTCGGGCACCTTCGTGCCCAGGCCCGCGTCCTCGACCGCCATCATCGCGGCGGCGACGCCGAACTGGAGGAAGCGATCGAGGTGCTTGAGCTCGCGCTTATCGAACCACTTCGATGCGTCCCAGCCCTTCACCTCGCACGCGAACTTCGTGGCGAAGTTCGTCGTGTCGAACAGCGTCGTCGGCGCCGCGCCGTTCTTGCCGGCGAGCAGCGCCGACCACGTGGACTCGAGGTCGTTGCCGATCGGGGTGACGAGACCGATGCCGGTGATGACGACGCGACGCATGGGGGCTCCTTTGCCTCTGTCTACCCCGAACAGCTACCCCGAACAGGGCACGAGACGACTACTTCGCGTGGGTCTTGATGTAGTTCGTCGCGTCCTTGACGGTCTTGATCTGCTCGGTGTCTTCCTCGGGGATCTGGATCTTGAACTCCTGCTCGAACGCGAGCACGAGCTCGACCACCGCGAGGGAGTCGGCCTTGAGATCGTCGATGAACGACGCCTCGGGGCGCAGCTGTTCCGCCGACACCTCGAGTTGATTGCAGATGATTTCCTTGACCTTGGCTTCAATCTCATCGGGTGACATGTCGAACCTCTGCGGCCTGTTGACCGGGCGTTGATAGTCCACTTCCTGGGTCACATCAATACGCGTACGGGGGTTCCCGATCACATGAGCAAGCCGCCGTTGACGCGGAGGACCTGACCGGTGATGTATGCAGCCTCGGGGCCGGCCAGGAACGCCGCGGCATCCCCCACGTCCTCGGCGCGCCCGATCTTGCCCAGCGGGATCTGCTCGAGGAGCTTGGCGCGTTGCGCCTCGGGGAGGTGCTCGGCGGTCATGTCGGTCTCGATGAACCCGGGGGCGATCGCGTTGCACGTGATGCCGCGCGACGCGAGCTCGCGCGCCGTCGACATGGTCAGCCCGATCAGGCCGGCCTTCGAGGCGGCGTAGGCCGCCTGGCCGCCGTTGCCCATCTCGCCGACGACGGACGTGATGTTGATGATGCGCCCGTGCTCCTTCGCGCGCAGGAGGAGCGTCGCCGCGGCGCGCGTCGTGTGGAACGCGCCCGCGAGGTTCGTCGTCATCGTCTTCTGCCACTGCTCGTCGGAGAACCGCATGAGCAGCCCGTTGACGGCGACGCCGGCGTTGTTGACGAGGATGTCGAGCCCGCCGTGCTCCTTGCCGAGCGCCTTGATCGCGTCGGTGACGGCCGCCGAATTCGCGACGTCGAACGCGGCGATCGCCGCGCTGCCACCCGCGGCCTCGACGGCGGCGGCGGCCTCGCGGGCCGCATCCTCGCGCGAGGCGTAGTTGATGATCACCTTCGCGCCGCGGCGGCCGAGCGCCACCGCGATCGCGCGGCCGATGCCGCGCGACGCTCCGGTCACGAGCGCGACGCGCCCCGAGAGTCCCTTGTCGCTGAGTGCCATATCCCTCGCTCCTATGCCTTGAACGCTTCCACTTCGTGTGGCTCGCCGATCGTCGTGGTCTCGATGCCGTCGGCGATCCGCTTGACGAGGCCCTTCAGGACCGCGCCCGAGCCGAGCTCGTAGGCGCGCGTCACGCCGAGCTTCGCGATCGCCTGGATCGACTCCTCCCAGCGTACCGGGGCGGTGACCTGCTGGACGAGCAGATCGATGATCCTGCCCGCGTCGCTGTTCGGCTCGGCCGTCACGTTGGCGACGACCGGCACCGACGGTGGGGACACCTGCGTCCCCGCGAGCGCGGCCGCGAGCTTCTCGGCGGCCGGCTTCATGAGCGAGCAATGGAAGGGCGCGCTGACGGCGAGCTTCTTCGCGATCTTCGCCCCCGACGACTTCGCATCGGGGATCGCGCGATCGATCGCGGCCGCGTGGCCGCTGATGACGATCTGCCCGCCGCCGTTGAGGTTCGCCGGCTCGACCGGCTCACCGGGCCGAGACGCACGCTCGCACACGCCGCGCACTGCGAGAATATCGAGGCCCATGAGCGCGGCCATCGCGCCCTGCCCGACCGGCACGGCCTCCTGCATGTACTGACCGCGCAGGTGCGTGAGGCGGACCGCGTCGCGCAGCTGGAGCGCGCCGGCGGCGACGAGGGCGGTCCACTCGCCGAGCGAGTGACCGGCGACGAGGTCCATCGCGAGGCCGCGCTCGCGAAGGACGCGGAACACGGCGATCGACGTCGTGAGGATCGCCGGCTGTGTGTGCTTGGTGAGGGTGAGCTCGTCCTCGGGGCCCTCGAAGCAGAGCTTCGACAACGCGAAGCCGAGCACGTCGTCGGCCTCCTCGTACGTGCGCCGCGCGACCTCGAACTGATGCGCGAGATCGCGACCCATCCCGACTCGCTGCGAGCCCTGTCCCGGAAACAGGAGTGCCGTCTTCATCGCCGGCTTCTTACCCCAAAGTCCCCGTGCGGTGTCGGGACGCCGCGCACCGCCTTGTGGGCGGCGCCCGGTGGCACCGCCTTCGCATCATCCCCCATCAGTAATAAGCGCACGCGCTTCATTCCCGATCGTGGATTGTTGCGCGCAGCCACAACCCCGATTGTTCGGCCCGGTGACCAGACGCAGGCGAACAGAACAGGATGCGATGGCGGAAGTCGCGACTCGATTGCGTCACTTCAGGACGAGCGCCGGCATCACCCAGGAGACGCTCGCTCGCTCCGCGAAGCTCACGCCCAAGTTCGTGTCCCAGATCGAGAACGGGCACGTGAACCCGTCGATCGGCGTGCTGGCGCGACTCGTCGAGGACGGCCTGAAGCTACCGCTCGCCGCGTTCTTCGCGAGCGACGCCGACGGCGACATCCGCGACGATCTGACGAAGCTCGTGTCGCTGTTCGCGATCCAGTCGTCGGACGTCCGCCGCTGCGCGCTCCGCGTCATGCGCGCGCTCTGTGAAGACTGCGCCGAGACGCTCACCGATCGGTAAAGGCGTCACCAGGGTTCCGGGGCGAGCGGGGACGAGCCGGGTCATGCAACCCTCCATCGCCGCCCACGCCTCGCGGTTGCGTGGATTCGTCGGCCGCCCCGACCACCGCTTGCGCCACCGAGCGCGTCAGCGACTGGACCTCGCGCGCTTCGGCGTCGTCTTCGTCTTCGCCGCCTTCGCCGTCTTCGCCGTCTTCGCCGTCTTCGCCGTCTTCGCCGCCTTCGCCGTCTTCGCCGCCTTCGCCGCCTTCGCCGCCTTCGCCGTCTTCGCCGTCTTCGCCGTCTTCGCCGCCTTCGTCGCCTTCGTCGCCTTCTTCGTCTTCGCCACCTTTGCCGTGGGCCGGGACTTCGCCTTGGCCTTGGTTTCGGGCTTGGCCTTCGCGGGCTTCGCCTGGGCCCTGGGCTTCACCGCCTTCGCCCTGGCCGGCTTGGGGTGGATCTGGATCAGGTCGGCGGAGAGGCCCGCGAGCGCGGCCATGACCGCGTCGGGGTCGAGGCCGGTGGGGACGGCGAGGTAGGCGCGGCCGGGCTCGCCGGAGGCGTCGGGCGCCCAGGCGCCCTCGCACGCGACCTTGAGCGCGGCGCACGCGCGCCGCAGGGCGGGCCACACGTCGTCGACGGTGGCGCCGCCGGTCGGGAGGTAGTCGACGATCATCGCCCAGTTGCCGCCGTCCTCGGCGATGCGCTCGCCGATGCGATTCCACGACACGCCCCGGCGGTCCCACAGGAGGAAGCCGTCGGGGCCGAGCTCCGGATCGGGGACGACCACGAGCACGTCGCCGAGCGTCGGCTTGGCGTGCAGGAACGGGATGTTCGCGAGCCGAACGCGCCGGCTCCCGGCGGGGCCGCCGTCGACCGGGCCGAGGTCGTGCGCCCACGGCGTCTCGCTGTCCTCGCCGCGGTTCGAGAGCTGGATCTTGATCAGGCGTTCGGAACCCACCCGATCAATCTATCTCCTCCACGGGCGCCAGCGCGGCCGTCAATCGCTCGGCGAGGCGCCGCTCCGCGAACCGCACCCCGGCGCGGATCGCGCTCGCGATCGCGTTCGCGTCGGACCGGCCGTGCGCGATCACCGCCGGGCGCGTCACGCCCGCGAGCAGCGCGCCGCCGACCTCGGTGTAGTCGATCCGCCGCGCCACGCCACGCAGCGCGGGCGCGACGAGCGCCGCCCCGAGCCGCACCAGCGGCGTCCGCTCGAGCTCCTGGCGCACCAGCCCGAACATGCCCTCGGCGATCCCCTCGCACGTCTTCAGCACGACGTTGC
Source organism: Deltaproteobacteria bacterium (assembly GCA_019637375.1). GTDB lineage: Bacteria > Myxococcota_A > Polyangia > Haliangiales > Haliangiaceae > JABFXX01. The sequence goes on along the minus strand of JAHBVW010000041.1, from coordinate 21,427 downwards.
CCGTGAAGCCGTCCGTCGTGATCGCATCGACCACGCCGCGGAACAGGTCCGAGCCCTCGACGTAGCCGACGTACTGGAACGGCCCCTCGTACGCGGCGAGCAGCTCGTGCGCCTCGCGCGTGAGCGCCGTGCCCTTGCCGGGCTCCGAGCCGTTCGACAGGAGGCCCACGCGCGGCCGCTCGCGCCCGTGCACCGCGGTGTCGTACGCCGCGGCGATCACGCCGAACTGCGCGAGCTGCGACGCCTTGGGCTCGACGTTCGCGCCCGAGTCGCAGAGGACGAGCGGGCCCGACGGCGTCGGCAGCACCGTCACGATCGCCGGCCGCTCCACGCCCGGGATGCGCCCGAGCACGAACACCGACGTCGCGAGCATCGCGCCGCTGTTGCCCGCCGACACCACCGCGTCGCCGTCCCCGGCCGCCACGCGCGCCACCGCGACGCGCATCGACGAGTCCGGCTTCTGCCGGAACGCCTGCGCCGGGTGGTCGTGCATCGTCACGACCTCCGACGCGTGCACGATCTCGATCGCATCGCGCGCGCCGCCCGACGCCGCGCCCGCCTTCGCGAGCTCGCCTTCGAGGCGCGCACGGTCACCCACCAGCGCGACGGAGAACGCACCACCACCGGCGCGCACAGCGCGCACGGCGCCGGCGACTTCCGGTCCGGGAGCCTGGTCGCTCCCCATCGCATCGATCACGACCTTCATGGTGTGACCGTGCGTGGTGAGGGGCCTACTCCTCGGCGGCGGGCTTCACCACGACGGTCTCGCCGCGGTACTGGCCGCACGACATGCACACCCGGTGAGGGATGCGCGGGCTGCCGCAGCTGGGGCAGGCCTGGGTGGCCATATGGTTCGCGCCGGACTTGCGCATCCACGCCGAGCGTTGCTGGGCGGTGCGGGCCGGGCCGCGTCGTCTTTTCTGAAGTGCCATGGGGGGAGCTCTCGCCGGGAAATAGAAGATGGCTTGTTTGCCAGTTCACGACGGCAATTTCAAGCCCTTGAGCGCCGCGAGACGCGGATCGATCGGCGCTTCGCACCGGCAAGTGTCCGTATTTCGGTCGATCCCGCATTGCGGGCACAGTCCCTTGCAGTCCTCCCGGCACAGGGGGGCATAGGGAACAGCAAGCACGAACTGCTCCCGCAGGAGCGGCTCGAGGTCGACCACGTCGCCGTCGTAGGGGAACAGGTCGAGGTCCTCCTCGGTCACCTCGGCCCCCTCGCCGTCCTCGCCCGCCGCCTGCTGCTCCTCTTCCTCGTCGGACGGCAGCTCGTGGCGCGGCATGAACGTCACGCGCAGGCGCTCGTCGATCGGGATCACCACCGGGTTCACGCACCGGCTGCACGCGACGGTGAGCTCGCCCTGGAACGTGCCCGCCGCGAACACGTGCGAGCCGTCCGCGTACAGCTCGAGCTCGGCCGTGCCGCGCCCGGCCTCGGGATCGACCTCGGGCGCACCGAGCGCGTCGCGCATCGGCATGCCGCGCAGCCACTCGCCGACGCGCTCCGACGGTACCTCGAGCCGACGCTTCGTCGGCAGATCGCGCAGCAACACGATGTAGGGCGACGACACCTTCATGGCCAGCAGCGCAGTATAGGAATGCGATCTTGCGTGTCAACACGACCACGTTTCGGCATGATGCCGGCGTGAAGCTCGCAGTCGCCCTCGCCGGAGTCGTCGTCGTCGGTGCCTGCGGCGGAGACGACGGCCCGGACCCCGCGGCGCCGATCTCGTACGGCGCGATGGGCCCGCTCTCCGGCGACGCCGGGCGCGGCGGCTTCCGCTTTGGCGCCGCGTCCGCGGCCACCCAGATCGAGGACATGAACGAATCCACCGACTGGTACCTGTGGACCGCCCCCACCGCGCAGGGCGGCCTCGGCAAGGGGACGTTCGTCGGCGACGCGACGCGCGGCTACTCGAAGGTCATGGAGGACCTCGCGCTCGTGCGCGACCTCGGCCTCGACAGCTACCGGTTCTCGATCGAGTGGGCGCGCATCGAGCCCGTGCGCGACCAGATCGACGAGGCCGCGATCGCCCACTACCGCGCCCAGCTCGAGGCGCTGCGCGCGCTCGGCATCCGCCCCCTCGTCACGCTGCACCACTTCTCGAACCCGGTGTGGGTCGCCGACCCGCGCGCGATCGCGTGCACCGCCGGGCCGAGCGACACGAACCTGTGCGGCCTCGGCTCGCCGGGCGGCGCCCAGGTCGTCGCCGAGATGGCCGAGCACGCGGGCCTGATGGCCGAGCGCTTCGGCGACCTCGTCGACGAGTGGGGCACGCTCAACGAGCCGATCAACTACCTCGTCGCGGGCTACGGCCTCGGGCTGTTCCCGCCCGGGCTCGTCACGATCAACGACTTCTCCGGCAAGCTCGTCCCCGTCGTGCGCGACTACATCGCCGCGCACGCCGCGATGTACGACGCGATCAAGGCGAAGGACACCGTCGACGCGGACGGCGACGGCATCGCCGCCACCGTCGGGCTGTCGATGTCGGTCGCCGACTGGCGGCCGTCGCGCAGCGCGAAGCCCTCGACGGATCCCGAGGACATCGCGGCGCGCGACCGCCTCGTCTACGTCTTCCACTATGTCTTCGTCGACTCCATCCTGAACGGCACGTTCGACGCGAGCCTCGACGGCACCTCCGACGAGACGCACCCCGAGTGGGCGGGCCGCCTCGACTGGCTCGGCCTCCAGTACTACTTCCGCGCCGGCGTCACCGGCGCGAGCAAGCTGATCCCGCTCGTCGACGTGACGCCGTGCTTCGGCGGCTTCGACCTCGGCTCGTGCCTGCCGGCGCCCGACCCGACGTACTGCGTGCCGCGCATGGGCTACGAGGGCTACGCCGACGGCCTCGGCGACGTCGTGATGGCGTTCGCCGCGCGCTACCCCGGCATGCCGCTCGTCATCACCGAGGCCGGCATCTCGACCGACGCGGGCCGCCGCCGCGCCGAGAACATCGTGCGCAACCTCGAGTCGCTCGAGCGCGCCCGCGCCGCCGGCGTCGACCTGCGCGGCTACTACCACTGGTCGCTCACCGACAACTTCGAGTGGGCCGAGGGCTTCGGCCCGCACTTCGGCCTGTACCGCGTCGACTACAGCACGTACGCGCGCACGGCCACCGAGGGCGCCGACGTCCTCGGCCGGATCGCGAAGGCGCGCGGCGTCACCGCCGAGCAGCGCCGCACCTACGGCGGCACGGGCCCGATGACGCCCGAGCCCGGGTTCGAGAACGCGGACCCGTTCTGCGGCAAGCCCTGACCGGTTAGAAACTCGCCCGCGCGCGTGGCCGATGGGACGCTCGCGCCATGAACACCAAGTGGGTTGGCTACGCGTGGGCGTTCGCGATCGCGGCGACCGCCGGGACCGCTTCCGCCGAGAAGAAGATCGATCAGGCGATGGAGCTCGTCGCCGAGGCGCGCGAGCTCATGGTCGTCGGGGCGTGCGGCGACGGGGCGAGCCCCAAGGTCGACGCCGGGCACTGCAAGAAGGTGAAGGCCGCCCAGGCCGACTACCAGAGCAAATGGATGGCGAAGGCGAACCCGTTCTTCGCCGCGGCCGTGCCGACCTCGGGCATCCCGCGCCCGGTCGTGTACCCGTTCGGCGGCGGCGACCTCGCGACCGCGCTCACCGTGTTCCCCGACGCGCCCGAGATCACGACGCTGTCGCTCGAGCCGGCCGGCGACGTGCGCGCGCTCGCGGCGATGTCCGACAAGCAGCTGAGGACCGCGCTCGCGACGATCGAGAAGGACCTCGGGTCGCTGTACCGATCCACGTTCTCCCGCACGATGGACATGACGCATGGCCTCGGCAGGAACGAGCTGCCGACGATCCTCGTGTTCACGCTGTCGGCGCTCGCGGTGCACGGATACGAGCCGGTCGCGCTGCGCTACTTCCAGCTCACCGACGACGGCAACGTCCGCTACCTCACCGAGGCGGACTTCACGCGCATCGACGCGATCAAGGAGCACGTGCGGCGCGCGAACGAGCTCGGCAGCATCGAGCTCGTCTACAAGAAGCCCGGCGAGAAGCGCGAGCGCGTCTACCGCCACATCGTCGCGAACCTCGACGATCCGCACCTGAAGACGTCGCCCGCGGCGCTGCGCCACCTCGAGAAGAAGGGCCACGTCACGGCGATGACGAAGGCGGCGAGCTTCCTGCTCACCTTCGACGAGTTCTCGACGATGCGGAAGTACATCGTCGACCACGTCGACTGGATGGTGTCCGACGCGACCGGCCTCGCGCCGAAGTGGGGCAAGCCGGCCGGCTTCGAGTACGAGACCTACGGCCGCTTCGATCGCAGCGAGATGGACGTCGGCATCGGCATCTCGCCGTCGTGGATCGCCGAGTACAAGGCGCAGCCCGCGCGCAAGCTCGAGTTCCGCTTCGGCTACCCCGACGTCAACTACCACCACAACCTCGTGATCATGCGGCGCACGACGAAGGCCGCCGCGAGGTAGTCACGGCGCGGCCGGCTCCTCGGGGATGCCCGGCTGCGGGACGGGCTCGGGCGGCGGTGCGGTCGCGCGGATCGTGCCGACGTCGACGGTGGCGCCCTCGGTCGCCACGTACGGGACGCGCACCGGCTCGGCGCCGAACGTGTAGATCGCGACCTCGCCCTTGCCGGGCGGTACGCGGTCGAGCTTGAACCGGCCGGCGGCGTCGGTGATCCACGGCGGCGCGCTGTCGCCGCTGAACGACGGCACGGCGTCGTCGATCCAGGCCGTCACGTTCGGGATCGGCTTCCCCGTCGCCGTGTCGACGACGGTGCCCGCGACCGACGACCACGCGGCGAGCGTCACCGTCGCGTGCACGGTCGCGCCGGGGGCGAGCGTCGCGGTGATGCGGCCGACGGCGCCGTCGGTGCTCGCGCGGATGTGGTACTCGCCCGGCGGGATCGTCGTGAGCGCGACGCGGCCGTCGGGCGCGTCGATCGTGCGCGTGTCGGGCTCGGGCCCCTCGACGGTGAGCGTGAAGTGCCGCACGGGCGCCCCGCCCTGCTCGACGGTGAGCTCGAGCCCGCCGAGCGCGACGAGCGGGATGCGCACCTGCCGATCCACGGGCACCGCGTGCACGACGCCGCGCGCCGCGCCCTTCGCACCCTCGGCGGCGACGTCGTAGACGCCCTTGCGCAGGTGCGCGATCGCGAACCGCCCGTCGGCGCCGGTCAGCGCGACCTTCGTGCGCCCCGTCCAGTCGAACGCCAGGCTCGACAGGTCGATGCCCGGCAGGATCTCCTCGAGGCCCGCGCCCTCGAACGTGCGCGACGCGACCACCCACGCGTCGGGCGCCGGCTTGCCGTCGGGGCCGATCACGATGCCGCGCAGCGTGCGGTCGCGCGCGTCGACGACGATCGCGAGGTCCGGAAGGCCGCCCTCGGGCACCGCGATCGTGCCGCTCTCGGGCGTGGGCGACACGACGTCGAGCTCGTCCTCGCCCTCGAACACCGAGAGCCCGTACTCGCCGGGCTCGACGGCGGGCGCGCGGAACGTGCCGTCGGTGCTCGTCACGCCGAAGCTCGCGACCGTGACGCCCGCGACCGGCGCACCGCTCGTGTCGGTGACCCGCCCGGCGACGGCGACGCCGCGGCGCGCGAGCTTCACGACGACGTCGGCCGCGCCGGCCGGCCCGACGGTGACGACCGCCTCGCCCGCGAGCCCCGTGTACGTCTCGGCGGTGAGCGTCACCTCGCCCGGCTCGACGCCGGCGAGCTCGAACACGCCGTCGGCGCCGGTCGCGACCGTGCCGCCCGCGAGGCCGGTCGGCGACGAGAAGCCCGACAGCGAGACGTTCGCGACCTGCGCCGGCTCGACGCGGCCGCGCACCGCGACCCCGGCGCGCAGCTCGAGCACCACGCCGTCGGCGTCGCCGCGCGTGACGTCGGCGCGCACGGTCGCGCTCGGCAGCGAGCCCGGCGCCTCGGCGGCGACGTCGTACGCGCCCGGCGGCAGGCCCCACACCTCGAACACGCCGGCGTCGTCGGTCTCGACGGGGCGATCCGCCCCCGTCAGGCTCTGCGCGAACGCGGCGCTCATCTCGTCGGTGTTCGCGAGCTCGCTGCGCGTCGCGTTGACGAGCGCGTTCGCGACGGGTGCGCCGCCGCGCGTGACCACGCCGCGGATGCGCCGCGCCGGATCGACGACGATCTCGACCTTGTCGCGGCTCTCGGCGATGCCGAGCGCGAGCTCGAGCGGCGGGTGGTTCGCCTGCGCCGGCCCGACGGCGGTGAGGAAGATGCGGCCCGAGCCGAGGCCCGTCGCCGTGAACCTGCCGTCGTCGTCGGTGGTGACCTCGCGCACGAGGCCGCCCATCGCGCCGGACGCGCGCCCGCCGCGGATCGTCACGCGCGCCCCGGGGATCGGCGTGCGCGTGTCGCGGGCGAGCACCACGCCGCGCACCGACGAGCCGGGCGTGAGCGTGGCGTCGAACGTCGACGGCCCGCGCACGGAGATCGCGCCGTCGACGCCGACGTAGTCGGGGTGGCGCACCTGCACGAGGTAGTCGCCCTCGGGCGCGGCGAGGCGGTACCGCCCGTCGGCGTCGGACATCGCGAGCGCGACCGGCGGGGCCGTCGGCGCGAGCGTGGCGCGCAGCACGATCATCGCCTCCTTCACACCGCCGCCGCTGACGTCGACGATCGCGCCGGTCACCGCGTGCGCCGGCTCGCCGAGCACCAGGTCGAGGTCCGTGCACGCGCCGCCGGCCGTGATCTTGATCGCGCGGATCGCGGCGCGCACGTCGGGGAGCGCGGCGACGAGCGTCCACCCGCCGGCGGCGGTCGGCGGCAGCCGGTAGCGGCCGTCGGGGCCGGCGCGCACGTCGGGCGCGTCGATCGGCTCGTACGCGACGCGCGGCGACAGCGGCGCGGCGTGCAGCGTGACGACGGCGCCGGCCGCCGGCTTGCCGTCGCGCGTGCGCACGATGCCCGACGGGCTGCACACCGACGGCGCCCAGCGCGTGCGCAGCGGCGTCTCGCGGAGCTGCGCGAGCGGATCGCGCGCACCCGAGCCGGGCGTGGCGGTCGCGGCGTTCTCCCCGCCGCGCAGCCGCCACCACGCGACGATCCCGCCGGCGAGCGCGACCAGCGCGGCGGCGATGACGAGGGTGCGGCGACTCACCCGCCTAGCGAGCGCGATGCGGCGCCCGCTGTCAACCGTCAGCCCGCGATCGTCTCGATCGGCTGCGACAGGGGATGGTGCCGGACCGGGCGCGGCTTGGCGATCGGCGCCGGCGACCGGCGGAACCAGGTGCGCACGTCGAGCGCGCGCAGCAGCCGGTGGTGCAGGCGGACCGGCGCGTACATCTCGTCGAGGGTGTGCTCGCCGGAGACCTCGCCGGTCTCCGACATCAGGTCACCCGCGCGGAAGAACGCCTCCTCGAGCTCGGTGAACGCGACCACCTGGGCGGGATGCGGACCCTTCGTGGCAGTCCTCGCGGCGCTCCTCTTGGCCATGCCGGCTGGGTCGGCCGCGCCGGCGCGCCGATCAGGTAACCGACGGGTACTACGGGGCGCGCGACTTGCCGAGCAGGCCCAGCAACATCTTGATCTTCGCCTCGCTGAGCGCGGCGGAGATCGTGACGTCCGGGCCGTCGGCGCCGATGTCGAGCTTGTCGACGAACATCGACAGCTGGCCGGCCTGGCTCTGGAGCAGCGACGACGCGCTGCTCGCCTGGCTCGACGACTCGACGCGGATGCGGGCGTCGAGCGTGAGGCTCTTGCCGACGTTGAGCGAGCCGAAGATCGCCTTGGGCTTCATGCCGAGGCCGGCGCCCGCGCCGTCGAACAGCTTCGAGTTGCCGTTGACGAGCACCCACAGCGTGTCGGAGGTGCGCGTCTTGCCGTAGAGCTCGAGGAACGTCGGCGACTTCTTGAGCGCCGAGCCGCCCGCCGCGACCGCCTTCACGCCGGCCTTGGTGCCCTGCGGACCGATCACGCCGAGCAGCGTCGTGTTGTCGAGGAACGTGAACGCGGCGTTGTTGCCGCCGCCGGAGACGAGGAAGTAGTCACCGTCGCGCGTGAGCTTGGCGTCGGGCGTCGACTTGCCCTTCTCCATGCACTTCGTCATCGTCGGCTTCGACACGCCGTACATCACGACGACGCCCTCGGGCGAGCCGCCCTGGAGGCCCTTCAGGCCGAAGCTGAGGCGCGACATCATCTTCGCCGGGTCACCACAGCTGGTGACGAAGTCCGACGGCAGGCCCGCCATCGCGTTCCGCATGAGCGGCTCGACGTGCTTCTGCCACAGCGGGCTCGTCTGTAGCTGCGCCCAGTCGAGGCCACCGACGAGCTCGGAGTCGACGGGGATCAACGAGAGGTCGTCGATCGACGCCGCAGCCGGACGCTTGGCTGCGGTGGAGTCCGCGAACGAGGTGCCGGCCACGCCGAGCACGAGCGCTACCGACAGCACACCACGAATCAGAGACATAGTTCTCCTGGGCCTCATGTCCTTGCGGGGGACACCGAACCGTGACCCTAGTACGTAACAGGAGCGCCCGCCATTCATGAGGCGCCGCGCACGCCCGCGACGACGCGCACTTGCGCGTGTCCACCGGACCGCTCGGCCGGGTATCGCGCCGGAGCCGATCAGTGCTCGTGGCGGCGCGCCGGGGTCCAGTCGAGGACCTTGTCGGTGCGCGTCTCGAGGAAGCGCGCGAGACGGTGGTAGTCGCTGCCGACCTTGATCAGGCGCACCTCGGTCTTGAGCGAGACCGGGTTGATGAGGTCGCGGAACGGCACGTACGACAGATCGAGCTGGCCCGACACGCTCACCATGTGACCGTCGAGGCCCTCCTCGACGAGCGCGCGGTACGCGCCGATGCCGAGCTGGCTGCCGAGCATGACGTCGAACGCGTGCGGCGGCGCGCACCGCGACTCGTAGCCGAGCTGCAGGCCCGTGACCTTCTTCTTGCGGCCGGTGCGCTCCGCGTAGCGCCTGGACACCAGCTGCGCGACGAGCTTGCCGAGGTCGAAGCGGCCGAGCGGGAGGTGGCCGTGCTCGTCGCGCGGCAGCGTCTCGATCTGCACGGTCGGGAGCATCTCCGCGAGGCCCTCGGCGAGGACGACCGTGCCGTAGTGCTTGCCGCGCCGCTCGCGCGTCAGGATGAGCTCGACGATGCGATCGACGAGCGCGTCGAGCGACAGCCGCATCTCGGCCCTGGACTTCCCGCCCGGGCCACCCTCGGTGACCTTCTCCTCGATCGCGAGCGTGCCCTCGACGTCCTCGACGCCGAGCACCAGGTTCGCCTCGCCCGCGATCGCGACGCCGTACGACAGCCAGCCGGCCTTGCGGCCCATCGTCTCGACGATGAAGTAGCTCCCGGTCGCGAGCGCGTCGGCGCGCAGGTTCTGCAGCTCCTTCGCCATCACGTCGACGGCGGTGAAGAAGCCGAACGTGAAGTCGATGCCGCGGTAGTCGTTGTCGATCGTCTTGGGGACGTGCACGACCTGCACGCGGCGCGCCTCCGGCGGCAGGCGACGCTGGTACTCGTAGAGGAAGTTGGCGGTCTTGAGCGTGTCGTCGCCGCCGATCGAGATCAGCGCGTCGATCTCGAGGTCGACGAGCGCGTTGTAGACGTTGCGCAGCGCGACCGTGCGCTGCGGATCGCTGAGGTGGTCCAGCACCTCGATCTTCGAGCCGGGGTTCGAGCGCGCGGTGCCGATCAGGATGCCGCGCGAGTTGCGCAGGCCGCGCAGGTCGCGCTCCTCGAAGATGCGGTAGTGCTCGTCGGGGAGAAGACGGTGCGTGACCGGGTGGTACTCCTGAAGGTTCGAGTAGCCGTGGAAGAAGCCGATCGCCTGGCGATCGTCCTCGATGAACGACGTCGCCGCGGCGGAGATCACCGCGTTCGCGGCCGGCGCCGGGCCGCCCGAGAAGACGACGCCGACGCGGCGGATGTGATCGCCCTTCCTGGGCTGGGTTGCGGCGGAGGTCGTCGGTGGCGGTGACGGGACTTCGGGCACGCGCGCACCCTACCCCAACCGCCGCGCCTAGCGCAGCTTGTAGCCGACCGCCTGACTCCCGACGTCGTGGCCGCGCGCGGCGGACGGCCTCATCGGCATCAGCGTCGGCGCTGCACCCTTCGCTGCGACGTTGACGCGCGGGAGCTTCGCAGCGCGTGCGCGCACCTCGGCGACCGCCCTGGGATCGATCCACTGCGCGAGCTCCTTGGGATCGAGCTTCGCGACCGGCGGCGGAGGCGGTGGCGGCGGCGGCTCGACCTTCACCTCGGGGAGGCGGAACGCGATGCCGGGCATGATGTCGATGACCGGCCGCGGCGGCGCGACCGCGGCGATCTGCGGCTGCGCCGGCTGCGGGTTCGGATCGATCGCCTGGCCGGTGAAGCGCACGAGCTTGTGGAAGTCGCGCGGCGCCGCGCGCGAGGTCGGCGAGATGTTCGACGCGACGTACGCGAACAGCTGCGTCGCGTCGGTGACCTCGACGGACGTCTCGCGCCACAGCGTGCCCGCGTAGTACGGCTTGTTCGGCGCGCGGCACGTCGTCCACATCGCCTTGTACCTGCCGGGCTTGACCTTGAAGTCGGCCGACTTCCCCGACGGTAGCCCCCCGGCGGGCAGCCAGTTGTCGCCGTAGTCGTCGCGGTCATCCGGCGCGAGGCTCAGCTCGCACATAGCATCGGGAGACGCGTTCGTGAACACGAGCGAGACGCCACCGGCCATCTCCCGCATCGTCCCGCCGCGCGGTGCCTGCACCGCCGACACGCAGCCCCCGAGCGCGATCACCAGGAATGGAATCGAACGCATGAGTCCAGCGTACGCCCGTCGAGATGTGGGTGAGGTGCCGCAAAGCGCGCGGGTCGCAGCGCACCCGCGCCGCCCGGCTCCCACATCGCCTCTCACGGTCGGTGATGTCGCAGCGCGCCGGTGCTATAGCACGGCCCTCATGACGTCCGAGGGCAAGAAGTTCGCGGCGATCTTCGTCGGCATCGGTGTGGTGTTCGTCGGCGGGCTCGTCTACTTCCTGAAGGTCCACACGCCGAACAAGGCCAAGGCGGCGGCGCGCGACGAGCTCGTCGAGTGGGACGCGAAGTGGGCGACGGTGCGGACGTGCCTCGTCGGCGACAACCCGGCGTCGGGCAAGATCCCCGAGGCGATCGCGATCCGCACGTTCGACTCCGGATCGGCGAAGACGAGCTGCGCGAAGTTCGCCGGGCAGCTCGCGCGCCCGGGGGGCGAGGCGACGGGCATCGAGGCCATCGAGCAGGGCTGGGAGGAGCTCGAGCGCGCCGCGAACAAGCTCGCGAACGCGATCGTCAAGTACGACAAGGGCGAGCGCAACGCGCCGCTGCAGGCGACGTTCGACGGCGTGCTCGTCGCGCGCAACACGCTCGGCGACGCGATGGGCGCGGACCCGGTGGCGCCGCTGTCGGGCCCGGCGCTCGCGCCGGCGAAGCTGCTGCCGGTCGCGACGAAGGCGCGGTTCGACATGGGCGGCTCGACGGTGTCGGCGACCGGGGCGGTGTTCCTCGGCGGCGGCGACCGCGCGTTCCTGGCGCCGGGCGCCGAGCCGCGCATCGCCGAGCAGTCGACGCTGTTCCCCGGCCTCCCCGACGACTCGTGGGGCGCGGAGGCCGACGAGGAGGGCGTGGCGACGATGGCGCTCGGTGCCAAGCGCACCCGGTCGAACGAGACGCTCGTGAAGACGAAGGACGTGCCGCGCCTGAACTTCGCGATCGGCACGGCGCAGGACGGCATCGTCGTCGGCGGCAACGAGGCCGGGTTCGTCGTCCTGCGCGGCAAGGTCGGCGCGTTCGCGGCCGATCCGCAGGTCAAGTCGGCGAACTGGACGACGGCCGTCGACGTCGGCGGCCGCGGGCTCGTGCTGTGGGTGGAGGGCAAGGACAAGGCCGCGAGGACGCGCGGCGCGATCCTGCGCCCCGGCCGGCCCGATCAGGCGTTCGAGCTCGGCGACACCGATCCGCGCTCGATCATGAACGGCTGCTTCTCGCGCGACCGCGCCTGGCTCCAGGGCAACGGCGAGCTGATCGGCATCGGCGTCGGCGAGCCGGCGCTGCCGACGATGCGGCGCAACGTCTCCCACCAGCTCGCGGGCTGCGGCGTCGACGGCGTCGTCGCGACCACGGGGACCGAGCTCGAGGTGTGCACCGCGTCGTGCCGCTCGCTGACGTACCGCGCGGCGACCGGCGGCACGAAGCTCATCACGACGTTCGCGCTCGCCGGCGGCAAGCTCGTCGCGATCACCGCCGAGGGCGCCGTCGTGCGCGTGCTCCGCGAGGGCGGCACGCCGACGTACTACGCGCTGCCCGAGGCCGTCGACCTCGCGTACGGCGTAGCGCGCCCGCCGATGGCGCTCAGCGACGGCAAGGTCATCGATGTGCTCGGGCACACGTCCACGGGGTACGTGGTCGTGCGCGTGCCCGTGCCGTCGTGAATCGCGGGCGCGGCGGACCGTCTATGCTCGAGCCATGAGCCACCGGGTCCTCGCCGCCACGACGTTCCTGCTCGCCGCCGCGGCCTGCCTCGCCCACGCCGAGCCGCTCGCCCAGCCGCCCGGCCAGCCACCCACGAAGTCGGCGGCGCCCGCGTCGCCGGAGGGCAAGGTGCTCGCGCTCGTGAACCGCTACCGCGCGGCGACGGGGCTGCCGGCGGTCGTCGTCGATGCGGCGCTCAGCCGCGGCTGCATGGAGCACGCGGAGTACATGCGGCTCAACCGCAACTCCGACGCGATGGCCGGGCTCAACGCGCACCACCAGCGCCCCGGCCTGCCCGGCGCGACGCTCGCCGGCGCCGCGTGCGGGAAGGCGGCGGACCTGTTCCCGGGCGTGTCGGACCTCGAGATCGCCGTCGACGGCTGGATGGCGAGCCTGTACCACCGCCGCCCGATCCTCGATCCGTCGCTCGAGAAGATCGGCGTCGGGTACAGCAAGCTCGACGACGGCTCGCTGATGGCCGCGCTGATGTTCGTGAACGGCAAGGGCGGCGCCGACAAGTCCGAGCGGTGGCCGGTCCTCTACCCCGCCGACAAGCAGGCGGACGTCGCGCTCGAGTTCGGCAACGAGATCCCGAACCCGATCCCGGGCAACGGGCGCGGCGGCTATCCGGTGACGCTGCAGTTCCCCGCGTTCGAGAAGGTCACCGGCGTCAAGGCCAAGCTCGTCGACGGCGGCGGCAAGCCGGTGCCGTTCTGGCTGTCGGACCCCGAGCACCCGGCGACGTCGTTCGGGCAGTACGGCGTCGTGTGCGTGATCCCGAAGGCGCCGCTGCGTCCGCAGAGCACCTACCGCGTCGAGATCGAGGCCACCTGGCGCGGCAAGACCGCGACGTGGAGCTGGTCGTTCTCGACGCTGTCGCTCCGCAGGGTCGACGCCGGCAACGAGGCCGCGATCGGAGCGGCGATCGGCATCGCGAGCCTCGTGCGCGGCGAGATCAAGTACGGCGGCATGATGGACACCGAGACCGCGTTCCTCATGATCGGCCCCCGCCCCGGCACGAAGTACAAGATGATCTCGGTGCTCGTGCCGCGCGCCGTGTGGCAGGAGCTGTCGCGCGGGACCACGGGGTTCGACGCGTTCACCGGCAAGACGATCGAGGTCGAGGCCACGCCGCAGCTCGTGCAGAACACCTACCTGAACCTGCCGATCGCGCAGGCGCACCAGCTCCGCGTCCTCCCGTGAACGCGCTCACCGCCGGGGCGGGCCGGGTCGCTTCCGGTTCTTGACGTGCATGTCGAGCCAGCGGACCTGCTCCCACAGCACGTGCAGCGCGGACTCGCGCGCGCGGTAGCCGTGCGACTCGGCGGGCAGCGACACGTAGCGGACGCGGCCGCCGAGGCCCTGCATCGCGGCGAACAGGCGATCGCTCTGGATCGGGAACGTGCCCGGGTTGTTGTCGGCGGCGCCGTGGACGAGCAGCAGCGGCTCGTCGATCTTGTCGGCGAAGCGGAACGGTGACATCCGGTCGTACGTCGTCGCCGCCTCCCAGTACGTGCGCTCCTCGGCCTGGAAGCCGAACGGCGTCAGCGTTCGGTTGTACGCGCCCGAGCGCGCGATGCCGGCGGCGAACAGGTTCGTGTGCGCGAGCAGGTTCGCGGTCGTGAACGCGCCGTAGCTGTGGCCGGCGACGGCGAAGCGCGCGCGATCGCCGACGCCCATGCCGACGACGTGATCGATCATGCTCTGCGCGTCGGCGGTGAGCTGCTCGACGTACGTGTCGTTCGGCTCGGTCTTGCCCTCGCCGACGATCGCGAACGCCGGATCGTCGACGACGGCGTAGCCCTGCGTGAGCGCGAACAGCGGGCCGCCCCACCACGGGTGCACGAAGCGGTACGGCGAGTCGTTGACCTGCGACGCGGCGGCCGCGGTCTTGAACTCCTGCGGGTACACCCACACGAGCACGGGCAGCGGCGCGTCGACCTTCGGGCGGAAGCCGGCCGGGAGGTACAGCATGCCCGACAGCTCGAGGCCGTCCTTGCGCTTCCACTTGATCAGCTGCTTCGTGACCTTCGCGAGCTCGGGCACCGGGTGCTGGAAGCGCGTGAGCTGGCGCTCGCCGCCCTTCACGTAGAACCGCTGCACGAACAGCTGCGGCGGCTCCGTCGGGCTCTCGCGCTGCAGGATGACCTCGTCGCCGTCGGCGTCGAGCACCTCGCGCACGACCGCGTACTGCTTGCCGTCGGAGCGCCAGATGCGCTCGCTCTTGCCGGTGGCGAGGTCGAGCCGGTCGAAGAACGGGCGATCGCCCTCGGCCGACGCGCCCTCGCCGAGCAGCAGCAGGTGCCCCTTCGACGTGCGGTGCAGCACCCACTGCCCGTTCGGCTCGCGGCGCATCACCGGCGCGCCGGGGTCGCCGTAGCGGTCCTCCGACGAGCGATCCCACAGGATGCGCTGCGGCCTGCGCGCGTCGTCGGGCGCGACGACGTACGTGCGCGTCTTGCGGTCCTTCCACCAGCCCTCGCCGACGAGCGCGATCGGCGACGCGCCGCCGCTCCACGAGAGGCTCTGGAAGCGCAGCGGCAGCTTCGCGATCGCGACGGGCGCGGCGTACGCCGGCGCGGCGGCGCACGACACCACGTCGCGCACGGGCGCCGGCTTCTTCGGGTCGCCTCCGTCCTGCGCCTCGGCCCAGCACACCGTCGACGGCGCGTCGGCGCGCCAGTCGATCGCGCGGCGGCCGGTGCGCACGGCGTCGAAGTCCGACGGGATGGTCTCGGCGAGCGGGAGGTCCGCGATGCTCGCGACGCGCTTGCCGGTGAGGTCCCACACCTCGGTGCGCGTCGGGAACGCGTCGGCCGCGACGCGGTACGAGAACGGGCGGTGCACGTCGCGCACGAGCACGCTCCTGCCGTCGGGCGACGGCTCGTTCGCGAGGTACAGGCCCGGCCTGCCGAACGGCGTCGTAGTGCCGTCGAGCGCGACGAGCGCGAGCTGCGACGCCGCGTGGTACTCGAACAGCTTCTCGTCGTTCGGCGTCGCGAGCAGATCCGGATTCGTGCGCGCGGGCTTCTTCGCGCCGTCGTTCTCCTGGATGACCGGGCCCGCCGGCACCGTCGCGGCGACCGGTGGTGCGGCCGCGCCGCGCGGGGCGAGCCGGCACACGAGCGCCGCCGAGCTCGGCAGCCACTCGCACGGGTTGCCGAACACTCCCGACAGCGCGTCGCCGCCGATCTGCTTCGCGGTCGCCGCGGCGATGTCGACGAGCCACAGCTTGATCGCGGTCGCGTCCGTGACGCTGAGCGCGAGGTACTTGCCGTCGGGCGACCACGCGAGGTCGGCCATGCGCGCGCCGTCGGGCAACCCGCGGATCGCGCGCGGCGCCGCTCCCGGCGTGCGCGCGTCGAGCAGCTCGAGCTTCTGCGCGTAGAAGCGGCGCGACTGCGCGCGGTTCTTCGGGTTGATGCGCAGGCCCGCGAGCCGCAGCTCGACCTCGGCGACCTCGGCGATCGACGGGAACGTCTGCGCCGTGACGAGCAGCAGCGTCCGCTTGTCGGGAGCGATGCGCGCGATCGGCAGGCCCTGCGCGTCGACGAAGTTCGCGACCGCCTTGCCGGGTCGCTGGTACGTGGTGGCATCCTGCGCGAGCGCCGGTGAAGCGGCGGCGAGCACGCCGGCGAGTGCGAGCGCGAGCTTGTGCATACGCGCACGCTAGCGCGCTTCCCCTGCGACCTGGGTACGCGTCGCGCTGCGTGTGCGCCGCGATCGCGCGATCCGCTGTTACCCGTTGGCGCACGCGGATTTGACCGCGCGTGTTGCAAAGTCGCGCCACCCCACGCGTCTCCCCGTCGCATGCGCATCGCCACCTTCGCCATCCTCGCCACCGCCGGCAGCGCGACCACGCCGCGCACGACGATGACCGTCACGTCGATGACGCCGGGCACGCCGATCTTCGTCAACGACCGCCAGGTCGGCGTGACGCCGGCGCGCCTCGCCCTGTCGGCGGCGCGCGGGCACGAGGTCACGGTGCGCGGCCGCGGCGGCGAGCACACCGTCCGCATCGATCCGCGCAACGAGGGCTGGGTCGTGCACGGCGTCGTCCACTCGCAGGCGTGGCTGGTCGACCTCTTGCGCGCCGGCGACGCCGACGACGTCCACACGCTGTAGGCGGCCGGTCGCTACGGCGTCTTCACGCAGCCCTTGCCCGGCCGGAACTCGATCTTGTCGGTGCCGCCTTCGATCCCCAGGTAGTCGGTCAGGCCGTGGTGGTACCCGGACGAGCGCGGCCCGGCGAGCACGTCGCCGCCGAACTCCGGCAGGACGATGTGCAGGAGCTCGTGCGGCGCGGTCCACGCGAGCTTCGCGACCGGGTTCGTCTCGTCGCCGGTCTCGTCGCCGGTGTTGTTGAAGAGCAGGATCACGGGCCTGGACGAGTCGGTGCCGACCTTGCACTTGCACGCCTTCTCGAGCTGCGCGCGCGCGTCGACGGTCAACCCGGCACCCTTGGCCGTCTGGTTGATCTTCACGGGGACGTCCTCGCCGTTCCACCGCGCGCGGACGCTGTTCTTCACGAACATCACCTCGATGGTTGCGAGGACCTTGTCGACCTTGCTCGTCCAGTGCACACGAGTGCGAGTGCGGGAATGATGATCTTGTGTTGTGGTTTCATGAGGAGACTCCGCATCAGAAGCTCACGAGATCGCCGACCTCGGCGCCCTTCGCCGAGGCTCGCGAGATCGCCTCTTCGACGATCGTGAGGAGGTAGAACAGCCGGTCGAGCAAGATGCCGTCGGACAGCTGGATCGCGTTGATGCGCGTGACGAGCTCGTCGACGGAGGCGTGCACGGTCACGAGCGGGGAGCGCAGGCCGAGCTCCTTGAGCTCGTCGCGCAGCAGGAGGGCCAGCGACTCCGGCGACAGCCGATCCTGCGGGATGGGCTTGTGCTTGTCGCCGAGCAGCTTCGCGGTGATCCGCACCGCCGGGCGGTCGAGCTGATCCACGATGCGCTGGCGGCGGATCCGCATCTGCTCGTCGAAGCGATTGAACGCGAGGTAGTCGGTGACGCTCGGCTTCAGCTTCCTGTGCGCGGCGGTCGCGAGCGGGCCGCGCGCGATCTTGCGCAACGTGAGCTCGCGGTCGAGGTCGCGCAGGATGCGCTCCTGCTTCGCGTAGGACGCCTCGAAGACGTCGAGCGTGCGCAGGATCTCGGCCACCATCCGGAGGAAGCCGTTTCGCCCGGCGTAGACCCGCGGCTCGATCTCGTTGTGGAGGGGCGACTTGCGCACCGGCTCCGCGTCGACGTTCCACGCGAGGTCGCCGAACATCGTGCGCCACGGCGTCGGATAGGCCGCGGCGTAGACCTGCGCCGCGCGGTCGACGAGCGCGCCGTCGCCGAGGATCGCGCGCAGCTTCGCGATCATCGGGGCCCGCGCGGTCAGGTCGGCGCGCACCGACGCGAGGTAGGGCTCGGTGGCGACGTTGAGCTGGTCCTTCTCCGCGGACGTCAGCCCGTCGTACACGTCCGGATAGACGTACCTGAGCAGGTAGCTGCCGCGGACCATGAGGTCCCAGCCGCTGCCGACGGCCTGGTACATCGTGATCGCGGGCTTGTAGAACAGGGACCAGCGATTGATCTCGGTGTCGTCGCTGCGAAAGATCTTCTGGTAGAAGCGGTGCGGCGCCTGCGAGGTCATGAGGCTCGCGGTCGGCTCGCGCGACCACCACATGCCGAAGCTGTTGGGTCGGCCGGCGCGGCGCATGACGTCCGACGGATCCGGCGTGTTCGTCAGCCCCGGTGCGTGGATGCCGGTCGTCGCGAGTGCGAGGTAGCGCTGGCCGATCGCGGACATCACCGCCTCGCCGCCGTCGCAGCTCCCGTCGAACACCGTGACGTCGGCGCCGGTCGCGGCCATGCGCTCGAAGACCGCGGCCAGGTCCGAGTACGAGACGATCGCGTTGTCGCCGAACTGGATGATGTGGGAGCCCGCCGTGGCTTGCGACGTGTCGGTGATGCCGCGGCCGGTGGCGCCGTGCCCGGCGAGGTAGACGAACACCCGGTCGCTCGCGCGCACCGTGCGGCTGAGGCGGCGCAGCTCGGTGACGCCGGTGTTCGTCACGGACGTCGCGAACACCGTGAAGCCGCGCTTCCGGAGGAAGGCGGTGGTGTTGTTGACCGCGCCGGTCCAGTCGGGGTGCCAGACGATGACGCCGTACGACTGACCGAGCCCGGCCTCGAGGTCGTTGTCGGCGGTGTCGAGCAGCCAGCCGCCGAAGCGCGTGCCGTTCGGCGCGAGCATCAGCGAGGCGAAGGTGTTCCCGGCGAGCCTCAGGATGCCCATGCCCCACGGCGACGACACCATGAGCTCGTCGCGCCCGTCGCCGTCGTAGTCGGCGACGGCGTTGAGCCGATTGTCGCGCGTGTTGAGCAGCCAGCCGCCGAAGCGCGTCCCGTTGGGCGCGACGAGTGCCGTCCTCAGCGCGCCGTTCGCGACCTTGACCAGCGCGAGCCCGGCGTCGCCGGTGACGAGCAGCTCGGAGCGCCGATCGCCGTCGAAGTCCCCCGCGATGCCGACCTTGTGGCGGGCGGCGTCGAGCCGCCACCCGCCGAGGTCGTCGCCGTGCCGCGCGGTCGCGATCGTGCGCAGGCTGCCGCCGTCGTACCGCAGCACGGCGACGCCGGCGGCGTTGCGCACGACCAGGTCCTGGCGCCCGTCGCCGTCGAAGTCGGCCGCCACCTCGATGGCATCGAGCTCGGTGTTCGAGGTCCACGCCCCGAACGACGTGCCGTTCGGGGCCATGACGATCGACGTCAGCTGCGCGCCATTGGTTTGGAGGATGCCGAGGCCCCATGGGCTCGTCACGACGATCTCCGCGCGCCCGTCGCCGTTCACGTCCGCGAGCAGCGGGAACGAGTTGTCCGCGGTGTTCAGCAGCCACCCGCCGAACCGCGTGCCGTTCGGCGCGAGCAGGAGCGTCGTCAGCCCCGCCGGGCCGAGCTTCAAGAGGCCGAGCCCCCACGGGCTCGTCACGAGGATCTCCTCGCGCCCGTCGCCGTCGACGTCGCCCGCGTACAGGAACTGGTTGCTCGTCGTGTCGACGATCCAGCCCCCGGCGCGCTGCCCGTTCGGGACCATCGCGATGCTCTGCAGCCGCCCCCCCACCATCTTCAGCACCCCGATGCCCCACGGGCTCGCGACGAGCAGCTCGGCCACCCCATCCCCGTCCACGTCCGCCCTGAGCTCCACGTTGTTCGTGCCCGTATCGAGCAGCCAGTCCCCGAAGCGCGACCCGTTGGGGGCCATCGTCTTCTCCACAACAGCCGCCCCATTCACGCTCAGCACCCCGAGCCCCCACGGGCTCGTGACGATGAGATCGGCCCTGCCATCACCCGTGATATCGCCACGCGTCATCTCTCAGCTCCTTCCGTCGAACTGCCCTCCGCTCACGCAATCGCCGCACCACCCTCCTCCGGCCGCAACCACGCGTTCCGTCATCGGCGACACGCACACCGCAACGCAGCCGAGCTGTTGCGCGGTTGCGCCGGGGTGTTACGCGCTCGCTCCGCGCTTGCGAGCTGGACGCTTCGGCGCGAAGCCGCGGAGGGTGCCTGACGCGATCGACGGCGCGAGAGGCTCGGAACTACCAACCTGGCGTTGTCTTGGCGTCGTGGCGGCTTGGCGCCGATCGGGACGAGCTCCGCTCGCCTAGCGCCGCAGCCAGATCGTGACCTTGTCGGGGTTCGACTTGCTGTAGATGTACTGCGTCTCTTTCTTCCAGCCGGCCTTCTCGACGGTGACGTTCATGCCGTAGTAGCCCATGAGCTGCACCATCGTCGGCGAGGTGCCGGCGCGGCGGCCTTCGATGTACACGGTGGCGCCGGCGGGGACGGTGACGACGGTGACCGCGTGGGTCGGGCGCTTCAGCGTGACGTGGACGGTGTCGGACTTCTCGGCGACGAGCGTCACGTTCTGCGTGGACGTCGCGTAGCGTGCGTGCGCGACGTCGAGCCGGTGCGCGCCGCACTCGGCGGCGACCACGATCGGCGTCGGGCCGGCGGCGTTGCCGTCGATGGTGACCGTCGAGCCGGCCGGCTCCGAGGTGACCTCGAGCTTGCACGGGCCGGCGCCGACGACCGGGAGGCCGCTGTGCGCGGAGGACTCGGGCTTGTCGGGGACGTCGTCGATCTCCGCGTCGGGGGCGGTCGTCGGCGCGGCGGAGGCCGCCGCCGCATCGACCGTGCCGGTCGCGGGCGCCGGTGCGGCATCGAGGTTCACCGCCGGCGGCGCCGACTTCGACGTCTGCCCGTCGGAGGCATCGTTGCCGCCGCCGCTGCCGCGGCGCGCGAGGGCGACGATCAGCACGGCGATGACGATCGCCCCGATCGCGGATCCGGCGATCACGAGCCAGCGCGCGCGCGGCGGACGCGGACGGGCGAGCAGCTCCTCGGCGATCGCGCGCGACGGCTGCGGCTGCGGCTCCTGCGCGCCCGGCGCGCCCGGCGCGATCGGCAGCGTGTACAGCCCGCTCACCGGGCGCGGCCGCGGGAACACGCCGCTGTGCGCGCTCGGCGCGACCGGGACCGCGACCACGGCACCGCTCGTCGGGTCGATCGCCGTCGTGTACGGCTGCGCCGGCACCGCGACCAGCGCCCCGCTCGTCGGATCGATCGCCGCGGTGTACGGCTGCGCCGGCACCGCCACGAGCGCCCCGCTCGTCGGATCGATCGCCGCCGTGTACGGCTGCGCCGGCACCGCGACCAGCGTTCCGCTCGTCGGATCGATCGCCGCCGTGTACGTGCCGGTGAGCATCTGCGGCTGCGGGAGATGATGCGGTGGCGGCTCGCTGCGGATGTACACCGGCTCGCCGTCGGCGGCGCCGACGTCCACGTCGATGTCGTCGCTCGCCCCGCCGTCATCCGGGGCATCGTCGAGCGGCGCCTGCGCCCCGCTGCCCTCGGGCGCGAGCGGCCGCGCATCGAGCGTCTTCGTGCGCGTCCGCGCGCCGCCATCGGCGCCCGTGCGCCC
>JAHBVW010000040.1 GCA_019637375.1 Deltaproteobacteria bacterium | reverse complement strand
GAGCTCGCGACGCTGACGGAGGTCGAGCGCGGCGCCCGCGCCACGCACACGGCCGCGACCGCCGAGCGCGCCGCGGCCCGGCGCGAACGCACGCGCACGCTCGAGGCGTACGAGCGCGCCGCGCGCGGGCTCGCCGACCTGCAGGCCGGCCTCGACGAGCTCGTGCGCCGCGCTCACAGCCACCGCACCCTCGCTCGCCGCCTCGACGACGCCCGCCGCCTCACCGCCCGCCCCACGCTCGGCGCCGACGACGCCACCTCCGCCATCGCCGGCGTCGACACCGAGCGCTCGCGGCTCGAGGCCCGGCGCGCCCAGCTCGAGCGCGCCGGCCGCGACATCGCCGCGCGCCGCGACGAGCACACCCGCGCCCTCGCCGCCCTCTCCGACCTCTCCGATTTCGCGGCCAGCACATCTGACTCCGGCGACCCGTACCCGCGTGCACGCGCGGCGCTCGCGCGGCTCGGCGAGCGAGAGCTGCAGGTCGCGCGCGCCGCGGAGCTGGAGCGGGAGCGCGCGCACGCCGAGCGGCTCGTGCCGCGCCAGGCCCGCGCGAGATCGCTCGCGTTCGAGCTGTTCGGCGACGCGGCGTTCGACGCCGATGCGTCCGCACTGGTCCTCGGCGAGCTCGAGCGCCTCGAGGCCGAGCTGCGCGAGCTACAGCTCGCGGCCCCGTCGCGCGACGCGGCCGACGTCGGTGCCCGCGCACGCGAGGCCGAGCTGCGCGACGCGCTCGCCGGGCTCGACGAGCGCGTCGCCCGCTGGCAGCACGCGTGCGCCCTCGCCGCCCGGCTCGTCGCCGTCCTCGTCGAGACTCCGGCGCCCTCGGCGACCCCGCTCGAGCCCGTCGCGCCGCCGAAGCGCCGGCGCCGCCGGCCGGCGACGCCGATGGACGGCGACGTCGACGACACCGTCGAGCCCGCGGCGTTGGTGGCTGAATCGGTGGAAGCTCACGCGGAGCCCGATGTTCCCGTGCCCCCGTCGACGGACGAGCGCGGCCGGCTCCCGTCGACGGACGAGCGCCTCACGGCGACGGACGAGCGCGGCCGGCTCCCGTCGACGGACGAGCGCGACCGCCTCACGGCGACGGACGAGCGCGGCCGGATCACGGCGGCGGACGAGCGCGGCCGCCTCACGGCGACGGACGAGCGCGGCCGGCTCCCGTCGACGGACGAGCACCTCGCGGCGACGGACGAGCGCGCCCGGCTCCCGGCGACGGAGGAGCGTGTGCGGCTGCCGGCGCGCGAGCGCGTGACGGCGCTGCGCGAGCGGCTCGGCGTGGAGCTGCATGCGATCGGGGAGGAGCGCACGCGCGTGGAGGCGAAGCGGCAGGAGCTGCAGCAGCGCGCCGTGACCGTCGAGCGCAGCGGGACGCAGCTCGACCCGGAGCTACTACGCCTGCGCGACGAGCTCGGCGCGGAGCTGCTGGCGAGCCGGTTCGAGGACCTCGACCTCGGTGCCGCGAGCTGGGTCGAGGCGCGGCTCGGGCCGCTGACGAGCGCGCTGATCGTCGACGACCTCGAGGCCGCGGTGGTCGCCGTCGAGGCGTCCGCGCGCACGGCGCCGACGGTGTGGCTCGTGCGCGCCGGGACGGCGCTCGACGTCGCGCCGCCCGAGGACATCGCCGAGCTCGCCGACGTCGCCGACGTCGTGACCCCCGAGCCGTTCGGGGCGCGCATCACGCGCCGCATGCCGCGCCCGACGCTGGGCCGCCGCGCGCGCGAGCGCCAGCTGCGCGAGCTGCACGACGCGATCGATCGCGCCGGCTCCGAGCTCGACGCGCTCGCCGAGCGCACCTCCGTCGTCGCCTCGCGCCGCCGCGACGTCGAGGCGCTCGACGCCGCTCTCGCCGCCCTCGCCGTCGACGATCGTTCGCACGGCGCCGACGGGACCCTCGAGGATCCGGCGGCCGAGCGCGCGCGGCTGACGGCGGAGCTCGCGGAGCTCGCGGAGCTCGCGCGCGCGCGTGCGGCGGCGACGGCGGCGGCGGCCGAGCGCCTCGGCAAGGTGCAGGCGCGCGTCGAGCGGCTGCGGCGCCTGCTGCCGGATGCACCGCTGCTCGGGCCGCCGGACCACGGGGCGCGCGTACGCGAGCTCGCGGCGACGCTCGCGGAGCGCGACGAGGTCACGGCCGAGCTCGCGCGTACAGCGCCGGCGCGCGCGGTGCTCGCGGAGCTCGTGGATGCGCTGCGCGCGCCCCCGCCGGGCGATGCCGAGCTCGCGGCGGCCGCCGGCGAGCTGACCGCGCTCGAGGCGCGCCTCGACGAGCTCGCGCAGGCGCGCTCCGCCCTCGACGACGTGCTCGTGCACCGCCACGCGGCCGCCTTCGGCGATGCCGAGGCCGCGCTCGATCAGCGCGCCGGCCTCGCACCCGCCCTCGAGGCCCAGCACGCCGAGGCGCGCGCCGCGGTCGACACCGCCGCCGCCGCCGAGGCCACCGCCGAGACCGCATGGGAAGCGGCGACCACCGCCGCCCAGCAGGCCGAGGCCGCGCGCCTCGCCGCCGTCGCCCACCGCGACCGCGCCGCCGCCGAGCTCGCATCCCTCGCCGCCACCACCCCCGCGTCACCGAGCGTCCTCCGGCGACGCAAGTCGGGTGCGGGCGCGGACGCCCGCGCTACGTCCACTGCCTCCGTTTCCTCCGTCTCCTCTGGCACCTCCGCCTCCTCTGGCACCTCCGCCACCTCCGCCACCGCCGCCACCGCCGCCACCTCCGCCACCTCCGCCACCTCCGCCACCTCCGCCACCTCCGCCACCTCCGCCACCTCCGCCACCTCCGCCACCTCCGTCTCCGCCGCCACCTCCGCCACCTCCGCCACCTCCGCCACCTCCGCCACCTCCGTCACCTCCGTCACCTCCGTCTCCGCCGCTCCCGGCCCCGCCGCCTCATCCGCCGAGGCCGGCGAGACGTCCGTCGCTTCCATCGCCGAGGCCGGCGAGACGTCCGTCGCCTCCGTCGCCTCCGTCGCCGAGGCCGCCGAGATCGTCGAGATCACCGTCGAGATCGACGTCGACGTGCTCGCGGCGCGTGTCGAGGAGCTGGACCACACGTCGCGCGAGCTCGGCACCCGTGCGGCGCTGGAGGCGGAGCGGCTCGAGCGCGCGGCGCAGGCGGTGGGTGCGGCGCGCGCGCAGCTGGCGGCGGCCGAGCGCGAGACCGGCCCGGCGATCGCGGCGTGGGATGCGCTGCGCGAGTGTGCGCAGGGCGATGCGCTGCTGCACGCGACGCTCGCCGGGCGACGGCCCGATCGCACGAGCATCCAGCTCGCCGCGGATGCGTGGAGCAAGCGCGAGCTCCTGCTCGACCGCGCCTCCCACGCGCGCGGCGGCGACGAGCTGGCCGCCGCGATCCGCGCGAACGCGCCCGACGCCCTCGGCAACGCCGCGAGCTGGCAGACGACCCGCGCCTGGCTCGGCCGCCGCGTGCCCGCGCAGGTCGCGGACGTCGACGAGCCGCTCGTCGCCCTCGAGCGCCTGCGCGACTACCTCGACATGCTCGAGCACCGCCTCGGGCGCCAGGAGCTCGACCTGCGCGGCGCGTCCGAGGACATCGCGCGCGGCATCGACGTGCAGGTCCGCCGCGCGCACGGCCAGGTGCGCCGCCTCAACGAGCAGCTCGACGGCATCCGCTTCGGCAGCATCCACGGGATCCGCGTGCAGCTGCGCCGCATCGACCGTATGGAGCAGATCCTGCGCGCGCTGCGCCTCGGCGAGGCGCAGGAGCTCCTGTTCATGGCGTCGATCCCGATCGAGGAGGCCCTCGACGAGATCTTCCGTCGCTACGGCGGCGGCGGCCGCGCCGGCGGCCAGCGCCTGCTCGACTACCGCGAGTACCTCGAGCTCGCCGTCGAGATCCGGCGGCAGTCGGCGGGCTCGTGGGAGACCGCCTCGCCGACGAAGCTCTCGACCGGCGAGGCCATCGGCGTCGGCGCCGCCCTCATGATGGTCGTGCTCACCGAGTGGGAGCGCGATGCGAACCTCCTGCGCGCCCGCCGCACCGGCGGCTCGCTCCGGTTCCTGTTCCTCGACGAGGCGAACCGCCTCTCGCGCGACAACCTCGGCGTGCTGTTCGACCTGTGCAAGCACCTCGAGTTGCAGCTCCTCATCGCCGCGCCCGAGGTCGCGCGCGCCGAGGGCAACACCACCTACCGCCTCGTGCGCCACGTCTCCGACGACGGCCGCGAGGAGGTCCTCGTCTCCGGCCGCCGCGCCCTCCCCGACGCCGCCGTGGTCACCGAGCCCGCCACCCCACCCCCAACGTTCGTCGACGTTGCCGAGGCGACGCAGCCCGCGCTGCCGATCGACACCGCGACCTGACTCATCTCGGCTCGCAGGTCGAGCCGAGCTGCGTCCCCATCCGCTCGGCGATCACGGTCGCGACGCCGGGCCGTTCGCGCTCCACGCCGTATCGAACGCCAGCTCGATCGACGGCCGCGCATCGCCCACCTCATCCGCCTCGTCCCACGCAAGCACGTACCGGTTGCCCCAGCTCACCGCCGGAATCGCTTCGACGACGGCAGGATCTGCTCCCACAGCCCGAACGTGGCCGCCAGCAGGTAGTCGAGCTCGCGCGTGTGCCGGCCGCGATGAAACGCCGGCTTCTCCGGCAGGCAGTATGCCGCGAGGCGCGAGCCCTCGAGCTGGTGCGTGACGCCGCGCGACCAGCCCCGGCCCGCGTACACGAGGCAGCCCG
Source organism: Deltaproteobacteria bacterium (assembly GCA_019637375.1). Classification (GTDB taxonomy): domain Bacteria; phylum Myxococcota_A; class Polyangia; order Haliangiales; family Haliangiaceae; genus JABFXX01. Next base: position 86,304 of record JAHBVW010000040.1, on the reverse strand, counting down.
GCACCCACAGCGCCGCGAGGTCGTCGAGCGCGTACGGGATCTTCTCGTCGACGCTGCCGACCGAGTCCTGGTACTTGCACTCGATCGCGAGCGCCTTCTGGTCCGCCGGGCGCAGCACGAACACGTCGATCTGGCGGTCCTTGCCGATGATCGTCTTGCCGAGGTTGACCTCGCGGTACACGACCAGCCCGCCGTCGCCGTACTGGTGATGGATGTACGCCGCGATCAGGTCGCGATACTGGTGGCCCGTCACAGCAGCACGCCCTGCTGCTGCACCGGCACCGTCGACGCCGCGAGCTCGCGCCCGCCGAGCTCGAGCAGCCGCCCGCGCGTGATCTCGACCGCCTCCGCGCACAGGTCGTTCCCGAGGAAGCTGCGCCCGTTCCTCACCGCCGCCACCCCCACCGACCCCGACCCCATGAACGGGTCCGTCACGATCTGCCCCTTCTCGCTGCTCTGCGTGATCAGCACCTCGCTCACCTCCGGCGGCTTCTCCGCCGGATACCCACCCATGATCCGCTTCGCCTCGAGGATGTCGGCGACACCGAGGTCCGCGAGCTTCCGCTTCCCCTTCTCGAAGAACAGGATGCACTCGTACCGCGCGCGGTAGTGGTACCCCATGCCGATGGCCAGCTTGTCCCAGATGATCGGCTTCCAGAACTTGAAGCCGGCCTCTTCGGCGAGCGGCTTCGCGACGAACATCGTCTCGGGATCGCAGTAGAGGTAGAAGTGCGTGTTGCGCTTGAGGACGCGGTAGACCTCGGCGAACAGCTCGGGGAAGCGCGCGTTCGGGAAGATCTCGAACCAGTCGTTCGACGACGCCTTGCTGTGCTTGAGGCGTGTGGTGGTGCCGATCGCGCGGTGCTTCTCGAGGGACTCGTACGGCGGATCGGTGATGACGAGGTCGATCGACTCGGACGGCAGCGTGCGCAGGCGGGCGACGGCGTCGCCGCGGTGGAGATGGAACGTCGGACCGTCCATGCCCGACACGCTCGCACGGCGGTCTGACAATCTGTTCAGTGGCCGTGCAGGTGCTCGCGCAGCCGCCGCAGACCGAGCTCCGTCTTCAAATCCGCAAGGTCGCCGCGCCAGCACGCCGCGAGCGCATCGGCGAGCGGCAGCCAGCGCGTGCGCGCGCCCTCCTCCATCGGCGAGCCGTCGCCCGCGAGCGGCCCCTGCGCCGCGGGATCGACCTCGACCGCCGTGAAGTAGAATTTCTCCACCATCGAGCCCGGCGACGGCAGGAGGCCCGCGCCGAGCAGCGCGATCGCCGACGGCTCGACGACGAACCCGGCCTCCTCGTGCACCTCGTGCGCGGCGCGCACGCGCAGGCCGTCCTCGCCGCGGTCGCCCGCCTCGAGGATCCCGGCGACGAGCTCGGTCACGTACAGCTCCGTCGGCGGCTCGGGGAGCGGCGCCAGCGCCGGATCGCGCCCGAACGCGAGCGCGGGCCGCAGCCCCTCGCGCACGAGCACGATCACGTCGCCGTCGCCGCGGCGCGCGTACACCGCGACGACGACCGCGTCCTGCCCGTACGGGCGGGCGATCGCGTCGCACACGTACGGCGCCGAGACGCTGCCGTCCGCGCGCCGGTTGCGCAGCCACAACCGGCGGATCTCCAAGAAGCCACCGCCACCCACGCGCTCGTCCCCGTCGACGACGACGCCGACGGCGCGCTGCTCGTCCGCGCTCACTGCGGCTGCGGCGCCGGATCGGCCGCGGGCGGCGCGGGATCGTTGCCCGGCATCGGGCCGGGCGGCTGCTCCGGCTTGGGCTCCGGCGCGGGCGCGACGCCACCGACGGTCTTCAGCTCCCACTGCTTCAGCGCCTTGTTGATGTCGAAGTACAGCTGGTCGACCTTGCTCGTCGCCCACCCCGGCACGCTCGGATCCGTCGGCACGATGCGGTCCGGGTTCGGGCGCCCCGCGCGGTAGCGCAGCATCACCGGCTCGATGTTGACGATCCAGTTGTCGCCGTCGGCGAGCAGCCGCACGACGAGCGACACGCTGAGGCTGTTGTCCGGCAGGTTCTTCACGTTCTCGCTGCCCTGCGCCGACGCCACGAGGCCCTCCGGCGAGTACCAGCGCGCGACCGTCTGCAGGCCGAGCGTCGTCTCGTCCGACTGGTGGAGCCGGTAGTGCGACTCGACGGTGGTCTTCATCGCCGCGAACAGGGCGAGCTTGTCGCCCTGATAGCGGGCCGCCTTCGCGAAGCCGACCTGCTTGCCCGACGGTCCGCACGCCGCGAGCGCCAGCACCGCCGCGATCCCGAGAACGATCCAGTTGCGCATGGCGCGTTCGTACACCGAGCGCGCCGGCCCTGCTACTCCATTTGCGGCGCGACCGTGCCCGGCCGCACCTGCGTCGTCGTGGCGAAACGCTTCGCGCGCTCGTGGATCGCCACATAAAGTGCATCCACGCGCCCGTGCACCCACGGCGGCAGGTTCGGGTCGTCGGGCTGGAGCTCCCGCGGCTGCGGGCTCCCCTGCACGACCTGGAACGTGCGCGGCACGACGACGACGCGCGCGACCTCGCCCTGCTCCACGATCTCGACGAGGAACTGCACGCGCACGCTGCCGGGCAGCACCTGCACGACGTCGCCCGCACCCGCGGACTCGCGCCCGCCCTCGGGGTTGTAGAACTGGGCCGCGGTGATGAACCGCTTCCCCGGACCATCGACCTCGCCGATCCTGTACTTCTCCTGGGCCGCCTGGATCGCGAGGTCGAGCAGCTGCCCTCCACCCGCGCGGTACTCCGCCGTCTTCGCGGCCATGATCTGCGCCGACGACGCACCACAGCCCGCAACGATGGCGAGCACGACAACGAACATCCACTTCATACGCCGCTCCTGAAGGAAGAGCATATCACCTCTGCTAGCTTCGCGACCATGTCGGAGCTGGCTGGCAAGCGGGCGCTCGTGACCGGCGCATCGAGCGGCATCGGCGCCGCCGTCGCACGCGAGCTCGCGGCGCGCGGCGCGTCCCTCGTCCTCACGGCGCGCCGGGAGCAGCTGCTCGCCGAGGTCGCCGAGGCGTGCCGCGCGACCGGCGCCGCCGTCGAGACGATCGTCGCCGACCTCGGCACCGCCGACGGCGCGGCGCGCCTGTGGGCCGCCGCGAGCGCGCGCCCCGTCGACATCTGCATCAACAACGCCGGCTTCGGCTACTTCCGCGCGTTCCGCGACGCCGACGTCCGGCGCGACGCCGAGCTCCTCCAGCTCAACGTCACGTCCCTCGTCGAGATCTCGCGCCGCTTCGTCGAGGCGCGCGGGGACGACGCGGGCCGCGCGTACCTCGTCAACGTCGCCTCGATCGGCGCGTACCAGTCGGTGCCGAACTTCGCGGTCTACGCCGCGTCCAAGGCGTTCGTGCGCAACTTCACCGAGGCGCTGCACGACGAGCTGCGCGGCTCGCCGATCTCGGCGACGTGCATCTGCCCCGGCGGTACCAGGACGGAGTTCCACGGCGCCGCCGGCGCGGGCAACTACGGCTGGCTCGCGAACAAGACGATGATGACCGCCGAGGCGGTCGCGAAGATCACCATCCGCGCGATGGAGAAGGGCAAGCGGACCGTGATCCCCGGCGTCATGAACAAGCTGTCGTGCTGGAGCGTGCGGCTCGTGCCGCGCCGGTTCGCCTCGTGGATGGCGGGCCGCGTCCTCGGCAAGCCGCGCCGCGAGGCGCTCCCCACCCGCACGAGCGCCGCGTCATGACGACCCCGACGACGACCGTCGCCGCGAACCACCGGCACTGGCCCGCCGACGCGCGCGGCTGCTACGAGGTCTGGTACGTCACGTGGAACCACCCGCGCACGGACCAGGGCTACTGGCTGCGCTTCATCACCGAGAATCCGCTGGAAGGCGAGCCCCGGGCGGAGCTGTGGTTCGCCCGCTTCGACGCGAACCGGCCGGCGCGCACGTTCGGCATCCACCGCCCGTTCCCGGCGAGCGTGCTCGCCTCGCACCGCGAGCCGTTCGAGATCGCGATCGCCGGCTCGCAGCTGCGCCACGACGGCAGCACGGGCCGCCTCGCCGGCGACGGCCACGACGTGCGATGGGACCTGCGCTGGGAGCCGGCGGATCACGTGCTGCGCCAGCTCCCCGACGTGATGTACCTGCGCGGCGGCCTCGGCGAGACGACGGTGTGCTCGCCGAACCCGCTCGTCCCGCTCAGCGGCTCGCTCGTCATCGACGGCGAGGAGGTCACGTTCGACCGCGTCCCCGCCGGGCAGACGCACCTGTACGGCAGGAAGCACGCGTACGCGTGGGTGTGGGGCCGGTGCGCCGACTTCCTCGGCGCGCCGCACTGCGCGCTCGAGCTGCTCGCCGTGCGCCTGCAGCGCCGCGGCGTCACGCTCCCGCCGATGACGCTCGTCACGCTCGAGCTCGGCAGCGAGCGCTTCGCCTTCAACCAGTTCCGCAACGTCGCGATCAACCGCAGCACGTGGCGCACCGGCTACGTGCACTTCACGGCGTGGTCGCCGCTCGCCAAGATCGAGGGCGAGCTCGCGTGCGCGCCCGACCGGCTGATCAACGCGCCGTACGTCGACCCCGACGGCACCGAGGTGTGGTGTGCGAACACCGAGGTCGGCGATGCTCGCATCGAGCTGAGCGTGCGCAGCGGCCTGGGCTGGAAGACGCGCACGCTCGAGGGCCCGCGCCGCGCACACTTCGAGACGGGCGGGCGCACGCGCGATCCGGCCGTCGCACGCACGCACGTCCGCGTTACCTGATAGTGTCCCGTCGAACCATGCAGCCGCGCCTCCGCACTCCGCTGTTCGACGTGCACAAGCGTCTCGGTGCACGCCTGATCGACTTCGGCGGCTGGGAGATGCCCGTCTCCTACCCCGCCGGGACGATCAAGGAGCACAAGGCCGTGCGCGAGGCCGTCGGCCTGTTCGACGTCTCGCACATGGGCGAGGCGTACCTGCGCGGCCCGACGGCGAACGCCGTCGTCGACAAGCTGTGCTCGAACAACGTCGCCGGCGCCCCCGCCGGCAAGGCCGTGTACACGCTCCTGTGCCGCCCGAGCGGCGGCGTCGTCGACGACTGCATCTTCTACAAGCGCGGCGACAACGACTACACGGTCATCGTCAACGCCTCGAACACGGCGAAGGACCTCGACTGGTTCCGCGAGCACACCGACGTCGGGTGCGACGTCATCGACGTCTCCGACGACACGGCGCTGATCGCCGTGCAGGGCCCCAGGGCGATCGCGATGGTCGACACGCTCGCCGGCGGCACGCTCGCCGGCATGACGAGCTTTACGTTCCGCGACGCGGAGGTCGCCGGCGTCGCGTGCGTCGCCGCGCGCACGGGCTACACCGGCGAGGACGGCTTCGAGCTCGCGTGCCGCAACGTCGACGCCGTGCGGCTGTGGGACGCGCTCCTCGCCGCCGCCGCGCCGCTCGGCGGCCTGCCGATCGGCCTGGGCGCGCGCGACTCGCTGCGCCTCGAGGCGAAGCTGCCGCTCTACGGCAACGACCTCGACGACGACCACACGCCGCTCGAGGCCGGACTCGGCTGGGCGGTCAAGCTCGACGGCCGCGACTTCCTCGGAGCCGAGGCGCTGCGCGCGCAGAAGCGCGACGGCCTCCGGCGCCAGCTCGTCGGGTTCAAGATCGCCGAGGAGACGCGCGCCATCGCGCGCCACGGCTACGCCGTCAAGCAGAACGGCGACGTCGTCGGCGTCGTGACGAGCGGCGGCCCCGGCATCTGCGTCGGCGGCGCGATCGGCCTCGCCTACGTTCCCCCCGCGCTCGCCACCGCGGGCACGGCGCTCACCATCGACTGCCGCGGCAAGGACGTGTCCGCGACCGTGGTCGCCGGCAAGTTCTACAAGCGACCGCAGTGAGGCAACCCACCATGAGCTTTCCGAAAGACCTCCGTTACACCCACGATCACGAGTGGCTCCAGGCGCACGGCGCGTCGTGGCGCGTCGGCATCACGCAGTTCGCCGTCGATGCGCTCGGCGACATCACACTCGTCGATCTCCCGCGCGAGGGCGACCTCGTCACCAAGGGCCAGCGCTTCGGCACGATCGAGAGCGTGAAGAGCGTCTCCGATCTGTACGCGCCCGTCTCCGGCAAGGTCACCGCGGTCAACGCGGCCCTCAAGGACGCGCCCGAGCTCGTCAACACCGAGCCCTACGGCAAGGGCTGGATGATCGAGGTCGAGCCGACCGAGAAGACCGAGCTCGACGAGCTGATGAACGCCGACGACTACGGCAAGCACGTCGCCGCGCAGTAGTGCACGCGCTGACGCGGCACGTCCCGGCGAGCTTCGCGCACGCGCTGTCGGCGACGCCTCCGGATCCGCCGATCGACGTCGCCCTCGCGCGGGCGCAGCACGCCGCGTACCGGGCGGCGCTCGCGGCGTGCGGCGCGGCGGTCACCGCGATCGACGCCGACGAGGCGTGCCCCGACTGCGTGTTCGTCGAGGACACGGCCGTGGTCGCCGGCGGGATCGCGCTCGTGACGCGCCCGGGCGCGCCGTCGCGGCGGGGCGAGACGCCGCCGGTCGCCCGCGCCCTCGCGCGCCACGTCGACCTCGCGTGGATGGACGCGCCCGCGACGCTCGACGGCGGCGACTGCCTGCGCGTCGGCCGCACGATCTACGCCGGCCGCTCGGCGCGCACGAACGCCGCCGGCATCGCGCGGCTCGCCGAGGTGTTCGCCGATCACACGGTCGTCGCCGTCGACCTGCCGCCGCACGTCTTGCACCTCAAGTGCGTGTGCTCGCCGCTCGGCGACGGCCGCATCCTCCTCGCCGAGGGCACGCTCGCGCCCGAGCTGTTCGCGCCGCACGCGATCGTCTGGGTCCCCGCGGCCGAGGCGTACGCGGCCAACGCCGTCGCGCTCGGCCGCCACGTCGTCGTCGCCGACGGCCACCCGCGCACGCGCGAGGCCCTCGAGGCCGCCGGCTTCACCACGCACGCCGTCGCGCACTCCGAGGTGCGCAAGGCCGACGGCTCGCTGACCTGTCAGTCGATCCTCGTCACGGACGTCACGGGCACTTGAACGCGAGCTCGGCGACGGTCGTCTCGAGCTCCTTGCGCTCGGCGTCGCAGTTGCCGGCGATCGCCTTCGCGTTGTTGCACACGGCCGACTTCACCTTCGTCGCGACGCCGGGGTCGGTGAGCGCGAAGCACAGCTTCACGCGTTCCTCCATGTCGGTGGTGACCCACGCCGGGGCCGCGCCGCGGATCGCCTGACCGACCTTGCTCGCGCTGGCGAAGCAGCCGGTGAGCCCGGCGGGGGCCGCCGTCACACCCTCGACGTCCTTCAGCGCCTTCTCGAGGCTCTCGACGGCGCCGCGCAGGCTCGCGCAGTCGCGCATCGCGTCGCGGCCCTTGCCGCCGCCGAGCTTGCCGGCGAGCTCCTCGCTCGCGGCGAGCACGGTCTTCAACTTCCCGAGGTACGCCTCGGCCTCCGGGGTCGCCTTCGGCTTCCCCGACGAACAGGCTGCGAGCACCAGCGCAGCCGCGAACATCCCCAGCTTCATGGGGACATCCTACGCCGGCTACGACTTCTTCGCAGGCAACACCGGGCGCAGCTCGATCGTGTGGCCCTGCTCGCGGTCGCGCGCGCAGCGCTTCGAGCCGGCGGCGCACTGGATGCGCAGCTCGGCCGAGTAGTCGGGCGAGCGGAAGCGGTCGTACGCGGCGAGCGCGTCCGGAGCCTCGACGCGGCCGAGGCCGCCGAGCGCGACCGCCTGGCTGCGCAGGAGATCGGGGTCGCGCGGCGCGAGCTCGAGGCCCTTCGCGGCGGCGGCGAGCGCGCCCGCGTTGTCGCCGACGGAGCCGAGCACGCGCGCGTACACCATCCACGCCTGCGAGTTCGCCGGCGCGCGCTCGGTGCACGCCTTCGCCGGCGCGACCGCCTCGTCCCAGCGCCACACGCGCGCGAGCGCATCGGCGATCACGGCGTCGATCACCGGCGGGTTCGGCGCGGGCTTGCCCGGCTCGCCCGTCGACGCGATCTGCTCGCGCGCGAGCCTGGCCAGCGCGAGCGCGTCGTCGGTGCGGCCCTGCTTCGACGCGACCCAGCCGAGCTGGATGTTGACCATCGCCTTCGCGCGCGCATCGGGCGCCAGGGTCAGCGCCTTCTCGAGCACCGTGCGCGCCTCCTCGAGCCGCTCGGTGACCGTGCCGACGAGCGCCATGCCGTGCTCGTACGTGCGCTCCCACGCGGGCCGCGCCGTCGCCACCGCGGCGCCCCTGCCGACCTCGGTCTTCGTCTGCGCGATCAGCGTGATCGGCTGGGCCTTGCACGGATCGAGCGTGACGCTGCGCGCGCCCTTCGCGCCGCTGATGAAGCTCTGGCCCTCCTTCGTCATCGCCTCCTTGCACGCGATGTCCTGGAGCTTGAGCGTGCGGCTGCGGTGGCGCAGGCGCGCGGTCACCGTGAGCGGCAGCTGCGCGTCGGCCAGGTCCTTCGGGACCTCGAACGCGTAGCGCACGACGTGCGCCTCGCGCGCCGCCAGCGTCTGCGTCGCGATCTGCGTGCGGAACTTCGCCATCTCGTGCTCCTCGAGCACCTCGCCCTTGTCGTCGACGACGAGCGTGCGCAGGACGTGCGTGTCCTCGTCGTTCGGGTCGGTCTCGTGCGTCAGCCCGGACGACGCGAGCCGTGCGCCCCTGCGGTCGGCGAGCTCGATCTCGATCCACGTGTCCTGGATGTCGAGCACGCCGCCCGGGAAGCGGTGACCGACGAGCAGGTTGCGGATCACGACGTCGAACGCGACGCGCGACCCGGGCGCGATCGGCGCCGCGTCCGCGGGCAGGTGCCACGTCGCGCCGCTGTCCTTCTCGACGCGCATGCCCGCGACGTCGATCGACGCGACACCCTCGAGCTTGGCCTGCGTGCGCCTGAGGTGCTCGGTGTCGCCGCGCATCGACGCCATCCACGTGTGCCCGCCGAGGAACCGGTGCGAGGACATCGAGCGCCGCCCGTCCGCGACCTTCGCGCCGAGCTCGTCCGCCGACGCGGGCTCGCGCTCCATGTGGCAGTCGATGCACGTCTTCGGCTGCACCTTGTCGATGCGCGCCATGCCGTTGCCCGTCCACGCCGAGTTGCGCCACATGCCGGATTCGTCGAGCCCCGACAGGTGCACCGGCATGTTCATGTCCGCGGAGATGAAGCCACGGTGGCAGCCGACGCACAGCTCGGTCCCGAGCTGCTTCACCTTGACCTGTGCCGCGTGCTTCGCGATCGACGCTGGATCCTTCAAGTTCGGCGCGTCGATGGGCGCGCGCGACCACACGTAGCTGCCGTTGCCGTCCTTCGTGACGCTCTGGATCCCGTGGCACAGCCGGCACGTGACGCCCGAGTGCGAGCGCAGGTCGGCGGCCGGGATGTCCGTCGAAACGTCCTTGGGGCGCGCATCGTCGCCGGCGGTCATGAGCCCGTCGACGAGCAGCGGCATGTCGTGGCAGCCGCCGCAGTGGCGGCTCGACTTCTTCCCGAGCTCGTGGCGGACCTGCTCGACGTTGAAGCGGTAGATCGGGTTGCCGAACGACGCGAACGAGTGCGCGCTCGTCGACCACTGCGCCGCCGCGTCGGGGTGGCACGACGCGCAGCCTTCGACGTCCGCGAGCAGCGTCCCATCGCTGACCTCGCCGGGCTCCGGCTTCACCGTCCGGTCGATCGCGACCAGGCTCGGACCGTGCTCTCCGGGAGCGCGCGGCAGCTTCGCCACGGTCGGCCCCGCCGGCGCCGCGGGCGGCGGCTCGAGGTTCGAGCTCACGGTGGCGGTCCCGCCGCACGCGACGGCGGCAACGACGGCGAGCGAGATCGCGATGCGGTGCATGGTCAGGACTCTTTCAACGGCCCTGCCCGGACCGTGGTCTACGATGGCAGGAATCGACAATGGCTTGAAATTACAGGGTCTCTCATCAACCTGGGAGACGTCGATCATCAACCTGGGAGAGATCGATCATCAACCTGGGAGACGCCGGCGCCGCCGCAGCACGAGCGCGAGGACCCCGGCGAACAGGGCGCCGCCGGCCGCACCGCCGGCGCCTCCGGATTGGCAGCCGCAGCCCTGGGGCTTGCCGGTGAACGCGGCGCCGCCCGGCAGGGGCTGGCCCTGCTTGAGGCCGATCTCCGGCACGTCCTGCTTCACCAGGTTCGGGAGCTGCACCTTGCCGCGCGGGGCGAACGCGATGTTCGTCGCGGCCTTCGGGCCGGTGCCGTCGGCGATGTCGAGGCCCGCGGGCGGGCCGCCCCAGCGGCCGCGCACGGGCTTGTCGCACGTGATCGGCCCGGTCCACGCGTGGCGGATCGCGTAGCGGCCCTGGAAGTTGTTGTAGTCGTCGGCCTTCGCGCGCTCCTCGAGGCGCTGGCGCTCGTCGCGCACCTCGCGGCCGCCGACGATCGGGCCGGCCTTGCGGAACACGAGGTCGTTCGGCGCGCCGTCCTTGCCGTAGCGCGCGTGCAGGCGCGTCAGCACGTGGCCGCCCTCGCCGCCGGCCACGACGTCGGCGCCGAGCAGCAGGAAGTCGTTGTCATCGAGCGTCGGGCCCGGGCACGGATCGCAGCTGCTCGCGTCCCACGCGTACTCGGTGACGATCGCGCCCGGGTTCGCCTGGACCGTGCGATCGAACAGCGCCGCGTAGAACTCGCCGAAGCGCGTACGCACCTCGTCCTTGACGTCGAGGTTCGTCGGGATCGTGACGTTCTTGTAGTTCGCGAGCTCGTAGCGCTGGCCGGGCGCGAGGATGTTGACGATCAGGTCCTGCACGCCGGAGCTGTTCGCCATGCCGAGGCGGATCGGGAGGCCGAACTCGTCGTGGTCGTAGTGGAAGCGGAGCGGCGACAGCATCGCCTGCCCGTTCTCGAAGCGGACCTTCTTCGGATCGACCTTCGCGACGAAGAACTTGCTGCCGCCCTCGACGTACGGGCGCAAGAGCGGCTCGGCCGCCGGCGGGATCTTGTACTTCTCCTGGCGCAGCCAGGTGTCGAGGCCCGTCGAGTCCCTCGCCGACAGGATGAGCACGTTGTACTCACCGACGGCGAACTTCGCCTCGATCTTGACCCCGAGGTCCTTCCTCGGCTCCGCCGCGCTCTCCGCCATGTCCACGCCCGCCATCATCGGCGGCGCCATCCGGTACTTGCGCTCCGGCTCGACGCGGCACGGGTCCTCCTCCCAGTACTCGACGAGGCGCGGCGAGCTCATCGCGTCGACCTTCGCGAACACGTCCTTCGGCAGCGTCTTCACGTCGCCCTCCTTGAGGACGACGGGCACCGGGATGACCATCGCGAAGTCCTGCGGCGGCCCCTGGTAGTTGTTCTGCATCGACAGGACGGTGCGCGTCCCCTCGCGCATGAGCACGACCTGCGTCGCGTTGTTGAACATCTCGCCGCCGGCGCCGTTGATGTAGAAACCGCAGAACGCCTCCGCCGCGCGCGGTGCCGCCAGCGTCATCGCCGCGATGGCCGCGGCGAGTCCGATTCTTCGCATGCTGATCTCTCCTGGGATGGAATGGGCCGAGCTGCAACGCTTCCGCCCATCACATCATTACGCGCGCGCCGGCGCACGCACGAGCGGAGAGATCGATCTGGCCGTGCGTGCAGATCACGGCGTGCCCGTGCGGTCCTCGAAGAAGAACCAGTGGTCGGGGAGGAGGCACGACGTCATCGCCCAGCCCTGCGCGCCGCGCTCGCCGGCGACGTTGACGACGCCGTCGGGCGTGTCGAGGCCGATCACGGCGACGCCCGAGGCCGTCGTCGTCGCGAGCTCGGCGGGTGCGAGCGTCGCGCGATCCTCCTCGAGGAAGCGCACCTGCTGCCCGGGGACGAGGCTGCGCAGGAGCGGCTCGCCGCCGTCGGGCGTGAGGATGCGCGGACCGACGCCGGCGGCGCCCGAGCCGTCGCCCTCCTTGAACTTGAACAGCACGAGCCCGCGCGTGAGGGCGTTGCTCATCCCGCCCGCCGCGAGCTCCTTGCGCCACGCGCGCGCCGTGTCGATCGACGGCACCGGCAGCCTGTGGTCGAGGACGCAGCGGCTACCCTGGCACGCCGCGCGGTTGTCGTCGGCGGTCTGCACGCGCCCGGCGCCGTGCACGAGGAACATCATGATCGGCGGGTCCTGCGGCGAGCCGGCCTGTACGGTGATCGGGCCGAACTTGCCGTCGGCGCCGGTCGTCACCGACGCGAGCAGCGGGCACGTGCCGCCCGGGAAGGCACCGCCGACGTCCCACCCGGTCGTGATGTCGACGCTCGCGCCCGGGACGGGCTCGCCGGTCGCGAAATCGACGACGGTGCCGCGCACCTCGACGGTCTTCGTCGCGCGCTGGTCCGCGGGCACGCAGCGCGGCGGCGGATCGCCCGGCGGCGGATCGACGACGTCGTCGTCACCGTCGGCGACGCAGCCGGCGAACAGGGACGAACCGAGGGCGAGCATCATCAGCGTTCGGAGTTGCATGATGGTCCGACCACGAGCAGCGCACGTGCCAGCGCGTGAGGAACGCGTGAATCGCCACCCCTTGCCACGCGCTGCCGAGGAGTGGCGCCGAGTGACGACGAGTGGCGCGAAAGGCGATGTCGGTCGCCGCGTGGAAACTTCGTCAGGCGTCAGGAGTCGTCGCTACGGCGTGCATCGGAAGCGCGCCGACAGCGCGTCGACCTGGATCTGCACCTCCGTGCACTGGGCGTCGACCACGGGGAGCGTCGCGGGCAGCGCCGTCATCGACGCGACCCGCAGGCTGCCCGCGCGCGCGACGATCGGCTCGACGCGCTCGCGCGGGAGCGCACCGCACCGCGCGAGGCGCTGCGCGGACTGTTCGAGCGCGAGGCACGCCTTCGCGACCAGCGGCTCCCACAGCGGCACGCAGCCTTCCTCGAGGAGCCGGTGCTCGAGCCGATCCGCCCGCGCGGTGCACGCCGGCGCGTCCGCGGCCGTCCACACCCGCTTCGCGAGCGCGACCGGGTCCTCGCGGTGGGGCACCGGCACCACGCCGCAGCTCGCCTCGACGCGCGCCCACGCCGTCAGGCGATCGCACGCGGCGACGCCGCTCGTGGCGCGCGCGAGCCGGCCGGTGATCGTGCAGCCGGAGTCGAGCTCGACCACCAGGTCGATCGCATCGGCGCGCGGGCGCGCGATCGCGACCTTCACGTCGCCGTCCTGCGCCACCAGGGTGCGCTTCTCCTCGGTGAGCATCATCCGCTGCAGGCCGCCGCCCGCGGCGGTGAGGTCGACGTACAGAAAGCCGCGGACGGCCTCGATCCGGATCGTCGGCTTCGCGAGCCCGGGGGCGGTGCAGCTGCGCCACGCGAGCGCGCCGGTGAAGTCACCGACCCAGTCGGCCAGCGTCGGGACCGCCGGGGTCGGCGCCGGTGCGGCGACCGCGATGCCGCCGGCGAGCGCCGCGATCACGACAACGGTGCGCGCCGTCATGGCGCTGATCCTGACACGGCCCGGGGGCGCAAGCTCACAGGCCGAAGAAGCCGCGGATCGCGCCCACGATGCGCTCGCGCTCCGACCGCGCCCGCGCCGAGCTCGGTTGCACGCCGTCGCGCGCCGCGATCAGCTCGATCCGCCGCCGCGCGAGCCGCTCCGACAGCTCCTCCGTGACCTCGGGCCGCCCGACGAGCACGGCGGCGAACGCGTCCTTGGGCAGGCGGAAGCACTCGACGTCCGTCTTCGCGATGACATCCGCGCTGCGCGGCTCGCCCGTCATCAGCGCCGTCTCGCCGAAGAAGTCGGGCGCCTCGATGTTCGCGACGTACACCGGGTACCCGGGCTCGCCGCCCGGCCCATCGGGGTCGACGTTCGTGCGCACCTCGACGCGCCCCGACGCGAGCACGTACAGCCAGTGCCCGTCGGCGCCCTGGCGCGTGATGAGCTCGCCCGGCACGTACAGCGCCTGGTTCATCGCCGCCGCGAGCTTCTGCAGCTCCTCCTCGGTGAGCATCTTGAACAGGTGCACCTGGCGCAGCGTCGCGAGCCGCTGCCCGGCGTCGCGCGCCGCGCGCTTCCGGCTCATCTCCTCGTCGGTCATCTCCGAGAACACGAGCTGCGGCGTCGCCGACGGCGAGATGCCCGCGCGCCGGAGCGCCGTGTAGATGCGCCCGCGGATGCGCCCCGCCGTGACCTCCTCGTCGAAGATCTCGAGGATCGAGTACTTCACGGTGTACGCGATGAACTCGCGAGCGGCCTCGCGCGCCAGGTCGGTGCAGATGGCCTGCGGCGGCGGCTCGCTCGCCACGTTCTCGAGCGGCGCCGCCCGCAGCGCCTCGGTCACGATGCGCGTGACCAGCGCCGGCGGGTAGCGGAAGTCGACGAAGAACGTGATCGCGAGCCGCTGCGGCGCCGGGTTGCCGTCGCGCTTGCCGAGGATCGTGATGCTCGTCGCGAGCAAGACGGCGTTCGGCACGATGATCGTCGAGAACTCGCGCGTCTCGACGACGGTGTGCCGCCAGCGCACCTCGCGCACGCGGCCGAGCTTGTTGTTGTCCCACGCGATCCAGTCGCCCTCGGTGATCGAGCCGTCGAGCTGGAGCGCGACGCCGCCGAGGATGTTGCCGAGCGTCGACTGCAGCGAGATCGCGAGCACCGCCGACACGACGGCACCGGACACGAGCGCGTTCGTCGCGTCGAGCCCCTGCTGCGACAGCACGACGAGCGTCGCCGCCACCGACGCGAGCCCGACGATCAGGTCGCTCGCGATCGCCGGCAGCGACACGCGCGCGCGCGGCAGCGCGATCGAGAACACGATCGCGGCCGTCAGCGACACGAGCAAGAGGCCCTGCATCACCGCCGCCGCCGTCGCGCACGCGTTGCCCCAGCTCGGCTTGCCGAGCGCGTCGAACGCGAACACCAGGCCCGTCGCGACCGCGTACAGCGCGTACATCGCGAACAGGCGCCGGATGCGGTGCCGGTGGTCCGGACGCAGGCGCGCGATCAGCGCGGACGCGACCGCGACGCCCAGGAGGAGGCCGATCAACCAGACGAGCTCGCTCGTCATCTCGCCGCGAGCTTACTCGTCTTCCTCGATCTTGGTGTGCTGCATGCCCTTGCTCGTGAGCGCATAGATCACGGCGCCGACGACCAGCATCACGCCCACGATCGCGCTCTCCTTCGGCGCGCCCTTCACGCGCAGGTACACGAACCACAGCGACAGCGCGATGAACACGGCCGGCGTGACGGGGTAGCCCCACGTGCGGTACGGCGACGTGCGCTTGCGCAGGCGGAACACGAACACGGCGCTCACGGTCAGCGCGGCGAAGATCGACAGCGTGAACCCGACGAACTGCACGAGCTTGTCGAGGTCGCCGATGAAGACGAACGCGATCGCGAGCACCGTCTGCGTGACCACCGCGACCTGCGGGACGCCGCGCTCGTTGTACGTCGCGAGGATGCGCGGCAGCGCGCGGTCGGCGGCCATCGCGGCGTACACGCGCGGCCCCGCCATCAGCATCGCCGACACCGACGACACGAGGGCGAGCGCGACCAGCGTGCTCAGCACGCGCCCGAACGACTCGCCGAACAGGTTGCGCGCCGCGAGGTCGCCGACCTCCTCGACGCCGGCCATCTGGCCGGGCGGCGTCGAGTACAGGAACACGACGTTGAGCAGCAGGTAGAGCACCATCACGAGTCCGGTGCCGAGGAGCAGCGCGCGCGGCAGCGTCCGCTGCGGGTGCTCGATCTCGCCGGCGATGTACGCGGCGGCGTTCCAGCCGGAGTACGCGAGGCTGACCCACATCATCGACGTCGCGAACGCCTCGAGCCCGTCCCACGTCTTCAGCTGGGCGAGGCCGTCGCCGACGGTGCCGAGGTTCGACCAGTCGCCGTCGCCGACGAGGAGACCGGCGAGGATGAACACCGCGATCAGCGACGCCTTGCCGATCGTGAACGCGGTCTGCACGCGACCGCCGAGCTTGGTGTCGAACGCGTGCAGCGAGCTGATCGCGACGATCAGCCCGGCGGCGACGAGCTTGCCCTCCCACTTGCCGTCGAGCGCGGGGATGACCTTGCCGGAGTACTTCGAGAACGCGAGCGCGGCGGCGGCGATCGGCGCCGAGAACCCGGCGGTCAGCGACACCCAGCCGCTCATGAACCCGACCGCCGGGTGGTAGGCCTCGCGCAGGTAGACGTACTCGCCGCCGGCGCGCGGCATCATCGAGCCGAGCTCGGCGTAGCAGGCGGCGCCGCACAGCGCGAGCACGCCGCCGACGAACCACGTGAACAGCATCGTCGCGGGATCGTGCAGCGACGCCGCCTGGAACCCGGTCGACGTGAAGATGCCGGTCCCGATCATGTTGGCCACGACGATCGCGGCCGCGATGCCGAGGCCCAGTTGGCGGCGCGGCGGGGTCACAGCGGCCTATCGCAACAAGTGGCGATCGAGGAAGGCGAGCGCGTCGCGCCAGCACCTCCGCGCCGCGGGATCCCAGACCATCGCGTGAAATGCATGGATGCCGCCCGGGTAATATCGCGCCTCGCAGGGAACGTTGAGCGCCGCGAGCGCTTTTTCGAGCCGGCGCGTGTCGTCGAGCAGCGGATCTCGGGTGCCGACGGGTGCGAAGAATGCGGGGAGCGGGCGATCGAAGCCCCGCTGGACGTGCGGCAACCTGCCCTGGTCCTCGAGCACGCGCAGCGGGTCGGCGAGCTCGAGCTCCGGGCGTACCCCCGCCGCGTGGCCATGGAGGTACGACGACGATGCATCGTGGATCATTCCGTCGACCCACCACGGCAGGCGGCGGCGCGCGGAGAAGCGCCCGGGGTTGGAGACCTCGAGCATCGCGCAGAACGGCAGCGCCGCTTTGGGGACGAGCCCCGTGTCGTGGACCGCGCGCGCCCACGGCTCGGGGCGGCGCTGACACGCGGCGAGCGTGAGCGACGTGACGAGGTTGCCGCCCGCCGACTCGCCCGCGACGGCGACGCGCGCCGGATCGCCGCCGAGGTCCTCGAGGTGCTTCGCGAGCCAGCGGTACGCGGTGCACGTGTCCTCGATCGCCGCCGGGTACGGATGCTTGGGCGCGAGGCGATAGCTGATGTTCGCGACGAGGTAGCCGTAGCGCGCGAACACGAGGCCCATCAGCCAGTGCGTGTCCTTCGACAAGAGGTGGAATGCGCCGCCGTGCACGTACAGGATCGTCGGCCACGGCTTGGGGCGCGAGATCGGCTTGTACAGGTCGAGCTGGTGCCAGCGCGCGTCGTCGCCGTAGATCAGGTCGCGCTCGACGTGGACGCCGTGGCGCTTCGGCGACGCCGCCGGATGAAACGACGCCGCGCCGGCGAGCGTCTCGAGGAACGTCTCGGCGACGAACGACCGCGTGCGGCGCCACCACGTCTCGACGTGGCGCGTGGGGCGCGGCGGCTGGCTCGGTGGCGTGGAGGGGACGGCGACGGCGTGAGCTTGGGTACGGCGGCTCAAGGAAGTGCTTGCAACTCTACCTTGACCTTGCGGCGCTTGCCGTCGTTCTCGAGCGTCAGCTCGACCTGGTCTCCCACCTTGTGCGCATCGAGCGCCTTGTACAGATCGCTCGAGCGCTTCACGTCCGCGCCGTCGATCCCGACGATGATGTCGCCGATCTCCCAGCCGCCGCCCGGCGCCGGCTGCGTGCCGACGATGCCCGCGCGATCGGCCGCCCCGCCCGGCGCGACGCCGAGGATCACGACGCCGCTGATGTTCTGCTGCGCGGCGGTGTGGTCCGAGAGGATGTTGATGCCCATGCCGGGCCGCACGATCTTGCCGTGCGTGAGCAGCTGCGGGACGATCGCGTTGACGGTGTCGACGGGGACCGCGAAGCCGATGCCGGCGTTCGCGCCCGACGGCGAGTAGATCGCCGTGTTGATGCCGATCAGGCGCCCCGAGCTGTCGAGGAGCGGCCCGCCGGAGTTACCCGGGTTGATCGACGCGTCGGTCTGGATCACGTCGAAGATCGAGCGCTCGGTGACGCTCTTGATCTCGCGGCCGAGGCCGGAGATCACGCCGGTGGTGAGCGTCTGGTCGAGACCGAACGGGTTGCCGATCGCGAGCACCTTCTGCCCGACCTTGAGCTTGGACGACTCGCCGAGCGCGATCTTCTTGAGCGCGCTCGGCGGCGCCTCGATGTGGAGCACCGCGATGTCCTTGTCGGGCGCCTTGCCGACGATCGTCGCGCGGTAGACCTTGCCGTTGGCGAGCTTCACCGACGCGGCGTCGCCGTGCTGCACGACGTGGTAGTTCGTGACGATGCTGCCGTCGAGCTCCCACACGAAGCCGGTGCCCGTGCCCTGCGGGATGTCGGTCGCGTTGAGCGTCATCCGGTCCTTGCGCGTCTCGAGGCTCGTGATGTGAACGACGGCGTCCTTCGTCGCCTCGAACACGTCGATCGTCTGCTGCTCGTCGGCGCCGAGCTTGCCGTCGTCGGGCCGCTGCGCGATCGGCCGCGGCTCGTACGTCGTGATCGCCGCGCCGCCGCTCTGGCGCCGCGTCTGGATCACGGTGAACACGAGCGCGCCGGCGACGACGAGCAGGAGCACCGCGAGGACCTTCGTCATGGCCGACTCGCGGTACGGAGGCTGAGGTTCGCGGCTCACGGGGTACAGGGGCGATTGTGACATGGCAGACCTCGGCGGACCTGGTGGGAAAACCAGAAGCCGTCCGAGGAACATTCCCGAGCCCTCCCGGGACTCCCGCGCGACCGCCTACGCGTGGTGCGAGGCGAGGAAGTGCTCGGCCTCGAGCGCCGCCATGCAGCCGGTGCCCGCGGCGGTGATCGCCTGGCGGTACTTCTTGTCCTGCACGTCGCCCGCGGCGAACACACCCTCGACCGACGTGTGGGTCGTGCCCGGCGTCGTGACGATGTACCCCTGCGGGTCGGTCGCGAGCTGGCCGGCGAGGAACCTCGTGTTCGGCACGTGCCCGATCGCGAAGAACAGGCCGGCGGCCTCGATCTGGCGCGGCTGGTCGGTCTTCTGGTCCTGGACCTTCACCCACTCGACGCCGTTCGTGCCGCCGACCTCGAGGACGCGGTGCGAGAGCAGGAATTCGATCTTCGGGTTCGCGCGCGCGCGCTGCTGCATGATCATCGACGCGCGCAGCTCGTCGCGGCGGTGCACGATGTAGACCTTGGAGCCGAACTTCGAGAGGAAGTTCGCCTCCTCCATCGCGGAGTCGCCGCCGCCGACGACGAACAGCGTCTTCTTGCGGAACATCGGCAGCGCGCCGTCGCACACCGCGCACGCCGACACACCCTTCTGCCAGAGCTCGCTGTCGCGCGTGCCGGGGATGTCGTCGCGCTTGGCCGTCGCGCCCGTCGCGATGATGAGCGCCCGGGCCTCGCCCTCCTGCTCGTCGGTCCAGTACCGGAACGGGCGCCGCGACAGGTCGACCTTGTTCACGGTCTCCGTGAAGATTCGTGTACCGAACCGGGTCGACTGCGCGCGGAACCGCTCGCACAGCTCGGGCCCCATGATGCCTTCGGGGAAACCCGGAAAGTTCTCGACGTCGGTCGTCGTCGTGAGCTGGCCACCGGCGGCGATCCCGCCCGCCAGGAAGCCCTCGAACAGGAGCGGCTGGAGGTTCGCGCGCGCCGCATAGATCGCCGCGGTGTGCGCCGCGGGACCGCTACCGATGATGACGACTTGCTCGGTCATGGGTGACGTCATTATCAAGGAATCACGCCTGGCGCTTGTCGCAACCTGGCGGATTGGTGGATTCTGCTGGGGTATGGAGCTGGCCAGCCTCGCTCAACTCGAGCGATGTCACCGCCGTCACGACGAGGTGATCCACGGGCTCCTCGAAGCGGCGCGCCGCCTCGCCGCCGGCCGACCCGCCGACGGCGACCTCGGGACGGTGCACGCCGCCGTCGCCTACTTCGAGCGCTCGGCGAGGCGCCACTTCAAGGACGAGGAAGGCTCGGTGTTCCCGCGCCTCTCCACCCGGCGCCCCGAGCTCGCCGTCGATCTCGCGACCCTCTCCGCCGAGCACCCCGCCCAGGTCGAGCTCCAGAGCAGCGTCGCCGCCGCCGTCCGCGACCTCGACGGCAGCCCCCGCCCCGCCGCCGGCAAGGCCCTCCTCGACGCCGCCACCCGCCTCGCCGACGCCCACCGCTCCCACGTCGCCCGCGAAGACGAGCTCTTCACCATCGCCCGCGAGGCCCTCACCCAGGAAGACGACGCCGAGATCGTCGCCGAGATGGAGACCCGCCGCGATCAAGACGGCGAGCGCCGCAACGGTCGCGGCGGTGGCGGCGGTGGCGGCGGCGGCGGCGGCGGTGGCGGCGGTGGTGGCGGCGGTCGCCGCGCGCGCCCCCCGACCCTCCCCACAAGCCCCGTCGCGCTCGCCTCGGCTCACCCCGCCACGGATCCCGCGCCGTCCTCGCCAGAGGCCTCGCCCAGGGCGAAAGCCGCGAAGGCCACGAAGGTCACGAAGTCCACCAAGTCCAACGGCGTCACGAAGCCCGCGACCAGGTCCACCAAGGCCAAGAAGCCGACGACGAAGTCGAAGGCCACGAAGAAGCCTGCGACAAAGAAGCCGGTGAACAAGAAGCCGGCGAACAAGAAGCCGAAAAAGCCGGCGAACAAGAAGCCGGCGAACAAGCCCGTCAAGCGTCGCTAAGCCACACGCACGCGACCGGCCTTGTGCCGTGCGCCCCGATGCAAAGCGTGACCGCAGAACGAACGCGCTCACGTCACCCGCGGCGCGCCCGCCCGATGCCCCCTTGCCGCGCGCAGTTCCGCAGCGGGCAGCACCGCGCTCGTCCCGCACAGGAGGTGACCCGCGAGGACATGTCCGAGCACGGCAAGGGGGCATCGAGGCGAGGCGCAGCCGCGGGCGCTCGCGCCAAGCAGAACGTCAGCGCTTCTTCTTCGACCCGGTCGGCTTGGGCGCCGGCTTCTCTGCTTCTTCATCCCCATCGGAGTCGGAATCGGAATCGGAATCCGACGAGGACGAGGACGACGAGGACTCCGACGAGGAGGAGGACTCAGCGGCCTCGAGCTCCTCGGCCCGCTTCCGCGCGATCTCGGCGCGCTCCTCGGCCTCGTTGTCCTCCTTCTCGCGCTCGAGGCGCTCTTCCTCCTCCTTGAGCAGCGCGCGCAGCTGCCGCTGCGCCTCACCCGCCGTCGGGGCAACGACGTCGGCCGGGAGGCCGTTCTTGAGGACGCGGCTGGCCGCGTACACCGCGGCACCGAACGCCGCGATCGAGGCCCACTGCGCGAACGTGAACCCGAAGTGCGTCGGGTCGCTCGTCGTCGGGCGGAGGAAGTCGAGGAAGAACCGCACCGGCGCGTACAGCACACCCGTCAGCGCGACGATGAACCCCGCCGGCATCCGCTTCTTCCCGCGGAACGCGAGCCACAGGATCAGCACGTTCACCGGGATCAGGTACAGGAGCTCGACCAACCCCAGATTCCACGCCGTGAGCGTGGGCCCGAGCTTCTCCCCCGCGATCGTCGCCTTCTTCGCCAGGTCCATCACCGGCTTGAGGTTCGCGTCGAGCGGGTAGTCCATCGCGAGGAACGCGTACCACTTGTCCGGGTTCACCGCGGCGCCGATGTGATCGCTCACCACCGTGCAGCCGATGCGCCCGATCGAGAACGCCGGCAACAGGCCGACGATCGTGATGTCGGCCATCAACCGCACGGGCAGACGTTTCCACCACACGTACAAGGCAAAGCCGATCGAACCGCCGACGAAGCCGCCGTACGACGAGATGCCGTCCCAGATGCGGAGCAGCGCCGGCCACTGCGTCGGGTACGAGCCGATCGGCTCGCTCATCTTCTGCGGCTCGTAGAACAGCACGTCGAAGATGTGCGCGCCGAGGAAGCCGGCGATCGTGACCCACCCGAGGAGGCCGCGGATGTGCTCGTCCTCGACCCCGTGCCACTCGGCGTAGCGCCGCAGCAACGCGGCGCCGATCAGCACGCCCGCGGCGACGATGACACCGAACGCCTGGATCGGGATCCCGATGTTCCACTCGCCCATGTGGAAGTACGGAAGCCCGGTGGTCGCGGCCGTCGTGCCCGCCGTCAACGCGAGTGCAGCGCCATACATGCGGGGTGACCTTACACCGTGACTCGCAGCGCCGCGCTATGCTCCGCGCGTGATCTGGGAACCGTTCGTCCTGGCGCTGGTCCTGGGCCTCGTGGTGTCGGGCGGCCTGTACTACGCGTACCTCTGGCCCTCGGTCGAACCCCTCGACGATGGAGACGTCGCATCGCCGCTCCAACCGGCCCTCGCCGTCGCGCATTCCGAACCTACGGGCGCAGCGGTCGCGGCGGTGCAAGAATCCAGGACCGATGACGACGAGGCTGCGGTGAAGCCAGACGACGAGACGCCCGACGAGACGCCCGAACAAACGACCGACGAGAAGAAGGACACCGAGGCGTGAGGCTCCGCCCCGAGCTGATCGCCGCCACGGCCGTGATCGCCGCCGGCCTCGGCGGCGCCACCCGCACCGTTGCCGCGCCCACCGGCGGCGTCGTCACGATCGAGCACCGCGATCCCACCACGGCGCCGACCCGCGGCCCCAGCGGCGCGCTCGTCACGATCGAGGTGTTCTTCGCCCCGCAGATCAACCTCGGCGGCCGCATCGCCGCCTACCGCTCGCTCGAGCGGCTCATGGCGAAGCACCCGACGAGGATCCGCGTCGTCTACCGGATCATGCGGCGCGGCGGTAACGGTCCGCTGCTCGCCGTCGCGGCGCTCGAGGCGCACGCGCAGGGCAAGTTCTACGAGCTGATGGAGAAGCTCCACACCGTCCGCACGAACCTGCAGCGCGACCAGATGATCGAGCTCGGCACGCAGATCGGCATGGACGCCCAGCGGCTCGAGGCGATCCTCCCCGGCAAGCCCGGCCCCGTGGTCAAGGTCGGCCCCTACGACCACATCCTCGACGCGAACGAGCAGCGCTTCGATCGCCTCCACGGCCTCCAGTCGACGGGCGTGTTCTTCAACTCGTACCTCCCCAAGGCCGGCGTGTCCGCCGACGCCGACTACGAGCGCGAGTACCAGGCCGCCTTCGAGCGCGCCCTCGAGCTGCTCGACCGCGGCGTCGACCCGCGCGCGCTCGCGCAGGCGTTCGACGACCAGGTGCTGCGCAGCGTGACCCCGCTCGTGATGAGCGGCGGCTCCTCCGACGACGACAGCGACCCGTCCGACCACAAGCTCGTGCGCCCGCCGCTGCAGCTCGCCGGGCTGCCGTCGTTCGGGCGCCCCGGCCCGTCGGCGCGCCTGCCGATCGTCGCCCTGTGCCGCCCGAACGACGCCGCGTGCAACAACACGCTGCGCACGCTGCGCCAGCTCCAGGAGACGTACACCGACGACGTCCGCATCGTGTGGGCGCCGTACTTCGACGTCACGCGCGACGACGCCGCCGAGCTCGCGATGCTCGGCGACGCCGTCCTGTGCGCCGAGACCGTCGGCAGCTCGCCCGACGACCTCGCGGCGTCGCCGGGCTGGCGCTGGATCACGAAGCAGCTCGAGCACGCGAGCCGCGCCCACGGCCGCCGCGTCGCCGCCGACAAGCTCATCGATACGGTTTCCTCGGAGATCGACGTCGACCCGCAGAAGCTCGCCGCGTGTCGCGCCCGCATGGCCGGGACGACGCTGCAGCTCGTCGAGCGCGCCCGCCGCAGCGGCATCGCGCACGCGCCGGCGCTCGTCCTCGGCGGCCGCATCTACGAGTCGGTCAACGACAAGAGCGTCATCCAGCAGCTGATCGAGGCCGAGATCGCGCCCGGCGTCCTGGGTGAGGTCGCGCCCGCGTGGCGCCCGTTGTCGAAAGCGAAGTAGGCGAAAGCGAAGTAGTCGCGGGCGTTTGACGGTTCGGGGCCGGCCGCATACGCTGGTCCCCCATGGAGCTGACGTTCGCCGCCGCGACCGATGTCGGGCGGCAGCGTACGCACAACGAGGACAACTTCCTCATCGACAAGAAGCTGCGGCTCTTCCTCGTCGCCGACGGGATGGGCGGGCACGCGGCCGGTGAGGTCGCGTCCTCGATCGCCGTGCACGAGATCCGCGACGCGATCAACAACAACCGCGACCTCATCGATCGCTACCGCGTCGACCACCCGGGCGTGCAGGCCTACGAGATCCTGCAGATCCTCGAGCACGCGATCCAGGCGGCGTGCGGCGCCGTCCACGCGCGCGCGCAGAGCGAGCCCGACAAGCGCGGCATGGGCACCACCGCGACGGTGCTGCTCATCGCCGGCGGCGGCGATCACCTGCGCGGGTTCATCGCGCACGTCGGCGACAGCCGCGTGTACCTCGCGCGCCAGAACCAGTGCCACGTCCTCACCGAGGACCACTCGCTGATGAACGAGCTCGTGCGGCGCGGCAAGCTCAACCGCGAGCAGATCGAGAGCTCGCCGTACAAGCAGTACAAGAACGCCGTCACGCGCGCCGTCGGCGTGTACGGCTCCGTCGAGGTCGACACCTTCGACTTCGACATCCTGCCGGGCGATCGCTTCCTCCTGTGCTCCGACGGGATGTACGCGTACATCGACGAGGAGAAGCTGCCGAAGCAGCTCGCCGAGGGCGAGGTCAAGGACGTGCCGTCGCGCCTCATCGAGGTCGCGAACTCCGGCGGCGGCCACGACAACATCACCGCCGTCGTGCTGCGCGTCGGCGAGACGGCGTCGACCGAGCTCGTCCCGCGCACGACCGAGGTCTCGCTCAAGCTCGAGGTCCTGAAGGCGATGCAGATGTTCCGCTACCTCTCCTACAAGGAGCTGGTGCGGGTCTCGAACATCGCCGACATGGTCGAGCTCAAGCCCGAGCAGCTCGTGTTCAGCGCCGGGCAGCCCGGCGACGCGATGTACGTCGTCCTGTCGGGCGCGGTGCGGCTGCAGAAGGCCGACACCGTCGTCGCCGAGCTCGGCCGCGGCATGCACTTCGGCGAGATGTCGCTCGTCGATCGCTCGGTGCGCTCCCTCACCGCGATCGCGGCCGAGGACACGCGCCTGGTCGTGATCCAGCGCAAGGACTTCTACGAGATCATCAAGCGCGAGCCCGTGCTCGCGACGAAGATGCTGTGGAGCTTCGTGCAGGTGCTCGGCCAGCGCCTGCGCAAGACCACGAACGATCTCTCCGATGCGCTGCACGGCGACCGCCACGGTCAGGAGACCGAGGCGGAGAACCTGTTCCAGGACTGATGCGGCTCGCGCTGCTGCTGGCGCTGGCCGCGGCGTGCGGTGCGCCCCAGCCCCCCAAGGCCCCGCAGCCCGAGGTGAAGGCGCGCGTCGTCGTCGAGATCTCGGCGCTCGCCGAGTGGAAGGCGCTCGCGCCGCTCCTGCCGCCGGGGCTCGCGAGCCACGACGGCCCCTACGGCGCGTGGCTCGTCCACCGCGTCGGCGACGAGGACGTCGTGTTCTTCCACGGCGGCTACACGAAGTCGTCGGCCGCCGGCGCGACGCAGTGGGCGATCGACCGCTTCCACCCCGAGCTGATCGTGAACCTGGGCACGTGCGGCGGCTTCGGGGGCGAGCGCAAGCCGAACGACATCGTCCTCGTCGACGAGACGATCATCTACGACATCTACGAGCGCATGTCCGACGCCGACGAGGCGATCGACGACTTCCGCGTGAAGCTCGACGCCGCCCGCTGGCCGGCGCACCTGCGCGACCGGGTCATCGTCGGGCCGATCGTCAGCGGCGATCGCGACCTCCACCCCGGCGACCTCGCGAAGCTCCGGGACAAGTACCGGGCGACCGTCGGCGACTGGGAATCCGGCTCGATCGCGTGGGTCGCCTCGCGCAACCGGGTGCGCGTCGTGATCCTCCGCGGCGTGACCGACACCGTCGACGGCGACGGCAGCGTCACCGACGGCAACCCGGGGGCCTGGGAGCGCGCGGCCGCCGGGGTCATGAAGACGTTGCTCGCGCTGTTCGCGGACGCCCTCCCCCATCTGCGCTGAGTGGGGCAGAATCGAGGGATGCCGAACCCGTTCTCGCTGGCGGACGTCCCCGACCCGGCCGGCCCCGACGTCCAGGCGTTCGCGCGCGACGTGCCGATCGCGGAGTTCGCCGGCGACGAGAACGCGATGGCGTGGGTGACGATCACCACCGACAGCCACGGACTCGACGGCGCGTGGAGCAGCCGCTGGCGCTCGGGCGCCGCGCCCTGGCAGCAGGGCGTCGCGACCATCGCGATCCAGGGCGACCGCGTCCACATCCTGTTCAAGGACTCCGAGACCTACATGATCGCGGGCGTGCGCCAGGGCGATCGCGTGATCGGCCGCTCCGTGAACGTGGCGAATCCCGACGACACGTCACCGTGGGTCGGGATCCTCGTCAATCCGTACCGCATCGACGGCTACTGGGCGGGCGGGCGCTGGGACTTCCGCCGGTGCAGCCCCGACGAGCGCCCCGAGCCGATCGTCGCCGCGGTCCTCACCGAGGCCCGCCAGCTCAACGCCGCCCAGCTGCGCGAGCTCCTCGGCTTCGCGCGCTACCTGCGCTGGCGCGGCACCGACAGCCAGCCCGACGAGCCGTAGCGCCGGCGCGACGCCGCGATCACTTCGGCGGCAGCTCGTTGATCGTGAGCAGCATGCTGCCCGGCCCGTTCTCGGCCGTCCACAGGTAGATCTTGTAGCTCCCGGGCTTGAGCTCGGTCGTCTTCGTCTTCGTCGAGTACGCGCCCTCGCCGATCGCGATGTTGATGTCGATGTTCATCGGGAACCCGAACGAGTTCTCGACCTGGATCGACGGGTTCGCGGTGCGCTTCTTCGGGTCGCGCATCCCGAGCTCGTAGCGCGCGGTCTTGGTGACCTCCCACGCCACGACGTTGCGGTGGACCTTGTCCTTCTTGACCGTGCCATCGGCGCCCGCCGGCCGGTCGACCTCGACGACCCCGCCGGTGTCGATGCGGCACTCGGCGACGACGTCCTTGAGGTCGCCGCACGCCGGCGCCTCGCCGGGGCGCAGCACCATCACGGTCGCGCCCGCACCCGCGATGAGGGCGCCGGCGATGAACAGCGCGAGCGACTTCTTCTTCGCCGAGCCGACCATCGCCATGCGGCCGCGCGTCGACACGAGCACCTTCTTGTTGCCGATGCCGGAGATGCGGCCGCCCTGCGCGCCGCCGAGCGCGAACAGCTTCCCGTCGCTGCGGACCACCTTCTCGGTGACCTTGAACGCGAGCACCTCCTCGTTCGGCGCGAGGCTCGGTGCGATGAAGCTCGCGAGGACGCCGAGCCCGGGGCCGCCCGGCGGCGGTCCGGAGAACGACTGATCGAGCTCGCCGTCGAGCCCCTCCTGCCCCGCGACGAGCACGGTGCCCGAGCCATCGTCGACGGCGAACAGCGAGCCCTGCTGGTGCTCGCCGACCTTCTTCCACCGCGTCTGCGTCTGGCCGCCGCGGCTCTCCTTCACCTTCGCCTCGACGGTGAGGTGGAAGTAGACGCACGGCGTGTTCGTGCACGGCGCGGCGAGCGGCTGCTGCGCGCGCACGGCGCCCTCGACGCTGGCCATGCCGCCGGTCGCGCGCGAGACGTCCGACGCCCTGCCGAGCGGCACCGACAGCACGCGGCGCGCGCGGCTGCGGACGAACACACCACCGGCGGCGAGCAGGACACCGACGGCGGCAACGATGAGACCGATGATGAGTGGCGACATGCCCGCGCCCTGGTGCAACGGCGAGGCCGCGCGAGACGCATGGCGCGGCAAGGGCTTGGCGGCGCGCCACGCCTGTTGGTGACGTCACCGTGTCGACACCTCGCGCCCGCGGCTCAGAGCGAGCGCACCATGCCGCCGTCGACGAGCAGGCACTGCCCCGTGACGAACCCGGCGTCGTCGCCGGCGAGCCACGCGACCGTGCGCGCGAGCTCCGCCACGCTGCCGCTGCGCCCGAGCGGGATCGTCGCGACCGTCGTCGGGTGCACGGGCTGCGAGTCGATGAAGCCGGGGAGGACGGCGTTCGCGCGCGCGCCGTGCGGTGCGAGCTCCTCGGCGAGCAGCTTCACGTACGCCGACAGGCCGGCGCGGAGCACGCTCGACACCGGGCGGGCCGCGTCGGGGCGTGCGGCGGCGTAGCTCGAGACCGCGACGAACGCGCCCGAGCGCTGCGCCGCGAAGATCGGCGCCACGCGCCGGGCGAGCCGGATGACGCTCGCGAGGATGAGGTCGAAGCCCTCGCGCCACTGCGCGTCGGTCAGCGCGAGGAGGTTGCCCTTCGGCGGGTGCCCGGTGTTCGCGACGCACGCGTCGATGCGGCCCCAGCGGCCCATCGCCGCGGCGATCAGCGCGGCGAGCGCGCCGTCGTCGTCGACGGTGCCGCGCAGCGAGATGCCGTCGAGCTCGTCGGCGAGCGCGTGCACCTCCTCGCCGCGCGCGAGCAGCGCCACGCCGTAGCCGCGGCTCGCGAATTCGCGCGCGACCCCGGCGCCGATCCCCTTGCTCGACGCCGTGATCAGCGCGACCGGCGCGGTCACCGGGCGTTGTCCCCGCTGGCGCGGGCGGCGGTGAGCGTCGCGGTCAGCCGCGCGACGTCGTCGGGGCGGCCGTGGTACGCGGCCGGCGTCGTCTGCAGGAGCGCGGCGCGCCAGTCGCCCGACCGGTGCACGCCGACGAGGCGCTGCACGGCGTTGAGCTTGGGCTCGATCTGGTCCGTCGCCTTGCTCACCATGCCGACGACGGCGTGCACGATCGCGACGTCCGTGGTCACCGTCGTGACCTTGTCGACGACGCCGACGTACTTCATCGTCTCGTGCGAGTCGAACACCGCCTTCAGGTGCTCGTGGATCTGGCCGCGCCCCGTCGCCTGCGAGCCGTCGAACCCGACGATCTCGCCGTCGACGGTGAACAGCGCCGCGAAGGCCTCGGCGTCGCGCGCGTTCCACGCATCGATGATCTGGCGATACAGCTCTTCGACCGTCATGGCGTCATCCTTTCGCGATCAGCTCCGCCGGCGCCTGGACCAGCTCGATCAGCACGCCCTCCCCCGACAGGGGTGAACCGGCATCCCCCTTGGGGTGGATGAAGCATACGTCGTGACCCGCGGCGCCGGTGCGGATCCCGCCCGGCGTGAAGCGCACGCCCTGCGCGCCGAGCCAGGCGACCGCGGCGCGCAGGTCGTCGACCCACAGGCCGAGGTGGTTGAGGCGCGGCTCGTGGACCTTTGGCGACCTCGCGGGATCGATGGGCTCCATGAGATCGATCTCGACGCCGGCGATCGTCAGGATGTCCTCGTCGACGTTCTCGCGCTCGCTGCGGAACGTCCCGGTCGCGGGCACGCCGAGCAGGTCGACCCACAGGTTGCGCAGCGCGGTCTTCGACGGCCCGCCGATCGCGATCTGCTGCACGCCGAGCACCTTGAACGGCCGCTCGGTCACGGCGTCCCCCTCGCGGCGCGGACCTCGTCGAGCGTGCGCAGCCCGGGGCGCGGCGCGTTGACGAGGATCGCCATGTTCCCCGACGGGTGCAGGTTGTCGCGCATGAGCTGGTGGCACGCGCCGGTCTCGGCGAACGCGAACGTGCGCGACAGGCACGGGTCGACCTTGCCGGCCGTGACGAGGTCGTTGACGCCGATCGCCTGGGCGTCGTTCGCGAAGTGCGAGCC
Organism: Deltaproteobacteria bacterium; assembly: GCA_019637375.1. Taxonomy (GTDB): domain Bacteria; phylum Myxococcota_A; class Polyangia; order Haliangiales; family Haliangiaceae; genus JABFXX01. Next base: position 56,816 of record JAHBVW010000040.1, on the reverse strand, counting down.
CTGCAGCCGCTTCTGGCGCATCCAGTGGTAGCGCAGGTCGAGCGTCGCGTTGTAGCCGGTCGTGCCGGCGCAGATCACGACCATGCCGCCGGTCTCGCACACGAAGCACGACGTCGGCAGCGTGCTCTCGCCCGGGTGCTCGAACACGATCGTCGGGTTGCGCTTCTCGCCGAGCGCCGCCCAGAACGCGGCGCCGAACGCGCGCGCGCCCTTGAGCCACAGGTTGTACTCGATGTCGTCGGACCAGCGCGGCAGCTTGCCCCAGTGGTCGAACTTGCGGCGATCGATCACGCCGGCGGCGCCGAGCCGCTTGCAGAACTCGTTCTTCGAGTCGCCCGACACGACGGCGACGGGCCGCGACCCGGCCGCGCGCGCGATCTGGATCGCCATCGAGCCCAGGCCGCCCGCGCCGCCCCAGATCAGCACCGGCTCGTCGGGCCCGACGACGTTCGGCGGCCAGCCGTGCAGCATGCGGTACGCCGTCGCCGCCACCAGCATGTACGCCGCCGCCTCCTCCCACGTCAGGTGCGGCGGCTTGGGCACGCACTGGTGGTCCTGCACCTTCGTGTACTGCGCGAAGCTGCCCCAGTTCGACTCGTACCCCCAGATCTTCTGCGTCGGGGCGAACATCGGATCTTTCCCGGCCAACACCCACGGGTCATCCGGCTCCCACATGCCGCAGTGGACGACGACGTCGTCGCCGACCTTGACGCTCGTGACGTCCTTGCCGACGGCCCACACCACCCCGCTCGCATCCGACCCACCGATGTGGAAGTCCTCCTTCTCGCCCTTCTTCTGCCGCGTCTTGATGACGTCGATGGGGATCCCCATCGCGGCCCACACGTTGTTGTAGTTCACGCCCGCGGCCATCACGTACACGAGGACGTCGCGTGGTCCGAGCGCCGGTACCTCGATGGCCTCCTCGCGGAACGCGTCGCGCGGCTCGCCGAAGCGCTCCGCACGGATCACCTGCGCCAACATCCGGTGGGGGACCCGGCCCAAGTCCGGCACGTCGCCCAGCTCCAGAACCTCGGTCGTGGGGGCGTTTGACACGATGCGTAACCCTACGCGATCTTGCCGATGAAGGCGTCTCAGTTCACCGAGACTCGCATCGAGCGTCTGCGCATCACGAGCGTCAGATCCGCACGGTCAGGCGACGTTGTCGGGCTCGATGAAGGTCCACTTCACCTCGGGGTTGCGCGCCTCGAGCTTGCGCTCGTAGTCGTTGATCGCGGCGACGATCTCCTGGGTCGTGAGGCCGTCTTTGAACTGGAGCTTCATCGCGACCATGATCTCGCCCGGGCCCTGCTGGATCGACAGGATGTTGAGCACCTTCTCGATGTGCGGGTGCGTGTGGGCGATCTCGTTAGCAGCGTCGATCAGCTTCGGATCCGCGGACTCGCCGACGAGGAGGCTCTTGACCTCGCGGCCGAGGAAGGCGGCGACCATGACGAGGACGAGGCCGATCGCGATCGAGCCGGCGGCGTCCCAGCGGCCGTCGTTCGTGAGCTTCGCGACGACGATCGCGACGCCCGCGAGCACGAGGCCGAGGACGGCGGCGCTGTTCTCGCCGAAGACGACGATCAGGTCGGAGTCCTTGGTCTCCTTCAGGTGGCGGAAGAACGGGGTCGCGCCGCGGCGCGCGTTCAGCACCTTGATGTTGCCGAGCGTCGACCAGCCCTCGAGCAAGATCGAGATCCCGAGGATGACGAGCGCGACGGTGATGTCGCCGACGGCCTCGGGCTCGCGCAGCTTGTGGATGCCCTCGTAGATCGAGAACACGCCGCCGCCGCAGAACAGGAGCAGCGCGACGATGAACGAGTAGAAGTACATCTGGCGCCCGTGGCCGAGCGGGTACTTCGCGTCGGCGGCGCGGCGGGACTGGTTGAGGCCGACGAGCAGGAGGAGCTGGTTGCCGCAATCGGCGAACGAGTGCAGGGTCTCGGCGAGCATCGCGCCCGACCCGGTGAGCCCCGCCGCCACGCCCTTGGACGACGCGATGATCGCGTTGACCACGAGCGACTTCACCACCTCCCCCTTGTTGCCGGCCACTACCGGATCGCCTTCGACAGCGCCTTGAAGTCGTCCCCGCCCGCGCGCTCGAGGAGGTCGAACACGATGACCTCCGTCGACGTGACGAGCGCGCCCGCCTCGCGCGCGAGGCCCACGCCGACGCGGTAGTTCGCCTTCGTGCGGCTGCACGCGGCGTCGCTCACGAGCTGCACCTCCGCGCCGCGCGCGAGGAGATCGCGCACGGTCTGGTAGACGCACACGTGGGTCTCCATGCCGCACACGAGCCAGCGCTTCGCCGTCCCGCCGAAGCCGGCCGAGGCGGCGGCGGAGAACTCGACCTTGTCCCACGTGTGGACCGCGGCGCCGCGCTCGCGGGCGGTCTCGAGCGCCGCCGCGAGCGGCTCGACGGTGCGGCCGAGGCCCTTCGGGTACTGCTCGCTCACGAGGATCGGCAGCTTGAAGCGCGTCGCGGCGTCGACGAGGACCTGCGTGTTGCGCAGGAGGTTCGCGATGACCTCGGGCGGCATCGCCGCCGCGAGCTTCTCCTGCACGTCGATGATGAGGAGCGCGGTGTCCTGCGCCGAGAGCCGGGTCTGCGTCATCACGCGCCCCCCAAGGTGCCGAGCGCGTCGACGAGCCGCTGCCGGCGCGTCTGCTCGTCCGCGAGCCGTTGCCGCTGCTCCGCGACGACGTCCTCGGGCGCGCGCTCCACGAACTTGGCGTCGCCGAGCTTCTTCTCGAGCGCGGCGATCTCCTTCTCGACCTTGCCGATGTCCTTGCCGATGCGCGCGCGCTCGGCCGCGACGTCGATCAGGCCGCCGAGCGGCATCACGATCTCGATGCCCGCACCGACGAGCGCCTTCGCCGCACCCTCGGGGTACTCCGCCGACGCCTCGGAGATCGTCGCCGTGATCCGCGCGGCCCGCTCGACGATCGCGCGGTGGCGCTCGAGCCGCTCGCGCGCCGTGGGATCCACGGACGAAGAGATGCGCAGCTCGACGGCGATCGCCTGCGACGTCGGCACGTTGTACGTGGCGCGCAGCATGCGGCACGCCACGGCGACGTCCTTCACGAGCTGCATCTCGGACTCGGCCGTCGCATCGACGAACGCCGCGTCGCTGCGCGGGAAGATCGTGATCATGAGCGAGCTCGGCAGCTGCGGCGGCTTGGGCAGCTTCTGCCAGATCTCCTCGGTGACGTACGGCGCGAACGGGTGGAGCAGCCGCATCGTCGTCTCGAGCGCCGTCGCGAGCACGCCCTGCACGACGTGGCGGTGCACCGCCTTCGCGTGGTCCTGCTCGAGCTCGGGCCCGGTGTAGAGGTGCGCCTTCGCGACCTCGATGTACCAGTCGCACAGCTCGTACCACACGAACTGGTAGATCGCGTTCGCGGCGTCGCTGAAGCGGAAGCTCTCGAGCGCGTTGTCGACCTCGGCCGTCGCGGCCTGCAGGCGCGACAGGATCCAGCGCTCGGGCATCGCGAGCGCCGCGCGCCCCTGCGGCGACGCGAGCTGCGTCTCGAAGCGCTCCGGGTCGTAGCCGTCGAGGTTCATCAGCGCGAACCGCGACGCGTTCCACAGCTTGTTGATGAAGTTGCGGTAGCCCTCGACGCGATCGATCGACAGGCGGATGTACCGCCCCGACGTGTTGAGCGCGGCGAGCGCGAAGCGCAGCGCATCGGCGCCCATCGCCGGGATGCCCTTCGCGAAGTTCTTCTTGATCGCCCGCTGCGCCTGGTCGGGGACGTTGTCGGCGTCGGCGCGCTTCAGGAGGTGCTCGAGCGTCGCGCCGTACACCACGTCGAGGGGATCGATCACGTTCCCCTTCATCTTCGACATCTTCTCGCCGTTCTCGTCGGTGACGATCGATGTCAGGTACACGGTGCGGAACGGGACCTTCCCGGTGAAGTGGAGACCCATCATCATCATGCGCGCGACCCAGAAGAAGATGATGTCGGGGCCGGTGACGAGGACGTTGTTCGGATAGAACGTCGACAGCTCGCGCGTCTTGTCGGGCCAGCCGAGCGTCGAGAACGGCCACAGCCCCGACGAGAACCACGTGTCGAGGACGTCGTTGTCCTGCACGAGCTCGCTCACGCCGCACGCCGCGCACGCCGGCGGCTCCGCGCGCGCGACGGTGATGTGCCCGCACGCGCAGTGCCACGCCGGGATGCGGTGGCCCCACCACAGCTGGCGCGAGATGCACCAGTCGCGGATGTTCGTCATCCAGTGGAGGTAGGTCTTCGTCCACAGCTCGGGGACGAAGCGGGTCTTGTTCGGCCCCGTGCCCTCGACGGCGGCGATCGCCTTCTCGGCGAGCGGCGCGGCCCTCAGCCACCACTGATCCATCAGCATCGGCTCGATCACCGCGCCCGAGCGCTGGCTGCGGTTGCGCGGGACCTTGTACTCCTTCGTCCCGACGAGGAACCCGGCCGCCTCGAGGTCCGCGACCACGTGCTTGCGCGCCTTCTCGACGAACATGCCCACGTACTTCTCGGGGGCGGGCGCCTTCACATGACCCCGCTTGTCGAGGATCTCGAGGATCGGCAGGCCGTGGCGCTGCCCGATCTCGTAGTCGTTCGGATCGTGCGCCGGCGTGACCTTGACGGCGCCGGTGCCGAACGCCGGGTCGACCCAGCCGTCGGCGACGATCGGGATGCGGCGCCCGGTGAGCGGCAGCTCGACCTCCTTGCCGATCAGCGCCTGGTAGCGCTCGTCGTCGGGGTGCACCGCCACCGCCGTGTCGCCGAGCATCGTCTCGGGGCGCGTCGTCGCGACGACGATCTCGCCGCCGCCCTCGACGAGGGGATAGCGGATCGACCACAGCCAGCCGTTCTCCTCGACGGTGTCGACCTCGAGGTCGGACACGACGGTCTCGCTCGCGGGGTCCCAGTTGATCATCCGCTTCGCGCGGAAGATCAGCCCCTCCTCGTGGAGCCGCACGAACGCCTCGAGCACGGCGCGGTTGGACTTGTCGTCCATCGTGAAGCGCTCGCGCGGCCAGTCGAGCGAGAAGCCCATCAGCTTCTCCTGCTCGCCGATGCGGTTGCCGCTCTTCTCCTTCCACGCCCACGCGCGGCGGAGGAACTCCTCGCGGCCGAGGTCGAAGCGGGTCTTGTTCTCGCGGCGCTTGAGGTCGCGCTCGAGGAGGACGTGCACGGCGATCGACGCGTGGTCGATGCCCGGCATCCACATCGCGTTGAACCCCTGCATCCGCTTCCAGCGGATCAGGATGTCCTGCATCGTCGAGCCGAGCGCGTGGCCGATGTGCAGGGAGCCGGTGACGTTCGGCGGGGGCAGCGTGATCGCGTACGGGACGGTCGGACTGCTCTCGTCGGCGTGGTAGTAGCCGTTCTCCATCCAGAACCGCAGCCAGCGCGGCTCGACTTCGGACGGATCGTATTGCTTGGGTAGCGCCGACGTGGTCACGCGGCGACGCTACCCAATCTAGCTACGGCGCGCAGTCAGCTCGTGCAGGTTCTCGCGGATGATCTGCTCCGCGAGGTCGGGCACGACCTCCCACACGATCCGCTCGACGACCTCGGTCGAGAGCTTCAGCAGCGCGAGGAGCTCGGGGCTGCCCGGCTCGAGGCCGGCGGCCTCGGCGAGGCGCGCGGCCATCTTCGCGAGCGTGCGCTCGACGAGCGCGGACCGCTTCGTCGGCGATCCGCTCACCATCGGGACGCGGCCCGCGGCGGTCGCGAGGACGGGCGCCGGCGCGGGGGCCGGCACCGGGGTCGCGACGGGCACCGCGGCGGCGGCGGCCGGGGCGGCCGGCGAGCGCATCTGCGCGGCCGGCGCATTGCCCATGCTCGGCGCGATCGGCGGCACCGCCATCACGGTGGTCTTCGCCGGGGCCGGGGCCGGCACCGGGGTCGCGGTCGGGGCGACGCCCGCCGGCATCTTGATCGTGGGCATGCCCATGATCGTCGCCGAGCGCGGCGGCATGTTCGCCGCGGCGGCCGCGGCGGCTGCGGCCGCGGCGGCGCTCGGCGGCGCGGCGACCGGCTGCGACTTCGGCGCAGCGGCGGCCGGCTGGGGTGCCGCGGCGGCGGTCGCGCCCGCACCCGCGCCCGGACGGGCGACGACGCCCTTGCCGACGATCTCGACCACCTTGTCGAGCATCGTCTGCGTGTCCCACGGCTTGGGCAGGTTCGCATCGGCGCCGACCTGCGTGCCGCGCGCGTTGTCGTACGGCGCGCCGTTGCCGACGAGGATCACGACGGGCACGTTCGCGGTCGCCGGATCCGACTTGAGCGCGAGGCACAGGTCGTAGCCGGTCTTGTTCGGCATCTGCGAATCCGCGAGCACCACCACCGGCTTCTGACCGCGGGCCTTCTCGAGGCCGTCGTCGTAGCTGCGCGCGCCGACGTACGTGAACTCGGTGCCGCGGAACGTGATGTCCGCCACCTGCTGCATCGTGGAGCTGTCATCCACGCACAAAACGATCTTGCTCACGATGGGTCTCCTCCGCAGTCCCTTGGTAACACGTCCCTCGACGGAGGGTCAAACCAACTGCCGAGAATCTGTGGAGCTTTCGGGGATCTGCCAATCGGACATGCTAGCGTTCGCGCGCCATGGCGCAGCACACGCCTCTTCATCGTTCGGTCGCCGACGCGGTGGCCGCCGCGACCGGCTCGCCGGCCGCGGACATCAAGGTCGACACGGCCCCCAAGGCGGAGATGGGCGACCTCGCCGTCGCCGCGTTCCCGTACGCGAAGGCCCTCGGCAAGAAGCCCAACGAGGTCGCCGCCGAGATCGCGGCCGCCTTCCGGCCGACCGGCCTCCTCGCCAGCGCGAGCGCGACCGGCCCGTTCGTGAACTTCCGCGCCGACCGCGCCACCACGCTGCGCTGGCTCGTCGACGCCGCCCTCCGCGATCGGCTGATCCCGCGCGACCTCGGCGAGGGCCGCACGATCTGCATCGACTACAGCTCGCCGAACATCTCCAAGCACCTCGCCTATCATCACATCCGTTCGACGGTGATCGGGCACGCCCTCGCGCAGATCTTTCGCGCGCTCGGCTACCGCGTGGTCGGCATCAACCACCTCGGCGACTGGGGCACGACGCACGGCATGCTGCTCGCCGCGTGGGCGCTGTGGGGGCCGCCCGCGGATCGCGAGCTCGACATCACGGCGCTGAACGACCTCTACGTCCGCTTCCGCGAGGCGATGAAGCAGAACCCGGACCTCGAGAACCAGGGCCGGATGTGGTTCAAGCGCCTCGAGGACGGCGACGCCGAGGCGCGCGCTCTGTGGCAGCGCTTCCGCGACATCTCGCTCGCCGAGTACGAGGCCGTGTACGTGCGCCTCGGCATCAAGTTCGACGAGGTGCGCGGCGAGAGCGCCTACGAGCCCGACCTCGCGCGCGTGATGAAGGAGCTGCGCGAGAAGAACCTCGTGACGACGAGCGACGGCGCGCAGGTCGTCGAGCTCGAGGGCGAGAAGACGCCGATCCTCCTGCAGACGCGCGACGGCACGACGCTGTACGCGACGCGCGACGTCGCCGCCGCGGAGTACCGCTGGGGCACGTACCACTTCGAGCGCTCGCTCTACGTCGTCGACCGCGGCCAGGCGCTGCACTTCCGCCAGCTGTTCAAGCTGCTCGGCCGGATGGGCCACGACTGGGTCGCGCGCTGCCAGCACGTGCCGTTCGGCCTCGTGCGCCTCGGCGGCAAGAAGACGGGCACGCGCACCGGCAACGTCGTGCTCTTGCGCGACGTCCTCGACGAGGCCGAGCGCGACGTGCGCGAGGTGATCGCGCAGGTCAACGCGGACCTGCCGGCGGAGACGCTCGACCGGGTCGCGCCGATCGTCGGCACCGGCGCCGTGATGTTCGCGAACCTCGTGTCGCAGCGCGAGAAGGACGTCGACTTCGAGTGGGAGAAGGTGATCGCGCTGTCGGGCGACTCGGGGCCGTACGTGCAGTACAGCCACGCGCGCTGCGCCTCGATCATGCGCCGGGCCGGCGAGCGCATCGCCCCGAGCGACCTCGAGACCGTCGACTTCGGCAAGCTCACGCACGACGCCGAGTGGGCGGTCGCGCGGCGCCTGCTCGAGCTGCCCGACGCCGCGGTGCGCGCGTCGGAGTCGTGCGAGCCGCACATCGTGTGTCACTACCTGCTCCAGCTCGCCGGCGACTTCTCGTACTGGTACACGCTCGGCAACGGCGACGCGTCGCTGCGCGTCCTGTGCGAGGACCCGGCGACGCGGCGCGCGCGCCTGGCGCTCGTCGCGGCGGTGCAGGCGGCGCTCGCGACGGGGCTCGCGCTCCTCGGCATCGGCGCGCCCGAGCAGATGTAGTCAGGTGCGGTCGCGGCGGCGGATCGTCTCGAGCAGCGAGACGGAGTCGTCGAGCGCGCGGCGCAGCCGCTCCTTCAGCGCGCGGTCCGCGGCGACGTCCTCGAACAGGCGGTCGCGGCGCGCGATCGAGCGCAGCAGCGCCGCCACGTTCTCGGCGTAGCGCACGTGGCGCTTGGGGTACGGCAGCTCGGGCTCCGGCGTGTCGGCCGGCGACGACGGCCCCTGCCCGACGACGACCTGCTTCGCGAGCTGGTGCTGCGGCGACGCCGGCGGCGGTGTCGCCGCCATCCCGGCGACGGGGTTCGTGCCGCGCGACAGGCCGATCATGATGCGCGGCGAGCTCGACATCCCGGGCGGCGGCGGCGGCGCCCAGCTCGCCGGCGCCGGCGCCGTCGACGGAGGTGCGCCCGGAGCGCCCGGTCCAGAAGGCAGGCTCGGATCGGGGCGCGCCCACGGATTGCGGTCCCCCGGCTCGGAGGCGGGCGGCTCGCGGTGGACGTGGGCGATCGCGCTCCAGTCGGTGACGCGGGCGACGGCGAGGATCGTGCTCGACGTCATCGTCGCGACCTCGAGCGTCTTGCCGACCCACGCCTCGTAGGGCACCTCGAACATCGACTGCTCGCCGACGCGCGGATCGCTGTCGCGCACGACGAGGTGCTCGCGGTCGGTGCCCGGCTCGCCGCGCACGATCGCGAACTTCTTGCCGCGCGCCTCGTGGAAGCCCACGAGGTAGACGCTCTGCTGCGTCTGCACGCGGAACACCGCGAGCGCATCGTTGCGCAGGTCCCCGAAGGACGTCGTGGTGACCGTCACCTGTCCAGGATAACCGACCGCGCCACGTCACACACGCCCGAGCGAGCCGGGCGGCGGGCGGCGGCCGCCCGCGACGACGAGGACGGCGAGCGTGAGGACGTACGGCAGGAGCGGCGCGAGGTCGCGCGGCACGACGGAGTTCGTGATCTGCAGCTGCACGTTGACCGCCTCGGCGGCGGCGATGCCGACACATGCGACCGCCGCCCACGCCGGCCGCCACCCCGCGAGGATGATCATCGCGAGCACGATGTAGCCGCGGCCCGCCGACACGTCGGCGACGAAGCCGTCGACCGACAGCGACAGCTGCGCGCCGCCCGCGCCGGCGAGCGCGCCGCCGGCGAGCCCGCCGCGAACCGGGGCCGCGGACGGCGCGCGACGCCGACGGCGACGAGCGCATCGGGGCGGTCGCCCGCGGCGCGCAGGCGCAGGCCCCAGCGCGTGCGCGCGACGGCGATCGGGACGCCGATGGACGCGAGCACCGCGATCCACACGATCGGGTTCGCGAGGATCGCGTCGCCGAAGCCGGGGCACGGCGGCGAGTTCGCGCCCTCGCCGAACAGCGCCTGCAGGAGAAAGCGCGTGCCGCCGAGCGCGAGCAGGTTGAGGGCGACGCCGACGATCACCTGGTCGGCGCCGAGGCGCAGCGCGCACCCCAGCTGCAGCGCGGCGATCGCCATGCCGGCGAGCGCGCCGCCGGCGACGCCCAGGTACGCCGAGTCGGTCGCATACGCGACGGCGGCCGCCGCGAACGCGCCGAACAGGAGCTTCGCCTCGAGCGCGAGGTCGATGACGCCGGCGCGCTCGGTGATCGCGCCGCCGAGCGCGGCGAGCACGTACGGCACGGCGGTGACGAGCGTCGCCTGCACGAACGCGAGCGAGAGCACGCCGCGCGCGAGCTTCGGCTCGAGGGCGAACGTCAGGGCGACGACGGCCACCGCCGCACCGAGCCCGAAGATGCGGTCGCGACTCACGGCATCTCCTCGCGCGTCCCGCGGCACCTGCATGCGGACGACGCGATCGAGCGCCTGCGCGTCACGACGCGTCCTCGAGCGTGCCGCGGCACCTGCATGCGGACGACGCGATCGAGCGCCTGCGCGTCACGACGCGTCCTCGCATGCCGCGGCAGCTGCATGCGGACGACGCGATGGCGCGCCCGCGCGTCACGCGGCCTCCTTCGGCGCCCGGGCGCGCGCGCGGGCGACGAACGGCACCGACGCCGCGACCGCGAGGACGACGACGCCCTGGAGCATCTCGGTCAGCTCCTTGGGCACGAGCTCGGCGACGGCGAGGCCGCCGGCCTGGAGGAAGCCGAGGAGGAGCGCCGCGATGATCACGCCGGCGGGGTGCGAGCGCCCGAGCAGCGCCGCGGAGATGCCCAAAAAGCCGGTGTTGCGCCCGAGGCCGTCCTCGAACGCGTGCTTGTAGCCCATCACGAGGTTCGCCGCGGCGAGGCCCGCGAGCGCGCCCGACGCCGTCATCGCGAGCACCTGCACGCGCTCGACGGAGATGCCGGCGCTGCGCGCCGCCGCCGGGTCGCGGCCGACCGCGCGCCACGCCTCGCCCCACGTGGTGCGGTCGCGCAGCCACCACACCGCCGCCGCCGCGGCGAGCGTGATCGCGAGCGCCGCGTTGACGGAGCTGCCGCCGAGCCCGAGGTGCGGCAGCTCGGCGCCCGGGGCGATCGGCGCGCCCGTCGTCGCACCGCCGACGAACAGCAGCTCGTTGCCGAGCCACAGCGAGACGCCGGCGACGACGAAGTTGAGCATGATCGACGAGATCACCTCGTGCGCGCCGCGCGTCGCCTTGAGGAGGCCAACGCCGCCGGCGACGAGCCCACCGGCGCCGGCCGCCGCGGCGAGGCACACGGGGATCGCGATCGGCGCCGGCGTCCCCGCCGGCAGCGCGGCGCCCAGCGTCGAGCACGCGAGCACGCCCGCGGCGAGCTGCCCCTCGGCGCCGATGTTGAACAGCCCGGCCTCGAGCGCGAGCGCGACGGCGAGCCCGCACAGCGCGAGCGACGTCGCCGCGAACAGCATCTGCCCGAGGTTGTACTCGTCGGTGAACGTGCGCTCGACCATCGTCCCCCACACGCGCACGGGCGACACGCCGACGACGAGCATCAGCACGCTCCCCACCGCGAGCGATGCCAGCACCGCGATCGCCGCCGCCTGGAGCTCGCGCTTCACGCGATCGCCTCCGCGCTCGCTGCGCTCGCCGGCGAGCCTCGTGGGGTGGCGCGCCGTGTGCGGCCTTGGGCGCTCATGCGGCGGTGGCCCCCGTCATGAGCGCACCGAGCGCCGCGCGCGCGCCCGGGGCGCGGAGGGCGTCGCCGCCGACCTCGCCGGCGATCGCGCCGCGCAGGAGGACGACGATGCGGTGGCACAGCGCGAGGAGCTCGTCGAGGTCGGCCGAGATCACGAGGACGCCGGCGCCTGCGACCGCGACGGCGCGCAGCCGATCGTGGATGCGCGCGACGGCGCCGAGGTCGACGCCGCGCGTCGGCTGGCACGCGACGACGGCGCGCAGCCGCGGCCGCGACAGCTCGCGCCCGACGACGACCTTCTGCTGGTTGCCGCCCGACAGGCCGCGCACGACCGCCGCCGGATCGGCGGGCCGGATGTCGAGCTCGACGATGCGCGCCGCCGCGTGCTTGGCGACCGCCGCGCGATCGACGACGAACCGGCCGGTGACGTCGCGCCGCCCGAGCGCGAGGTTCGCGGCGATCGTCGCGTCGAGGAGGAGCCCGCCGCGGTGGCGGTCCTCGGGGATGTGCGCGAGGCCGAGCGCGAGCCGGCGCGCCGGCGACGTTCCCGCCGCGGCCGCGCCGCCGATCGCGACGGCGCCGGTCGCCGGGACGAGGCCCGCGATCGCGAGGGCGAGCTCGCGCTGGCCGTTGCCGTCGACGCCCGCGACGCCGACGACCTCGCCGCGGCGGACGCGCAGCGTCGCGCGGGTCAGCGCCGTCCCGACGGTGACGTCCGCGAGCTCGAGCATCGCGGGCGCCGTCGCCGGCGGCTCGGGCAGCAGCGTCGGCTGCGGCAGCTCGGCGCCGACCATCGCGCGCGCGATCGCCGCGGGATCGAGCGGGCCGCTCGCCGCCGAGAACCCCTCGGGCCGATCCCCGAGCGGGTCTCCGGACGCAGCGGCCGTAGGCCGCCGGGAGAAGGTCGCGACGGTCCGGCCCTCGCGCAGCACCGTCACGTCGTCGGCGACGGCGCGCACCTCGTCGAGCTTGTGGGTAACGATCACGATCGTCACCCCGCGCGCCGCGAGGTCGCGCAGCATCGCGAGCATCCCCTCGACCTCGACGGGCGCGAGCACGGCGGTCGGCTCGTCGAGGATCAGGATGTCCGCGCCCGCGTGCAGCGCCGCCACGATCTCCGCGCGCTGGGCCGCGCCGAGCGACAGCGTCTCGACGCGCGCGTGCGGGTCGACGTCCATGCCGATCGCCCTGCCCTGCGCGCGCAGCGCCGCCGCGACGCCGTCGAGCGCGAGCAGCCCGGCGCGCACGGGCTCGGCGCCGAGCACGGCGTTCTCGACGACGCTCAGCGTCCCGGCCGACGCCCCGTGCTGCTGCACGATGCCGATCCGCGCGGCGCGCGCCCGCACCCGGTCCCAGTCGCCGGCGGGGATGACACGGTCGCCCAGGCCGAGCGTGCCGCCGTCGCCGCGCACGATCCCGGCAATGACCTTCACGAGCGTGCTCTTGCCGGCGCCGTTCTCGCCGACGAGCGCGTGCACGGTCCCGCGCCGCACGGCGAGCGTCGCGCCCGCGAGCACGGTGCGCGCGCCGTAGCGCTTCGTGACCTCCGCCTCGATCGCGAGCGCCCGCGTCATGGCCACCCGCCGACGATCGCCGAGCTCGCCGTGCGCTTCGACGTCTCGGCCTCGATCACGAGCGCGCGCGTCATTGCCAGGGGACCTGGATCTTGCCGGCGATGATCTCGTCGGAAAGCGCCCGCACCTTGTTCACCACGGCCGGCGGCAAGAGCAGGCGGTTGTGCTCGTCGGCGACGAAGCCGACGCGCTGCTCGGCGAGCCCGAGCTCGCGCATGCCGCCGCGGAACTTCTTCGCGATGACCTCGCGCACGAGGTCGACGATCGCGAGGTCGACGCGCTTGACCATGCTCGTCATCACGCAGCACGGCGCGATCGCGAACTGGTCCGAATCGACGCCGATCGCGCGCTGGCCGCGCCGGCGCGCCGCCGCGAACACGCCGTCGCCGGTCTTGCCGGACGCGTGGTAGATGATGTCCGCGTCGTCGTCGTACATCGCGCCCGCGAGCTGCTGCCCGAGCGGCGGGTTCGAGAACGCGCGCGGATCGCTGCCGGCGTACGCGGCGAGCACGCGGCAGTCGGGACACACGTGCGCGACGCCGGCGCGGTACCCGACCTCGAACTTCTTGATCAGCGGGATCTGCATCCCGCCGACGAAGCCGACCACCTTCGTGTGCGTCGCGAGCCCCGCCGCCGCGCCGACGAGGAAGCTGCCCTCGTGCTCGCGGAAGCGCAGCCCGACGAGGTTCGGCAGCGTACCGGCGCCGCTCGACGGTGCGTAGTCGACGCCCGCGAAGTTGACGTCGGGGAACAGCTGCGCGAGCCGCTCGAGGTCGCTCGAGAACACCCAGCCGACGCCGACGACGAGGTCGAGCTTGTCGTCGCCGGTGCGCGCCGCGAGCGCGCGCAGCGCCGTCTCGCGAGGCACGCCCTCGGTGGGCTCGATGAACGTCCCGACGACGCCGAGCTCCCGCTCGGCGAGCCGGAGGCCGTTGTAGGCCTGCTCGTTGAACGACTTGTCGTTCTTGCCGCCCACATCGAACACGATGCCGACGCGCACGCCGGCTCCCGCCTTGGGCGCCGGCGCCGGCACGAACAGCCATCCCCCGGCGAACAGGGCCGCGTTGATCGCGACCAGGAGGATGAGCAGGCGGCGCACGCTCACGCACCGCACGGTAGCCGAAAAGCGCACCGGATTCGCACGTTCGCGGCGGGTACCTCTCCCGTGCGGGCGGCGTAGGATCGTCCCATGGCCGATGCCGAGGTCGCGCGCATGCTCGCCCAGTGCATCGCCGACCCCGAGGACGACGAGCCGCGCCTGGTGTGGGCCGACGCGGTCGGCGGCGAGCGCGGCGAGCTCGTGGTCCTGCAGTGCACGCTCGCGCGCGCCGCGACCACGGGCGAGCTGGGACCCGCGGAGGTCGCCGCGCGCCGCCGCCGCGAGCGCGAGCTGATCGCGCGCCACGGCGCCGCGTGGTCGGGGCTCGCGGGGCTCGCCGCCGGGTGGACGTTCCACCGCGGCTTCGTCGAGGCCGCGCGCGTCGACCTCGCCGCCCTCGCGCGCGACCCCGAGGCGTTCGTCGCCGCCGCGCCGCTCGTGCGCTCGCTGTCGATCGCGAACATGGCCGGCGCGATCGATCCGGCGACGCGGCGCATCGAGCACCCGCGCGCGACCGCCGATGCGCTCGGGATGTTCGCCCGCACGCTCGCCCGCCCGTGCCTCCGCCACCTGCGCGCGCTCGACATCATCGAGCCCGCCGGCTGGACCGACACGGCGCGCTACCGGCACGGCATCGTGCCGCTCGGCGACGACGTCGCCGCCGTGCTCGCCGCGTACGGCTCGCTGCCCGAGCTGCGCGCGCTCGGCATCTCCGGCGGCGAGCTCGGGCCGCGCGGCCTCGAGGCGCTGGGCGCGCTCGCGCAGCACGTGCGCCTCGAGCGGCTGTGGCTGCGCGGCCACCGGCTCGAGCCCGCCGACGTCGGCTCCCTGCTGGCGCGCTTCCCGGCCGTCGTCGACATCGACCTCGCCGGCTTCTCGCGCACCGGCGAGCAGGGCGCGCCCGACCCCGCCGGCGACCTGCCGCTCGAGGCGATCGGGCCGCTGCTCGAGCGGCCGCTCGTGTCGCTCGCCGTGCGCGGCACGTCGGCGGTGTCGCTCGGCAAGCTCGCCCGCTCGCCGGCGGCGCGCACGATCGCGCACCTCGCGCTCGCCGACGCCGCCGGCCCCGACGCGATCGCGGCGCTCGAGCTGTTCCCGCGGCTGCGCTCCCTCGAGCTCGCGTGCCGCCACCGCGTCTCCGACGCCACGATGCGCCTCCTCGCGAACCTCCGGCTGCCGGCGCTGCGCGAGCTCGCGATCGGCTCGTTCGCATCGGCGTTCGCCCTCGGCGAGATCGCGGGTGCGTTCGGCGATCGCCTCGAGGTCCTCGACGTGCGCGGCGCCCACGTCGCGAGCGGCCCCGAGATCACGGGCGAGGTGATCGTGCGCGACGTCGCGCCGACCGCGCTGCTTCACGCCACGGCGCCGGCCGCGCTCGCCGCCGCCCACCGCGCGACGCGCAACGACCTGATCGGCCTCCCCGCCGCCGCGCGCGCCTACCTGGTCGGGCTCGACGGCCAGGTCTGGCAGATCCCCGCGCTCGAGAGCGTGCGCATCGGGCGCAGCACGGCGAACGACATCGTCGTCGACAGCACGCTGATGTCGCGCGCGCACGCCGAGCTGACCTGGCGCGGCGGCGCGCACTGCTTCCGCGACCTCGGCTCGGCGAGCGGCAGCTGGATCGACGACCGCCGCCCCGCCGACCACACGCCGCTGCGCGACGGCGCGCTGCTCCGGCTCGCGTCGGTGGCGCTGCGCTACGTCGCGGGCGACGACGCCGAGGAGCGCGTCAAGCGCTGGATCGTCGACGCGCGCACGCCCCTGCCGTAGCCCGTCTCACGGCAGCAGCGCGGCCGGCACGACGCCCGGCGTCGGGGCGCTGAACGGCGCCTTGTCCCAGGTCAGCATCGTGTTCTCGCTGGTCTCGTCCTCGCCGCCGATGCCGTTGCCGGTGCCGGCGTGGATCTCGTGGACGCCCTCGAGCAGGATGCGCTTCGTCGACGTGTTCGACGGCGGCGCCGGGTTCTGGCCCTTGATCGTGTTCGCGTCGGGCCTGTACGTGCTCGCGATGGTGTCGGGGTCGATGCCGTCCTGCGAGGTGCCGCCCTTGTTCATCAGCGTGTTCGCGGCCGACGGGTTACCCGCGAGGACGATGTCGGCGTCCTCGACGAGATCGCTCGTGCTGTCCCAGCGGAACAGCACGATCACCTCGCCGTCGTTCGTGAGGCTCGGCGACGCATCGCCGGCGACGACGACCATCGTCTGCGCGCCACCCGCGACCGAGAACGTCGGGGGCACGCCGTAGACGGACATGAACTGCGCGTCGGTCCCGAGCGCGATCGTCGCGACCTGCCTGGGCCCGATCGTCGCGCCGTCGGGGAACCGCGCGATGAAGTCGTTCGCGTCGAGGATCGGCGGCGCCACCGGCAGCCGGAAGTACTGGCCGTGGTCGGAGACGTACATCTGCGAGAGATCGATCGTCTCCTCCGACGTGTTCACGATCTCGATGAACTCGCCGAACGACGGCGCCAGCGCGACCTCGCTGAGCAGGAGCGGCGAGCCGCGCGGCGTCGCCGGCGCGTCCGGCGCCGCATCGGGCCGGCCATCGATCGGCGGGGCGGCGTCATCGGCCGCGCCGTCCTTCGGCGGCGGACCGTCGCCGTCACCTGCGACGGGGTCGTGCACGCCGAAGATGTTCGAACACCCCACCAGACCCAGACCCCAGAGCACGACCCAGCACACCCGCATCGCGCCCGGAGCCTAGCAGACCTGGCTCGACGGGCCGCGGGCGAAGATCACATGATGATCGGGCCGGAGCAGTCGTCGACGAGCGACGCGTCGAACTTGATCGACCACGAGAAGACGTAGCCGTTGTCGATCGGCCACAGATCCGTCACGCGGATGCTCCACATGCCGTTGAGCGTCGTGTTGGTGAGCGCCGTCCACGGCGACGCCGGCTTGTAGTTGCCCGGGACGAGCATCTGGTGACCGTTGTAGTTCGTCGTCGGGCCGTTCACCGTCGCGCTGGTGACCATCTGAACGGGGGCCGTCGGGGTCCAGCAGTAGGTCTCGCCCACGCCCGGCGTCGGGTTGGCGGGATCCTCGCCGATCGGGTCGTACGCCTGGCCCAGGTAGATCTCGCCGCCCGAGCGGTCGAGGAACTTGTGCATGATGAAGACCGCGTTGTCGGGCGTGACGAGCTCGATCTGCAGGTCGCGGAGCCACGAGTGCTCCATGTTCACGCAGATCGCCTGCAGCTTCGTCGGGTCGGTGAGCTTCGCACCCTGCGGGAAGCCGACGAAGTTCAGCGTCGACACGTAGGAGGCGTGGCACTCCTTGACGCCGCCGGAGATGCAGTTCGGCAGCGCCGGGTTCGTGCACTGCGCGTCCGTCGAGCACGTCGTCGTGCTGCCGGCGTTGACGCCGTCGGGCAGCGCGATCGCCGTGCCCTCGGGGTTCTCGACCTCGCCGCAGACCGGGCAGCCGTCGCGGCCCGAGCAGTCCGGGTCGGCGCAGTCGACGCGACCGTCGAGGTCGTTGTCGATGCCGTCGGTGCACACCTCGGGGCTGGCCACGACCGGCGATGAGTCGGGCGGCAGCTGGTCGCTGGCGTCCGGTCCGTTGCCGTCGTCGTCGCCACCGTTGTTGGGGCGCCCGGCGGGGCCGCACGCGAGGAACAGCAAGGCGGTTGCCGACAAGAAAACCGACTTCATCATCGCGGGAACAATCGTGTAAGTAACCGTTCGTTCGCAAGGGAAAAACGCTGATAGCTGTTGGGACGGTGGCCGGTCGTGCTTACCCTCTGTGCTAGTTTCAACGGGTCTCGACACTTACGGGTGTCTCCAGGAGGAGCGATCGATGGGAATCATCAGTTTTATCAAGGGGGGCGTCGCCGAGATGGCGATCGCCCGCCCCGATGCCGCGAAAGATCTCTGGGTCTACAAGCACCCCGACCAGACCATCCCGTGGAAAGCGCAGCTGACGGTCGACTCGGACGAGGTCGCGCTGTTCTTCAAGGACGGCAAGTACGTCGGTAGCTTCTCGGCCGGCCGCCACACGCTCGACGCCTCCAACATCCCGTTCCTCGGCCAGCTCATCGACAAGTTCACCGGCGGGAACGTCTTCATCTGCGAGGTGTTCTTCGTCACCACCCGCGAGAACCCGTCGATCAAGTTCGGGACCTCGATCGGCGACATCCAGGACCCGCAGACGCAGCTCCGCGTCCGCCTGATGGTCCACGGCGAGTTCTCCGCGCGCGTGATCGACCCCGTGAAGCTCGTCATCGGCCTCGTCGGCCAGCGCGCCGCCACGAACGAGGGCTTCCTGCCCTGGTTCAAGAGCCAGATCCAGAAGACGATGAAGGACGGCATCGCCGAGCTCATCGTCAAGCAGAACTGGCCGATCATGAAGGTCACCTCGGGCGCGTACACCGAGGAGATCGAGGAGTCGACGCTCACGAACGTGCGCAAGAACATCGAGCCGTACGGCGTCGAGATCATCCGCTTCGGCGACTTCACGATCTCGATGGACCAGGCCGACCGCGACCGCCTCGACAAGCTCGTCGAGCGCATGGCGTACGTCAACGCGTCGGGCGGCATGGCGGGCTACCAGCAGCTCGCGCAGGCCGAGATGATGATGGGCGCCGCCGAGGGTATGAAGCGCGGCGGCGACGGCGGCGGCGCGTTCCAGGGCGCCGGCATCGGCATGGGCTTCGCGATGGCCGGCAACATGGCGAACATGATGGGCAACGCCAACGCGAACCAGCAGCGCCCGACCGAGAGCAGGGAGCAGATCATGTCCACCCTGAAGCAGCTCGGCGAGCTGAAGCAGGCGGGGATCCTGACCGACGCAGAGTTCGAGACGAAGAAGAAAGAGCTGCTCGCGAAGCTGTAGACTGCGGGCGCGTGAACCGCCTGGATAACCGCGCCTACTACGACGACTTCGCCGGCTGGTACGAGCGCGAGCGTCACCTCCCCTACCACCGGATGCTCGACGACCTGGAGGTCGGGCTCGTCGAGCGCTACGGCCGCGACAGGGACCTCCTCGAGGTCGGCTGCGGCACGGGCCTCCTCCTCGACCGCACGCGCAGGTTCGCGCGGCGCGCCGCCGGCATCGACCTGTCGGGCGGCATGCTCGCCCAGGCCGCCGCCCGCGGGCTCGCCGTCGCGCAGGCCTCCGCGACGGACCTGCCGATCGCGACCGCGTCCGTCGACGTCGCGTACTCGTTCAAGGTGCTCGCCCACATCCCCGACATCACCGGCGCGCTCGCCGAGATGGCGCGCGTCGTCCGCCCGGGCGGCTGGGTGCTCGCCGAGTTCTACAACGCGCGCTCGCTGCGCCGGCTCGTGAAGGCCGTGAAGCGGCCGACGGCGGTGTCGGACCAGACGCACGACGAGCACGTCTACACGCGCTACGACGACGCGCGCGCGATCCGCGGCTACCTGCCCCCCGAGCTCGAGTGGGTCGCCACGCGCGGCATCCGCGTGATCACGCCCGTCGCGAAGGTGCTCGAGTTGCCCGTCGTCGGCGCCGCGATCCGATGGGCGGAGCACCGCCTCGCCGATCTCCCGGGCGCGCGCGACGTCGGCGGCTTCCTCGTCGCCTGCTGCCGCCGCCGCTGATCGGCCGGGCAGTTTGCGAGCTTGCGCGGCGCCGGGCGTCGTGCACGATGCGCCGTATGCGCGCTCTCCCGATCGCCACGCTCCTCGTCGCCGCCGCCACCGCCTGTGGAAAAGGCGGCCCGCCCATCGACCAGAAGGGGCCGTTCCTGTTCCGCCTCGGCGGCAAGCAGACCGTCGTCGACAACGTCGAGTGGGGCAAGACCGAGGAGCGCAACGGCATGGTCGGGCGTAAGGGCAAGGACGGCCGCAAGATCCCGAGCGTCACGAGCGGCACGTTCGCGACCAAGCCCTTCACCGTCGACGGCAAGACCGTGTCGATCGACTTTGCGTTCGACATGGGCAAGACGTCGGGCGGCATCACGATCGACGGGAAGGCATGCGGGCTCGGCGAGCGGTTCAGCCTCACCCGCGGCGAGGTGCAGGGCGTGCGCTACCGGGGCTTCTCCGGCACGTGCGACCTCGACGGAAAGCAGACGGAGTTCACGGTCGGGCCGGTGCGCGACCACGCCGACCAGGACGACCCCGAGGAGTAGCCGTGCGATAGTGCGCCCGTGGCGAACATTCTGGTCGTCGACGACGAGCAGTCGATGCGCGAGTTCCTCGCGATCTGCCTGAAGCGCGCGGGGCATGCGGTGACGCTCGCCGAGGGCGGCACGCAGGCTCTCGAGCGACTCGCGGCGCTGCCGATCGACGTCGTGGTCACGGATCTGAAGATGCCGGACGGCATCGACGGCCTGGGCCTCCTCCACGCGATCAAGTCCGGCGCCGTGTCGCGCGCGCCGTTCCCGAGCGCGCCGCCGGCGCCCGTCGATCCCGAGGTCATCCTCGTGACGGCGTTCGCGACCGCCGAGACCGCGCTCGCCGCGATGAAGCAGGGCGCGTACGACTACCTGACCAAGCCGTTCCAGGTCGACGAGATCAACGCCGTCATCGGCCGCGCCCTCGAGAAGCGCGCTCTCGTCGAGGACAACCTCGCGCTGCGCGACCAGCTCGCCGGGCGCGCGCGCCTCGCGCAGCTGCTCGGGAGGAGCCGCGCGATGCAGCGCGTGTTCGAGCTGATCGGCAAGATCCACTCGGCGAAGACGACGGTGCTCGTCACCGGCGAGAGCGGCACCGGCAAGGAGCTCGTCGCCCGCGCGCTGCACAGCGAGGGCAACCGCGCGCACAGGACGTTCGTCGCGGTGAACTGCGGCGCGATCCCCGAGGAGCTCATGGAGTCCGAGCTGTTCGGGCACAAGAAGGGCGCGTTCACGGGCGCGGTCGCCGACAAGCCCGGCCTGTTCCAGGAGGCGGCCGGCGGGACGCTGTTCCTCGACGAGATCGGCGAGCTGTCGCTGTCCCTCCAGGTGAAGCTCCTGCGCGCGCTCCAGGAGCGGCGCGTCAAGTCGATCGGCGCCACCGAGGAGCTCGAGGTCGACGTCCGCGTCATCGCGGCGACGAACCGGGACCTCGAGGCCGAGGTCGCGCGGGGTGCGTTTCGCGCCGACCTGTACTACCGCCTCAACGTGATCGAGGTCCGCCTGCCGCCGCTGCGCCAGCGCCGCGAGGACATCCCGCTCCTGGCCGACCACTTCCTGCGCCGCTTCGGCGCCGAGCACGGCCGCCCCATGCGCCTGTCGGCGGAGGCGATGCGGCGCCTCGAGTCCTACGACTTCCCCGGCAACGTGCGCGAGCTCGAGAACCTGATCGAGCGCGCCGTCGCGCTGTCGTCGTCGAACGTCATCGGGCCGGCCGACCTGCCGGCCGAGCGGACGAAGGCGGTCGTCGCGTCCGAGGCGCCCGAGCAGTTCCCGGCCGAAGGTGTGGACCTCGAGCGCCTGGTGAGCGACTTCGAGCGCAGCTGGGTGGCGCGCGCACTCGAGCACACCGGTGGGGTGCGCAAGCGGGCCGCGACGCTGCTCGGGATCTCCTTCCGTTCGCTGCGCTATCGCCTCGCGAAGCTGGGGATCGACAAGGACGGTGACGCGGAGGAGCCCGAAGCCGGCTGATCCGCCGCGGATGGTCACCGTGGAGTGACGGTTTTCGTCACCGCCTTCGGTCGGACCGCGCTGGTTCGCTCAGTTCCAGGGTCCTCGCAGCGGCACGACGGTTGCTGAGCCCTCGGTCACCAAGAACGAAGTGACCGAAGAGAAAGAAGGAGGACACGGAATGCGCAAGATGCTCAAGAAGGCCCAGCGCGGCTTCACGTTGATCGAGCTGATGATCGTGGTGGCCATCATCGGCATCCTCGCCGCGGTCGCCATCCCGATGTTCCTCGACTCGATGAAGAAGGCAAAGAAGTCCGAGGCGCCGGTGCAGCTGAAGAAGCTGCAGGACAAGGCGAAGGAAGAGTACACGACGAACTCGAACTTCCCGCTCGTCGCCGCCGCGGCGATCTCGCAGCCGCTCACCCCGGCGGTGAACTGCTGCACGCAGGACTTCCAGGGCAAGCGTCGCTGCCAGGTCGTCCCCGCGGACTGGGACGTCGCCAACTGGCGCGCGATGGACTTCTCGATGGACGAGCCGTTCTACTTCCAGTACTCGTTCACGACGGCCACGGGCGCGACCCCGACGTTCAACGCGACCGCGCGTGGTGACCTCGACTGCGACACCACGACCATCGACTACACGGTGGCCGCCACGGTGACCAACGGCAAGCCGTCGTTCGTGACGGTCGAGCCCGCTCCGAACACCGACTAGTCGAAGCGAGGTTTCTCGGAATTCGCGACTCCCACCGCCGTGCAGGCGGTGTTGTCGTTTTCGGGCCGCACGAAACACGATACACTCGAGGCAACATGGCGAAGCGCGCACGCCGTCGCGAGGCCGGCTTCACGATGATCGAGATCCTGATCGTGATCGCGATGCTCGCCATCCTTGCGGCGATCGCCGTGCCGCAGTTCCTCGGGCAATCGCGCAAGGCCAAGGCCAACTCGGAGGTCGTCGCGATCTTCAACGACCTCCGCATGCGCCTCGAGCAGTTCGCGCAGGAGAACGGCACGTACCCGCCGACGATCGGCGAGGGCACGATGCATCCCGCCGGGCTGCCGACGACGTCGAAGGTCGCGCTGCTGCCGACGCCGGCGACGTGGGACGCGATCCGCTTCATGCCGACGGGCCCGACGGACGTCTACTGCCGCTACACGTGGGTCACCGGGACCGCCGGCAACAACGCGAACCTCGGCACGCAGGGCACCACGTTCGGATTCACGGTGCCGGCCACGGACTGGTGGTACCTGCTCGCGCGCTGCAACATGGACGGCGACTCGGCGACGGACAGCTTCTACTTCACGAGCAGCACCGACCCGACGATCCAGAAGATCAACGAAGGTCGCTGAGTGAACCAGCTCCTCCTCGGCTGTGCCGCGCTGGCCTCGATCGTCGGCGCGCAGGGGATCCGCGAGGTCGCCGTCTCCGAGCGCGCGAAGGACGAGGGCCCGCCGCTCGCGCCGTCGCCGGGCGCCGCGCCGTTCGCGTCGCTCGGCTACCGCGAGCTGCTCGCGGATCTGCTCTACGCCCGGCTGCGCACGTACATCGGCGGCGGCGACACGGACGCGGACGCGGCGGCGGGGCTCGTCGAGGCGATCGTCGCGCTCGACCCGGCGTACCGGCGCATCTACGACTTCGGCGTCGGCGCGATGACCGTGACCACGCGCGGCGTCGATCAGGAGACGTACCTGCGCGCGATCAACGTGCTCGAGAAGGGCATGGAGGTGTTCCCCGACGACTGGCGCATCCCCACGACGGCCGCGCAGATCTACTCGTCGGACCTGGCGACGGACGACGCGGCGCTGCGGCGCGCGTGGGACGAGCGCGCGGTGCGGCTGTTCGAGATCGCGACGCGCAAGCCCGGCGCGCCGGCGTACTCGGCCGTGACGGTCGCGTCCCTGCGCACGCGCCTGGGGCAGCACCAGCGGGCGCGCGACGGGCTGCGCGAGATGCTGCTCGTCAGCGGTGACTCGTCGGCGCGCGCGCGCATCCTCGAGGTGCTGCGCGAGATCGAGCAGTCCGACCACGACCTCATGGCCGGCGAGCTGCTCGAGGCGCGCAACCAGTTCGACCGCACGTGGACCCGCGAGCGCCCGGCGCTGCCGGCGACGATGTACGTGCTGCTCGGGCCGCCGCTCGAGGGCGGGACCTTCGACATGGGCGACCTCGCCCTCGGCGGGCGCCCGCCGATCGAACCGCCGCCGCCGCCGCTCGAACCTCTCGGCCCCTGAGACCCGGCGATGCGTGCCCTCGCGACACGATGGCTGTGGCAGCGCGGGCTCGCGCTCGGCCTCCTGGTGTTCGCGCTGTACGCGCTGCTCGCGCCGCCGTTCGTCACGGACGGCGACAACGCCGAGTTCTCGACGCTCGCGGCGACCGGCGGCGTCGGCCACCCGTCGGGCTACCCGGCGTACGTGCTGTGGCTGCGCCTGACGTCGTGGCTGCCGGGCTCGACGCCGGCGCACACCGCCGCGCTCGCGACGTCGATCCTCGGCGCGGCGCTCGTCGTCGTGCTGCACGCGGCCTGTCGCGCGTGGGGCGCGCGCCCCGGCGCCGCGACGGCGTCCGCGCTCGTGTTCGCGATCGGCCCGATCGTGCTGCGCAACCACATCAAGGCCGAGGTGTTCGCGATGAACGGCCTCGTCGTCGCGGCGGTGATCTGGCTCGCGGCGGCGCACGGCCCGCTGCGCGGCGCGCGCCGCACGTTCGCGCTCGGCCTCGTCGCCGGCCTCGGCATCGCGGACCACCTCACCTGCGTGCTCGTGGCGCCGGTGGGCCTGCTCGGCGCCGTGCGCGGCGTGCGCGAAGCCTCGTCGCGCCCCCCGACCGAGTCGGCCGAACGCGGCGAGGACGCGTCGAACGGACCGCTGTCGGGATCGTCGTACGGAGGGCGTCGCTCCGCTCCGCTGGCGATCGGCCTGGGCGTCGCCGGGCTCGTCGCGGGCCTCCTGCCCTATCTGTATCTGTTCGCGGCGCCCGCCTCGCTCGTGTCGTGGGGCTCGGTCGACAGCGTGTCGGACCTCCTGCACGTGTTCCTGCGCAAGGACTACGGCGGCCCGGGCGCGTTCGCCGGATCCGACAAGGGCGTCGACGTCGTCGCGAACCTCGCGGCGCTCGGTGCCGGCCTCGCGCGCGGCTGGCTGTGGCTGCTGCTGCCGGTCGGCGCCGTCGGCTGGGTGCGCCGCGTGCGCGCGCGCGAGGTGACCGGTTGCGAGCCGCGCGCCGGGTGGATCGCGCTCGCCGCGGCGTGGCTCCTGTGCGGGCCGCTGCTCGTGCTGCGCTTCGACATCGAGCCGGTCGGCTTCGGCCTCGCGATCTGCGAGCGCTTCTACCTGCTGCCGCTGATGATGCTCGCGGTGCCCATCGCGCTCGGCCTCGACGATGCGTACGACGCCGTCGCCCGCCACCTCCCGCCGCGCTCGGCGCCGCTCCTGGCCGTCGCGGGCGCGATCGGCGCGCTGCTCGTCGCGGCGCCGTCGATCCGGCAGGTCGCGCGCGTGCACAACGTCGCCGTCGAGCAGTACGTGCTCAACCTGCTCGGCACGCTGCCGCGCGACGCGGTGCTGATCTCGTCGGACGACGCGACCTACTCGACGATCCTGTACCTCCAGGCCACGCAAGGCCTGCGCACCGACGTCACGAACGTGCAGTGGAGCATGCTGTCGATCGGCTGGTACGCCGAGCAGCTCGGCCGGCGCGGCGTCGGCATGGCCGCCGGGCCGCCCTACCCGAGCCAGCAGCTCGCGCTCGGCCTCCTGCAGCGCGGGCGCCCGGTGTTCGCCGACCTCGCGCAGCAGCGCATCCTCGAGATGTTCCCGGGGTACCCGTACGGGCCGATCGTGCACCTCGTGCCGCTCGGCCAGAAGACGCCGCCCGTCGAGGACATCCTGCGCATCAACCGCGCGATCTACGACCGCTTCGAGCTGCCGTACGACCTGCCCGGCCCCGACGACGAGCTCATCACCGCGCTGCACCAGCGCTACGCGTCGACGTGGCACGCGCTCGGCAAGCGCCTCGAGAGCCTCGGGCGCAAGCAGGACGCCGAGGAGGCGTACGCGCGGGCGCGCGCGATCGGCCCGCAGGAGTAGCGCCCAGCGTCAGCTCAAACGCTTCTGCGCGACAACTCGCTTCAGCTCACCGAAGAGTCGCTCGATCAGCTCAAGGAAGTTGAGACGAATCCGGCTCGGGTCACCTACGACACTCGCCATCTCGGTCCGGAATCGCTCGACAAGCACTTCGAAGTCGAGACGGTGGTGCCTGTGGATCTCCTCGAGTTGTTGCATGTCGTGCTCGACACCACGCACGATCTTGCTGAGAGCCAAGTCGTGCCGTTCCAGGACCCAGACCTCGAGGTTCTTGAGATGTGGAAGAACTCTCTCGAGACGCTGATCGTAGTTGTCAGGCACTTGCGCGACGGTGGAAGCGCTGATCGGCACCGAGAGTCCGGCGAACGTCGCCTGATCGACGGCGGCTCGGAGCTCGTCGGTGAGCGCATCGAGCGTATCGACGTCGTTCGTCGTCGACTCCGCCTGGTGAAAGGCAGCTGCAGCACCCCCGATGACCACGATCGACGCTCGCTTCACGAGGTGACGATCCACAGCCTCGAAGAGGACACACAGCTCATCGACTCCGAGGATCCGTGTGTCCTTGTGGCCACTCACGCGACGAATTTAGCGAAGAGGCTGCGAAACGACTCGCGGTCCATGTTCATGACGAAACCCCATTTCTCGGCAAGATCGAAGCGCCGCGGTGTGCCACGGGCTGCATTTCCGCGGAAGAACGGGCGCACCAGCGTCAGCCGCTCATCGCGCAACACCTCCGCTCGTCCGGCAAGCCGAAGATCGCCACCCAAGTCGGCGGCGAGCTCCACGAGAAACGCGAGTGCATGCTTGTCCTCCGGCCCCAGAGCGACCTCCTTCAAAGCCCTGGCATCCAGGCGATCTCGCTGGCTCCAAACACAGAGCGGCAGGCTGCGCGCGACGACTGCATCACGACGCGCAAGCTCGACGGCCGATGCGAGCGTCGCAACGGCATCATCCGGCGCCACCTCCACCGGACTCACTCCCCGAAGTGGTGCACCAAGCGCGACCAGCTTTGCCTTGAGCTCCCCATCCTGATCGCTCGTCGTCTGACGCACCAGGGAGTCTGAATCCGCGAGCTTCTCGAGTACCGCAGCATCTGCATGGTCTTGGTTCGCGAAGAACACCTCCTTGCCACCCTCCCGCCGAGATCGTACGAGCTCGTGCTGCTGCATCGCCTTTAGCTCCGCATGCGCGTTCGAGAACGCCACCCCTGCGGCCTCCGCGAGCTCCGAAACAGATCCGCGCTTTTTCTCTCCCCACATGAGGACGAAGAGGCGACGACGGACCTTGGAGGGGACGAGGTACTGCAGCACGCCTGACTTTATCCGTTTTTTGGATAACGGCAAGATTATCCAATTTTGGTATAATCTGCACGCGTGGGACGCTAGCGCGAGACGGACCAGCCCGCGGCGACGCCGGCGGTGGTGTCGATCGCGAACGTGACGTCGGCGCCGTCGCGGGTCGCAGGCACGGTGGCGTTGTCGACGACGACGGTGAGCGGCCCGATCGCGAGCCCCGACGGTAGGCGCACGCGCATCGCGACCCGGCCGCCGCCGACGGGCGTGAAGGAGCCGGCGATGGTGTCGGGGGTGCCGCGCAGCGCGAACCGGGGCCACGTCACGGCGAACGTCTCGGTCGGGAAGCGCGGGGCGATCGCGTAGCCGGCGGCGGTCGCGCGGATGCCGGCGACGGCGACGAGCGCGCGCAGGACGCTCGTGTGCGCGTGGGTGTTGAACACCGGGTAGTCGGTGAGCGCGGTCGCGAGGTGCGCGTCGGCCTCGCCGGGGCGCTCGGCGTCGGGGCCGTAGTACGAGTCGGGCCCGCTCGTCACGCCGTACCACAGGTGCGGGAACGCCTCGGCGTGCGCGAACAGCGTGTTGCGCACGAGGCTGTCCCAGCCGAGCGCCGGATCCTCCTGCGCGTACGCCTCGGTGAGCCACGCCGACGCGACGGGCCACACGCCGCCGACCTGCGGCTCGTCGACGCCGCCGCCCGGTGGCAGCGACGGATCGATCGGCACGACCGTCATCGGGCCGATGCGCGTGTCCATGTGCGTGCGCACGAGGTCGAGCAGTTGCGCGCGGCGCTCGGGCGGTACGGCGCCGGCGACGATCGGCAGCACCTGCGGCTCGAGGTACAGGTGGCCGGTGCCGAGCGGGTTGCCGCTGTCGACGAAGCCGCGCTCGTACCAGCGGCCGTTCCACGCGTGCTGCTCGAGGCGCGCGAGCTGATCGGCGCGCAGCGCGCGGTAGCGAGCGGCGAGCGCGGGGTCGCGCGGCGCGACGACGTCGGCGGCGACGTCGAAGCCGCCGGCGAGCAGCCACGCGTTGAACGTCGACGACGCGCCCGCGGGCGTCGCGGGCTCGGTCGCCGTCTGCAGGACGCCGTCGGCGTAGTCGTTCGTGCCCATCGCGACGAGGCCGTGCGCGCCGACGCCGAGCGTGTCGTCGGCGAACCGCTGCGTCAGCGCGAGGTGCTCGAGCACGGTGCCGCTCGCGCCGTCGGCGCGCGGCCAGTAGGCGATGCGGCGGTCGAGGAACGCCGCGTCGCGCGCGGTCGCGACGTAGCGCGCCACCTGCGACGGGATCAGGAAGTACGCGTCGCTGCGGAGGTCGTAGCGGACCATGTCGGTGAAGTCGCCGACGCCGGTCGTCGCGTACGGGTAGCGGCCGCCGTCGCCGCGGCCCGGCGCGCGCTGCGTGGCGAGCGACAGCGCGAGGGTGTCGGCGGCGAGCGCCGGGTCGACGAACAGCAGCGCCTCGGCGAACAGCGCGTAGTCGCCGATCGCGCCGTCGATGCCGTGGATCCACTTGTACGACCCGCCCTGCCCGAGGAGGCGCGTGCCGTGGTACGCGTCGCGCGTCGCGAGGGCGAGCGCGCTGTAGCTCGACCACGCGACCTCGCGCTGCAGCGCCCCGGCGCCCGGCTGCCCCGGCACGGCGGCCCACACGATGCGGTCGCGCCACCTGCTCGCCTCCGCGGTGCCCTCGGGCCGCTGCGCGCGCACGGCGGCGGCGGCGGCGACCGGATCGCCGTCCGCGGGAACGACGCCGAAGCCGAACCGGCGCACGACCGTCCGGCCCGCCGGCACCGTCACCTGGATGCGCAGCGCGAGCAGGCCGGGCTGGTGCTCGCCCGGCAGCTCGACCTCGCGCGTGGCGGCGCTGCCGTCGCGGGCCGCGCGCGCCGGCGGCGTGCGCTCGGTGCCGTCCCACAGCTCGCCCTCCGCGAGCCACGCGGCGTCGGGGTGCACGCCGTCGTCGAGCGGCGCGAGCCACAGCGTCGCCGGGTGCTGGTCGAACGGCGCGACGGCGTCGGGCCCGACGGCATCCGGCCCGGCGTACGTCGTCGCGATCGAGGCGACCCGCGCGCCGGCGTCGTAGCGCGCGCGGTGGCGGAACTGCGCGGCCAGCGCGCGCCGGCGGCGATCGATGTCGCGCGTGAGCGACGGCGCGAGCAGGTCCGACGTGACGAGCTCGACGGGGAGCTGGTGCCAGTTCACGTCGTCGAGCTCGACGACGCCGACGGTGCGCTCCTGGGCGCCGCGGTTCTCGATCGCCACGTCGGTGACCAGCGCGCGCGTGTCCGGAACCGCGTACGTGCGCCGCGTGACGGTGAGCGCGCCGAGCTCGGTCACCGTCTCGACGTAGCCGACCCCGAACCGGCGCCGCTGCGTCGCGAGCGCGGTCGCGACCGGCAGGTCCGCGAACCGCGTCGACCGCACGCGATCTTT
This sequence comes from Deltaproteobacteria bacterium, assembly GCA_019637375.1. Lineage (GTDB taxonomy): Bacteria > Myxococcota_A > Polyangia > Haliangiales > Haliangiaceae > JABFXX01. Next base: position 27,413 of record JAHBVW010000040.1, on the reverse strand, counting down.
CTCCGACCCTGCGTTGTTGTCGACGATGTAGCCGATCGCCGCGCCGAGCTGCGGCGCGAAGTCGGGGTCGTCCTCGTCGCGCCACGGGTCGACGTGCACGGGCCACGCGTGCCCGCGGTCCTGCATGTACAGGTCGAGGCCGCCGCCGGCGTGCGCCATGGCGACCGTGCCGAAGCCGTCGCCGACGACGTGCAGCGGATCGCGCATCGCGCGGTCGGGCGAGCGCGGCGTGTACGCGATCGCGGCCGCGTCGCAGCGCTCGTCGACGAGGAGGTCGTACGCGGGGAGGTTCGCGTCGTCGAGCGTCCACACGCCGAGCTCCGCCGAGCCGGTGTCGCACGGCACGAGCACCCACGGCTCGGCGGCCGACGGCTCGAGGCACCCCGCGGAGGCCGGGCGCGCCGGCCGCACGTAGTCCGCACACGACCCCGGATCCGGCGGCGCGACGTTGTCGCCGCACGCCACGAGCCCGACCACGAAGACGACCCGCTTCATGGCGACCATCGTAGAGGAGCCCGCGCCGGGCGATGTGACGGCGATCAGGTCAGCGGACGTGACGACGCTTTAGATCCGCGATCACGGTCGAGTCGACCGTCATCACTTCGGGAGACGGTCCGTGTAGTCCTTCAGCATGCGCTCGCCGGGGCCGTCGGCCTTGATCGTGACCGCGAACGTCTCCTTGATGGAGAACTCGTTGTTGATGAGCGTGATGCGACGGACGCCGACGGGGAGCGTCAGCTTCTGCGGCGTGAACAGGCCCGTCGCGCGACCGTCGACGTAGATCTCGCACGGCGGCTTGGCCGACAGCAGCAGCACGCCGGTCGCCTTGGCCTCGGGCGGCTTGGGGTCGGGCGGCTTGGGATCGGGCGGCTTCGGGAGGTCGCCCGGCGGCTTGGGATCGGGCGGCTTGGGGTCGGGCGGCTTGGGCGGATCGACCTTCTTCACGATGTCGGGCGGCTTCGGCGGATCGACCTTCTTCACGACGTCGGGCGGCTTGGGCGGCGTCACGGCGTCGACGACCTTCACGTCGCTCGCCTTCTCGAGGTTGACGACGACCTTCTGCTCGAGGTCGTTCGTGAACGAGATCGGGCGGTTCACCGAGACGTAGCCCGGGCGCTCGAACAGCACCTGGTACGAGTTGCGCGGGTCGAGCGGCGCGCGCTGCGGTGACGGGCCGAGCAGCTCGCGCTTGCCGTCGATGATCAGCGAGACCGTCGCGCCCGGCGGGATGCTCTCGAAGTTGCCGTGCATGCCCTGGATCGGCCGCAGCGCGATCTCGACGCGCTCCGGCTTGCCGGCGGCGACCTCGACGGTCGTGCTCTCGCTCATGAAGCCGGGCGGCGGCTCGATCTGCACCGTGTGCTTGCCGGCGGCGATGCCGCGGATGCGCGACGGCAGGCGGTCGTTGCGCGTGTCGCCGTCGAGCTTCCACTGCGAGATGCCGGACGGCGTCACGTAGAGGTCGAAGCCGGTGTTCGGATCGACCCCGGACGGGAGGTCCTTCTTCACCGCGGCGCCCGTACCGCTCTCATCGCGCTTCGCGTCTTCGTCCTTCTTCGCCGTCGTGGCCGGCTTCTCGGGCGCCGGATCCGACTTCTTCGACAGCACGATCACGAGCACGACCGCCAGCGCCGCGACCAGCGCGCCGCCGATCGCGATGAGGAGGATGCCCTTCTTGCCGTCCTTGCGCTTCGTGATGCCCTGGCCGAACGAGGCCATCGGGTCGAACAGGAGCGGCGGCTCGCTCGCCGGCGCCGCCGGCATCGGCTGCGACGGCTGCGGGAACGGGCGCTGCCCGCTCTCGAACAGCTGCGGCACCGGCGCGGCCTGCGACTGCTCGCGCCACGGCGGCGGCGGCTCGGGCGCGACGACCTTGTTCGATCCGCTCGGGAACTTCGCCGGGGCGCCGTTCGTCGCGGCCGTGTTCGTGCCGATGCCGTTCATCGTCTGGCCGGGCGACGGCCCGAGGCCGTTCGCCGGGCCGTTCTCCCAGCCCTTCGCCGTCGACGCGAGCGACGACAGGTCGGGCGCAGCCGGGATGATCGACGGCTGGCTGTCCGGAGACGCCGCCGCCGACATCGTCGGCTGCGAGGCGGGCGCCTGCAGCGGAAGCGGCTTGCTCGTGCGGCTCCCGATCGGCTTGTTCTTCGGATCGTCCTCGGGGTTGTCGTAGATCTGCGTCTCGAGCTCGTCGTCGTCCCACGACAGGTCGCTGCCCGAGTCCTCCTTGCGCGGCGGCTTCTGCGCCTTCATGGAGGTCGTCGGCGGCGGGGCCGGCGGTGCGGCGCGCTCGCCGGTCACCGTCGGGATCTGCTGGGACATGCGCGTCGGCGGCGGCGGCGGCTTGGTGCCGGCGACGCTCATCGCCTGCGTCGAGCGGCGCTGCGGCGGCGGCTGGGCCGGCGGCTTGCTCGTGCTCGCGGCGCGCGGCGGCGGATCGCTCGGAGGCGGCTTGAGCTGGCGGTAGCTCTCGAGCTTGGCCGTCTCCTCCTCGATCTCCTTGCCGAACGTCTTCTTCATCCACCCGGCGAGGTCCTTGCGCGAGTAGAACTCGCCCGCCGTGTAGACGAACGCCTGCAGCTCGTCGTGGAGGTCGATCGCGTTCTGGTAGCGATCCTCGGTGTCCTTCGCGAGCGCCTTCAGCACGATGCGCTCGAGCTCGTCGGGGATCTTGCGGTTGTACGTCGACGGCGGGAGGATCTCGACGTTGCGCACCTTCTCGAGCGTCGAGAAGTCGCTCTCGCCGACGAACAGGCGCTCGCCGGTGAGCAGCTCGTACAGCACGATGCCGCACGAGAACACGTCGCTGCGGCGATCGACCGGCAGGCCGCGCACCTGCTCGGGCGACATGTAGCCGAACTTGCCCTTCAGGATGCCCGCCTGGGTCTTGCTGCCCTTGCCCGCCGCCTTCGCGATGCCGAAGTCGATGAGCTTGACCTCGCCCTCGAACGACACGAGCACGTTCTGCGGGCTGACGTCGCGGTGCACGAGCGCGAGCTCGCGGCCGCCCTGGTCGCGCTTGTTGTGCGCGTAGTCGAGGCCCTCGCAGACCTTCATCACCATGAAGCACGCCTGCGCGACCGGCATCGCCTCGCCCATGGCGCGGCAGCGATCGAAGATGCCGCGCAGGTCGCGGCCGTGGACGTGCTCGAGCGCGATGTAGTAGCTGCCGTCGACGACACCGAGGTCGAAGATCTGGGCGATGTTCGCGTGGTTCAGCTGAACCGAGAGCTTCGCCTCCTCGATGAACATGCGGATGAACTCTTTGTCCTCCGCGATGTTGGGCAGGATGCGCTTCACCGCGACGAGGCGCTCGAAGCCCTCCACACCAAAAGCCTTCGCCCGGAACACCTCGGCCATGCCGCCGACGTTGATGCGCTCGAGCAGGAAGTATTTCCCGAACGGAGTCGGCTTCTTCACGATCTCTTCATCCCACCGGCGCCACGTGTGAGGATGCGGCGCTTGTAAGGTGGGACCCTAACCGAAATCGAATCCTTGGGCCACAAGGAGTTTCCGGGTGGTTACGTGTCGCACACCTAATTCTGCACGAGGGCCTGCGCCGGCTCCATCTTCGCGGCGCGCCGGGCCGGGAGGAAGCCGCCGAGGACGCAGAACAGCGTCGAAAACGTGAGGGCGCTCGCCCAGATCCACGTCCTCCACTCGAACCACGACGTCGGCTTGAACGGGAAGTTCGGGACCGAGGCCTCGGAGTACGCGTTCCATCCGGTGCCGATGCCGAACGCGAGCGCGATCCCGAGCAGGCCGCCCACGATGCCGATCAGGGCCGCCTCGCCGAGCACGATCAGCTGCACGTCGAGCTCGGTCGCGCCGACCGCGCGCATGATGCCGATCTCGCGGCGCCGCTCCGACACCTGGATGAAGAAGTTGTGGCCGATGTTGATGACGGCGATCACGAGGATCGCGACGGAGATGATCAGGAACAGGAGGCGGATGACGAAGATCACCGTCGCGAAGCGCTCGCCGAGCGAGTCCTCGAGGCGCAGGCCCTGGTCCTTGATCCACTGGCCGAACACGGCGAGCTGGTTGCGGTCCTTCAGCGTGACGATGATCGACGAGTACGAGCTGGCCGCGTCCTCGCCGACGAACTCCAGGTTCCAGCGCTTGATGTAGTCGATCGGGAACGTCACGCCGACGGGCATCGCGCGCTTCGACACGCCGATCACGACGGCCTCCACGCGGCGGGGCGGCACGTTCGTCGCGGCCGTCGAGCCGGCGACCGTCGTGAACCCGAGGCCGATCGAGAACCGCATCGCCGACAACCCCTTCTGCTGGATGAGGTTGTGGACGAACTGCGTGTCCGCCGACTGCATGTTGTGCGCCTTGGAGAACTGGTTGTTGTAGAGCTCGACCACCGTCGACGACAGCACGATCGGCACGCGGTGCTTGCAGCGCCGCTCCGCCTCGTCGCAGTAGTAGCGGTCGGGGTTCGGGCACGGGTTGAAGTAGCTCGGCTCCTTCTTCTCCTTCGACGGAGGCGGCTTGCCCTTGCGGCGCGCCGCGGCCTTCATCGCGTACTGCGCGAACCAGTTGTCGTAGGTCGGCAGCGGGCGCGGGATGGCCTTGCCGATCACCTTGCCCATCCAGCTGTCGTAGGCGTCCGACGGGCCGCCGTCCTCGTCGAAGATGCTCGACGTGTCTTCCTTCTTCTTCGGCGGCGGGGGCGGCGCCTCGTTCGGGATGAGGAGGCCCCAGCCGTTGTCGCGCCACTTGTCGTTCGCGCCCACCTTCTTCTCCTTGGGCGGCGCGGGCGGCGACTGGATGATGTCCTCGTCGGGATCCTCGGAGGGCGGGATGCACTCGACGCGGTTGTCGTCGTCCTCGAGCGCGTCCCAGTCGCGGAACAGCGCGCGGATGCGGGCGTCGTCCTGCACGTAGTCGCCGGCGACGCCGTCGGAGAAGCCGCCGACCTCGAACTTCAGGTCGGTGCCCTGGAAGTCGCCGCGGCCGGCGGCCGGGAACGCGAGGCTCATGCGCGGCACCGCGGAGGCGACCTCCTCGCGCCCGAGGATCGTCTTCACGGTCTCGTCGTCGAGAACCTTCTGCTCGGCCTCGGCGCCGCCGACGGACACGCGCGGCGCGACGACCTGGACCTCGTCGAGCGGGAACACCTTCTCGATCACCATGCCGGCGCGCTGCGTGAGCGCGAGGAACAGCACGAACGCGCCGATGCCGATCACGATGCCGAACGCGGACAGGATGAAGTGCCGCGGGCTGCGCGCGGTGTTCGCGACCACCATGCGGGCGAGCTTGCCGACGGGCATCATGACGGGCCGGCCCCCGTCGCGGCGAGCGCCTCGTCGGACGTCTCGACGAGCATGCCGTCGCGCATCGCGATCACGCGCTTCGCGATGCTCGACACGCGCCGCTCGTGCGTGACGATCACGAGCGTGACGTCGTCCTTCTCGTTGAGCTCGCGGAAGAAGTCGATCACTTCCTTGCCCGTCTCCGAGTCGAGGTTACCGGTGGGCTCGTCGCAGAGCAGCAGCGACGGCGCACCGAACAGCGCCCGGGCGATCGCGACACGCTGCTTCTGGCCGCCCGACAGCTCGCCCGGGTAGCGCCCACCGAAGCGCTCGAGCCCGACGCGCGCGAGCGCATCCTTGCCGCGCTGCTCGACGTTCTTCACGCCGTGTGCGAACGACGCCGGGATCGTGACGTTGTCGAGGCAGGTCAGATGATCGAGGAGGTTGAACGCCTGGAACACGAACCCGATCGACTCGTTGCGCAGGCGCGCCTTGCGAGAATCGCTGGCCTTGATCGTGTCGACGCCGAGGACCTCGACCTCGCCGTCGTCGGGGTGGTCGAGGCCGCCGATGATGTTGAGCAGCGTCGACTTGCCCGAGCCCGACTGTCCGACGAGGGCGACGAACTCGCCGGGATCGACGTCGAAGCTGACACCGCGGAGCACCTGCGAGCGGGCCTCTCCCTCACCGTAGCTCTTCGTCACGTCGCGCAGCCGAACGACCGAGCTTGGCACTGGCCGGAACGTACCACGGTCGATCTGATCTGGGACCGCTTACCGCCGGTTGCCGCTCACCTCGAGCACGACGCGCGTGCCGTCGAGCGTGACCGCCACGCGACCGTGGCGCCAGCGCAACAGTTGCTCGGCGATGCGCCGTGCGCCCGACACGTCCAGCTCGTCGAGCAGCCACGCCCAGGCGTCCACACCGAGCGCGCCCGGCGCGACGTCGAGCGCGACGAGCGCGTTCGTGGTGCCCGCGCCCTGCCCCACCGCGCGCGCGAGCCAGCCGTCGCCGAGGCCGGCGAGCAGCTGCTTGTCGTCGAGGATGTAGTCGACCGTCGGGCCGAACGGCACGGACAGCGACACGCCGTCGTACGCGCCGAACTTCTTCTTCTTCTCGAGGCGCGAGCGGAACGGGATGCGATCGAGCTGCTGGCGGATGTAGCTCGCGCTCGCGAGATCTGCGGAGACGACGCCCGCGCCCGACGGTCCGCGCGGATCGATCTCGCGGATGATCGCGCGCACCGTGCGCAGGCCGAGCTGATCGAGCCTGCGCAGGTCGAGGTTCGCGGCGGCGAGGCACGGCGCGAGGTACGCGCGCGCCGCGACCAGATCGACGTTGAGCTGCGCCGCGAGCGGCGCGCCGGCGCCCGCGGCGGCCCAGCCCTCGGGCGGCGGCAGCACGGCGGTGCGGAGCGCGGCCGCGGAGGCGCCGAGGTCGACGGCGAAGCGCAGGCTCGCCTGCTGCGTGTCGCCGTCGAGCGCGACGGCGAGGTTGCCGGCGGGCGCGAGCTTGGCGAGGCACGCCTGCGCGGCGGGGATCCGGGGCGACAGGCTGGTCAGCAAGCGGCGCAGGTCGAGGAAGCCGAGGAACGCGGGAGCTCCGCGCCCGGTGCTCTCTTGCGCCCACGCCCAGTCGGCGGTCCAGGTCGGCGCCTTCGGGTGGCGGCTCGGCGCGAACCACGACGTGCCGTCGTCGGGCGCGAACGGCAGGTGGACGTGGAGCCACAGCCACTCGCTCGACATGACCCAGCTGATCGCGAGGCCCGGGAACAGCTCGGCGGTGAGGATCGTGGTGCCGTCGGCGGTGCGGGGCGTGCCGCGGCGCGGGGCGAGGAAGCGGGCCATCGCGTCCGGCGCGGCGAGGCGCACGACGAACGTCGGGTTGAGGCCCTCGGAGAACACGGCGAAGCCGCCGTCGGGATCGATGCCGATCGCGGCAAGCGCCTCGGGCGACAGCGCGTCGACGCCGAGCTCGGCCTCGAGGATCGTGGAGATGAGGGCGGCCTCGACGCCCCCGAACACGCCGCCGAACACGTTGATCACGTCGCGCACGCGGTGCTGGGCGTCGCGCACGGTGCGCGCGGCGAGCGCATACGTGGGGTGGGCGGGGATCCACGACGCCGCCGGGTAGGCGCGCGCGACCTCCGCGGGGATCGGATTGGATTCCGGCGCCTTGGCCGCCTTCCCCGGGCCACCGCAGCCGAGGGAGATCAGGAGGAGCACGTGGAGCGCATGTCGCATCGGGGGACATGGTAACCGGCGTTTTTCGTCGATTCCGCGCAACCGACACCCGCCGCGGTCGATCACGCGTTTCCGGCACTGCTATCAAAGAGGGACGCATGCAGCGAGCGAGGAGCGCGTCATGAGCACGGTCGGCGGACCCGGAGGTATCGGAGGAGGATCCGGACCCGGAGGTGTCGGCGGACCGGACGGCCCCGACGGACCCGACGGCCCCGACGGCCCCGACGCCGCCGACGGGCCCGATGCTGCGAGCGCGACCGAGGCCGGCGCTCCCGCGACCGACGTCGAGGCCCTGGCCGCCGAGGTCGCGGCCGGCCGCCTCACCCGGCAGGAGGCGATCGACCGCCTCGTCGAGGCGACCGCCGGGCCCGAGCTGGAGGCCACCGAGCGCGCCGAGCTGCGAGAGCTGCTGAGCGACCTCGTCGCGAACGATCCTTACCTGCGCGACCTCATGAACCGCGTGTAGCGCGTCAGTAGACGACGTCGCCGAGGAAGATCGTGCCCTTCACCGAGCCGGGAGGGCCGATGAACTGGATCGCGCAGCGCGTGCCGGTGGGCTCGCGCTGGCGGCCGTCGGGGAGCTTGTCGCCGAGGTCGGGGCACGTGCCCTGCTTGGTCGGGTCGAGATCGGGGCGGCGCGGCCCGAGGAGGACGACGCGGAACGGGCGCGTCATCGGGCGGTCCTTGCCGTCGTGGAACGCGCCGGTCACGACGATCTGTCCGACGCGGTCGGCGTCGTTGACGAGCCAGGCCTGGGCGATCACGCCCGGGTGCGTCGGATCGGGGTTCGGGAACACGTGGAGGTCCTCGACGTGCGCCGGCAGCGGCGTCGGCGCGACGAGCGCGCTGCGCACGACGATCTTCGCGGACGACGCGGTCGGGCGCGGCTTGCGGTCGACGTCGACGAGCGCGAACGTGCGCGAGGCCCGCGCGGGGACGTACAGCGACTGCGGCCGGAGCGCCGTCAGCACCGTCTTGTCGGCGGCCATCAGCTCGCCGGTGAGCGTGACGTAGGCGTCCTCGCCCGACGTGTTCTCGGCGTCGACGAGCACGAACGCCGACTCCTCGCGCCACCGGCGCTCGCCGACACCGTCGGTGCGCAGCCGCATCCTGTCGACGGCCGGCTTGATGAGCTGCGGATCGAGCTCCTTCTCGGGCGTCGTGCGCGCGCAGCTCACCAGCAACAGCGGCGTCGCGAGGAAGAGCAGTCGCACGCTGCGGTTTATACCGCGATCTCTACGCGGCGACCGTGCGCTTCTTCGCGCCGGCGGACTCGTACGTGCGCAGCACCTCGCGGACCTTCGCGGGGAGCTCGAGCTCGGCGGTCGGGAAGCCGGAGAGCGCGGTCGCGAGCGTCACGATGCGCTCCTCGGCCGTGGCGCGCTTGTCGACGATGATCCGGTACTCGCCCTTCACCCGGCACAGCCCGCCGTGCACCACGGCGCTCTGCAGCTGCTCGTAGCTGACGCGGATCCCGAGCTGTTCGGCGGTTCCCTCGAGCAGCTCGAGCAGCACATCTGGCTTCATCGCAGGACTCACACTACCAAGATCGATCGGCCACGCAACCATTCTGTCCGCAAACCGGACGCTGCGCGCGACGTGGGGAGATCGCCGAGATCGCAAGCGATCGATCTTCCTCGTCTTCGAGGGGATCTACAGCACGGGGAGGATGATGCGAAATGCAGCACCACCGAGATCACCTCGGTCGACCGAGATCTGGCCGTGATGTTGCTCGACGATGTTGCGCACGATCGGCAGGCCGAGGCCGGTGCCCTTGCCGTCGGGCTTCGTCGTGAAGAACGGCTCGAAGATGCGCTCGCGGTCTTCCTCGGCGACGCCGGGGCCCGAGTCGGCGACCTCGAGCAGCACGGTCGACGGGCTCTCGACCACCGCGCGCACGACGACGCGCCCGCCGCTCTCGACGGCGTGCACGGCGTTCGTGATGAGGTTGATGAACACCTGCTCGAGCTGCCCGGAGATCGCCTGGATGACCGGCAGCTCGGGATCGAGCTCGACCGCGAGCGCGATCCCGCCGCGCTCGACGAGGTGCTCGCAGATCGACACCGACTGCCGCACGACCGCGGCGAGATCGACCGGCTCGAGATCCCGGCCGCTCGGGCGCGCATACTGCACGAGGTCGCGCGAGAAGCGCAGGATGCGCTGCGCGCTCGCGCCGATGCGGCGGAGCTTCTCGAGATCGGTGTCCTCGGCGCCCTGCGACTCGAACTTGCGCACGAGGTACTCGGCGTAGACGGTGATCGACGTCAGCGGGTTGTTGAGCTCGTGCACGACGCCGGCGGCGATCTCGCCGAGCGTCGCGAGCCGCTCGGCGCGCACGACCTGGGCCTGCAGCGCCTCGATCTTGGACTGGTCCTGGCCGATCGCGACGACGGCGTCGATCGGGCCGCCGAGCGCGCCCGCACGCCCGACCGGGGCGATGCTCCACACCGTGCGCACGGTGCTCTGCGCGCGGCGCGGCAGCGCGACGGTCACGGCGGCGTGGTGCTGGCCGAGCAGTGCGGCGGCGAACGCGCTGGTCAGGAACTGGCGCTGGTCGTTCGTGATGAAGTCGCGCACGTCGCGGCCGAGCACCTCGTCGCGCGAGAAGCCGGTGAGCTCGAGCAGCGCGCGGTTGCACACGGTGATGCGCCACGCGCGGTCGATGCCGAGGATGAGCGCGTTGGCGGACTCGAGCAGGCGCGCCTGGTAGTCGCGCAGGCCGAGCGCGTCGTCCTGGAGGCGCAGCATGCGCAGCGCGGCCGCGAGGTGGTTCGCGACGGGCAGGACGGCCGGCTCGTCGACGGCGCGCGCGTCGGCGCCGGGTGCGTAGCCGAGGTCGAGGACGCCGTACAGCTCGCCGCCGGCGGCGAGCGGCAGCGCGAACCCGGTCGCGATGCCCGTGAACGGCGAGTCCCAGCGGTCGCGCACGGCGAGGCGGGCGCTCGCCGCGACGGCGGGCTTGAGCTTCGCGCGCGCCAGCGCGGCCTGGGTGATCGCGACGCCCTCGGAGGGGATCGCCTCGCGCAGCGGGGCCCCGCGCGACACGGCGCGCCCCGGATCGCGCGTGCGCAGGTCGAGGACGCGGATGCACAGCGCCCGGCCCGGCAAGAGCGCCGCCAGGATCTCGAGCGCGCGCTCGACGAGGGCGGGCTCCGACGTGATCGAGCCGAGCTCGACGGCGAGCGCCTGCAGGGTGGCGAGTTGGGCTTCGGTCGTCGGGGCCGCAAACGTCACGGCTTTCCGCCTTTCTCGGCCGACGCGAGGTCGCGCAGCTCGGTGATGCTCGGGTGGGGGATCTCGGTCGGGGTCGTCGCGGCGGCGACCGCCTGGAACTCGCCGGTCTGGCTGTCGTCGGTCGACACGGGGAGCGGGATCCCCTCGGCGTTGTCCAGCTCGCCGTCGGGCGACGGCGAGGCGCGATCGAGGTCGAGGATGCGCGCGTCGCCGACGTACTCGGTGGTCTCGTACTTCGTGATCTTGCCGATCTTCTTCACGATGCCGGCCATGCGCTCGGCCTCCGACAGGATCACGCCGACGGCGCGCAGGTGCGCCTCGCCGTGCTTGCTCTGGCGCTCGATCAGCTGCGCGTAGCCCATGATCGACGTCAGCGGCTGGTTGAGCTCGTGCGCCGCGGCGCCGGCGAGCTCGGCGACGAGCGCCTGCTTCTCGGACAGCTGCAGCTTCTGCTGGGCGTCGAGGAGGCGCTGCTCCATGCGGATGCGCTCGCGCAGGTCGGTGAGGATGCCGACGGTCGCGACCTCGCGATCGCCCTCGTAGACGATCGAGGCGGTCATGCTGACGGGCACGATCTCGCCCGAGGCGATGCGGATCTCGCGCCGCGTCTGCTCGAGGCGGCCGACGCCGCCGTACGAGGTCGAACGCAGCATGCGCATGATCTGCTTGCCGCCGCCCTCCTCGTAGAACTGCCACACGGAGATCTTGCCGATCACGTCGCGCGCCCGGTAGCCGAACAGGCGCTCGGCGCCCTGGTTGAACAGGATGACGTGGCCGCGCAGGTCGGACGCGATGATCGCGTCGACGGTGGAGTCGATGAGGCGCTCGAGGAACTCCTTGGTCGCGCGCAGCTCCTCCTCGAGGGCGCGCTCGGCGGTGACGTCGCGGAACGCGAGGATCACGGCGCCGGTGTGGGCGAGCACCGTCGACGTCGACACGCTCACCCAGACGGGCGAGCCCGACGTCGTCGCGAGCTGGAGGTCGAACGCGTCGACGTTGACGCCGGCGAGGACGCGCGACACGGCGTTCGCGATCTCGGCGCGCTGCTCGTTGGCGACGAGGTCGACGAGCTCGCCGTTGATGAGGCCGTCGCGCGCGAAGCCGGTGATGCGCTCGGCGGCGCGGTTGACGAACAGGATGCGGCCGGCGTCGTCGAGCACGACCACGCCGTCGGCGCCGGCCTCGAAGTGCTCCTTCAGCGAGTCGATGCCGCGCAGGCGGCGCTCGGCCTCGTAGCGGGCGCGGGAGATGCGGTGCGTCTGGTCGCGCAGGCTCTCGAGGACGGCGCCGTGGCGCAGGTGGGCGGCGGTGATGCTCGCGATCAGGCCGGCGAGGTCGATGCCGCGCGGCACGATGTGCTGCACGCCGGGTGTGGCCTTGCGCAGGAGGATCGCGCCGAGGGCGCGGCCGCGCCACTGCACGGGGAACACGGCGAGGCCGCGGATGTTGCGCCCGGCGAGCGCGTCGCCGATGCGCGTCGTCAGCGGGTGGTGGAGGACGTCGTCGATGAGGACGGGGGCGAGCGTGCGGATCGCCTCGCCGATCTCGGGGTACTCGGCGATCGCGAGCGTGAACTGCTGGCGCGGGTCCGCGTCGTTCGCGGCGATCACGAACGCGTGGTCGGAGCCCTCGATGTGGGCGACGAGCGAGGCGCGCTCGAAGCCGAGCACGTCCGCCGTGATGTCGAGGACGTTGACCAGGGCGGCGGCGTCGTCGCCGTCGGCGGTGAGCACCTCGTTGATCCTGAGGAGGGCCTGCTGGCCGGCGGCGTCGCGCCGGGACAGGCGCGCGAGGTTGCGGCAACGCGTCGCGAGGAGCGCGGCCGACACCGGCGTGCGGGCGACGTCGGTGGCGCCGGCGACGAGCGCCTCGGAGACGGCGGTCGGTGGGATCGCCGGGACGATCGCGAGGATCGACGTCTCGGCGAGCACCGGCAGCTCGCGCGCCTGGGCGATCATGTGCGCGGCGTCCTCGCCGATCACGACGAGCACCGTCGGCGCGCCGCCGGCGAGGTTGAGCACGCGCTCGCCGCGCGCCTGGAGGCCGCTGGACGTGAGGTGGCCGACGAGCGTTGCGCGCTCGTGGTCGCTTCCGCCGAGGACGACGATCGGGAACGCCTCCACGCCGCGCGACGGTACCACGGCGCCGTCGTCTCGCCGTCTCGCCGTCTCGCCCAGGGGGCTCCCGCGGCGTAGATTTGGGGCGTGCGCGTGGTGTTCGCATCGCCCGGCCCGGAGCTCCGCGACGAGGTCGCGCGCCTCCTCGGCGGCGTGGAGGTGGTGCCGGTGCGGCTCGGGCCGGCGGTGCCGCCCGGGCTCGACCTCGCGGCGACGGCGCGCCACCGCGCGCGCGCGTGCTACGCGGCGCTCGGCGAGGCGTGCTTCGTCGAGAACGTGGAGCTCGTCTTCGAACGCTCACGCGGGACCGAACGGTCACGCGGGACCGAACGGTCACGCGGGACCGAACGGTCACGCGGGACCGACGACGAGGCGCCGCTGCGCGGGCACGAGGTCGAGGCGCAGATCGAGGAGCTCGGGCTCGCGGGGTTCGCGGCGCGGCACGCGGGGCGGCGCGCCACGGCGCGCGTCGTGGTGGCGCTCGCCGAGGGGCCGGGCGAGGACATGGTGCGGGTGTTCGAGGGCGAGGTCGACGGCGCGATCGCCGGCGAGCCGCGCGGCAGCGGCGGCAAGGGCTGGGACCGCGTGTTCGCGCCCGAGGGCTACGCGCGCACGCTCGCCGAGCTCGGGGCGAGCACGTACCTCGTGAACATGCGGCACGCCCCGTACCTGGACCTCGCGGATCACCTGCGCGGGCGGCGCTACGGCGGCGCGTTCGAGGCGCACGTGACGGTGCGCGCGGCGGGGGATGTGGAGGTGTTCCGCGCGACGTGCGACCGGCTCGGCGTCAAGTGCGTGGCGATCGAGCTGCCGATGGGCGAGACGCCGAGCCAGCCGATGACGGCGTCGATCCACCGCGGCGAGCTGCCGCAGGTCCAGCGCGAGGTGCACGCGCTGGCGCGGGCGCTGGTGGCGGCGGGCTTCGACGTGACGCGCACGAAGATCGAGGCGCTGCCACACAACGCGGACATCCCGCAGGGCGACGAGGAGGCGGCGCGCGCGGCGGCGAACTACTTCGAGTACCACCTGAAGATCGTGGTGCCCGCCGGCGCGGACCTCGCGGCGATCGCGGCGGCGTGCGAGCCGCACCGCGCGCGGCTGTCGCGCAACGCGCGCAAGCGGCGCGACGACGGCGCCGAGGAGCGCTTCGTGACGCTGCGCGTGCGCGCGGGCAAGGCGACGGCGGATGCGCGGTTCGCCGCGCTCGCGCATGCCGTCGGGGCGCTGCCCGGGGTGCGCATCGTCAAGCGCATCACCGAGTACACCGTCTACGACTCGGACCTCGGCGTCGATCGCGGATGGCTGTAGCGGCGGCGCGCCGGGGATGGCGCGATCGCCGTGCGCGCAGCGTCGTGCTCGCGGCGCTGCCGGAGCGCGCGCGGACGCCGGTCGACGTCGCCCACCCGCTGCTCGGCGACGCCGCCACGATCGCCGACGCGGAGGCGCGCGATCGCGGGGGCCTTGCGCGTCGGGTGATCGTTCGATCGGCGTCAGGCCGCCGAGGCTGTCGGATCCCGAGCGCGAGCGTGACGGGATCGAAAGAAAGCCATCTCGGCGTCGTGGCGGCTTGGCGCCCGATCGGAACGAAGTCAGGTCGGCCAGCGGTCGTTCGCGAGGAGCCAGCCGAGGAACCAGCGCAGGGCGTGGGTGATCGGCTCGGGGCCGGCGAGGAAGTCGGCGACGCCGGCGCGCGGGAGCGGGAACAGCTCCTCGACCTCGTCGGCCTGGAGCGTGTAGGGGCCGTCGCTCGTGCAGGTGAAGAGGTGGATGTGCTCGTAGTGGACGCCCGGCTCGGGGGCGAAGCGGCCAAGGAGCGCGAGCGGCGCGGTGACGCCGAGCTCCTCGTGGAGCTCGCGGGCGGCGACGGCGGCGTAGACGGTGTCGAGGTCGGCGTCGGGGCCGGAGGTGTAGTCGCTCTCCTCGACGTGGCCGGCGCACGAGATGTCCCACGTGCGCGGGTACGTCTGCTTCGTGCGGTGGCGGCGCTGCACGAGGAGGCGGTGCGCGCCGTCGAACACGAGGATGTGGATGCTGCGGTGGACGAGCTGCTGCTCGTGGATCGTGCGGCGGTCCTCCCAGCGCACGAAGCGGTTCGCGCCGTCGACGACGGCGATGCGGCCGGCCATCGCCGCATTGTGGGTCACAGCCTCTGGCGGCGCCAGGGCACCATGTCGATCCACGCGCCGTCGCCGGCCGCGTACGACACCATCGCGGCGGTCATCGTCGTGCGATCGACGCCGCCGGCGACCTCGTAGTGACAGCTCGTGGTCACGAGCTGGTGCTCGAGGAGGAAGCGGCCGTGCGGCTCGGCGAGCGTCTGGAGGTACGTGCCGTCGGACAGCTCGACGACGGCGAACGCGTCGTGCAGGTCCGCGTTCAGGCGCGGGAGGTCGCGGAGCAGCGCGGCCGCGCTCGTCGGCGCGCGCGCGACGTCGAGGCCCGGCGCGATCAGGTGGGGCGCGCCGGCGTCGGGCGCGAGGGCGATCAGGATGTGGCCCGCGACGGCGGTGCCGTCGTCGCCGGCGACGACGACGAGCGCGGTGTCGGGCGACCTGCGCGGGTACGCGCGGACGTGGAACAGCGTCGCCTCGCCGCGCCGCACGACGCGCGCGACGTCGCCGGGGCCGAGCGTGCGCGCCTCGAGCCCGACGCCGCGCCACGCGCGCCGCGCGTACGCCACGACGCGCGCGATCGCCGCGGCCTCGGCGGTGACCGGCTCGCCGGCGCCGGTGCCGGCGCACAGATCGCGGTAGGCCGCGATGTCGAGCAGCCTCATCGCTGGAGCTGGTCGAACGCGGCGAGCGCGGCGGCGTACACGAGCTTCACCGGGACGCCGTGTGCGCGCGCGGCGGCGGCGCACGCCTCGTACTCGGGGGCGGCGTTCGCGATCGCCTCGCCCGCGTGCGCGACCTTCACGGCGATCGTGCCGTAGCGCGTGGCGACCTCGACGCTCGTGCGCGACAGCACCGTGCGCTGCATGCGCGTGTAGCGCACGCCGATCGTCGTGGTCTCGCGGAGGATCGCCGCGATCACGGCGTCCTTCGCGCCGTCGGTGGCGAGCGCCGACAGCGTGAGCGCGGGACGGCCCTTCTTCATGGTGATCGGCGTCCACCACACGTCGACGGCGCCGGCCGCGAACACGGCCTCGGCCGCCGGGCCGCACAGCTCGGGGCTCATGTCGTCGAGGTTCGCGTCGATCTGCCAGACCTCGGAGGCGTCGCCGAGGTTCGCGTCGAGGGCGGTCACGCGCAGGACGTTCGGGCGATCGGCGAGGTCGGCGTCGCCGGCGCCCCACCCCACGCCGAGCGCGATGCTCGTCGGCGCCGCGCTCCAGCGCGTCACCGACGACGCGAGGATGGCCGCGCCCGTCGGCGTGCACAGCTCGCGCGCGGCGCCGCCGTCGGCCATCACGCCGCGCGCCTCGCGCAGCACCTCGAGCGCCGCCGGCGCCGGCACCGGCAGGATGCCGTGCGCGCACTTGACCGTGCCGTGGCCCATCGCGACCGACGCGCAGGTGACGGACGCCGGCGCGAGCCAGTCGAGCGCCGCCGCGGTGCCGACGATGTCGACGACCGAGTCGATCGCCCCGACCTCGTGGAACGACACCTCGGCGACCGTCGTCCCGTGCAGCTTCGCCTCGGCGCGCGCGATGCGGTCGAAGATGTCGAGCGCCCGCGCCCGCGTCCCCTCGGTCAGCGGCGCCCGCAGGAGCTGCTCGCAGATCGCCGCGTAGTGGTAGTGCGCGTGCTCGCCGTGCGCGTGCGCATGCACGTGGTTGCCGTGCGTGTGGCCGGCGTGCGGGTGCTCGTGGCCGAGCGCGTGCTGGCCGTGCGGGTCGGTGCCGTACGCGTGCTGGCCGTGCGGGTCGGTGCCGTGCGCGTGCGGGTCGGTGCCGTGCGTGTGCTGGTGCGGGTTGGCGCCGTGCGCGTGGACGTCCTGCGCGCCGTGGGCGTGGCCGTGCGAGTCGTGGCCGTCGTGGGTGTGCTCGGGCACGCCGTGGGACGGCGGGTCGTGCAGCGTCGACGAGCCGGAGGTCGCCTGCAGCGGCGACGACGGCGTGCGGCGCACGGCGCGGGCGAAGCTCGGCGGGCGGCGGCGCGAGCCGGTGTCGGTGCCGGGCGGGCGGTGGAGGCCGGAGTCGCTGGGCGGGCGCTTCTCCGGCGGCGCGCCCGGCAGCGGCGCCGGACTGTCCGCGCGCCGGACGTTCGTCGCAGCGCGCGTCGGCGCCTCGTGGAGGCCGCGCTCGTGGAGCGTGCCGACCTCGGGGTCCTCGAAGTCGTCGTCGGCGGGCGCCGGCGGGCGCGTGGGCGTGCCTTCTGCCGGCGTGCCCTCCGTGTCGCGCTGCGCGCGGCGGTGGCTCGGCAGGTCGTGCACCGTCCCCTGCCGGCGCACGGTGTGCCGGTGGCGGGCCGGCCGCGCCTCGATGTTCTTCTCCGCCCGCTCGACGAGCGACTTGATGTGCTCGACGTCGAGCGACAGCGTGCGGTCCTCGACGCGCTCGTCCTCGACCTCGAGCAGGACCTCGCGCGGGACCTCCCCGCCGCCGTGCCCGAGCTCGCGCAGGTCGCGCAGGTCCTGCGGCGTGAGGTCGGGCGGCGGCGGCGACGGTGGTGGTGGTGGTGGAGCCGCCGGCACCACCGGCGGGCGCGGCCGCGGCGGGAGCACCGACGAGCGCAGCCCGGATAGCTCGCCCGACGTGTCGACCTTGATGTCGATCGCGGCGATCCCGTGCTTCATCACGCGCTGCACGCGCAGCCGCTGGCGGCCGGCGCCGATCGCGTCGAGCGCGGCGCCGATCACCTCGAGCGGCACGCCGAGATCGACGAGCGCGCCGAGCAGCATGTCGCCGGCCGCGCCGCTCGCGCAGTCGACGTGCAGGTGGCACCCGCGCAGCGTCACGGCGCGAGCCTCGCGATGCGCACCGCGGCGATCGCCGCGCCGACGCCGTTGTCGATGTTGACGACGGTGATCCCGGGCGCGCACGACGTCAGCATCGCGGCGAGCGCGACGAGGCCGTCCTGCGCGACGCCGTAGCCGACGCTCGTCGGCACGGCGATCATCGGGCGATCCACGAGGCCGCCGAGCACCGACGGCAGCGCCGCCTCCATGCCGGCGACGGCGACCACGACCTCGGCGGCGCGGATGTCGGCGAGGCGCGCGAGCAGCCGGTGCAGCCCGGCCACGCCGACGTCGCACACGCGCAGCGTCGGCGCGCCGAGGAACTCGGCGACGTGCGCGCACTCCTCGGCGACGGGCAGGTCGCTCGTCCCCGCGCACACGATCGCGATGCGCCCGGCGGGTGGGCGCTCACCGGCGGCGCCGATGACCAGCGTCCGCGCGAGCTCGTTGTAGACGGCGGCCGGTGCGAGGGCGCGCACGGCCTTCGCCTTCGCGCCGTCGACGCGCGTGGCGATCGCGCCGCCCGCGACGCGCGCGAGCTCGCCGAGCGCGGCCGCGATCTGCTCGGGCGACTTGTTCGCGCCGTACACGAGCTCGGGGATCCCGGTCCGCAACTCGCGGTGGTGATCGATCATCGAAGTGCCGACGGCGTGGGCGACCTCCGCGTACGGCAGGTCGCCGATCACTCCGGCGGCCTCGGCGGGCGAGAGCATCCCGCTCCGCACCTGATCGAGGACGTCCAGGAGTTGCCTGCGATGCACCGTCCTGCCTTCGTACCACACGCCGCGAAAGATGCGTTCGTGCTACGCACGAACGTGTTCGTCCCCGGTATCACCACGACCGCGATCTCAGGTCGCCTCTACGTGGTTCACAAGCAGTCGCTGGCGGTCCTCCTCGGTGATCGCCCCGAGGTCCCGACCGGTCCGGCCGGCGACGGCTCGCTCTACCTGGGTACGCTCGACGACGCGCCGTGCTTCGCGCGCGTCCTCGACGAGCCGGCGCCGCCCGGCGGCACCGAGCTCGTGCCGCTGCGCCAGCTGTTCGGCGCCCTCTCCGACGAGGATTTCGGGGTCGCCGGCCGCGCGCTCGGCCTCACCAGCTGGGACCGCGACCACCGCTACTGCGGCCGCTGCGGCACGGCGACGGCGCGCTCCGCCGCCGAGCGCTCGCGCGTGTGCCCCGCCTGCGCCCACCCCGCCTACCCGCGCCTGTCGCCCGCGGTGATCGTCGCCGTCGAGCGCGACGGCAAGATCCTCCTCGCGCGCAACGCGCGCACCCGGATGCCCTTCCACAGCGTCCTCGCCGGCTTCGTCGAGGTCGGAGAATCTCTCGAGGGCTGCGTGCGCCGCGAGGTCACCGAGGAGGCCGGCATCGAGCTCGCCGACATCCGCTACTTCGGCAGCCAGCCCTGGCCCCTCACGAACTCCCTGATGATCGGCTTCACCGCGCGCTGGGCACGCGGCGAGCTCGTCGAGGACCCCACCGAGATCGCGGAGGCCGCGTGGCACGCACCCGATGCGCTACCCGAGGTCCCCGGCAAGCTCAGCATCGCCCGCGCCCTGATCGACGACTTCGTCCGCCGCCACGGCGCGTAGCCGAGCGGCTCGCGCGCGGTGCGACCTCGAGCGTCGCCGCGCCACGTTCGGGAGGACGCGCCGCGCGGGTCGTCGTCGCCGAGCCCTGCGCGACCACCCAAAAGGACGAACGCGCCTCGATGCCTAGGGCGCTCCGGCGCGCCGACCGGCGCTACTTCTTGCGCTTCGTGATGCGGACGGCCTCGACGGCGCGATCGGTCGCGGCGACGACCTCGATCACGCTGCCGGGCAGCGACAGCGTCTCGCCGCGGTCGGGGATGCGCCGGAACTTCTGGATGAGGAGGCCGGCGATCGTCTCGTAGTCGTCGTGCTCGGGCAGGCCGAGGTCGAGCTCGGCGTTGAGGCGGTCGACGCTCGTGCGCGCCTCGACGCGCCACACGCCGGCGCGCTCGAGCTTGATCGGTGATGGCTCGGTGTCGTACTCGTCCTCGATGTCGCCGACGATGATCTCGAGCAGGTCCTCGATCGTGCAGATGCCGACGGCACCGCCGTACTCGTCGACGACGATCGCGAGGTGCGTCTGCTCGGTCTGCAGCTGCACGAGCAGGTCGCTGGCCTTCATCGTGCCGGGCACGTACGTCGGCGTGTGCGCGAGCGCCGAGATCTGGCGCGTCGTGTCGCCGCCCTTCGCGGCCGCCTGCAGCAGGTCGAACACGTGGACGATGCCGACGATGTTGTCGACGCGGTCGCGGTAGATCGGCATGCGCGAGTGCTGCTTGTCGGCGACCTCGGCGGCCGCCTCGGCGAGCGGCGAGTCCTCGGGCAGCGCCGTCACCTCCGACAGCGGCACCATCAGCTCGCTGACCTTGTACTCGGACAGCTCGAACACGTTCGCGATCATCTCGCGCTCGTCGACGCTGATCTCCGGCTTGTCCGTCTCCGGCTCGCTCTCGATGAGCAGCGCCAGCTCGTCGCGCGTGACGAACGCCTTCTTGCGGTCGGTGCGCGTGATGCGCGTGAGCGCCGCCGCGTAACCGCCGACGACGGCGACGATCGGGCGCAGCACGAACGACAGCAGCCGCAGCGGGTTCGCGATCATGTCGACGATGCGGTCGGCGTGCGCCTGCACGATCGCCTTCGGCACCAGGTGCCCGATCACCAGCATCGGCGGGATCGCGATCACCGGCGCCCACCACAGCGCGTGCCCGTGCTGCCGCAGGTCCACCGCGATCGCCACCACCGCCACCAGCGTCGCCAGGTTCGCCCCGACGAGCGTCGTCGCGAGCGTCACCTGCGGGATCGCCAGCATCCGCTCCGCCCGCACTGCCCTCGCCTTCCCACCCGCCGCACGCGCCCGCAACGCATTGCGGTCGCACGCCGACAGCGCCACCTCGGCCGCGACGAAGAACGCCTGCGCGAGCACGCAGGTGATCAGCACGAACACGAGCCCCGACGTCGACATCATCGTGCATGCCTCGCCGCGTAAAAAGCACGGTCGTTCGATTCACCGCGAATCCCACGTAGGTGGTCGAAATCAGGACGCTTCGGGTGCTTCGCCCCCGTTTCCCTTCCGGGGTTTGGGTCGCCGGCGATCCGGCGTTTTCTCCAGGATCCCGGCACGTTGCAGACGTTGTCCGAATGCAGCTTTGTCTCGGACACCGGACAACTCAAGTCTTCGGAATCATTCTGCGAATCGCAGGTGGCGTGTCCGACCTTCACAATCCGCGGATGCGTGATCATGGCTTCTTCCCCCTCGCCTCGCGCTTCCGCTTGAGCTCGTCGATGGTGTCGGCCGCGGCGGCGCGGCGGAGCTCCTCGACGTCCTGCGCGGGTGGGGTGAGCTCGTCGTGGTCGTGCATCGAGCGCAGGCCCGGCGGCGGGGTCGGGTCGAGGATCGGGGTGAGGGCGGCCGGGTCGGAGCCTTCGTGGTCGGGGAACCGATCGCGCGCGTTGCGGTCGCGCCGGTCGCGGTCCCGCTCGTCGCGATCGCGGTCGCGGCTGTCATCGCGGTCGCGCTCGTCGCGATCGCGGTCGCGGTCGTCGCGATCGCGGTCGCGGTCCCGCTCGTCGCGGTCCCGCGCATCGCGCCCGTCGTAGCGGTCGGGCTCATCGCGTTCGTCACGGTCGCGATCGCGGTCATCGCGGTCATCGCGGTCATCGCGGTCGTCACGGTCGCGATCGCGGTCATCGCGGTTATCGCGTTCGTCACGGTCGCGATCGCGGTCATCGCGGTCATCGCGGTCATCGCGGTCATCGCGGTCATCATGGTCGTCGGACGACGGCGCCGGGATGCCGATGGAGCTCTCGTCGGCGCCGCGCATCACGAGCGGTCCGGAGGGGGTGTCGTCGATGCGTGGAACGGGGACGGAGGCGTCGGCGCTGTCGTAGCGGATCGGGCCGGTGAGGTCGCCGGGGGCGCTGCCGGGGCGCGGCACGTTGGGGGGTGGGTTGCGGACGCGCGTGCCCGGAGGGATCGAGTTCTGGAGGTCGGCGCGCTCGTCCCTCAGCTGGCCGAAGATCTGCGCGAGCAGATCGTCCATGGTCACGATGCCGAGCACCTTGCCGTACTCGGACACGACGATCGCCATGTGGGACTTCTTCTGCTTGAACGTCAGGAACAGGCGCTTGACCGGCGTCGTGCGCGGCACGAACAGCGGCTCGTGCAGCACCTCGTTGAGCGAGCGCTGCACCGGCTGACCGGCGGCGACGCGCACGAGCAGCTTCGCGTGCAGGATGCCGCGGATGTTGTCGAGGGACTTCTGGTAGATCGGCACGCGCGAGAAGCCGCGCGCCGCGACCTCCTTCGCGAGCCGTTGCATCGGCAGGTCGTACGACAGCGCGAACATGCGATCGCGCGGCGTCATCACCTGCCCGACGTTCTTGTTGTTGAACTCGAACACGCGGTGGATGAGGCGCCGCTCGCGCGCGTCGACCTGGCCCTGCGCGGAGCCGGCGTCGACGAGCGTGCGGAACTCCTCGGCGGACAGGTCGCGCGCCGGCCGCGTGCGCGCCGCCTCGCCGAGCGGGCGCAGCAGCACCGACGTCGCCGCCTGCACGATCACGCGCAGCGGCGTCACCACGAGCGTGAACAGCGCGAGCGGCCCGGCGCACGCGCGAGCCCACGCGAGCGGCGCCTTCGCGGCGAGCGTCTTCGCCGTGACCTCGGCGAGCAGCACCACGGGCGGCAGCGCGATCGCGAGCGCGACGCCGCAGATCGCCCACGGCGACGCCACCCAGCCCTGCCGCCACACGAGGTCGAGCACGATCACGGCGAGCAGGCTGTCGAACGCCTGGTTGCCGATCAGCACGGTCGCGATCAGCCGGCGCGGGCGCTCCAGCATGCGCTGGATCAGCCGGTCGCGCGCCAGCCCCGAGCTCGCCAGCGCCTCGCGGTCGACGCGGCGGAGCGAAAACAGCGCCACCTCGGTCCCCGAGTAGAACGCACTCATCAGCACGCACGCCGCCGCCACCACGATCGCCAGGGTCGCATCCTCGATCACGACGAGCTCACCTCGCTCCCGGCCCGGTCGAGGGCCGTCGGGAACGTCGCCGTGAACGTCGAGCCCTGCCCGGGCGACGTGTCGACCCAGATGTGCCCGCCGTGCGCCTCGACGTACGCCTTCGCGAGCGTGAGGCCGAGGCCCGTGCCGCCGAACGCCCGCGTCGACGACGAATCCACCTGGAAGAACGGCTCGAAGATCTTCGCGACCTGATCGCGCGAGATGCCGATGCCGGAGTCCGACACGACGAGCTGGATCGCCGGCGGGCCCGCCTCCTCGCCGTCACCCTCTCCCGGGGCGAGCGGCCCGGGACGCACGACGACGCCGACGCGGCCCCGGTCCGGTGTGAACTTCACGGCATTGGATAGCAGATTCGAGATGATCTGGCGGATCTTGCGCCGATCTCCGAACACCACCGTGTCGCCGCGCGCGTCGAGCTGGATCGCGATGCCGCGGCGCCCGGCCTGCGGCACGAACGACGCGACCTCGCTCGCGACGACCTCCGACAGCGACAGCGCCGCACGCTCGACCGCCAGCTGGCCCGACTCGAGGCTCGCGACGTCGAGCACCGCCGTGATGAGGCCGAGCAGCTGATCCGCCTTGCCGAGGATCGTCGTCAGGTACTCCCGCTGGTCCTGCGAGATCGGCCCCGCGAGCCCCTCGCACATCATCTCGGCGTAGCCGATCACGCTCGTCAGCGGCGTGCGCAGCTCGTGCGACATCGTCGCGAGGAAGTTCGACTTCAGCCGATCGAGCTCCTCGAGCCGCGCGACCGCGCGCTGCAGCCGCTGGTTGTGCTCCGTCAGCTCGCCGAACGTCACGCGCATCGCCTCCTCGTGCGTCGTCGCCGCCAGGTCGCGCGCCCGCGCGTGGTGGATGAGCAGCCCCAGCGTCTCCGCGGCGAGGTCGAGCGCGTCACCCGCGCGCGCTCCCGACGCCGCGAGCGTCCCCAGCCGCTCCCCCTCGTGCACGAGCGGGCGGCGCACGGCCTCGCCCTCCGTCGCACCCGCCAGCCGCGCATCGCGCACGTCGAAGATCGCGAGCTTGCAGGCGAGCGGTCGGGAGATCGCCGAGAGGAGCTCGTCCAGCTCGTCCGGCGGCACCAGGCGAGCGAGGTCGTCGCAGCTCGCTTCGCCGCTCACCCGAGAATTCTACCAGGTTCGCCCTGGACGCCGATGTGCTCGGCCAGCGCCTTGCGGAACGCCGCGCTGTCGATCCCGAGCTTGTCCGCGAGGCGCAGGTCGACGTCGAGGAAGTCCCACGCGCGCCCGACCATCGCGAAGAACGTCGGCACCACGCCGTGCCCCTGCTTCGCGCTCGCCTCCTCGATCGTCCGCCCAGCGTCGTCGAACCGATCGAGCTCCGCGAGCGACATCGCGTCCGGCAGGTCGCGCTTGTTGTACTGCACGACCACGGGGACGCGCGGGATGCCGAGCGCCTCCATGTTCGCGACCAGGTTCTTCCACGACGCGCGGTTCGCCTCGCGCTGGTCGCGCCGCGAGTCGGCGACGAACACGACGCCGTCGCTGCCGGCGAGCACCACCTTGCGCGTCGCCTCGTGCACCGGCTGGCCGGGCACGGTGTAGACCTTGATCCGGAACGAGAACCCGCTCGCGCGGAAGAAGATCGGCAGCAGGTCGAAGAACAGCGTGCGGTCGTCGCGCGTGTCGAGCGTCATCAGGCGCCCGCGGTTGAGCTTGTCGACGGCACCGTGCAGCGCGCGCAGGTTGCTCGTCTTCCCCGACAGCGGTGGGCCGTAATAGACGAGCTTGAGCGTCAGCTGGCGCTCTGCGAAGTCCACCTGGGCCACGAACCCCTACCTTACCTCGCGCCGGGCGCCGCGGGGGTCGCCTGGGGCGCGTCGCCATCCTTCGGCATGATCGACGTGAACATCAGCGCCGCGATCGCGGCGACGACGAACAGGATCAGCACGAGCAGGTGCGCGCGGTACGGCGTCGGCGTCTTGTCCTTCCGGTTCGCGACGACGGAGACGAACATCGACGCCTCGGTCTGCTTGCGCACGCGCGCGAGCTGGCGGTCGCGGATCTCGTCGGGCGGGCGCGCGCGGTACTGCGCCGCGGCCCACGCGTACGCATCGTGCTGCGTCACCAGGCGCATGACCTCGTCGTGGCGCGCGCCGTCGGTCCAGGCCTCGAGCACACGCTGCCACGCCGCCTCGAGCACCTCGGGCACGTCCTCGGCGGCGCTCCGCTGCGCCGACCACGCCGCCATGTTCGCGGCGGCGAGGCCGCACCGCGGGCAGGCGACCGGAGCGCGCGGCGCGCCGCACTTCGGGCACGGCGCCGCCTCGCCCGCGGGCGGCGGCGGCTCGGGAGCTGCGGTCACGCGGTCGATGTTGTCACAGGACGGGGCGGAACGGCACCGGAGTCGCGATCAGCAAGAACACGACGAACACGAAGGCCGCGGCGCGGCGCCGGCGCGCGTCGAGCGGGACGTCGCCGACGGGTGGGTGGTACTCGCCCGCCTGCCGCCGCATCCATGCGAGCAGGAGCGCCCACATCGTCCACGGCACGGCGCCGTAGGACGCATAGCGCAACGCGGCACCCACGTCGCGATCCGCGGCGAGCGCGACCGCGAACATCGTCCCGCCGAGCGCCGCGCCGATGAGCGGCAGGATCACGTGGAGGCGGCGCGACAGCCGCTCGTGCGCGTCGCCCATGACCGCGCGCGCGACGTGGCCGCCGTCGAGCTGGCCGATGGGCAAGAGGTTGATCATCGTGATCAGCAGGCCGACCCAGCCGGCGAACGCCATCGGGTGGAGCTGCACGTCGCGGCCGTTCCCCGGCAGCCACTCGCCGAACACGGCGTACTTGAGGAGCGCGTACAGGATCGAGTTGCCCTCGATCACGCCGTCGGGGTCCTGCGGCCCGACGGTCGACATCGTGAGCCCGACGACGAGCAGCGGGATCGCGACGGCGAGCCCGGCGAGCGGACCGCTCGCGCCGACGTCGAACAGCGCGTTGCGGTCCGAGATGGGCCTGTCCATCTTGATCACCGCGCCGAGCGTGCCGAGCGAGACCTGCGGCGGCAGCGGGATGAAGTACGGCAGCGACACCTCGACGCCATGGTGGCGCCCGAGGATGTAGTGGCCGGCCTCGTGGCACACGAGGATGCCCATCAGCGTCCCCGCGAAGTACGCGCCGTACGACCAGTCGGCGGCCTGCACCCAGTGCACGAGCGGCTCCTGGAGCAGCGGCGCGTTGAGGACGCCGTACCAGAACGTCGTCGCGCAGCACGTCGCGAACAGCGCGAGGTGCGTGACGGCGTCGCGGCGGGTCATCCGCGCGAGCATAGCCGGCCGGCATGCGCGGAGCGAGCCGCCGAGGTCCGCTCAGGGCGCGAGGACGAGCGCGTCGCCCTGGACCTCGAGCACCGCCGCGGCGCGCGCGATCTCGCCGTCGGGGCCGACGGTGGCCGCACCGCACGCGGCGACGGCCTCGTCGAGGCCGCCGTGCGCGATCGACGTGGTCAGCGCGCGCCGCACGTCGGCGGAGGCCGCGGCCTGCCGGCGCGCCCGCGCGATCAGCGCCGCGGCGTCGTGCACCTGCGCGGCCGCCGCGCTCGCCGAGCGCTTCGTGCGCTTCGTGAACTCCTGTGCGAACGCGGCGCCGGCGTCGCCGCCGAGCTCGCCCGCGAACGCGTCGACGATCAGCGCGCCCTGCACCGCCGCGCCGCCGCGCAGCGGCAGCGTCGGGTGGTGCCAGCCGGCGCCGCCGACGAGCTGCACGACCTGCGGCGTGTGCCCGCCGTGCTTGCGCTGCAGCATCGCGACGTCGGGGAAGTCGTTCGTGCGCAGCTCGACGTTGAAGTACGGCAGGAACGCCGCGACGAGCGCGGCCCGGTCGTGCCGGTCCGGGATGTAGAGCAAGGAGTACGGCACATCCGGCGAGAACGTCGCCCAGCCCTTCTTGCCGGTGCGGCGCAGGTGCGCGGCGAGGCGCGCGTTGCGCGCGGGCACGAGCTCGAGGAACTGCTTCACGTCGGGCTCGAGGTTGCCGCCCGTCGGGTCGTACGAGCCCTCGGCGGTGACGCCCAGGCCCAGGCGCCTGGCCTCCGCGACGAACGCGGCGGCGGCCTCGGCGCCGACGTCGTCGCGCGGCGCGAACACGGCGACCGTCGGGAAGCTGTCGCTCGCGGCCAGGCGCGCGACGGCGCGGCCCTCGTCGGCGGGCGACTCGACCAGGCGAAACACGCCCGCGCCCGGATCGGCGCCGTCGGCGGGGGACAGGAGGCCGATCGGGATGCCGCGCTGCACGGCGGCGCGCGCCGCGGCGACCGACTCGCGCTCGCCGACGGGGCCGAGGATGCCGGCGACGCCCTTCGCGGCCGCGGCCTCGACCGCGGCGACGGCACCGTCGGGATCACCCTTGGTGTCGAGGAACAGCCACGCCGTGCCCTCGGCGGGCGCGAGCTGCACGGCCGCCTTGAGCTCGGCGCCGATCAGCGCGTACTTGCCGCTGAGCGGCAACAGCACGGCGATCGTCTTGCCGTCGACGGGCGGCGGCATCGCGATCTTGCCGCCGAGCTCGATCAGGTCGGCGTGGACGTCCTTCTCGTCGGCGGCGGTCGCGGCGCGGGCGAGCAGCGCGCGCGCGGCGGC
>JAHBVW010000004.1 GCA_019637375.1 Deltaproteobacteria bacterium | reverse complement strand
ACTCGCCCGACGAGCTCGAGGCGCTCGCGAAGAACTACGAGCGCGACGGCAACCTCGACAACGCCGAGCAGACGTTCGAGCGGCTGCGCATGCTCGTCGAGCACCCGGCGCAGAAGGCGGGCTACCTGCTGCGCCTCGGCAACCTGCAGGCCGCGCTCGGCGAGTGCGACGCCGCGAAGCGGTCGCTCGCGCGGTACATGCGCGAGGCCCCGGAGGAGGCGTCGTACGCGCGGTTCCTGTCGCGCGCGATCGCGGAGTGCGACGCCGCGCGCCCGCCCGCGCCGGAGCGCGTCGCGGGCAAGGACGGCACCGGCGTCGGCGTGGGGCCGGTCGCCGTCCGGTCGGGGACCGTCGACGCGGAGGCCGTTACCCGCACGCTCGAGCGCATCGCGCCCCGGTTTCGCGCGTGCGTCGAGTCCGCGCGCCGCGGCGGGCTGCGGATCGATCACGTCGGCCTCGACGTCGACGTGAAGGCCGACGGCTCGCTCGTCCCGAACAGCTACGAGGACACCGACGACGCCGAGCTCGTGAGGTGCCTCGGCACGAACTTCCCGAGCCTCCAGCTCCCGAAGAGCGCGCCGGGGCGCGTGCAGCTCACGCTGTGGTTCGACGACTAGGAGAAGCGGATCAGAAGTCGAGCCCGAGCGAGAACGAGAAGGTGCGCTGCCCGGCGGCGGCGTCCTTCGCGTCGCAGTTGGTCGTCATCGACATCGGCGCGCACGTGTCGGTGACGCCCGGGCGGTCGTCGATCGAGGTGCCGGCGGTGGCGAACGTCGCCTCGACGGTGAGCTGCACGATGTAGTACTGGAACTTCATCCCGACGAGGAAGCGGTTCCGGTAGATGTTGTTCTGGTCCTTGAACACGAAGCTGTTCGTCGCGTCCATCTCGTTGCCCATCACGAGCGGATCGACGTTCGGCGTCGGATCGATGACCTCGGAGCGCGGCACGATCATCAGCAGGTTGAAGCCGACGTAGGGATCGAAGCGCCACGTGCCGCCGATGCCGAAGTGCTTCGACACCGTCGCGTCGAGCGAGGCGACGGTGAGGTCGAGCTGGTTCTGGTTCATCATGCGCGACACGCCGCCGCGCACCGCGAGGCTCGGGAGCGGGAACTGGTGGTAGCCCTCGTGGAGCGCGAGCTTCGTGTAGAACTGGCCGGTCCACACGCGCGAGTTGACGAGGTGCACGGCGCCGGCGCCGACCTCGATCGCCGGCACCGGGAACCACATGCCCTTGCGCACGAAGAACCCGACGGTCTCCTGCGTGCCCGCGCCGTGGGCCATGCCGCCGGTGCCGCGCGGATCGGGGCTGCTCTGCAGCGCGCGCCAGTACGGCGCCGTCGAATCGATCTGCGTCGACGAGAAGTCGACGGTGAGCTGGAAGCCGCTGAAGCCGAGCGTGTCGGCGGGCGTCAGCATGTGCGGCGCGAGCACGACGCCGAGCTGCGACGCGAGCGAGCGGAAATCGGCGTTCTGCGGGACGAAGATCGTGCCGCCGGTGCCGAGGTCGACCGGCTGCGCGAGGCGGCTGAGCACGAGGTCGTTCGCGTCGGCGGCGGCGATGCCGGGTGCGGCGACGAGCAGTGCTACGACGAGTGCGCCCCGTGACATCGAGGGAAGCGTAGGCCCCGCGCGCGCCGGGTGTCAAACCCGCCGCGCGCCGCGTGCACGCCGAACGCGGCCGCGCACGCGGCGGCAAGCTCGCGTCGCGGCTGCGTTTTCTGCTACACCCCGACCATGTACACGACGATCCTCGTCGACGACGCCCGGCCCGTCGTCCGGCTCACGCTGAACCGCCCCGACAAGCGCAACCCGATCGGGCCGGTCACGTGCGGGGAGCTGGTGCACGCGCTGCAGCGGGTGAAGGAGGATGCGGCGGCGCGCGTGGTCGTGCTCACCGGTGCGGGGACCGTGTTCTCCGCGGGCGGGGACCTGTCGGCGATGGCGGCACCGCCCGCCGGCGGCGTCGCGACGGCGAGCTTGCCCGAGCTGCTCATCGCGATGCACGAGCTCGGCAAGCCGATCATCGCGATGGTGAACGGCCCGGCGCTCGCCGGCGGCCTCGGGCTCATGGTCGCGTGCGACCTCGTCGTCGCCGCCGACACCGCGACGTTCGGTACGACGGAGATCGCGGTCGGCCTGTGGCCGATGATGATCACCGCGGAGATCACGCGCAGCATCGGCCGCAAGAAGACGCTCGAGATGATGCTGACCGGGCGCAAGCTCGACGCCGCGGAGGCGCTCGCGTGCGGGCTCGTCACGCGCGTCGTCGGCGGGGCCGACCTCGAGGCGGCGACCGCTGCGCTCGCCGGCGAGCTCGCCGAGCGCAGCCCCGCCGCGATCGGCCTGGGGCTGCGCGCGTTCTACCGCTCGCAGGACATGGAGCTCGAGCCGCAGCTGCGCTACCTGCAGGCCGAGCTCGGCCGCGTGCTCGCGCTCGAGGACGCCGCCGAGGGCATCTCGGCCTTCCTGCAGAAGCGCAAGCCGGTGTGGAGAGGTCGCTGACCTCGCGGCATCGAACGCCCATGACCGTCCTCGGCATCGACCACGTCCAGCTCGCGATCCCTCCCGGCGGCGAGGAGCGCGCCCGCGCGTTCTACGGCGCGACGCTCGGGCTCGTCGAGGTCGAGAAGCCGGCGGCGATGCGCGGGCGCGGCGGCATGTGGTTCCAGGCCGGGCCGGTGCAGATCCACCTCGGCCTCGAGTCCGAGATGCGCCCGTCGGTGAAGGCGCACCCGGCGCTCGTCGTCGCCGGGCTCGATGCCTACCTCGCGCGGCTCGCGGCCGCGGGGTGCGCGTGGACGGAGGCGACCGACCTGCCGGGGATCCGGCGCGGGCACACGACGGATCCGTTCGGGAACCGGATCGAGCTGATCGAGCGCGGCGGACCTGTCGTGGCATGATTCGGGCGATGCGTTCGGCGTGCGTGCTCTTGCTGGTCGCCGCGTGCAGCGGCAACGGTGGCTCGACGACCCCGAAGGAGCGCCCGGCGCTGCGGGTCGTGCGGTGCGCGCCGGCGGTCGGGCCGCACGCCACGCCCACGGCGACGCGGCTGCGGAGCAGCAACTGGGGCGGCGGCGGCGGCGGCCTCGGGCGTCCGATCTCGATCCTCACGGCCGAACCGTCGATCGCCGAGGCGAGGGTGATGCTCGGCCTCGTCGGCGTCGACGGCGGCGGCATCACCGCCGAGCAGGTGAGCACCGTCGTGCGCACGAAGCTGCCGGCCCTGACGCAGTGCTACCACGCGGACCTCGTCGCGAAGTCCGGCCCGCGCAGCGCCGCCGTCGCGTGGAAGCTCGTGATCCACGCCGACGGCAAGGTCGCGAGCGCGAACGCCTCGAGCGCGGTGCTGAGCCCGCGGCTGTCGAGCTGCATCGCGGTTGTGCTCACCGCGACGAAGTTCCCCGCGACCAGCTCCACCGCCTCGACGGTGAACCTGCCGCTCGTGTTCGACGCGGTCGGCGCCCCGACGCCGCTCGACGGCGCGCGCGGTGACGACGAGCCGGTCGAGCGCGCCGCGTGGACGCCGTTCACGTCGGTCACCGAGATCCCCGCGTCGGCGCCGGTCGCCGCGCAGGCGACGGAGAACGTCGTGCGGCAGGCGCTGCCCGACCTCGACAAGTGCTTCCCGGCGTTCACGCCGAGCGGCTCGCTGCGCGCGATGCTGTCGATCGATCCCGCCGGCGACGTGTCCGCGCTGCGCCTCGGCGGCCTCGGCGACAAGCCGAGCGAGGACTGCATGGCGAAGGTGCTGATCAAGCTCCGCGTCGTCACGCCGACGACGGAGAACGTCGAGATCGCGTGCGACATCGCGCGCGGCGACGCGCAGCCCTGGCGCGTCACGTCCACCGCCGGCTACGGCATCGTCGCCGCGACGAAGGACAAGCTGACCTACGAGGACGTGACCGTCGACGCGGCGGCGACGACCCCACCCGACGCGCTGCAGGACGGCAAGACGTACCTCATCGTCGCCGAGCCCGACACCCCCGGCAGGATGCTCGACGTGGCGCTCGCGTGGACCAACGAAGGCGAGGCCACGGTGTTCGCGCTGCGCGACGGCACGCGACCGCCGCTGTTCCTCGCCGTCGGCAACACCACCGCCGCGCAGGCCGTCGACGGAGGCGACGACGCGATCCAGGCGACGCTGCGCGTGAGCGGCAAGGAGGTGATCGGCTGCGTCCACCGGGCCACACCCGCCGTGAAGGTCAGCGACGGGCGCGGCATCGGCGGCATCGCGCAGAAGATGGCCGCGAAGTGCCGCACGCTCCAGTGCTCGCCGACGCTGCTCGTCACGGTCGACCCCGACGCCCGCGCGAAGGACCTCGTCGAGGTCATCGGCGCCGCACGCCGCGCCGGCTTCGAGCGCGTCCTCCTCGGCGGCGAGCCCGGCTGCGGCCCACCGCGCACCGAGTTTCCCTAGCGCCGGCGATCAGCGCCGCTTCACGAACCGGACGTGGTCGCGGCGGCGCTGAGGTCGTCGCGGCGCGGGTCAGTCGCGGCGGTACATCGTCACGACGCAGGCGCCGCCGAGCCCCAGGTTGTGCTGGAGCGCGACCTTCGCACCCTCGACCTGGCGCTGCTCGGCGGTGCCGCGCAGGTGCCAGACGAGCTCGGTGCACTGCGCGAGGCCGGTCGCGCCGAGCGGGTGGCCCTTCGACAACAGGCCGCCCGACGGGTTCGTCACGAACTTGCCGCCGTACGTGTTGTCGCCGTCCCAGATGAACTTCTCGGCCTCTCCCTCCTTGCACAGGCCGAGCGCCTCGTACGTGAGGAGCTCGTTCGCCGTGAAGCAGTCGTGCAGCTCGACGACCTGGATCGACTCGGGCCCGATGCCGGCCTGCTCGTACACCTTCTTCGCGCACGCCTTCGCCATGTCGTAGCCGACCATCTTGATCATCGAGTGCTCCTCGAAGGTCGATGGATAGTCGGTCGTCATCGCCTGCGCCGCGATGTACACGGGCTGGCTGATGCCCTTCTTCTTCGCGAAGTCGTCGCTGCACAGCACGGCCGCCGCGGCGCCGCACGTCGGCGGACAGCACTGGTAGCGCGTCAGCGGGTCGAACACCTCGGGCGACGCGAGGATCTCCTCGACGGAGAGGACCTCCTTGAACAGCGCGTACGGGTTCTTCGACGCGTGCTTGCGCGCCTTCTCGCTGATCTTCGCGAACGTCTCCTTCTTCGTGCCGTGCTTCCAGCGGTACTCGCGGCCGGCGCCGCCGAACATCTGCGCGGCGGGCGGCGCGGAGTTGAAGCCCTGCTCCTCGTTCATCACGTTGACGAAGCGGTCGAGCGGGTTCGCGCGATCGGTCCACTTGGCCTGCAGCGCGCCGGCCTCCATCTGCTCGAAGCCGACGACGATCACGCACTCGGCCATGCCGCCGGCGACGGCCTGCGTGCCGAGCATCAGCGCCGAGCTGCCCGTCGAGCAGTTGTTGTTGACGTTGAACACCGGGATGCCGGTCTCGCCGAGCTGGTAGATCGCGCGCTGACCGCACGTCGAGTCGCCGTACACGTAGCCGGCGTAGGCCTGCTGCACGTCGGTGAACGGGATCTTCGCGTCGGCGAGCGCGGCCTCTCCGGCCTTGCGCGCCATCACGTGATACTCCTCGCTCTTGCCGGGCTTGGCGAAGGGAACCATCCCGACGCCGATGACGTTGACTTTGCGTGGCATGTGAACGTTCTCCTTCTGGTGGATCAGATGAGGCCCTTGAGGAACCCGAGGCGGTGCGCGACGGAGACATCTCCGTCGACCTTGAGCTTGCCGAACTGGTAGAGCGCCTTCGCGCTGGTCTTGCCGCTCGCGAGGTCCGCGAAGTCGGCGCCCGTGATCGTCAGCGTCGCATCGACCTTCTTCGCATCGGCGCCGCCGAGCTCGAACGTCTGCTTCTGACCGTCGATGTCGACCGCGAGCGTCGCGCGGACCTCGCCCTTCAGGTTCGGGTTCTCCGCGATGCGCTTCGCGAGCGCCGCGAAGATCTTCGGGGCCGGTGACTCGGCCGACGCCGCGGGAGCCGCCGCGGGGGCCGCCGCCGCACCACCGGCACCACCGGCACCACGGCGCTTCGCGACGACCTCGACCGCCTTGGTCGGATCGAGCTTGCTGAGGAACTGCAGCTTCTGCGAGGCCATGACGTTGCCGGAGATCTTGAGCTTGCCGCTCGTGAACAGCTTCATCGCGTCGGCCTTGCCCTGCGTGAGCGCGAGGAAGTCCTCCTCGGACAGCTCGAGCGTGCACTCGCCGGCGCCGTCGCCGGGCTTCACCGAGCCGGTGCCGTTCTTCAGGTCGAGCACGTAGCGGTGCGCGCCGATCTTCCACAGGTACGTCACGCCGACCTTGCCGGCGAGCTCGGGGTTCTGCTTCAGGTACTCCTCGATCACCGCGAAGACATCGTCCACGGTCGGGACGTAGTCGGCGGGGACACCCGGAGCAGCGGCCGCGGCCGCGGGAGCGCCGCCGCGCTTCTTGGTCTCCGCGAGCACCATCTCCGGCGTCAGCTTCTTCAGGAAGCCGAGCTTCTGCGACGCCATCACGTCGCCGGAGATCTTGAGCTTGCCCGTCGAGAACAGCTTCATCGCGTCGGCCTGGCCGGTCGCCATCGCCATGAAGTCGGCGTCGGTCATCTCGAGCGTGCACGCCGCCTTGCCGGCGACACCCTCGCTCACCGTGCCCGGCGGCGTCGTGAGGTCGATCGTCCACGCGCTCTCGGGCGCCGACAGCTTGAACAGGAAGTTCGTCTTCACCTTCTCGGCGGTCGCGGGGTTCCCGCCGACGAACGTGCCGATCGCGCGGAAGATGTCGCCGCTGTTCGGCACCGGCGCGCCGCCACCCGAGGCAGCCGCGGCCGCGGGCTTCGAGCGGTCCTTCGGCTTGGGCAGCTCCTTCCACAGCTCGATCGCCGCGTTGGAGATGCACACCTCGTTGCGCTCCTTCACGAGCGTGCGGAAGATGATCTTGTCACCCTCCTTCCACATCTCGGTGCGCAGCGTCTCGCCGGGGATCACCGTCGACGCGAACCGCACCTTGATCGACTTCACGAAGTCGGGGTTGCCCTCGGGCGCCCACGCCTTCACCACGTGGCGCGTCGCGAAGCCGAACGAGCACAGGCCGTGGAGGATCGGCTTGGCAAAGCCGAACGCCTTCGCGAAGCCCGGGTCGGCGTGCAGCGGGTTCCAGTCGCCCGACAGGCGGTACAGGAGCGCCTGGTTCTCCGACGTCTTCTCCTCGATCACCTGGTCCGGCGCGCGGTCGGGCGCGACGTTGACGTCGGCCGACGGGCCGCGCTCGCCGCCCCAGCCGCCGGCCCCGCGCACGAACGTGCCGAGGACGTTGCGGATGATCTCGTCGCCGTGCTCGTCGTACGTGACGAACTCGGTGTTGACGACGGCGCCCTTGCCCTTGTCGTAGATGCTCTGGACGGTCGCCTTCGTCGTCAGCTTGCCCTTCGTCGGCAGCGGGCGCTTGAGCTCCGTGTACTGCTCGCCGTGGAGCACGCGATCGAGGCCGAACGTCAGGCCCGGCGCGGTCACGCCGTTCTTGGCCTGCGTGAACACCATGTTGATCGCCGGGATCACGCCGAAGCTCGGCAGGACCTTCATGCCCTTGCCCGACATCTCGTAGACGAGGCGCAGGTCGTTCTCGTCGAGGGGATCGTGCGCCGCGCCGACGCCGAGCGCGTACAGCGACACGTCGCGCTCGTCGTAGCTCGACGCGAACTCGGGGTACTTGTAGCCGAGCGCCGTGTCGACGTCGATGAACTGGTTGCCGCCCTTCGTCGGGCCGGCCTCGACGTTCTCCATGATCGGCTGCATCGAGATCGCGACCGCATCCGGGTGCGTCGTCTTGTCGAACTGCGTGATCGCCTTCCACGCGCCGTCGACGTCCTCGGGCGACACCGCGCGGCCGAGGCGGAACGTCTTGCCCGTCGAGCGCTCCCAGCGCAGCTTCGCGTAGAAGCCGCCGCCGACCTCGTACAGGCCGCCGCTGTCCTCGCACGACTCGTGCACGAGGCGCGCGACGAGCGGCGACACGAGCTCGGGCTTCAGGGAGTCGAGCAGCTCCTTCGGCAGCACCGTCTCCGTCATGCGCGAGCCGGCGATCGGCGCGATCGTGTTGACGAGGATGTTGCGCTTCTTGCCCTCGAGCGCGAGCGTCTGCGTGAAGCCGTGCAGGCCGAGCTTGGCCATCGAGTAGTTGGCCTGCCCGAAGTTGCCGTAGATGCCGGCCGCCGACGCCGTGTTGATGATGCGGCCGTAGCCCGCATCGCGCATGTAGTTCCACGCCGCGTGCGTGACGCGGAACGAGCCGAGGACGTGGACCTTGTAGACGAGGTCCCAGTCGGCCTGGGACATCTTCTGGAACGAGACGTCGCGCAGGATGCCGGCGTTGTTGACGATGATGTCGATCTTGCCGAACGCGTCGATCGCCGTCTTGACGATCTTGTCGCCGTCCTCGACGGAGTCGTAGTTCGCGACGGCCTCGCCGCCCTTCTCCTTGATCTCGGCGACGACCGCGTCGGCGGCCGACGAGGACTTGCCGTCGCCGGTGAAGCTGCCGCCGAGGTCGTTGACGACGACCTTCGCGCCGCGCGAGGCGAGCAGCAGTGCGTGCGAGCGACCGAGGCCACCGCCGGCGCCGGTGACGATCGCAACCCTTCCATCGAAACGGAGATCCTTGGTCATTTTGCCCTCGTCTTCTTCTTCGCACCCGCGTTCGCGAGCACCGTGGGGAACAGCAGCTTCCAGTCGTCGATCAGGTCATCCAGGCGGCGATCCTCGGTGTGCAGCACCGCGGTCATCGCCGCACCGATCATCAGTTGCAGCGTCAGGTCGAGCGCGCGCTCGAGACCCGCGTGCTCGGCGACGTCCTTGCCGAACAACGTGCGCGCCTGCGCGATGATGCGCTCGCGCAGCGCCTTCTCGGCGGTGGTGAGCACGGGGCGCAGCTCGTGGTCGGTGCGCGCGGCCGTGCGCAGCTCCATCGCGACCTGGAAGAACGTGCCGGAGAAGCACTGCCACAAAAGGTCGAGCACCGCGTCGGTGCGCCGCGCCTTGTCCTTCTGGTCGGGGAGCGCCTGCGCGAGGATCCTCAGCTCGCGCGCCCGCATCTCGGCGAGGTGGTCGACGGCCGCGACCAGCAGCTCCGCCTTCGACGGGAAGTGGTGGAGCAGGGCACCGCGCGAGACGTCGGCGCGCCGCTGCACCTCGAGCGTCGTCGTGCGTGTGAACCCGACCTCGATCAGGGACTCGACGGCGGCATCCAGCAGGGCCCGGCGCGTCTCGTCGCGACGCTGTTGCTGGGTCCGCGGAGCGCGCGCGGCGTCGGGCATCGGTCGGGGTGTACCGCCCCAAAAACAGTCAGTCAAGACGGTTTGTATGTTTAAGGCCGTCAGCTCCCGACGCTGTCGAGCAGGCATGGCATAAAGCGCGCGCGGGCTCCGGTTCACACCCGGTGAGGTGGCGCGTCGCGCGCACCCGCAGCAAAGTAAGCAAGGAACACGTGCGCTACGAAGTGAAGATCGGCTGGCGCTATCTGTACAGCGGCAAGGCCGACCGCGTGATGGTCCTCCTCGCGCTGGTGTCGATCGCGATCTCGGTCGTCGGCCTCGGCATCCTGCTCGCCGCGCCCGGCAACTCCGTCGGCGTGCTCATGTTCGTCGCGGGCCTCGTGCTGACGGCCGTGTTCGCACTGATGTCCGTGTTCACCGTGTTCACGAGCGTCTCGGTGCTCGGCGTCGCCTTCGGTGTGGCAGCGCTCACCGTCGTGCTCGCCGTCACCACCGGCTTCCAGAAGCAGTTCCGCGACAAGGTGCTGGGCGTCAACGCCCACGTCATCGTGCTGAAGAGTCAGAACACGTTCGGCGAGTACCGCGACGTGATGAAGACGGCGCAGTCGATCGATCCCGACGTGCTGTCGGTGCAGCCGTTCATCTTCGCCGAGATGCTCGTGACGCGCGGCAAGGGCCAGCTGTCGGGCGTCGCGATCAAGGGCGTCGATCCGAAGCTCGTCGGCGGCGTCCTCGACCTCGACCAGCACATCATCCTGTGCGAGCCGCAGTACCGCGACGAGACCGGCAAGTGCGTCAACGCCGTGCACTCGCTCGCCGAGAGCAAGCCCGGGCAGGTGCCGCCGATCATCATGGGCCGCGAGCTCGCGCACAAGCTCAAGGCGCAGGTCGGCAACGACGTCACCGTCGTCGTGCCGCTGTCGAACATCGACTTCGACACCTGGCGCGCGAAGTCGAGCGCGCCGCGCACGCGCAAGTTCCGCGTGACCGCGATCTTCTACAGCGGCTTCGACGAGTACGACCGCCGCCTCATGTACACGTCGCTGCAGGACACGCAGGACCTCGTCGGGCGCGGCGACCAGGTGATGGGCGTCGAGCTCAAGGTCAAGGACGTCGACCGCGCGCCGGCGATCGCCGAGAAGCTCGGCCGCGCGCTCGGCGGGCCGCCCTACCAGGTGCAGGACTGGTACGACCTCAACCACAACCTGTTCACGGCGCTCAACCTCCAGAAGCTCGCGCTCGTGTTCATCCTCGCGCTCATCATGCTCGTCGCGGCGGTGAACATGGTGTCGGCGCTGACGATGATGGTGACCGACAAGACGCGCGAGATCGCGATCCTGAAGTCGATGGGCTCGACCTCGACGAGCGTCGCGACGGTGTTCCAGGTCGTCGGCGCGACGATCGGCGGGCTCGGCACGCTGATCGGCCTCATCGTCGGCCTGTCGACGTGCGCCGTGATGAGCTCGTACGGCTACGCGCTCGATCCGAAGGTCTATCTGATCGATCGCCTGCCGATCGAGGTGCGCTGGATCGAGGTCGTGTTCGTCATCGTCGGCACGATGCTCGTCAGCGTGATCGCCACGCTCGTCCCGTCGGGCTCGGCCTCGTCGCTCCGACCGGTCGACGGCCTCCGCTACGACTAACGCAACTCGAGTTGCATTCGTGCAACTCGAGTGGTTTGAGCGCAACTCGAGCGAGGGCTGAGATCCAAAGATCTCAGCATGTTGCTGCGTATCGCACGATGGCCCACCCCTTGTAATGCGGGGAGCCATCATGCGTAGCCTGGTCTCCCTCGTCGCCGCCGTCGTGCTCTCGAGCACCGTCCTGTCCGCCTGCGCCACGGGCGCGGCCGACGACGAGTACGCGTCGACCGAGGACGAGGCGGCGACCGCGGGCAAGTTCGCGCTGTTCCAGGCCGCCGACGGCGGGTGGCAGTTCCACCTGAAGTCGGGCAACGGTGCGGTGCTGCTCCAGTCCGACGCGTACACGTCGCGCACCGGCGCGATCAACGGCATCCTCTCGGTGCAGACGAACGGCGTCGACGCCGCGCAGTACCGGATCGTCCCCGCCGCGAGCGGCTTCGTGCTCCACCTCGTCGCCGCGAACCACAAGGTCATCTCGACCTCCGAGGTCCATGCGACGAAGTCGAGCGCGACGCGCGCCATCACCTCGTGCGTGCGGGCGACGACGTCGTACCTCGACCGCCGCGAGGCCGGCTCGACGGGCGCGCGCGTCGAGGTGCTCGCGAACGAGACCGGCAAGTTCCGCTTCACCTTCTTCGCGCAGAGCGGCCAGACCGTCCTGTCGTCGGAGTCGTACGAGACCGAGGCCGCGGCGTTCAACGGCGCGTACGTCGTGCAGACCGAGGGGCAGAACGCGGCGAGCTACTCGCTGAACGAGATCTCGGGCGGCTTCTACTTCACCGTGCGGGCGCGCAACAACCAGGTCGTCGGCACCTCGCAGGCGTACCCGACGAAGGCGGCGGCCGACGCGGCGATGGTCGCGCTGCAGAAGCTCCTGCCGACGATCTCGGTGCTCTGACCTTCGGATCTGCTCCCGGGGGGGAGACACGGTGGGCGGCTCCGGCCGCCGGCCGGCGTTTTCGGCGGCGTTTTCGGCGGCGTTTTCGGCGGCGTTTTCGACGGCGTTTTCGACGGCTACTGCTGCAGACCGTACAGCCGCTCGTGCGTCGCGCCCGCCTCGTGGCAGCGCATGCACGTCTCGACGCGGCCGGCGCTCGTGACGGTGCCGCCGACGATCGTGCCGTAGATCCAGCCGGCGTCGGTGCCGTCGCGCGCATCGGTCTTCACCATCACGAACAGCCCCGTCGGATCGCCGGGGCCGTAGACCACGCCCTCGTGCTTGACGGTCTTGATGCGGTGGTCGAGG
The DNA here is from genome assembly GCA_019637375.1 of Deltaproteobacteria bacterium. Lineage (GTDB taxonomy): Bacteria > Myxococcota_A > Polyangia > Haliangiales > Haliangiaceae > JABFXX01. The sequence continues at coordinate 280,589 of JAHBVW010000004.1, read as the reverse complement.
CCGACGCCGTGCTCGCCGCCGGCGACGGCGGCGAACGACTCCTTCACGACCGCGAAGCCGGGCTTCACCGCGGCGTCCGCCGACAGGTACGTCGCGCGATCGCTCGCCCACAGGTAGTAGAGCTTCCCGTGGTGCGCCGACTCGGGCGCGTCGGACCTGCGCACGCGGCTGGGCAACGGGGCCTTGCAATCGGTCGACGCGAAGCCCGGATCCTCGTCGACGCGCCCCCACGCCTGGTAGCCCGGCGCGACCGCGCGGATCAGCGCGGCCGCGTCGATCGCCTCGGGTGACGGCGACGGTGACGGCGACGGTGACGGTGATGGTGACGGTGACGCCGCAGGCCGCGGAGGCTCCGCCGAACCGCACGCCGCGAGGACCAGCACGAGGGACGCGTGTCGCATGTGTCCGAGCTTGTCACGGTGACAACAGGAGTCACTTCGCGGGCGGTCAGTAGGATCGGCCGACGGTTTCGGTCATGCTCGGCCGGTGGGTGACGAGCGCGATCCGGCGGTGAGCGGCCTCGAGGCGACCGCCGCCCTGCCGCCGTCGCACGCCACGCTCGACACGCTGCCGGCGATGCCCGCGAAGGTGAGCCCGGTGAGCTCGGCGAGCCCGGAGTCGCTCGCCGCGACCGTCGCGCCGGGCTCGGACAGCGCGTCCGGCACCACGCGCCCGGTCATCCGCGGGCCGGCGCAGGGCGAGGCGCTCGACCCCGGCGACACGCTCGGGCGCTACGTCGTGCTGTCGCGGCTCGGCGCCGGCGGCATGGGCGAGGTGTACGCGGCGTTCGACCCGGAGCTCGATCGCCGGATCGCGCTGAAGGTGATCCGGACGTTCGCCGGCCGGGCACCCGCGCCGGAGGTCGTGGCGTCGGCGCGCACCCGCCTGGTCGCGGAGGCGCAGGCCCTCGCGAAGCTCGCGCACCCGAACGTCGTGGCGGTCTACGACGTCGGCACCGTCGGCGAGGACGTCTACATCGCGATGGAGTACGTCGCCGGCATCACGCTGACGGCGTGGCGCACGGGCGAGCGCACGTGGCGCGAGATCGTGGAGGCGTTCGTCGCCGCCGGGCGCGGGCTCGAGGCGGCGCACGCCGCCGGCATCGTCCACCGCGACATCAAGCCCGACAACATCATCGTCGGGAAGGACGGCCGCGTGCGCCTGCTCGACTTCGGCGTCGCGCTCGCCGGCCGCCGCGACGACGACACGTCCTCGCTCGTCGGCACGCCCGCGTACATGGCGCCCGAGCAGTTCCTCGGCGGGGAGCTCGGGCCGCACACGGATCAGTTCAGCTTCGGCGTCGCGCTGTTCGAGGCGCTGTGGGGCGTGCGGCCGTTCCCCGGCCGCAGCGTGCTCGAGGTGTCGGACGCCGTGTGCGCCGGCAAGATCCGGGACGTCGACGACGGTGACGTCCCCGCGTGGCTGCGCGCGGCCGTGCTGCGCGCGCTCGAGGTGAGGCCGGCCGACCGGCACGCGTCGATGGCGGCGATGCTCGCGGCGCTCACGCCGGCGCCGCCCGCACCGCCGGCGCGCCGCAGGTGGCCGTGGGTCGCCGCGCTCGGCGGCACGGCGATCGCGGCGTCGCTGATCGCCGTCACCGCGAAGAACGCGGCGCGCATCGAGCCGTGCACCGGCTTCGAGGACGAGCTCACCGCCGTGTGGGGCCCGGCGCGCAAGCGCGACGTCGCGCGGATGCTCGAGCCGGGCAACCGCGACAGCTGGCGCGCCGTCGAGCGCGTGTTCGACGACTACGCGGCCGCGTGGGTCGAGCACAAGGTCGCCGCGTGCCGCGCCACGCAGGTCGTCGGCGATCAGACCGAGGAGACGCTGCGCGCGCGCAACGCGTGCCTCGACGCGCGCCGGCGCGAGCTCGACGCGACCGTGACCGTGATCGGCGCCGGCGGCGCACCGCTGCGCCACGCGATCGAGATGGCCACCGGGATGCACTCGATCGCCCACTGCGACAACCTCACGGCGCTCGGCCGCGGCGCGCCGCCGGCCGGCGCGAACCCCGACGAGATCCGCGCGATCCAGGACGACGTCGCGATGCTGAACGCGCTCCGCAGCGGCGCGGCGTATGCGAAGGCGCGCACGGTCGCGGATGCGCTCGCGGTGCGCGCCGAGCGCGCCGGCTGGACGTCGGTCGTCTCGCACGCCCTCGTCGAGCGGGGCCTCGTCGAGTCGCTCGAGGGCGACCCGGGCCGCGCGCGCGAGACGCTGTTCGAGGCGCTGCGCCGCGGCGACGAGGCCGACGATCCGCGGCGGCAGGCCGAGGCGTGGATCGGCCTCGTCGGCGTCGAGGCCTCCGGCATGAGCCAGCCGACGGAGGCGATGCGCTGGAGCCGCCACGCCGAGACCGCGCTCGCGAAGGCCGGCGGCGACGCCGAGATGCAGGGCCAGCTGCTGCACAACACGGCGACGGCGCTCTTGCGCCTCGAGCGCCACGCCGATGCGCTCGACCACGAGCAGCAGGCGCGGGCGCTGCTCGAGCGCGCCCTCGGCGAGCGCCACTACCGGATCGCGCTGCAGCGCTCGGCGATCGCCACCGCGTACCGCCGCCTCGGCAAGATCGATCAGGCGATCGCGGAGGGCCGCGCCGCGCTCGCGCTCGCCGAGCAGGTCCTCGGCGCGAACCACCCGGCGCTCGCGACGACGCTCGACAGCCTCGCGCTCAGCCTCGACGAGGCCGAGCGGTTCGGCGAGGCGCGCGCGCTGCTCGACCGCGCCCTCGCGCTGCGGCGCGCCGAGCTCGGCCCCGGCCACCGGAGCGTCGCGACCACGCTCGTCCACCTCGCGGCGCTCGATCGCCACGCCGGCGACTTCGCGACGTCGGACCGCCGGCTCCAGGAGGCGTACGACATCCGCGTCGGCGCGCTCGGCCTCGCGCACCCCGACGTGACGCGCACGCTCTACCACAAGCTCCTCGATCGCGCGGGCCGCGGCCTCGACGGAGAGGCGCTCGACCTCGCGCGCGACATCGTCGTCCGCCTGCTCACGCAGCTCGACGCCGTCGAGCTCGCGAGCGCGCTCGGCGTGCAGTGCGAGCTACAGCGCCGCACCGGGTTCCACGAGGCCGCCGAGCAGAGCTGCGCCGACGCCGTCGCCGCGCTCGGCACCGACCCCGAGCCGGCCCGCGCGCTGTACGTCCACGTCTACGCCGCGCGCGCCGCGCTCGACCTCGGGGACGTCGCGGCCGCGCGCACGCACGTCGCCTCCGCGCGCGCCGCGTACCCGCGGGTCGCGCAGTCGCGCCGCATGGCCGCCGCGTTCATCTCGTGGGCCGCCGCCCACGTCGCCGCGATCGATCTCCAGCTCGACGTCGCGTACCGCGAGGCCGTCGCCGCGCGCGACGCGTTCGCCTCGTTCGGCCGCCAGCGCATCTTCTACCTCGCCGACCTCGAGGCGACGTTCGGCCTGAACTGACTACGGCTTGTGCTTGATGAGCATGCTCAGGATCGTGCGCTGCTTCTTGCCGTAGGGCGGATAGAACAGGTCGAGGATCGGGAGGCGCGGGCTCGTGAACACGGGGCGCTGCTTCGAGAACTCGAGGAAGCCCTCGTGGCCGTGGTACTGGCCCATGCCGCTCGCGCCGATGCCGCCGAACGGCAGGTCGTGCTGCGCGACGTGCAGCATGCAGTTGTTGACGGTGACGCCGCCGGAGATCGTCGAGTAGATCAGCCGGTCCTCGGTCGCGCGGTCGTTCGTGAACACGTAGAAGCCGAGCGGGCGGTCCTTCGAGGTCACGTACGCGATCACCTCGTCGAGCGAGCGGTACGTCTTCACCGGGAGGAGCGGCCCGAAGATCTCGTTCTGCATCACGACCATGTCGTCGCGCACGTCGAGCAACAGGTGCGGCGGGATCTTGCGGAGCGTGTCGTTGAACGCCGCCGACGGCACGAGCGGCACGACCGAGGCGCCCTTCGCGCGCGCATCCTCGAGCGTCGCGCGCAGCCGGTTGTACGACTTGTCGTCGATCACCGACGTGTACTGGGGCGAGTCGGTGTCGGGGTAGCGCTGCGGCAGGATCCGCTTCGCCGCGGCCACGAACGCGTCGCGCTTGGCCTCGGGCACGAGGAGGTAGTCGGGCGCGAGGCAGGTCTGCCCCGCGTTCAGGAACTTCGCGTACAGGATGCGCGCCGCGGCCTCGTCGACGTCGAAGTCGTCGCACAGGATCGTCGGCGACTTGCCGCCGAGCTCGAGCGTGACGGGCGTGAGGTTCTCGGCGGCGGCGCGCATGACCGTGCGGCCCGCGTCGGCGGAGCCGGTGAAGATCAGGTGATCGTACGGGAGCGACGAGAAGTCCTGGGCGCGCACTCCCGGGAGCACGGCGAGCGTGTCCTCGGGGAACACCTCGCGCACCTTCTCCGCGAGCAGGCGGCACAGGTGCTGCGACGCCGACGCCATCTTGATCATCGCGCGGTTGCCGGCGGCGAGCACGCTCGTCAGCGGGCTGAGCGTCAGGAACAGCGGGTAGTTCCACGGCGACACGATGCCGACGACGCCCTTCGGCATCGGGACGACGCGGTTCTTCCCGGTCGCGAACACGATCGACACGTCGCGCCGCTGCGGGGCCATCCACTTGCGCAGCCGCTTCATCACGTCGCGGATGCCGTCGACGGTGGTGAACACCTCGGCGGCCATCGTCTCCTCGAACGCCCGGTGCCCGAAGTCGAGCGCGATCGCCTCCGCGAACGCCGCGGCGTGGTCGACGATCAGCCGCTCGAGCTTGCGCAGGTTCGCGATCCGCTCCTCGTACGTCGGATACGGATGCTTCGCATACGCCTCGCGCTGGAGCTTGAACACCCGTTGCGCCTCGTTCTCGACGGTCTCGATGCTGCGGGATTGCGCGGTCTGCGCCATGGCTGCCTCCGCGCCAACTCTGGCCCCGTGGACGCGCCGCGGCAAGACGCGACGCCACCGCGAAGCGTGACGCGAATGTCGCGATTCGCGCCTGTCGGGTCGTGAGCGCCACCACGCGTGCCTCCGATTGCCGCGCGTGCGACGACGGCGCACGGCCGCACGGCGCGGTACCTTCGAGCTCTACCTAGCTTCCCCGGAGGGAACCATGCAGAAGCTCGCATTCGTCGCGGCCGCCCTGAGCGCGGCCGCCTGCACCCGCACCGAATCCAGCGACATCCTGACGTCGGGCATCTACGCCTCGATCGGCGCGAACGCCAACGGCGACGGCACCACGACGGTGAGCGCGCAGCTGCTCCTCGGCGATCCGAGCAACCTCAACTTCGTCGACCTCACCGGCGACGACCGGCTGATCGCGTCGTTCGAGGGTCAGGACAAGGTGATGACGGAGTCGATCCTCCTCAACATCGTCACGCACACGACGTCGTTCCAGTCCGACGAGGCCGACGACGAGTTCATCGTCGACTTCCAGCGCACCGTCGACCCGGGCGCGCCGAGCTCGATCATCACGCTACCGCCGCCGTTCGAGATCGCGGCACCGGCGGCGAGCTCGTCGCGCGCGCAGGCGATGACGCTGACGTGGTCGCCGTCCAGCCCCGACGACACGATGCGCTGGAGCCTGTCGGGCGACTGCATCGAGCTCGCGGGTGCGACGATCTCGGGCGACACCGGCACCCTCGGCCTTCCGTCGGGCACGATCGTGAAGCGCGCGGGAGCGAACGTCCCCGACTCGTGCACGGTCGTCCTCCAGCTGCACCGCACGCGCGTGGGGCTCGTCGACACCCACTTCGGCCGGGGCGGCACGGCCACCGGCGAACAGACGCGGCAGGTCACGTTCACGACGACGCCGTAGCGGTACAGTCACGGGGATGGCAGATTCCCGGGCGCGCCTGGTCGTCCGACCGCTGCGCAAGACCGACATCCCGACGGTCCAGCGCATCCAGCGGCGCTGTTTTCCCACGATCGATCCGTGGACGCGCGAGCAGATGGAGAGCCAGCTCGTGATGTTCCCCGAGGGGCAGATCGGTGTCGAGATCGACGGCGTCCTGGTCGCCACGTCGAGCGCGCTGATCGTCGACGAGGAGGACTTCGGCGCGTACCACACGTTCGACGAGGTCAGCGACAAGGGGTTCATCCGCAACCACGACCCCGAGGGCGACACGCTGTACGGCATCGACATCGCCGTCGATCCCGCGCACCGCGGCGTCCACCTGACGCGCCGGATCTACGAGGCGCGCAAGGACCTCGCGCGCCAGCGCAACCTGCGCGCGATCCTGATCGCCGGGCGCATCCCGGGCTACGCGAAGCAGCAGACGAAGATGTCCGCCGAGGAGTACGTGCGGCGCGTCGTCCAGAAGCAGTTCAAGGACCGCGACCCGGTGCTGACGAGCCAGCTCTCGCAGGGCTTCGCGATCCGCGCCGTGCTGAAGGACTACCTGCCGTCGGACGCCGAGTCGGGCGGCTATGCGGTGTTCATGGAGTGGCTCAACCCCGAGCACCACCCCGACAACACCCCGGCCGCGACGCGCACCGTGCGCGTGGCCGCCGTGCAGTACCAGATGCGGCCGATCACGTCCTTCGACGAGTTCGCGCAGCAGTGCGAGTTCTTCATCGACACGGCGTCCGAGTACCGGATGGACTTCCTCCTGTTCCCGGAGATGGTCACGAACCAGCTCCAGGTCCTGGTGCAGCAGCGCGAGTCGTCGCTGACCGCGCGCCGGCTCGACGAGTTCACGCCCAGGTACAACGAGTTCTTCACGAAGATGGCGATGAAGTACAACGTCAACATCATCGGGGGGACGCACCTCACCCTCGAGGGTGAGAAGCTGTACAACATCGCGTCGCTGTTCCGGCGCGACGGCTCCGTCGAGAAGCAGGCCAAGGTGCACGTGTCGCCGTCGGAGCTGCGCTGGTGGGGCGTGTCGGCGGGCGACGAGGTGCGCGTGTTCGACACCGACCGCGGCAGGATCGCGATCCTGATCGGCGACGACGTCCTGTTCCCCGAGCTCGCGCGCATCGCGACGGGGAAGGGCGCGAACCTCCTGTTCGTGCCGTTCAACACCGACATCCGCAGCGCCTACATGCGCATCCGCTCGTGCGCGCAGGCGCGCTGCATCGAGAACGGCATGTACGCGGTGCTCGCGGGGCCGATCGGCAACCTGCCGCTCGTGCAGGGCGCCGACATCCACTACGGCGAGGCGTGCATCCTCACGCCGTGCGACGTGCCGTTCGCGCGCGACGGCGTGGCCGAGGAGGCGACGCCGAACGTCGAGACGATGGTCGTCAACGAGCTCGACATCGAGGTGCTGCGGCGCAATCGGCTCGTCGGGAGTATCCGGACGTGGCTCGATCGCCGGCAGGACCTCTACGGAGTGCGCTACACCGAGGCAGGCAAGAAGGTCGAGGTGTGAGCGACCGATGAGGCGACCGATGAGGCGAACGATGAGCCGGACCGGAGCGACGCGCGAGATGTGGCACTTCGACGAGGGGCTCGTCGTCATGCAGACGGGGCCCGACCACGTCGCAGAGCTCGAGGAGCTGCAGCGCATCGTGTTCCCGACGCTCGCGCCCGAGGAGCGGTTCGAGGCGCGCCACTACCTGCGCCACCTCGAGCTGTTTCCCGAGGGGCAGCTGTGCGTGTGCGACGTGCAGCGCCAGCCGGCGCGCGTCGTCGGGATGACGTCGACGATCCGCATGCACTTCGACTTCGAGCACCCGGATCACACGTTCGCCGACATCATCCAGGGCGGCTGGCTGACGTCGCACGACCCGAGCGGGCCGTGGCTGTACGGCGCCGACCTCGGCACGCATCCGGAGTACCGGCGGCGCGGCATCGCGCGCGCGCTGTACGCGGTGCGCTGCGAGCTCGTGCGCCGGCTCGGGCTCGCGGGGCAGCTCACCGTCGGCATGCCGAGCGGTTACGGCGCGGCGAAGCGCGACGAGGGCATCTCCGCGGAGCAGTACGTCGCCGAGGTCGCGGCGGGCACGCGCCGGGACCCGACGATCTCGGCGCAGGTCTCGATCGGCTTCTCGCTCGGCAAGCTGATCCCCAACTACATCCGCGATCCGGTGTGCGACGGGTACGGCGTCGTGCTCGTCTTGCCGGCGGACCGCGAAGTGAGGCTGCCATGACTGCGATCCACAGGGTCACCGAGATCCCCGGGCCGAAGAGTCGCGCGATCCTCGAGCGCCGCGCCGGCGCCGTCGCGCGCGGGCTCGCGAAGTCGACGGACGTCGTGATCGATCGCGCGGAGGGTGCGCTCGTGTACGACGTCGACGGCAACACGCTGATCGATCTCGCCGGCGGCATCGGCATGATCGCGGCGGGGCACTGCCCGCCGGCGGTGGTGGCCGCGGTCGAGGCGCAGGCGCGGCGCCTCGTGCACGCGTGCGCGCTGGTCGCGACGTACGAGCCGTACGTCGAGCTGTGCGAGCTGCTCAACGAGGTCGCGCCGGGAGACTTCGCGAAGAAGACGCTGCTCGCGAACAGCGGCGCCGAGGCCGTCGAGAACGCGGTGAAGATCGCGCGCGCGGCGACGAAGCGCGCCGGCATCCTGTGCTTCGAGGGCGGCTACCACGGCCGCACGCTGCTCGCGCTGAGCCTGACGAGCAAGTACGGCCTGTTCAAGCAGGGCTTCGGGCCGTTCGCGCCCGAGGTCTATCGCATCCCGGCGCCCGACGTGTACCGGCGGCCGGCCGGGCTCGACGAGGAGGCGTACGTCGACGCGTGCATCGCGACGCTCGACAAGGCGATGGTCGCGCAGATCGATCCGGCGTCGCTCGCGGCGATCATCATCGAGCCGGTGCAGGGCGAGGCCGGCTTCCTCCCGATGCCGCACCGGTTCCTCCACAGGATCCGCGAGCTGTGCACGCAGCACGGGATCGTGATGATCGCCGACGAGGTGCAGACGGGGTTCGGGCGCACGGGCACGCTGTTCGCCGTCGAGCACAGCGGCGTCGTGCCCGACATGATCACGACGGCGAAGGCGCTCGGCGCCGGCATGCCGATCAGCGCGACGACGGGGCGCGCCGACCTCATGGACGCGCCGCACGTCGGCGGCGTCGGCGGCACGTACGGCGGGAGCCCGGTCGCGTGCGCGGCCGCGATCGAGGCGATCCGGATGATCCGCACGCCGGAGTTCCTCGGGCACGCGCGGCGCATCGGCGAGGTGATGCGCAGAGAGCTCGAGCGGCTGCAGGCGGAGGTGCCGCTCGTCGGCGACGTGCGCGGCGTCGGGCCGATGCTGCTGATCGAGCTCGTCGCCGACCGCGCGACGCGGGCGCCGGCGGCCGCGCATGCCCTCGCGGTGATCAAGCGGGCCGTCGCGAACGGCGTCGTCCTGATCCGCGCGGGGCTGTACTCGAACTGCGTGCGCTTCATGCCGCCGCTCACGATCTCCGTCGAGCAGGCGCTCGAGGGCCTCGCCGTCGTCGGCGAGGCGGTCCGCCACGTCCAGGAGAATCCGCCGTCATGATCGCGACCAAGATCGGGCAGCTCGTCGACGGAGCGTGGGTCGACGCCGTCGGCGGCGGGCGCTGGGACGTGATCGACCCGGCGACCGAGGAGGTCGTGGCGAACGTGCCGTTCGGCGGCGCGCCCGACGTCGATCGCGCGATCGAGGCCGCGCGGCGCGCGTTCCCGGCGTGGCGCGCGCGCACCGCGTACGACCGCGGCGCGATCCTGGCGCGCGCGGCGGCGATCATGCGCGAGCGCTCGGCGCAGCTCGCCGAGGTCACCGTGCGCGAGACCGGCAAGCCGCTCGGCGATGCGACGCGCGAGTGGCAGATCGCCGGCGACCTGTTCGAGTTCTTCGCGGAGGAGGGCAAGCGGGTCGCCGGGCGCACGGTCCCGTCGCGCGTGGCGACGAAGCGGCTGTTCGTGCTGCACGAGCCGATCGGCGTCGTCGGCGTCATCACCGCGTGGAACTTCCCGGCGTACAACCCGGGGCGCGCCGTCGCGGCCGCGCTCGCCGCCGGATGCACCGTCGTGATGCGCGGCGCCGAGCTGACGCCGCTCACCGGCATGGCGATGGCGGAGATCCTCGTCGAGGCGGGCGTCCCGCCGGGCGCGATGAACCTCGTCAACGGCGAGCCCGAGGCGATGGGTGGCGCGATGCTCGCGCACCCCGACCTGCGCAAGCTCAGCTTCACGGGCAGCGTGCGCGTCGGCAAGCTGCTCATGGACGGCGCGTCGCGCACGATGACGCGGCTGTCGCTCGAGCTCGGCGGCAACGCGCCGGTGCTCGTGCTGCCCGACGCCGACGTCGAGCTCGTCGCGAAGGGCGCGGTCGCGGCGAAGTTCCGCAACGCCGGGCAGGTGTGCGTGTCGCCGCAGCGGTTCCTCGTCGCGGCGCAGCACGCGCGGGCGTTCGAGGAGGTCGTCGTCGAGGAGACGCGCAAGCTCCCGGTCGGCTCGGGCTTCGATCCGGCGACGCGCGTCGGCCCGCTGATCAGCGCGCGCCACCGCGAGCGTGTCGAGGGCCTGATCTCCGCCGCCGCGTCGGCGGGCGCCGTGGTGCGCACGGGCGGCGCGCGCCCGCCGCGCAAGGGCTACTTCCTCGAGCCGACGGTGCTCGGCGGCGTCACGCCAGAGATGCCGGCGTTCTCCGACGAGGTGTTCGGGCCCGTGTTCACGATGTCGACGTTCGACGGGCTCGACGAGGCGATCGCCGCCGCGAACCGCACCAGCTACGGGCTCGCCGCGTACGTGTTCACGCGCGACCTCGCGGCGGCGATGCGCGCGTACGAGCGCCTCGACTTCGGCATGATCGGCGTCAACGACTGGGCGCCGCAGGCCACCGAGGCGCCGTTCGTCGGGCGCAAGGATAGCGGCGTCGGCCACGAGGCCGGGCGCGAGGGGCTGTACGACAACCTCGAGACCAAGCTCGTGTCGTTCGGCGGCGTGGTGCCGTAGTCGCGGCGATGGACGGGGTCTTCGACGACAACCGGGCGCCGTGGCTGATCGGCGCGCCGCCCGACGAGCCGGCGGCGCCGCTCGCGCGCGACCTCGACGTCGACGTCGCGATCATCGGCGGCGGCTTCACCGGCACGTCGACGGCGTACCACCTGAGCAAGCGCTTCCCCGACCGCCGCATCGCGCTGCTCGAGGCGGTGCGGCTCGCGAACGGCGCGAGCGGCCGCAACGGCGGGCTCATGCTCAACGGCATCACCGTGCTCGATCCGTCGCCGGAGCTGGCGGCGCGCGAGCACGCGATCACGCGCGGCCAGATCGACGCGATCGAGGCGCTGATCCGCGAGCACGCGCTGCCCGTGCGCTACCGGCGCGCCGGCGTCGTGCAGCTGTCGACGACGGCGAAGGCGGCCGAGGAGGCGCACGCGTTCACCGAGCAGCTCGTGCGGCTCGGGCTGCCGCTGCGCTACCTGTCGCGCGAGGAGCTCGAGCGGACGCTGAGCGTGCGCGGCGCGCACGGCGGCGTGCTCGATCCGACGGAGGGCATGATCGACGGCGTCGACCTGATCCGCGCGATGCGCCCGCTGCTCGTCGCACAGGGCGTGCAGATCTACGAGGGCACGCCCGTCGGCGTGGTGCGCGAGGGCGCGGTCGCCGAGCTCGAGACCCCCGGCGGCACCGTGCGTGCGAAGGCCGTCGTGCTCGCGACCGGCGGCTACACGCCGCGCCTCGGCTACTTCCGCACCGGCCTCCTGCCCGTCATCTCGCACGTCATCGCGACCGATCCGCTGCCGCGCGCGCAGCTCGACGCGATGGGCCTCGGCCGCGTGGCGGGCTTCTACGACGACCTGCCGCGCCTCGGCTACTGCAGCGTCGACGTCGACGGGCGCCTCATCTTCGGCGGCGGCACGACGGCCGCGTACGGCTATCGCTTCGGCAACAAGACCACGTTCGACGCGCGGCCGGGCGATGGGCCGGAGCGCGCGCTGCGCGGCACGCTCGCCGCGTACTGGCCCGAGCTCGCCGACGTCCCGATCCGCCACCGCTGGAGCGGCCCGCTCGACCTCACGCTCGTGCGGCACTGCGCGATCGGCGTCCTCGGCGACAACGTCTACTATGCCGTCGGCTTCTCGGGCCATGGCATCGTGCTCGCGAACCTCGCCGGGCGGGTGCTGGCCGACCTCTACGCCGGCGAGCACGACGCGTGGCGCGACTGCGCGTTCTACATGCGCCGCCCCGGCGGCATCCCGCCCGAGCCGATGCGCTGGATCGGCTACCACCTGTACACGAAGCTCACCGGTCGCTCGCCCTGGAAGCGCGACCGGCGCTGAGTCAGCCGAGCTGCGCGAGGCTGAGCGAGAGCTGGCTGCGCACGAGGTGCGTCGCCCCGGGGAGGCGCGCGAGCATGCGGCCGCGCAGCTCGTCCTCGGCGCGCACGATCCAGCGCGACGCCGTCGAGCGGTGCACGCCGTAGAGCGCGCCGAGCTCGTCGATCGTGAGGCGGTCGACGTGGAACTGCGCGAGCACGGCGCGGTCGTGCTCCGCGAGCTCGGCGAGCGCGCGCGGGTATTCCTCGCGGTAGCGAGCGCGCGTGATGTCGTCGCCGACGGGCGCGGACGACTCGAGCGCGAGCCGCTCGGCGACGACGCGCAGCCAGCGGCGCAGCGGGGCGCGCCCGGTGTACGTCGCGATCTTCGCGCGCGGGCCGTCGAGCAGCGCGGCGGAGAAGGCGCGGCGGTCGCCGAGGATGCCGTCGAGATCGGCGCCGTACGCGCCGTGGAACGCGCGCACCGCGGTCGCGCAGCCGTGCAGGCACGCGCACGCGAGGTAGAGGTCCTCGCGGTGCACGACGAGGAGCCAGCCGAGCGTCGGGAGATCCGGAGGGCGGCGCGCCATCACGTGCGCCGCGAACGTGGCGGGCGCGACGTCGAGGCGCGGCCACGTGCGCCGGCACGCGGCGGTCAGCTCGGCGAGCTCGAGCTCCTCCTCGAGGGTCATCGCCGTGACGTCTCTCGCGGTCGTCATGGGCGCCCGCGCTGCAAACGTGACTCCAGCCTCACGTCGCGCATCACCGCGAAACCTGGTCGGCGGTTGCGCACGAAGTGCAGGGCGCTGCGCGACGGGTGTTGTCATCGGCAACTGATCTGTCCAGGGATCTTCGGGGTTTGCGTGAGCCCAAAAAACATCGGCGGCCGTGTCGATCGGGCGCGGGCTCGTTTGTCGCGTCGGCGAACCCACGGCACAAGGAGACCGACATGCGATTCCTGCTCACGTACCACTCCAGCGCTCCCGGCGACCTGTCCCCCGAGAAGTCCGCGGCGCTCCAGAAGCTCGTCGAGGACAACATGAAGGCGGGCATCCTGCTCGACACCGGCGGCATCCTGCCGGGCGTGAAGGTCGCGCAGAAGAACGGCGAGTTCGCCGTCACCGACGGACCGTTCACCGAGACGAAGGAGCTCGTGGTCGGCTACGCGATCGTGCAGGTGCGCGACCGCGAGGAGGCGATCGAGCACGCGCGGCGGTTCATGAAGATCGCCGGCGACGGCGCCGGCGAGATCCGCCAGCTCGCGGGCCCGCTCGACGTGCCGCCGCATCATTAGTACGGTTACGCATGAAGCACCGGCGCCACCGCGAGCATCACCGCAGCGGGGAGACCGGCTGGTTGCGCGCGGCCGTGCTCGGCTCGAACGACGCGATCGTGTCGACGGCGAGCCTCATGATCGGCGTCGCCGCCGCCGAGGCGTCGCGCGAGGCGATCCTCGTCGCGGGGACCGCGGGGCTCGTCGCCGGTGCGATGTCGATGGCGGTCGGCGAGTACGTGTCGGTCGGCGCGCAGCGCGACGCCGAGGACTCCGACGTCGCGCGCGAGCGCGCGGAGCTCGCCGCGGATCCCGAGGCGGAGCTCCACGAGCTGACGTCGATCTACCAGAAGCGCGGGCTCGACAAGGAGCTCGCGCTGAAGGTGGCCGAGCAGCTGAGCGCGCGCGACGGGCTCGGCGCTCACCTGCGCGACGAGCTCGGCATCGATCCGCGCTCGCGCGCGCGCCCGGTGCAGGCGGCGGTGACGTCGGCGATCGCGTTCGCGGTGTTCGCGATGCTGCCGCTCCTCGGAGTGCTCGCGGCGCCGTCGCGGCTGCGCGTCGTCGCGATCTTCGGCGTCGCGGTCGCGAGCCTCGCGGTGCTCGGTGCCCTCGGGGCGCGCCTCGGCGGTGCGTCGGCGCCGCGCGCGGTCGCGCGGGTCACGCTCGGCGGCATCCTGGCGATGGCGGCGACGGCGGGCGTCGGGCATCTGCTCGGCCTCGCCCTGTAGCGATCGGCGTGCGATGGTTGGGGCGTGGCGCGGCGTAGGTACGCAAGTGACGACGTCCGGCTCGCGCGGGCGTTCGGCGTCCTGCCGACGCGCAAGAAGGGCGCGGTGTTCACCGTCGCCTCCCTCGGCGCGCTGACGGCGCTGACGGGCGGGCTGTGGTTGCTCGTGCCGGCGGGCGCGCTCGCGCTCGGCATCGGCACGTTCACGGCGGTGGACTACGCGCGCATCGCGAAGCGGCTGCGCGAGGTCGAGCGGTGGGGCTTTCCCGTCGAGGGCTACCGCGCGTGGATCCTCGCGATGCAGCCGGCGTTCGACCTCGAGCTGCGGCGCGACGTGCCGCTCGAGCTGTTCGAGTCGTCGCTGACCGCCGTCGACGACACGATCGAGGTCGAGCGCCGCGCGGGCGGGATCCTGCGCGTGACGATGCGGCGCGTGGACCTGCCGGCGACGCGGCACTTCCCGGCCGTCGAGGTCGCGGACCACCGCCTGCTGTTCGAGGTGCACGAGCGCGTGCTCGCGCCGCTGCACGCCGACGTCGGCATCGTCGCGATGCGGATGGGCGAGCGCTCGACGATGACGGCGCTCGTGCGCTCGGCGCGGCCGGTCGCCGACGACGCGATGCCGCCCGGCGACGGCGAGCTCGGCGGAGGTGCGTTCCGCGAGCCGGGCATCGCGGCCCCGATGGCGCTGCAGGCGCTCGTGCACCAGGGCACGGCGCGGCTGCGTCCGCCGTCGGACGCGCGCCACGCGATCCGCCGGCGCGACCGCGTGCTGTACGCGACGGGCTTCCCGCCGAAGAGCGCGTCCAACGTCCTGTGGATCACGTTCGCGGGCGGCTTCACCGGGCTGCAGCTCGGGCCGTACGGCGGACTCGTCGGGCTCGGCGCCGGGCTCATCGCGGGGCTCGCGGCGACGCTCGGGCGCAACGCGGCGCACCTGCGCTCGGTGCGCAACGCGATCTCGAGCGCCGGGTTCCCGATCGAGGACTACGAGGACTGGCTGATCAGCGGGCGCCCGATCTTCGACATCGAGTTCGCCTCGCCGCCGGATCGCGAGTGGCTCGGCGAGAAGCTCAAGATCACCGCGTACAGCGTCAAGCTCGGCATGCAGCTGCCGTGGGTCGAGCACACGACGTGGCTGTCGGAGACGGTGCTGCGCATCGAGACGCGGCCGATGCTCGTCGAGACGAGCGAGAAGAAGATCGAGTCGTTCTACGGGGGCAGCCACGTGCTGTTCCACCAGCTGCTCGACGACGTGCTGCTGCCGCTCGACCAGCGCACGCGGATCGTCGCGATCCGGATGGGCGGCTACGCCGATCGGCGCGCCGACATGTGAAGATCGCGCCGTGGCCACGTCGGACACGGTCGCCGCGACGATCCGCGCGGTGTGGAAGCTCGAGTCGGCGAAGCTGATCGCCGTGCTCGCGCGCATCACGCGCGACGTCGGCCTCGCCGAGGAGCTGGCGCAGGACGCGCTCGTCGCGGCGCTCGAGCGCTGGCCGCGCGACGGGATCCCGGATAGCCCGATCGCGTGGCTCGTCACGGTCGCGAAGCGACGCGCGATCAACGCGACCGTGCGCGAGCGGATGCTCGACCGCAAGCACGAGGAGCTCGGCCGCGACGCGGGGGCGAGCGAGATCGACGTCGACGCGCTCGACGATCACATCGGCGACGACCTCCTGCGGCTGATCTTCGTCGCGTGCCACCCGACGCTGTCGCCCGAGGCGCGCGTGGCGCTGACGCTGCGCCTCCTCGGCGGGCTGACGACGGAGGAGATCGCGCGGGCGTTCCTCGCGCAGGAACCGGCGATCGCGCAGCGGATCGTGCGGGCCAAGCGGGCGCTCGCCGAGGCCGGCGTGGAGTTCGAGGTGCCGCGCGGCGCGGACCTCGAGGCGCGGCTGTCGTCGGTGCTCGAGGTCATCTACCTCGTGTTCAACGAGGGCTACGCCGCGAACGCCGGCGACGACGCGATCCGGCCGGCGCTGTGCGAGGAGGCGCTGCGCCTCGGGCGCGTGCTCGCGGGGCTCGTGCCCGGCGAGCCGGAGGTGCACGGGCTCGTCGCGCTGATGGAGCTGCACGCGTCGCGCACGCCGGCGCGGCTCGACCCGGCGGGCAACGTCGTGCTGCTGCTCGACCAGAACCGGGCGCGCTGGGACCAGCTGCTGATCCGGCGCGGGCTCGCCGCGCTGGGGCGTGCCGAGGCGCTGGGGTCGCGCGGGCGCTACGTCGTGCAGGCCGCGATCTCGGCGTGCCACGCGCGCGCCCACGCGGCGGCGGACACCGACTGGGCGCGCATCGTCGCGCTCTACGGCGAGCTCGCGCAGGTGATGCCGAACAACCCGGTGGTCGAGCTCAACCGGGCGATGGCGATCGCGATGGTCGACGGTCCGGCCGCCGGACTGTCGCGCCTCGACGCGCTCGCCGATGCGCCCGCGCTGCGCGGCTACCACTGGCTGCCGGCGGCGCGCGCGGACCTGCTCGCGAAGCTCGGACGTACGAGCGAGGCGTGCGATCAGCTCGAGCGCGCCGCGGCGCTGGCCGGGAGCGAGGCCGACCGCGCGCGCCTCCTGGCCCGCGCGGCCGAGCTGCGGGCGTGATCCGGGCGACACCGTAACCGGCAGCATGCGCATCGTCGATCGCGAGTAGCGCGACGCGCCGCACGAACAGGTCGCAAGTCGGCGAGACGACGTGGCGTGGCCGGTGGCATCGCGGCTGCAGTTGACTTCGGGTCAGGAAGAGACACTCACCCAAAGGAAACCCAGACCATGACGACCAAGCTCGACACGATCTCGCTCGACTCGCTCACCTCCGTCACCGGCGGCGCCGGCCCCTCCGGCCAGGACCTCCTCGACGCCGGCAAGGGCGCGCTCAACATGTTCAAGAACCCGATCGGCGCCGCTTACAACTTCGGCAAGGGCCTCGGCGGCGCGCGCGCGCAGGGCCACAGCTGGGGCGACTCGTTCGCGAACGGCCTCGTGCAGTCGGCCGGCACGTTCAAGGGCGCGCCGAACCTCGCCAACATCCCGGCGAAGTAATCCCACCGTCCCCAGCTCATCGATCTCCATCGATCCACACCGATCCACTTCCTCCACTTCCACGAATCCCACGGAGAACCATCCATGATGACCACGACCCACTTCGATTCGATCTCGACCGACTCGCTCTCCACGATCACCGGCGGCGCGGACAAGAAGCCCAGCTTCTGGAGCGACCTCGCCGACGCCGGCGCGGGCGCGGCGAACATGGTCGCGAACCCGTTCGGCGCGGCGTACCGCTTCGGCAAGGGCCTCGGCGGCGCGCGCGCGGCCGGCCACAGCTGGGGCGACTCGGTCGCGAACGGCCTCGTGCAGTCGGCGCAGACGATGACGGCGCCGAACCTCGCCGACATCAAGAAGAAGTAGGAGCGCGTGTGTCCCCGGTCAATCCGGCTTCGGACCGACGGTGCGTCCGAGGTGGAGGCCGCGGCGCTTGAGGAGGCGGTACAGCGTCACCTTGTTGACGCCGGCGGCGCGGGCGGCGAGCTCGACGTTGCCGTGGTGGCGGGCGAGGAGGTCGGTGAGGTACTGCTTCTCGAGGGGCGCGAGCCAGGACTCGCGGGCCTCGTCGAGCGTCGGCTGTGCGGCGGCGGCGCGCGGCGCGGGCGACGAGGCCGACTGGAACGGCTTCGGCAGGTCCTCGGGGCGCAGCTCGTCGCCGGTGCACAGGATGAGGGCGTGCTCGATCGTGTTCTTCAGCTCGCGCACGTTGCCGGGGAAGTCGTACGCCGCCATGCGCGCGAGGACGGTGGTGCCGAGGCGCGGGGCGGGCTTGCCGTGCGCGGCGGCGGCCTGCTCGAGGAAGACGTTCGCGAGCGTCTCGAGGTTGTCCTTGTAGGACCGCAGCGAGGGGAGCTCGAGCGTCATCACGCTCAGGCGGTAGTACAGGTCGTCGCGGAACGCGCCCGTGCGCGCCATGCCCTCGAGGTCGCGGTTCGTGGCGCAGATCAGGCGCACGTCGACGCGGTCGGGCGGCTCGTTCGAGCCGAGCGGCTGCACCTCGCCCTGCTCGACGGCGCGCAGGACCTTCGCCTGCAGCATGACGGGGAGCTCGCCGACCTCGTCGAGGAACAGCGTGCCGCCGTCGGCCTTCTGGAACTCGCCGACCTTGTGGAAGCTCGCGCCGGTGAACGCGCCCTTCACGTGGCCGAACAGGATCGACTCGAGGAGCGTCTCGGGGATCGCGGCGCAGTTGACGACGATGTACGGCTCGTCGGTGCGCCGGCTGTTCCAGTGGATCGCGCGCGCGACGAGGTCCTTGCCGGTGCCGCTCTCGCCGCGGATGAGGATCGGCGCGTTCGTCGGCGCGGCGAGCTCGAGCTTGCGCTCGACCTCGTGCCACGCGGGCGACAGGCCCTTGATGACGAGCGGGCGGCCGGTCGCGGCGCGCGAGGCCCGGTCGACCTGCGCGCGGCGCAGGAGCGGCGCGGCGATCTCGGCGATCTCGGTGAGCGTGCGCAGCGCCGCGGCGTCGAGGCCGCGCGGCTCCCTTGTTGCCACGCTGACAACACCGATCGGACGCTGCTGGTACTGGACGGGCGCGGCGGCGATCGCGCCGACGTCGCTGAGGTAGCGCGTGTAGCGCGGGTCGCGCGACGTGTCCGGGCACAGGTACGCCGCGGCCCCGTCGAACACGTGCAGCGCGATGCCGGCCGTGCGCGCGTCGCCCTCGTGCTTGATCACGCGCGGCAGCGTCACGGTGACGCCGTCGACGACGTGGTGCACGAGCGCGAGGCCGTGCTCGCCCTTGTCCCACACGAACAGCGCGCCGTGCGTGCCGGCGGTGGCGTCGAGCGCGATCGCGACGAGCTCGGCCTCGATCGTGCCGGGGCGCGCCGCGTGGAGGCGGTCCTCGATCGCCTTGATCGCCGGTCTCATCGCGTCTCGTCGAGCAGCGCGCGCAGTCGCGGGACGAGGTGGCCGACCGGGTCTTCCTTGCGCGAGCCCTCGACCTGCCTGCCCGTCGACGTGCCGTCGGTGCCGGGGATCGCGAACAGCGGCAGCATCTTCGAGCGGTAGCCGGCGGCGGCGAGGCGGCGCTGGTCGCGATCGTAGTCGAGCTCGAGGAAGCGCACGTCGCCGAAGCTGTCGTCGAGCTCCCCGGCCTCGGCGGCGCGGTGGAAGTCGACGCACGGGCCGCACCAGGCGGCGCCGACGTACACGACGACGCGCTTGCCGCTCGCGCGCGCGAGCTCGGCCTTCACGAGGTCGGCGACCTCGCCGGGCCCGGCCTCGACGAGCTCGACCCGCGCGTGGGGAGCCGCGTCCTTGCCGCACGCCGCGAGCAGCGCAAGCATCGCGATCGCCTTGGGCACGCGATCACGATGGCACAGTGTCACTGCGTCGGGAAGCTGACCACGCTCGCGACGGCGCCCGCGTGGATGCGCAGCACGTGGATCGCGCCGACGCCCTCGCCGTTGTGGCGCAGGTAGCGCCAGCGCTCGTCGCCGCCGGGCTCGGTGGACGTCGCACTCGGCGCGCCGATCAGCGTGCGCACCTCGGCGGCGGGCATGCCGACGAACGGCACGCGGGCGAAGATCAGCTGCGCGGCCGCGATCGCGGGCTGCTGCGCGGGCGTGCCCGGCGCGGTCGCGGCGGCGCGGTAGGTCGCGAGCGCGCGCGCGACGTCGGGAGGTGCCTTGTACGTGGACGTGGTCGGGGCCTGGAGCTCCGGCGGCTCGCGGCGCGCGCAGCGCCAGCCGGCGTGGGCGGTGGCGGTGCCGGTGGTGACGAGGGCGAGGAGGGCGAGCGAGCGAACCATGCCCGTTCACACGCACGACCCGAGCCCACGATCTTCGGTAATGGAATCGGTGGGTTGCGGTGCTGATGCCGGTCACCATCGGTTGCGACTCGGTGCCAGGACGCGACGCTCGCGCAGTGGGGCCGCGGTTCCTTATCGTGCGCGGATGCGAGCCGCTGTCGTCGTCGCTCTCCTCGGTCTGCCCACCGCCGCCGCCGCGGACGTCTGGCAGGACCGGGTCATCCCGTGCGGTCAGGGCGACGAGCTCGCGCTGACGTCGTCGTCGCGCATCCTGTACGTCAACGACTGCGCACCGGGGAAGTGCAACGTCACGCGCGGCGGGAACGACTCGAGCATCACGAACACGTCGAGCATCGCGAACCGCAACACGGTGATGCCGCCGTACCTGCACGGCGCGGCGCACTTCGCGGGCGTCGTCGAGTGCGTGAAGAAGGGCTTCGCGCCGTTCGACATCACGGTCGTCACCGAGGACCCGGGACAGACGCCGCACTACGAGGTCATGGTCGGCGGCACGTCGGCGGACCTCAACCCGTCGATCGAGGGCGCGGGCGGCATCGCGCCGTTCATCGCGTGCAACGCGAACCGCAACAACGGCCTCGCGTTCGTGTTCGCGAGCCAGACGTCGGACCCCGTGTACCTGTGCACGGCGATCGTGCACGAGGCGGGGCACCTGTACGGGCTGTCGCACTCGCTCGATCGCAAGGACCCGAT
Source organism: Deltaproteobacteria bacterium (assembly GCA_019637375.1). GTDB lineage: Bacteria > Myxococcota_A > Polyangia > Haliangiales > Haliangiaceae > JABFXX01. Next base: position 259,945 of record JAHBVW010000004.1, on the reverse strand, counting down.
GACGTACCAGGACCTCAACCAGCCCAAGTCGTGGCAGAACTCCGAGGCGCGGTGCGGGACCGAGCCGGGGAACCCGCAGCCGTGTCGGTGCTTCCCGTCGACGCAGAACTCGTTCCGCAACCTGCGCGACTCGTTCGGGCTGCACCCGAACCTCGGCGACACGTCGGTGATCCTGGCGACGCCGAAGGACGGGCAGTGGGTGAAGCCGGGGTTCCCGGTGAGCGCGACGATGGACTCGCCGCTGGCGATGCTCGACGGCGGGCTGGCGATCGACGGCGGCGCGCGCCTGCCGATCTCGAACGGGCTGCTCGTGTGGAACGCATCCGCCGACATCGCACCCGGCGCGCACACGGTCGCGGTGAGCGTCACCGACTTCGCCGACCGCGACGCGACGACGTCGGTGAGCGTGAACGTGATGAGCAAGTGCGGCGCGGGGCTCGCGGCGTGCGAGTCCGGGTTCCACTGCCTCGGCGGCTTCTGCCTGCCGGGCAAGGGCGTGTCGGGCGGCCTCGGCGAGGCCTGCATGGCGAACGACCAGTGCGTGACGGGCAGCTGCGGCAGCGACGGCGAGACGGCCGCGTGCACCGCGAGCTGCGACGCCGGTGACGTGTGCCCGGATGGCTTCGCGTGCCTCGGCCCCGACGGCGCGGGCGTGTGCTGGCCGTCGACGGCGGGCGGCGGCTGCTCGTCGTCGTCGTCGTCGACCGGTGGGTGGCTGGCGCTCGGGCTCGTCGGGCTCGTCGCCGGGCTGCGGCGCCGCCGCCGCTAGCTCGGTTACCAGGACTCGCCGAAGGGGCGGGCCTCGATCTCGAAGGACCAGGCCGAGCGCGGCTGCGCGACGAGCCAGGCCGCATTCGCGGCGACGTCGTCGGGCGCGACGAAGAACGTGTCGGGCTTGCCCGGCATGTACGCGCGCGTGCGCGGGAGGTCGACGACGCCGTCGATGACGATCAGCGCGACGTGGATGCCCGACGGGCCGAGTGTGCGCGCGAGCGACTCGGCGAGCGAGCGCTGCGCGGCCTTGCCGGGGGCGAACGCGATCGTGCGCGCGACGCCGCGGCGCGAGGCGGTGGCGCCGGTGATGATGATCGCGCCCGCGCCGGCCTGCTTCATCGCGGGCACGACCTGCTTCGCGACGTGGAACAGGCCGAGCGCGTTGATGCGCAGCGCGTTCTCGACGTCGTCGGCGGTGACGTCGTCGAACGTGCCGAAGGTGCCGCTGCCGGCGTTGTAGAGCACGACGGACGGCGCGCCGAGGTCGGCGCGGATCGCGTCGAACGCGCTCGCGACCGCGGCGGCGTCGCCGACGTCGCACGCGTAGCCGCGGGCGCCGGGCAGCTCGGCGACGAGGCCGGCGCTGGTCTCGGCGCTGCGCGCGAGGAGGGCGACCGCGTAGCCGTCGCGGGCGAACCGCCGGGCGTACGCGGCGCCGATGCCGGGGCCGACCCCGACGACGACACACACGGGCTTGGTCATGCGCGAGAGCCTGACCTACTTCGGCGCAGGCAGGTAGGTGCGACGGTCCGGAACGGCGACATCCGGATGCGACGACGTCGCGTCTCGCCACGGTCGAAGGTACAACCAGATCGTGGGGACCACGAAGCCGGCGCTCGCGAGGTCTGCGGCGAAGGCGATGGGGAAAGCGAAAGGGAAGGTGAGGGTGGCGAAGGTGAAGGTGGCGAAGGTGAAGGTGAAGCGGAAGGCACCTGCCGTGCGGGCTCGTACGAGGAAGGCCCGGCGCGCGAAGGTGGTGGCGGCGCCGCCGAGGAGCACGGGGACGCTGTTCGATCTGTGCGAGGGGCTGACGGTGACGCGCGGCGCGGCGGTGCCGGGGCTCGCGGCGCTCCCCGACGGGCGGCGGGTCGTCGCGTGGGCGCACGTGCGCGTGCGCGGCGGCGACCAGCCGCGGTGGGTGGCGCGGCTGTCGTCGACGAACGGCCGGATCGAGCGCAGCTTCGTCGCGCGCGCGCCGAGCCGCGGCCGCCGCGAGGCGTACCCGCTCGCGGCCGGGGCGTACGAGGCGACGGGCCATGCCGGGCGCGTGGCGTTCGACGTGCGCCCCGACGGTGGGATCGAGGTACTCGCCGTCGGGCCGCGGCACGAGGAGCCCGCGCACGAGCTCGCCCTCGAGCTCCTGCGCCGCATCGCGCTGCACGATGCGCGCGACGGTCGCGCGGCCGTCGACGAGCCGCGCGCGCTCGCGGCCGTCCGCGGCGACGAGCCGGGCCTCCCGGACCTGCTCGGCGACGCGAAGCAGGTCGCGTGGGCCCGGGAGGTCCGCCGCCGCGCGCTCGACGAGCTCCTCGGCACCGGCATCGCCCCCGACGAGCTCGCGGCCGTCGTCCGCGAGATCCGCGATGCGCGCTGGTGGATCGACCACCGCGACCGCACGTCCGCCGAGCTCTCGCTCCTCCTCGCCGACCGCCGGCGCGCCGCCGCATCATCCCCACCCGGCCGCGCGCCGCAGCGCGCCTAGTCAGCGAAGCCGCAGCCGGTACGCGGCGAGCCGCGCCTTCACGCCGACGGATGCGACGGTGCCGGCGATCGCCTCGACGTTCGCGAGCAACGCCCATCGCCGCGTGGAACGCGGAGGCTAACTTAGCGGCGCATGCCGAGGCGCTGCGCGAGCTGCTGGGCGGCCGGGACGGTGGGATCGACGGCGAGGGCGGTGTGGAGGTACCAGCGCGCGGAGTCGGCGTCGCCGCCGGCGGCGCACAGGAGCGCGAGGGCGACGAGGGCGCGCGGCCAGGGGCGGCGGCCGAGGAGGAGGGACTCGATCGCGCGGCGCTCGGTGCGCGCGGCCTCGTCCTTGTCTCGGCCGGAGCCGACCTGCACGCGGTAGCGCGCCCACGCGAGGTTCGCCTCGTAGTCGGGGTGGCCGGGGAAGATGCGGCACGCGGCGGCGAGCTCGCTCATCGCGCGGTGGACGTCGCCCTCGCCGAGCGAGCGCTGGGCGCGCGCGAACGCGTCGGCGGCGCCGCGCAGCACGGTCGGCTCGATCGCCCACACGGTGCGCAGCTCGCCGGCCTTCTGCCGGAGCCAGTCGTGGTAGCGGCCACGCTGCGCGTGATCGACGAGGACGGAGCGCGCCTTCTCGACGAGCTCCCACGTCGGCTGCACGAGATGCGCGGCGTCGCCGAGGTCGTGGCCGGCGAGCGCGTCGGGCGAGTAGCGCATCGCCACGAGGCGGTGCGCGGCCTCGATGTCCTCGTACTCGGCGAGCGGCGTGATCTCGAGGACGTCGTAGTACGTGCTGCCCTCGAGGCGCGTGGCGCGGGCGCGCAGGTGCGTGCGCAGCTCGTGGAGCTGGCGGCGCGGGCCGGTGTGGACGTCGCGCACCTCGCTCGTCAGGTCGACGGCGCCGAGCGACGCGAGCACCCACAAAAAGCGCACCGCCTGCTGCGCGTCGAGTGGGCCGGCCTGCACGTGGGTCTTCACGGTGCGCGTGCCGTCGAGGCGCGACGCCGCGTCGAGCTCGGGGACCGACAGGATGCGCTCGTGGCGCAGGTCCTCGAGGCGCGCGGTCGGCGTGACGTAGTGCATCGCGTACCAGCGCAGCGCGGCGCGCGGGATCTCGAGGTCGAGGCCGCGCGCGGCGACGATCGCCGGCTGCCACGCGGCGGGCGCGTCCGGCGCCGGCGGCAGGCGGAGCGCGGCGCGCAGCGTCGTCCAGCGCATCGTCGAGGCGAGGCGCAGGCGCGCGGCCTCGCGGATCGCCTCGACGAGCGTCGCCGGCTTCGCGGTCGGGGCGAGCAGGGTGACGCGGGCGCGCGGGGCGAGCTCGCGCGCTATCTGCGAGTTGCCAACAGCGACCACGCCCGGGAGCGCCGGGTGGTCGCGCCAGGCGTCCGCGACGGCGACCAGCTGGCGCCCGAGGTGGTCCGCGTCGACGAGCACGACCGACGGCGGCGGCTGTCCGGCCGGCGCAGGGAGCCGCGGGCCGCGCGCCTGTCCGGCGTCCCACTTCGCCGCGACGCCGGCCTGCGCGAGCTGCTCCTCGAGCCGGACGCCCGGACCGACGTCGGCGAGCGCGATCACGACCACCCGGACAGGTTACACCTGCGTCCGACGAGCTTCACCGCGGTGCAACTCGTTCGGAGCGAAACTCACGCACGTCTTCGGCACCGCTCCAGGCGGAGCCGCTCCGAGCGAGCGGAGGCGCTCCCAGCGAACACGCTCCGAGCGAACGCGCTCCCAGCGAGCCTTCAGGCGGCAGCGCACGAAGCGCAGCACGACAGAGACGCCGAGCAGGCGCTCCGAGCGAGCCTTCAGGCGGCAGCGCACGAAGCGGCACGAAGACGCCGAGGAGGCGCTCCGAGCAGAGACGCTTCGCGGAGGCGCTCCGAGCACTCCGGGCGGAGGCGCTCAGCGACGGCGGCGGATGGCAAGGCCGACGAGGGCGAGGCCGAGGAGCAGGCCGTAGGGGGCGCTCGACGACGATGACGACGACGTGGTGCAGCCGCCGCCGTCGCCCGACGGCCAGCACACGTTCGTGGCGCCGGCGGCGATGCAGGCGAAGCCCGACGGGCAGGTCTCGCCGTTGTCGCACGGGCCCGTGCACTGCATCGACCGGCCGTCGCTCGCGCACTGACCGGTGATGCACTCGTCGCCGTTCGTGCAGTCGGCGCCGAGGCCGCCGGCGACGCCGGCGCCCGGGATGCAGAAGCCGCCCAGGCACACGGTGTCGTCGGCGCAGGCCGCCGCGCCGTTGCCGCAGCGCGCGACCACCTTGACGGCGACCGAGGCGTTGGCGGTGCGACCGCCGTTGTCGATCGCCGCGACCTCGAACGTGTGCGCGCCGGCCGTGAGGTCGGTCGGCGTCGCGAACACGAGCTGCTGGCTGCTCTTCGGCGAGCCGCCGTCGACGGACAGCGTCGCGGACGCGAGGCTGTACACCGAGTCGAGCGTCGCCTTGATCTGGAAGCCGGGCTTGACGAACTGGTCCGTCGCCGGCGAGCCGATCCGCAGCGACGGAGGCGGTGCGTTCGTCGCGCCGAACGCGTTGCGCAGGAAGTCGACGCTGTTCTGCTTGTTGCCGCCGCAGAAGCACTCGCGGTTGCCGAACTCGCCGCAGTTCTGCGCGACGTTCTGGAACACCTTGCGGCTGCCGAGGTCCATGTAGGTCATCGGGTCGCGCGCGTCCATCGAGTGGTCGAGGCCCCACACGTGCGCGGCCTCCTGTGCGACGGCGCCGCACAGGAAGTCGAGGTTGGCGACCTCGGCCGCGAACACGAACGAGATGACGTTGTCCTCCGTCGTCGAGCAGTCGATGAACGGCGCGACGCCGCCCGCGCCGTCGAGCTGCGGGTGCAGCTGCGTCGCGCGGCCGCCGACCATCACCTCGAAGTGACCGACGTTGCCCGGGTCCTGATCCGTGATCTGGATGGAGAACGGCGCGAACGTCTCGCGCACGCACTGCATGAGCGCGCTCCACTGCGCCGGACCGTACGGCCACGCGTCGAGCGTCCGCTGGTTCTCGGCGATGCTCGAGCGGTTCTGCCGCGAGTCATCGAAGCCCGGGTTGACGATGCAGTTGCCGGCGCAGTCGTTGAGGTAGAGGATCTTCGAGACCGGCGCGAGGGCGACCGGGCCGGCGGCGTGCGGACCCTTGTTGACGACGGTGTTCTTCCACACGCCGAGCGTCGGCATGGGGCGCGGATCGGCGGAGGCGGCGACCGGAGCCAGGAGGACAGCGAGGGCCAGGGCTGCGCGCATGCCCCAGACGCTAGGCGAGATGCCGTCCGGCTGCGAGATCCGATCGTGCAACCCCTGCTATCAGCCGCTGCGCCGATCGCTGTGGTCTGGCCGCAACGGCGATGCCTCAACATCGCTCTATGTGATGTTGCTTCCATCAGAAATCCGAGGCATCACCCCGCCATGTTGCAGATCGATCTCAGCGGGAAACGCGCCCTCGTCGCCGGCGTGGCCGACGACGGTGGCTTCGGCTTCGCGATCGCCAAGGCACTTGCGGAGGCGGGGGCCCGCGTCGCCGTCGCGACGTGGCCGCCGGCGTTGGGGGTGTTCAAGAAGCTCCTCGACCTGGGGAAGCTCGACGCGTCGCTCGCGATGCGCGATGGCTCGAAGCTGTCGTTCGCGAAGATCTACCCGCTCGACGCGGAGTACGATCGGCTCGACGACGTCCCCGCGGAGGTCCGCGAGAACCGGCGCTACCGCGACGCGGGTGATTTCACGATCAGCGGCCTCGCGGCGGCGGTGAAGGCCGACGGCGGCGTCGACATCGTCGTGCACAGCCTCGCGAACGGCTCCGAGGTGAAGAAGCCGATGCTCGAGACGTCGCGGCGCGGCTACCTGTCGGCGATCTCGGCGTCGGCGTACTCGATGGTGTCGATGGTGCAGCACCTCGGCCCCGACATGCCGCGCGGCGGATCGTTCGTGTCGCTGTCGTACATGGCGTCGGAGCGCGTCGTGCCGGGCTACGGCGGCGGCATGTCGTCGGCGAAGGCGGCGCTCGAGTCCGACACGCGCCTGCTCGCGTACGAGGCGGGGCGCGCGTGGGGCCACCGCATCAACGTGATCTCGGCGGGGCCGTTCGCGTCGCGCGCGGCGATCGCGATCGGCTTCATCGACCAGATGGTCGATTACGCGAAGCGCAACGCGCCCCTGCCCGAGCCGATCACGGCGGAGGAGGTCGGCACGACGGCCGCGTTCCTGTGCAGCCCGCTCGCCGCCGGCATCACCGGCTCGACGGTGTACGTCGACAAGGGCTTCCACGCGATGGGGATCGCCGTCGACAAGGAAGGCGCGGTCGCGCCGAAGGCGTAGCTCAGAAGTTCGCGGCCCACAGCGCGGCGAGGCGCGGGTCCGCATCGACGGCGAGCGCGATCGCGTGCAGCTTCGGCGCGTGCGCGGCGAACCACGGACGGTTCGGGCGCCAGCGCGTCATCGCGCAGACGTAGAGGTCGAGCGCGCTCCACCGCGCGCCGAGGAACCACGGCCCGGGCGCGGCGGCCGCGACGCCCTCGAGCTGCTGCCACAGCTTCCGGCGGTGCTCGTGCGTCGCGACCTCGAGCGCCTTCGCGCCGGCGTCGCCGGCCCAGCGCGCGGGATCGTCGCCGTACGTGAACGTCGGGTACACCGCCGCGACGAGGAACGCGAGCCAGCGCAGCGCCGTGCGCCGCAGCGGATCGCCCGCCGCGGGGAACAGGCCGGCCGCGGGCACGAGCTCGTCGAGGTGGAGCAGGAGCGCCGACGTCTCCGACATCACGGCGCCGTCGGGCATGATCACCGTCGGCACCTGCCCGAGCGGGTTCACCGCGAGCAGGCGGTCGCGACCCGACCCTGGCTGCGCGTAGTCGATCTCCTCGCGCTCGTACGGCAGGCCCGCGAGCACGAGGCCGGCCTCGACGATCACCGAGCCGCAGCCCCGGGTGGCGATCACGCGCCACGGCGCGGGCGCCTGCGCCGGCGGCTGATCCGCGCGCCCGAACGGGTACTGCGCGGGGCCGAGCTCGTGGAACGCGACGCGCGTCGGCTCGCGCACGAGCGCGAACCGCTTGCCCAGGTCGGGGTAGTCGATGACGTCGCTGCTCGAGCGCTCGCCGCCCATCAGGTACACGCACTCCTCGTCGAACGGATTCGCGAGGACGTGCGCCGCCTGCGGCGCGGGGAACGCGGCGAAGTCGCCCGGCCCGAGGTCGTGCTCGCGGCCGTCGATGCGGGCGCGCGCCCGGCCGGACACGATGTAGATCCACTCCTCGTCGCCGAGGTGCGCGTGGTACGTGAACGCCTGGCCGCCGGGTGGGATCCGCGCGCGCGAGACGCCGGTGCGCACGAGCCCGGCGAGGCGCGCGAGCGAGGTCCCGGTGAAGCGCGACTTCGGATCGAGGCGCTGCGCGAACGGCAGCTCGGCGCGCGCGACGTCGTCGGCGCGCAGGATCACGGCGGGGCGATGGGCAGCCATGCCCGCTTGTAGGCGACCGGGGCGCCGGCGTCTTGCACGGCCTTGCGGTCCGACCGCGACACGGATGCCCGACCCCCGGCGATCCGCGGGAATCCGGCGGGGCCTAACTCCGCGGATCTGTGGCGGTGAGCGTGGCCGGGCCGGTGCACTTCGCGCAGGCATGCGTCCTTGGCTTCTCGCTCTACCGCTCGCGGCGTCGGCGTGTTTCTCCGGCTTCTCGTTCGGCGAGAACCAGCCCGGCGAGGACACGTCGACCGAGCCACCGGACACGTGGCCGGGCGCGCACCGGGTCGGCGCGATCGCGGTCGAGCCGGACGAGGATCAGCTGTGGGTGGTGCACGAGGAGAACCGCGACGGCGTCGTGCGCGGGCGGCTCGCGGCGATCGATCCGGTGTCGCACGAGGCGATCGACGTCCTCGACGTGACCGGGACCGACAACCGTCGCGTGCTGTTCCCGGCGCACGACCGAATGCTGCTGTTCGCGCACGCGGGCAACAGGGAGCACCTGGTGCTGATCGACACGACCACGCACGAGGTGATCGCGAAGAAGCACCTCCGGGCCCGGTACGACGGCACGAGCGCGTCGCCGAGCGGGCGCCTCGTGCTCGTGCGCGACGGCGCGGACGCGAGGTCTCCGCTCCACCTGATCGACACGGCGACGCTCGCGCGCCGGATCATCCCGTCGGAGCTCATCCTCATCGGCGCGGCGTGGAGCCACGGCCGCGACGTCCTGACGGCGATGACGCTCGAGAACGAGCCGAGCGGCCGTGTGGTCGCGCGGATGCTCGAGTGGAACCTCGAGGGCGCCGACCTCGCCGGGCAGGTGCCGGCGCCGGCGGTGGTGTGGGAGCACAGCGGCGCCCTGCGCGACGCGCTGTCGTCGGTCTCGATCTCCGCCGACGACAGGTGGGTCGTGTGGCCGGTCCGCGAGCGCGCGGCCGGCGGCGCGTACGAGAACCGGCTCGTCGTGTTCGACCGGCAGACGGCGACCGGCCGCCTCACCGCAGGCAGCGGGCCGCTCGCCGTCGCGCACGACGGCCGCATCGTCAGCTTCGGGCCCGCCGTCGACGGAGGCGACGACCTGTGGCTGATCGAGCCCGCCACGCTCGCGCGCACGGTCGTGAAGCTGCCCGGGCGCGAAGTCGTGTCGTTCTTCCCGATGCGCGACTCGGCCCACATCCTGGCGGCGGCGCCCGTGTACCCCGACCACGAAGAGGCGCTCACGATCTACGACACCGACACCGGCGCGATGCGGCAGAGCACCGCGTTCGGCATCACCCTGTTCGATCTCGTCGCGCGTCCCGGCCGCGGGGAGGTCTTCCTCGAGAGCCGCGGCGACGTGTTCGAGCTCGCGCTCGCGACCGGTGAGATGACGAGGGTCGACCTCGCCGAGGAGGTCTCCCACCTCAACGCCACGCCGACCACCGACCGCGCGTTCGCCGCCGCCACGTGGACGGCGACGATCTACCCGATCGCGATGGCGACCGCGGCGCTGGACGGCGCACCGATCGAGCTCCGCAGCCCGTTCGACGGCGAGGTCACCGGCGACGTGCTCGGCGGCACGACCGCCCCGACGGCGCCCCGCCGCTTCCCGGCCGGGATGACGCGCAGGCAGCACGACGGCGACGCGATCTCGCTCGAGCGCCGCTGACGCGACGTAACCTGACACGGCGGTGTCGGCTAACGCGCGGTGCGCCGTTGCGGGGCGGTGCGGGCTTGCGGAACACTGCCCTCGTGCCGGACTTTCGCGTCACGACGCTGCAGGTGGGGAGCGACCTCCGGGTAATCCGCGCGCTGTGCGACGGCTGCGATCCGGCGCGGCCGTGCGAGGAGCACAGCGAGCGACCGGCGCTGTGGGTGCTCACGGCGGGGGCGTTCGTGCTGCGCGATCGCGGCGGCAAGCACGTCATCGATCCGACGCAGGCGCTGCTGATCGGCCACGACCACGCGTTCACGATCTCGCACCCGGCGGGCCCCGACACGTGCATCGGGTTCCGCGGTCCGCTCGTCGAGCGCCTCGTCACGTCGCCGCTGTCCGGCGTGGCGCGGCACGTCCCGCTGACGCCGCGGCGCCTCGCGGGGCTGATCGAGGCGGTCCGGCGCGCGGAGCGCGAGCGCGATTCGTTCGTCGTCGGCGAGGCGCTCGCGGAGATCACGGGCGAGGCGTCGCCGGCGGGGGCGGCGCCGGCGCGCGCGGATCGCGCGCTCGCCGAGGCGCTGATCCACCTGCTGCGCGTGTCGTTCGCGACGCAGGTGTCGCTCGCCGAGCTCGCCGATGCGACCGGGTACTCGCTGTTCCACGCGTGCCGCGTGTTCCGCGCCGTCACCGGCACCACGATCCACGGCTACCGCCGGGAGCTGCGGCTGCGCCACGCGCTCGCGCGGATCCTCGACGGCGACGAGCCGCTCGCGTCGGTCGCGGCCGCGACCGGGTTCGCGAGCCAGTCGCACCTGACGAACCTGTACCGCGCGCGCTTCGGGATCACGCCGGCGCGCACCCGGACCCGCGAGGGGCTGCGCCGGCTCGCGGCGTAGCGGCTACTCGAGTCGCCACCGGCGCGTAACACCGTGCGGTGGCGTGCGCGGCGCTGGCCCCGGCCTTGCTGTACGCCGGGCATGCGCCATGGCTGCTGGCTGATCGGGTTGTCGCTCGCGCTGGTCGCGTGCGCGGACCAGGTGGGCGACGAGGACCTCGACGACGAGGCCTGGCTCGACGGCAAGGGCGACGGCGCGTCCGGGTCGAACATCGCGGCGACGCACCTCGACGTCGACCTCGCCGGGATGCGCGCCGTCGCGACGATCGAGCTCGAGCGCAACGGCAACGTCGCGCTCGAGATCGGCGACCTCGAGATCCAGGACGTCACCGACGACCGCGGCCACCGCAAGTTCCGCATCGTCGACGGCAAGCTGCTGGTCTCGCGCGTGCGCGGCCCGCTCGTCGTCGGCTACGCGTTCCGGCAGCACGACAACGCCGACGGGCTGCTCCCGGGCGGCTCGACGGTGACGTGGCCGTACTTCTGCGGCAACGTCTTCCCGTGCCACGCGCAGCCCGCCGACGGCACGCGGTTCTCGCTCGCGCTGTCGGGCGTCGCCGGCGACAAGACCGCGCTCTACCCGGCGGAGATCGCGGCCGAGGCGCCGCCGTACCAGCTCGCGTGGGCCGTCGGCGCGTACGCAAAGCTCGAGCTCGGCGAGACCACCGCCGGCACCAAGGTCGCCGCGTACTACCTGCCGCGCGGCAAGACCGCCGCGACCACCGGCACGCGGCACCTGCGCGCCGTCTTCGACTGGTACGAGCAGACGCTCGGCGCCTATTCGTTCGGGCGCGAGGTCGCGTCCGTCTCGGTCGTGTGGGGCGAGGGCCTGTTCGGCGGCATGGAGCACCACCCGATGTGGCACGTCGCCGTCGACGCGATGAGCGACGAGGTCACGCACGCGCACGAGGCCGCGCACGGCTGGTTCGGCGACGGCGTCCGCATCCGCTGCTGGGAGGACTTCGTCCTCTCCGAGGGCACGACGAGCTACCTCGCGGCGCGCGCGCTGTCGGTCGTCGCCGGCCGCGAGGCCGACGTGTGGGCCGAGTACCGGGCCGAGCTCGACGCCGCGATCGCCGAGGGCGGCGCGCCGGCGTGGCCGCGCGGCTGCAACCAGATCGACATCCTCGAGGACAAGCTGTTCACGAACCTCCCCTACATGCAGGGCGCGTTCTTCTACCGCGACGTCGCGGCGGTGGTCGGCGTCGACGTCCTCGACGCGGTGATCGGGCGCTTCTACGTCGCCCACCGCAACCGGGCCGCCGGCATGCAGGACATGATCGACGCGATCAAGGCCGACACGGGCTTTGACCCGACGCCGATCGCCGAGGCGCGCCTGCGCAGGAAGTTCTGACCTCGCACGAGGTCGCGAGCCGCCTGCTACCCTTCCAGCTGTGCGCGCGACGCCACCGGCCGGCTTCGGCGATCCGACCTGCGCTCACCGCGAGCGCGAGGACGGTGTGTGCACGCGCTGCGGGCACTGCGAGCACGAGCTGATCCTGAACCGCGCCTGCTACTTCTGCGGGACGACCGAGCTCGATCCGGTCGCGCTGTCGCCGAAGAAGCCGGCGCCGGTCATCCCGGCGCAGGCCCTCGTGCGGAAGAAGTCGTGAGCAGCCGACGCAGGCGCGGGCCGAGGCCGGAGTAGCGCAGCGCGCGGCGCTTGCCGGCGGCGAGCAGGATCGCGCGGCTCCCCGCGATCGCGACGCCCGTGCGCGCGCGCGTGATGCCGGTGTAGAGCAGCTCGCGCGTGAGGAGCGGCAGGTCCTCGTGCGGGAGGACGAGCGCGATCGCGTCGAGCTCCGAGCCCTGGCTCTTGTGCACGGTGAGCGCCCACGCGAGCTCGAGGCGGTCGCGCAGCGCCTCGATCGCGAACGGGCGCAGCTCGCCGCCGCAGCGGAACACCGCGCGGTAGTGGTGACGGCCGAGGCCCTCGTCGGCGCGCACGACGATGCCCTGGTCGCCGTTGAACAGGCCGCGCTGGTAGTCGTTCGCGGTGATCATCACCGGCTCGCCGGGGACGAAGTCCGGGCGCCCGGCGACGGACATGCGCTCGAGCGCGAGCTCGTGGAGGTGCTCGTTGATCGCGAGCGAGCCGGTCGGCAGCGCGCGCGTCGCGGTCAGGATGCGCGCGCGGCCGAGCAGGCGCCACAGCGCCTCGAGCTCGTCGCGCTGCTCCGGCGCGACGCGGCCCTCGTGGAACGCGAACACGCGCTCGGCGAGCCGCAGGATGCGCGGCCCCTCGACGTGGTGCCACAGCGTCGTGGCGACGGCGAGCGTCGTCTCCTGCGGCCGCGAGTGCTTGCCGGGGAACGGCGCGGTGTCGACGAGCTCGACGCCGCGGAACGCGAGCGTGCCCGGCGTGCGCGGGACCGCGAGCGGGTGGCGGCGGTCGAACAGCCGCTGCAGCTCGCCGTCGTGCACGGCGCGCGCGGCCTCGTACACGGCGCGGCCGTGCACGTCGTCCATGTCCATGCGGAAGCTGTGGCGCAGCGTGCCCACGCGCGGCGTCGCGACGCCGTCGGGCTCCGCGAGGTCGGCGAGCACCTGGCCGGCGTCGATCGCGGGCAGCTGGTGCGCGTCGCCGATGAGGACGAGCGGCGCCGCCGGTGGGAGGGCATCGAGCAGCGCATCGACGAGCTCGAGGTCGATCATCGACGCCTCGTCGACGAGCACGGCGCCGACGGGCAGCGGGCTCTGCGCGTGGTGCATGAACCGGCCGCCGCGGTACCCGAGCAGGCGGTGCAGCGTCTGCGCGACCGGCGCTTCGCCGCCGTGGCCGAGCTGCTGCCCGATCACCTCGGTGAGCCGGTTCGCCGCCTTGCCCGTCTGCGCGGCGAGCGCGATGTTGCCGATCCCGAGCCGCGCGAGGCCGCGCACGATCGCCGCCGCCACCACCGTCTTGCCGGTGCCCGGGCCGCCGGTCACCACCGAGATCCGCCCCGTCAGCGCCACGCGCACCGCCGCGATCTGCTCCTCGGTCAGGGCGCGCCGCCCGGGTGCGGCCGCGCGCAGCTCGTCGAGGAACCCGTCGAGCGCGGCCGGCGTGTCGTCACCGTTTGGCGCCGGTGGGGCGAGGCGCGCGGCGAGGCGGGTCGCGACGCGGTGCTCGAGCCAGCGCGAGCGCTCGGTGTACAGGCAGCCGTCCTCGACGACGAGCGGCAGGCGCGCCTCGTGCGCGCCGATCACCGAGTTGAAGCGCGGCGCCGACGTGAGGTGGGTGATCGTGCGCAGGACGCGCGCCGTGTCGAGCGGGAGCGCGGCGAGCCGGATGATCTCGGCGACGAGCGCGCGCAGCGGCCCGCGCGGGTCGAGCGGCAGGCGCGTCGAGCCCTGGCGCTGCGCGATCATCAGCGCGAGGACGAGGATCGCGAGCGCCTCCGGCTGCTCGCCCTGGCCGAGCCAGCCGACGTCGGCGGCGACCAGCTCCTCGGCGAGGTACAGGCCCTGATCGCCGAGGTCGCAGCTGCGCGCGCCGACGCCGAGGCGGCGAAACACGTCGCGCGGCCGCGCCATCCCCGGCTCGAAGCGGGCGCGCAGCGTGCCGCGCGGATGCAGCGGCGCCGTCACGCGTCCTCCTGCGCGCGCGCGTCGCGGCGCGGAGAGGCCGGGAGGTCGGCGAGCCACGAGGTCCACGTGTCGATGCGGTCGGACGCGAGGACCGGAATCGCGAGGTGGTAGCGGACGAACAGGAACAAGAGGCCGGCGAGGCGGCGGCGGCCGCGCAGGCGCTCGGCGGCGAGCGCGTACAGGCGCGCCTGGATCGCGTAGTGCTCGCGCACGCGGCGCGCACCCGCGGCGGCGAGCTCGCCGCCGGTGCCGGACAGCACGTCGCTCTTGTAGTCGACGACCCACAGCTCGTCGTCCCACGCGACGAGCGCGTCGATGTAGCCCTTCACGAGGCCGCGCGGCGCGCCCGCGAACCCGGCGCGCTCGGGGATCGGATAGGCGAACTCGACCTCGCGCGCGAGCGAGCTCGCACCGACGAGCGGCGGCAGCACCGTGCCGTCGGGGAGCTCGAGGGGGCGCGTCATCGTCGCGTGGGCGATGCGCGCGGCGTCGGGGAGGTACGCCGCGCCGACGCCGCGGGCGCGCGCCGCGTCGGCGAGCCGCGCCTGGACGTCGCCGTCGGTGACCCACGCTGCGGGATCCGGTGCGAGCCGCAGCGTGTCGAGGTCGGCGACCTCGAGGACGTCGTGGAGGAGGAGGCCGGAGCTCGCGCCGGCCGGCAGCTCGTCGGGGCCGAGCGCGACCGGCGCGCCGTCGGGCTCGTCGGCGGTTGGGGCGTCGATGTCGAACTCCGCCGGGTCGAGCGCGATCGCATCGCCCGGGCGCACGGCGAGCGCGACGGCGTCGAGGTCGCGCGCGAGGCGCGTGTACGACAGCATCGCGAGCCCGCTGCGCGCATCCGGCAGCGGCGCGAGGTCGGCCACGTCGGGCGGCGCCGGCGCGACGAACCCCGCGAGCGCATCCGCCGGCGCGGCGGCGAGCTCGCCCTTGCCGACGGGGACCTGCACGACCTCGAACAGCTCGCTCGGCTCGCCGAACATCGCCTTCGGCGGTGTGACCAGGCGCGGCGAGCTCTGCACCCCGCGCGGCTTCAGCGCGCGCGCGACGAGCGGCTGCAGGCAGCGCTGGATCGGCAGGTACGCCGCGCTCTTCGGCAGCTCGCCGTACAGCGGGAGGTACAGCCGCACCTGCGCGCGCGTGAGCGCGACGTACGCGAGGCGCTGGTTCTCGGCCTCGGCCTCGCCGTCGAGGGCCTCGCGGGTGACCGGGTCGTGGTTGCCGACGACGAGCACGCGGCCGGTCGCCTCGCGCAGCGTGCGGACGTCGACCTTCGGGCCGCCCGACATGCCGCCGAACAGGAACACGTACGGCGCCTCGAGCCCCTTCGCCTTGTGGATCGTGAGGACGCGGATCGCGTCGGCGTCGGTCTCCGCGCGCTGCACGTCGCGCTCGTCGGGGTGCGAGGTGTCGTCGGCGATCCACCGCCGCAGCTGCACGACGAGCTCGTGCAGGTCGCAGCGCGAGCGCGCGACCTCCGCGAGGAGCAGCTCCACGAGGTGCCACGTGTTCGTGATCGCGCGCTCGCCGCCGCCGAGGACGAGCGCGCGCTCGGCGTAGCGGCTGTCCTCGATGATCTTGCGGAACAAGGTCTCGTACGCGCGGCGCGCGGCGAGCTGCGCCCAGTCGAAGATGCGCGCGATCAGCGGGTGGTGGTCGGGCGCGTCGACGACGTGCATCAGGTCCGCCCACGGCACGTCGAAGAACCGCGAGTGCAGCGCGCGCATGCGCGCCGAGCGGTCGCGCGGCGCGGCGGCGGCGGCGAGCACGGCGGCGAGCTCGGCGGCCTCGCGCGTGCGGAACAGGCGGTCCGGCTCGACGAGCGCGCACGGCAAGCCGCGCGCGCGGAGGGACGCCGCGATCTCGACGCTGTCCTTGTTCGTGCGCGTCAGCACCATCGCGTCGCCGAGCGCGAACCCGCGCGGCTCGCCGCGCTTGCGCCACGCGATCGGCTGCGCGCGCAGCGCCTCGATCTCGTCGCCGATCGCGCGGGCGATCGCGAGGCGGATCGCGTCGGTCTGGCCCTTGCCGGTCGCCTGGATCGCGAACACCTTCACGGGCGTGCGCGCGTCGTCGCTGACCGCGTCGCCGCTCGCGGTCACGGGGTCATCGTAGGTGATCGTGCGATCGAGCAGCGGCATGCCGAAGTTGCCGATCAGGATCTGGTTGACGGCGGCGACGAGCGGCTCGGTCGAGCGCCGGTTGACGGTGAGCGGGACGCGCACGGCGCTCGCGCGCAGCATCTCGTCGCGCGCGGCGAGGTAGGTCGCGACATCCGCGCCGCGGAAGCCGTAGATCGCCTGCTTCGGATCCCCGACGATGGTGAGGCCGCGCGCCGCGGGGTGCATCCACACCGTGCGGAAGATGTTCCACTGCACCGGATCGGTGTCCTGGAACTCGTCGATCATCACCCACGGCGTGCGCTCGCGGAGGCGCGCGGCGAGCTCGTCGCGGCGCGGCCCGGTGAGCGCGCGCCACACGAGCTGCAGCATGTCGTCGTAGTCGAACTGCCCGTGCTCGGACTTGTCGTCGTGGATGCGCGCGACGATCGCCGGCAGCAGCTCGGCGGCGATCGCCTCGTCGAGCGACACCGCGGCGACGGCGTCGCGCAGCGCGGCCTCGAGCGCGACCATCGTCACCGATCCGGCGACGTAGTCGAGCAGCTTCTGCGCCGGCTCGCGGATCTCGTCGAGCCACGCGAGGATCCGCGCCGGCGGTGCGGCATCGATGAAGCCGGCATCGCCCGACGCGAGCAGCGCGCGCCCGCTCGCCGGCGCGGTGCGGTCGGGCGGTGGGGGCGCCGCCGCGCGCGGCGGCGGGATCTCGCCGTCGTCGTCGACGACGGGCGGCGGGGTGCGCGCCGGAAACGGGATCACGCGCGCGAGGCGAGGCTCCTCCGCGGCGGGGCGCTTCGGCGCGGCGGCGGGGATCGCGTCGCGGAGCTGGTCGTCGAGCTCGGTGCGCGGCGACGGCGTCACCGTCGCGGTGGCGTGGCGGCGCAGGGCGTCGCGGAGCTGGTCGTCGAGCGTGCCGGGCACGCGCACCGGCGCCGCGGGGCCGGGGATGCGCCGAGGGGGTGGTACGTCGGCGACGTCGGCGACGCCGGCGACGTCGACGACGTCGTCGATCACGTCGCGCACGACCACCAGGTCCGAGGGCGGGCGGCGCCCGAGGATCGACTCCTCGGCGCGGTCGAAGACGCCGCCGATCGCGTCGAGCCAGCCGCCGATCCAGCGGCGCTCGTTGCCGTTCTTCGGCAGGGAGCGCAGCACGAGGTTGCGGCGCGCCTCGGTGCCGAGCTGCGCGTGCAGCGCGCCGAACGTGGCGCGGGCGCCGGCCGGATCGAGGCGGCGCCGCACGCGGACGTCGTGGCCGGCGCGGACGCAGCCGAGCAGGATCGCGCGGAGGCGGTCGACGGTGCGGTCGGTCTCGAGGAAGGCCGCGAGCAGGTCGCGCTCGGGCGCCACGCGCGCGAACTGCTCGCGCAGGAGCGAGGTGAACGCGGCGTCGAACGCGACCTCGTCGGCGACCTGCTTCTGCTCGAACAGCCGGCGCGCGGCGAACGCGTCCTCGACGAGGATGCGATGGCAGAAGCCGTGGATCGTGAAGATCGGCGCGTGGTCGAACGCCGCCACGGCGGCGCGCAGCCGGCGGCGCGCGTCGTCGTCGATGACCCACACGCCCTCGGGCACGACGTCGGGCCCGACCTCGGGCATCGGCTCGTCGGGAGCGCGCGCGATCCGGTCGAGCAGGTCGCGGATGCGCAGGCGCAGCTCCGCGACGGCCTTGTCGGTGAACGTGACGAGCAGGATCTGCGCGAGCTCGGCGCCCGCCAGCACGAGATCGACGACGCGGTGCTCGAGGAAGAACGTCTTGCCGGTGCCGGCCGACGCCTCGACGACGACGAGCTGCGCGTCCGCCGGCGGGAGCGACGCGGGGCGCGGCACGAGCGCGGTCACGGCGCGCTCCCGACTTCAAAACCATGGTCGCCCTGCATGCGCTCGACGAGCGGGCGGAGGCGGCGGTACGCGATCGCGCGTGCGCCGGCGGGGAGATCGAGGCCGTCGCGGCGCTCGATCGGCCCGTAGCCGAGGCCGCCGGTCGGGTCGCCGTAGCGCAGCGCCGGCTTCTGGCCGGCGAGCGCCTTCACGAGCGCCTCGAACGGCAGCAGGTAGCCGTGGGGCTCGTCGAGCAGCTCGCCGATCAGCTGCGCGAGGTAGGCGGCGGCGTCGGCCTGCGTCCACGGGCGGTGGAACACCGTCGCGAACGTGCCGTCGGGGCCGAGCAGGCGGTGCTCGTGGCCGGTGAGGGCGAGTCCGGCGGCGGCGAGGACGACGTGGTCGAGCGCGCCGCGCACGTGGTACGCGGACCGCTTCTCGAGCTGGCGCAGGAGCGTCACGACCGACGTCAGGCGGGTCTCGCCGCGCACGAGGAGCTCGGTCTGCCCGATGATCCGGACGGTCCGGCTCTGGGACAGCTGGATCTCGAGGGCGGGGCGCAGCTGCGCGCCGGGCGACATCGCGCGCCCGAAGCCGTAGCGCGTCGCGCCGTCGGGGACGGCGCCGAGCGCGGCGCGCCAGCGGCGCAGGATGTTGAGGTCGAGCGTGCGCGCGGCCTCGTGGAAGACGCCGACGGGGAACTGCCCGCGCAGCTGGAGCGCGGCGATCGCGGCGTCGTAGCGCTGCTCGAGCGGCGTCGCCGGGTCGCGCACGTGCTCGCCGAACACGTCGCGCAGCACGACGGCGCGGTCCGCGCGCCCGAGGTGGAACGGCTCGTCGCTGTGCTCGGCGGCGGTGTCGTCGGGCAGCTCGTCGAGGCCGAGCACGGCCTGCGCCCACGCCTGCACCGGGTACTCGAGGAAGCCGCGCAGGTTCGCGATCGAGATCGGGCGCGCCGTGGCCGTCGCGGGGAGCGGTGCGCCGCGCGGCACCGTCGGCTCGATGCCGAGGGCGGCGCGCAGCGCCCCCTGCGACGGGTGGGCGAGCAGCGCGAGCTGGCCGTCCTCGTCGGGGATCGGGTGGTGGTCCGCGCGCAGCTGGTCGCGCAGCGCATCGCGGACCGCCGCGCCCCAGCGCTCGCGCGCGATCGCGGGGGTGCGCGGGTCCCCGTCGCCGGCGAAGCGGTGCAGCGGGTGGCGCGTCGTGATGCTCTCGAGCGCGTCGCGGCTCGACGCGGCGCCGAGGTACGGCGCGAGCGAATCGGCGAGCTCCAGCACGACCGACGACGGACCGAGCGCCTGCCCGCTCTTGCCCTCGACGGCGACGTACGACAGGTACAGCGGCCCGCGCGTGCACAGCAGCACGTCGAGGAACGCCGCGCGGTCGCGGTCGCGCGGCGTCACGTCGCCCGTGCGCGCGCCGGCGCGACGCAGGTCGAGCGGGCTCGTGCGGTCGCCCGCCGGGAACGCGCCCTCGTCGAGGCCGGCCACGAACATCACGCGGAACGGCACGGCGCGCATCGCGGCGAGCGGCGCGATCATCACGCCCGCCGCGAGCGGCTCGCCGCGGTTCGCGCGGGCGCGCGCGAGCAGCCGCCCGACGTGCTCGCGGACCTCGCGGAACCCGACGTCGCGACCGTCGACGTCGAGCGTCGCGAGCCCGGCGAGCATCGAGCGAACGCGCTCGAGGTCGCGCGTCGCCTCCTGGTCGCGCGGCGCGAGGTACTCGTCGACGAGCGCGGCCAGGACCTCGGCCCACGACGACAGCGGTGCGGCACGCGACGCGAGCCACGCGGCGTCGGCGCACAGCGACCGCACGAGCAGCGCGTAGGTCGCGGCGCTCGCGAGCTGGTCGGGGCGCAGCTCCTCGGGGGAGACGTCACCGCCGGCGATCCGCGCCGGCCCGCGCGCGCCGCGCTCGCCGACCATGAACGCGCCGAGCGCGAGGCGCCGCACGCCCTGGTCCCAGTGGAAGTGCTGCGGGTGCTCCTCGAGGTACGTGCCGGTGTGCGCGCCGGCGTCGCTGCCGTGCGCGATGCCGAGCCGGTCGGTCCAGCGGATCCAGTCGGCGGCGTCGACGTGCGGGTGCGCGGCGAGCACCGCCGGGTGCGTCATCACGCGCAGGAGGTCGCGGCGGGCCATGCCGCCCGTCGGCAGCTCGAGCAGCGCGAGCACGGCCTCGCCGATCCGGCCGCGGTCGTCGATCGGCGCGTCGACGAGGTGGCACGGCACGCCGACGGCCTCGAACGCCGACGGCGCCTGCGCGAGGTAGTGCTCCGCGTCCCCCGCGATCCACACGCCGATCTCGTGCGCGCGCAGCGCCGGATCGGCGTCGAGGTGCCGCCGCACCTCGGCCGCGATGACCTCGACCTCGCGGCGCGCGTTCGGGCAGGCGAGCACGCCCACGCCGGCCTCGGGCGCCGCCGGGGCGTCGCCGGGTGTGCGACGCGCGCGGACGTCGGCGAGCAGGCGCGCGAGCGCGGTGCGCGGCGCAGCTTCATCGTCCTCGTCTACTTCGAACCGGCCCTCGAGGTCGCCGCCGGTGCGCTCGACGAGGCTGCTCAGCGTGTCGCGCACCGGGCGCCCCCACAGGACGAGCGGCAGCGGATCGGCCGGCGCGTCGTCCGGAGCCTCGGCGATGCCGGGGATCGCGCCGGGGACCTCGGCGGCGAAGGCGTCGTCGAGCGGGGCGGTCGTCGCATCGGCGACGGCGGCGTCGGCGAGCGCCTCGACCTCGGCGGCGAAGGCGTCGTCGAGCGGGGCGGTCGGGGCGTCGTCGTCGGCGGGCGACGGGATCGGGCCGCTGCCGGTGGCGCGCACCGAGGCGCGCAGGCTGCTGCGGCCGGCGACGTCGTCCCACAGCTCCTCGCACGGATCGAGCAGGTAGACGGCGACGTCGGTGGTCTGCGCGAGGTCGCTCAGCGCCTCGAGCTGCGCGCGCGCGAGGAAGGACATGCCGAACGTCGCGACCGGGCCGGACACGCGCGGCGGCGGGAGGCCGAGGCGGCGGCGCAGCCACGGCAGCATCGGCGTGGGGGCCCAGTGCCGGCCGCGCGGGCGAGCGCGGGTAGGGACGGGAACCGTCAGCGACGCGAGCGACGCGATCGGGGCGAGCGCGCGGGCGGCCGCGGCGCCGCCGCGCATCTCGATCCCGCCGAGCTCGCCGATCCCGACGTTCCCGTCTGCGCGCGCGTCGATGCGAGGGCCGTCGTCGTCGGAGGCGTAGCGCAGCGGATCGTCGTCGAGCCGGCTCTGCCACGCGAGCGCGAGGTCGGCGTCGCCGCCGCCGCGCGCGAGGGCGAGGTCGTCGCCGCCGGGTGCGGCGAGCCGCGCGATCGCGGCGCCGAGCAGCGCCGCCTGCCAGCGCGCCATCGGATCCTCGGCGAGCTCGTTCGGGACGTTCGCGGTGAGCAGGGCCGGCATCCAGTCGGGGCGGGACAGCGCGTAGCTCCACGCGAGCTCGGCGAGGTGCTCGGCGAGCTGCACGCGGCGCGGGCCGGCGCGGTCGCCGCCGGCGGGGGCCGCCGCGAGGTACGACGCGACGGGAGGCAGGCCCGCGACGACGCCGTCGTCGTCGAGCACCGACGCGAGCGCCGAGGCGAGCCGCCGCCGGTCGAGCGCCGCGATCCCCGCGTCGCGCGCCGTGCGGTCGCCGGCCCAGGTGCGCTCGACGAAGCGGTCGAACGTCAACAGGTCGAGCCCGCCCGCGATCCCGCGCGACATCGCGATCACCCGGTGCAGCCAGCGCGCGACGAGCTGGCTGCCGACGACGATCGTCACCGGCTCGAACGGGTCAGCCGGCGGCAGCGCGTCGAGCAGCGCGCCGAACAGCTCCTCGACGCGGTGGCTGTGGACCGCGCGCAGCATCACCCCGCTCCACGGCCACCCGGCAAGATCATCTGGAGGGCACCCGGCAGCAGCTCGAAGCGCGCGGGCAGGCGGCCGGGCGACTCGCCGTCGATGTCGAGCTCGACATTCGCCGCGGGATCGATCGGCTCCGCGTCGACGACGCGCGCGCGCCGCACCGACACCTTGTCCATCCCGAGGTGCGAGCCCTTGTAGATGCGGCGGCCGCTCGTGACGACGTCGCCGAAGCTGAAGTCGCCGAGGCACACGACGTCGAACAGGCCGTCGTCGGGCTCGGCGTCCGGCGCGACCATCATCGCGCCGCCGAAGTAGCGCCCGTTCGCGACGGCGACCGTGTTGATCGTCGCCTCCGTGCGCTCGCCGCCGTCGAACGTGAGCTGGACGCGCTGGTTCTTGTACGACCACGTGGCGCGCGCGGCCGCGTACATGAACGACAGGCGCCCGAGCTTCTTGCCGGACTTGTTGACGAGCCGGTCGACGACGCCCGACACGCCGAACGACGCGATGTTCGCGAACATGCGCGCGGCGGGAGCGCCGTCGGTCGCCACGAACGTCAGGCGCCCGACGTCGATCGCGGCGCGCCGGTCCGCGGCGATCACCGCGGCGGCGTCGGCGATCTCCGTCGGCAGCTCGAACGTGCGGCGGAAGTCACCGCCGGTGCCGAACGGGATCAGGCCGAACGCGGCCCGCGGCGCGATCGGCGCGCCCGCCTCGTCGAAGAAGCCGTTGACGACCTCGTTGACCGTGCCGTCGCCGCCGAGCGCGACGACGCGCTCGACGCCGGCGCGCAGCGCCTCGCGCGTCAGCACCGTGGCGTCGCCGACGCCGCGCGTGATCGCGGCGTCGAACGGGAAGGCCCGTTGCAACGTCTCGCCGATCTCGGTCCATCGCTTGCCGAGTCGCCCGCCCTGCGACTTCGGGTTGACGACGACCGTGGTGCGCGGTGCCAGCATCGGGCGCACTGTACACGCCCGGTCCGACAGTGGCGGTGTCAGGGTGCCGGGGGCACGACATCGTCGACGAAGATCGCGACGTCCGGGAGCGCGAACATCGCGACCGCATCGCCGCGGTGGTGCACCGACACCGTCTCCCAGCGTCCGGCGAGACGGTCGCGATACACCTCGATGCAGCCGTGCGCGAGGTCGACGATCCAGTACTCGTCGACGTCGGCGAGCGCGTACAGCTCGCGCTTGATGCCGCGGTCGCGCGGCAGCGAGCTGTCGGCGACCTCGACGACGAGGAGCGCGCGCGTCGGGTCCTCGCGCCAGTAGTCGGGTCCGGTGGGGATCACGCAGATGTCCGGCTCCGGCTCCGAGATCTCCGACGCGGCGAACGACGTCTGACAGAGCACGTGCGCGCGTTTTCCGACCGCCCTGCGGATCTGCTCGTGCACCGAGTAGACGGACCACCGGTGCGGGGCGTTGATCGGCGTCATGGCGACCACGCGGCCGAACAGGAGCTCGACCCGCTGGTGTGTGAATGCTCCCTCGGCCGCCAGGCGTTCGTAGTCCGCACGCCGCAGCAGCCGCTCGCCGTCGCTTCGCTCGATCTCCATGAGCATGAGTCTACTCCTCGCATATGGGAGGGGGTAGCAGGGGATGTGCCGAGGCTTCGGTGGTGGAGATCTCGAGGGTTGAGGGGCGATCTGTCCGGCGGCCGGACAGATGGCGGCACGGGCGGTCGGGTCGGCGCTCCTCGGCGTCCGGCGCGCGGTAACGCGTTGTGCGTGGGCGCTATTTCAAGCAATCTTGGCCGTGCTCCGGCTGTCTCGCTCGCACATGCGACGCCTGTTCGCCGTCCTCGTCGTCCTCGTCGTCGTCACCGCTGGTTGCGGCCGCGCGCCGCTGCCACCCGTCGCACCGACGGCGCCTGCACCGGTACCTGCGGCGGCGCCCGCACCGGCGCAGATGCGCGTGAAGGCGTCGGGGACGGCGAAGGATGACCTGCCGCACCTGCGCGCGCAGCTCGCGTGGCTGGAGCGCGTCGGGGACTGCATCCCGCAGGACCGCGAGCTGTCGCTCGCGCTCGACGCGTACGACGGCAAGCTCGTCGCGTGCGTGCAGGTCATGACCCGGCGCGACGTCAGCGTGATGCTCGATCCGGTCAACTACGCGTGCTGGGACGTCGACCCGGCGACGGGGCAGGTGGCGAAGCGCCGCGACCTCGGGCGGGCGTACTTCGACTGCCGCGACGGCGCGTGTCCGCCGGGCGAGACCCGCCGCTTCGTCTCGTACGACGGCACCGCGCAGGTGCTCGCGAGCGAGACGGAGCTGACGATCGCGCGCCGCCCCGGCGACGCGCCGGTGCGCACGCTGCCGTTTACGATGGAGCTGTTCCTGCGCGGCAGCGTCACGTACGTCGGCGCGCGCCTGTTCGTGCTCGACCCCGACGGGCCCGCGGTCCACGTGCTCGACGACCGCAGCGGCAAGGCGATCGACAAGCTCGACGGGATCTCCGTGCACGTCGTGGACGGCGGCCACGTCCTCGTCGGCGGGGCCGGCGACGAGGACCACATCCTCTACGACCTCGTGTCCGGAAAGCGGACGAAGGTGATCCGGGGCGCCGAGTATCTCGAGACGATGGTCGCGCTCAAGGGCGCGTACTACGCCGTCGACGGCGAGGCGCGGAGGCTCGTCGCGCTCGACCCGCGCACGCTCCAGCCGCAGCGCTCGCTGCCGCTCCGCACCTGCCCGGTGACGCCGTGATCCCCGCGGCTACGCGCCGTCGGAGATCGCGCGCTCGATCTTCGTCTTCAGCTCGACGTAGCGGCGGAGGAAGTCGTAGTGCTTCTCGCGGAACGCCTGCGTGTAGCGGCGCTCGCGGGCCTTCGCGCGCCAGGCATCGGCGAGCTCGTCGAGGCGATCGAGGAGCATCTTCGCGTCGGTGAACGGCTGCACGAGCGTGCGCATGCCGGCGGTCTCGACGAGCTCGACGCGGCCGTTGTCGGCGGGGCCGAGGAACGTGAGCACGACGGTGTCGGGGTGCTGGTTGCGGATCGTGCGGGCGAGCGTGCGCGCCGGGAGATCGGTGACGTCCTCGGCGATCATCGCGTAGTGGAACCCGCCGGAGCTGATCCGGTCGAGACCCTCGCCGCCGGAGGTGGCGTGCACGAACGCGAAGCCCTTCGGATCCGCGCCGGTCATCGCCGAGACGAAGTCATCGACCTCGTCGACGACGAGCACGCGCAGCTCGTCGAACTGCGAGAGGCGCGACGGATCGCGGCCCGCCGCCTTGTCGGCGAGGTCGATCGCACGCCGCTCGGCCTCCATGAACCGCTGCAGGAACTCCTCGTGCACGCCGCGCACGTCGTCGAGCACGGAGTCGACCTCGCGCTTGCCGACGGAGCGGGTCGCGGCGTCGAGGACGCGGTCCTTCAGGTACGCGACGGACTCCGGCGCCTTCAGGATGAGGTCGATCGCGCCGGCGCGCACGGCGTCGACGGCGTCGTCGAACGAGCGCCGCGGCGTGAGCGCGATGATCATCGACGTCGGCGACACGCGCTTGATCATCCGGATCGCGTCGAGCCCGGCGCTCGGCGCCGGCGTGTCGAGGTCGACGAGCGCGACCGAGAAGAACTGCCGCTCGACGAGCTCGCGCGCCCGGTCGAGGTCCGCCACGCACGTGACGTGGAGCTGCGCCTCCGACAGCAGCTGCTCGATCCCGGCGTGCACCTGGGCGTCGCCGTCGATCACCAGCACCTCGATGCCGATCAGGTGGGCGTTCGAGGTCGCGGAGCGGTAGGAGACCGACGACTCGTGAGACATGGGCGTGAGGGACCTACGACGGCGGCGGCGCCGGGGCTGGCCCGACGGAATTCGCCGGCGGGCTGGGGGGTGGATCGTCGGGGTAGGGGTTCATCGGCGCCCCGCTGCCGCCCTTCCCCACGGCGGGCCGCGGCGGGCGCGCCGCCGGCGGCGGCTTCGGCTTCTGCGCGACCGACTCCGCGAGCGACTTCGCGAACTCGGCGTCGAGCGGCATCACGTTCGCGTCGGCGGGGGCCTGCGCTTCCGCCGCCGCGCCGGGCGCCTCGGCCGCGGGGACCATCGCCTTCACCGGCTGCTTCTCCTCGACGGGGACGGAGACGGGCGCGGGCGCTGACTTGGCCGGCTCGGCCGTGGCGCGCGGCGCGGGCGCCGGCTCGGGCGGCGGGACCTCGGCCGCCGAGCGCACGCTGCCGCTCGTCGGCGCCGGGGCGTCGGCGAGCCCCTCGAGGAGCAGCCACGTCCCGACCGCCGCGAGCGCGAGATCGAACACGAGCACGGCGATGATGAGGCCCCACCGCCGCCCCGGCACCGCGGGGGCCTCGTGGTCGGGCGGCTCGGCGACGGCGACGTGGCGCGGCTCCGGCGCGGCCTGGCGCCCCGACGCCAGCGGACCCGTCACCGGCGCGACGGCCGGTGTGACGACCGGTGCGACGACCGGTGCGCTGCTCGACATCTGCGGCACCGGCTGCACCGCGCTCGGCGGAGGCCGCAGCGACGGTTGCGCCGCGTAGGGCTCGCTGGCGTACGCACCCGGCGCCGAGCTCACCGACCGCGGCGACGCCGCCGACGAGCGCGCGGCCGCCGGCTTCGTCCCGGGGGTGGTCGTCGTGCCGGGCAGCGCGATCGACTGCACCGGCACCGGCGCCGACGTCCGCACGGCGCCCTGCTGGGACGTCGGGCGCTCGTCGAGGATCTTCTGCGTCGGGGCGAGCGTGCCGCCCAGGCGCGCACCACAGCCACCGCAGAATCGGGAATCCGACTCGTTCTGGGTGCCGCAGCTCTGGCAACGCATCCCGTCAGGAGGGTAACTCAAGATCGCCGCCCAGCACCAAAGCCGGCGGATCGACAGAACCCCTGTGGTACCCTCGAACCCCACGGGATGAGTCAGATCCTGGATAGAGTACTGACCGCCGCCCGGCAGCTCGGTGCATCCGACGTGCACCTAAAGGCCGGTCTTCCCCCGATCTTTCGCATCAAGGGGGACCTGCGCACCGTGCGCGACGTGCCCCCGCTGACGCGGGAGGCGATCGCGCAGTTCGCGGTCCACATGATGAACGACCGCCAGCGCGCCGATTTCGAGCAACACCTCGACATCGACCTCGCCTACGGCACGCCCGACGGGGTGCGCTACCGCGTGAACCTGTTCCAGCAGCGTGGATCGGTCGGCATGGTCCTGCGTCTGATCCCGCCCGAGGTGCCGCCGTTCGATCGTCTCAACCTGCCGCCCGTGCTGCTCGACATCTCGAACAACACGCGCGGTGTCGTGTTCGTCACGGGGGCGACGGGGTCGGGCAAGTCGACCACGCTCGCGGCGATGATCGACCACATCAACACCCAGAGCGCGTACCACATCGTCACGATCGAGGACCCGATCGAGTACACGTTCCGCGACAAGCGGTCGGTCCTCAACCAGCGCGAGATCGGCTTCGACACGATGTCGTTCGCGCGGGCGCTGCGCGCGGCGCTGCGTCAGGATCCGGATGTGATCCTGGTGGGCGAGACGCGCGACTACGAGACGGCCGAGATCGCGATGACGGCCGCCGAGACGGGCCACCTCGTGCTGTCGACGCTGCACACCGTCGACGCGACCGAGACGATCAACCGCATCGTCACGATGTTCCCGACGCACCAGCAGATGCAGGCGCGCCTGTCGCTCGCGTCGACGCTGAAGGCGGTCGTCTCGCAGCGGCTGCTCCCGCGCGCCGACGGCAAGGGCATGGTCCCGGCGCTCGAGGTGATGGTGAACACCGAGCGCGTGCGCGAGATGATCGAGGACCCGCACCGCACGCGCGAGATCAAGAACGCGATCGCCGAGGGCCTGCACCCGTACGGGATGATGACGTTCGACCAGAGCCTCGCGAACCTCGTGAAGCAGCGCCTCGTCACGTACGAGGAGGCGGTCAAGCACTCGACCAGCCCCTCGGACTTTGCCCTGTTGTTCCGCGGCGTGTCGGGAGGCCACCAACAAGGGTGGACTCCGACTCCCGCCGATACCAAACCCGGAGTTCACGCCAATGTCGAGTTCGAGATCGAGACGTTCGACAAGTAAGTACCTGAAGCTGGCCGTGATCGCTCTGGTCGTGCTCTTCGCGAGCACGGGCTCGGCAAGCGCGGGGCGGCGGCGCGTCGTCGTCCTCGACTTCGAGGGCGACAAGGCCGAGAAGTTCCACGACGCGGTGGTGAAGGTCATCAAGAAGACCCACACCGTCGTCGCGACCGACAAGTGGAACGGCGAGGCCGAGTCGATGTCGGCCGAGAAGGTCAACGACAAGAACGTCAAGAAGGTCGCGAAGAAGCTCAAGGTCGACGGCGTCGTCGAGGGCAAGGTCGAGAAGCGCCGCGACGAGTACATCATCCGCATCAAGCTGCGCTCGGGCACGACCGGCGAGGTCGTGAAGCCCGTCAACACGAAGGCGGAGAACACCAAGCTCGACGGCGACGCGTCCGACAGCATCAAGGACGAGCTCGTCGCCGCGATCTCGGAGCTCGAGTCGAACCGCGACGGCAGCGGCGACGACGACGACGAGAAGGTCGCGAAGAAGAAGCCGGCGAAGGCGGACGACGACGACGACAAGCCGGCGAAGAAGACGGGCTTCGGCCGCAAGAAGGACGACGACGACGAGAAGGTCGCGAAGAAGAAGCCGGCGAAGTCCGACGACGACGACAAGCCGGCGAAGAAGAAGCCGGCGAAGTCCGACGACGACGAGAAGGTCGCGAAGAAGAAGCCGGCGAAGTCCGATGACGACGACAAGCCTGCGAAGAAGAAGCCGGCGAAGTCCGACGACGACGACGAGAAGGTCGCGAAGAAGAAGCCGGCGAAGTCCGATGACGACGACAGGCCGGCGAAGAAGAAGCCGGCGAAGTCCGACGACGACGACGAGAAGGTCGCGAAGAAGGACGACGACGACAACGGCGGCAAGAAGAAGAAGGGGAAGAAGGTCGCCTCCGCCGAGGACGGCGAGGTGTCGAGCGGCGTCGAGGTCGGCAAGAAGATGGACTCCGATCTCGCCCTGTCGCCGGGCGAGCGCGCGATCGAGGTCGTGGTCGGTGCGTCGTTCAACGCGCGCCGCCTGTCGTTCAACGCCGACGCCGACCTCGGCCCGACCGCGATGGGCTCGGGGCGCCCGCCGAGCTACAAGGGCCTGCCCGTCACGGGCGCGTTCCTCGACCTGACGGTGTTCCCGCTCGCGATCACGCACAGCAACGAGGGGATGCTGAAGAACATCGGCATCAACGTGATGTCCGACAAGGTGCTCATCATCAAGTCGAAGGACGCCGCCGGGAAGACGCTCGATACGTCGATGGGGCGCTACGCGTTCGGCGCGGCGTTCCGCTATCCGCTCGGCAAGGGCGCGACGGCGCCGCTCGTCGGCGGCAAGCTCCGCTACGGCCGCCAGAACTTCACGATCGCCGGCAACGCCGACGTGCCGAACGTCAACTACACGATCGTGGACCCGAGCGTGTTCTTCAAGTACCCGGTGTCGGCGAAGCTCGCGCTCAACGCCGAGGTTGGCTACATGGTGATCAGCAACGCCGGCGCGATCCAGCGCATGGATCAGTACGGCGACTCGTCGGTGAACGGCCTCGAGACCGAGGTCGGCTTCGACTACGTGTTCGCGAAGCAGCTGTTCGCGCGCGCGTCGTTCCGTTTCGAGACGATCGGCCACCAGTTCAAGGGCGCCGGCGCGATGACGACGGGCCGCGACACCGACGCCGACGTCGACGTGTACAGCGCCCGCGACACGTACTTCGGCGGCGTCATCTCCGTCGGCCTCACGTACTGATCCGGACTTGACGCGGCGCCGGATCCGTTCCATGCGAACGGGACCATGCGCACCGCGTTGTTCGTCGTCCTCCTCGCCGCCTGCGGCGGCGGCAAGCCGCCGGCCCAGCGGCCCGAGCTGGGTCCCACGGGCGGCGGTGACCCACCGGTCAAGGCGCCGGATGCGAACAAGCCGCCGGAGGCGGGCAAGCAGCTCGACGCCGATACGATCGTCGAGGCGGCCGGCGCGAAGCTCGCCGTGCCGAAGTCCTGGTTCATCGGACAGACGCCCGAGATCCTCGTGGTGCGCGATCCGGAGCACGAGCTGACGCTCGGCTTCGTCGCCGGCAAGGCGGCCACGTACAAGGACGCGATGGCGCGGGCGTGGAAGCTCGCCTCACCCGGGTTCGCCCTCGAGGTCGCGCATGAGGCCGACCTGCCGGCGCGCGACGGCTGGGACCAGATCGCGCAGGCCGTGTACGTGACCAAGGCCGAGGACCGGCGCGTCGCGCTCGCGCTCGCCCGCCGCAAGGGCGAGACCTGGTACGTCGTCACCGTCGACGGCCTCGCGGGCGCGATCGATCGGCGCGGCGCGCAGCTCAACGCGATCGTGCTCGACATGAAGGTGCCGGGCGTCGCCGAGGAGTCGTTCGACGGCCGCCCGGCCGCGCTCGACGCCGCGCACCTCGCGAAGTTCGACGCGCTCGCCGAGGAGGCGCGCAAGGCGGCCGGCGTGCCGGGCGCCGCGATCGCGGTCGTCCACAAGGGCAAGGTCGTGTTCGAGAAGGGCTACGGCGTGCAGTCGCTCGGCGCGAAGAAGCCGGTCACGCCGAAGACGATGTTCATGATCGGCTCGACGACGAAGTCGCTGACGACGCTGATGCTCGCGCGGCTCGTCGACGCCGGGAAGCTGACGTGGGACACGCCGGTCACCAGGCTCGTGCCGTCGTGGAAGCTCGCCGACGCCGACACCACCGCGAAGGCGACGGTGCGCCACACGGTGTGCGCGTGCACCGGCATGCCGCGCCAGGACCTCGAGTTCATCTTCGAGTACGACGGCTGGGACCCCGAGCGGCGCGTCGCGAGCATGGCCGCGATGAAGCCCACGACCGGCTTCGGCGAGACGTTTCAGTACTCGAACCTCATGGTCGCGATGGGCGGGTGGGCCGGCGGCCAGGCGTACGCGCCCGGCAAGCGGCTCGGCCCGGCGTACGACCAGGCGATGCAGGCGCTCGTGTTCGACCCGCTCGGCATGAAGTCGACGACGTTCGACCCGGCCGTCGCGATCCGCGGCGAGCACGCGACGCCGCACGCGCGCTCGATCGACGGCCCCTACGAGGAGATCCCCGTCAACTACGAGCGCATCACCGTCGCCGTGCGGCCGGCGGGCGCCGCGTGGTCGACGGTGCGCGACCTCGCGCAGTTCGCGATGCTCGAGCTCGCGCACGGCAAGCGCGACGGCAAGACGCTCGTCGGCGAGGCGAACCTCCTCGAGCGCCGCAAGCCGCAGGTCCGGCTCGACGACAACCACGCCTACGGCCTGGGCCTGTTCGTCGCCATCGAGCACGGCACGGGCATCGTCTCGCACGCCGGCAACACGCTCGGCTTCACGAGCGACCTGTTCCTCCTTCCGGACCACGACACCGGCGTCGTCCTCCTCACGAACGGCGGCGGCGCAAACGAGCTCCGCAGCGCGATCCAGCGCGCGTTCCTCGAGACGGTGTTCGAGGGCAAGGCTCGGGCGATGGACGACCTCACCGCCGCCCTCGCGCGCGAGGCCAAGAGCATCAGCGAGGGCAAGACCCGCCTCTCTCCCGCCGACCCCGCGTGGCTCGACCCGCTCCTCGGCCCCTACGACAACGCCGACCTCGGGCGCGTCTCGCTCCGCAAGAAGGGCACCGGCTACGAGGTCGACGTCGGCGAGTGGCGCAGCGCGGTCGCGAAGTACACCGGCCAGGACGGCACGGTCTCGGTCGTGACCACGCAGCCGCCGTTCGCCGGGCTCCCGCTCGTCCCGCGCACGCAGGACGGCAAGCAGGTGCTGATCCTCGACGCAGGCCAGCACCAGTACGTGTTCGTCCGCGCCGCGAAGTAGCGGGATCTGCTAGCTTGTCGTCGTGAAAGCGTCCGCCGTCCGCAAGGCCTTCCTCGACTTCTTCGCATCCCACGGGCACGAGGTCGTGGCGTCGAGCTCGCTCGTTCCGCACGGCGACAAGTCGCTGCTGTTCACGAACGCCGGGATGGTCCAGTTCAAGGACGTGTTCACCGGCGTCGAGAAGCGGTCGTACCGGCGTGCGACGACCTCGCAGAAGTGCGTGCGCGCCGGCGGCAAGCACAACGACCTCGACGAGGTCGGCAAGACGCCGCGGCACCACACGTTCTTCGAGATGCTCGGGAACTTCTCGTTCGGCGACTACTTCAAGGAGGACGCGATCGCGTGGGCGTGGGAGCTGCTCACGCGCGTGTACGGGATCGATCCCGCGCGCATGTGCGTCACGGTCTACGGCGGCGACCCGAAGCTCGTGGGCGTGAATCCCGACGAGGAGGCGCGCGCGATCTGGAAGCGCGTGACCGGGTTCGGCGACGACCGCGTGATCGGCCTTGGCCAGGCGGACAACTTCTGGATGATGGGCGACACGGGCCCGATGGGTCCGTGCAGCGAGATCCACTTCTTCATGGATGGGAAGCCGCCGGCGTGGCCGACCCAGGACCCGGCGAGCTGGAAGGGCTGGCTCGAGATCTGGAACCTCGTGTTCATGCAGTACGAGCGGCGCACGGCGGGCGGCGAGCTGTTCCCGCTGCCGGCGGTGTCGGTGGACACGGGCGCGGGCCTCGAGCGCGTGACGTCGGTGGTGCAGGGCGTGCGCTCGAACTACGACACCGACCTGTTCACCGGGATCCTGCGCGCGACGGCGGAGATCGCCGGGAAGAAGTACGGTGCCGACCCCGAGGCGGACACGTCGATGCGCGTGATCGCGGATCACGCGCGGTGCTCGACGTTCCTCATCGCCGACAACGTGTTCCCCGACAAGGCCGCGCGCGAGTACGTGGTGCGCCGCATCTTCCGGCGCGCGGTGCGCCACGGGAAGCTGCTCGGGATCGAGCGGCCGTTCATGCACGAGGTGTGCGGCGTGGTCGCCGAGGAGATGCGCGACCAGTACCCCGAGCTCGTGCAGCGGCTCTCGACGATCACCGACGTCGCGCTCGAGGAGGAGAAGCGGTTCCGCGACACGCTGTCGCGCGGGCTCGACCTGCTCGACGGCGTGTTCGGCGACATGGCGAAGGCCGGCGCGAAGGCGGTGCCGGGGGCGGCCGTGTTCAAGCTGTACGACACGTTCGGCTTCCCCGACGACCTCACCGAGATCATCGCGAACGAGCACGGCTACACCGTCGACATGGCCGCCTTCGAGGAGGAGATGGCGAAGGCGCGCCTGCGCAGCGGCTTCGGCGGCTCGGACCAGGAGGCGGTGGGCGCCGAGGTCAAGGCGGTCGCGAACGAGGTCGGCGCGACGAAGTTCCTCGGCTACGAGGGGCGCGGCACGAGCGGCACGGGCACGCTGCGCGCGATCCTCGTCGACGGCGAGCGCAAGCCGAGCGCCGCGGCGAACGCGCGCGTGCAGCTCGTGTTCGACCAGACGCCGTTCTACGCCGAGAGCGGCGGTCAGATCGGCGATACGGGCATGGTGATCGCCGGCACCGCGCGCGTGAAGATCACGGATACGAAGAAGCCGGCGAACGACGTGCACGTGCTGGTCGGCGAGGTCGAGAGCGGCACGCTCGAGGTCGGCGCCCGGGTCGAGTTCAGCGTCGACGACGAGCGGCGCGAGCGCATCCGCGCGAACCACTCGGCGACGCACCTGCTCAACCACGCGCTGCGCACGGTGCTCGGCAACCACGTCGCGCAGAAGGGCTCGCTCGTCGCGCCGGATCGCCTGCGCTTCGACTTCGCGCACTTCTCGCCGATGACCGAGGCGCAGAAGAAGACCGTCGAGGACCTCGTCAACGCCGAGATCCGCGCGAACCGCGACTCGGTGGTGGAGGAGCTGCCGCTCGAGGAGGCGAAGCAGCGCGGCGCGGTCGCGATGTTCGGCGAGAAGTACGGCGAGCGCGTGCGCGTCGTGTCGATCGGCGCCCAGTCGATCGAGTTCTGCGGCGGCACGCACGTGCGGCGCGCCGGCGACATCGGCATGTTCAAGATCCTATCGGAGGTTGGCATCGCGCAGGGCGTGCGCCGCATCGAGGCGGTGACCGGCGCCGGCGCGCTCGACTACCTGCGCCGCCTCGAGGACGAGCTGCTGAAGACGGGCGATCGCGTGAAGGCTCCGCCGTTCGAGGTCGCGGCGCGCGTCGAGAAGATGATCGCGGATGCGCGCGCGCAGGACCGCGAGATCGAGAAGCTCAAGCAGCGGATCGCGTCGGGCGGCGGCGGCCGCGACCTCCTCGCCGAGGCCGTGACCGTGAAGGGCATCAAGGTGCTCGCGGCGGCCGTCGAGGTCGACGATGCGAAGGTGCTGCGCGACACGGGCGATGCGCTGCGCGACAAGCTCGGCTCGGGCGTCGTCGTGCTCGCCGGCACCGGCGGCGGCGAGATCCGCCTCGTCGCGATGGTGACCAAGGACCTGACGTCGAAGATCCAGGCCGGCAAGCTGCTCGGCGAGATCGCGACCCGGCTCGGCGGTCGCGCCGGCGGCAAGCCGGAGATGGCGCAGGGCGGCGGCAAGGATCTCGCCGCGCTACCCGCCGCGCTCGACGCCGCGCGCAAGTGGGTCGAGGATCACGCCTGAACGAAGCGACCGGTCAACGACCGGTCGAGCGGACAGGTCAGATCGCCAGCTTCTCGCGCAGGGCGGCGACGTCGATGCAGGCACGGGCGGCACACTCCCGGCGACGCTGCTCCAGCTCCTTGAGCCAGGCGGCTTCCCGTTTGGCGTGCTCGACGCGGTGCGCCCTCACGAGCTCTTCGAGCGATACGCTCGGCATGCGCACACGTTGCTGCATCAGGCGTACCCGGCGCAAGTTTCGAGGATCTCGATCCGACGTGGTGAAGTGGCGACAGAATTTGTCACCCCCGGGTAGACAGTCGACCCCGTCTCGGCGGGTTTTCAGATCTCCTCCGAGATCCTCGGAATCGCCCGTACACCTACCTCCAGCGAGCTCCACTCCCGGGCCTTCCAGATGCCCTTGACGTTCCGGAGCAGGCGGATCGGCCGGGGCGAGTCGGCACCCGACGAGAACACGAACACCTTCGCGTCGCTCTCGCCGACGTCCCGGGTCTGCTCGCGGAGGCGCACCGCGAGCGGGCCGTCGGGCGGCGCGTAGCCGCGCTCGTGCGAGGTGCCGTCGAGGTACGAGCGCGCGATCCACGGCTTCTCGCCGAGCCGATCGCGCAGGTCGCGCAGCACGGCGGGCGCCGGCTGCTTGCCCTGCAGGCCGTCCGGGCCGTCGACGAGCAGGGCGCTGTCGATCATCGCCGTCAGGCAGCGGATCGCGAGCGCGCGGTCCTCGCCGTACAGCACGATGCCGGCGACGAACATCGCGGCGCCGCCCCACGGCGTCGTCGCGAGCCGGTCGCGCAGCGCGAGGTAGGCGTCGGTGTCGCGGGGAAGCGTGCCGAGCTCGATCCGGTGCTCCTGGTACATCGCCCTACCGTACCGGACCTGCTGGCAGCGTGACGATAGCCTCGGCGCCGCGCGCGCCGGTCCGGTTGCGCAGCGTGATCGAGCCGCCGTGGGCCTCGGCGATCTGGCGCGCGAGGACGAGGCCGATCCCGGAGCCGTTCGGCTTCGTGGTGAAGAACGGGACGAACAGGTTCGCGGTGTCGGCGACGCCGGGGCCGTCGTCCTCGACGACGACGACGACGCTGCCGGCGGCGATCGTCCACGCGATGCGCACGCTTGCGGCGCCGCCGGTCTCCGCGCTCGCCTCGGCGGCGTTGTGGACGAGGTTGATGAGGAGCTGATCGAGCTGGTCGGGATCGCCGGCGACGTGCAGCGCCGGGCCGTCCGCGACGACGACCTTCGCGCGGGTCTCGAGGTCCGCGGTGCGGCGGATCCACGCGCCGAGGTCGACGCGGCCGATGCGCGGCGGCGGCAGGCGCACGAGGCGCGCGTACGACTGCATGAAGCGCGCGAGCGCGGCGGCGCGGCGCTCGATGACCTCGATGCCGCGCGCCAGGTCGTCCTCGAAGTCGTCGCGGCGCGGCTGCGCGAGGCCCGAGCGCAGCGTCTCGGCGATCGAGGCGATCGGCCCGAGCGAGTTGTTGATCTCGTGGCCGAGGACGCGGACGAGGCGCTGCCACGCCTGGCGCTCCTCGGCGCGCAGCGCGTGCTGCACGTCGGTCATCACGACGAGGCGGTGCGGGCGGCCCGACAGGCGCACGCGGCTCGGGCGGACCTCCCACGTGCCGCGGCCGCCGGGGAGCGCGAGCTCGACGGTGCGCGGCGCATCGATCGCGAACAGGTGCTCGAGGCCGGCGGCGGCGAGCGTGGCGTCGACGAGCGGCTTGCCCACGAGGCGCTCGGCCGTGCGGTTCGCGATGCGGATCGTGCCGCCGTCGTCGACGGCGAGCACCGCGGCGTCGAGGCTCTCGACGACGCGCGCGAGGCCCGCGGCCGTCTCCTCGTCGCGCCAGCGCTCGGCGCGCAGCTGCTCGGCGAGGCCGGCGAGCTCGCTCATCGCGAGGGCGAGCGCCGGGTCGCCGTGCGCCGGCCGGCCGCGCACCGAGTAGTCGCGCTCGCGCAGCGCCGCGATCAGGTTCGCGAGCGTCTGCAGCGGGCGCACGACCCGCTCGCGCGCGGCGATCGCGAAGCCCCCTCCGCCGAGGACGATCACCAGCGTCAGCGTCACCCGCGTCTTCGCGTCGAAGTCGCCGAGCCACAGCATCGGCAGCGCGACCGCCGCCGGGACCGCCGCCGCGAGCAGCGCGAGCGCGAACGGCGACATGCCGGGTCGGCGGTTCACCCGCCCAGCATACCGACGCCGCGCGCGGATCACGTGCCGCCGCGCAGGCCGGCGAGGCGGCGGTACAGCGCGCTGCGAGAGAGGCCGAGGACGCGCGCGGCCTCGGACACGTTGCCGCCCTGGGCCGCGAGGGCGCGCTCGATGAGGTAGCGCTCGACCTCTTCGAGCGTCATCTCCTCGAGGCGCGGGCCGTGGTCGGCGCGGGCGCGCAGGAGGAGGTCGTCGACGCGGATCTCGTCGGTGACGGCGAGCAGGCTCGCGCGCTCGAGGACGTGCTCGAGCTCGCGCACGTTGCCGGGCCACGCGTGCGCGAGCAGCGCCTCCATCGCGGCGGCGGACAGGCGGCGCGCGCTGCCGGCCCGCGCGAGGAACGCGGCCGCGAGCTCGGCGATGTCCTCGCGGCGCTCGCGCAGCGGCGGGATGCGGATCTCGACGGTGTTGAGCCGGTACAGGAGATCCTCGCGGAACCTACCCTCGGCCGCCTCGGCGGGGATGTCGGCGTTCGTCGCCGCGAGGACGCGCACGTCGACGCGGCGCGGGCGCGAGCTGCCGACGGGGTGGAACTCGCCGGTCTGGAGCACGCGCAGGAGGCGCGTCTGCTGGCCGACGGGCATGTTCGCGATCTCGTCGAGGAACAGCGTGCCGCCGTCGGCGAGCTCGAAGCAGCCGGTGCGGTCCGTGCGCGCATCGGTGAACGCGCCCTTCACGTGCCCGAACAGCTCGCTGTCGAGGACGCCGTCGGCGAGGCCGCCCGCGTTGACGGCGACGAACGCCCTGCCGGCGCGCGCCGACGCGGCGTGGATCGCGCGCGCGATGACCTCCTTGCCGGTGCCGTGCTCGCCGGTGACGAGGATCGACGCGTTCGACGGCGCGACCCGCGCGACGAGCGCCATCACCTGCTGCATCGCGCGCGAGCTCGCGACCACGACCTGCTGCTCGTTGCGCCGCGTGCGCGCGGCCTCGGCGTCGAGCCGGTTCGCCGTGAGCAGCGCGCGCCGGAGCTCGAGCTGCGCGCGCAGCGTCGCGAGGAGCCGCGCGTTGTCCCACGGCTTCTGGAGGTAGTCGCGCGCGCCGCGCCGGATCGCCTCCACGGCGCCCTCGATCGAGCCCCACGCCGTCATCACGACGACGGGGAGCGCCGGATCGAGCTCGCGCAGGCGCGCGAGGAGGTCCATGCCCTCGCGGCCCGACGTGGTGTCGCGCGCGTAGTTGAGGTCGATGAGGCAGACGTCGAGCTCCTCGGCCTCGCAGATCGCGAGCGTCGCGGCGGGCGAGGTCGCCGTGCGCACGTCGAAGGCGTTCGCGCGTCCGAGCATGCGCACGGCCTCGAGGATGTCCGGTTGATCGTCGGCGACGAGCAGGCGCGGACGGCGCTCCTCGACCTTCGCGGCTTCCTTCGCGGCATCACCACCAGGCACCTCGGGCACCCGCAACCTTAGCGTCCGCTGCGGTCCTCGACGACCCGTCCGTCGAACAAGTGCACGACCCGCGTCGCCTTGGCCGCGTAGTCCGGGTTGTGCGTGACCATGCAGATCGTCGCGCCCTTCGCGTGCAGGCCGCACAGGAGCTCCATCACGGCGTCGCCGTTCTTGGAGTCCAGGTTGCCGGTGGGCTCGTCGGCGAGGAGGATCAGCGGATCCCCGGCGACGGCGCGCGCGACGGCGACGCGCTGCTGTTGGCCGCCTGACAACTGCGCCGGCAGGTGGCGCGCGCGGTGCGACATGCGCACCGACTCGAGCGCCTCGCCGACGCGCTGCTTGCGCTCGGCGCCCGGCATGCCGCGGTAGACGAGCGGCAGCTCGACGTTCTCCTCGACGGTGAGGTCGCCGATCAGGTTGAACGCCTGGAAGATGAACCCGATGCTCTTGTTGCGCATCGCCGCGCGCCTCACCGGGTCGAGCTTCGCGGTGTCCTGACCGTCGATGCGGTACTCGCCGTGCGTCGGCTCGTCGAGGAGCCCGAGGATCGCGAGCAGCGTCGACTTGCCCGAGCCGGACGGGCCGGAGATCGACACGAACTCGCCCTTCGCGACGGCGAGCTCGACGTTCGACAGGGCGCGCGTCTCGACGTCGTCGGTGTGGAACGTCTTGCCGATGCCCGCGAGCTCGAGCAGCGCCGCGCCCGCGGCCTTCGCGGGCACGAGCTCGGCCGGGTTCGGCTTCGCGGTCGGGGTCTCGGTCTCGGTCGTGGTTGCCATGGTTCCTCTCAGTCGATGCGGAGGCGGTCGACGCCTTCCCAGCGGGACATGTCGGACAGGACGACCTGATCGCCCTCGCGCAGGCCGCCGGCGATCTCGATGTCCCTCAGCGCGGCGCGCCCGAACTTCACCGCGACGCGGCGCGCCTCGCCATCGCTGATCACGAACAGGCTCGCCGACGAGTGGGCCTCGCCGATCGCGGGGCGCGCGACGTGGAGGACGTCGCCGGTGCGCGCGAGCTCGATCGTGCCATCGACGTTCTGGTCCGGGCGCGACGACCTGGGCAGGGGCTCGAGGAAGCGCACGTCGACGGCGACCGAGCCGTTCTGCGCCGCGGGGTCGATGCGCACGACCTCGCCACGCACGGCGCCGGCGCGCGTGTCGATCGCGACCTTGAGGCCGTTCGTGACGTCGCTCATCGACACCTCGGGGATGCGGATGCGCGCCTGCAGGCGATCGGGGACGACGACCTTCGCGAGCGCGCCGCCGGCGGCGATCGACTGGCCGACCTCGACGGCGACCTGCTGCACGACGCCGCTCTGGCCGGCGCGCACGTGGAGCGCGTCGAGCTGCTTCTTGCGGAACTCCGCGAGCGCGCGGAGGCGCTGCACCTGCGCCTGCTGCGCGTCGAGCTGCGCGGTGTTGCCGCGGCGGAGCGCGCCGAGCCGGCGCTTCTCGAAGTCGACGCGGGCGGCGAGCTGCTTCGCGCGGTCCTTCGACTCGGCGCTCTCGAGGTCGGAGATCACGCCCTTGCCGGCCATCGCAGCGTCGATCGTGTCGCGGCGGTTCGCCATCACGAGGTCGGCGTCGAGCGAGGTCACCGTCGACTCCTGCGCGAGGCGCGCGCCGTCGAGCGTGGCGGCGAGGCGCGCGAGCTCGCCCTCGGCGGCGGCGACCTCGCGCTCGGCCTCGAGTGCCGCGAGCTCGACGTCGGGGTTCGCGAGCTCGACGAGGATCGTGTCGGCGGTGACCTGCGCGCCGGGCTGCACGAGGACCTTGTCGACGCGCGCGCCGATCGGCGCCGACGCCCAGCGGAACTCGAGCGGGATCAGCGTGCCCGAGCCGCGCACCTCGAGCGTGAGCGGGCCGCGCTGCACCGCCGCGATCCACAGGTCGCCGCGCGACACCGACGGCGCGCGGTTCGCCCACCAGCGGATGCCGAACGTGAGCGCGGCGAGCCCCGCGAGGCCGAGCGCGACGACGACGATGCGGCGCACGCGCGGCCTCGCCTTGCTGCGCGGGAGGTCGGTCATCGCGCTACTCGCTCCTCAGCGCGACGGTGGGCTGTACGCGCGTCGCGCGGCGGACGGGGAGCCACGTCGCGAGCAGCGCCGCGGCGGCGACGGCGATCGACACGCCGCCGAGCATGAGGGGCTGGCTCAGCGCGTCGCCGTAGAACAGGCCGGTCAGCGACGGGCCGAGCAGCCCCTGCAGGCCCATCGCGCCGACGAGGCCGATGACGATGCCGCCGGCGATGAGGGTCCCGGCCTGGCGCAGGACCATCGCGCGCACCTGGGCCGGGCGCGCGCCGAGTGCGACGCGCAGGCCGATCTCGTGCGTGCGCTGCGCGACGGTGTGGGCCATCACGCCGTACACGCCGACGGCGGCGAGGAGGAGCGCGAGGACGGCGAACGACGTCAACAGGAACGCGAGGAAGCGCGGGCGCGCGACGGCCTCCCACATGACGTCGTCCATCGTGCGCAGCTTGGAGATCGGCAGGGACGGATCGATCTCCGCGACGGCGCGGTACACGGCCTGCGTGAGCTCGGCGGGGTCGTGGTCGGTGCGGATCACGACGTACAGCGAGGGCGGCGAGCGCGCCGGGGCGTCGCCGGCGGAGTACTGCGAGACCGGCACGAACAGCTCGGTGCCGGCGGGCTTGTCGATGCCGGCCTGCTTGAGGTCGGCGACGACGCCGACGACCGTCTGCACGGGACGATCGGGGCCCTCGCCGTTGATCTGCATGCGCTGGCCGATCGGGTCCTCGCCGGGGAAGAACTTGTTCGCGAACGACTCGTTGATGAGGACGACGCCGGGTGCGGTCAGCGTGTCGCTCGGCGAGAAGGCGCGGCCGCGCACGAGGCGCAGGCCGAGCGTCGCGATCGCGTCGTCGCCGAAGACGTTCCAGTAGTCGACGTTCCAGATGACGCCGCCGGGCGGCGGGCGGACCCGCCCCGGGAAGCTGAGGTCGTTCGCGTTGATCGGGCGCGCGGGAGGCAGGCCGTCGATCAGCGTCACGTGGGAGACACCGGGGAGGGCCTTCATGCGCTGCTGCACGCGGCTCCAGAACACGTCGCCGGTGACGCCCGGGTACGTCTTCTCGGGGATCTCGAGCTCGAACGTGAGCAGGTGCTCCGGGTCGAAGCCGGGCTCGACCTTCTGCAGCTTCAGGAAGCTGCGGATCATCACGGTGCAGCTGATGACGAGGACGACGGCGAGCGCGACCTCGGCGATGACGAGGCCGCGGCGGACGCGGAGGCGAGCGCGCGAGCCGGTCATGCGCGGCGAGCCGTCCTTGAGCGCGCCGTGCAGGTCGCTGCGGCGCGCGTGGATGATCGGCGCGAGGCCGAACAGGAGCGCCGCGCCGATCGCGCAGGCGACGGCGAACACGACGGCGCGCCCGTCGAGCGCGATCTCGGCCGCGCGCGGCGCCGAGGCCGGGATGAGGGCGCGCACGCCGTCGATCGCCCACACGGCGACGAGCACGCCGAGCGCACCGCCGAGGATGCCGAGCAGCAGGCTCTCGGTGACGAACTGGCGGAGGAGGCGGCGCCGGCTCGCGCCGAGGGCGTGGCGCACGGCGACCTCGCGCGTGCGGGTCTCGGCGCGCGCGAGGAGCAGGTTCGCGACGTTGACGATCGAGATCAGGAGGACGAGGAGGACGGCGCCCTGGAGGAGCCACAGCGTCGTGGAGAGGGAGCCGACGAGGTCCTCGTGGAACGGCTCGGCGATCATCGGGTGCGAGTTCCCGACGGGGAGGTACGGGCCCAGGGCGTGGGTGTTCGGCGTGCGCTTCTCGTCCCACCCGAGGAGGAGCGAGACGAGCTCCTGGCGGAGGGAGAAGATGGTCTGCCCGGGGCCGAGGCGCGCGATGACGTTGAGGTAGTGGTTGCCGCGGCGGCCCTTCGCCCAGTCGAAGCAGAGCGGGACCCACGCCTCCTGGCGATCGAGGAAGTCGAAGCCGGCGGGCATGACGCCGATGACGGTGACGGGCATCGCGTCGAGGGTGATCTTGCGGCCGACGATGTTCGGGTCGGCGCCGAACGCGCGCTCCCACAGGCGGTGGCCGAGGACGACGACGGTGGGATCGCCGGGGCGGTCCTCGGAGGCGTCGAACCAGCGCCCGAGCGCGGGCCGGACGCCGAGGAGCGGGAGCAGCTCGTGCGTCGCGTACGCGGCCTCGACGCGCACGGGGCGGTCGCCGCCGGCGAAGGATGCGGTGCCGGGCGCCCACGCGGCGACGCTGGCGCAGGTGCGGCACTCGCGGCGGAGGTCGTCGAACTCGGGCGGCGAGATCCAGAACTTCTTGAGGGCGAGCTTGCTGTTGAACTCGGTGTAGATGCGGACGAGCTCTTCGGGCCTTTCGTACGGGAGCGGGCGGAGGATGACGGAGTTGACGACGCTGAAGATGGTGGTGCTCGCGCCGATGCCGAGCGCGAGGGTGATCGCCAGGACGGCCGTCAGGCCGGGCGACTTCACCATCATCCTCAGCGCGTACCGGAGGTCGAGCCACAGCGAGGCCATGCGGTGGCGGTCAGCACGGGGTGTGCCGGGGCAACCTCGCGAGATCACGGGGGCGCGGGCGCGGGCGATGCGTGGTTCTGGGACCGACGATCCCAGAACCGGACACGCAGACCGCGTTTGATTTTGGTTCGCGCAGGACGAGATAATTCTCGAGGGGCGCTGCAGCCCCATGTCTCATGGCTCCCGACGACCCAGCCGGGCCACGCCCGCAACCGGTCGTGCTCCGCATCAAGCTCCGCTTCGCCGATGTCGAC
This sequence comes from Deltaproteobacteria bacterium, assembly GCA_019637375.1. Classification (GTDB taxonomy): domain Bacteria; phylum Myxococcota_A; class Polyangia; order Haliangiales; family Haliangiaceae; genus JABFXX01. The sequence goes on along the minus strand of JAHBVW010000004.1, from coordinate 217,218 downwards.
GCGATGGTGCGCAAGTTCGCGCCCAACGTCGGCACGTCGGGGCTGTTCCTGCCGACGAAGGCGCTGCAGCCGATCGGCGACCAGGTGAAGTTCGAGCTGCGGTTGGCCGACGACAAGGTCGTGCTGTTCGGGATGGGGACCGTCGTCGATGCGAGGGAACCCGATCCGGAGGACCCGCGGGCGGCGTTCGGCATCGGCATCGAGCTGTCGCGGGTGACGCGCGAGGGGCGCGCGTTGATCCTGCGCATGCTCGAGCGGCGGCGCGAGCTCGGGATCGACGACATCGACATCCCCTACGCCGAGGATGTCGACGTCGCGCGCGACATCGAGCGCGAGGCCCTCGCCGCGGCCGCCGAGGCCGCCGGCGCTCCCGCGGATCGCCCGCGCGGCGGCACGACGCCCGCTGGCTCCGCGACGACACCGCCGCCTCGGGCGGGCTCGGCGACGACGCCGCCTCGGGCAGGCTCCACCACGATGCCGCCTTCGGTGACGGCAATCGGCACGACGCCGCCGACGGCGCAGGCGACGTTGCCGACGGGGACGACGCCGCCTCCGGTGGGGATGCCGCCGGCGGTCATGGCGCGGCCGGGGACGCCGTCGACGCCACCGCCGGTCGCGGAGCCGCCGTCGCTGTTCACATCACCGCGGCCGCTGCCGGGTGCGGGCCGGGCGGGGAGCGCGACGGTGCCGCCGCCGATCGCCGCGACGGCGACGCCGGTGCGGGCGGGGAGCTCGACGGTGCCGCCGCCGATCGCGACGCGCGCGGGGAGCTCGACGGTGCCGCCGCCGATCACGACGCGCGCGGGGAGCTCGACGGTGCCGCCGCCGATCGCGGCGGAGGCGAGCGGCGATGCGGCGTCCGACGGTGGGCTGTTGACCTCGCCGCGCCGGCCGTCGGGGCCGATCGCGGTGCAGCGCGTGCGCGAGCCGGTCGCGCCGCTCGCGCCGGAGCCGCCGCGCCGCAAGCGCCCGGCGCCGGGCGAGCTCCTCGAGCGCGCCTCCGGCCCGGTGGTCGCGGCGCACGCCGTCCCCGGCATCGACGATGCGAGCGAGGTCGACGTGGGCGCGGCCCTCGCACGCGCGCGCGCCCTCGCCACCGGCACCGACCTCGACGCCGAGCTCGAGGCCTTGCGCGACGTCGCCGCCGCGCCGCTGATCGAGATCGGCATCGAGGCCGCCTCCGCCGAGCTCGCCCGCTGGGCCCCACCTCCCTCGATCTCCGGCCCGACGGCCGCGCCGACGACGGAGGCTGCGACAGAAGCTCCGCCGGAGACGGTGGCGATGCCGTCGGCCGCGCCGGCGCCGGAAGCTGCGGCGGATGCGGTCGCGACATCGCCGGCACCGGAGGCCACGGCTTCGCCGGCAGAGACGCCGACGACGACGGAGGCCACGGCTTCGCCGGCGGAGACGTCGACGGCGGCGGAGATTGCCGCGGATGCGGTCGCGACGCCGTCGGCGGCGCCGGAGGCTTCGACGGTCGCGACGCCATCGACGGCGTCGGTAGCGCCGGGGGATGCGGCGATGCGCGACGTCGCCGCAGATGCGGGAGCGGGGAGCGGAGAGCTCGCGGCGGCGCTGGATGCGGCGGCGAGCACGCTCGAGGCGCTGGCGGCGCGCGCGGCGGAGACGGCCCCGAAGCCGGCACCGCGGCCGACGCGCGCGACGACACCTCCGGCGATGCGCGCCGTTTCGCCGACGAAGCCGCCGCCGACGACGGCGGTCCCGGAGCCGATCATCGCGAGCCCGTCGGCGCCGACGGCGGTCACCGCGATCCCGGTGCCGATCGTCGCAGCGAGCCCGACGACGCCGACGGTGGTCGAGGTCACCGAGACCGCCGAGCAGCCGGGGCCGACGGAGCAGAAGTATCGGTCGCGGCGGTTTCCGCGCGCGCGCAGTGCGCCGCTGCCGGCGAGCGGGCCGCTGCCGAAGCGGCTGCGATCGGAGAGCGATCGCTCGGATCGGTTGATCGACGACATCGACGCGCTCGACGCGGCGCTCGGTGCGCTCGGTGCGCTCGAGTCGCCCGCCGGCGATGGGGACGGCATCGACATCGACGTCGACGACGGCGACACGCCCGAGCCGGGCGCCGCCCTGTCGCTCGAGGCGCTCGAGGATGCCGACGCCGTCGCGGACGAGATCCCGCAGCTCGCGGACACCGAGTTCGAGGAGCTCGAGCAGACGCACGCCGGGGAGGCGCCGGTCGCACCGGCGGCGGCGCCCGAGCAGGTCGCGCTCGCCCAGCGCCTCGAGGCGCACCTCGCGGACGTCGAGGCGGAGGATCTCGGGATCGCCGAGGCGAGCGCGCGGCAGGCCGCGGACCCCGGCGAGCGGATCTCGTTCAGCCAGATCGAGTCGGTCGAGGCCGTCGAGGTCGACGAGTTCGAGATCCTCGACGAGGCCGAAGCCGAGGTCGATGTCGCCGTCGAGGTCGAGCTCGACGCCGTCTCCGACGCCGAGGTCGCGCCGTCGGAGCCACCGCAGGTCGCCAAGCCGGACCCCGGCCTGGGCTACGAGGACCGGCGCCGCGACACGCGCTCGATCGAGCGGCCGTTCGAGCGTTCGAACGAGCGGTTCACCGCGCCGAGGACCCCGGATCCGGAGGCGCCGAGCGAGCGCGTGGAGCCCGCCGCGAGCCTCGATCCCCCCGCGACCGGTCGCACCTCCACGAGCAGCCGGATCGACGTCGTCGGGCGCACGCCGAGCGAGCGCTTCGAGCCCGCGGCGCCGCGCACGTCGACGAGCAGCAGCCTCCTCGGGCGCACGCCGAGCGAGCGCTTCGATCCGCGCGCCGAGCCCGAGCCGTCGACCGGACGCACGACCACGAGCAACCGCGTCGACGTCGTCGGCCCGACCAACGTCCGCCTCGACATCGTCGGCCGCACGCCGAGCGAGCGGATCCCGACGCCCCACACCACGACCCCCGCACCCTCGACGCCGCGACCCGGCCGCCCGACACAACCGCCGGAGCCGATCGCGGTGCCGCGGCCCGCGCGCACGACGCCGGAGCCGTTCGCCGTGCCGCGGCCCGCGCGCACGACGCAACCGCCGGAGCCGATCGCGGTGCCGCGGCCCGCGCGCACGACGCCACCGCCGGAGCCGATCGCGGTGCCGCGGCCGGGTCGCACGACGCAGCCGCCGGAGCCGATCGCGGTGCCGCGGCCGGGTCGCACGACGCAACCGCCGGAGCCGATCGCGGTGCCGCGGCCGGCGCGCACCACGCAGGCACCGGTGCCGGCGGGGCGTGCGACGCCGGTGCCGGCCGCGCGTGCGACGCCGGTGCCGGAGCCGGTGATGCTGAAGCGGCCGGAGCCGGTGATCCCGGCGGGGGAGAGGCCGAGCTTCTCCGACTTCGCGTCGCGCCTGGACTTCGGCGAGGAGAGCGACATGCATCCGCCGCCGCCGCGCGCGATCGCGCAGTACGAGCGGCGCACGGCGGCGCCGCTCGACTCGCGGCTCGAGGCGAGCGCGGGTGAGGCGCTCGCCGCGTTCGACGACCTCGACGACTCCAGCGGCTTCGAGCGCCCGGTCACGGCGCTGCCCGCCTCGCGCGGTGGTGCGCCCGTGCGCCCGATCTACGACGACGACGGCAGCACGAGCTACACGCAACCGGGCCAGCTGCCGCCGCCCGACTTCGCGCCCGAGCTCGAGTTCGACGCGGCGCACGCCGCGTTCACGCCGCTCCCGTCGGCCGCGGAGTTCGACTCGCCGCACGTCGCCCTCACGAAGATCCCGACGGGCGAGCCGAACCCCGTCGCCGAGTTCGACTCGCCGGACGCGGCGTTCACGAAGATCCCGACGGGCGAGCCCGGCCCGTCGGACTCGGCCGAGTTCGACGCGGCGCACGCCGCCTTCACGCCGATCGCGAGCGGCCGCAAGCCGCCGCCGGGCCTCGTCCCGAACGAGCCACGCATCCTGCGCCCGTCCGGCGGCGCCTCCGACTTCGATCGCCCGACGGCGCGCCCCGATCGCGGCGCACCGCGCACCGCCGACGAGCTCGACCTCGAGAGCGCGCTCGAGGCCCTCGACGTCGACCTCGACGACCTGTCCGTCCCGCACGCCTCGACGGAGCTCGTGCGCGACAGTGGCAACCTCGCGCGCCCGTCGGGCCGCGTCGCGATCCGCTCGTCGAAGCCCGGCGCCAAGTACAACCCCTCACCGGCACCGGCACCGGCACCGACCCCAACGCCGCGCCGCGCGCACAGCGACGACGAGGGCATCCTCATCGACTTCGACAACGACCTCGACGACGACTGAAACGACCGGCATCGCGCTTCGAGAGCGTGACGGTGTCGACAACGACCTCGACGACGACTGACGCGTCAGGTGCCGTCGAGGCCCGGATGCGCGAGCGCGCGGACCAGCGCGGCCCGGTCGCCGGCGTGGCGGCTCCACAGCTCGAGGATCTCGTCGGCGCGCGTGCGGCGCGACGTCGCGATCGCCTCGACCGGGTCGAGGTAGCGGAGCGAAGCCGGCGCGACGCGGCGCAGGCCGTCGCGCGCGATCGCGACGAGCTCGACGGCGAGGTCGCCGATCGTGCGCGTCCCGCACCGCGCGGCGAGGCCGGCCGTGGGGACGTCGTCGGCGAGCTTCTGCCGCTCGGCGAACGTGAGGCCGGCCGTCAGCGCCGTTGCGGCCGTGCGCGCGGTGGCGTCGTAGAGCACGCCGCGCATCATCGGCCCGAGCGCCGCGATCATCTCGAGCGTGCCGCAGTCGCAGCCGCGCACCTCGATGAACTTCTTCAAGCGCCCCTCGGGGAACAGCGTCGAGAGGTGCAGCGCCCAGTCGGCGCGCGTGGCGCGCTCGCCGCCGTGGCCGTCGGCGAGGAACTTGCGGAACGTGAGGCCGGCGGGCACCGGCAGGTAGCCGTGGCGGTACACGAAGTACATCGGCACGTCGAGCGCCCACTCCGTGTACGCCTGGAAGATGTCGTCGCGCTCGAACACGAACGGCAAGAGGCCGGCGCGCGCGTTGTCGGTGTCGCGCCAGATCCGCGCGCGGTACGTCTGCATCCCCGACGGGGCGCCGTCGACGATCGGCGAGCTCGCCCACAGCGCCGTCAGGATCGACGTGATCGAGTACAGGCACCGCAGCTTCGCGGCGGCGTCCGCCTCGTCGGCGTAGTCGAGGTTCGCCTGCACCGTGGCGGTGCGCAGCATCATGTCGAGCCCGTGCGTGCCGACGCGCGGCATGTACGCGCGCATGACGTCGTAGCGCTCCTTCGGCATCCACGGGATGTCCTCGCGCGTGCCGAACGGGCGCAGCCCGATCGCGAGCCACGCGAGGCCGAGCGCGCGCGACGCCTCGCCGAGGTCGGCGACGTGCGCGCGCAGGTCGGCGTCGAACTGCGCGTCCTCGGTGACCGGCCGCGCGGCGAGCTCGAACTGGCCGCCCGGCTCGAGCGTGAGCTGCGAGCCGTCGGCGCGCGCGAGCGCGATCATGTGACCGCCCTCCATCACCGGCGTGCCGCCGCGCGCGGCGAACCACGACAGCAGCGGCCCGATGCCGTGCGGATGATCGTACGGCGGCGCGTCGCCCGACGGGACCATCACACCGACGAGCTCGTGCTCGGTGCCCATGCGCCACTGCGACGCCGGCTTCCCTGCCTCCGCGAAGTAACGGAGCAGCTCGTCGTGCGAGCGGATCGGGACGCTGTCGCTTTCGTCGACGAGGTGCACGCGGTTCGGCGACTCTAGGGGGTGATCACCACTGCGTCAATCGACGATGGGTGCGAAGCCGCCGCGTGGTAGCGTGACCTCGATGAACCACCTGCTCGATCGGCCAGGCTTCGGGGCGCGCCGCGAGCGCCTCCTCGAGCTGCTGCGGACGCGCGCGTTCCAGGAGCGCGAGGTCGTCCTGTCGTCGGGAGCGAAGTCGAACTTCTACATCGACTGCAAGCAGGTCAGCCTCGACGCGGAGGGCGCCGCGCTGATCGGCGAGCTGTTCCACGACGTCATCGAGGACGTCGCGCCGCGCGCCGTCGCCGCCGGCGGCCTCACGCTCGGCGCGGATCCGCTCGCGACGGCGACGTCGATCGCGAGCTTCCAGCGCGGCCGCCCGCGCAGCGCGTTCATCGTGCGCAAGGAGCCCAAGGGGCACGGCACGAACCAGTGGGTCGAGCACGCGGGGCTGCCCGCCGGCGCCGAGGTCGTGATCCTCGAGGACGTCGTCACGACCGGCGCCGCCACGCTGAAGGCGATCGAGCGCGCGCGGCTCGCCGGCCTCGTCGTCGCGCACGCGGTGGCGCTCGTCGATCGCCTCGAGGGCGGGCGCGACGCGGTCGTCGCCGAGGTCCCGCTGACGGCGCTGTTCACGCGCGACGACTTCATGCCGCCGGAGCGCGCGCGGTGAGAGCCGCCGCGGCGCTCGTCGTCGCCGTCGCCGTCGCGGTCGGCGCGGCCGCGTGCAGGCCACCGCCGCCGCCGGTGTCGCTCACCGGCCAGTGGCCGGATCGCGTCGACCCGTACTGGCGCGTCGTCGAGCGGTGGACGCGCACGACGCGCCTGCAGGCGGAGTATCAGCAGGTCCTGCAGCTGTCGGCCGTGTTCAAGTCGCCGGAGTGGCGCGCCGCGCACGCGGTGAAGGACGCCGACACGCGCGGCCTCGTCGGCGAGGCGCGCCTGGAGCGGCTCGCGCAGGCGCGCGCCGAGGACGCGGGGCCGTACGAGGTCGCGCTGCTCGTCACGACGTGGGACCGGCGCGAGAACGACCTCGATCGCGGCAAGCGCAGCGTGTGGCACGTCGTCCTCATCGACGACGACGGCCGGGAGATCGAGCCGCTCGAGATCGTGCGCGACAAGCGCCCGCACTTCACCGTGCGCGCCGAGTTCCCGGCGCTCGACGAGTTCGCGACCGCGTACGTCGCGCGCTTCCCGAAGACGCGCCCGCTCCTTGGCCCCGGCATCCGGGCCCTGCGCCTGCGCATGAGCAGCGAGCGTGGCGGCGTGCAGCTCGCCTGGGTGTCGCGCTAGCTCAGCGCCTGGGCTTCTTGCGCCCGAGGAGCCGGTCCCAGAAGCCGACGGGCTGGTAGCCCTCGTCGAGGTCGTCGAACGAGTCGTCGCTCGCGAAGCGGCCGGCGGTGGGCGGGCCGCTCTTCTCCTTCTCGTGCCCGGCACGGAAGAAGTCCTCCTCCGCGTCGGTGAACGCGGTGGCCGCGGCCGCGGCATCGTGCTGGACCTCGGCGACGGTGGCCTCCTGCGCCGGCGTCGCCATGTCGGGCGCGGGCGCGGTGGCGTGCTGCGCGGCGAGCGCGCTGACCGCCGTGTGCGCCGCCGCGAGATCGGCGACGAGGATCGACGGCTCGGCGGGCGGCAGGTCGTGCGCGTCGCGCGTGACCGGCGCCGTGATCTCGCCCGTCGCATCCTCGGGGCGATCGTCGACCGGGATCGGCCCCGGCGGCGGGCGGCGCGCCACCGGCGCGGTCTCGATGACGCCGATCTCGCGGACGACTCCGTCGGAGGGCTCGTCGTCGACGGCCGCCGGCGCGCCGTCCTGTGCCGGTGCCTCGCTCGGGAGCGCGGCGACGCCGGCCTCCGTGACGAGCTCCTTCACGAGCGCGCCGGCCGACGGCTCCGTCGTGCTGATGCTCGCGGCGATCGCGCGTGCGGCGTCGACGCGCTCGGCCGCCTCGGCATCGTCGTTCGCGTCGCGCACGGCGGGCTTGTCGGCGACGGCCTTCGCCGCCTCCGCCGCCTTCGCCCGCTCGGCCGCCTTGCGCGCCTTCGCCTCCGCGCGCGCCTTGCCCTTCGCACTCTGCAGCTTCTCCGGCCTCCCCATCCTCGCCGCCAGTGCCTCCGCCTCCGCCGCCGCCTTCTTTTCCGCCGCCGCTCTCGCCTCGTCGGCAGCCGCTTCTTCGGCGGCCTTCTTCTCCGCCGCGGCCTTCTCAGCGGCTTCTTCGGCTGCCTTCTTCTCCGCCGCCTCGTCCGCGGCCTTCTTCGCAGCCGCTTCTTCGGCGGCCTTCTCAGCGGCTTCTTCGGCAGCCTTTTTTTCGGCCGCTGCTTTCGCAGCGACTTCGTCGGCTGCTCGCTTTTCAGCCGCGGCCTTCGCGGCGGCTTCTTCGGCGGCCTTCTTCGCAGCGGCTTCTTCGGCGGCCTTCTTCGCGGCGGCTTCTTCGGCGGCCTTCTTCGCGGTGGCTTCTTCGGCGGCCTTCTTCGCGGCGGCTTCGTCTGCAGCCTTCTTCGCAGCGGCTTCGTCGGCGGCCTTCTTCGCAGCGGCTTCGTCGGCGGCCTTCTTCGCAGCGGCTTCGTCTGCAGCCTTCTTCGCAGCGGCTTCGTCGGCGGCCTTCTTCTCGGACGCGGTCTTTGCGGCGGCTTCGTCGGCAGCCTTCTTCGCGGCGGCTTCGTTGGCGGCCTTCTTCGCGGCAGCTTCATCCGCCGCCTTGGCCGCCGCGGCCTCCTCGGCGGCCTGCGCCTTCGCCTCGGCGGCCTGCTTCTCCGCGGCCGCGGCGGCGGAGGCGGCGGCGGCGTGGGCGGCGGCGACGTCGGCCTCGAACGCTTCGCGGCGGGCGCGCTCGGCGTCGGCGTCGGCGGCCTTCTCGTCCCACACGACCTTGGGCTCGAGCCCGACGTCCGTGGGGAAGATGCGCTCGCGCTTGTGGGTGTCCATCACCGCCTCGAGGCGCTCGCGCGGCTCGCCGCGCGTCTTCGGCGTGATCTCGCCGGAGGCGTGGGCCGCCGGGACGACGCCGGCGAGCGGGCCGACCTCGGCGCCGACGATGCGCGGCACGAGCGCGCCCCAGTCGATCTCCGGCTTGCTCGTCGCGGGCGTCACCACCAGCGGCGTCTGGGCGCGCCGCTTCTTCCGCTTCCTGCGCGAGCCGCCGCCGCCGCCCGCGGGCACCTTCTTCCCCGTCGCGTCGATCGGACCCGACTCGGGCGCATCGGCCGCCTGCCGCTCGATCACGCCGTCGCGCGTCTCGCTCCCCACCAGCCACTCCTCGATCGCGAGCACCGCCCGCCACGTCGCCTTCTGCTTCGGGCCCTGCGCCACCCGCAAGAGCCCGATCTCCAGCGCGCGCTGCGCGACCCGCAGCGTCTCGAACACCCGGTACGGCGAGTCCTCCAGGACGTCCGCGAGCACGCGGTGCCCGTCGAACATGCGCAGGACGCCGTGCACCTCCGTCGGGATCTGCCGGCCGAGCGACTGCACGCGCGCGACGTCCTGCTCGAGCACCATCGACGGCGACAGCGGCCCGCTGCAGTCGCGCACGCCCGCCAGGAACCGCTCCGCGTCCGCGAACAGCTCCTCGTGCGTCATCGGGATCTGCTGGCGCCGGACGATATCTTCATGGTGAAAATCGAAGCGCGCGTCCGTCCACAACAGCAGCTGGTGCAGCGCCGCCTGGCCGTGGATGAGCCCGACCTGCGCCGACGTGACCTCGCCGTGGAAGAACCGGACCTCGCCGCGGCGCAGCCCGCGGATCAGCGTCAGCACCGCGCTCCGCCCGAGCGCCGATAATGCGCGAACAAGTGTGAAGACACCCGTCAGCTCCGCGAGGCTGCCGACGATATGTGCGCGCTGGTGCGAGGGGACCCCGCGCATCAGCCGGCCGATCGTCACGACGTCGCGCAGGTACGCCGGCTGCAGCACGACCTCGTCGGCGCCGGCGGCCTCGGCATCGGTCCGCCGCACGCCGCGCCCGGCGAACACGATCGGGGCGTCGATCCGCGCCGCCTCGAGGAGGCTGCGCGTCCGCCGCACCAGGTCGAGCGCCCGTCCGTCGACACCCCCCACGACCACCAGCCCCGCGTCGCCGCCGTCCGGGGGCAGCTCGAGCTTGGCCGCGTCCGCCACCGCCGGGACCGCCACCACGGTGGCCGGGACGCCCTCGCGCTCGAACCCGAGCGCCACCTGCCGGCTCGCCCTGGCATCGGGATCCACCACGATGACTTTCGAGAGTCCCGGCATGCTGCGTCGCGAAAGAGTGTGCAGTATAAACCTGCATAAAGGGCCGTTCTAGAAGCACGTTTTGTGATCGTCCTCGAGATCCTCCAAGGCACCGCCGCGCAGCGGACCCATCGCGTCCTCAACACCGGAGGCACCGCCACGATCGGTCGCTCGCCGGCGAGCACCGTCGTCCTCGGTGACTTCCACCTCTCCGGTGACCACGCGCAGATCACGCAGATCGGCGAGCACTACGTGTTCCGCGACCTGCGCTCCACGAACGGCTCGTCGATCGAGCGCGACGGGCGCGTGATCGCCGTCGACGCCGCCGCGCGCTGGGAAGTGGCGCTCGTCGACGGCGACGTGATCCTCCTCGGCAACCCGAACGATCCGGTCCGCATCGCCGTGCGCATCGGCGACGATGGCGGCCAGGACCTCGGCGAGCGCCTCATCGCCTCGCGCTCGATCATGGATCTGCCGGCGATCGCCGACCAGATCGAGGGTGCGCCCGCCGACGCGCTCCGCGTGTACAAGGCGCTCCAGCCGCTCGGCGCGCGCCTCGAGCCGAGCGAGGTCATCGAGGCGTGCGTCGCCGCGACGTTCGAGCTCCTCTCGCGCGCCACCCACGTCGCGATCCTCCTCCGCTCCGACACCGACAAGGACCGCTTCGCGCTCGCCGTCTCGCGCGAGCGCAACGGCGCCACCGTCCGCGCGCCGGCCACGGATCCCGTGCGTGCCTCGCGCGCGATCCTGCGCCGCGTCCTCGGCGACCGCGCCGCCGTGCTCACCGCGAACGCGCAGGAGGCGCTGTCGAGCGAGTCGATCCTCGCCGGCCAGATCCTCTCCATTCTCGCGCTGCCCCTGTGGAGGGGCGACGACATCATCGGCCTCATCCAGGCCGACAACCGGTCGAGCGCCGGCATGTTCCACGAGTCCGACCTCGAGGTCGGGCTGCTCCTGTGCGCGCAGGCGTCGCTCGCGATCGACAACGCCACGCTCGTGCAGCGCCTGCGCGTCGCCGAGGAGCGGGCGCGCGGCGAGAACGTGTACCTGAAGCGCAAGGAGCAGAAGATCCGCTTCGACAACATCATCGGCGAGTCGCCGGCGATGAAGGCCGTCCTCGGCCAGCTCGAGCGCGTGATCGACACGCGCGCGACCGTGTGCATCGAGGGCGAGACCGGCACCGGCAAGGAGCTGATCGCCGCGGGCATCCATCACCAGAGCGCCCGCGCCGACAAGATGTTCGTCGCGCAGAACTGCGCCGCGCTGCCCGAGAACCTCCTCGAGAGCGAGCTGTTCGGCCACAAGCGCGGCGCGTTCACGAGCGCCGACAGCGACAAGAAGGGCCTGTTCGAGATCGCCGACGGCGGCACGCTGTTCCTCGACGAGATGGGCGAGATGCCGCTCACGCTGCAGGCCAAGCTGCTGCGCGTCCTCCAGGAGGGCACGATCCGCCCCGTCGGTGCGACGAGCGAGAAGCAGGTCGACGTCCGCATCATCTGCGCGACGAACCGCGACCTCTCCGCCGAGGTCGAGAAGCAGCGCTTCCGCCAGGACCTCTACTACCGGCTGATGGTGTTCCCCATCAAGCTGCCGCCGCTGCGCGAGCGCCGCGAGGACATCCCGCTGCTCGCCGCGCACTTCCTCAAGCGCTACGCGGCCGAGTACCGCGCCGAGCTCCCCGGCTTCACGCAGGACGCGCTCGACGCGCTGTCGTCGTACAACTGGCCCGGCAACATCCGCGAGCTCGAGAACGAGATCCAGCGCCTCGTCATCCAGGCCGAGCCGTCGCACTGGATCGAGATCACCGACCTGTCGCCGCGCCTGCGCAAGGTCGAGGGCACCATCACCCGCATCGCGCCCAAGCAGGGCACGCTGAAGGAGATGATGGAGCAGGTCGAGCGCTGGCTCATCACCGAGGCGCTGCGCGAGCACGGCAACAACAAGACGAAGACCGCCGCGACCCTCGGCATCACGCGCGAGGGACTCCACAAGAAGCTCGCGAAGTTCGGCGTCTGAGCTGCTACTCGAGCGTGTGGTCGGCGCCGCCGTGGTTGTCCCAGTGCGTCTCGCCGTTCATCTCGACGAACGCGGCGAACTGGATGCGCGGGTTCGGCTCGATGCCGCCGATCGGCGTCAGCGTGACGTCGACGCCCCACGTCTCGTAGCCGTCGCCGCGGTCGCCCTCGTACACGGCATTGGCAACATGCCAGTTGCCGGACGCGTCCTCCCGGACACGGTCGATCCACACGAGGCCGGCGCGCTTGTCGTAGGCGTCGTTCCGGATCTGGAGGTCGACCCAGAAGTGCGGCTCGCGGATGCACGTCGACGGGGCGGGCGAGGGGCAGCCGAGGCTGCGGTACCAGAGCCCGCCGCCCACGACCGAGATCGCGCCGTCCTCGGCGGACGTGGAGGAAGAGGAGGAAGACGACGAAGCCGAGGCCGAGGCCGAACCGGTGTTGGGGTCGGCATCGACGGCACACGCTGCAAGCAGCAACAGAGGGAGACCGCGCGACAGCATCGGCGCGAGCACGAGCAAGGGCGGTGCCGCTCCAACCCCGCAGAGTGCGCGGCCCGCCGCGCCGGCGCGTTGCGAAAGTCGACGTAGCATGTGCGCGTGGGGACGGCCCCGCGGGTGCGCGCGCAGGTCCCAGGCGCGTAGGCGCGACGCCGTGCGGTAGGCTCCGCGCATGTCGCTCACGCTCTACGTCGGCAGCAAGCGGTACTCGTCGTGGTCGCTGCGCCCGTACCTGGCGCTGGCCCACGCGGGCGTGCCGTTCACGTGCACCACGATCCTCCTCGACCGGCCGAACACGCGCGAGGAGATCCTGAAGGTGAACCCGGCGGGGCGCGTGCCGGTGCTGCACCACGACGGCGCCGTGATCTGGGACTCGCTCGCGATCTGCGAGTACGTCCACGAGCTGGCGCCCGACGCCGGGCTGTGGCCCGCCGACCGCGCTCGCCGCGCGCACGCCCGCGCGATCTCGGCGGAGATGCACTCGAGCTTCGCCGCGCTGCGCGGCGCGATGTCGATGGACCTGTGCGCCGACAAGTCGGGGCAGGGCCACACGCCGGAGGCGCTCGCCGACGCGCGCCGCATCCAGCAGATCTGGCGCGACGCGCTCGCCGTGTCGCCCGGCGGCGGGCCGTTCCTGTTCGGCGCGTTCACGATCGCCGACGCGATGTTCGCGCCGGTCGCCACGCGCTTCCGCACGTACGGCGTCGACATGGACGCGACGTGCCGCGCCTACAGCGACGCGCTCCTCGCGGACCCCGCGATGCAAGCGTGGCAGCGCGACGCCGACGCCGAGCCGGCGACGCGCGCGTGATGCGGGCGATCGCCGCCGGGGTCGTGGTGCTGGTCGCGGCGTGCGGCGGCGGCGGCGAGCCGACCTGCAAGGACGCCGTCGAGCGCTCGGCCAGGCTCCTCGACCAGAGCGACCGCCAGATCGAGCGCAACGTGCGCAAGTGCGAGCGCGACGCATGGAGCGTCGAGATGCGCCAGTGCTTCGCCGGCGCGGTCGACGAGGACGAGGTCCTGCGCTGCGGCCGGCGCCACGCGCGCAAGGTGCGCGATCGCGACCGCGACGACGACGACGACCGTCCCAGCAAGCGCCGCCGCCGCGACGACGACGACGACAACGATGATCACGCCGACGACGATCGCGATCGGGACATGGTCGCGCTCGTCGACGCGATGTGCGCGTGCAAGGACAAGGCGTGCACGGACACGGTGCTGGAGCGCGCGATGAAGCTGCCCGCGCCCTCGTCGCGCGGTAAGTCGCGCTCCACCGACCGTTTCCGCAAGCAGATCCTCGCGTGTCTGGAGAAGCTCACGACGCCCGCGCCGGCGTCACCCGACGCCGCGCTCGCCGGCGACGACGTGCGCCCGCCGAGCGCCGGCGATCTCGACGCGTACACCGCCGACCTGCACGGGCGCGGCCGCATCGTCGCGACGATCGCGACGTCGCTCGGCACGCTCCACTGCGACCTCTACGACGACAAGGCACCGGTCACCGTGGCGAACTTCATCGGGCTCGCGACCGGCAAGAAGCCCTGGCGCGACCCGCAGACCGGCGGCGTGATGTTCGGCAAGAAGCTCTACAACGGCACGGTGTTCCACCGCGTGATCCCCGGCTTCATGATCCAGGGCGGCGATCCGCTCGGCCGCGGCACCGGCGGCCCGGGCTACGCGTTCGCCGACGAGGTCGGCAAGGGCCTCCGGTTCGAGCCGGGCATCCTCGCGATGGCGAGCTCGGGCCCCGGCACGAACGGGAGCCAGTTCTTCATCATGGACGGCGCCGCGGACTGGCTGACGGACCGCCACACGATCTTCGGCCGCTGCGCCGAGGTCGACCTCGTGAAGAAGATCGCGGCCGTCGGGAAATCGTGCGCGACGTGCTCCGCGGGCGACCCGCGCCGCGACCGCCCCGCCGTCGACGTGACGATCGACGCGATCACGTTCGCGCGCCGCTGACGCTACTTCTTCGGGCGCACGAGCTCGAGGTTCTTGCACGCGACCTGGCTCTGCATCCCGCACGCCTTCTCGAGGAGCTCGACCGCCTTGTTCGCGTCCTGCGCGACGCCCTTGCCCTCGTAGTAGGCGATCGCGAGCTCGGAGCAGCCCTTCGCCTCCTTCAGCGAGCACGACTTCTCGTACAGCTGCGCGGCGCGCTTCGCATCGGCCGGCACGCCCTCGCCGAGGCGGAACGCGTTGCCGAGGTTGAAGCAGCCGAGCGGCTCGTTGAGCTTGCACGCCTCGTCGAAGTACCCCTTCGCCTTCGCGAGGTCGGCCTTGCCGATCCCGTCGGCGCCGTCCGCCCACGCGGTGCCGAGGTCGTTGCACGAGGCGCCGTCCTTCAGCTGGCACGCCTTCTCGCGCAGCGTGCGCCCCTTCGCCGGATCCTTCGCGGTGCCCTTGCCGAGGATCGCGAGCGTGCCGGCGTAGCCGCAGCCGAGGGCGCTCTTCAGGTCGCATGCCTTCACGTAGAAGGAGAACGCCTTCGCCTCGTCCTTGATCACGCCGCCGGAGCCCTTGATGTACGCGATGCCGGTGTCGAGGCACGCCTTCGCGACGTTCTTCGCGCAGCCCGTCGAGTCCGGCTTCGGATCCGACTTCGGATCCGCCGAGGCCGCGACGCCTGCGAGCCCGGGGAGGGCGACGGCTACGGCGGCGGCGAGCCTCATCGCTCCGATTCTACACGTCGTCGTCGCCGGCCGGCGCGGGGACCGTGAACGCGGTCTCCGACAGCTGCGCCATCGCCGTCGCCAGGTTCGCGACCTCGACGGAGGCGGGAGCGTTGCGCTTCAGCATGAACGTGCACGTCGCACACGACGTGACGACCATGCCGCCGCCCGCGGCCTGGACCTCGGCGAGCCGGCGCTTCGCCATCTGATCGGCGACGAGCGGCATCGTCTTCGGCAACAGGCCGCCGCCGCCGCAGCACTCGGTGTCGCTGCGGCTCCAGCCGAGCTCGCGCACCTCGACGAGCTGCGCGAGCGCGCGCCGCGGCTGCTCGAGCACGCCGTTGTAGCGCGCGTGGTAGCAGGGGTCGTGGTAGTAGACCGAGCGCTTCTCGACGGGGCACGCGAGGCTGCCGGCCGCCGGCGCGAGCAGGTCGGCGAGCGACACGATCTCGGTGCGGAGGTTGACGCCCTCGGCCGGGTACTGCGCGCGCACCGCGTACAGGCACGCGGAGCAGTTGATCGCGACCTTGCGGAAGCCGCGCAGCGAGGCGGCGACGCGCCCCGCGTGCCAGCGGAACAGGTCGCGGTGCCCGGCGGCGAGCAGCGGATAGCCGGCGCACGCCTGCGGCGCGTCGACGATCTGCACGTCGGCGAGCCCGACGCGCTCGAACACGGCGAGCGTCGCCGCGATGTCGCCGGTGTCCTTGTCGATCGCGTCGCAGCCCGGCCAGAACCCGATCTCGCCGGACGTCGCGAGGTGCCCGGCGAACTGCGTGCGGACCTGCTCGGTCAGCCGCTGCTCGCGGGTGCGGAAGCGCTCGCTGTAGCTCGCGAGCGCCGGGTGCGTGACGCCGTGTTGCTGCGCGACGGCGCGCCCGCTGAACAGCACCAGTCCGGGCTCGTTGTCATGGTCGCAATACATCGTGCAGTGGCGGCAGCCGGTGCACGCCCACAGCGGGTCCGTCGACTCGGCCGTCCAGCCGCCGCGCCCGAGGCGCAGCTGGTTGAGCCGGTCCATCTTCGCCTGCGGGATGTACGTCTCGCGTCCGCTCGCCGTCGACACCGGACACGCGTGCCGGCACATCTTCGGGCAGAACGTGCAGTAGTCGAGCTGGCGCGCGACGGAGCCCGGCGAGAACGGATCACGTGGCTCGGACGACACGGCGGCACCATACCGCGTCGCGCACGACGCGTGAACGTGTTGGCGCACCCGGTCCGGGAGCGACGGGAGATCACCGACGGTGGAGGTCGTCGGAGATCGCCGTTCAGTTGAGCCCGTCGACGTGCGAGCGCAGCTGGGCGAGGTCGCGCGCGATGCGCGAGTTCGACGGCTCGAGGATCGCGAGCCGCTCGAGGACGTCGAGCGAGCGGACGAGGTCGCCGTTGCGCCCGTAGATGCCGGCCAGGTTGACGAGCATGCGCGACACGATCTGCCGCTTGCTCGCAGCCGCGACCGCGCTCGGCTCGAGGACGGCGTCGGGAGTCGTCGTCTTGCGCAGCAGCGCCTCGAGGTCCGGCGGCGCGAGGGAGCGCCCGCCGCCGAACGGGTCGAGGAACAGCCACGCGTCCTCGATCGCGACGCGCACGAGGAAGTGCCCGGGGAAGTTGACACCCTGGGCGAGCACGCCGAGGCGGCGCGCGACCTCGAGGTAGACGACCGACAGCGTGATCGGGATGCCGGTGCGCCGCTCGAGGACGTCCGCGAGGAAGCTGTTGCGCGGATCGTAGTAGTCGTCGACGTTGCCGCGAAAGCCGAGGCGCTCGAACAGGCACGCGCTGATCGCACGGGCGCGCTCGATGCCGTCCGGCGCGCCCGCGACGTCGTCGGCGACGCTGTCGGCGATCGCATCGAGCTGCTCGCGGTACGGCTCGACCCGGCGGCCCGGGTGGTCCCATGCACCGATGAGGAGGGCGGCGTGATCGAGCGCGAAGTCGTCGCGGGTGACGACCTCGGAGAATCGCGTCAGCCCCAGATCCATCGCAGGCCAGGTTAGCACCGGCCGTCGGTGCGCGCTCGACGGCGTTGTATGCGATGATCGAGCGTCCATGGCCGAGGAGCCACGTCCAGGGTTGATCGTCGGAGGTCGCTACGAGCTGCTCGAGGTCGCGGGCCGCGGCGGCATGGCGGACGTCTGGCGCGGCCGCGTGCGCGGCGACTCGGGGTTCGTGCGCGAGGTTGCGATCAAGCAGATGCACGCGAACCTCGTCACGCAGCCGACGTACGTCGCGATGTTCGTCGAGGAGGCGCGCCTCGGCTCCGAGCTGAAGGGCCCGAACGTGTCCGAGGTCCACGACTTCGTCCACGACCGCGGCAACTACTACATGATCCTCGAGTGGATCGACGGGATCGACCTCGGCACGTGGGTGCGCTGGCACATGCAGCGCAACGAGAGCACGCGCTGGGAGCTCGTCGCGGCCGTCGGCGTCGGCATCCTGCGCGGGCTCGCGGCGGCGCACGAGCGCATCGGGCCCGACGGGCGCCCGCTCCCCGTCGTGCACCGCGACGTGTCCCCGCACAACGTGCTGCTGACGACGCGCGGCCTCGTGAAGCTGATCGACTTCGGCCTCGCGTACGCGCCCGACCGCGCCCAGGAGACGACGGAGCCCGGCATCGTGAAGGGCAAGATGTCGTACCTCGCGCCGGAGATCGTCGCCGGCACGCGCCCGGTGCCGGCGTCGGATCAGTTCGCATGCGGCTCGGTCCTGTGGGAGGCGCTCGTCGGGCGCAAGCTGTTCGACGGTGCGACGGACTACGAGACGTACACGCGCCTGCGCGATTGCCTCGTGCAGCCGCTGCGCCCGCTGCGCGGCGACGTGCCCGCGCCGTTCGCGCAGATCATCCACCGCGCGCTGTCGCCGGTCGTCGAGAACCGGTTCCCGTCGACGCGCGAGATGGCGCGGCAGATCGGGACGGCGCTGAAGAAGGTGCAGCTGCGGCGCGATCTGCACACGGTGCTCGCGCGCAGCGTCGTCGACGCGCGCGATGCGCTCGGCATCGGGCCGCGCATCAACGAGGCGTCGGAGGCGACGCCGATCGCGGAGCTGTTGCCGGGCGAGGCGCTGCCCAAGCCCGAGGAGGTCGTGCGCCTCCACGCGCCGGCGGTCGCCGCCGCCGAGCCGGCCGGCTGGGGGACGCAGGCCGTCAACGCGGTGCGCGGGTTGCGTCACTACCTGCCGTTCTTCGGCAAGAAGCGCTGATTTCCTGCACGCGCGCCGCGAGTTTCGCTAAGAACGCGAGGTGAGAGCGGCCACCTTCGTGCTCGTCGTTGCTGTCGTCGTCGGTGCGGCCGGGTGCGGCGGCGACGACGGCCTCGATCCCGCGCCCGAGACGATCACCGCCGGGCCGGTGACGATCGCGACGCGCGACCTGACGCTGACGATCGCGCGCGGCGGCGGCGGCTCGCTCGGCGAGCTGTCGATCGCAAACTTCCTCTCGATCGGCACGGTCGGTGGCGGCGGCGTCGACGATCGCCACTACTACGACCCGCGCGGCGACGCGCTCGTCGAGATGACCGCGGTCCCCGAGGCGCGCGGCCTCGACGGCGAGTGGCTCGACGTCGCGGGCGGGGCGCGCATGCGGCTCGCCGCGTGCGAGGGCGTCCCCGACTGCGCGCTGCTCGAGCTCGACGCGACCCGGCACCCCGACGCCGTGCAGGTGCGGCTCGCCCTCCCGCGCGGCGCGGCCGAGCCGCTGTACGGCACCGGCGATGCGGCGCTGCGCGCGAACGTCGCGGGCACGGTGCGCGAGATGCAGCTGCGCGTCGATCCCGGGAGCGAGTCGAGCCTCAACGAGACGCACGTGCCGGTGCCGCTCGTGCTGTATCCGCGGCGCGGCATCGGCATGTTCGTCGCCGACGATCGCCCGGGCGCGCTCGACCTCGGCGCCGCGCGGGCCGATCGCGTGACGGCGACGTTCACGCTGCCGGCGCGCGGCACGTACCGCGTGTTCCTGTTCACGGCGCCGTCGCCGCTCGACCTCGTGCGCCGGTACACCGCGCTGACGGCGCGCCCCGCGGTGCCGCCGCGCTGGGCGTTCGCGCCGCAGCAGTGGCGCAACGTGTGGAACAGCTCCGCCGAGATGCTCGACGACGCGCGCGAGATGCGCACGCGCCGCATCCCCGGCTCGGTGATGTGGATCGATAACCCGTGGCAGACGGCGTACAACACGTTCGTCATCGACGAGGCGCGGTTCGCGCAGGCCGACGCGCTGATGACCGAGCTCGCGCGCCAGGGCTACAAGGTCCTGTTCTGGTCGACGCCGTACGTCGGCCTCACGGCCGAGACGCTCGCGGATCACGTCGAGGGCGCGGCGCGCGGCTTCTTCGTCACCGACGACGTGGGCGCCGTCCTCGACTATCCGTGGCAGAACGGGCCCGGTGCGCTCGTCGACTTCACGCGCGCCGGCGCGACCGCGTGGTGGCGCGAGCGCATCGCGCGGGTCGTCGCGCGCGGCGCGAGCGGGTTCAAGCTCGACTTCGGCGAGGACCTCGTGCCCGACCTCGGCGGCACGATCCTGCCGATGACGCTCGCCGCCGGCGACAACAGCTCGCACCACGCGCGCTACGCCGCCGGCTACCACGACGCCTACCTCGGCGCGTTGCCGCCCGGCGACGGCTTCCTCATCACGCGCGCCGGTGCGTGGGGCGAGCAGGCGACGAACACGGCGATCTGGCCCGGCGACCTCGACTCCGACTTCACCGACTTCGGCGTCGACAACGGCGCGGGCAAGGCGAACGTCGGCGGGCTGCCGTCGGCGATCAGCCGCGGGCTCGCGCTGTCGGTGAGCGGCTATCCGTTCTACGGGTCCGACATCGGCGGCTTCCGCGGCTTCCCGACGACGGAGGCGCTGCTGCGCTGGGCGCAGTACGCGTCGCTCGGCACGATCATGCAGCTCGGCGGCGGCGGCAAGTCGCATGACCCGTGGGACACGACGCTGTTCGATCCCGGCGCCGACGCGACGTACAAGGTCTACGCCGACCTCCACATGCAGCTGAACCCGCTCCTGTGGACGCTCGCGAACCGGGCCGGCGCCGACGGCACGCCCGTCACGCGCCCCGCCGCGTTCGTGCACGACTGCGCGTGCGACGACGCGATGTTCCTCCTCGGCGACGACCTCCTCGTCGCGCCCGTCGTCACCGCCGGCGCGACCACGCGCACCGCGGTGCTGCCGCCCGGCATCTGGGTCGATCGCGCGACCGGGCTCGCCGCCACCGGCGACGGCACCACCGCCATCACGGTGCCGGCGCCGCTCGCGGTGCTGCCGATGTGGCAGCGGGCCGGCTCGCTCGTCCCGATGTACGCGCGCGCCGCCGACACCCTGCTGCCGGCGACGGCGCCCGGTGTGACCTCGTACGCGACGCCCGCGATCGGCCGCGAGCTCCGCCTCGTCTACACGCCGGGGCCGACGCCCGGCACGGCGACGCTCCACGACGGTGCGATCGCGACCGCCGACGGGCTGTCGATGTCGGTCACCGGCGGCAGCGAGTACACCGTGTTCACGTTCGACGTCGACGCGCGCGGCATCCCCGAGGGCTCGCTCGCCTCACCCGATGCCGTCCACACCATCGGCGCCGGCGATCTCCCGCTCGTCACCGACGTCACCAGCTGCGCCGCACCCGGCTGCTACAGCTTCGATGCGGCGACGAAGCACCTCGAGATCCGCGTGTTCGCGGACCAGGGCACGACGCGCGACCTCGTCATCCGCTGATCACCGCCGGTCGACGCACCCCTCGGGCGGCTCGAGCTCGACCCAGCTCTCCGCGCCGAACGTGACCGCGTGGGGCGTGAGGATGCGGAGCGTTGCCTCGGTGTCGCCGACGGCGGTCACGATGACGTGCGACACGACGCGAGGTGCGCGGCCGTCGCGCTGCACGAGCCGGCCGCGCGCGTGCGCCATGATGTGGTCGTGCTTGCCGAGCGCGATCTTCTCGACGCTGCCACCGACGGCGGTCACGGGGGCCGTGCATTTGCCGGCGGCGAGCTCGCAGCGCGCGAGGCAGCATGCGGGGTTCGTGAAGTCGGGCGCGTCGAGATCGCACGCGGACGTCTCGGCGCAGCCGGGATCGTCGATGCGCTTGCACGGCGCGGGCGGCGTATGCGCAGCCCACGACTGGCGTGCGGTGAGCTCGAAGCGCGTGTCGCGCGCGGTCGTGATCCGCAGCAGGTACGCGGCCGGCGGGTCGGCGGTCGCAGGGAGCTCGAGCTTGCCGCCGATCGCGGAGACCTCGCCCGTGGCGGTGACGAGCGCGAGCTCCGCGTGCGCCGAGCTCTGCCGCGCCCACAGGTGGATCGTCACGGCCACGGTTCCCGGCCGCTTCGCGACGGTGAGCCGGTACCACCACGTGCCGGCGCCGGGTGCATTCGTACGGATCGTGGCCGCTGCGTCGGTCCCCATCGCGATCGGGTACGGGTTCGCGCGGTCGCCCGAGACCTTGCGCGGGTGGCTCCCGGGAGTCGACGCGCACGCGACCACACACGCGAGCAGCGCCACCGCGAACCGCACGCCGCGATCCTAGCGCGTATGCGGGCCGAGGCCGCGCAGGCGGTCGTCGGACTTCGGGCGCCCGGTCACGGCGCGGCCGTCGGTCGGCACGATCGTCACCTGCGGCTTGGGCGCGGCGGCCTTCACGACGACGGGCGCCTCGATCACGCACACGGCCTTGCGGTCGAGGCCCTTGCCGACGAACACCTTCTTCGGGCACGCCTCCGACTTCGGCTGCGGTGCGGGCGCCGGCTTGTCGTCGGCGGCGGCGGGCCCCACGAACACGAGGCCGAGCACGATCGCGAGCGCGCGCATGCCGCGAGTATGCGGGAGGCTCGGGCGTCTGCCAGTGCTAAAGTGGCACATGGTCGCGCCGCCGCGGCTCCACAGATACACGTACCGTGACTACGTCGCCGTCGAGATGACGTCTCCGACGACGAAGCACGAGTTCCTCGACGGCGAGATCTACGCGATGGCCGGGGGCACGGAGGACCACTCGGCGCTGGCGGCCGAGGTGCTGGGCGTGTTGCTGCTGGCGGCACGTGACAAGCCGTGTCGCGCGCACACGTCGGACCTCCGCATCTACGTCGAGAGCCCCGGCCTCGCGACGTTTCCAGATGTGACGGTCATCTGCGGTCCGCTGATCCAGCACGGGCCGAGCCCTGTCTCGACGGCGCTCAACCCGGCGGTGCTCGTCGAGGTCACGAGCGAGTCCTCGGAGCACTACGACACGGTCGACAAGCTCGGGTTCTACAAGACGATCCCCACGCTGCGCGAGTATGTGATCGTGTCGCACCGCGAGCGGCGGATCACGGTGCACGCGCGCGACGACAGGGGCGGGTGGACGTCGCGCACCGCGATCACGGGTGGGCGGATCGACGTCGACTCGATCGGGGCGATGCTCGTGGTGGACGAGATCTACGCGAAGAGCTCGGTCGCGCCCTGAGGAATCTTGCACGGTGCAAAAGTGCGCGCGGCCTGGCGATTCCGCGAATAGGAGGGGGCGTGGCGGCGTAGGTGGCGTATGGGGTTCCGCCGGCTGCTGGTCGCCGACGCGGTGTCGTCGTTGGGCGACTGGCTGACGTACGTCGGGATCAGCGTGCTGGCGATCGGGCAGGGGCAGCATGGGCTCGCGCTGGCGGTGGTGCTCGTCGCGCACACGCTCCCGCGGGTGGTGTGCGCGCCGTTCGCGGGGGCGCTCGCGGACCGCGTGGATCGGCGCGCGATGCTCGTGGTGGCGAGCGTGGCGCGCGGGGTGGCGGCGCTGGCGATGGTGGCGGCGGCGATCGCGGGCGAGCTGTGGGTGGTGCAGGGGCTGCATCTGGGGCGGATGGCGCTCGGCGCGTTCACGGATGCGGCGGCGCGGGCGGCGCTGCCGCGCGTGGTGCCGGCGAGCGGGCTCGCGCGGGCCAACGCGCTGCTCGGGATCAGCTGGAGCGCGACGTTCGTGCTCGGGATCGCCGCGGGCGGCGCGGTGACGGCGTGGTGGGGCGTCGCGATCGCGTTCGCGGCGGATGCGGTGACGTTCTTCGTCGCGGCGCTCGCCTTCGCGCGACTGCCGGCGATGCCGCCGGGCGCGCGGCGGGCCGACGGTGCGCGGGCCGAGGCGCTGTCGCCGGCGGTGCGGCGGGCGGCGCTCGCGAAGGTGCCGGTGTCGATCGCGACGGGCGCCGGGTGGATCGTGCTCGGCCTCGCCGCGGGGCCGGTCGGGACCGCACTCGCGATCGGCTCGGCGCACGTGGCGCGCGCGACCGGCAACGGCCTCGCGTCGCTGCTGTGGCCGCGCAGGTGGCGCGCGAGCTCGCTCGGCGTGCACGCGTCGACGGCGGTGGGTATCGCGGGCGTCGTCGGGTTCTGTGCCTCCGGCGGCGCCCTCGCGTGGGCGGTCGTGTGGGGGCTCGGCGTCGGCGCGAACTGGATGACGGCCGCGACCGTGCTGCAGACGACGGCGCCCGACGGCGCGCTCGGCCGCGCCGTCGCCATCGACGTGGCCGCGCAGGCGCTCGCCCAGTGCCTCGGCGGTGTCGCGGTCGTGCTCGTCGCCGCGGCGTGGGGCCCCGCGCTCGCCGGCGCCGCCGGCATCGTCCTCGCGCTCGTCGCCTGGCTCGCCCTCGCAACCCCCGCCCCGGCGCGCTACGCCGACGCCGTCGCCGACGCCGCCTAGGACGCAAGCTCGAGCAGGTCGCGCGCCGGTGCGTTCGGCCGCCGACGTCGCCGGCGCCGCACGAGACTCGAGCAGGTCGCGCGCCGGTGCGTTCGGCCGCCGACGTCGCCGGCGCCGCGTAGGACGCGAGCTCGAGCAGGTCGCGCGCCGGTGCGTTCGGCCGGCGACGTCGCCGGCGCCGCGTAGGGATGCCGAGGTCGAGCAGGCGACGTCGTGCAGGACGCCGCCGCGTGACGCGGCTCGATGTGTGCGTGCGCGGTCGCCTGGGCGACTGCGATGGCGGAGATGGCATGATGTGCGGGATGCGCGCGGTCGTGTTCGCGTACGTGCTCGCGGCGACGGCGGCGGCGTGCGGGCCGGCGGCGGTCGCGCCGGTGGCAGGTGCGGTGCGCGAGCCGGCGCGCGCGGCGCTCGAGGAGCTGCGTGCGTTCGCGGTGACCGACGACGACTTCTACCGGCCGGTGCTGTACACGTGGACGACGGCCGAGGGGGCGGCGGCGCTGCGCGCGTCGAAGCAGCTGCTGGTCGCGACCGCGAGCAGCGGCACGTTCGTGTCGCCGTTCAACCGGGCGCTCGCGGCGAGCGCGGCGAGTGCGGCGCCGCATGCGCGGATCGCGCGCGTCGTCGCCGAGCATCCGGCGCTGATCCGTCGCCGGTACGCGTGGCCGGCTCCGTTCGCGACGGTGCGAGGCATCGGGCCGGTGACGTACGGTAGCGCGCTCGTGCGCATCGAGCTCCTGCCGGAGGCGTGGATCGGGCGCTTCGAGCCGGGGGCGCCGCATCCGTGGAGGTTCGTCGACGCGTCGGGCGCGGCCGTGCCCGAGGAGACCGTGCTCGCGTCGCCCGAGCGCATCGCGGCGATCTTCCACGTCCGCACCGAGGACGGGCAGCCGGTCCGGTTCCGCGAGTTCGTCGTGTGCAGCGAGAAGGCGCTGCGCGGGTGGGCGATCGCGACGCCCGACATCCGCGCGGAGCTCGACCGCGAGGCCCGGCTGCTGCTCGCGCTGCGCGGCGCGATCGCCGACGATGCGCGGCCCGCGTGGCGCGCGTGGGGGCGCACACCCGGCGCCGCGGCGACGGCGCTCGAGCTGTGGAACGCCGCGCTCGCGTTCGACAACCTGCGCTACCGCCCGACGCCGCACCGCATCGACCAGATCCTCGACGCGCTGGCGACCTACGATCCCACCGGCGCGCCGCTCGATCACCGCGGCGTGCTGCTGTGATCCCGCCGCGCGAGCCCGACGACGCCGCGCTCGCCGCGCTCGGCGCGCCGCTCGACCACCGCGGCGTGCTGCTGTGATCCCGCCGCGCGAGCTCGACGACGCCGCGCTCGCCGCGCTTGGCGCGCCGCTCGACCACCGCGGCGTGCTGCTGTGATCCCGCCGCGCGAGCTCGACGACGCCGCGCTCGTCCGTGCGATCGCCGAGCTCTACGTGCCGGGCGCGCCGGAGCCCGAGCTCGGCCCGCTGTGCGCGGCGCTCGCCGGGCGCGAGGTCGCGCTGCCGGTGCCGGGAGGCGCGGTGCGCGTCGACCTCGGCGACTGGACGTCGATCGTGATGCTGCGCCTCGGCGCGTGGGAGCCGCACCTGCTCGGCCTCGCGCGCACGCTCGTACGGCCCGGTGCCGTCGCGATCGACGTCGGCGCGCACGCGGGCGCGTGGACGCTGCTGCTCGGCTCGCTCGTGGGGCCCACCGGGCGCGTGATCGCGTACGAGCCGTACCCGCCGAGCGCCGCCCGCGCCCGCGCGGCGATCGAGGCCGCAGATCTGCGCGATCGCGTCCAGCTGCTCGCGTCCGCCGCCGGCGAGCGGGCCGGCGCGGGCACCCTCCACGGCGCCGGCGACGCGATGCTGTGCACGCTCGTGCCGGACGCAACGGCGTCCGCTATCTGCACCGTGACAATAACGACACTCGACGAGCTCCCCCTCGACCGCGCCGACGTCGTCAAGATCGACACCGAGGGCTACGAGCTCGCCGTCCTGCGCGGCGCCCGCGCGCTCCTCGCGCGCTCCGATCCGTCGCTGATCGTCGAGCTCCACGCCGCGCAGCTCGCGGCGCAGGGCCTGTCGATCGCCGACGTGGTCGAGGAGCTGCGCGCGCAGGGCTTCACCGCGTTCGACCTCCGCCCCGAGGGCCACAGCCTCCACGTCGTGCCGCTCCGCGGCGATCGCCCGCCGACGACGCACCACATCCTCGCCCGCCGCGACCCGGCCCCGTTCGTCGCGCCGCTGCGCTAACGTCGCAGGGCAGCCAGCGCGCGCAGGTAGCCGTCGCCCCAGCGCAGGCACGGCTCGAGGCGGTGCGATTCGCTCCACTCGTTCCACGACGCGATCATCACCGGCTGATCGCCCGGCGCGCCGCGCTCGTCGAGGAACGCGAGCCCGCGCGCGACCGCGGCGGCGACGGCATCCGGCGTCGCGCCCTCGACGACGGGCGTCCACGGAAAGCCGAGGCGCACGCCGTCCCACGCGCGCGTCCCGCGCGGCGTCGCGTCCCAGCCGGCGGCGATCGACGGGAGGTACGGGATCGCGACCTCGCCCGCGACGCGCGCCCAGTCCGCGACACGCAGCTCCGTCAGCGCGCGGTAGTCCTGGCGCGCCGGGCCGTTCCAGTCGGGCCACCACACGTACGAGGTCAGCGCGTCGAGCCCGATCGTCGCGAGCGCGGCGACGTCGGCCGGCCCGTTGATGCAGCCCGCGAGGTACAGGCCGGGGAGGCCGCGCCGCCGCGCGTGCTCGCGCATCGCCGCGATCGCATCGGCGGCGCCAACGCCGAGCTCGGCCGCCAGCCGCCACGCGTGGAACACGGCGAGCAGCGGCCGGCCGTCGATGCGGATCGCCCGCCGGTGCGCGAGGTACGGCAGCAGGTGATCGACGAGCGCGCGCAGGTCCGCGGCGGTGAACGGGAACATCCGGTCCGTGCCGTGCCCCGTCGACGGATCGGCCATCCCGACGGGCAACCTGACGCGCGGCCACACCGGGCACCACAGGATCCCGAAGCGGAACGCCTCGGGGAGCTCCGCGTCGGCGGGCAGCACGGCCTCGCGCAGCGTCTCTCCGTACAGCGTGGCGCCGTCGGGGCGCCACCACGTGTCGAACACGAAGCCGTCGATGCCGGCGGCCGCGGCGGCGTGCGTCTGCCGCACGAGCGTCGCCGGCTGCGCGTCGTCGAGCTCGCCCCACGCCGGCACGTCCGGCTTCGCGTGCCCCTCGAACCACGGCCGCGCCGCGCGCACGAGGTCCCACTCGAACCAGCCGCTCTGCGTGCGGTGGTGCGCGGGGTAGTAGTAGGCGTAGAGCGGGCGGCGTGCCGTCACAGCGCGGCCTCGGCCGCCGCGAGGTCGGCGGCGGTGTTGACGTTGACGTACCGCCCGGCGAACTCCCACGCGCCGAACCGCGTCGAGCGCAGCGCACCCGCGAGCGCCGCCGTGATCTCGCGCTCGCCCGTCGCCGGATTCACCGGCGCCGCGCCGAACCCCGCGATCACCTCGCGCGTGAGCCAGTACAGCCCGAGGCCGCACACGAGGCCGGTCGGATCCGCGGGCTTCTCGACGACGCCGATCGGCGCGCCCTCGCCGTCGAGCCGCACGCCGAAGTTCTGCGCCGTGACCTCCGCCGGCGCCGCACGCCAGATCACGAGCGCCGGCGCCGCGGGCGGCGGCGCCGCGAGCGTACCGTCGAGGACGACATCCCCGAGCACCACGAGCGCATCCCCGCGCAGGTGCGGCAGCGCGAGCCGGATCGCGTTCGCGACGCCGTCGGGCGCCGCCTGCTCGACGACGATCGCCGACGGCATGGCCGCCGAGGCGAACGCGTGCACCACCGCCGAGCCGGCCGCGCACACCACCACCGGCGGCGCCGCGCTCGTGTGGAGCCGGCGCAGCTGCCGCCACAGCCGCCCCGCGAGCCGCTCGCCCCCGAGCGTCATCATCGACTTCGGCACCCCCGCCGGGCGCCCGGGCCAGCGCGTGCCGCGCCCGCCGCAGATCAGCACGACCTGCGCGCTCATCCGCCGCCCGGATCCGCGCCCGGATCCACGACCGTCCACTCGGCGGCGTACTCCGCGCGCAGCGCCTCCCACTCGTCGTGCTCGGCGACCCACACGCCCGCCTGCCAGCTGAACACGTCGGCGGGCCGGTCGAGGTTGTCGTACAGCGGGATGACGTGGACGTGGAGGTGCATCGACGTCTGCGTGAGCTCGCCGGCGCTGCTCCCCGTCGACGTGATGTACGTGCGCACCGGCTGCCGGACGCGCTCGAGCATGCGCGCCGCGTGGTGCGCATCGGCGTTGACGCGCGCCCACAGCGCCGGCTCGATCCCGCGATACGTCACGACGTGCCGGCGCGGCATCACGACGACGTGGCCCCACCGCCGCACGAAGCGCGGCAGGAACACGAGCACGTCCTCGTCCTCGAACACCGCGTAGGTCGCGCCGACGCGCCGGTCGCGGATCGCGCACATCAGGCACGGCGGCGACCCGCCGTCGCGGCGGATCTGCTCGAGGGCCTCGTCCCGTGTGATCAGCGTCGGCATCCCGGCCCTCAACGCTACAACCGTACGCGTGACGTGAACAACCGCGGGACCTTCACGTCAACCGAGGTTCACGCCCGCGGGTTGCCCGGCGAAATCTCGCGCCGAACCGGAGCTCGCCGCGCTGGCACGCATCGTGGACTCGCGCACCTCACGTCCGGAGAGAAGGTGATCGTGCTGCGAACCCTCAGTGTTGCCTTGCTTCTTGCCACCGCCGCCCAGGCGACCGCCGACGCGAGTCCGGAGGTCCGCGACCACCGCGCGTCGCCGTCCCTGGAAGACCGCCCGCGCTACCGCCGGCGCCCGGGCCCGAAGTACATGATGCCGCTCAAGGTGGACATCGGCGCCGCCGGTGCCGACACGACGCGCGGGTTCGCGTCGGGCATCGCCGCCGCCGTCGGCATTCACTGGGCGTCGCTGAGCCCGCGCCCGACGGACCTCGACGTCGGCGTCGGCGTGTTCGGCGGCCTCCTCGGCGCGCCCGTCGATCCCATGAACATGGACGCGAAGAACGGCATCGCCTACGGCGGCGCGTACCTCGAGGTCGGGCACACGCTCGCGCGCGGCGACTTCTGGCGCACGTGGGCGTCGGGCCGCGGCGAGTACCTCGGCTCGACGGCGTTCGGCGACGACGGCCAGGCCGGCTTCGGCGCCGCCGGTCGCCTGAGCGCGGAGCTGTACGTGAGCGGCGTCGGCATCGCGCCGCGCGGCCTGTTCCTCGGCACCTATGCGATCGGCGTGTACCTCGAGGCGGGCGTGCGCGACATGACCCGTGACGTCGGTTCGTTCGCGATGAGCGGCGGCCTCACGTTCCGCACGCCCCTCGTGTTCTCGCCCTGATCCGTCGATAATGGGCGGATGGGAAGGCTCATCACGGTTGCGATCCTCCTCGCCGCGGGCTCGGCACAGGCCGAGCCGCGCCGGGGCAAACCCACGGCGCCGCTGCGGCTCGAGCTCGTGTCGAAGCCGGTGTCCGGCGGGCACGAGGTCACGCTCGTGGCGACGCCGCGCCGCGACGTGCCGTCCGTCGAGCTCACGCTCGGCGACAAGCGCGCCGCGTTCGGCGCGAGCGCCGCGGGTCGCCCCGTCACGCTGACGGTGTTCGTCGCCGGCGACGCCGACGTGCGCGCGACCGGGCGCGCCGCCGGCCGCAGCACCGCGAAGGCGATCCGCGTCGGCGCCGCGCGCCTCGAGAAGGCCGCGCCGCCGGCGACGCTGCGCACGCTCCCCGACGGCCGCGTCGTCCGCGAGGTGCGGCGATGAGGCGCGCGCTCCTCGTCATCCTCCCGATCACGCTCGCGCTCGCCGCGTGCGGCGACGACGGCATCGACGGCCAGCCGGGCACGTACAGCGTGAGCGGCGTCGTCCGCTACGAGGACCGCCCGGCGCTCGCGACCGCCCTCCTCGGCGACCCGGTGCCGGTGCCCGCGCGCTTCATCGAGGTCGCGGTGATCGCCGAGGACGACGGCGCCACGCTCGCGACCGGCACGACCGATGCCGCCGGCAAGTACACGCTCACGTTCGACGGCGTCGGCGGCGAGGCGGTGCACGTGCTCGCGATCCCGTCGAGCTCCGACCCCGCGCGGCCGATCTCCGTCAAGCACGTCGATCCCGTGACCGGCATCGCGAAGGAGCTGCACGGCTTCGGCGGCGAGACGTTCAAGGCCGGCATCGTCACGACGCACGACGTCCTCATCACCGCCGCCTCCGGTGAGGGCGGCGCGTTCAACATCTTCGACACGCTCGTCGTCGTGATGGACCGCGTCCCCGCGGCCTTCAACGTCACGAACCCGCCGCCGGTCACCGCGCTGTGGCAGGTCGGCAGCGACGACGGCACCTACTACCTCGACGGCGACCACGAGATCCACCTCCTCGGCGAGGAGGTCGACGGCGACGAGTACGACGACTCCGTGATCGCCCACGAGGCCGGCCACTACATCGAGGACGTGATCGGCAGGACCGACAACCCCGGCGGCGACCACGACGGCTCGCCGACCGACCCGCGCCTCGCGTGGTCCGAGGGCTTCGCGACGTACTTCGCGCTCGTCATCACCGACTCCGCGGTCTACATCGACACCGCGCGCGACGGCGGCTTCACCTTCGACGGCGAGGCCAGCGTCACGCGCGCCGTGGCCAACGGCGGCATCGGTCAGGACGTCAGCGAGGACATGGTCACCGAGATCCTCTACGACATGGGCGACGGCCTCGGCGACGACCCGCTCGACGGCACGCACGACGCCGTCCTCGCGCTGCAGCCGTTCCTGCGCACCGCGACCCTGCGCGCGGCCGGCACCCCCGGCATGGACCTCGTCGACGCGCTCGACGGCTGGTTCGTGAAGAACGGGCTCGCGAGCTGCGCCGCGATCCGGACGATCGTCGTCGCGACCCGCCTGTTCCCGTACGACTTCGGCGGCGCGGCCGGCGCCTGCCCGCCCTAGTCACCCCCCAATCACCCGACGAGGAACGGGCGCCGCGCGAGGTCCGCGAGCGTTGCCACGTCGTCGTGCGTGAACATGCGCAGCGGCGTCGACACGAGGCGCAGCGGCAGCCCCGCCGGCAGCCCCGACACGAGCGCCGCGAGGTTCGCGAGCGTGGCGCGCGCGTGCCAGCCCGCGAGCGTGATCTCGACGGCGTCGTGCGGCCCGAACGCGACCTGCCACCCGGCCGGCTCGCCGTGCGGCCCGGCGTGCGCGATCGCGAGCCACGGGATGCCGAGGCGCCGGTGGTGCTCGCGCCAGTTCGCGAGCGCGCTCGGCACGGCGAGGACGAGCGCGAGCGCGCGCAGGTGCGGCCACCACGGCGCCGCCGGCAGGCGCGGGACCGCCTCCTCGACGAGCCACGGCTTGTCGGGCGCGTCGAAGCCGAGCGCGAGGAAGCGCAGCCGCGGCAGCGTCGCGATGCGCGCGAGCAGCTCGAGCGACGGGCCGTAGCTCGACCAGCGCGCCGTCTGCGCCTCCTCGAACATCGCGTGCATGCGCTCGATGCGCCACGGCCGCTCGGCGTCGGCGATCGCCTCGAGCGCGCCGCGCCGCACGATGCCGACGTCGCGCAGCGCGGTCATCGCCGGATCGACGAAGTCGAGGCCGCCGGGCAAGAAGCGGATCGCCTCGACGGTGCCCCACGCGGGCGCGCCGGCGACCGCCGCGGCGTCGTCGCGATCGAGCGCGTACACGTCGGCGGCCGCGAGGAAGCCGCGCGCGAACCGCGCACCGCCCGGCGGGATCACGCGGCCGAGCGGGCGGATCCACGCGCGCGCGTTGCGGGCGACGAGGTCGTCGCGGCGCTCGGCGGCGGCCGGATCGAGGTGCGGCGCGAGTGCGAGCGCGATCGCCTCGCCGCGCGGATCGCGCGCCTCGAGCAGGTGATCGGCGAGCACGGCGCGCGGCCCGTCGTCGTCGGGCGCGGCGATCACCTCGGCGAACAGCTCGCGCGCCCGCGGCGTCTGCCACACCTCGCCGCCGCCGGCCTCGTGCGCGACCGCGATCCCGCGCTGCAGCTTGCCGACGACGTCGACCACGACGCCCGCCGGGCCGCCGCGCCGCGCGACCGCGTACGGCTCGAAGATCTCCATGAAGTCGTCGAAGTCGCCGCGGTGCTCGCGCGTGTACGCCGTCCACGCGTCGGCGGCGGCCTCGGGCGCGCCGACGTCGCCGCAGTGATCGCACGCCTCGCCGCTCGACGACGTCTCGTACCACGCGCACGTGTGCGGCCACACCGGCACGTCGCGCACCGACGCCACGACGCGCACGTGGATCACCGGCTCGGGCTGGTAGTCCTCGTCGCGGTACTGCCCGAGCGCGAGGAGCAGCGACCGCACGTGCGGCTGCTCGGCGAACACGCGCGCCGCGATCTCGCGGAACGCCGCGAGCGTCTCGGCGCGCTGCTCGGCCGGATCGCTCACGTCGCTCCGCGCGCGATCCTCGCGAACTGCGCGATCGTCTCGCTCCGCTCCGGCGACTCCAGCTGCATCGTCAGGTCGTGCGCGTCACGTCCGGCACGAGGGCAGTATTCGGGATGGAGCGCGTGTGCGCTAGAAGTCTTCCGGCACCGTGTCGAGGTTGGGACGCGTGTCGTCCTCCTCCTTGGGCGCCGGGCGGATGTAGATGTCGTCGATGCGCCACTCGTCCTCCTCCTTGTAGAGGACGATGCGGTAGCGGATGCCGTTCTCGTCCCAGCGAAGCTCGGCGCGGTTGTTGCCGAACTCGTCGATCTTGTCGTTGATGCGCTTGCCGATGCCGGCGACGAAGCCCTCGACCTGCTTGTTGAGGCCGTCGCGGCGGCGCTGCGTGAGCACGTTGAGGATCGCCGTGACGTCGCGCTGCCCGATCGCGTCGGCGAACAGGCGGATCGCATCGCGCGGCTTCTTCGCGCGCGAGCGCGTCACGAGCTCGGACTCGAGCCGCCACGCCTTGCCCTCGCGCTCGAGCTGCACGAGCTTACCGTCGGAGAAGTTGAACAGCGCGCGCTCGCCGACGTCGGGGTTGCCCTTGAGGCCGTCCTCGAGCGCGCGGGCCTGCCACTGCCGCTCCTTCTCCGACTCCTTCCAGACGCGGGCGAACTCCTCGTAGCTCGTGCGCTTGCGCGCGGACGCCGTCATCATGTTGTACGCGTCGCGCGGGTCGTTGCTCTTCAGCGCCGCGATGTACGCGCGCACGCCGCCGGAGGCCGGCGACGAGGGGCCGGTCGCTCCGTGGCAAGCCAGGAGGGCGACGGCGATGAACGCGGCGAGTCGGCGCATGTCACCTGACACTAGCGCCCCGAAAAAACTCAGGCCAACCAGAGGCCCGAAAAAACAAAGCCTCCGAGGCAGAATGCCTCGGAGGCCCCCCCTGCGCTGCGTGGCCGTCCGTCAAGATCCGGCAGCGAGGAGTATGTCCGGGGACATTGCGAGGCAGGTGCCAGCCGCCCCCGAGGGCACTTGCGGGGGTCGTGGGGCCGCAAGTGGGCAACGCGTCGTCGCCGGCGGTGTCAAGAGTCAACGCCGGTTCACGAACCGAGGTGTGAAAAACGAGCGGCCGAAGTCGCTAACATTCTTGATGAATACGGCCCGAGGCTCGGCCGTCTGCGCGCCCGCTAGCCGCGAGGGCCGTTCGTCAGCTGGAGCTCGGAGTGGCGCGCCTCCGGGAGGTGGTCGGGGTAGTCGAGGGTGCGGTGCAGGCCGCGCGACTCCTTGCGGCGGCGGGCGGACTCGATGATGAGGTGTGCGACCAGCGCGAGGTTGCGGAGCTCGATCAGGTCGCTCGTGATCTTGAACTCCCGGTAGTACTCGCGGATCTCCTCGCGCAGGATCTCGATGCGCCGGCGCGCGCGGTCGAGGCGCTTGTCGGTCCGCACGATCCCGACGTACGACCACATGAAGCGGCGGATCTCCTCCCAGTTGAGGGAGACGACGATCGCGTCGTTCGAATCCGTCGCATCGCCGCTCGACCAGGGCGCCA
The DNA here is from genome assembly GCA_019637375.1 of Deltaproteobacteria bacterium. Lineage (GTDB taxonomy): Bacteria > Myxococcota_A > Polyangia > Haliangiales > Haliangiaceae > JABFXX01. The sequence continues at coordinate 183,540 of JAHBVW010000004.1, read as the reverse complement.
CCTGCGCCGGCCGGATGCGCGGGAGGTCCTTCACCGCGGCCGCGGCGCGCGCCGAGAACACCATGCCCTCGAGCAGCGAGTTCGACGCGAGCCGGTTCGCGCCGTGGAGGCCGGTGAACGCGCACTCGCCGATCGCGAACAGGCCGGTCGTCGTGGTGGCGCCCTCGGTGTCGGTCTTGATGCCGCCGCACATGTAGTGCGCCGCCGGCACGCACGGGATCGGCTGCTTCGTGATGTCGATGCCGAGGCGCATGCACTGGTCCGCGATGTTCGGGAACCGGTTGCGCACGAACGTCGGATCGAGGTGCGTCATGTCGAGGAACACCGAGTCGGCGCCCGACTTCTTGAGCTCGTTGTCGATCGCGCGGGCCACGATGTCGCGCGACGCGAGCGACTTCATGGGGTGGTAGTGCTCCATGAACGTCTCGCCGCTCGCGAGCCGCAGGATGCCGCCCTCGCCGCGCATGGCCTCGGAGAGGAGGAAGTTGCGCGCCATCGGGTGGTAGAGCACCGTCGGGTGGAACTGGACGAACTCGAGGTCGCACACGGCCGCGCCGATGCGGTAGGCCATCGCGACGCCGTCGCCGGTCGCGACGTCGGGGTTCGACGTGTAGACGTAGACCTTGCCGGTGCCGCCCGACGCGAGCACCGTCGCGCGCGCGGTGATCGTCTTGACGACGCCGCTGCGCCGGTCGAACACGTACGCGCCGAAGCACGCGGGGTCGCCGCCGTACTTGGCCATCGACAGGAGGTCGACCGCGATGTGCTCGTCGAGGACGGTGATGTTCGAGGTCTTCGCGACCGCCGCGAGCAGCGCGCGCTGGATCTCGCGGCCGGTGACGTCCTCCCAGTGGACGACGCGGTGGCGCGAGTGCGCGCCCTCGCGGCCGAGGTCGAGGTCGCCGCCCTCGGCGCGGGCGAGCCGGCAGCCGATCTGGAGCAGGCGCTCGACCTGCGCCGGCCCGGCCTCGACGCACATCTCGACGATCGGGCGGTCGCACAGGCCGTCGCCGGCGAGCAGCGTGTCCTCGACGTGGCGCTCGAAGCTGTCGTCGCTCGCGAGCACCGCGGCGACGCCGCCCTGCGCCCAGTTCGTGTTCGTGTCCGAGGCCTGCTTCTTCGTGATGATGACGACGCGACCGTGCTCGGCCGCGAGCAGGGCGAAGTTGAGGCCGGCGATGCCGGACCCGACGACGAGGTAGTCGGTTTCGAGGATTTCTCCGGCCATGGACGTGGCGACCATACTGTGTTTGGACCTTTCGGGAAACGCGGGCTACGATTTCGGCCGTGCGGGTCCCGGCTACGATGCTCGCCGCCGCGTTCGCGGTGGTGCTCGCGGGGAGCGCGCGCGCCGACGTCTACACGTGGACGGACGCGGACGGCGTGGTCCACTTCACGAACATCAAGCCCAGCGGCAACGCGAAGAAGGTGCTGTCGTCGACGCCCGACGGGGGCACGAAGGCGGCGGTGCAGCGCGGCACGTGCGAGCGCTGCGACAAGGTCCCGTCGACGGACAACTCACCCGAGCGCTTCCACCGCTACGACGCGATCATCCTCGAGGCGTCGGCGCTGTACCGGATCCCGGTGCCGCTCATCCGCGCGGTGATCAAGGTCGAGAGCGACTACGACCCCAAGGTCGTCTCCAGCGCCGACTGCAAGGGCCTCATGCAGGTCCACCCCGAGGTCTACGTCGACATGGGGACGCAGGGCGACGTGTTCGATCCGCGCACGAACATCATGACGGGCACGCGCCTCCTGCGCTGGCTCGCGAACCAGCTCGACGGCGACCTCGTCCTCACGATCGCCGGCTACCACGCCGGCATGGGCTCGCTCGGCAAGTACGGCTACACGGTCCCGCCGTACCCGTACACGCGCCAGTACGTGCGCATGGTCCTCGACCACTACTACCGCTACAAGGCCGAGGAAGCGCGGGTGCGCGCGACCGGGGCGACGGCGGCACCGGCGGCGCCTGCGAAGCCCTAACGGCGATCGGGGCGCGGCGCGGACGTGATCACCGACGGCTCGTCGGCGCGGGTCTCGAGGCGGAACGGGCTCGTCGGCTCGGGCTCGGTCGCGCGCGGCGTGCGGCCGCGGGGCATCGCGTGGACGTGGCCGCGCGGCTCGAGGTAGTTCGACAGCATCAGCTCGTCGGCGGGCGGGACGTCGATCGGCCGCAGCGAGGCCTTCGGCGAGACCGAGATCTTGGTGACCGCGTTCTCGTAATCGTCGTCGAGCTCGGCCTGCATGTGGTCGATCTCTTCGGTCTTGAACCGGACGTGGACGGCGGGCTCGACGGTCGGCAGCACCGGCGGATCGGGGACGAAGTAGTGGGCGACCGGCGTCGGGGCCGGTGCGTAGACGACGGTCGCGGGCGTCTGCGCGTACGACGCGCGCTCGCGGCGGGCGAGCAGGGCCGCGATCGACCCCAGCGCGAGCACCGTCCCGGCGGCTGCGATGAGGAGAGGGTCCACGAGATCGAGTTGTGCATCGGTCATGCCGGCCATCGCAAGGGCCAAGTGCTCGGGATCGCTGGAGGCGTCCTGTCAGAATGTAGGTGGAAGCGACCCCAGCCCGACCATGACTTCCCCAGATCAAGACAGCGAGATCGGGTACGAAGGCGGGGTGAAGCGCTTCCTCGTCCGCGAAGGCGACCACGACCCGCTGCCGGCGATCGACCTGGCGGAGGACGTCGTCGTGATCGGCGCGAGCACCGGCGCGCGCATCCGGCTCCCGGTGCCGGCGGCCGAGCACGTGCGCATCGAGCGCGAGCGCTGGTACGCGCTGGCGGACGTCGTCGTCGACGGGATGGCGTACGCCGCCGGCGAATCCGGACCGCTGCGCGACGGCGTCGCGCTCGACCTCGGCGCGTACCACGTACAGGTGACGCCGGCGCCCGCCGGTGCGCCGGCGTCGCCGCCGCAGCGCACGGAGAGCCTGGCGCGCGAGCTCGTGCGCGCGCTGCTCGGCGCCGGGGCCGCACCGTCGCTGACGATCGCGAAGGGCCCGAACCCGGGGACGCGCCGCGACCTCCCGCCTCCGGAGGCCGTCGTCGTGATCGGGCGCGGCGACGAGGCCGACTGGGTGATCCTCGACGAGGACGTCTCGCGCGCCCACGCCGAGGTCGCGCGCGGCTGGGACGGCATCACGCTGCGCGACCTCGGCTCGAAGAACGGCACCGAGCTCGGCGGGCGGCGGCTCGCCGACGGTGAGGTCGCGCAACTCCGCGACGGCGACACGATCGATCTGGGCGACGTCTCGCTCACGTTCCACGACCCCGCCGAGCAGCACCTGCGCGCCGCCGCGCCGCCCGCGCCCCCCAAGCCTCCCGCCGAGGAGGATGCGCGGCCGCTCAGCCCGTGGCCGATGATCGCCGCCGCCGGCGTGATCGGGCTCGCGATCGTCGCGATCGCCTGGGTCCTCGCGAGCTAGGCGGTGGGCGGCGGCGGGAGCGGCGCGCCGAGGAACGCCCAGCCGCCGTCGCCGATCGGCGCGGGGTTCTTCGCGCGCACGCGCCACGCGTCGATCGCATCGAGGTTACCGACGAGGTCCTCGCCGAGCAGGTACCCGTGGTCCTCGCCGGTGATCGCGCGCAGCTGCCACGCGGCGTGCGTGCGCGGGCCGGCGTCCGGGCTCGCGAGGTCGTCGGCGAGGATCGCGAGCGTGAGCGGCCGCCCGCCGCGGTAGCGCAGCGCGGGCGCGAGCCGGGCGCGCGCGGCGGTGACGCGGCGGAGGGTGTCCTCGCGGCCGGCGCGCGACAGGGCGTAGGTCGCGGGATCGAACGCGGCGTCGTCGACGGTGACGCCGGTGAGGGCGGCGGCGGTGCGCACGAGGTCGTCGACGTCCGCGTCGCCGTGGGAGGCCGCGCGCGCCGCGATCGCGGGGACGAGCGCGGTGGTCGCATAGGCCACGACGATGTCGACGGCGAGGTGGCCGTTCGAGGCCACGAGCGCGGCCGCCGGGGCGACGCCGTCGGGATGGGCGAGGTAGGCGAGGCGCAGCGCGGCGGCGATCGATCCGGCGCGCGCCGCCTCGACGAGACGCGCGACCGCATCGCCGTCGCCGGCCAGCGCGAGGCGCAGCAGCGCATGCGCGCGCGTGTGGTCGCCGAGGCGGGCGAGCGCCGCGCGCACCGGCGCGAGGTCACCGCGATCCGCGAGCGCGTCGATCGCCTCGATCACCGGGGGCTCGTCGACGGCGTCCACCTCGCCGCTCGCGAGCAACGTCGTGTCGGGAGCGATGCGCTGCTGCGGCCGGGCGAGCCGCGCGACGGCGGCGGACGTGGATCCGCGCGCTCCCCGCGCGCCGGCGAGGATGCTCGCGGCGGCGGCCGGCGTGTCGAGCGCCGACGCGATGCGCACGGCCGCCGCGGCACGCCACGGCTCGCCGTCGAACGCGGAGGTCAGCGCGGCGAGCGCCGCCGCACCGCCCGCCGCGAACGCCGGGATGCGCGCGCGGAACCGCCGCGCCGCGGCCTCGCGATCCTCGCCGGCGCCGGCGCCGGCGAACATCTCGTAGTCCCGCGCGGCGTCGTCGAGGCGTGCCTCCCAGTCCGTCATCGGCTCGGTCTCCTCGGCTGCACGAAGCGCGCCGCTACAGCACGCAGTACCGCGTGCCGATGTACCCGCCCGGTGAGGCGATCGTGAAATGCTGCGCGCGCAGCTCCTCGTGCCAGCGGCTGTGCGGCGACCCGGAGCCGCTCGGGAAGAACACGAAGTTGTCCTTGATGTCGGGGCCGCTCATGAACAGCGGCCACTTGTGGTGGACGTTCAGGTACAGCCCGCGCGCCTCCGCGCGCCGGCGCGCGACGCGGTTCTGCTCGATGGCGTTGTAGGCGTCGACCTCGGCGCGGCTGCGCGCGGGCGACGCGCGCTTGGTGACCACGCGCGGCGGCCGGTTGTACATCGGGTCGATCGAGCCGGTGTCGCCCAGCCCGATCGCGACCCACGTCGGCGCCGGCCACCGGATCGGGATCGTCCCCGTCGGGCAATCGTCGCCGCCGGCCTTCTTGCCCTTCATCGCATTCGCGACGGCGACCGCCGTTTGCGGCGTGCCCTTCGGCGCAGGTTGCTGCTGCTTCGACGCGGCGAGCACCGCGTCGACGTCGGCGTCGGTGACCGGGCGCAGCACCGTCTTCGGCGCCGGCGCGCCCGGTGCGACCGGCTCGACGGCGGGCTGCACCTTGAGCGCGGTCGCGCCGACCGTCGGAGGAGGTCGCCCCGCCGACGGCGGCGGCGGCGCCGTCACCTCCGGCGCGGGACCGGGGCCGCTCGCCGCGACGTACGGCTTCCAGCCCGGGGTGCCCTTCGGCGCCGGCGGCGGCGGTGCGGACTCCTCGTGCGCGCGCTGCATCCGGCCGTGCAGGCCGGCGCTCGCGACGTGCACGATCGCGTCGAACAGGATCGCGTTCAGCGACCACGCCTCGGCGAGGCGCTCGAGGAAGCCGTCGACGGTGAGCTGCGTCCGCCCGCGCAGGCCGTCGAACAGCTCGCGCGCGACGGCCGTCGCGGTCGCCGACAGGCGCCCGGCGAGCATGCTGCGGACAAAGCTCAGGCCCTGCACGACGACGGTCTCGGCGAGCTTCTCGCTGATCTTGCCGCCGAGCTTCTGCACCAGCACGGCGACGAGCCGCGGCGCGACCTTCGACGCGAGCTTCGCGCCGAGGTTGCCGAACAGCTTGCCGAGCCCGAGCGAGAGCAGCGTGTCGAACGCGACGCCGCCCCAGTCGATCGAGCTCTGCAGCCCGAGCGCGACGCTCGACGTCTCGCCGGCGAGCCGCTGCGCGCCCGCGTACAGCGCGCCGCCGCCCGGCCCCCACGCGATGCTCGCGGCGACCGAGCCCGCGACCTTCAGCACCTCGAGCCCGACCACGGCGCGCTCGGCGCCGGCGATCGTGCCCTCGCGGTACTCGTACACGGCGCGGTTCGCGGCGCTCGCCTGCTTCGCGGCCTCGCCGAGGACGCGCATCGCGCCGGCGAGGTCGCCGGTGTCGAGCTGCGTGCGCCCCATCGCGAGCAGCACCTGCGCGGGCGCCCAGATCGACATCGCCGGGAGGCGCCGGCCGCCGAGCACCTTCGAGACGCCCGACACGATCCACTGATCGCGATCGAGCTCGACGAGCGCGCGGTGGCCCTCCATGCCGCCCTCGATGCTCGCGTGGATACGGCCGCTGAACCGCACGAGCACGCGCCGCGCCTCGTCGTGCGCGAGCCCGGTGTGCTCCTCGACGTGGCTCGGCGGGTACACGAGCCGGAAGCTGTAGCCGTCGTCGGGCTTGCGCTGCAGCGCGCCCGCGGTGCCGAGCTGCTGCACGACGTGCGCGAGCTCGTGCGCGAGGAGCCGGCGGCCCTCGCTCGTGTGCGGTGCGTACTGCCCGTCGGCGAACACGACGTCGCGGCCGACGGTGTACGCGCGCGCACCGACGGAGGTGGCCGACGCCGCGGCCGCGCGGTCCGTGTGCACGCGGACGTCGCCGAGGTCGTGGCCGAGGCGCGGCTCCATGAAGCCGCGGGTCGCGGCGTCGAGCGGCGCGCCGGGCGAGCGCAGCACGGCGGCGACCGGCGCGGGGATCGCGCTCGGCGCCGGCCGCGCACCGGCGACCGCGGCGCGCATCATGCGGGGGCCGCTGCGCTCGACGGGCGCGCGCATCACGTCGTCGGCGAAGCGGTCCGCCTCGGCCTCGAAGCGGTCCGTGCGGCCGCCGCCCGTGCCGCTGCAGCAGCACTTCATGAGGCTCAGCACGCCCTGGTTGCCGAGCGCCGCCTGCAGGCGCATCAGCTCCTGCGTGCCCTGCGGCGCCTTCGCCGGCGCGGCCGCGGCCGCGGTGCGCGCCACCTCTCGCCCGCCCGCCTGCCGCTCGCGCGTCACCGGAGCATCGTCGAGCGGCGCGCGCGCGCTGTCAACGGCGCCACGCGCGCGCCGGATTTCTGAGGAGCGCGCGAGCGATTTCGGCGATCACGGCGCGCTCGGGCGTTGGCGTGTCCTTTGCTCGACGAGCGGTCATGTCGCGTAGCTTGACCGCCCTCCTGCTCCTCTCCGGCTTCTCCGCCTGCGTCCTCTTCGACGACGGCGGAGGTCGCCGGTGCAACTTCGCGGCGATCGCGCCGGCTCCCGTGCGCAATCCGACGACGCTCCTGTGCGAGGCGCGCGACACGAGCTGTCCTCCGGGCTGCCCCTGTCCCGAGACGACGGCCGACCTCGCCCCGCCGGTCACGTGGGGCAGCTGCGGCAGCCCGTGCGAGGCGCTCGGCGAGGCGCAGTGCGCCGCCGATCCTTCGTGCCGCATCGTGAAGCAGGCGTCGTGCGCCGTGTCGGGGACGTGCACGACGGACTACATCGGGTGCTTCCCGACGGACAACGCCGCCGACAGCTCGGTCGACTGCGCGTTCGCCGACGCGGAGACGTGCTCGCGCAGCAACGAGTGCACCGCGTTCCACGAGTTCGAGGTGTGCCCGTTCGACGCCGAGTGCGCGCGCCCGTTCGCGATGTGCCTGCGCGAGGGCCAGGACCCGGGGCGCTGCTTCGAGCCCGCCCTGTGCCCCACGCTGCCGCCGCCGTGCCGGCCGGGCACGCACGCGGGCGTCGCGAACGGCTGCTGGACGGGCGCGTGCATCCCCGAGGACATCTGCGAGGCCGTGGCGGACAACTAGAGATCCGAACGCCGAGCGGCGATTCTCCATCGCGAACGGCTCCGAGCGTGCGGAGAAGTCGGCTGCGTGGATCGGCGCGCTAGGCTGCCTCGGGCTTCGCGCGCTTCGCCGCGGCGCGCTCGCGCGCGAGGATGCCGTCGTAGTGGCGGCGGAGCAGGTCGTACAGCACCAGCTCGTGCGCGCGCGCGTTCGAGCGGATCATGCGGTTGGCGTGCATGTGCACGTAGCTGCCGGCGAGGTCGTCGAGGGAGAGCGGCACGGCGCCGGCGGCGATCGCGGCGCGCAGCTGCGCGGCGATCGGGCGCACCGCCCGGCTGCGCGCGCCGAACGCGGCGAGCGCGGGTGCGAACGGATGATCGGGCGCGTCCGACGGTGCGGCGAGCAGCGCCGCCAGCTCCTTGCCGTGCTTGCGGTACTTGTCGCCGAGCTGCTTCTGCAGCGCCGTGTCGAGCCCGAACTCGGCGCCGAAGCCGTCGCGTGCGGCCGTCATCGCGGCGAGCTTCTCGGCGAGCGACATCCCGAGGTCGTCGAGCAGCTGATCGATTCCGCGCAGCGCGAGCCGCCACGCGGCGTCGGCGCCGGCGTCGCCCTCGCACGCGGCCACGATCGCGAGGCACGCGTCGCTGTCCGCGCGGAACAGCTGCTCGGCGAGCTCGATGCCGGCCGCGCCGCCGTAGCGCTCGACCTCGCGCTCGTACGTGTCGAGCTGGATGCGCCACACCAGGCCGTCCGCGACGGCGGGCGCGAGCGCGCGGTGCAGGTACGGCAGCAGCTCGCCGGTCAGCTTCTGCGGATCGCCGTGGAAGCGGAGGCGCACGTGCCAGTCGGGATCGCTGTAGCGGATGAAGAACCAGCTGTCGCACAGGCCGTTCGCGATCGCGGCCTCGACGGCGGGTGCGATCGCCTCGCGCAGCAGCGCATCGGCGGTGGCGGTGCCGGTGTAGAGCTTCAGGTACAGCCACTCCGAGCCGGGCGCGAAGCGGCGCGCGATGTCGGCCGGCGGCGGCGGCGCGACCTTCGGCTTGGGCGCCGGCGCCGGGCGCGCGTACATCACCATCAGCTCGTGCGCGAACGCGCCCTCGGGGCTGCGCAGCGCGAGCCCGTCGTGCGCGGGGAGCAGCTCGTACAGCGTCGCGACGGGGCGGCCCTTCAGGAGCGCGGCGGCGCTGTCGACCATGAGCTCGTTGTCGAGGTCGACGGGGAGCTCGTTGTCGCCGTCGGCGACGACGACCCAGCGCGGCAGCCCGAGGCGCGCGCGCAGGGCGGCGACGGCGGCGAGCACGCGCTCGCGCAGCGCGCGGATCTGGTCCGGCGTCTTCTTCGCACCGGCGGGGGTGGCGTTCGAGCCGGCGAACGCCTCCTCGAGCGGCGCGAGGTCGGCGGCGGTCAGGACCCAGCGCGCGCGCGACAGGATCAGCTTGCCGCGGCGCACGCGCGGCAGGAACGGGAACGCGTCGAGCGCGCCCCACGTGAAGTACGCGTTGCCGATGTTCTGGTGCGCGTGCGAGCACAGGAAGCGGTACACGGTGAGGCTGCGCGCGCTGTAGTTGTGCGCCGTGGTCAGGCGGGGGATGACCTCGCGGCCGAGGCGCCGCGAGCGCAGGACGACGCGATCGCCGTCGACGGAGACGGTCAGGTCGGCGACGCCGATCCGGTGGTCCTCGTCGGCGCCGCTGCCGCCGAGGAACGGGATCTCGTACGCGCGCAGCACGGGGCGCAGGAGGATGTTGCCGACGCGGCCCTCCGGGAGGTGCACGATCTCGGCGAACACGGCGTCGGGGCGCGCGGCCTCCTCGGCGCGCAGCGCCTCGGCGGTGAGCGCGGTGACCTCCGGCGAGCCGTGGCAGAAGCGGCCGAGGAGGTTCGCGCCGCCGCCGACGTGGTTGAGGCGCAGCTGGAAGTCGCCTGCGGCGACGGCGCCGGCGCTCGCGCCGATCAGCGTCGCGGCCGCGCACACGACGTCGGGGAGCGGCGCCGGTGACTTCGTGGAGAGCGCCTCGACGTCGGCGTCGGACAGCTCGACCTCGAGCGCGCCCGTGCGGATCGCGCCCGCGACGAGGCCGAGCAGGTGCGTCTCCCGGCGATCGAACGTGACCTGGCGCGTACCGGCGCGCCCGCGGAACGCGAGGTCGGCGAGCAGCGGCGCGTTGCCGGCGGCCTGGCCCGCGTCGCCGAAGCCGATGCCGACCTCCTCGTCGAGCACCTCGACGAGCGGGACCTCGCGCGTCTCGTAGCGCGCCGTGAACTTCTCGCGGAAACGCGCCCACTGCGCGTCCTCGCCGCCGGGGGCGAGCGCGTGGAGGAGCTCGATGCCGCGCGCGAGCTCGCCCATCACCGCCTCGCCGAGCTGCACGCCCGGCGCCGGCTTGAACAGGTCGACCTGGAACAGGCGGCTCGGCTCGACCTTCGCCGGCAGGCGGTCGCGCAGCGCGTGCTCGATCGCTCGATACGCGCCGGCCGGTACGCCGGGTGGGGCGTCGTCGATCGCGCGGATCGCGGCGCGGGCGTCGCGCAGCGGCGCGGCGAGCTCGTCGAGGCCGGCGGCGGCGAGCGTGTCGATGATGCCGTCGGTCGGCTCGCGCCCGGTGACCGCGGGCGCGAGCTCGGCGACGAGCAGCTGCGCGTCGATGACCTCGCCGATGAACTGCGTCGCCTCGTCGGCGGTGATCTCGGGATCCGCGCACAGCACGGCCGCGAGCTCGGCGAGCGTGGCGCCGCCGGGCGCGTTCGCGCGGTCGAGCAGTGCGTCGAGGTACGGCGTGCGGTCGACGGCGACCAGGTGGTACGCGCGCACCGGGCCGGCGAGGCGCGCCTCGGCGTAGCGCAGGCGGCCGGCGGCCGCGTACAGGCTCTGGTTCGGCCTGTAGCGCAGCGCCGCGCGGATCGCGCCGTCGCGGACGAGGTCGCTGCACAGCGCGAACAGGTAGTCGTTGTCGAGGCGCGTGTGGCGCGTGGCCGCGGCGCGCGCCGGGAGGTCGAGCGTCGTCGCGCCGGTCTCGTCGACGGTGCCGACCGACACCGCGGCGAACAGGCCGAACGGCGTCGAGCGCGACGCCATGCGCGACAGGTAGCGGACGAGCGAGCGCTCGACGGCGACGCCCGCCGGCGAGTCCGGCTCCTTCTGCCACGCGGCGATCTGCGCGTCGAGCTCGGGCGACGCGACGTACAGCGCCTCGCGCACCGCCGGGTCGTCGACGAGCCCGCGCAGCATCGCGCGGTCGCCGGTCCAGCTGTGGAGCACGTCGAACGGCAGGACCGGCGTGCGCAGGACGAAGCGCCCGAGGGCGCGGTGCGCGAGCTTCGACATCAGGCGACTCCTGGTGCGGGGAGAGACGCGACGGGCGCGGGGAGCTCGAGGAGCATCACGCGACCTGGTGCGGGAAGAGGCGCGACGGGCGCGACGGGCGCGACGAGCATCACGCGACTCCCGATGCGGCGACGGGCGCGGGGAGATGCGCGGGGAGATGCGCGGGGAGATCGACGAGCATCATGCGGTCCCAGCTCGGTGCGTGCGGCGACGCGGCGGCGACGAGCGAGAGCCCGACGCCGAGCGCGCCCTCGAGGAGGTTCGCGACCGGCTGGTAGCCCTCGGTGGCGCCGCGCCACGCGGTGAAGCCGGCGATGCCGCCGGGGCCGCGCATCTCGAGCGCGCGGGCGAACCAGGTGCGCGCGGCGTCGCGGCACGCGGCGTCGCCGGACGCCTGGTAGAAGCGGTTGAGCAGGTGGGCGAGGCCGCACGCGCCGTGGCACAGCCCGCTGTCGAGGATGCCGGCCGTCGCCGCGTCGCGCTCGGCGCAGTCGCGCGCCGTCGCGCGGGCGAGCTCGCCGCCGCGCGAGGCGATCCACAGCGCCGACGCGACGCCCGGATCGCCGTAGCACCACGCGGCGCGCGTGCGGTCCTCGCCGGCGCCGGCGAACGTCATCCCGGGGAAGCGGCCCGACGGGTCCGGCGCCTGGCGCTGCGCCGAGATCCAGCGCACCGCCTCGTCGCACAGCGCGCGGGCGCGCGGCGGTGCATCGGCGACCTCGGCGGCGCGCGCGAGGAAGGCGATCGCACCGGCGACGCCGTGGGCGAGGCCGCAGTCGAAGTGGCCGTCGGGCCACGCGTCGCGATGGTGCTCCGGCAGGAGCGCGCGCGGCGTCAGCCACGTCGCGCCGAGCTCGCCGTGCGTCGCGAGCGCGTCCAGGTGCGCGACGACGCGGTGCAGCCCGTCGAGCGCGATCGGCGCCGGCCCCGCCGCGAGCCGCTCGAGGAAGTACACGCCCAGGCCCGCGAGCCCCTGCACGAGGTCGTGGTGGCCGCGCCAGCGCTCGACCGCCACCACGCGCACGAGCGCCTCGTCGATCACCTCGAGCGCGCTCCGCGCCTCGGGCGCGTCGGCGTCGAGGACGTGGCACAGCGCCCAGCCCATCCCCGCGAGCCCGTTGTTGTACAGGCCCGGGTGCTGCGCGCCGCGCTGGAGGTCGGCGACCAGCGCCTCGAGCGCCGCCTCGTACGCGGCGGCCGCGAACGGCTCGTCGATCACGCTCGCCGTGTACGCCCAGTACAGCGTGCGCTCGGCCGCCGTCGCATCACCGGCCGCCTCCGCGATCTCGAGCGCGATCTCCCGCGCCGCCACGATCGCGTCATCCGCCAGATCTCCGTCGAGCAGCGGCTCCCAGGGCATGGTGCTCCCCCTCGGCTGCAACCGATGTACCCACCGCTCACGCCGCGCCGTCGCGCAGTTGCGCCGCCCCGATCCGTCGACGCCGCTCCCCACACCGTCTCCCACGGGCTGCGCTCCACCCCGCCCTCGGCCGGCTCGACCCGCAGTTACGCCTGGCCCGCCACATGCTGTCCCGCCCTCCATGCACGAGATCCGCGATGCCCACCTCGCCCACGTGACCGGCGGTCGCGCCGACCCCAAGGCCCAGCTCGGCGCCCTCACCGCCGAGCTCCGCGGCATCACCGCGAAGCTCACCGGCCAGCCGCAAGAAGCCCCACCCGCCCCGCCACCCAAGCGCGAATCCCCCTCCCAGCCCCTCTCGATCCCCTGGTCGGGCGCGACCATCGGCGCCCACCGCAACGGCTGACCACGGGTTCTAGAACAGCGACAGCTGCTTCGATCGATCGGGGCGGCGGAACGTCGTCGCGGCGTCGTCGTACGAGGTCTCGCGCCGGTTCAGGCCGAGGCGCGCGCACGTCGCGTCGAAGACGTTCGCGATCGCGTCGGCATACGGGCCCTCGCCGCGCCCGCGCGTGCCGAAGTCGGACTTGTAGAGGGCGCCGGCGCGCGTGTCGCGGATGCGGTGCAGGACCTTGTCGGCGGCGAGCGGTAGCGCGACGCGCACGCGCTCCTCGAACACCTGCTTGACCGCGCCGGGGAGGCGCAGCAGCACCCAGCCGGCCCACTGCGCGCCCGCGCCGGCCGCGCGCTCGAGGACGCCGACGAGGTCGCGGTCGTTCACGCCCGGGATGATCGGCGCGCACATCACGCCGACGGGCACGCCCGCCTTCGCCATCGTCTCGATCACCTTGAACCTGCGGTCCGGAGACGCCGCCCACGGCTCGATCGCGCGCGACGTCGCGTTGTCGGTGAACGCCAGGCTCACCGCGAGCCCGAACCGCGCCTCCTTCGCGAGCGCCAGGAACAGCTCCACGTCGCGCTCGACCAGCGCGCTCTTCGAGATCACGCTCACCGGATTGCGATACTCGAGGCACACCTCGAGGCACTTCCTCGTCAGCTGCAGGTCGCGCTCGATCGCCTGATAGCAATCGGTCACCCCCGAGAACATCACCGACTCCCCCTTCCAGCTCGGCTTCTCGAACGCCTCCCTCAGCAGCTCGGCCGCCTCCCGCTTCACCACGATCTTCGTATCGAAGTCCGTCCCCGCTCCGAGCTCGAGATACTCGTGCGTCGGCCGTGCATAGCAGTAACTGCAGGCATGGAGGCATCCGCGGTAGGGGTTCGCGCTCCAGCGGAAGGGGAGGTCGGGAGAGTCGTTGTGGGAGAGGATGGAGCGCGAGCGGTCCTCGAGGAGGGTGACGGAGGCGGGTGGGGGGCCTTCGCCGTCCTCGTAGACGACGGCGTGCGCCGCGAAGCGGGACGTCGGGTTCGAGGCGTCGCGCGATTTCACGTCGCCGATGGTACCTGAATGTGCGTTCAGGTGTCGAACACAGCGTCGAGATCGGCGTGGGCCGCGGCGGAGAGAGGCGGGGCGAGTGCGGCGGCGACGGCGTCGATGACGTGGTCGCGGTGGTGGAGGCGCGGGAGCGGGAGGGCGCCGCGATCGAGGAGGCGGCGGAGGGCGAGCTCGGCGAGGGTGGATGCCTCGGGATCGCGCGTGCGGACGGCGCGCTCGCGGGCGGCGCGCGCGGCCTCGCAGGAGGTGGCGGCCGGAGGCTCGGTGCGGACGAGCGGGGCGAGGCGGGCGGCGGCGACGGCGATGCGCGCGAGGTGGGCGTCGTCGAGGGCGCGCCGCTCGTCGGTGAGGCGCAGCGCGACGCCGGGGCCGACGGTGCCGGCGAGGGCGCCGGCGGAGAGCGGCGCGCTCGCGAGGACGGGCAGCGAGGTGGCGAGGAGCTCCTCGTTCGCGCGCTCGCACGCGGACAGGGGAGCGTGCAGCGCGACGAGCCACGGCTCCTCGGCGAACGCCGAGCGCGGTGCCGCGTCGGCGGCCGTCGGTGCGGGCGCGACGACCTCCGCGATCGAGAGGATCAGCCCCGACGGCGTCGTGGTCTCGCGCGGCGGCGGCGGCGGTGCGGGCTCGCGCACGACGAAGCCGTGCGGATCCTCGACGAGCGCGGCCCACTGCTGCACCTTGCCCTCGCGCACGAGGCGCGCGCACGCACCCGCGAGCTCCGGCCACGCCCGCGCGCGGCGGTCCGCGGCGCCGAGCGGGACGAGCACGAGCGGCAGCACCTCGAGCCGCGACGCGCGCAGGCTCGCCTCGACGCGCTCCTGCACGTACTTCACCGGCAACCGCGCGGCGAGGTCCTCGCGCGCCGCGGGGAGCGACGGGACGCGCGTCGCGACGACGGCGCGATCGCGCAGGCGCTGGGCGCGCACGACCTCGCCGGCGAGCTTCTCGGTGTCGGGCTCGGCGGCGACGTCGACGAGCGTGATGCCGAGCTCGAGCGCCGCGAGCAGCGCGCGCTCGACGGTGCCGGCGTCGTGGCCGCGCCGCGCGGAGATCGCGAGGCTCACGCTGCAGCCGATGGCGCTGACCGTCGCAGCGCCGAGCGCTCGCTGTCGCATGCGCACATCCTACCGGCGCCCACAGACTCGTGTCACACCCGTCGCGCCACGAGCACAACACGCGCGCGCGGTGGCCTATCATGACCGACGATGCGAGCACTATCTGTTGGCCTCGTTGGCTTGTTCCTGTCCGCGTGCGGTGACGACGGTGTCGGCAAGCTCACCGACGCACCACCCAACCCCGACGGCAAGGAGATCGACGCTCCGACGTCGGGGCCGGTCAAGATCACGATCACGAGCGGCTCGACCGGCGTCCCGGGCGTCCGCGTGCTGTTCCAGAATGCGGACTCGTCGCTCGTCCTGTCGGCGACGACCGACGCGAACGGCGCCGCCGTCGCCACGATGGACGCCGGCGGCTTCGTCACCGCGATCGACGCATTCCCGCGGTCGTTCCCGACCGGCGCCGCGCCGCCGAGCGAGCTGCAGACGTTCGCCGGCGTGAAGCCCGGCGACGAGCTCGTCCTGCACGAGGGCAACGGGGCGACGAGCATCGTCAACGTCAGGGTCAACATCCCGCTCGACGGCGCGGCCAGCACGTACCGGCTCCACACGCCGTGCGGCACGTTCGGCCTCTCCAGCGGCGGCGGCTCGGGCTCGGGCTCCGGCTCCGGTGCGCCGGGCGGCTCGCTGACGCTGTTCGACTGCCCGGCGACGGCCGACTTCCTCGTCGAGGGTTTCGACTCCGAAGGCCTGCCGGTGCGGACGCTGTTCAAGGCGAACGTCGCGCTCGCCGAGGGCGCGATCATCGACCTCACCGCCGACAGCTACGTCGGCGTCACCGACGCCACGTTCATGTACACGAACGTGCCGCAGCGCTTCGGCGTCCTCAACGTCTCGAACACCGTCCAGACGACGCGCGGCCCGATCTACGAGATCTTCGGCTCGTTCGACGTCTCCAACGGCACCGGCGCGTTCAGCTCGAAGGCGCCGGCGCTGATCGCGGGCACGCTGTCCGTCACGTCCACCTCGTTTTTCGACAACCGCAGCATCCACAACGTCGTCGGCTGGGGCGCGGCGACGAACACGTACACGCTCGACGCCGGCGCGGCGCTGCTCCCCGCGTTCACCGGCTCGCCGCGGTTCGACGTCGCGACGCACACGACCTCGTGGACGCAGGCCGCGACCGGCGCGACCCCCGACCTCTCCGTGCATACGGTCGACCTGTTCCGTCCGAGCACCGGACAGGAGTGGTCGTGGACGATCGCGGCGCCGTTCACGAACGCGTCGGTCGCACTACCCGTGCTGCCGGCCGACGGCTCGAGGTTCAACGCCGGCGCCGAGGACAACATCAGCATCTTCGACTTCGCGACGGCGAAGGTGCCCGGCGGCTACGACGCGATCCGCGAGATCGTGCTGGCGGCGAACCAGGACGACATCATCATCGGCCCGACGGGGCAGGTCTCGCTGCAGGGCTTCCAGGGCGCGCAGACGAAGCCCACGAAGACCACGGCGACGACGGCGACGAAGACCACGAAGGCGGTGAAGGCGACGAAGCCGCGCTTCTTCCACACGCACGTGCCCGCCGCCCCGAAGGCGAGGCTGTGATCGTGCGCCGCATCGCCGCGCTCCTGGTGCTGCTCGTCGCCGCGTGCGGCGACGACGGCGTCAACAACCTGCCCGACGCGCCGCTGAACCCCGACGGGCCGCCCCTGCCGACGGCGCCGGTGAAGCTGACGGTCACCCTGGCCGGTGACCCCGCGAAGGACGTGAAGGTGTTCTTCCAGAACGCCGACTCGTCGGTGGTCGCGACGAGGACCACCGACGCGGCCGGCGTCGCGAGCGCCGTGATGGCGCCGGGTGGCTTCGTCACCGCGATCGATCCGGGCCTCCCTCCGGATCTCGGCGGCGGCTTCACGTTCACGTCGCTGTCGTCGTGGGCGGGCGTGCAGCCGGGCGACGACCTCCACCTCGACATCGGCGGCGGCCGCCCCAACACCACGTCCGTGACGTTCGACGTCGTCGTGCCGGCGGATCCCAACGCCGTCGTGTACGCGCTGTTCACGTCGTGCGGCAGCGCCGACATCACGCCGTTCGTGCCGGTCCCGCTGAAGCCGTTCGCCGGGCTGATCGCGGTCGCGAACCCGCCGGTGCGCGTGTCGCTGTTCGGCTGCGCGCAGAACCTCGCCGACATGGCCGTGATGACGTTCGACGAGAACTTCACGCCGGTGAGCTCGTTCTACAAGACGAACGTCGCCCTCGCCGACGAGGCGACCGTCGAGCTCGACGGGACGTACGCGCCGATCGGCGGCACCGCCGTCACCGTGTCGAACGTGCCCGCGGCGCTGCCGAACCTCGGCTTCGACCACACGCTGCGGTCGCCGCGCGGCTTCCTGTTCAGCGCGTTCCAGCAGATCCCACCGGTGACCGGCACCGCGACCGGCACGATCACCGTCCCGGGTACGATCGGCACGACCAGCACGATGACCGTGTTCGGCTTCGCGCAGCCCGGCGCGTTCAGCGAGCAGACCATCCTCGACTGGGGGCCGTACAGCGCGACCTACGCGCTCGACTGGGGCTCCACGGCGCTCAAGGAGTACACGTCGGAGCCGTCGTTCGATCCGGCGACGCACGCGATCTCGTGGACGCTCGGCGCGACGGGCGGCACGGGCGACGTCGTCCTCGCCGCGTACCACTCGTCGCGCACGGTGGGGGCGGACAGGCACGTGTGGTCGTGGCGCATCGCCGCGCCGGCCGGCGCCTCCGTCGCGTACCCGGTGCTGCCGCCGGGGCAGCCGTTCGACTTCAACACGGCCGCGAGCGACGTGTACGGCGTGAACCGCGTGACGACCGCGAAGGTCCCCGGTGGGTACGCGGCCATCCGCCCGCACGCCCACGTCCTCGAGGACACCTTCGTCCTGGGCCCGTCGGGGCGCGCCGTCGTGGTCGACATGTTCCACGCGGGGAAGTGAGCCGGGCGACGATTTCCCGGGCCGGCGCTGACGGGACCGTCGGGGTGAGGTTAGATCTCGGGGATGCACAGGGCGAATCCACCCGTCGGCGCCTCGCTGCCGCGCGTCGACGGGATCGCGAAGGTCACGGGGCGGGCGCGCTACCTCGATGACCTCGACGCGCCGCAGGCGTGGTTCGGCGCGACGGTGCGCTCGCGCGTGCCGCACGGCGTGCTCGAGGCGCTCGATCGCGACCCGGCGTTCGACTGGTCGCAGGTCGCGGTCGCGACGGCCGCCGACATCCCGGGGCGCAACGTCATCGCGCTGATCGAGGACGATCAGCCGGCGCTCGTGCCGATCGGCGGGCGCGTCATGCACGTCGACGAGCCGCTCGCGCTGGTCGCGGCGCCGACGAAGGCGCTCGCGTTCGCCGCGGCGAAGGCGCTCCACCCGCGCATCCGCCCGCTGCCGCCGGTGTTCACCATCGACGACGCGCTCGCCGGCGCGCAGCAGCTGTACAAGGACGACAACGTCTTCAAGCAGTTCCTGATCCGCAAGGGCCACACCACCGACGCGGAGCTCGACGCCGCGTTCGCGTCGGCGGCGCAGGTCATCGAGGGCACGTACTGGACCTCGCCGCAGGAGCAGATGTACATCGAGCCGCAGGCCATGATGGCCGAGTGGGTCGACGGGCGCTGCCACATCGTCGGCTCGATGCAGTGCCCGTACTACGTGCACAAGGCGATGAAGGCGCTGCTCGGCTGCGACGCCGACGGGGTCGTGATCGCGCAGTCCGTGACGGGCGGCGGCTTCGGCGGCAAGGAGGAGTATCCGTCGATGCTCGCGGCGCACGTCGCGCTGCTCGCCGCCGCGGCGAAGCGGCCGGTGAAGATCGTGTACGAGCGCGACGAGGACATCGCGGCGACGACGAAGCGCCACCCGGCGCGCACGCACCACCGCATCGCCGTCGACGCGCGCGGCGAGATCTGCGCGATGGACATCGATTGCGTGATGGACGGCGGCGCGTACCTGACGCTGTCGCCGGTCGTGCTGTCGCGCGGCGTCCTGCACGCGGCCGGGCCGTACCGGTGCCCGATCACGCGCGTGCGCGGGCGCGTCGTCGCGACCAACTATCCGCCGCACGGCGCGTTCCGCGGGTTCGGCGCGCCGCAGACGACGTTCGCGTACGAGCGCCAGATGCAGAAGCTCGCGCGGGCGCGCGGCGAGGATGCGATCGCGCTGCGCAAGCGGCTCGCGCTGCGCTCGGGCGACGCGACGTCGACGGGGCAGGTGCTCGGCTTCTCCGTCGGCACGGACGAGGTGTTCGCCGCCGTCGAGGGCATCGCCGGCCCGGCGCCGGCGCGCAGCGGCACGAGCGCCGCCGGCTCGCCGGTGCGCCGCGGCCGCGGCTTCGTCTTCTACTTCCACGGCGCCGGCTTCACCGGCAGCGGCGAGCAGCGGCTCGCCGGCAGGGCGACGGTCGCCGCGCTCCCCGACGGCCGCTTCGAGGTCCGCTCGAGCTCGACCGACATCGGGCAGGGCTCGATCACGATGTTCGTGCAGATCGCGGCGGCGGCGCTCGGCGTCGACCCGGGGCGCGTCGCGGTGATCGACCCGTCGACGTCGCGCGTGCCCGACAGCGGCCCGACGGTCGCGAGCCGCACGTGCATGGTCGTGGGCGGCGTCGTCGACCGCGCGGCGCGCGTGCTGCGGGCGCGGCTCGAGTCGTGGGGCGCCGAGCACGGCGTCGCCGGCGACCTGGCGGCGATCGCGCGCGCACACGGCGAGGTCGTCGGCGAGCTCGCCGAGACGGTCACGTACGAGCCGCCGCCCGGCATCCAGTGGGACGACGCGACGTACACCGGCTCGGCGTACCCCGTGTACGGCTGGGGGGCGTGCCTCGTCGACGTCGCGGTCGACCTCGACACGTACGAGGTCGCGATCGAGCGCTGCATCCAGGCGATCGACGTCGGCAAGGCGATCAACCCGACGATCGTGAAGGGGCAGATCGAGGGCGGCACGCTGCAGGCGCTCGGCTGGGCGGTGCTCGAGAATGTCGTCTACAAGGACGGTCGCGTCGCGAACGCGAACATGACCAACTGCATCGTCCCGACGTTCGCGGATGCGCCCGAGCTCGAGACGGTGCTCGTCGAGGTGCCGTATCCGTTCGGGCCGAGCGGCGCGAAGGGCGTCGGCGAGATCCCGATGGACGGCCCGGCGGCGGCGGTCGCGAACGCCGTCGAGGACGCGCTCGGCTGCGCGTTCGATGCACTCCCCATCTCCCCCGAGGCCGTCGCGCAGTCGCGCGCGGCGTGGAGGCTGTCGTGAAGCTCGAGCTCGAGGTCAACGGCGCGGCGGCGCACGTCGAGGCGTCCCCGTGGAAGCGGCTGCTCGACGTGCTGCGCGAGGACCTGCGCCTCACCGGGACGAAGGAGGGCTGCGGCGAGGGCGAGTGCGGCGCGTGCACCGTGATGCTCGACGGCGAGGCGGTGAACTCGTGCCTCGTCGCCGTCGGCCAGTGCCACGGGCGCAAGGTCGTCACCGTCGAGGGCCTCGCGGCGCAGCGCGCGGGCGAGGCGGAGGTGCTGCACGCCGTGCAGCGCGCGCTCGTCACGTGCGGCGGTGCGCAGTGCGGCATCTGCACGCCGGGGATCGCGGTGTGCGCGGTGCACGTCGTCGACAGCGGCGCGCTCCACGGCGCCGACGACGCCACGGCGCGCGCGAAGGTGCGCGAGCTGCTCGCGGGCAACATCTGTCGCTGTACCGGCTACCAGCTCATCGTCGATGCGGTGATCGCCGCGGCGCGGGAGCTCGAAGGAGCGCGCTCGTGACGGCGTACGTGCGGCCGCGCGACCTCGCGGAGGCCCTCGCGCTGCGCGCCGAGCACCCCGACTGGATGGTGCTCGCGGGCGGCACGGACCTGATGGTCAACGCGATCCACCAGAAGGTGCCGGCCGGCATCGTGGACCTGTGGCGGTTCGCGCCGATCGGCGGGATCACCGTCGGGGACGGCCGCATCACGATCGGCGCCGGCGCGACGTGGACCGAGGTCGAGCGCCACCCGGCGATCCGCGAGAAGCTCGCACCGCTCGCGCTCGCGGCGCGCGAGATCGGCGCGCTGCAGATCCAGGCGCGCGGGACGGTGGGCGGCAACGTCGGCACGTCGTCGCCCGTCGGCGACAGCCTGCCGGCGCTGCTCGCGCTCGACTGCGAGCTCGAGGTCGCGTCGGTGCGCGGGCACCGGCGCGCGCCGTACAGCGCGTGGTGCACGGGGTACCGCACGACGCAGCTCGCGCCCGACGAGCTCGTGATCGCGGCGCACCTGCCGCTGCCGGGCGCGAACGTGCGCACGGCGTGGCGCAAGGTCGGCACGCGCCGAGCGCAGTCGATCTCGAAGGTGATGGGCGCCGCGGCGATCGAGGTCGACGCCGGGGTCGTCGTGTCGGCGCGCATCGGGCTCGGCGCCGTTGCGAACCGGCCGATCCGCGCGACCGCCGTCGAGGAGGCCGTGCGCGGGCAGCGCCTCGGTGCGCAGGCGGCCGAGGCGGCGCGCGCGGCGCTGCGCGCATCGATCGCGCCGATCGACGACGTGCGCTCGACGGCGGCGTACCGCCTCGAGGTCGCGGAGAACGTCGTCGCGCGCTTCTTCCACGTGTCATGATCCGTGCCGGTGCCGCCCGATCCTGACGACGACGACGACGAATCCGCCGCGCCGAAGGCGGACCCGGCGTCCTCGGGATCCGGGAGCATCGACGTCCAGCTGTCCGCGCCGAACCTGACGGCGGCGCCGAAGGCCGATGCGCCGCCGGGCTCGTCGGGGAGCATCGACGTCCAGTTCTCGCAGCCCCACCTGGCGAAGGCGAGCGACGGGACGCCCGAGCGCGTGTCGGAGCTCGACTCGGCGCCGGTCGCGAGCGGGCGCATGACGGGCGTCGTCGCGACGGCGACGGCGACGGCGACCGAGACCACGCGGACCAAGCGGATCGCGGACGTCGCGAAGCATGCGCTCGACGAGGGCGTCACGGCGATCGGCAGCGGCCTCGAGACGATCGGCGAGAACGTCCAGAAGCTCGGCGAGAAGTCGCGGCGCGTGCCGCTCGTCGGCGCGAACATCACGAAGCTCGGCGAGGGCATCGCGTCGGTCGGCGAGTCGCTCACGGAGCTCCCGCGCGTCGCGCGCACGCGCAGCGGGCGGCTGCTGTTCCGCAGCCTGATCGTCGGGTTCGCGATCGTGGCGTCGTGGATCACGATCATCGTCGCCGTGCAGATCCGCGGCACCGACGCGCCGGACTTCCGCCCGCTCGCCGAGCAGATCCTGATCCAGCTGAGCAACTCGAGCTACGACGAGCTGTACGAGAAGTCGTCGCCGCGCTTCCAGGAGGTCGTGCGCAAGGAGCGCTTCGTCGACGAGATGAGCGACATGCAGGCGACCGTCGGCAAGTTCCGCGAGATCACGGCCGTCAACGACACGCTCGTGACGACGGGTCCGACGGGCCGCGTCGGCCGCCTGTCGCTCACCGTCGCGTTCGACAAGGGCACGTGCAAGAGCTCGGTGAGCTTCCACTGGGACGACGGCACGTGGAAGCTGCTCGGCGTCGGCGTCGAGCTGCCGCCCGAGCTGCGCCCGACGGCGGAGCAGCGCGAGGCGCGCGTGATCCCGCCGACGTGCGCGGACCCGATGAGCAAGAAGTGCGAGCTCAAGATCGTCGCGAACGCGATCCTCGAGAAGCTGCGCGACGGCAAGGCCGGCGAGGTCTACGACGAGGCGAGCGACGTGTTCCAGAAGGAGGGCGACCGCGGGCGCTTCGTGCAGATCCAGACGGAGCACGCCGTCGTCCTCGGGGAGTTCCGCCGCATCCTCGCGGTGACCGAGGCGATCCAGACCGACGGCCACACGCGCGCCACGTTCGACGCGCTGCTCGAGTACGCGAACGCGCTCGCCGTGCGCGCCGTGTTCACGTTCGAGCGCCCGCTCGGCACGCACGCGTGGCGGCTGCGCAGCTTCAAGCGCGTCCTCCCGATGCCGCGCCTCGACGACGTCAAGCTCGGCAAGTCGGTGCCCGGCACGCTGTCGCCGCTGCGCCCGGGGCTCGGCTCCGGTGGCCGCCCACCTGCGGGATCGGGATCGGCGGGATCCGGTTCGGCGCGGCGCTGATCAGGGCGTCAGGTCGAAGGCGACGTGGCCCTCGGCGTCGACGGCGTGCGTCACGCCGCCGTAGCGCCCGTCGGGGTCGTTGATGCCGAGCTCGACCTGCGTGAAGGTCGTCGGGAGCTTGTCCATCGTGAACAGGCCGAGCCTGCACGGGACCGGCGAGTAGCCGACCGTGTCGTCGGACGCCTCGAAGCGGATGTACAGGTTCGGTGCGCCGGCGCAGCTCGCGCTATTGGCAGTCTGCCCGCGGACGGTCCACTCGGCGCGGATGGAGCGGACGTCGTCCGCCGGGTGACACAGGTGATCGCGCGCACAGACCTCGCCGGCGAAGCACGTGCGGTTGCAGTCGCCGGGCGGACCCGTCGGCGGCGGCTCCGTCGGGTCCTGCGGCGGCCGGATGACACAACCCACGAGGCAGAGCGCCAGCAGGGCACGCATGCCCCTTGATACCCGGTTTCTCGCCGCCGCGCGCTGGCAAAAGCTCGACGGGCGGGATGTTAGCTTCCGTCCATGCG
The DNA here is from genome assembly GCA_019637375.1 of Deltaproteobacteria bacterium. Taxonomy (GTDB): domain Bacteria; phylum Myxococcota_A; class Polyangia; order Haliangiales; family Haliangiaceae; genus JABFXX01. The sequence goes on along the minus strand of JAHBVW010000004.1, from coordinate 160,101 downwards.
CCTGATCGCCGTGTGCCTCGCCGTCTGCCTGGCCCTCGCCGCGTGCAGCGGCCCCGCGAAGCCCGATCCGAGCTCCCCGACGACGACGACGACGACCTCGGCGCCGGTGAAGGAGTCGGACAAGATCCTGGTCAACGTCGACGGCGACGGTGTGGGCCTCGGCGGTCACGACCCGGTGTCCTACCGGGAGGACGACCCGATGTTCGGCAGCGACGCGAACGTCGCCGAGCACGGCGGTGCGAAGTACCGCTTCGCGAGCGCGGACAACAAGGCGAAGTTCGAGGCCGACAAGGCGAAGCTGGCGCCGGGGTTCGGCGGTTACTGCGCGTTCGCCGCCGCGCAGAACCGGGTCCAGCGGGCGGACCCGACGATCTTCACGATCCACGACGGCCAGCTGCTCGTGTTCACGAACCGCAGCTTCAAGACGATGTTCAACAAGGACCCGGCGGGGAACAAGAAGGCCGCCGACGCGAACTGGCCGGCGCTCGTGGCGAAGCACGGCAAGCCGGCGCGCTAGCTTGTTGGCAAGGTGCCGATAGCGCCTACGTGGGCGGCCGTGCCTCGGCCTCGGCGACGGCCGCGGCGACGCCGGGGTCGATGTTCTGGTTGATGTGGAAGCGGTTGTGCGGGTCGTAGCGGCGCTTTACCTCGACGAGCCGGGCGTAGTTCCCGCGGTACGTCGCGCGCACGCGGTCGCCGCCCTCGTCGCCCATGAGGAAGTTCACGTACGCGCCGCCCGCGCTGTACGGGTGGATCGCGTTCCAGTAGCGGCGCGTCCAGTCGATGATCTTCGCGCGGTTCGCGGCCTCGGGGTCGACGCCGACGATGACCTGGTTCCAGTTCGCCTCGCGGAAGCCGAACGCCGTCGCGTCCTCGGAGACGCGGTGCACGGCGCCGTCCATCGGATAGAGGTGCATCGTCGAGAGTGGGGTCGGCAGCTCGGCGGCGAGGCGCGCGTGCTCCGCGACGGCCTCGTCGGGGATCTCGCGGATGAAGTCGGCCTTCCAGTACCACTGCAGCCCGGGCGGGTAGAGCGGGTCGAACACCATCTGCAGCATCGGGAACGGCATCGGCTGCACGCCGTGCAGGAGCGGCTGCATCGCGAGCACGTCGGCGAACACCTCGCCGGCGCGCTCCGGAGCGCCGGTCCAGCACCACACGACGGCGCACATCTTCTTCAGGTGCAGCGCCTGCGGGAACGGCGGCGCCGGCGGCACCGTCATGACGGCGAAGAAGCCGCTCAGGTCCTCGGGGGCCGCGAGGATGAACTCGCGGTACCAGCTGAGGACCTCGCGGGTGCGATCGAGCGGCCACAGCGACGGGCCGGCGAGGACGTCGTCGACGGGCTGGAGCTGGAAGTGGAACGCGGTGACGACGCCGAAGTTGCCGCCGCCGCCGCGCAGCGCCCAGAACAGATCCGCGTGGTCGTCCTCGCTCGCGTGCACGATCGTGCCGTCGGCGAGGACGACGTCGGCCGCGAGCAGGTTGTCGATCGTGAGGCCGAAGCGGCGCGTCAGGTGGCCGGTGCCGCCGCCGAGCGTCAGGCCGCCGACGCCGGTCGTCGAGATGATGCCGCTCGGGACCGCGAAGCCGTACGGGTGCGTCGCGCGGTCGACCTCGCCCCACGTGCAGCCGCCTCCGACGCGGGCGGTGCGCGCCTCCGGATCGACGCTCAGGTCGCGCATCGGAGCGAGGTCGATGACGATGCCGTCGTCGCACACCCCGAGGCCGCCGGCGTTGTGGCCGCCGCAGCGGACGGCGACCGCGAGCCCGGCGTCCTCGCCGATCGCGAGGGCCGCGGCCACGTCGCCGGCGGTCGCGCAGCGCACGACCGCGCCGGGGCGCCGATCGATCATGCGGTTGTAGACGCGGCGCGCGTCGTCGTAGTCCGGATCCTCGGGGGCGATCACCTGCCCGCGGAGATGGCGCCTGAGCTGTTCGAGCACGCGTGGGTTCGCCATGGCTTCCTCCCGTCGATCACGAGGTGCATGCGACACGCCACGGCGCGCGGTGGGCCGCTCACGCAGCTGACGACCCCCCACCGCCGGCCGGCGCGAGCGTCGGAGTTTCACCACCGGCGTTTGCCGGATCCTGCAGACTTGCGCGCGGCCCGCGGCTTGCTCGACGCGGACCGGTGCGAGGTCTGCTCGTCGCCGCCGCGATCGCGCTCGGCGGATGCGTGTTCGGCTCGACCGCGCCGGCCCCGCAGCGCGCGCACCCGAAGCTACCGACGCGCGTGCTCGACACCGACTCGATCGGCGTCACCTGGATCGGGCACGCGACGGTGCTCTTGCGCCTCGGCGACCGTTGGATCCTCACCGACCCGATCCTCGGGCGGCGCATCGCCGGGCTCGTGCCCCGGCAGATCGCCGCGGGCATCGATCCGCGCGAGCTCCCGCCGATCGACGCGGTGCTGATCTCGCACGCGCACTTCGATCACCTCGACGCACCGTCGCTCGCGCGGGTCACCCCCGGCGCCGTGCTCGTGCCGCCCGGCGCCGCGAAGTTCATCCCGCGCCTCCACCGCCCTCGCACCGTCCCTCTCCGCACCTGGCAGACGTGGTCGCGCGACGGCCTCACGATCACCGCCGTGCCGGCGAGCCACGGCGACGGCCGCTACCTCGTCGACTTCTGGAACCGCGCGACCCACACCGGCTACGTCATCCAGTACCGCGGCCTCACCGTCTACTTCGCCGGCGACACCGGCTACATCGCGCGCGACGCCGCCCTGATCCACGGGCGCTTCGCGATCGACGTCGCCCTGATCCCCGTCGGCCCCGCCGGCCGCGCGAAGTGGATCGAGGACTGGCGCGCCGACGTCCACGTCACCCCCGACGCGGCGATGGACCTCTTCCGCACCTCCGGCGCCCAGTGGATGGTCCCGATCCACTTCGGCGCCTTCTACAAGAACATCCGCGACGAGCTACCGCTCGTCCACCGCGCGATCGACCGCGCCCACCTGCGCCACCGCGTGCGCGTGCTCGAGGTCGGCGAGACGACCGAGTTCCTCTACTAGCAAGCTGTCAACAGGCCCGGCGCTTCGCGAGCAGGCGCGTCGCGAGGAACGCGAGGAACGCGACGCCCGGCCAGGCGAGCCAGGCGGCGTGCGCCCACCAGGGGCGCTCGAAGCGGAAGGCGAGGACGTGGTTGCCCATCGGGACGTCGATCGCGGGGAAGTCGGGCGTGACGCGGCGGATGGGGACCTCGACGCCGTCGATGTAGGCGTGCCAGCGCGGGTGCCAGCTCTCGCGCGCGATGAACGTGGAGGGCTGGCGGACCTCGACCTCGGCGAGGATGTCGGCCTCGTCGCCGGGCGAGTCTTGCCGGAAGGCGCGGATCACGGTCGCGTCGGGTGCGCTGCCCGGGCCGCCGAAGCCGTCGTAGGCGAGCACGTGGTCCTTGTACGGCAGGTCCGACTTGAGCCAGTTGATCGCGGCCTCGCGCGTCGGGCTCCCCGAGCGGATCGGGCCGCCGGGGAGGATGCCGGTGATCTGCACGGGGACGACGAGGCCGTTGGTGCGGTGGCGGCGGACCTCGTAGTGCTCGGTGGTGCCGATCGTCTCACCCTCGGGTTGATTGACATTCGAGCGCTCGAAGACGAAGTACGGAGTGTCGAAGACCCAAGCGAGCTTGTGGAAGTCGCGCACACTCCACACGAAGTCGTAGTTGGGACTGGCCTGGAGGCCGCCGCCGCCCATCTGCAGGAGCGACGGGCGGCGCACGTACACGTAGCTGAGCAGGTTCCACCAGTGGTTCTCGCAGCCGGGGCCGACCTGCTTGCGCCCCGGCGGCTGCTTCTCGAGGATGTGATTCACGGTCATCAACTCGTCGCGATAGCCGTAGTCCTCGAGGACGCGCACGCGCGTCGTGATCGCCGACGAGCCCGGCAGGATCATGACCACGAGCAGGACGGCGATGATCGCGCTGACCGCCGTGCGGATGCCGAAGACGGACGCGAGCCCGTCGAACGCCTTGCGCGCGCCGTAGGTCGCGAGGACGAGCGCCTTCAGCGTCAGCACGAGGCGCACCGTGTCGGGATCCTCGATCGCGCCGCCGTACAGGCGAAAGCCGAAGCGCATGAGGAAGGAGGTGTCGGACCCGAGCCACAGGAGCAGGATGATGCCGACCGCGAACGCGCAGACGAACACCGAGAAGGACCACTGCGCGAGGCGCGCGGAGCGCCCGCCCTCCTCGAGGTTCCACAGCCACTCCGCGATCGCGTAGACGCCGATCCCGACGGCCATCGCGAGCACGGTCTGCATCGCGCCGAGGAAGCGCACGGCGGGGAGCAGGTCGTCGGCGGTCTTCGGTGCGTGCGGGCCGACCGCGAGGAGCAGCGCGAACACGAACGCGGGCGTCCACAGCCAGTGCTGGATCCGCGTGCGGCGCGCGAACAGCGCGACGATCGGCAGCATCCAGCTGAGGACCATCGGGCGCTGGTTGTCGAGGATCCAGCCCTTGAGCTGCCAGTCCATCAGCTCCTTGTATCCGGGGCCGACCTCGTCGGCGACGCGGTGCGGGAAGCCGCCGAAGCCGTCGCGATCGATGATGACGGTGATCCAGCCGGGCATCGTCGCGACGAGGAGGCACAGCGCGAGCACGAGGAGGCGCCCGATCGGCGCGAGCACCTCGACGGCCTCGGTCGAGTGCCCGGCGTCCGGGTTCCGGACGATGTTCCAGATGAGCCGCGCGATCAGCGCCGCGAGCATGATCACCGGCACGAGGTAGAGCCAGCGCACCAGCTCTTCCTGCGGCTTCCCCTCGGCGGGGATGCGCTCCGTGACGAGGTAGATCAGGTTGAGCGCGAACAGCAGCGTCGAGATCCCGAGGAGCGCGAGCTGACTGCCGTACAGGCGGAACAGCGGCATCGCGAGGTGCACGGCGAGGCCGAAGCCGATCGCGAGGTACAGCGAGATGCCGGCGAACGGATGGCACAGGAACACGAGCGCGCCCCACGCGATCGACGGTGCGAGCCCGCGCCCGTCGCGCAGCCAGCGCACCGAGTGGCCGAGCGCGAGCGGGAAGAACGACAGCGCCCACGTCTGCGTGTACAGCCCGACGTAGAACGTGCCGTCGGCGCCGCCGCCCCAGCGCGACGCACCGCTGATGAACGCGACGCAGATCGCGGCGGAGAACGCCTGCCACGGCTTCGCGCCCATCAGCCGCGCGCCGCGGTACGTCGCGATCGGCATCACGACGAGCGGCGTGACGAGGCTGAGCTGGAACCAGAACAGGAAGTGCCCGAAGATCGCCGCCGGGATCGCCGACGCGAGCTGCGGGACGACCTGGTAGTAGTACGCGGACGCGTAGCCCGAGTTCGCACTCGGGTTCCAGAAGTCCCAGTCGCCCTGGCGGATGCAGTCGGAGAGGCGCGCCGCCTCCGCCATGTGGAACGTGAGGTCGTCGCCGAGCGTCTCGCCGCGGAACACGCCGCTGAACAGGATCAGGATGCCGAGCGCGAGCAACGCCGTCGCCCACGGTGCACCGTGCGCGCCGATCCAGTCGAACGTGCGCTCCCACCGATCGCGCGTGTCGCGGGCCTGCGCCTTCGGCACCTCGTCGCGCTTGCCGGCGAGGACCCGCTCGCGCAGCCGCTCGGCCATCCGCTCGTTGGGCAGCGGCTTCTCCGACCTCGGCGCCGCCGGCGGCATCTCCCGCGGCGCCGTCGACGCGAGCGGCGGCGCCTCGGCGGCCCTGCGCGACCGCTTCCCGGGCGGCTCCGTCGGTGGCCGCGGCTGCGTGCGAGGGCCGGCCGGCTCCTCGCTCGACTCGGGCGCTTCGTCCACCTTCGTCCGCGTTCCGGACAGCTCGCCCTCGTCGCCCTCGTCGCTCACACGACCTCCAGGAGATCCGCGATCTGGTCGTCGGTGAACGCGGGAGTCGCGCCGCGCACGCCCGCGACCTCCGCGGCCCAGCGGCTGGCCGCGCGGCCGGAGCGCGCGAGGTCCCAGCCCTGCGTGAGGCCGTGCACGAGGATCGCGAGGTACGCATCGCCGCATCCGACGTTGTCGCGATCCGGGTTGCGCGGGGCCGGGACGCCGGCGACCTCGTGGACGCCGCCGTCGCCGAACAGCGTCGAGCCCGCGTCGCCGTGCGTGACGGCGACCGTGCAGCCGCGCGCGCGCAACGTCGCGACCGGGTCCTTCCAGCCGAGCCGGTGCGCGACGGCCGCGACCTCGCGGTCGTTGAGCTTCACGAGGTTCGCCGCCTCGAGCGCGGCGGTGATCGCGGGGACGTCCTGGTCATCGGAGGGACGCAGATTGATATCGCACGCGCGCAGGCAGCGCTCCGCCGCGGCGGTCGCGCTCCGCCAGCTCGCGAGCCCGGCGGGCGTTCGCTGAGAGAGCGTTCCGTAGACGAACACGCCGGCGGTCGCGAGCGCGTGGCGCACCTCGTCGGTGCACGCGATGCGTTCCCACGCGCGTCCTGCGTGGAGCTTGTAGCGCGCCTCGCCGTTCTCGAGCCGCACCGTCACCTCGCCGGTCGCGAGCTCCGGATCGACCTGCACGAGCTCGGTGTCGACGAGCATCGACAGCTGCTCGACCGCGCGCCGCCCGTCCTCGTCGTCGCCGACGCGCGTCACGAGCTGCGGCCACCCGCCGGCCTGCCCGAGGTGCCACGCCACGTTCGCAGGCGCGCCTCCGAGCCGGTCCCCGTCGGGGAACCGGTCCCAGAGGACCTCGCCCCAGATGACGACGGCGTCAGCCATAACGCCTGCAACGGGCGTTGACACCGCTCGGCTTAGTGTAAATACTACACTTAGTGCCACAACTCGACAAGAACGGCATCGACGACCTGTACGGCGGCTCGCTCGCGTTGCTCACCGACTTGTACCAGCTGTCGATGGCCTGCGGCTACTGGAAGGCCGGTGCGTCGGAGCGCGAGGCGGTGTTCCACCTGACCTACCGCCGGCCGCCGTTCGCGGGCGGCTACGCGATCGCCGCCGGCATCGCACCCGCCGTCGCCTTCCTGCGGCGCCTGCGCTTCACCGCGGACGACGTCGCGTTCCTCGCCGAGTTGCCGGATCCCGACGGGAACCGCCTGTTCCCGCCCGCGTTCCTCGAGTACCTGCGCGAGCTGCGCTTCACCTGCACCGTCGACGCCGTCCCCGAGGGGACGCTCGTGTTCCCGCACGAGCCGATCATCCGCGTGACGGGCCCGATCGCGCAGGCGCAGATCGTCGAGACGGCGCTGCTCGCGCTCGTCAACTTCCAGTCGCTCGTCGCCACCAAGGCCGCGCGCGTCGTGCAGGCGGCGCGCGGCGCCCCCGTCCTCGAGTTCGGCCTGCGGCGCGCGCAGGGCATCGACGGTGCGATCGGCGCGGCCCGCGCGGCGTACATCGGCGGCGCCGCGGCGACGTCGAACGTGCTCGCCGCGAAGATCCTCGGCATCCCCGTGAGCGGCACGCACGCGCACAGCTGGGTGATGTTCCACGGCGACGAGCTCGAGGCGTTTCGCGCGTACGCCGCCGCGCTCCCGAACAACTGCACGTTCCTCGTCGACACGTACGACACGCTCGACGGCGTCCGCAACGCGATCACCGTCGGGCGCGAGCTCGCCGCCCACGGGCACAAGCTGCACGGCATCCGCCTCGACTCCGGCGACCTCGCGCACCTCTCCATCGAGGCGCGCCGCCTCCTCGACGACGCCGGCTTCCGCGACGCGAAGGTCGTCGCGTCGAATGACCTCGACGAGTACATCATCAACTCGCTCCACGAGCAGGGCGCGCGCATCGACGTCTACGGCGTCGGCACCAAGCTCGTCACCGCGTTCGATCAGCCGGCGCTCGGCGGCGTGTACAAGCTCGGCGCGATCCGTGAAGACGACGGCCGCTGGCGCTCGTGCATCAAGCTGTCCGAGCAGCCGATCAAGATCTCGAACCCCGGCGTCCTCGAGGTGAAGCGCCTGCGCCGCGACGGCGAGCTCGTCGCCGACGTCATCTACGACCGCGAGGCGGGCTTCGCCGGGCCGACGCTGTGGGACATCGAGAACCCGACGCTGCCGCCGTGGTCGCCGGCGCACGACGCGGCCGACGACCTGCTCGTGCGCTACCTCGACCGCGGCGAGCCGGTGCGCGGACCCGAGGCGCTCGCCGATGCACGCGCGCGCGCCGCGGCCGAGCTCGCGCAGCTGTCGCCGCGCACGCGCCGCTTCGCGAACCCGCAGCCCTATCCCGTCGGGCTCGACCACCACGTGCACACCACGAAGTCCACGCTGATCGAGAAGGCGCGCCACCATGGCTGAGCCCACGCGCGGCAGCATGCCGAACATCCTCGCGGCCGCCGCCGAGCCGCTGATCTTCTCGACGGAGTCGTACGACTACCTCGCACGTGCGATGGCGGAGCGCTCCGGCTGGGAGCTCGGCGCCGTCGACCGCCGGCTGTTCCCCGACGGCGAGCGCTACCGCCGCTTCATCACCGATCCGGCGGATCGCGACGTCGTGCTCGTCGGCGGCACCGTCGACGACGCGAGCACGCTCGAGCTCTACGACCTCGCGTGCGGCCTCGCGATGTACGGCGCGTACCGCCTGCGCCTCGTGATCCCGTTCTACGGGTACTCGACGATGGAGCGCTCGACGAAGCCCGGCGAGATCGTGACGGCGAAGACGCGCGCGCGCCTGCTGTCGTCGGTGCCGCAGGCGAGCCGCGGCACGCAGGTGTTCCTGCTCGACCTCCACGTCGATGCGATCGCGCACTACTTCGAGAACGGCGTGCGCGCGGTCCACGTCTACGGCAAGCACCTCGTCACGGACGCCGCGCGCCGCCTCGCCGGCGACGACTTCGTGCTCGCGTGCACCGACGCCGGCCGCGCGAAGTGGGTCGAGTCGCTCGCGAACGACCTCGGCGTGAACGCCGCGTTCGTGTACAAGCGCCGCCTCGCCGGCGACTCGACCGAGGTCACCGGCGTGTCGGCGCACGTCGCGGGCATGAAGGTGATCATCTACGACGACATGATCCGCACCGGCGGATCGCTGATCAGTGCGGCGAAGGCGTACCGCGACGCCGGCGCCGTCTCGATCGACGCGATCGCGACGCACGGCCTGTTTCCGGGTACATCCCTCGAGAAGATCCGCGCGAGCGGACTGTTCGGGTCGATCGTCGTCACCGACAGCCACCCGCGCGCCGTCGGGCTCGCGAGCGACTTCCTCCGCTGCGAGGGAACCGCGGCCCTCTTCATCGAGCATCTGATCTCCAACCGCTAGATCGGACCCACCATGAGACTCATCAAGGTCGCCGTCGCCTGTGTCAACCAGACCCCGTTCGCGTGGGACGAGAACTTCGCGCACCTGCGCATCGCGATCGAGGAGGCGCGCCGCGAGGGGGCCACGGTGCTGTGCCTGCCCGAGCTCGCGATCACCGGATACACCTGCGAGGACGCGTTCTTCATGGACGGCCTCCAGGACACGGCGTTCGCGCAACTCGACGCGCTCGCGCCGCTGACGAAGGGCATGGTCGTCGCCGTCGGGCTGCCCGTCTATCACGAGAAGGCCCTCTACAACGCGGCCGCGCTGCTCGCCGACGGGCAGATCGTCGGGTTCGCGGCGAAGCAGTTCCTCGCCGGCGACGGCATCCACTACGAGCCGCGCTGGTTCAAGGCGTGGCCCGCCGGCGAGATCGACATCCTCGAGCGCACGGCGCCCGACGGATCGATCCGCCGCTTCCCGATCGGCGACCTCGTGTTCGACATCGGCGACGTGCGCATCGGCTTCGAGATCTGCGAGGACGCGTGGGTCGCGAACCGCCCGGGCGTCGACCTCGCGCTGCGCGGCGCCGACATCCTGTGCAATCCGAGCGCGAGCCACTTCGCGTTCGGGAAGTTCGCGGTGCGGCAGCGCTTCGTCGTCGAGGGCTCGCGCGCGTTCGGCGTCGCGTACCTGTACGCGAACCTCCTCGGCAACGAGGCCGGGCGCGTGATCTACGACGGCGGTGGGCTGATCGCGTCGAACGCCGAGCTCGTCGCGCGCGGGCGGCGGCTGACGTTCCAGGACGTCGAGCTCGCGAGCGCCGTCGTCGACATCGACGCGAACCGGCGCGAGCAGGCGCGCCGCGGCAGCCACACGCCGCGCCACGACGCCGAGGACCTCGTGATCGAGCACCCGTTCGTGTGGCCGGCGCGCGCGCCCGAGGCGCCCGCGAAGGTCGCGCCGACGTGGGAGAACGGCGCGCACGTGCGCGAGGAGGAGTTCGCGCGCGCGGTCGCGCTCGGCCTGTGGGACTACCTGCGCAAGAGCCGCGCGCAGGGCTACGTCGTGTCGCTCTCCGGCGGCGCGGACTCCGCCGCATGCGCGGTGCTCGTCGCGCTCGCGGCGCAGCTCGCGCTCGCCGAGCTCGGCCCGGCGGGCGTGCGCGCGCGGCTCGCCGGCGTGCGCCGCGTGCAGGACGTGCTCGAGACCGGCGGCTCGCTGCAGGCGGTGGTCGGCGCGCTGCTCGCGTGCGCGTACCAGCCGACGGAGAACTCCGGCAGCGTCACGCGCACCGCGGCCGAGAACGTCGCGAAGGGCGTCGGCGCCGAGTTCCACGTCATCGACGTCGACCCGCAGTACAAGGCGTACATCGCCGCCACCGAGCGCGCCGTCGGGCGCAAGCTGACGTGGGACGTCGACGACGTCACGCTGCAGAACATCCAGGCTCGCGTGCGCGCACCGTCGATCTGGATGCTCGCGAACGTGCGCGGCGCCGTGCTGCTCACGACGTCCAACCGCTCCGAGGCCGCGGTCGGCTACGCGACGATGGACGGCGACACCGCCGGCGGCCTCGCACCGCTCGGCGGCATCGACAAGCCGTACCTGCGCGCGTGGCTGCGCTGGATGGAGACGCACGGCCCCGAGGGGCTGACGCCGGTGCCGGCGCTGCACTACATCAACGCGCAGCAGCCGACCGCCGAGCTGCGCCCGCCCGCGCACGCGCAGACCGACGAGGAGGACCTCATGCCGTACGAGATCCTCGAGGCCGTCGAGGACTCGGCGATCCGCGACAAGCGCACGCCGATCGAGGTCCTGCAGGAGCTCCAGCCGCACTATCCGCAGTTCCGGCCGGTGCAGCTCGCCACGTGGATCGAGCGCTTCTTCAAGCTGTGGTGTCGCAACCAGTGGAAGCGCGAGCGCCTCGCGCCGTCGTTCCACCTCGACGATCGCAACGTCGATCCAAGGTCCTGGTGTCGCTTCCCGATCCTGTCGGGCGGCTTCGACCGCGAGCTCGCCGAGCTGCGCGCCTACGTCGCGGGCCTGCCATGAGCCCCTACACGTACGAGTACGCGCGCGCCGCGCTCGCCGTCGACTGCGTCGTGTTCGGCCTCGACGAGACCGACCTGAAGGTCCTCCTCATCCAGCGCCGCATCCCACCGTTCCAGCACGCGTGGGCGCTCCCCGGCGGCTTCGTGCGCCTCGACGAGACGCTCGACGAGGCCGCGCGCCGCGAGCTCGCCGAGGAGGCCGGCGTCACCGACGTCTACCTCGAGCAGCTCTACTCGTTCTCCTCGCTCGACCGCGATCCGCGCGAGCGCGTCGTCACCGTCGCCTACTACGCGCTCGCGAAGCTCTCCGACCACCGCATCCGCGCCGCCACCGACGCGATGGGCGTCGGCTGGTTCGGCCTCGACGACCTCCCGAAGCTCGCGTTCGACCACGCGCACATCGTCGCCACCGCGCACGACCGCCTCCGCGGCAAGGTCCGCTACGCCCCGATCGGCTTCGAGCTCCTCCCGCCGCGCTTCTCGCTCACCCAGCTCCAGCGCCTCTACGAGCTCGTCCTCGGCACCGACCTCGACAAGCGCAACTTCCGGAAGAAGATCCTCTCGCTCGACCTGCTGGTCGAGACCGACGAGGTCGAGACGGGCGTGCGCCACCGCGCCGCGCGCCTGTACCGCTTCGACCGCCGCAAGTACGAGCGCCTCGCGAAGCAGGGCTTCGAGCTATCGATCTGAGCCGAGCACCCGGACGGCGCGCTTGCTGCGCGCGGTGGCGCCGTTGCCGAGCTGGCCGTGCTCGTTGTCACCCCAGCAATAGACCTGGGCGCCGTCGGCGTCGGCCTCGCCGCGGAGCGCGCAGCCGAACCCGTAGCCGAAGGCGTCGCGGCCGCGTCCGAGGCCGAGCGCGACCGCGCGCTCGACGTTCCTGATCGGGTGGGGGGCCATCGCCTGGGTCGCCCACGATGCGGCGGCTGCCTGGTCGGGGAGGCCGGCCTCATCGGCGAGGAAGCAGTCGACGGTGCCGGCCGCGTCCGCGGTGCAGATCGGCGAGTCGCCGACGGCGAGCGCGCGGGTCGCGAGCCTGCCGGGCCACTTCACGATGCGGTCGGGTGCGCGCTTCCAGAAGTCGTCGATCAGCGACTGCCAGCAGCGCACCTCGCCCGCCGCCGAGCGCGCGCACGCGTGGCTCTCGCCGATCGCGACGTCGACGGGCGTGAAGGCGTCGCCCCAGGCGACGGCGCTCGGGGCGCCGCCGCTCCAGCACGACATCTTCCCGCCGGCGATCGCGCACACCTTGCCGTGGCCGATCGCGAGCGCGGTGACCCCCGCGATCTTCGTCACGCGCAGCGTCGGCGCGTTGACCTTGCGCGCGTTGATGGGGATCGCACGGACCGTGTTCCAGCAGCGGACCTCGTCGGCGGTCACGGCGCACGCGTCGTGGGTGTGCGTCGACAGGTGGACGGCGCGCGCCTTGCCGATCGGCATCAGCACGGGCGTCCCGAGCGCCGCGCCGCGCAGCTCGACGCTGCCGGACGTGCCTCCGGCCGTGTCGACGCGGTCGCCGCCGGCGCTGCCCCAGCAATGGACGTCGCCGTCGACGCTCACCGCGCACGTGTGCTGCGCTCCCGCCGACACCTGCGCGATCCGCGGCAGGCCACCCACGACGTGCGGCCGCGTGACCTGACCGCCGCGCGTGCGCCCGTCCGCGCCGACCCCGAGCTGTCCGGCCGCGTTGTCACCCCAGCACGCGACCTCACCCGCTGTTGTCAGCGTGCAAACATGGCCGTTGCCCACGGACAGCTGCGCGACGCCGCGGAGATACGGCTCGGCCGCCGCGACGCTCGGGAGCAGGAGTGCTGGAAGGGCTGCTCGAAGGACGACGACGCCTGCGCGGCTCATCCAGGCTGTGGACGCACCACCGCAAAGAACGTTCTGTTACACGCCGTGCGCCAGCGCGGCGGCGAACTTGCCGAACAGCGTCGCGAACCTGGCGCGATCCGCGGCGGGCCAGGCGTCGAGTGCGAGGGCGATGCGCGCGAGGGTGAGGTCGGTGCCCTGCTGCTGGACGCGCGCGCCGGCCGCGGTGACGCGGAGGACGACCTTGCGCCCGTCGCCCTGAGCGGCGCCACGCACGAGCAGCTTGTTCGCGACGGCGCGCGCGACCTGGCGGCTCGCGCGGGACGGGTCGATGCCGAGGCGGCGTGCGACGTCGCCGACGGTGGCGCCGCCGGTCGGGTCCGACATCCGGACGGCGTCGAGCAGGCGGAGCTGCGCGTAGTCGAGCGACGTGGCCTTGCCGAAGGCGGCGGCCCACACCTCGGCGACGTCGTGCCGCTGAAACAGCCGGCGCAGGTCGACGAGCGCGCGGCGGATCGTCTCGAGCTGCGGGTCCGCCTCGGCCGAGACGTGTGCTGACGGCATATATGTGCTAGTAGCATGGATATGCCGCCGGCGCTCGACAACCCGTTCTGGGCCTCGCTCACCACGCTGCATCGCCCGCTCGCGCGGGAGGTCGACGGCGTCGTCGGGCTACCGGCGGAGGTCGCGCCGTTCCTCGCGATCCCCGAGCCGCGGCCGGTGTCGGCGCGGGCGCTCGCGGAGCTCGTGCCCGACCAGAACGGCGCGTTCCTCCTCGGGCCGCGCCCCGACGTGCCTGCCGGGTGGCGGCTCGACGAGCTCGGCACGATCCTGCAGATGGTGTGCGACGGGCCGCTCCCCGCCGTGGAGGGGCCCTCGATCGAGGAGCTCGCCGCCGCGGACCGCGGGCACGTCCTCGCGCTCGCCGCGCTCGTGTACCCGCACTACTTCCGCGAGCGCACGACGGACCTCGGCCGCTACTTCGGTGTCCGCGGTCCGGACAGACTCGACGCGATGGTCGGCGAGCGCATGGGCATGCCCGGCCTGCGCGAGGTCAGCGCCGTCTGTACGCACCCCGGCGCCGTCGGCCGCGGCCTCGCGCGCCGCCTCCTCGCGCACCTCAGCAACGACCTGTTCGCGCGCGGGATCACGCCGTTCCTGCACGTGAGCCCGGCGAACACGCGGGCCCTCGCGATCTACGAGCGCAACGGCTACCGCCGCCGCCTGGAGCTGCCGTTCTGGGGCGTGCAGCGCACCGGGTAACTACGGCTTCTTCACCACGTCGAACCGGTCGAGGTTCGTCACCTTGCCCCAGGCCTTCGCGAAGTCGCGCACGAAGCGCTCCCTGCCGTCGGCCTGCGCGTAGACCTCGGCGATCGCGCGGAGCTCGCTGCTCGAGCCGAACACGAGATCCACCGGGGTCGCGGTCCACTTGACCTTGTCGGTCTTGCGGTCGCGGCCCTCGTAGACGCCGGCGGTCTTCGACGGCGTCCACTTGTTCGACATGTCGAGGAGCTGCACGAAGAAGTCGTTGCCGAGCACGCCCGGCGTCGCCGTGAACACGCCGTGCGTGCTGCCGCCGGCGTTGGCGCCGAGGACGCGGAGGCCGCCGACGAGCACGGTCATCTCGGGGACGGTGAGGTTCAGCATGTTCGCCTTGTCGACGAGCAGCTCCGCGGGCGAGCGCGCCTGACCGGCGGCGTAGTAGTTGCGGAAGCCGTCGGCCTTCGGCTCGAGCATCGCGAACGACGCCGGATCCGTCTGATCCTGCGACGCGTCGGTGCGGCCCGCCGTGAACGGGACCTGCACGTCGTAGCCGGCCTTCTTCGCGGCCTGCTCGACGGCGGCGTTGCCGCCGAGGACGATCACGTCGGCGAGCGACACCTTCTTCCCGCCGCGCAGCGTCCGGCCGAAGTCGACGCGCACCTGCTCGAGCTTGCGCAGCACCTCGGCGAGCTGCGCCGGATCGTTCGCGGCCCAGTCCTTCTGCGGCGCGAGCCGGATGCGCGCGCCGTTCGCACCGCCGCGCATGTCCGTGCCGCGGAACGACGACGCCGCCGCCCACGCCGTCCGCACGAGCTGCGTCGGCGTCAGGCCCGACGCGAGGATCTTCGCCTTCAGCGCCGACGCCTCCGCCGCATCGATCAGCGGGTGGTCGACGGGCGGCAGCGGGTCCTGCCACGTCAGCACGTCCTTCGGCACGTCGGCGCCGAGGTAGCGCGCCCGCGGCCCCATGTCGCGATGCGTGAGCTTGAACCACGCCTTCGCGAACGCGAGCCGGAACGTCTCCGGGTTGTCGCGGAACTGCGTGATGACCTTCAGGTACGCCGGGTCGAACTTGAGCGCGAGGTCCGTCGTCAGCATCACCGGCGCGTGGCGCTTCTTCGGGTCGTGCGCATCCGGCACGGCATCCGCCGCCTGGCCCTTCTCCGGGATCCACTGCGTCGCGCCGCCCGGGCTCTTCGTCTGCACCCACTTGTAGTTGAGCAGGTTGTTCACGTAGTCCGACGTCCACGCGACGGGGTTCATCGTCCACGCGCCCTCGAGACCGCTCGTCACGGTGTCGGCGCCGTGGCCCTTGCCGCACTTGTTCTTCCACCCGAGGCCCTGCTCCTCGATCGCGCCCGCCGCCGGCTCGGGCGCGACGCACTTCGACGCCGCGTGCGCGCCGTGCGTCTTGCCGAACGTGTGCCCGCCCGCGATCAGCGCGACCGTCTCCTCGTCGTTCATGCCCATGCGGCCGAACGCCTCGCGGATGTCCTTCGCCGACGCGACGGGATCCGGCTTGCCGCCGGGCCCCTCGGGGTTGACGTAGATGAGGCCCATCTGCACCGCCGCGAGCGGCTTCTCGAGCTCGCCGCCGCTGTGGCGCTCGTCGGCGAGCCACTTCTTCTCCTTGCCCCAGTACACGAGGTCGGGCTCCCAGTCGTCGGCGCGCCCGCCGGCGAACCCGAACGTCTTGAACCCCATCGTCTCGAGCGCGACGTTGCCCGCGAGCACCATCAGGTCGCCCCACGAGATCTTCTGGCCGTACTTCTGCTTCACGGGCCACAGCAGGCGCCGCGCCTTGTCGAGGTTCGCGTTATCCGGCCAGCTGTTCTGCGGATCGAACCGCAGCTGCCCACCGCCCGCGCCGCCGCGCCCGTCGCCGGCGCGATACGTGCCGGCGCTGTGCCACGCCATGCGGATGAAGAAGGGCCCGTAGTTGCCGTAGTCGGCGGGCCACCAGTCCTGCGAGCTCGTCAGGACCTGCTTGACGTCGCGCTTCACCGCGCCGAGGTCCAGCGTCGCGAACGCCTTCGCGTAGTCGAAGTCGGCGCCGAGCGGGTTCGACGCGGCCGCGTGCTGGCGCAGCGGCGACAGGTCGAGCTGATCCGGCCACCAGAACTTGTTCGGCTTCGGCGTGCCGTCGGCGCCGGCGACGCTCGTCATCGCGATCGCCGCGAGGAACACGTGGAGTTTCTTGTCCATGGGCGGCAGCATCCGCCGCCCGGGCTGATTACTCCAGACAGGTTTTGCCGATGCGATCGATAGGTTTTTCTTATCTACAGAGCCCGCAGGTACGCGACCAGATCGCGCTTCTCCTCGTCGGTCAGCTCCGTCCCCAGCACGAGGTTGAAGTACTCGACCGTGTCATCGAGCGTCAACAGCCGTTCGTCGTGGAGGTACGGCGGCGAGTCCTTGATGCCGCGCAGCGGGAACGTCTTCACCGGCCCGCCGGCGTTCGTCGCGCGCCCGTGGATGACCTCCGGCGTGTAGAAGCGCTCGGCGTGCAGGTCGTGCATGAAGTTGTCGCTGAAGATCGGGGGCGGGTGGCACTCGGCGCACCGGCCCTTCGCGAAGAACACCTGCTCGCCGTGCAGCTCGGCCGGCGTCGCCTTGGTCTTGTCGAGCCGGCCGAACACGTCGAGCTTCTCCGCCGGCGGGAAGTCGAGCAGCTCCTGGAACTCGGCCATCGCCTGGACCTGGCTGCCGCGCTCGAGGATGTTCACGCCCTTCTTCGTCGCGATCACGATGTCGCCGTCGAAGTACGCGCCGCGCTGCTCGAACTCCGTGAAGTCCTCGACGCTGCGCAGCGCGCGCTGCGAGCCGAACAGCCGCTGCTGGTTCACGCCGCGCAGCGTCGGCGTGTCGATGCGCCGGCGGAGCTCCTGCGGCCGGATGTCGCCGACGAGGTGCGTGGCGCCGTTCGTGTGGCCGTTCGCGTGGCAGTCGAGGCACGCGACGCCCTTGCTCGGCGCCGCGCTCCGGCGATCGTCGGTCAGGTTGAACTGCTGCTGCGGGAACTGCGTGACGAGGAGGCGCAGCCCCTCGAGCTGCTTCGGGTTGAGGATCCCGTCGAACAGGTCGTAGTAGTTCTCGACGGTGACGAGCTTGCCGCGCGACACGTCGCCGAGATCGGGGCGCGTCGTCAGGAAGATCGGCGGCGGGAACTCCGGCAGGAAGTGATCCGGCAGATCGAAGTCGACGTCGAAGCGCGTGAGGTCGCGCGCCTCCTGGCGCTTGATCTCGCGGATCTGGAATTCGGGGAACACCATCCCGCCCTCCGCCTGCTTCGGGTGCGGCAGCGGCAGGAAGCCCTGCGGCCACAGTCCGCGCCGCTTCACCTCCGCCGGCGTCATGTGCGCGAGCTGCTGCCACGTCACACCGTCCGGAAGGCGGACACGCACGCCGCCCTGCACCGGCTTGCCGCGCGACATCGTCGCGCCGGGCACCGCGCGGTCGCCGAGGTCGTAGCGCGCCTGCAACAGCTCGCGCTGGCGCCGCATGACGTCGGGCTTCTCGGCGGACAGGCGCCGGTAGATGTCGTCGAAGGGGGCCGTCACGACGGGCATGTAGCTCGATGCGCCCGCGGCGCTCTTCGCCGGGCTCGGTGTTCGCGGCTGACCCTCCGAGTCGTGGGCCAGCCATGCGAGCACACCCGCGAGCGTGACGGCGGCGCCCACGCCCACGCGCCACATGCGTCGATACCGTTCCTTGATCATCGCGTGCCTCCTTGCGGTCGCGAGGTGATGCAAGGTCCGCACGCGTCGCGCGTCGGCGATCCTCCGTCAGTGCGAGCCGAGCGGAACGTTGCGGCGCATGCCGGGTTCCTCGGGCGCTCTCCCCTTGAGCCCGAGCAACCCGATGCCGCCGAGCAGGCCGATCAAGCCGATCATCCCGGACGAGTCCTTGTCCCTGTTGGAGACGATCGTCTCGCCGGTCCGGATCGTCTCCTCCGGAGCCTGCGCAAGGGTGGTGCTCGCGAGACCGAACGTCATCGTCAACAGGATCGCGGTGATGATCTTCTTCTTCGACATGTGGGGCGGTCGTGCAAGACGGCTGCCGCCGCTCACACGCGCGCCTCGGGCTCGACCGCCACGACGGTCTCCTCCTCCTCGACGACCTCGGCCTCGGCGCCGGTGCCCGCGCCGCGCGATGCGATGTGCTGCTCGATCGACGCGAGGTGGCGCCGCTCGTCCTGGAGGTTCGCCTCGACGAGGTCCGCCGCGATCGGCGGGAGGTCCTTCCGCGCGGCTTGTTCGTAGCTGCGGTTCGTGAGCTTCTCGTTCATCCGCATCGCCTTGAGCGCGCCCATCGTGCCCGTCACGCTGCGCAGCTTCGTCAGCCCCTCGAGGAGCACGCCCTTGATGTCGCGCCCCGGCTCGATCGGCGTTCCGCCGAGACTCGTGATCACGACGCTGAGGTCGGTCACGTGCCGCAGGTGATCCTGCATGAAAGTCTGCAGGTCGATCCGGACTTCCTGGTCCTTCTCGTCGACCCGCTCGAGGGCGGCCTCGTAGGTCTTCGACGCGTCGTGGTCCAGCTTGATGAGGTCGTTGAGTTGCTCGATGATCTCGTCGTTCGTCATGGTTCCCTCGCGCTCGATCGATGCAGCGCGGGTGCCATCCGGGGTCAGCGAGGACCTCGCACCCTCACCGGCGCCGCGCGAGCATGCCGAGCACGAGCGCGCCGAGAAGGAACGCCGGCCACGGCGTCGAGCGCGACGACGAGCAGCACCCGCTCTCGATCGGCTCGAAGCAGCGCCCCTCCGTCGCGCCGCCGCCCGCGAACGGGACGCACGCGAAGCCGGCCGGGCACGTCGCGGGCGAGCCGACGCTGCAGCTCTGCGTGCAGAACTCGCCGTCGCCGTGCGCGAGGCACTGCCCCGACACGCAGAACTGCGGGTACGTGCAGTCGTCGCCGACGGCGCCGGTCGGCTCCGTCCAGAAGCACTTGCCGCCCTCGCACAGCTGACCCTCGAGGCAGCTGTCGGCCGTCGCGCACGGCGCGCCCTTCGTGACGGTGATCTTGCTCGAGCCCGCGACGTCGAGGTCGTCGAGCGCGCGCACCTCGATGTCGATCACGCCGTCGGGCACGTTCGCGGGCAGCGTGAACGCGTACGACGACGCCGGCTGGCCCGTCCTGCCGAACGGCACGCCCGGCACCTCGGCCCACCGGTAGCCGTTGAGCAGGAGCTCGACGCGCTCGACGCCGCGGTCCGCCTCGGCCGCCGCGATCACGACCGCGCCGTTCGCGATCGTCGTCGTGCCGGGTGCCGGCGTCGTGATCTCCGCGGTCGCGGTCGTGATCGGCGTGCCCGCCCCGAGCTGCGTCGTCAGCCACCGGTGCGTGTTCTGCGTGAAGCCGCACGCGCACTCGCGCCCCTCGTATTCGCCGCACGTCGCCGCCGCGTCGCGGAAGAACTTCCGGCCGCCGCAGTCGGTGCGGTACGTCATCGGGTCGTTGCACGCGCTGATGCCGCCCGGCAGCGAGAACGAGTGATCGAGGCCGTACGTGTGCGCGATCTCCTGCGCGGCCGTCCAGCAGATGTCGTTCACGCGCTCGAACGCGTTCGTGTAGATGTTCGCGAACGAGAAGGAGATGGCGTGGTTGACCGGCGTGCAGCCGAGGCCGACGGGCGCGATGCCGCCGATGCCGCCGCCGAGGTTCAGCTCCGCCGGCGTGCCGGCGATGATGTCCTCGTTGTAGTGCTCCGTCGTCGCGGGCTGCACGTCGGTGACCGTGACGCCGAACGGCGACCACACCTGGCGCATGCACGCCATCAGCTCGTTCCACTCGCCGTCGCCCCACGCGAACTCGGTCATCTGGAACATGCCGCTGCCGTTCGGGATCGTCGACGTGTGCGTGCGCGCGTCGTTCGTGGTGCCGAACTTGATCGTGCAGCCGCCGCGGCAGCGGTTGAGGAACAGGATGTTCGGAACGACGTCGATCGACGCGAACCCACCCGGAGGAGTCGGGACGCGCACGCTGCGCGGACGATCGGCGGCGGCGATCGTGGGGACACCTAGCAACAACACCAGCGCCAACCGGGCGGACATCGTCCAACTGTTTCGGAACCGTGGCGGAGGGTCAACTGACAATCACCGTGGCGCGGCGACCGAACACCTCGGTTGCCCAGTACAGTGACGGTATGCGCGCGCTCGTGCTCGTGGACCTGCAGTATGACTTCTGCCCCGGAGGTGCCCTCGCGGTGCCGCGCGGCGACGAGACGATCGCGGTCGCGCAGCGCTTGCTGCCGCACTTCGAGACGGTGATCGCGACGCAGGACTGGCACCCGCGCGAGCACGGGAGCTTCGCCGCGAACAACCCCGGCACCGCGCCCGGTCAGGTCGTCGACCTGCACGGCCTGCCGCAGGTGCTGTGGCCCGTGCACTGCGTGCAGGGCACGCGCGGCGCCGAGCTGCACGACGCGCTGCCGAAGGAGCGGCTCGTCGTGTTCCGCAAGGGCACCGACGCCACCGTCGACAGCTACAGCGGCTTCTTCGACAACGGCCACCGCAACGCGACCGGGCTCGGCGCGTGGCTCGAGGAGAAGGGCGTGCGCCAGCTCTACGTGCTCGGTCTCGCGACCGACTACTGCGTGAAGTTCACGGTCCTCGACGCGCGGGAGCTCGGCCTCGACGTGTGGCTCGTCGAGGACGGCTGCCGCGCCGTCGACCTCGCGCCCGGCGACGGCGAGCGCGCGATCGCCGAGATGCGCGCGGCCGGCGCGACGATCGTGCACAGCGGCACCATCGCTCCCTGATTCCGCAGGCGTGTCCGCGCTGGTTCGCGTTAACGAACGGCGGGCCCGGACGTCCTCGGGTGCGCAGTGCTGGCATACAGTGCCGTCGTGGACGAGGTCCCCGGACTCGTGACACAGGCACGCCGCGGCGACCGCCGCGCGTTCGCGGAGCTGTACCGGCGGTTCTCGCGCGCCGTGCACGGCGTCGTACTGGCACGCGTCCAGTACCGGGACGCCGCCGACCTCGTGCAGGACGTGTTCGCGATCGCGCTCGAGCGCCTGCCGCAGCTCGGCGAGCCGGCCGCGTTCCCCGGGTGGCTGCTCGCGATCGCCCGCAACCGCGCGATCGATCACGTGCGCGGCAGGCGCCCCACCGACGAG
Source organism: Deltaproteobacteria bacterium (assembly GCA_019637375.1). Lineage (GTDB taxonomy): Bacteria > Myxococcota_A > Polyangia > Haliangiales > Haliangiaceae > JABFXX01. The sequence continues at coordinate 138,668 of JAHBVW010000004.1, read as the reverse complement.
CTCTCGGACGTCCCGGTCGACGCGCCGCGCTCGGCGGAGGTCGCGCAGGTGCTCGCCGCGCTGCGCAAGCTCCCCGACGCGTACCAGGAGACGATGATCCTGCGGCTCGTCGAGGGCATGTCCGGCCCGGAGATCGCCGCGCAGACGGGGCTCTCGCCGGGCTCGGTGCGTGTCAACCTGCACCGAGGCATGAAGCTGCTGCGCGAGGCCCTCGGGATCACCACCGCACCCGACGAGGAGAAAGCGCTCTCGAAATGAGCAAGCCCGAGGACGACTACCTGTGGGACGGCAGCGGGCCCGAGGACCCCGAGGTCGCGCGCCTCGAGGCGCTCCTCGCGCCGCTGCGTCACACGGCGCCGCTCGACGAGGTCCGGCTGCGCCGCGGGCGCGGACGCCGGATCCTCGGGGCCGCCGCCGTCTTGGCCGTCGCCGCCGCCGCCGTGACGCTGGTCCTCGTGTGGCCGCGGGCGGACGAGCGCATCGGTGCGATCGTGCGCCCGAACCCGTGCGCGGGCGGCGAGGGCTTCGCGTTCACCGCCGCCGGCAGCGTCGCGTGCAACGACCGCAGCGTCGCGCGGGGCACGCTGCCGGTGAAGGGCACGCTCGACACGCTCGCGAGCGAGGCCGAGCTCGCGATCGCGGACATCGGCGTGGCGAAGCTGTTCGCCGGCACGCGGGTGCGCCTCGACCGCACGAGCGTCGAGCGGCACGAGCTGTACCTCGAGCGCGGCCGCATGCACGCGCGCGTGATCGCGCCGCCGCGGCTGTTCGCCGTCGGGACGCCGAGCGCGCACGTCACCGACCTCGGCTGCGAGTACACGCTCGAGATCCGGCCCGACGGCTCCGGATCGATCGTCGTGCAGAGCGGCAAGGTCGAGCTCGCGTCGCCCGGTAGTGGCGGCAGTGGCGCCGGCCACGTCGTCGTCGTGTACGCCGGCATGCGCGCGAACCTGCTGCCCGGGCGGCGCCCGGGGCTGCCGCTCGTCGAGGATTCGAACCCGCGGCTCGTCGCGGCGTGCGGCGCATGGGAGCGCGATCCGGAGCAGGGTGTCGACGAGGTGCTCGCCGCGGCAGGGCCCGCCGAGGCGATCACCGTCGCGAGCCTCGCCGAGCTCGCGGCCCCCGCGGACCGGCGTCGCATCCTCGAGCGGCTCGCGCAGCTGTCGTCACCGCCGCAACAGCTCACCGTCGACCAGGTCCTCGAGGAACCCGCGTTCTTCCGGATGTGGATGCTGGATGTCGTGACCCGCTTCCAGGCCGGGACGCGGTGACCGCGGTGACCTCCGGGAAGTCGATCGCGTTCGTGATGCTCGGCGCGGCGGCCGCGGCGGCGCTCCTCTACGCGGCGATGCGCGGCGGCGGCACGCCGGCGGCACCGGTCGCGGCGACGCCGCCGGCGCCGGATGCGCCGCGCAGGTACACCGTCGACGACCTCGAGGCGCTCGCACGGCAGCGCGGCCACCGCGAGGCCGTCGAGCACCTCGCCGACGTCGCGCCGGAGCACCGCGACGAACGCTGGCTCGCGGCGGCCGCGGCGGCGACCGCCGGCCTGCTCGCCGAGACGCCGCTCGAGCTGCGCCTCGACCTGCAGGAGAGCTACGAGAAGACGTTCCCGCAGCTGCTGGCGGCGGCGCCGTACCTCGCGGTCCGCGACGACCTCGCGCTGCCCGCGTTCGACCGGTGCCTCGCGGAGGCAGCGTGCGGCGCGCACCTCAACTCCTACGTCGAGCGCCACCGGTCGGCCGCGACGACGCTCGCGCTCGGCAAGCTCGCGCACCGGCACGGCGTCCTCGATGCGGCGCTGCAGCTGTTCCGGCGCGAGGCGCACGCCGAGAGCGTGTGCGGCGACCGCGACGTCGCGAACGCGGCGATGGAGAACCTCGGCTCCGTCGACGGGCTCGAGCTCGCGAGCGCCTGCTGGCGGGCGCTCCTCCCGCGCCTGCGCGCCTACGCCGCCGATCCGCGCGCGTTCGGGCGCCAGCGCGTGTGCGAGCTGCTCGTCCGGGTCGGCGAGCCCGGCTGCGCGCCGCGTCCGGGCCGTCCGGCGCTGTTGTCACGTTGACAACGCGATCGTTGCTACGATGCAGCGGGGGTTCGACGTGAAACGACTGGTCCTGGCTGCGTTCGCGATGAGCTGTGTCTCGCAGAAGGGTGGGGCGCCGGCGGAGAAGCGACCCGGCGCGGTGCCGGCGCACGCGGAGCCGGCCGCTCCGCCGGCCTCGCCGGCGCGCATCGACGCGGTCCGGCCGGCGCCGCTCGGCACGGCGCCGCCGGAGCCGATCCTCGAGGTCATGACCGCGGAGCTCGCGCGCTCGATGGGCGAGCTGACCAGGCACTCCGATCCGCCGTACTTCGCGGCGTACGAGGTCAGCGACGCGCGGCGCGTGAACATCACGGCCGCGTTCGGCACGCTGCGCGCGTCGTCGGATTCGCGGTCGCGCATGGTCGACATCGAGGTGCGCGTCGGCGATCACAAGCTCGACAACACGCACGCGCCGCGCGATCGCTCGGTGGGCGCCGGCCGCAACTCGACGTCCGCGTCGCTGCCGACCGAGGACGATGCGTACGCGCTCCGCTCGATCCTGTGGCTGCGCACCGACGAGGCCTACAAGCGCGCCGCCGAGCAGCTCACGAAGGTGCAGGCGAACGCGAAGGTCAAGGTCGACGCCGAGGACACCTCCGACGACTTCTCGCGCGAGACCCCGAGCCAGTACTTGGAGCCGCCGGCGGCGATCGCGATCGACCGCGCGGCGTGGGAGGCGCGGCTGCGCGCGGCGTCGTCGGCGTTCCGCGGTCACCCGGAGATCGTGACCGGGAGCGTGTCGCTGTCGGCGAGCGTGGAGACGCACTACTACACGAACACCGAGGGCACGCGCTACCAGACGCCGGAGGTGCACCTCCGCATCTCGATCGCGGCGACCGCGAAGGCCGACGACGGCATGGAGCTGCACCGCTTCGAGTCGATGGACGCGGGCGCCGTCGAGCGCATGCCGACCGACGCGCAGATCCGCGCGAAGGTCGACGCGGTCATCCGCGACCTGATCGCGCTGCGCCGAGCGCCGGTCGCCGAGCCGTACATCGGCCCCGCGATCCTCGAGGGGCGCGCGGCGGGCGTGTTCTTCCACGAGGTGTTCGGCCACCGCATCGAGGGCCACCGCCAGAAGTCGGAGAACGAGGGCCAGACGTTCGCGAAGAAGGTCGGCCAGCCGATCATGCCGGACTTCATGGACGTGTACGACGATCCGTCGATCGCGACGATCAACGGCGTCGAGCTCAACGGCTTCTTCCGCTTCGACAACGAGGGCGTCGCCGGGCAGAAGGCGAGCCTCGTCGAGAGCGGCGTGCTGCGGACGTTCCTGCTCGGGCGCTCGCCGACGCGCGGCTTCACGCGCTCGAACGGTCACGGCCGCCGCCAGGAGGGGATGTCCGTCGTGCCGCGGCAGGGCAACCTGGTCGTCGCGCCGTCGCGCACGATGCCGCGCGAGGCGCTGCGCGCGAAGCTCCTCGAGGAGGCCGCGAAGCAGGGCAAGCCGTTCGGCCTGATCCTGCGCGAGCTCGACGGCGGCTTCACGATGACGACGCGCTTCGAGCCGCAGTCGTTCAAGCTGCTCCCGGTGATGGTGGTCCGCCTCTACCCCGACGGGCGCGAGGAGCTCGTGCGCGGCGCGGACCTCGAGGGCACGCCGCTCGGCGCGCTGTCGTCGATCCTCGCGGCCGGCGACGACGTCGCCACGTTCAACGGCTACTGCGGCGCCGAGTCGGGGTACGTGCCCGTGTCGGCGTCGAGCCCGAGCCTGCTCGTGTCGCGGCTCGAGCTCGCGCGCAAGCGCAAGAGCCAGGACCGCCCGCCGATCCTGCCGCCGCCGCCGTCGGGAGGTGGCACGTGAAGCGCCTGCTCTTCGCCGCCGCGTTCGCATGCATCACCGACGGTGCGCGCGCCGCGCCGTACGCCGACTCGCCCGTCGCGCGTGCCCTGCGCGACGAGCTCGCGCGCTCGATGGACAAGCTCGAGATGGGCGGGTTCGGCAAGCCGTACTTCTTGTCGTACAGCCTGTACGACGCGACGCGCACCTACGTCACCGCGGCGCTCGGCGCGCTGGCGACGTCGCAGAGCGCGCCGGCGCGCAGCGTGTACCTCGACCTGCGCGTCGGCGACTACGACTTCGACAACTCCAACGTCGTCGACGCGGAGCGTGCCTCCGTCGCGCTGCCCGCCGAGGACGACTACGACCTCGTGCGGCGCGAGCTGTGGCTCGCGACCGACCGCAGCTACAAGCGCGCCGTCGAGACGCTCGGGCGCAAGCGGGCCGTCGCGAAGGCCGAGACGCGCAGCCCCGACGAGCCGCCGTCGTTCACGAAGGAGGTGCCGTCGAAGATCACCGACGAGCGGGCGCTGCCGCCGCCGGACATGAAGCGCCTCGAGGCGCTCGCGAAGAAGCTGTCGGCCGTCTTCCGCGCCAACCCCGACGTCCACGAGGGCACGGCGACGATCTCGGGCCTCGCGGGCAAGCACTACTTCGTGTCGAGCGAGGGCGCGAGCTCCGTCGAGACCGGCTCGTATGCCCGCCTCGACCTCGAGTGCCACGCGCAGGCCGACGACGGCATGCCGCTGCACGCGACGGCCACGATCTGGGCGCACGCGTTCGACCAGCTGCCGCCCGAGGCCGAGCTGATCGCGCAGGCCGAGAAGCTGTCGAAGGAGCTGTCGGCGCTGCGCAAGGCGCCGGTGATCGCCGACTACGACGGGCCCGTGCTGTTCACCGGCACCGCGGCCGGCGACGTCGTGCGCGCGCTGCTCGCCGACGAGCTCGGCGGCACACCCGCGCCCAAGAGCGATCGCCCGGGCGGGCGCGGTATCGAGAGCGCGCTCGTCGGCAAGGTCGATCGCCGCATCCTCCCGCCCGGCACCACGCTCGTCGACGACCCGACGATCGATCGCCTCGGCAAGGCGCCGCTCGTCGGCGGCGGCAAGTTCGACGACGAGGGCGTCCCCACGCAGAAGGTCACGCTCGTCGAGAACGGCATGTTCAAGCGCTTTCTGATGTCGCGCGCGCCGCGCGCCGGCTACACGCACTCCAACGGCCACGGCAGCTGGACCGCCCACGGCGCCGTGCGCGCCGCCCCCGCGAACCTCCTCCTGTCCTCGAGCGCCGGCGTCTCCGACGCCGACCTCCGCCGCCGCGCCGCCTCCGCCGCGCGCGAGCAGGGCCTCACCTACTACCTCGCCGTCGAGCGCCTCGAGCAGCGCCGCTACCGCGGCGACATCACCAACCCCGGTGAGGACCTCTCCCTTCCTCGCCCCGCACTTCTCCGCCGCATCTACCTCGACGGCCGCCAGGAGCTCGTGCGAGGCGCCTCCTTCGGCACCGTCCCCATGAAGAGCCTCAAGGACCTCCTCGCCCTCGGCGCCACCCCCACCGTCATCACCTACCAGGGCCGCACCCTCACCTCGATCGCCGCCCCCGGCCTCCTCTTCCGGGACCTCGACGTCAAGAAACCCCAGGGCCCCCAGAAGCAACGCCCCATCGCCCCACGCCCGCCGCCATGAGGCTCCGCGAGTACGCACAGGCGCGCGACCACCTCGACGACGTGATCGAGCTCGTCGAGCTGCGGCTCGAGCGTCGCGCGACTCCGGCGGCGACCTCCGACGAGGCAGCGCTGCGGGCGCTCGCGGAGCGCGACGTCGAGATCGCGCGGCGCGACGAGCTGATCGCGGCGCGCGTCGCCGCGACACCGGCCGAACGGTTGCCGCTGGTCGCCGCGTGCGCCGCGCTCGGCCTGTCGGCGACCGAGCGCCGCGTGCTCGAGCTCGCGTGCGCGCTCGAGGTGTCGGCGTCGGCGCGCCGGTTCCTCGAGCACCGCGCGGCGGCTCCCACACTCGAGCTCGTCGAGGCGCTCGCCTACACCGCCCGTACGCGCGCCGATGCGGTGGTCGAGCTCGCGCCCGACGGCCGGCTGTTCCGCCACCGGCTCGCCGTGCTCGGGGACCGCGAGCTGCCGTGGCTCGCCCGCAGCGTGCGCGTCGCACCGCGCGTGCTCGAGCTCGCGATGGGGCGCGTCCGGCTCGATGCGGAGCTCGCGGCGTGCGCGACGCTCGTCGAGCAGCCGCCGGCCGGCGATCACCTGCTCGTCGATCCGCGCACGCGTACGCTCGTCGAGGAAGCGCTCGCGCAACTCCGCATCCCGTTCGTCGTCGGTCCACGCGGTGCGGGCAAGACGGCGCTCGCACTCGCGGCGACGCGGTCGCTCGGTGCACCGGCGCTCCTGGTGCGCGCATCGGCGCTTCCCTCCGACGCCGCGCCGCTCGCCGCGGCGCTCGAGTCGCTCGCGCGCGATGCGATGATCTTTGGTGCCGCCCTCGTGATCCGCGACCTGCACGCGCTCGCCGACGGTGCCGTGATGATCGTCGCGAACGTCCTCGCCACCCATCGCGGGCCGCTCGCGATCACCTCCGAGCGCGCCGTGTGGCCGCCGGGCGCCGTGCGCTCGGCGATCGTCGCCGAGCTCGGCGTGCCGTCGGAGACGGAGCGCGAGACGCTGTGGCGGCGCGTCCTCGGCGACGGCGAGCTCGCCACGCGCGCCGCCGAGCGCTTTCGCATCACGGGCGGCGTGATCGAGGCCGCGGCGCGCACGGCACGCGATCGTGCGCGCATCCGCGGTCCCGAGGTCACCGTCGAGCTCGCCGATGTCCGCGCCGGCGTGCGCGGCGAGCTCGACGCCGAGCTCGCGACGATGGGCCAGCTCGTCGACTGGCGGCAGTCGTGGACAGACCTGGTGCTCCCGGGCGACCTCATGACCGAGCTGCACGAGATGATGACGCGCATCCGCCACCGCCGGCGCGTGCTCGACGAGTGGGGCTTCCACCGCAAGGTCGGCAAGGGCGTCGGCGTATCGGCCCTCTTCTCCGGGCCACCCGGCACCGGCAAGACGATGGTCGCGGGGTTGATCGCCGCCGAGCTCGAGCTCGACCTGTACCAGATCGACGTCTCGCGCATGGTCTCGAAGTGGGTCGGCGAGACGGAGAAGAACCTCGCGCGCCTGTTCGACGCCGCCGCCTCGGGCCACGCCGTGCTGCTGTTCGACGAGGCCGACTCGTTGTTCGCCAGGCGAACCGAGGTCAAGTCGAGCAACGACCGCTACGCGAACCTCGAGGTCAACTACCTCCTTCAGCGCATGGAGACGTTCGACGGCATCACGATCCTGACGACGAACCTCGAGTCCTCCGTCGACGAGGCGTTCCGTCGCCGGCTGGCGTTCCGCATCCAGTTCCCGGTCCCCGAGCTCGCCGAGCGCACGCGGCTGTGGCGCGCGATGCTGCCGGCGCAGGCGCAGGTCGCGGCGAACCTCGACTTCCGGGCGCTCGCACAGCGGTACGAGATGACGGGCGGCTACATCCGCAACGCCGTGTTGCGCGCGGCGTACCTCGCCGCTGGTGACGACCAGCCGATCAGCATGCAGCACCTCGAGCATGCGGCGATGCTCGAGTACGCCGCGATGGGCATGGTCGTGCACGGGGGCCTGTGATGTCGACGTGGTTCGAGGAGCTGGTCCCATGTCCCGCGTGCGGGCGCGAGGTGCGTGCGAAGCTGGCGTACTGCGCCCACGTCGCGCGTGCACCGGAGGTCCGCGCGCAGGTGCTCGAGCGCTCGTTCCACCGGGCGACCTGCGCGTGCGGCGAGGTGTTTCGCGCGCGGCGCGGCGTCGTCTACACCGACGTCGATCGCAGGCAGTGGATCCAGGTCTCCCTGGAGGAGGAGCGGCCGATCTGGCCCGAGCTCGAGGTCGCGACCGGCGCGCTGTTCGAGCGCGCGTTCACCGGCGCGCCCGCGGCGGCCGAGCTCGCCGAGGGCATGCGCGTGCGGCTCGTGTTCGGGTACGAGGAGCTGCGCGAGAAGCTCGTCGTGTGGGCCGCCGCGCTCGACGACGCCGTCGTCGAGTGCCTGAAGCTGCGCGCGATCGAGCGCGACCCATCCCTCGCGGCGACGCCGCTCGTCGTCGAGCGCGTCACCGGCGGTGCGTTGGTGTTCGAGCCCGCCGGCCGCGAACCATTCACGATCCCGGCGGCGGCCGTCGACGCTGCCCACGCCGACATGCGCCTTCCGCCGCGCTTCCCCGAGCTGTTCGGCGGGCGCTACGTGGCGCTGCACCGCCTCCTCGGTCCGCGGTATCGACCGGCGCCCGACCCGCCACGGTGATATCGTCGACGCGTGCGGCGTCGGAAGTTCGCGAGTCCGTGGGTGCTGGTGGTCGCGGGTTGCAGCGGCGCTCCGGCCCCTTCCAACCCACCCGGCCAAATCACCGGCTCCGCCGTCGTCGTCGCCGACGCGGCCGAACCCTTCGGCACCGTCCCGTGGACCCCGCCCGACGCGGGCGAGGTCGTCGCGCGCCCCCCAACGTCCCCACCCGACGCCGCACCCGCCCTCGACGAGCGCACGTACACGTCGAACTGGAACCCCTGCAATTCGAAGGGACCGACCGGCGTCGCTTGCAACCCACCACGCCCCGGCGCGCCGCAATCGTTCGTCGCGCGGATCATCGGTGCCGTCCAGGGTGATGGCGGCGCCGTGGTCACGGTCGTCATCCCAGACGACTTCGATCGCACACGGCGCTGGAAGGCGGTGCTCGTCACCGACGGCGGTCGAGAGGCCCCGAAGCAGCTCGAGATCCGCACGATCAACAAGCACACCGTCGAGATCTTCGTCCCCGGGAGGAACTTTCGCGACGAGGCTGGGGCGTATCACCACGTCCGGATGACGTCTCCCCCATGACGGATCACGCCGTCCCCGACAGGCAGCCGGCCGTCGTCCACGACGGTGCCCAGCGCGAGCGGCTCGATGCGAACGTCACCGCCGATCGCCCCGACGAGGCGTTCGTCGCGATCGACGACTTCATCAAGTCTGGCAAGGGCGTCGCCGGGGACATTCCGACGCTGATCTCGCGACTCGACGTCCTTCGCAAGAAGCAGCTCACGCCCCGTTTTCCCGAGCTCGCGAAGCGCCTGCCGGGCCCGCTGGTGCTCGAGGTCGGCCAAGCGTTGCACTTCCAGTTGCACTTCGTCGTCGACGACGCCCTGCGGGCCAAACCTCCCGTGACCGACGATGCGCTGCGAGCGTTTCTTCGCAGCCTCACCACGCAGGAGCTCGTCGAGCTCGGCGACAACCCGCCCCTCGTCAAGAAGCTCCGCGATCACCTACCAGGGCCACTTGCCTTCGCGTTGCCACAGCTGGCGGAGCTGCCCGAGACGATCCACACCGTCCCGGAGCTCGTGAAGTGGTACCTCCAGACGACCACACCGGCGGTCGCTGCGATGCAACTGCTTCGCTCCCCGAGTGCCGGACTCGTGGAAACGGTCGCCAAGCTCAAGATATGGACGTGGATCGATGAGATCGCGATCGGCAGCAGTCCAAGGATCGGCACGAACCTGACGCTGTTCCGCGCGTCGGCACCCGAGGACGTCCAGACGAAGATCGACACGAAGGTCGCGAACCACCGCACCGGCGCCGAGTTCGAGGCGGCCCGGCCCGGGGCGCACACCGAGCTCAAGGCCCGGCTCGCCACGCGCGACGCGAAGCCACACGCGTTGCTCGACGCCGCCGCGCGCAGCGAGTGGCCTCGCGATCTCGACAGTGATGCGGTGCGCCGTCTCGCTGGCGAGAGCGCGTCGACGATCCTGCAGTACGCGATGACGACGCTTCTCGAGCCCAGATTGGCGCTCCCTCTCCTCGCCGACAAGCGGGCGCCGGAGGTGGTCCAGGCGGTGCTCTTCACGGAGTGGGCTGTGACGGACCGACTCGCGATCCTCAAGGACGACAAGCTGCGCGCCGCCGCGCGGCAAGGACTCGGGCGCGGCTTCCCGTTGCGCAGCCTGATCCACAACGACGAGCAGCTCACTGCCCATGTACATGTCATCGGCGACGAGGCGCTGCGGCACTGGGCGTACGAGGACAAGGAGCCGGCGACCCTCTTGTGGCTCGCCGTCGGCGGCGAGCATGGCTTCCAGAAGAGCTGCGACCTCGTCGGGCGCGAGCGCGGGTTTGCGTGGGTCGAGCAGCTGACGCGCACGTCGGAGGAGAAGCTGCTGCTGAGGCTGTCGCTCAACTGCAAGGACGCCGCCGCGGCGAAGCACGTCACCGAGAACCTGCTCCATCAGCGCGCGCTCGTCGTCGACGGAGAACGCAACGTGGCGAGCCCGAGCGACGGCGCAGTGCACGGCACCGGTGCCGTCGCGCGCGAGCAGCTCGCCGCCTCGAGCGAGAAGATCCCGCCGCACGAGCTGGTGTCGCGCATCGCGGACATGTCGCCGAAGGAGCGGCACGACCTGCTCGCGTCGCCGCCGCGCGTCGCGGAGGTGATCGACAAGCTCGCGGACGAGGACCTGCTCGAGCGCGCGATCTTCTTGCTGGCTCCCACGATCGTGCAGCTGCTCGGGATGCCGATCGGCATGCACCCGGCGCTGCTGAGCTATCTGCGCACCCGCTCGCCCGGCGAGGAGGCGTTGGCGCTCGCGCGCGAGGACCTGGTGCGCCGGGCGCGCCGGATGGTCCCGGGGACGAGCCCATTCCTCGTGTTCCCGACGCTGCGCGATCCGGCCGCGCTCAACGCCGCACTCACGCACGGCGAGCTCCTCGGCTGGCTTCTCGAGGGTGCCGATGCCGACCTCGTGCTGACGTCGCTCTCGCACCCGGTGGTCCGCGACCGCGCCGCCGCGCTGCTCGAGGAGCACGCCGGGCTCTACAAGCAGCTGCCGCTGTACAGGCACCTGACGAAGCAGGGCAAGGCGAGCTTCGAGCAGCTCGCCGCGAAGATGGAGGATGAGGACGCCGGTGCCCGCGCCGAGTACTACACCGCCGACGAACAGGCGCGCACCGATGCGCCGGCGGCGCGTGGCCAGGTCCTCGCCGAGGCGCGCAAGAAGAAGCACCTGTGGGACGCCATCGACGAGCTCGCGCTCGGCGGCGACGCCGCGAGCTACCTCGCCGCCGTGCGCGCCTTCCCGCAGGACCACGTCGAGCTCCTCTCCGGCAACTACACGACACAGGTGCGCGCGCTGCGCGACAAGGTCCGGGTCCCGCCGCAGCACGTGTTCCCGGCGATCGACGTGCTGCACCTGCTCGGCCTGCCCGAGGGACGCACCTGGTTGCTCGCCAGCGAGCGTCCGTACCTGGTGCTGGCGCTCGTCGGGAACCACCCGCAGGCGCTGAAGCAGCTCGGGTGGTATCTCCACACCGAGCGAGACCTCGCGTTCGAGTTCATCCACGCGCTGCCGCGCGGCGGTGATCTCACGCCGATGGAGGCGCGCGCGATCGACGAGCTTCGCCTCGGCTCGATGGACGCGACGTACCTGACCGCGTTCTTCGAGATCCGCTTCGGGGCCAAGCTCGGCGACGGGTTCGCGATGCCGCTCGAGATCCACCGTCTGTGGAACGTGCTCGCGCGCCTTCCCCCGGCGCAGGTGAACCAGGAGGTCATCGCGCACTTCCGCAAGGAGAAGGCGATGTCCAACGCCGGTGGGTTCTGGAACGGCACCGACGTCGTGCTGAAGCAGGACATCACCGGCGAGGACCAGATGTTCGAGCGCACGCCGCTCCTCACCGCCGCCGAGGTCAAGCAGTACTACGGCCTCGAGGGCGCCGCGCTCGAGCAGGCCACCAAGCGCGGCGGCTGGATCAAGCAGTTCGGCGACAAGTACCAGGTGAAGAAGGTCGACCACCTCGACCGATTCACGAGCACGGTGCTGCACGAGGTCGGCCACTCCGTCGACACGCTGCTCGGCAACCGCACCGACGTCGTGTTCGGCGCGGGCGGCTGGCGTGTCTACGGGATCGATCAGGTCGAGGACTGGGCGAAGGAGATGAACGCGTTCGACAGGATCCCGAGCGGCGAGGCGAAGCGCATCGCCGACGCATGGAAGCAGGCGCTGCGCACCGGCAACAAGGTGTCGTCGATGGTCGACGCCGATCACCCGGCGCTCGACAGGAAGTACGCGCACTCCCCGCTCGTGACGGCGGCGATCGACGACCACATGTTCGAGTACAAGCAGCCGCTGCGCGGCGTGAACGGGCGCGTGTTCACCACCGGTAGCAACCTGGGCTACCTGTGCTCGGTCCCACAGAAGACCGCCGACGTCGCCCCGTCGGTGTACTCGATGTCGTCGCCCGAGGAATTCTTCGCCGAGTGCTACGTCGAGTACTATCGCGGCTACGACGGCACGCCCGCCACCGAGGCGAACAAGGGCGGCCACCTTCCCGGCTGGATCAAGGCGTGGTTCGCGCAGGAGGTCGACACCGTGCGCCTGAACCCCCAGCGCGTGCGCAAGGGCCTCGACGGCGGCTAACCGGCGGTCGAGACAAGCTCCCCTCGAGCATGCCGCGAGGTTCGCCGGGTTCACAGTGCGTAACCGGCTGAATCGGAAGGGTTCGGATACGTCATCCGGGAGTGCCGTTTGCTTGCGCGGGCGCGGTGCGGAAGGGAGCATCGAGCCGCGTGCTCGTGCGCCTGCTGATCCTCGCGATGATCGCGCGCCTCGTCGCGGGGTGCGGGGGTGCGCCGAAGCCGGCGGCGACGGCGAAGAAGGGGAGCACGTACCTCGCGTCGATCGCGGTGAAGGGCAACCGCGCGGTGCCGCCGGATGATCTCCTCGACGGGCTGGCGCTGAAGAAGGCCAAGAGCACGGGGCACCCGGTCGACCCGTACCTGCTCGAGCTCGATACGCGGCGCATCCGCGGCGCGTACCTGAGGCTCGGCTTCTTCGACGTGAAGGTGACGTCGACCGTCGAGAACCCGACGGGCGAGCAGCGCGTGATCTTCCAGGTCGTCGAGGGGCCGCGCTCGACGACGTCGATCGACCGCAACAGCTTCCCGGGGCTGCCGGCGGAGGTGCGGCTCGAGGATGCGCTGGCGCTCGTCGAGCTGCGCGACGGCGACCCGTTCGACTACGAGAAGTTCGACGACGCGAAGACGAAGCTGCTCCTGCTCGTGCAGGACGCGGGGTACCCGCACGTCGCGATGGATGCGTCGGTCGTCGCGGATCGCGAGCGCCGCCGCGCGAACGTGCGCTACGCGTTCGAGCCGGGCATCCGCGCGCGGTTCGGCGACGTCACGATCCGCGGCGTCGACGCGTTCCCGGACCTGCGCCGCGCGATCGCGAACCGCATCGCGTGGGATTCGCACGGCTGGTACGCGGCGAGCGCCGTCGCGCGCACGCAGCAGCAGCTGTACGAGCTCGGCCGGTTCTCGACGGTGAACGTCGAGCCCGAGAAGACGGACCGCCTCGCGAGCTCGATCCCGGTGAAGATCACCGTCCGGCTCACGCCGCGCCACGAGGCGAAGGTCGGCGGCGGCGTCGGCGCCGACACCGCGACGTACGAGGGGCGCGTGCGCGGCAGCGCGCTGCTCATCCCGGAGTGGTTCCCGCTGTGGACGCTCGCCGCCGACGGGCGCGTCGCCGTGCAGAAGTTGCGCAACCCCACCGACGGCCAGGACGACAGCGCGATCTTCCGCACACGCGCGCTGTTCAGCGCCACGCGCGCCGACATGTTCCTGCCGTTCCTGCGCGGCGACTTCGCCGTCGGCTACGAGCTCAACGCCGTCGAGGCCTACACCGCCTCGGGCCCGATCGCGCGCGTCGGCGCCAGCTATCCGCTCACCCGCCGCGTCACGGTGCGCGCCGGCTGGACGTTCAACTACTTCTCCTTCTCGAACCTCTCCGATGCCCTCGACGACGCCGCGCGCACCGAGCTCGGGTTTCGTCGCAACAACGGCTTCGAGCGCAACGGCGCGTTCCAGCAGGCCCTGATCGCCGACCTGCGTGACAACCGCCTCGCTCCGCGGCGCGGCCTGTACTTCGACCTGCGCGTCTCCGAGGGCACGCGCCTTGCGGGAAGCGCACTGACCTATCTCCAGATCAACCCCGACTTCCGCGTGTACTACCCCCTCACCGAGACGATCGTCCTCGCCGGCCGGCTGCGAGGCGGTACGATCCTCGGCCAGGTGCCGATCACGGAGCGCTACTTCTCCGGCGGGGCGCAGAACCACCGCGGGTTCTCGGAGCGGCAGCTGTCGCCGAGCCGCTCGCGGATCGTCGACGTCCCCGACCCCGATCCGGCGAAGCCTCCCAAGCCGACGCTGTTCACGGTCACCGTCGGCGGCGCCGCCGTGCTCGAGACCGGCCTCGAGCTGCGCATCCCCGTCGGCGCCCTGTTCGGCGGCGAGCTCGGCCTGACGCTGTTCGTCGACGCGGGCGACGTCACCCAGCGCCTGTCGGACCTCGACCCGTTCCACCTGCACGTCGCCACCGGCCTGGGCCTGTCCTACAAGGTCGCCGGCATCAAGATCCGCCTCGACTTCGCGCAGCGCCTCAACCGCAAGGAGCTCGGCGAGCCCGAGATCCCGATCACCGAGGACCCGAACGACCGGAGCCGGTTCCGCTTCACGCTGTTCCACCTGGGGATCGGCGAGACGTTCTGATGCTGCTGCGCTGGCTCAAGCGGTTCGTGATCGGCGTGCTCGCGCTCGTGTTCGTCGCGGCGGTGTTCGTCGTCGTCGCGGTGCACACGGACTGGGGCCGCGAGCAGATCCGCAAGCGCGTCGAGGCGGCGCTGCGCGACGCGTTCCCGGGCGGCGCGCGCGTCGGCGCGCTCGAGGGCAGCGTGTTCGGCGACCTCGTCGTGCGCGACATCGAGCTCGCGACGGCCGACGGCAAGCCGATGGTCACCGTCGGCAAGGTCGAGCTGCGCCTCGCGTGGCGCGCGCTGTTCGGCAAGACCGCGCGTATCGAGCGCCTGATCGCCGAGGACGTCGTCGTCGCGATCACCGGCGCGCCGATCTCGAACGAGCCACCGAAACCCGACGAGGAGACGCGCGACGCGTCGCCGTCGAGCTGGAGCATCGAGCTCCCCGACATCGCGGTGAAGAACGTGCGCGTCGCCGTCGCGAACGGCGGCCGCCCGATCGACCTCGACGGCGTGCAGCTCACCGGCTCCCTGCTGTGGCGCGCCGGCGACCCGATGGAGCTGACCGCCGGCCACCTCACCGGCACGTGGCGCCAGCGCAGCGCCGAGTTCGCCGGCTCGCTCGCCGTCAAGCTCGGCGACCCGATCGACATCGCGCGCGTCTCGCTCGACGTCGGCGGCGTGCGCCTCGAGGGGCGCGACCTCCTCGTCGACACCGTGCGGCCGCGCGGCACGCTCGAGATCACCGGCAAGGGCAAGGACCTCGCGCGCCTCGCGCCCGAGGTCGACATCCCGCGCGGCGTGCAGGTGAAGATCGTCGCCGACGGCGACCGCTTCCACATCGCGGGCCTCGTCGGCAAGGCGAAGATCGACGGCCTCGTGCGCGGCGACCTCGCGAAGCGCACCGCCTCGGTGGTCGTGTCGCTCGACGACGTCGACGCCGCCGTGCTGTCGCGCAAGCGCTTCCAGGCCAAGGGCAGCCTGTTCGCCGTCGCCTCGCTCGGACCGCCGGCGCGGCCCGGCGAGGACGCGCAGATCCGCGCGCTGATCCAGGCGCGCGGCGCGTGGCACGACACGCCCGGTGCCAGCGCCACGATCTCCGTCGCCGGGACGCGCAGGCACCTCGACGCCACGCTCCTCGCGACCGGCGACGGCGGCCTGTCCGCGGCGGGGCGCGCCGCGCTCGACCTCGACGGCGGCCGCGTGCGTCTCGCGAGCTCGCAGCTCGACGTCTCCGCCGACGATCTGCCGAAGATCACGAAGCAGCGCGTCGCCGTCGCCGGCAAGGTGAGCGCGCGCCTCGAGGCCACCGGCGACCTCGCGCCGTCGCCGAGGCTCACGGTGCGCGGCACCGCGGGCGGCACGAAGGTCCGCTACGACGACATCTCGATCGCCAGCCTCGACGTCACGGACCTCGCCGCCGTGGTCGATCCGGCGCGCTTCACGGATGCGGTCCTCGCGAGCGCGCACATCTCCGTCGCCGGCGCGGCGCAGGGCCGCGTGCCGCTCGGCTCGACGGTCGTCGACGCGTACAACTGCGACGGCGGGCGCGTCCTCGCGCGCTATCCGCGCCCGACCGAGCGCGCGGCCGACGGCCCCGGCTGCACGAACAAGATCTTCGCGAGCATCACGGCGAACCCGGCCGCCGCGAAGGGCATGACCTTGATCACCGACGCCGTCGTCGTGCCGGGGCGCACGCCGGCGCAGCCGCTCGTCGCCGCCGACCTCGGCGCGCACCGCCTGAGGCTCGCGAACGGCGACGTGTGGACGGGCCGCGGCGGGCGCGTCGTCGTCGGGCGCGACCAGGTCGTGCGGGTGCGCGGCCTCGCCGAGAACAGCCGCGGCTCGTCGATCGGCGGTGACGTCGACTACACGATCCCGACGTCGACGCTGTCGGTGCGCGCCGAGGCCCGCGCACTCCCCGCGCTCGCGATCGATCCCGCGTGGAAGGGCACTGCCTCCGGCTCGCTCGCGCTCGTCAAGCGCGGCAGCCGCATCGACGGCAAGGGCACGTTCAAGCTCGCCGGGCTCGAGGTCGGCGGCGGCGTGCCGATCATCGACGGCGACGCCACGGTCGCGGTCGCCGGCAGCAAGGTCACCGTCGAGGCCACCGCCGTCACGCCGAGCTACGGCGGCGCGCGCGTCGCGCTCGAGATCGCCGGCCCGCGCGACATCACCGACGTCGATGCGTGGCGCGCGCTCGACCGCAGCGCCGTGCACTCCGCCGAGCTCACCGCGCTGCGCATCGACCTCGCCGGCGCGAAGGTGCCGACGGGCGGCTTCGTCGACGGCCAGGTCAAGATCGCCGGCGTCGACACGACCGGCACGCTCAGCGTCAGCTCCGTGCACACCGTCCTCGGCGACGCGAAGGGCGAGATCGCGTTCCACCCCGCCGGCTCGAACGTGCGCGCGTTCACGAACGCCGACATCGAGGGACTCGGCACCGCGAGCATCACCGCCGAGCTCGCGTTCCCGGAGCGCCCCTTCGACCCCGAGGCGTGGAACCGCCTCGGGCGCGGCGTCCTCGACAAGCTGATCGCCTCGATCGACAAGGTCGAGATCACGCCGGCGCGCCTCGCCGCGCTCGGCATCGAGGGCGTGCCGTACTCGGGCCGCGCCGACGTCGCGCTCAACCTCGTCTCCGGCGCGACCACGGCGAAGATCGACTTCGATCTGCGCAACGTGCGCGGCGGCTTCCTCGCGCGCCCCGTCGACATGCACGTCCACGCCGAGACCGACGCCGATGGCTCGCGCGCCCGCGCCGAGGTGCTGCTGCCGTCGGCGATCAAGTCGAGCCCGATCCCCGACGACAAGCGCACGGTCCTCGCGCGCCTCGACCTCGAGACGCCGGTCGTCTTCCAGCGCTGGATCGACGCCCCGCGCTCGGTCGCCTCCGCGTCGCTGCGCGGCAACTTCGCGATCCCCGAGCTCGGCGCGCCGGTCCTCCTGTCCGTGCTCGGCCGCAAGGACGCCGCGAGCGGCACGCTCGTCGGCACCGGCACGATCGCCGGCAGGCTCGGCGCGCCGATCGGCCGCGGCGAGATCATCGCGAGCAAGGTCCAGGGGGCACCGTCGAAGTCGCTGCGCCCGATCCGCCTGCTCAAGGAGCTGAAGATCGTCGCCGACTGGGACGGCACGACCGGCACCGTCGCGATCACCGGCGACGAGGAGGGCGGCGGCTTCCTCCGCGTCACCGCGAGCGGGCGCGCCGAGCTCGCGTCGATCCACGGCACCGCGAAGATCCGCGACTTCGACCTCGCGCCGTTCGCCGCGTTCCTCCCCGGCGAGTACGCCGCCGCGACGGGCACGGTGCGCGCCGACGTCACCGTGCGCGGCCTCGACACGGCGGGGCACATCTCCGGCGAGCTCCACCTCGACAAGGCGACGGTCCCGCTGCACACGCTGCTGGGCACGCTGCAGGGCTGCCCGCACCGCGGCGAGGACGCGTGCGCCGACACGGACCCGCTGTGGGAGGGCGCGCGCGCCGACGTCACGCTCTCGCCGACCGGCGACTTCAAGTTCTCGGCGGCCGGCTACCTCAACCGCGGCAAGGCCACGCTCACCGCCACGGCGCCGCGCGACTTCTCGAAGATCACGATCAAGTCGCTCGTCCTCGATCGCCTGTCGCCGATCCACGAGCTCGAGCCCGTCCTCGACGGCACGATCGTCGGCGAGATCAAGCGCGGCGACGGCGGCTACTGGTCGGGCGTCGCGCACGTCCAGAAGGGCGCGCGCGTCACGATCCCCGGCCGGTTCGGCGACACGCTCCTCGACGAGGACGCGCCCGACGACCTGTTCTTCGTCGACGAGGGCGTCCCGCAGGCGAACTTCCGCATCCCCGAGGACCCGTGGCTGCACATCGACATCGACTTCTCGGAGGTCAAGGTCCACGTCGAGGAGTTCGAGGTCAACGCGAAGATCTCGACGGACTGGATGCGCGTCGAGGTCGGCGACACGATCGGCGTGACCGGCAAGATCGGCATCGAGCGCGGCAGCACCGCCGACGTGTTCGGCAAGGACTACGAGATCGAGGCCCGCGTCGACGCGGTCACGTTCGACGGCACGCTCGACCCGCTGCTCAACATCCGCATGCAGCACACGTTCCGCGGCCCCGACAGCTTCGACATGTTCGTCGAGTTCACCGACCGCGTGAGCGTGACGAAGCCGCGCTTCACGTCGACGTCGCGCAACTACACCGACGGCCAGCTGTTCGCGTTCTTCGTCGGCGGCGAGCCCAACAGCGGCGAGGACGCGACGAAGAACATCGGCATCGGCGCCGGCAGCTCGGTGCTGTCGTCGGCGGTCGGGCGCCGCCTGAAGAAGCGCCTGCCGTACGCCGACCAGATCGACGTGCTGAAGTGCGACTTCACGACGACCGCGACGCAGGGCGCGTCGTGCACCGTCGGCAAGTGGTTCAGCCCGCGCGCGTTCGTCGCCGTCCGCCCGAAGCTCGACTGGTCGCGGCCGAACGAGAACAAGGCCGAGGGCATCGGCCAGTACTTCGTCTTCGACCACTGGCTGCTCGAAGGGATCTTCGGCGACTACTCGAAGGGCATCGACATCCTGTGGAACAAGCGCTGGTAGGCGCCGCTACTTGTCGCGCCGGCGACCGAGGAGACCTCGCACGCCCGAGCGCATCGCGAGCCTCGGCAGCTGCGTGATCGACCGAGCGAGCGCGAGCGCGAGCTGGATCGGAGAATCTCCGCGGGCCTCGACGGTCGTCCGCTGTCCGGACGCCGTGTCCTCGATCGCCCCGCGCGCGATCGTGCGCGAGCCGTCCGAGCGGATCTCCACGATCAGCCGCGCGACGACCGGCGGCTCGGACTGCAGCTCGGCCGTTTGCTCCTGGGTGGGCAGCAGCTCCGTATCGGCCGGCTTCTCGCGATCCGCCACGTCTTCCAGCTTAGTACAGTGGCGGCATGTCGGCTCCCGATCTCCTGGCGCTGCGCGATCGCATCGAGGCCGTCGACCGCCAGATCATCGCACTCGTCGCCGAGCGCCTGCGCATCGTCGAGGGTGTCGCCGAGGCCAAGCTCGCGAGCGCGAGCCCGTTCCGCGACCGCGAGCGCGAGGAGGCGCTGATCGGGAGGCTGCGCGCGATCGCCGTCGCCCAGGGCGCCGATCCGCACCAGATCGAGCGCATGTACCGGATCGTGATGGACATGTCGGTCGCGCGGCAGGAGCAGGCCGTGCGCGAGCGCGCCGACGTGCCGCTGCGCGTCGCCTACCAGGGCGTCGAGGGCAGCTACAGCCACCTCGCCGCGCAGCGCCGCTACGCCGGCCGCGCGGGAGGGGCGCTGCTCGCCGGGCACGACTCGTTCCGCGCGGCCGCCGACGCCGTCTCGGCGGGCGCCGCCGACCTCGCGCTCCTGCCGATCGAGAACACGACGGCGGGTAGCATCAACGAGGTCTACGACCTGCTCGCGCCGGGCACGCTGCACATCACCGGCGAGGTCATCTCGGCGATCGAGCACTGCCTGCTCGCGCTGCCGGGCGTGCGGCTCGACGAGCTGCGCGTCGTGATCTCGCATCCGCAGGCGCTCGCGCAGTGCCACGACTTCTTCGCGCGCCACGCGCACCTCGTCGCGCGCCCCGAGATCGACACGGCCGGGTCGGCGCGCCGCGTCGCCGCCGTCGGGGACCGCACACTCGCGGCGATCGCGTCGAGCGCCGCCGCGGCGGCGTACGGGCTCGAGATCCTCGCGCGCGGCATCCAGTCGTCGGCGGGGAATGCGACGCGCTTCGTCGAGATCGCGCCGCGCCCGGCGCCGCTCGCCGACGGCGTCGCGGCCAAGACGTCGCTCGTCCTCGCGCTCGCGGATCGCCCCGGCGCGCTCGGCGAGGTGCTCGTCCGCCTCGCGGCGCGCAACCTGTCGCTGACCAAGCTCGAGTCGCGCCCGATCCCCGAGGCGCCGTTCACGTATCGCTTCTACGCCGACGTCCTCGGGCACGCCTCGAGCGCGCCGTTCGCGGCGGCGCTCGACGACATCCGCCCACTCACGACCGAGCTGCGCATCCTCGGGACCTATCCGACCGCCGGCTGATCCGCGCGACGCGTGCTGGTAGCCTGCCAACATGCGCGCCGTTCGCGTCCACGAGCTCACCGGTCCCAGCGCCCTCCGCGTCGACGACGTCCCCGATCCGGTCCCGGGCGCCGGGCAGGTCGTCATCGACGTGCGCGCGGCCGGCGTCAACTTCCCCGACGTCCTCCTGTCGCGCGGCATGTACCAGTTCAAGCCGGCGCTGCCGTTCATCCCCGGCGGCGAGGCGGCCGGCGTCGTGTCCGCCGTCGGCAGCGGCGTGACGTCGCTCGCCGTCGGCGATCGCGTGGCGACGACCGTGATCTACGGCGCGTTCGCCGAGCGCATCTGCGTGCCGGAGCTCGCGGCCACCCGGCTCCCCGACGGCGTCGACTTCACCGTCGGCGCGGCGACCCTGCTCACGTACGCGACGACGTACCACGCGCTCGTCGACCGGGCGCAGCTGCGCGCCGGCGAGACGCTGCTCGTCCTCGGCGCGGCCGGCGGCGTCGGCCTCGCGGCGTGCGAGCTCGGCGCGCTCCTCGGGGCGCGCGTGATCGCCGCCGCCTCGAGCCCCGACAAGCTCGCCCTCACCCGCGCGCACGGCGCGGCGGAGGGCATCGACTACGCGCGCGAGGATCTGCGCGATCGCATCAAGGCGCTGACCTCGGGCAACGGCGTCGACGTCGTGTACGACCCCGTCGGCGGTGCGTACGCCGAGCCCGCGCTGCGCGGCACCGCGTGGAACGGTCGCTACCTCGTGGTCGGGTTCGCGAGCGGCGACATCCCGAAGATCCCGCTCAACCTCGTGCTGCTGAAGGGCTGTCAGATCGTCGGGGTGTTCTGGGGCTCGTTCGCGGCGCGCGAGCCGGCGCGGAACCGCGAGCACGCCGAGCGCATCTTCGCGTGGGTCGCCGAGGGCAAGCTGTCACCCCACATCGATGCCGTGATGCCGTTTACAGGAGCTACCGAGGCGTTGGCGAAACTGGAGCAGCGTCAGGTCAAGGGCAAGCTCGTCCTGACCCCGTGATGCGCTTTTCGCAACCGCTCGCGGACGGCGGTTTGGCATACTCGTCAGCGATGCGGTGGCTTGCGCTGTTCGGCTGCCTGGCCGCGGGATGTTCGTTCACGCGCCAGGACGGCGTGTCGCCCGACGGCGCGCCCGGCGCGGACGCCGACGGTCCCGCCGCGTGTGCGAGCTACTCGACGCAGGTCGACACGTGCCTGCTCGTGCCGAGCGGCGACCTCACGCTGCAGGGCAAGCTCGTGTTCGACACCAACAGCGGGACGCTGACCGCGAAGATCCCGACGGGCGACATGCAGGTGCTCGTGACGTCGGCGACGCTGCAGACGCCGTCGGGCGAGGTCCAGGCGATCCTCGCGGCCAACGTGACGCTCACCTCGGCGACCACGCTGCGCGCCGAGGGCAGCCGGCCGATCGCGATCTTCGCGACCGGCACGATCACGATCGAGCCGTCGGCGACGATCGACGTCGCGCAGGGCGGCGCGGGCGCGCGCACGGGATGCGGCGCGACCCCGACGGTGGGCACGGACCGCGACGGCGGCGCGGGCGGCGGCGGCGGTGCCGGCGGCAACGGCGGCATCGGCGGTGCCGGCGGCGCGGGCGGCACCACCGGCGTCCCCGCCGTCTTCTGCACCGACGTCGCCGGCCGCGGCGGCAACGGCGGCAGCGGCGGCTTCGGCGGCGGCGGCGGCGGCGGCTGCGGCGGCTCGAGCTTCGGCATCTTCACCTCCGGCGTCGGCTCCCCGAACTACTGCCAGGCCGGCGCGGCCAACGTCATCACCGGCGGCGGCGGCGGTGCCGGCGGCAGCGGCGGCTTCTCCGTCGTCAACAACGGCACCTCCGGCGCCACCGGCTCGCTCACCAGCTGCGTGTTCCAGTAGCAGACCGGCTTGGATTCGCACTCGCTATTCTCTGCGGTTACGCGATTTCATTTGAGGGGAGACAGAGCTCGAGCGCCTTCGGGACGACGCGAGCTCGAAGATCAACGAGGTGCTCGCCGATGAGAACCTCGAGGATCGCACTCTAGAAGTCAGGGGTTCGCCCCCTTATCTCCACCGGCGAGGACCTTTGAACTCTGGTCTTCGCCGGTTTTGTTTTGCGCCACGTTTGCGCCGCGGGCGCTGAGCATCGCGAGCACACGGCGGTCCGGGTCGCGCTCCGTGTTGCCCCTTCGAGGACCGCCTCCGGGATCTCTCGCCGATGCGTCTCCGCCACGTCGTAGATCATCGTCTCGTCGATCCGTTTGTGGCCCATCCAGCTCTGCAGGCGCCACGGGTTCACGCCGAACAACGCGGCGTGGGTTCCGAAGCAGTGACGCAAACGTATGCCAGCGCTTCTGCCGTAGCCCGGCGCGCCGGCAGATTCGGAGGATCGCCGCGTTCGCCTGGCCATCGGTCTTCGCGCTGCCGTCCAGGTTCCGCACGACGAACCTTCGCGGATCGTTTCCAAAGCCCGCAGCGCCTTTTCGAGCGTCGCGGTCATCGGGATCGTCCGTCTCGTGCGGCCCTTCGGTGTCGTGGTCTCGCTGTAGCAGGTCTGCTGGTTCACCGTGATCGTCTTCGCGATCAGATCCACGTCCTCGCGCCAGCGCAGCGCCTTCACTTCGCCGCTGCGCAGCCCCGCCTCGCCAGCGAGGCACACGGCCGCGTACCAGTCGGGCCCCTCACTCGTCGCCGCCTTGAGAATTTCGAGCGTACTGCTCGAAGTCCCACGGCTCGATCTCGGGACGCTCGACCTTGTACAAGCCGATCTTCGGCGACTTCGAGATCAGCTCGCAGTCGACCGCGTACTTCAGCGCCTTCGACAGCACCGCGAGGATGT
The DNA here is from genome assembly GCA_019637375.1 of Deltaproteobacteria bacterium. Lineage (GTDB taxonomy): Bacteria > Myxococcota_A > Polyangia > Haliangiales > Haliangiaceae > JABFXX01. The sequence goes on along the minus strand of JAHBVW010000004.1, from coordinate 115,353 downwards.
TGTTGATGTGCTTCTCGCTCAGCTTCTTCTCCACAAGCGATGCGCGAAACGCCGCGATCTCACCAGTCCCGATCTCGTCGAGCTGGAGCGCACCGAACTCGGGCTTGAGATGGCCCTCGTAGATGAGCTCCTTGGTCTTCACCTCGGTCGGCTTGTTGCGGCGCCCGATCACCTTTCCCTCCAGAGAACCACTCTGCGAACGTCGGCACCTCCTTCGGTTGCGGAACGCGCTCGGGATGCAGCGTTCGCTCGATGTGTTCGAGCAACGCCTGCTGAGCGCCCACCTTCGTGTTGTTGTGTTTCGGGGCACGGCCTTCGATTCGCACGCGAATTCCGTCGAGCTTCCTGACGACCTCGCGATAGATCCAGGGCCATTCCCCGTACGTCGAACCGGCATGTCAGCCTTTCCGAGTCGACGTGGCCTTGCATGTTAGCGAGTTCGCGCGTGGCGGCTCGCTCGAACGCGCCGAGAACGTGCTGCTCGCGGGGCCGATCGGCACCGGCAAGACGCACCTCGCGATCGCACTGGGTATCGAGGCAACGCGCCAACGTCGACGCGTCGCCCTCACGCGTGCAGCGGATCTCGTCCAGAGCCTCGTCGAGGCGCGCGACAGCCGCGAGCTCAACCGCATGCACCGCCGGTACGATCGCGGCACGATGAGCCGCTATGTCACGCCGGCAACATCCTCGGGGCGACGATCGTTGCCGCGATGTGGCGCGATGCGATCGCGAACGCGAACGTGATCTCGACCGACGCCACTGGCGCGCTGGTCCAGCCTGCGAAGCTCAAGGACGGCCGCGCGCAGGCGTGCAAGAAGGGGCACTTCTTCACGGCGGTCGTCGACTGCGACGCGATCCTGTTCGCGTACACCGAGCGCCACACGAGCGAGCTCGTGAAGGAACTGTTCGGCGGCTTTCGAGGCTACCTTCAAGCGGACGCGAGCAGCGGTATGACGTGCTCGAGCACGGCCGTCCGAAAGACTCCGACGACGGTGTGAAGCTTGTCGGGTGTTGGGCGCACTGCAGGCGCTACTTCTTCGAGGCCGCGATCTGCCGCTGCCCGGTCGGCCTTCAAGGCCTGCTGCGCGCACGCGCGATCTACGCCGCGGACCACGCTGTCCGGCGGGCGCCGCCGGCCGAACGCGGCGCGCTCCGCAATCAGCACGTACGCCCGTTGATGACATCGTTCTTCGAGTGGGCGCGCGCCGAGCAATCGACCACGGCCGGCCGCAACCTCGCGACGAAGGCGCTCGGCTACGCCGTGAACCAGGAAGCCGAGCTGTTGCGGGTCCTCGACGATCCCTCGCTGCCTCTCGACAACACGCGGTCCGAGCACGCGCTGCGGAAGATCGTCGTCGGCCGCAAGAACTGGATGTTCTACGGCAGCGACACGCACGCCGAGGCCGCCGCCGCGATCTTCAGCGTCGTCGCATCGTGCCGGTTGCACAGCCTCGATCCATATCAATTGACCTTCGAGATAGTGGCGTCCTGATGCGACTACCTCGAACCGCTACCGCCTGATTCCGGGTCGGTCCGAAACGACCGAGCAGCTTCAGCTGAGCCAGCTCCTGCCCTCCTCTACGCTCCTACACGACGGACGCGTGAACGCCCTGCCTCGATGACGGAGTAGGAACGGGACTACCGCCGCTTTGTCCTTGTCGCCTTGGGGTTCCCGGCGCGGCGCGTCTCGATGGCGTGGATCGTCTTCTCGATCTCGGCGACGAGGACCGGCTCCTTCGGCAGCACGGTGCGGTACTCGGCGGCCAGCACCTTGTTCGGGAGGCCTTCGAGGGCGTAGTGGGCGACGGCGCTGTCTTTCTCGGCGCAGAGGATCAGCCCGACCGGCGGGTTCTCACCCTCGACCATCCAGTGTTCGCGTGCGTAGTTCAGGTAGAGGTGCATCTGGCCGGCGTCGGCGTGCGATAGCTCGTCGAGCTTCAGATCGATGATGACGAGGCAGCGGAGTCGCCGGTGGAAGAACAGCAGATCGATCTTGTACCAGGCGTTGCCGACCCGCAGCCGACGCTGGCGACCGACGAACGTGAAGTCACCGCCGAGCTCGAGGAGGAAGGTCTCCAGCTTGGCGATGAGCGCGGCTTCGAGGTCACTCTCGGAGTACTCGTCCTTGAGGTTCAGGAACTCGAAGAAGAAGGGGTCCTTGATCTCCTCCTCGGGCTTCATCACGTCGTCGGGCGTCTGCTGCTGGCCCTTGCGCAGCATCGCTGCCTTGTTCTTCGAGAGCGCCGTGCGTTCGTAGAACTGGCTGCCGATCTGCCCGATCGAGCTGGCGAACGGTCCAACCGCCGCGGAGCGCCTCTGCCTCGTAGAACCGCTGCGCCTCGGGATTGCGAACCGAGAGCAGCCGCACATAGCAGGACCACGGCAATCGCAACTGGCTCGCGACGAGGGCCATCGCCTCGGGCTCGAGGAATTGTCTCGACACTGTCGAGACTTTCTCGGAGTCGGCGATGGCCGGCGATTGTCTCGACGCTGTCGAGAGAATGTCACGGTGCCCAAGATAGAAGGCTCGCATCTTGAACAGGTTCGGTCGGCTGTACCCACGTCCGAACCGGGCCTCGAGGTCGGCCGAGAGCTTTGAGATCAGCTCCTCTCCGTACTCGGCGCGAGCGTGGCCGTGCTGCTCTTCCTCGACGATGCGACGCCCGACGCTCCAGTAGGTCGCGGTCATGATCGCGTTCGACGTGCGTATGGACGCGCGCCGGCCCGCGTCGATCAACGCCACGACGTCCACGAGCACGGCGTCGTAGCCCGTCGCTGCTCGGACGATGCCTGCCTTCTTGCGGGTCACGACACCTCGCCGCCCAAGTGCACGAACACCTCCCAGCGCAGGCCTGGTGGATCGAAGCCGTACGCGCTGACACGGTACTCGCCGTCGCCGACGCGCGCCATGACGTCCGCGACTGTGATCGGGCCCGACACGGCGAAGCCGCCCAGCTCCGAGAGGTTGCGGTACTCGACGAAGTTCGCGTCCTTATCGGTGCTCTCGGGGATCACAATCTCGCCGACCACGCGCGCGAGGCTGATCCGCGTCGACTGCTTCGCGGGCAGCGCCGCTAGCAGCTGCGCGAGTTGGGTGGGGGTGACCTCGCGGATCGCGTCCTGATCGTTGTGCCGCGCGGGAAGCGCCGGCTCCTGGCGGCGAAGCTCGCCCGCCCACAGGCCGACGAGCCACGTGTGGTAGAGGTCGCGCACATCCTCGGGTGGGACGCGCAGCGCGATCACGATCTCGGAAAGCGAGTGGCGCTGCTCAAGGCGTTCGAACACGAGGGCCGCGAGCTCGCCCTTCGGGATCTCCGCCGCGCGCACCACGGCTTGCTGCGCGTTGCGCGGCGGGCGCTGCTCCGCTTCCAGCTCCTTGGCGAGTCGCTCGACGTCGGATGCCTTGAAGCGACGCACGCTCTTGTCGTCGATCAGCGGGTGCAGCCTCGTGCCTTCGAGCCGCCGCACGGTCGAGATGCTGACACCGAGACGCTTGGCGACATCATCGCGCGTGAGCGCCGCCAATTTCAGGTCGTCGTGCGCGGTCGATCGCGCTGACACGTCGGGCTTCGGCACCCCCAAACGCTATCGCAACCCTCTGATCTCGGACCGGAAAGGGACGAGGAAGTCCGTGACCATGTCAGTGGCAGGACGAAAGCCTGCCATCTACCAGTGATCCGCTCGGCCAACGGCTCATCGGGTAGCTCAAGCTCACCATCACCGCCCCACAGGCGAAGATGTTTGATGCGGTCGGCGATCTGCCAGTCGCCATCCGGATCTGTTCTCGTGGGGGCACGCATCATGGTCCGCGTCCTACGAAGGGGCACCTGAGGGCATTCCTTCGTCGGCCCCTTCGAGCGAACACGAACACAGACGACTTCGGCATGCGGCGGCGGTCGATCCATGCCGAGAGGGCGGGGATGGACGTACCGAGCGGCGCTGTTGCACCGCTCATCGTTCCGGCCTGCCGCAGCGCTCGAGGCACGTGTACTGGCCTCTCCACGGGCTTTCGCTCCACACCCGGCGACCATCGCGCACGTTGCACACGGTTATCACAGAGGCGTGCGCCGCGGATGGGGATCAGTCCGACCGTCCAGTGCTCGGCCGTCGGTGTAGCCGAGATTACGTCTGTGGTGCAGTAGCGGCCTCTCGTGGACCGACAATGTCCGGAGTACCACGTGCGACTTCTGGTACCTTCCACGCGTGGCGGCGCGGAAGAGAAGAGGCTCATGAGGAAGGTCGAGCACCAGCGGCTAAGCTTCGCTGCGGAATCGCGTGCGAATCTTCAATTCGAACCTCTCCGCGGTCACACCCGGTGGGCCTGGTCGTATGAGAGCGCGATGCGAACGCGTAGCGTGTCTCTATCTTCGGCTCGTGCTTCCGACGACGCGACGTGGAGCACATCGACGGTCTACGATCCGGAAGCTGCACCGCCGTGCCCGGTCCAGCTCGCGCTACGCGCGCAACGTGCACTTCATCGCATCTGCACGGTCTTCGACGAGCGGCTCATCGCGATCCTCGACGCACCTGTCACGGACACGATAGCGGCCGGCTATGCACACAAGGAGCAGTCCCTCCGCGACGTCTTCGTGAGACTCGACCTCTCCGCGTCGCGGAGCATGCATGCGCGCCTCAGCTCGCCACGATCGGACGATCCTCTCGCCGAGCGCTTTGCTCGCTTGACGGCGGAGCGTCGCGCGCGGCTCCTCGGCTTCTTGGCCGACGTCCGGCGCCGCACCGCGATCGCCGCCCGGGGGCGGTGATGTCCCGGTTCGAGCAGCACAGAGAGGTCACTCGTCGCCAGCACCTCGCGTTGCGCCTCGAGAGGTTGAGCCTCCTCGTCGACGCGCACATGCGCCCGCAGCAGGGGAGCACGGATGCACTTCAGGCGAACCGCGACGCCCGAGCCGAGTTGCTCTCGATAGATCCGGATGTGCCATCGCTCGCGCTTGTCGATGCCTTTGGCCTCTCGGCGTTCGAGCTTGACGTGCTCGAGCTCGCCGCAGGTATGCAGCTCGACTATCGGCTGCGCGCTCTCGTCACGGCGGCGATGCCGACGGTCCTCGACGAAGGCTTGACGATCGGTAGCGTCGTCGCCCTGCTCGCCGGCTCGGTCGAGACGCGGATCGACCTCGCCGGGGAGCTTCGGAGCTCGCGCCTGTGGGATGCGGGGCTCTTGCGCCGTCCGACGCGAGAAGGAGCGGCAGCTCAGGTCATCGCCACGCGGCGGGGCGTTGCGGCGCTCCTGGGCACCGGTCCGCTCGAGCACCTACCGCCGTGGGCGCATTGGGCAACCGAGGTGCACCGCGGTGCTTTCGAGATCGATCCGGCGCGCACCGCGGCGAGCGTCGAGCACGGCGGGCTCGTGATTCTCTCGGGGCCGAGCGGTGTCGGCAAGAGCACGCTGGCGCTCGCGATCGCAGCGTGTTGGGGGACACGCACCCTGGCGATCGATGTTCCTGCGTGCGCTGACGCGATCGGCAGCGCGAGCGCGGTCGTCGCCGACATCGTCGAGCTCGTGGAGGATGCGGGACTCAGCGGAGTCTCGCTCGTGCTCGACCCCGTGCGGCGCCTGCTATTCGGTGCACCGCGCTGCGAGCAAATCGCCGACGCGTGTCAGCGTGCCGGCGTACGCGCGATCATCTGCGCGGATGCTCTGGACGACCTTCCCGTGCATCTGACCGATCGAGCACTCTTGCGCATCCCGATGCGCGGTGCGCGAGGCCCCCTCGCCGCAGCCATCTTCAAGACGTACACGGCATCCGAATCGCCCATGTGGGGCGCTGACGAGACGCAGCTGCGCCCCCGCCAGATCCGTCACGCCGCGGCGTTGTCACGCGCGCTGTCGATACCGGCCGACGTCGCGCTCCAGGCGACACAGAGCGATAGCTCCGACCTGCTCGAAGCCACGCGCTCTCAGCTCGGGCTCGACGACATCGAGGTGACGCCGGAGGTTCGTGCGGACCTTCTCGAGTTCATCGGTGCGATCAAGGGACGCACGACCGTGCTCGAGGAGTGGGGTGTCGGCCGCCGGATCTCGCGCGGGCGAGGTGTCAGCGCCTTGTTCGACGGCGAGCCGGGCACCGGCAAGACGATGGCCGCCGAAGTGGTCGCGCACGAAGTCGGCCTTCCGTTGAAGCGGGTGATCATCGCGAGCCTCGTCGACAAGTACATCGGCGAGACCGAGAAGAACCTCCAGCGCCTGTTCCTGGAGGCACGCAACAGCAGCTACATCCTGCTGTTCGACGAGGCGGACTCGTTGTTCGGCGCGCGCACCGACGTCAAGGGCAGCAACGATCGTTACGCTAATCTCGAGATCAACGTCTTGCTCCAGCTCATGGAGGAGCACGGCGGCATCGTGATCTTGACGACCAACCTGAAGAGGAACATCGATCAGGCGTTCCTGCGCCGCCTCGGTTACAAGGTCCACTTCGAGCTCCCCGAGCGAGATCTGCGAGCGCGGATCTGGAGAGGGATGCTACCTCCGACCGAGTGCGAGACCAGCGTCGACGTCGACAAGCTCGCGGTCGCCTTCCCGCTGTCCGGGGGCGACATCAAGAGCGCCGTGTTGCGCGCCGCCTACCGCGCGGCGTCTGCTCGGCGGAAGATCACGATGGCCGATGTCGTAGAGTGCGCCGAGCTCGAGTGTCAGGCACAGGGCCGCGTTGTCACCTTCGGGAGGTTGTGATGGCAGATCAGATTCGCCGAGAAGATGCAGAGAAGGATCCGCTCGTTTTCGAGCAACCCAAGCAGCCGGTCGAAGACAAGAGGCTCACGAGGTACGCCAACTACCACGGCGCCTACGAGGTCTCCGCGGCGCAGCGCGGGCACGCGCTGTTCACCCCGCTCCAGATCTCGCCGCGCACCGCACAGGCCGTACCCGGCTACGAGTCGTTCCGCGAGGGCTACGAGCTCTACAAGGTGCCCGTGCATCACTCCTCTGTCGCGCTGGGCCGCGTGAACGATCTCCACCAGACGGGCGCGCCGCGCACGCCGGCCGAGATCCCGGCGGCGACGATGAAGCACTTCCGCAAGGTCGACAACGTGAGCAGCAGCACCGACGAGAAGATCAAGGCGCAGGCTGCGAACCAGTGGATCGAGCAACAGGACGAGTTGCACACGACCTTCGACGGCTACATGGCCTCGCGCGCCGAGCTCAACGGCGCGATGGCGGCGTGGCGCTCGGTCCAGGCGATCCTCCGGCAGCGCTCACTCGAAGCGAAGAAGAGCGAGGCTCTCGCGGATAAGGAGAAGATCGACGCGGCGGCCGAGATGCTCGTGAAGATCGTGGAGGTCTCTGCGGAGGCGTTGACGCTGACGGTTGGCCTCGAGGCCGAGATCATGGAGGGCATGAGCGAGACCTACACCGCCACGGCGATGATGGAGGAGGGCAAGGCGATCCAGACCGCCGGGGTCACGCGCAAGGTCAAGCACGAGAAGATGCTCTCTGTCGCCAAGAAGGCGGGCGGCCAGATCGGACTCAAGGAGCTCTTCATCATCGGCATGGGCGACTACGAGAAGTACCAGAGGCTTCAAAACCAGATCGCCGCGTTCGAGAGGCAGATCAACGCCGCTCGTGACGACGAAGTGAGGCACCACATCGACAGCGCGAAACAGAAGCTCGATGCCGTCAAGATCCAGATCAAAGGTGAACAACGCGCGTTTGAGGGCAAGCGCAGCGATGCGCGCAACGCCGCCCAGGCGTTCGGTCAGGCCATGAACGGTCGCGAGAAGACGATCATGGTCACGATGATGGCCGAGGCGTACCAGGAGCTCGACCTATTCGGCACGCGTGCAAACGACGAGGCACACAAGCTGAATCCGAAGCTTCAGCGCGTGTGGAACTGGTTGCACAGAGAAAACGAACGCCACACGGCAATGCGCCACGACCCGGCTTCCGCCGGGTCTGTGCAGGACTTCGAGGCGCTCGGCGGCGCCGCCACCGACGTCATCAAGAGCCGCGACCTGCTGGGGACCGAGCAACCGAAGTGGCATCAAGCCGCGACCGCCTGGCGTCACTTCCTGTCCGACGTGATGGACAAGCAGTTCGATCCACAGGCCGCGGATGTCGATGCCCAGCGGAAGGTGAAACCGGTGCTCTGAATGCCCATGTCAAGGGCTCCAAGGAGTCGAACCGAACTGAGCTGGCGTGTCCTGGTCACTTCGGTCGTCGTCGCGGTCGCGATGCTGGCTGGATGCCGCGGCCGACGCGACGAAGTCGAGAAGCTCGCCGATGAGCAGGGGTTGACAATTAGGTTTGCCGCGGACCAGCGGGGCGTGGCGTGGCTCGCTTCGGACGGGGGCTGGGACTCCCCCACGCGGCTTTGGGTGTTCAACTCGGGCGGCCAGCCATTCACGCTCGCGACAGGCCTTTTGTTTGGCCTCGCCCTGGCGGGTGACACGGTGTACTGGGCCGCCGGAGAGCACATCTGGAAGAGCCCGCGCGATCGGTCGCTACCTGCCCAGGTCGCCGAGATCAACGACACTCCCAAAGAGCTGGTGGTCGCTGATGGGTTCGTTTACTGGGTGCTTCCTCGACAGATCGGCCGCATCGCCATCGCGGGCGGCACCAGTCAGCTCGTAGGACAGCCGCCGATCAAGGATGCGCTGTTCGATCATCTCGCGGTCGACCACGACCGGATCGTCGTGGCCGTCGCGCGGCCCTCGCGTAGCGGGCGCTGGACGACCGAGGTCTGGCAACTTGATGGGGAGCCCCGGCGGATCACGACGATCGACACACTTGTGAACCGCCTGATCATCGATGGCGAGACGATCGTGTGGTCGCGGTACAACACCAAGCAAGAAGAAGTTGAGATCATCGTCATGGACTTCGCCGGTGCACAGCAGGGTGCCAGCTTGCCGGGCTCGCTCCTCGCGGCGCATGACGGCATGATCTACACGACAGGCTACGGGTGGACGGACGAAACCTACGTGATCGACAGGGACCGCCGCGAGCGTCGCATCGGTCCCCGAGCAACGGATGCGACGCTCGTGAACGGCAGGCTCGTCGGCAGGTTCATCGATGACGAGTTCAACACGACGATCGGTAGCGTCCCCACGGTCGGCGATTAGGCATGTCAATTCACATCGACGAGGCGTGGGGTTCCTCAATGTGTTCTAAGGAGGACAGATGAGTGGGATCTCTTTCTTCAACCTGTTGATGGACGTGACGCGCCGATCGACCTGACGTCTACAACTCGTGCAGGTGACCGTGTTAGACCTCGCTCTCCCCTTCCGCGTTCGCGAGCGCTGCTTCAAGCCGCACATCGAGCATGTCAGCGTTCACAATGCCGTTGTCACGCAGCATCGCCGCGAGTACCCCAACGGCCGCGCGAAGGAGCTTGATGTCTCGATCCTGGGATCTCACTCGGCCTTCTAGCCGCGCGATTGCACTTCCGAAGGCGTCACCCTGTACCGAAGCCGGGGTCGTTTGCGATCGTTGCCACGCGCTCGTCGGATAGCGCGCCACACGTGCACCACAGTGGATCGTAGGAGGCCGCGAAGGGCTCGGGCGACACTGCGAAGCAGTGGCATGTGGAGCCGCCGCGCCGGACACTTGGTCACCAAACGCAACAACGGCAGTGTGTGCGAGGAGAGAGCCACTCTTGGGCCGATGCCCGACGTCAAGAAGTGACAGCGCAGGAGCTATCCATGGAGCTTCCACTGTTCGTGGTGCACGGAGCGATCGTCTGGAAGGTACTGCTCGTCGCGCTCGTGTCGGTATCGCTGGTCCTTGTCGAGCGGTGGCGGCGACGCACGGAACGCCACCGCGTCGTGGCGGAGGTCGAGGCTCGGCTCGGTCAGGTCACGCCGGTCGAGGCGGGCGCCGTGGTGTTGCGTGGGCGGATCGAGAAGGGCGCGGCGACGACGACGGTGACGGTTGCGAAGCGCGAGATCTCCGTGAGCGAGCGCAGCGCCGAGCTGCTTCTCGACGTCGGAGGCGAGCAGGTTACGATCGCCGGCGCGGTGGAAGTACGGCATGGTTCGCACGAGGCGCCCTCGTTCTTCCGCCGCTCACACAGACGTACGGTGAACGCAGGCGATGAGGTGTGCGTGGCAGGGACCGCCGCCCGGGTTGATGGAGCCAACGCCTCGTACCGCGAAGCAAACGTCAAATGGACCCTCGTCGACGCCCAGATCGCCGCGGTGCGGCCCGCGGCGCGGCCGGCGCCGCCGCGCCGCGTGGCGGCCGTGACGACCGTGGTGCTACTGACGGCCGTGTGGTACGGCGCGCTGAACATCGTCGGAAGCAATGCGCTCAAGGTTGCGATCAAGGGAGAACTGACGGACTCGGTTGGAAACCTCGACGCGATCGCGATCGCCGCAGCAATGCCAGGCTCGCGCGACACCGCACTCGAAGTCCTCGAGCGGAGGGTAAAGACACAGTTGGAGCGCTCCGAGGCCTGGCTACAAACTCGCCTGACGCTGCTCGACCTCCGCGGCGACTGTGGCGACGCGCGGCTCTTGTTTGACCTCCTACGTCTGGAGGAGGCACTCGCGGCGGCGCGAGCGTGCGGCGACTCGGCCCTCGCAACGCGCGCCCTCGCGTTCCTCGGCCGCTTCGAGGAAGCGTGGAACGCCTCCCGGCGTGACGAGGATCCGTACACCATCGCGACGCTGGCGTTCGCGACGGCCCGCTGGAACGAGGCCGCGGAAGCGATCGAGGCGTTAGCGGCGCTGGCGGATCAGCGAGAGCGCTCGCCGAACTACACCGGCGCAGATGCGGCGTTCGCCGTCACTCGGCTCCGCTGCTTCGCGGCGCTCGTGCGAACGTTCGGGGGCGCGCAGAACGCGATCGCGAGCGTCCCGGGGGCGGCGAGCAGCGCTCCTTGCGAGATGTACGCAGCCCTGGCCAGACCGCCCGGCGAGCAGGCTGCGGCCCTCGCCGCGATCGTACCCGACGGGGTCTCCAAAACCATGATCGACGAACTCCGTGCCCTCGCCGGGGATGCGTCGACGCTCTCTGGCCACGATGGGATCTGCGACACGCTGGTGTTTGAAATGCTCCCGCACCCGTTCATGTGGCTCGCCGCACGGCAGCTCGAGGCGAACCTCGTGATGGACAAGCCGGCCCAGCTGAGGCTGATCGACAAGCACGCGGCGCTGCTCGTGCACCGCGGTGACCTCGCGGGCGCGCGCCAACAGCTTGCCGAGGCACGCACGCTGGATCCGAACTTCGTTCCGCTCGACTCCGAGGAGGTCGCGCTCGCACTCGTCGATCCGACCGCGCCGATGCCGACCCAGGTGCGGTGGATGCATCCGTGGATTGCGGATGCCTACGCGATTCGGGTCGGCCGGCCCTGGCGCTCCGAGGGGCTATCGGATTGCCCGGAGCGCACGAACGTAGCCATCGAGCGCGCACAGGCTGGCAACGGGACCGACCTCGCGGCGGCGTTGCGCGAGTGTCATCGGCTCGACTGGCGAGCGATCCGGCCCGTGCTGCTCGGTGTCGGACCGCGCATCAAGCACGGTCGTGATGAAGTCGCGCGCGTGGTGCGCCTCATCTTCGACGAGTCTACCTCCCTCGTGAACGAGTCTCGCTCCCTCGCGAACGAGATGAACACGTTCCGCTATCTTCCGAACGTCGCAGGGCACCGCAACGTCGCGCGCTTGCTCGGCGACGAGGAGGAGGCCGTACGCCTGCAGACGATCCTCGACCGGTACGCCGCCATGTTCGCCGACCCCCAGAGGCTGCTCGCCTTCTTGTTGCTGCACGAGTGATCAAACGTGCGACGGGTTCGAGCAGCGGCTCGTCGCCGCTCGCGTCGCCGCTCGCGCCGATCTTGATGGACCTGAGCGACGTCACCGTCGCGTAGCGCGGCTGCCGCGCTCGCCCTCAGCCCGAGCCGTCGGCCTTGTTGGCGCGCTCGCGGTGGACGAAGGCGGACCTGGCGTAGTCGCGGTTGAGCTCGGCGATGACGTCGCGCGAGATGTCCTTGGGGCAGGCGGCCTCGCACTCGTAGTGGTTGGAGCAGGCGCCGAAGCCGGCTTCGTCCATGGCGGAGACCATGGCGCCGGTGCGCGCGAGGCGCTCGGGCTGGCCCTGGGGGAGGTGGTGGAGGTGGGAGAGCTTGGCGGCGACGAACAGCATGGCCGAGCCGTTGGGGCACGCTGCGACGCATGCGCCGCAGCCGATGCATGCGGCGGCATCCATCGCGCGATCCGCGGCTTCCTTCGGGACGAGGAGGTCGTTCGCGTCGGGGGCGCTGCCGCAGTTGGCGCTGACGAAGCCGCCGATGGAGATCACCTTGTCGAACGCCGTGCGGTCGACGCACAGATCTTTGATCACGGGGAACGCGTGCGCGCGCCAGGGCTCGATCCAGATCTCGTCGCCGTTCTTGAAGAAGCGCATGTGCAGCTGGCACGTCGTCGTCGCGCGCATGCCGCCGTGGGGGCGGCCGTTGATCATCAGCGAGCACATGCCGCAGATGCCCTCGCGGCAGTCGTGATCGAACGCGACCGGCTCCTCGCCCCTGGCGACGAGCTGCTCGTTGAGGATGTCGAGCATCTCGAGGAACGACGCGTGCGTCGACACGCCGGTGACCTTGTACGCGACCATCTTGCCGGGCGCGGCGCGGTCGGGCTGGCGCCACACGTGCAGGGTCAGATCGAGCTCTTCGTGCGAGTCGCTCACTTGTAGCTCCGGGTCGCGAGCTTCACGTTCTCGAACGCGAGGGGCTCGGTGTGGCGCGCGGGCGGTGTCTCGTCGCCGGTGTGCTCCCACACGGCGACGTGACAGAAGTTCTGGTCGTCGCGCTTGGCCTCGCCCTCGACCTGGTGCTCGACGCGGTAGTGGCCGCCGCACGACTCCTCGCGCACGAGCGCGTCCTTGCACATCAGCTCGGCGAACTCGAGGAAGTCGGCGACGCGCCCGGCCTTCTCGAGGCTCTGGTTGAACGAGTCGCGGCCGCCGAGGATGCTGACGTCGCGCCAGAACTGCTCGCGCAGCTTCGGGATCGCGGTGAGCGCGTGCTCGAGCGAGCCCTTGGTGCGCGCCATCCCGCAGTCCTCCCACAGGACCTGGCCGAGCTCCTTGTGGAACGAGTCGACGCTCCGGTTGCCCTTCACGGCCATCAGGCGATCGAGGCGCTGCTTCACGGCGCGCTCGGCGTCGGCGAAGGCGGGCGCGGTGCTCGACGTCAGCGACGACGACGCCACGCCGGCGAGGTAGTGACCGAGCGTGTACGAGATGATGAAGTAGCCGTCGGCGAGCCCCTGCATGAGCGCGCTCGCGCCGAGGCGGTTCGCGCCGTGGTCGGAGAAGTTCGCCTCGCCGAGGCAGAACAGGCCGGGGATCGTCGTCTGCAGGTGGTAGTCGACCCACAGGCCGCCCATCGTGTAGTGGACGGCGGGGTAGATGCGCATCGGGACCCGGTACGGGTTCTCGCCGGTGATGCGCTCGTACATGTCGAACAGGTTCCCGTACTTCTCGCGGACGCGGTCCTCGCCGTCGCGCGCGATCGCGTCGCGGAAGTCGAGGTACACGCCGCGCCCGCCGGGGCCGACGCCGCGGCCGTCGTCGCACTGCTCCTTCGCGGCGCGGCTCGCGATGTCGCGCGGTGACAGGTTGCCGAAGCTCGGGTACTTCCGCTCGAGGTAGTAGTCGCGATCCTCGTCGGCGATCTTGTCGGGGTGGAGCTTGCAGTCGCTCGCCTTCCGCGGCACCCAGACGCGGCCGTCGTTGCGCAGCGACTCCGACATCAGCGTGAGCTTGGACTGGTAGTCGCCCGACACCGGGATGCACGTCGGGTGGATCTGCGTGAAGCACGGGTTCGCGAACCCGGCGCCGCGCTTGAACGCGCGGTACGTCGACGTGACGTTGCAGCCCTTCGCGTTCGTCGACAGGAAGAACACGTTGCCGTAGCCGCCGGTCGCGAGCACGACGGCGTGCGCCGCGTGCGAGCTGATCTCGCCGGTGACGAGGTCGCGCACGATGATGCCGACGGCGCGGCCGTTGTCGACGACGACGTCGAGCATCTCGGTGCGCGAGAACATGCGCACCTTGCCGGCGCCGATCTGGCGCGACAGCGCGGAGTACACGCCGAGGAGGAGCTGCTGCCCCGTCTGCCCGCGCGCGTAGAACGTGCGCGACACCTGCGCGCCGCCGAAGCTGCGGTTCGCGAGGGTGCCACCGTACTCGCGCGCGAACGGCACGCCCATCGCGGCGCACTGGTCGATGATGTCGACCGAGACCTCGGCGAGGCGGTGCACGTTCGCCTCGCGCGCGCGGAAGTCGCCGCCCTTCACGGTGTCGTAGAACAGGCGGTGGACCGAGTCGCCGTCGTTCTGGTAGTTCTTCGCGGCGTTGATGCCGCCCTGCGCGGCGATCGAGTGCGCGCGGCGCGGGCTGTCCTGGAAGCAGAAGCAGGCGACGTCGTAGCCGAGCTCGGCGAGCGTCGCGGCCGCGGCGCCGCCGGCGAGGCCGCTGCCGACGACGATGACCTTGTACTTGCGCTTGTTCGCCGGGTTGACGAGGCGCATCTCGAACTTCGCCTTCGCCCACTTCTGCTCGATCGGCCCGCCCGGGATGCGCGCATCCGGGACGAAGCTACGCCCCGAGGCGGCGACAGGGATCGACGACGACGATGTACGGTCCAACTTCAGGCTCCCGGGAGGCGGATGAGACCGACGAGCACGGCCGTCGGAGGCAGCATGTAGCCGACGAACAGGAACGCGGCGATCGGCAGGCCCAGTCGATCGGCGGGGTACTTCGGGTGGCGCAGCCCGAGCGACTGCAGCCAGCTCGCGGCGCCGTGGCCGAGGTGCAGCGCGAGGAGGACCATGCCGGCGAGGTACGTCGCGTAGATGCCGACGTTCTGGAAGCCGCGCACGAACATCGAGTAGGCGTCGATGCGGCCCTGCGCGTCGAGCGTGTGGAAGTACTTCGGCTGCACCTGCCCGGCGGTGAAGTGGATGATGTGAAACGCGAGGAAGGCGAACAGCGCCATCCCGGTCCACGCCATCGCGCGCCCGGCGGACCGGGAGACGACCGGCTTGTACATCGCGTACGCCACGGGGCGCGCCCCGCGGTTGCGCGCGACGAGCCCGATGGCGACGGCGACGTGGATCAGGAGCAGCGCGAGCAGGCCCGCGCGCGTCGGCCACTTCACCTCCCACAGGTTCTGCAGGAAATTCGCATACGCGTTGTACATGTCGGGCCCGCCGAACATCTGCAGGTGACCGACCATGTGGACGATCGCGAACAGAAACAGCAGCAGCCCGGTCACGGCCATCACGTGCTTCGCCCCGACGGTGGAGCGCACGTATCTCGCGAACCAGCTCATGGTGTTCGAACCCTTGGATGCGCGATGACAACTCGCAGCATCGGCGCAATGGAACACCATGCGTGCCCGCACTGCAATCGGCCGGGGCCGAAGAGCGCGGTCCGGGGATCTTCGGCCCGGCTCAGCCGGCGTACCGCATCCCACGATTCTTACGCCGATCCTCGCTCCCAGAACGGGGTGCGCACCCCCGGTGACTGGGAGCGTTTGCAGTGACGTTCCGGGCGTGAAACCGGCGGCGCGGCGGTCGCGGCGCGACGGTTCGCGCACCTGCGATCCCACACAGCACCGTCTCGATCGGCTCGTGTGCACCGCCGTGCACGACTCGCGCAACGCCGCGATTCTCGAGGGCTCGGCCCGGTTCGTGCTGCTCGCCGGGCTCACCATGTCCCCCATGCGCAGTTTCACGCGGTTGTCCTCGACTCCGTCGCGGATCGCTCGTCCCAGGTTGCACACGGCCGTCGCACTGCTCACGCTCGGGGCCTGCGCCATGCCGGGCGAAGGCGAGGAAGACTCGCCGCAGCTGGGGGAGGTCACGAGCGCGGTGTCGGTGGGGACCTACACGACCTCGGGTTGCTCGACGTCGGTGGTGCTCGGCCTGTCGCAACAGATCGCCGAGGAGATCGGCTGCATGTCGCCCGGCGCGCTGGTCCGGTTCCAGCCGTCCGCGAACCTCCAGATCACGAGCAGCGCCGTGCTGCCGTTCCTCCACAGCGCCGCGAAGACGCACCTCGAGCAGGTCGCCGCGACGAAGGTCGTGAAGGTCAACAGCGCGTTCCGCACGGTCGCGCAGCAGTACCTGCTCTACCGCTGGTACCAGCAGGGGCGCTGCGGCATCACGGCGGCCGCGACGCCGGGCCGCTCGAACCACGAGAGCGGGCGCGCGCTCGACGTGTCGAACTACTCGTCGCTGATCTCGGCGATGGCGAACAAGGGCTGGTCGCACAGCGTCCCCGGCGACCCGGTGCACTTCGACCACCTCGCGTCGCCCGACATCCGCGGCAAGGACGTGCTCGCGCTGCAGCGTCTGTGGAACCGCAACAACCCCAACGACAAGATCGCCGAGGACGGCGCGTACGGCCCGCAGACCGAGGCGCGCCTGAAGGCGTCGCCGGCGACGGGCTTCGCGGTCGGCGCGTCGTGCACGACGCAGGCGCCGATGGGCTCGCGCACGCTGATGGTCGAGGGCCCCGACAAGCTCGCGCCCGGGATGCGCGGCCACTTCGCGTTCACGATCGCGAACAACAACGTCTCCGACTGGCCGGCGAGCGCGAAGATCGTCGTCGCCGACGGCGCGGCGAGCCCGCTGCGCGATCCGTCGTGGACGTCGGCGACCGAGGTCGGCACGATCGGCAGCGACATCGGCGCGGGCGCGCAGGGCATCATCGAGCTCGACGTCACGGCGCCGCTGGTCGACGAGGAGACGCCGGTGTTCACGCAGCTCGCGATCCTCGGTGAGGACGGCACGACCGAGGTCGGCCGCATCGACCTCGCGCTCACGATCACGCCGAACGGCGACGAGGACCACAGCTCCGAGGCCGACGACGCGCACGACGACGGCGCCGAGATCGTCGGCGGCTGCTCCGCGGGCGGCGGCGGTGCGGGCTGGCTCGCGGCGCTCGCCGGGATCGCGGTCGTGCTGCGGCGGCGCCGTCGCGGCTAGAGCGTCGCGGTATACATGGGGCATGCCGGTCTTCCGGCTCGACGACCGCCTCGTGTTTCCGCCGGTCCACCTCGCCGAGGATGGCCTGCTCGCGCTCGGCGGCGATCTCCGGCCCGAGCGTCTGCTCCTCGGCTACACGCAGGGGATCTTCCCCTGGTATGCGGAGAACCTCCCGATCCTGTGGCACTCGCCGGATCCGCGGATGGTGATGACGACGAAGGATCTGGTCGTCCAGCGCAGCCTGCGCAAGGCGATCCGGCGCGCACCCTACGAGCTGCGCCTGGACTCGGCGTTCGGGCAGGTGCTCGAGGGCTGCGCGTCGGTGCCGCGCCCGGGGCAGACGGGGACCTGGCTGATCCCGGAGATGGTGGATGCGTACCGGCGCCTGCACGAGCTCGGGTTCGCGCACTCGATCGAGGCGTGGTCCGGCAACGAGCTCGTCGGCGGGCTGTACGGCGTGTCGCTCGGCGCCGCGTTCTTCGGCGAGTCGATGTTCGCGCGCGCACCGGATGCGTCGAAGATCGCGTACGTCGCCGGCGTGCGGCAGCTCGACGCGTGGGGCGTCGGGCTCATCGACTGCCAGGTCCACACCGAGCACCTCGAGCGCTTCGGCGCGTACGAGGTGCCGCGGCTGCGCTACCTGGAGCTCCTGCGCGTGGCGCTCGATCAGCCGACGCGGCGCGGCCGGTGGACGTTCGAGCTCGACCTCGACGTGTTCGCGGCGACCGGCGGCGAGCCGGTGACTAGCTCGCCTTGAGGGCGGCGACGACCTTCTCGACGGCGTCCTTCGCGTCGCCGAACAGCATGCGCGTGACCGGCTTGTAGAACAGCGGGTTGTCGATGCCGGCGTAGCCCGCGGCGCGGCTGCGCTTGTTGACGATGACCAGCTTCGACTTCCACACCTGGAGGACGGGCATGCCGGCGATCGGCGACGTCGGGTCGTCCTCGGCGGCCGGGTTCACGATGTCGTTCGCGCCGATCACCATCGCGACGTCGGTGTGCGGGAAGTCGGCGTTGATCTCGTCCATCTCGAGGACGATGTCGTACGGGACGTTCGCCTCGGCGAGGAGCACGTTCATGTGGCCGGGGAGGCGGCCGGCGACCGGGTGGATCGCGAAGCGGACGTTGACGCCGCGCGCGCGCAGCACCTCGGTCAGCTCGCGCACGGCGTGCTGCGCGCGGCCGACGGCCATGCCGTAGCCGGGGACGATGATGACGGACTTCGCCTCGGACAGCTTCTCGGCGAGCGCGGCGGCGTCGATGTCCTGCACCTCGCCGGCGGGCTGCTGGGCCTTCTTCGCGGTCGGCGGCGGGGCGGCCCCGAAGCCGCCGAAGATGACGTTCCAGATGGAACGGTTCATCGCCTTGCACATGATGTACGACAGGATCGCGCCCGAGCTGCCGACGAGCGCGCCGGTGATGATCAGGAGGTCGTTGTTGAGCATGAAGCCGGCGGCCGCGGCGGTCCAGCCGGAGTAGCTGTTGAGCATCGACACGACGACGGGCATGTCGGCGCCGCCGATCGCGACGACCAGGTGGATGCCGAGGACGCACGCGATCGCGGTGCCGAATTGCAGGCCGTACTGCGTGCCGTCCTTGCAGTAGACGTAGGCGGCGATGATCGAGCCGATGACGAGCGCGACGTTGATCGCGTGGCGCATCGGCAGGAGCAGCGGCTTGCCGCTGACGCTGCCGCGCAGCTTCAGGAACGCGAGGATCGAGCCGGTCAGCGTGATCGCGCCGATCCAGACGTCGATGAAGATCTCGATGCGCTCGGACAGCGGGGGCAGCGCGTGCAGGTCGAGCGAGTAGCCGACGAGCACGGCCGCGAGGCCGACGAAGCTGTGCAGGAGCGCGACGAGCTCCGGCATCTGCGTCATGCCGACGCGCGCGGCCATGATCGCGCCGATCACGGCGCCGCCGCCGATCGCGCCGAACACGAGGTAGTGGAACTTGCCGACGGCGACCCGGTGCTCGACGCCGTCGATGGTGACGGCGTGCAGGATGCCGCTGTTCGACGCGAGCGTGGCGCCGATCGCGATCGCCATGCCGAGGATGCCGTAGAGGTTGCCGCGCCGCGCGGTCTCCTGGCTCGACAGCCCGCGGAGGCTGAGGATGAACAGGACGGCCGCGATGATGTACGCGGAGTTGATCAGTGCTTCGGAGGTGTGGAACTCCATCGTCGTCACTTCACTTCCTGAACATCTTCAGCATGCGGTTCGTGACGAGGAACCCGCCGGCGATGTTGATGGTGGCGAACAGGGTGGCGACGATCGCGACGAGCACGCCGTTCGTGAGCCCGTAGTTGCCGCGCGCGTTGAGGAGGCCGCCGATCACGATGATGCCGCTGATCGCGTTGGTCACGGACATCAGCGGCGTGTGCAGCGCCGGCGTCACGTTCCACACCACCTGGAACCCGACGAAGATCGCCATCACGAACACCGTGAGGTGCTGCAGCAGCTGGTACGTGTGGACGTCGTGCGTGCCGTCGGTGCCGAGGTAGCGGACGCAGACGAACGCGATCGCGGCGAGGATGCCGATCACCGACATCACGATGCCGACCTTGCGCGACGGCGGCTTCGGCGCGGGGCCGCCGTGGCCGTGGAACAGCTTCTGCGGCGGGGCCTCGACCTTCGGCGGCGGGGCCGCGGGCTTGGCCTCGACCTTCGGCGGCTCGGCCTTGGGCGGAGCCTTCGGCGGGGGCCAGCGCTTCTCGCCGCCCTCGAGGATCAGCGCCGGGCGGACGGCGTCGTTGTCGTGGTCGACCTTGTGGCCCTTCGCACCGCCCATCTCGTCGAGGAGGTGGAGTAGGTTCGTGCCGTAGAGGTCCGAGGCGACGTGCGCCATGCGGCTCGCGAGGTCGGTGTAGCCGACGATCGTGACGCCCTTGTGGACGGTGACCTCGCCGGGGACGGTGAGCTCGCAGTTGCCGCCCCTCTCGGCGGCGAGGTCGACGATGACCGAGCCCGGCTTCATCAGCTCGACCATGTCGGCGAACCACAGCTTCGGCGCCGGGCGGCCGGGGATGAGCGCCGTCGTGATGACGATGTCGACTTCCTTGGCCTGCTGGCGGAACAGCGCGTACTCGGCCTCGAGGAACTCCTTGGACATCTCCTTCGCGTAGCCGCCCTGGCCCTCGCCGGACTCCTGGATGGAGACGGTGAGGAACTCGCCGCCGAGCGACTTGATCTGGTCCTCGACGGCGGGGCGCACGTCGAAGGCGCGGACGATCGCGCCGAGACCCTTCGCGGCGCCGAGCGCGGCGAGGCCGGCGACGCCGGCGCCGATGATCAGCACCTTCGCGGGCGGGACCTTGCCGGCGGCGGTGAACTGGCCGGTGAAGAAGGAGCCGAAGCGGTTCGCGGCCTCGATGACGGCGCGGTAGCCCGCGATGTTCGCCATCGACGACAGCGCGTCCATCTTCTGCGCGCGGCTGATGCGCGGCACCTGGTCCATCGCGAGGACCGTGAGCTTCTTCGCGGCGAGCTTGTCGACGAGCTCGGGGCTCTCGCTCGGGAAGATGTACGAGACCAGCGTCGCGCCGTCGCGCATCTGATCCGCCTCGCAGGCGTCGCCCTCGACCGTCGGTGGTCGCAGCTTGAGGACGACGTCGGCGTGCCACGCGTCGCCGCGGTCGACGACGGTGGCGCCTGCCGCCTCGTACTGCGCGTCGGGATAGCTCGCGTCTCCGCCCGCCCCCTTCTCGACCACGACCTCCCAGCCCGCCTTCACCCATTTCCCGACGACCTGGGGCGATGCGGCGACCCGGCGCTCTTCGGGCCGTGTCTCCTTGACGATGCCCAACTTCATGTGGGCGCGACCATGCCAAACGCGGGGCCTCGAGGGAAGGGATCGGTCAGTCGTTTCCGCTACATCGCAACATCAGGCAACCGCCTAGGATGCGGCAGGTCCGCCGGTTCGTTGCAGGGTCGCGGCGGACGCTAGGATGCACGGCGTGCGGACGCGCGTCGTCGACCGGAACGGGTTCGTGTGGGCGGCGCTCGCGTGGGACGGCGAGCGGTTGCGGAGGCTGGAGGTGCCGGGGGCCGTCGTCGAGGGTGAGGTGATCGAGGATGCGCTGCTGGGGAGGGCGCACCGGGTCGGCGAGACGGCGGTGAGCGCGATCGCGTGGGCGCGGCCGACGGAGATCCCGGCGATCGCGGCGCCGGGGTTGCTGGCGCCGGGGAGCGGGGGCGCGATCATGAATACGATCGCGCTGCTGGCGGAGGACGCGGGGGTGGCGGCGCTGCGCTATGCGGGGCCGTATCCGACGAGCGCGCTGTGGGGGACGCTCGCGCGATCGTTTGCGACCGCGGGGACCGAGGAGGCGTTCACGCGCGGGTTGTGGGAGCGGGCGGCGCGGCTCGCGAGGGAGCCGATCGCGATCGACTTCGCGCCGGCGCCGCACGCGCGGCTGAAGGTCGAGCGCGGGCACGTCGAGCTGCGCGCGGGGGTCGTCGAGCGGGCGGTGATCGACGGTGTGGTGTACGCACCGGGTGGATCGCCGGCGCGGCTCGTCGCGCGGAGCTGCGAGGTGTGGTTCGGCGATGCGCCGTACGCGCGCGTCGCGGAGCTCGCCGAGGACGGCGAGGTGATCGGCGAGGTCCGCGCGCTCCCCGCGTGCGACAGCCGCGTCGTCGGCGCCGCGTTCCCGGCGGAGCTCGCGGAGGCGATCGCCGAGCTCGCGGCGGAGCTCGCGCCGGCGCCGCTCGCGGCCGGCGTGCAGCAGGTGATCGCGACGCGCCGCATCGTGTGGGCCGACCTCGGCGCGCGTGCGGCGTCGGTCACGCCCGATGGCATCGCCGTGCACGCCGCGCTGTGGGAACGCGTCGCGCCTCACGGTCTTTCGCGTCTCGCGCTCGCGCTGGCCGAGGCCCTCGCCCCGATCGCCGCCGGGCTCGTCGTGCGCACCGTGCTATCGTCGGCGCGGAGGTCCGCATGAAGGCTCACGCCGCCGCCGCCGCCGTCGCCGCCGCCGTCTCGCTCGGCGGAGGAAATGTCGCCCGCGCGGACATGTCGATCATCGACAACAACAAGAAGCTCACGCTCGACTGCGCGAAGAACCCGCGCATCGAGCTCATCGGCAACCACATCACGGCGACCCTCACCGGCACGTGCGCGAAGGTCCAGATCATGGGCAACCACGCCACCGTCTCCGGCTCCACCACGACGATCGCCGTCACCGGCAACCACAACGTCGCCAACCTCGACGCCGTCGACGACATCTCCGTCGCCGGCAAGAACAACACCGTGTCCTGGAAGAAGGGCGCCTCGAAGAACGCCCCCACCGTCGCCAACCCGGGCAAGGACAACAAGGTCACCCAGGCCAACTGACGCCGCCCCCGGCGGCGGCTCCGGGGTACCCTTGCCGGATGCGAGTCGGCCGCGGTGTACGTGGTGAGGGTCGTGGGAAGCTGCTCGCCGTGGCGTCGGCGCTGGTGCTCGTCGGGAACCTCGCGGCGCGCGAGGCTGATGCATCGAGCGCCTGCGAATCCGCGCCCGGCGTGCTGCCCGCGAAGGCCGTCATGTTCCTCCCGGCGATCGCCGAGCCCGGGCGCTCCTGGTCGTGGTCGGGGCCGCGCGTCACGGCGAGCACGCCGTCGGCAGGCGTGGTGCGGCTCGACCTCGACTTCGAGGGCACCGCGGCCACGGAGCTCTTGCTCGGCGTGAACGGCCGCAACCGCCGGGGCTACCCGGTCGACCTCGACTGGCGCCCGCGCACGCGTCCGCCTCGCGTCACCCAGACGCTGCACGTGGAAGAGGTCGAGGTCTGCGTCGACGACTACATCTCGATCCGCGTCGACGACGCGGTCGCCGCGTTCCGCGTCACGTGGACGTTCGACGGTCGCACCACCCACGCGATCGCGCTTCCCCAGTGCGCGTGCGGCGACAGCACCAGCGTCCTCCTCGGGATGGTGGGCTGCACGACCCTCGCGATCGCCCCGGCCGAGCTCCACGCGGGTACGGGTACGCTGGACCTCGTCGCGATCCGCCACGACGGATCGGAGGTCCCGGTCGAGGGACTGCCGCATCCGTTCGCGATCGAGCGGGACGAGCCCGCAACCCACGAGGACGACGACGACGACATACAAACCGACCTCGCGGCGCTCGCGTGCCTGGCAGTCGCGTATGCGGCGTATCGCGCGTGGCTGGCCAGGGACGTCACATCTCGCGCGGTCTCACCACGTCCGTCGACGCCGCCGTGAGGCGTGCCGCACGTCGCCGATCGCCGCGGCGCTCCACGCTTCCTACGTGCGCGCGAGGCGCTTGACGACCTCGAGCGCTTCGTCGACGTGCTTGCCGAAGCGGATCGCGGAGTCGAAGCGGTGGCGCAGGACGCCGTCGCGATCGAAGACGAAGGTGACGCGCCCGGGGAGGAACCCGAGGCTGTTCTTCACGCCCCACGCGTTTGCGATCTTGCCGCCCGGATCGCTGAGGAGCGTGAACGGTAGCTTGTGGTGCGCCTTGAAGTCGGCGTGCGACTTCGCGTCGTCGCGCGAGATGCCGATGACGTCCGCGCCGGCGCCGAGGAAGTCCTCGTACTGGTCGCGGAACGCGCACGCTTCCTTCGTGCAGCCGTACGTCTCGTCCTTCGGATAGAAGTACACGACGAGCGGCTTGCCGATCTTGTCACGCAGCTGAACGGGCCCATCGGACCCGACCAGCGTCGTGTCAGGCATCGCAGCACCCGGCTGAAGGTCAGCCATGACGATCGATCGAAGTAGCGGAGATGAAGAGAGGGAGTGAGGGGGAGAGAGAGAGGGGGAGTGAGGTGAGAGAGGGAGTGATTACTCCTTCTTCTCCTCGTCCTTCTTCTCCTCGTCCTTCTTCTCTTCCTTCTTGTCGTCCTTCTTCGCCGGCTCCTTCGCCGCCTTCTCCATACACTCGACGATCTTCTTCTGGGCCTTCTCGTACTTCTCGGCCGCCGACTTGGTCACTTCCTTGCCCGCGTTCTTCTCGGACATCTTGACCGCTTCCTCCATCACCTTCGCCGCGCACTCCGCGTCCTTGCACGCGCACATCTTGTCGGCCAGCGCTTCCATCTCGTTGGCCTCCTTGCTGCCGCAGGCTGCGAGACCGAAAGTGAGGAGACCGACCGCCAACAGGTTCTTGAGAGAGAGCTGCATCGCGCGATGATACGCGAAAAGCGGCGCGCGCAAGTGTCAGAGCGCCACGACTGCGAGCCCGACCGCGCCTCCGGCTGCGAGGAACCCGGCGGTCACGGCCACCCGCCGGCCCAGCACCCACCCGCCGACCCCGGCCGCGAGGGCGAGCTTCACCATCGTGTTCACGGCGATGGCGATGGCGATCGCCGCCGCGGCGGTGGGTGCGGAGATGTCGGATTGCGCGAGCTTCGCCGTCGACAACGTCACGGCGTCGACGTCGGTCGTGCCGCCCAGGGCGCTCGCCAGGTACAGGCCCCCGTCGCCGGTGTAGACGGTCGCCGCCTTCGTCGCGAGGAGGACGGCGCCGAACACGGCGCTGACCTTGATGGCGCTGCCGAGCTCGAACGGGTTGGTGAGCTCCATGGGGCCGTGCTCGCCGGCGCCGTCGCGCTGGAACGTCACCGCGAAGCCGAGCAGCGTCCCGGCGATCATGCCGGCGAGCGGGCCGGCGAGCGTGGTCAGGAGCGACGGGGCGATGATCGCGACGAGCACGCCGACGCGCGCGAGCATGACCAGCCACGCGAGCGCGACGGCGCCGGCGGCGACGGGTGCGAGCTCCGGGGTCTGCTTCGTGCGGTTCGCGAACGACAGCGTCGCGGCCGTCGACGACACGAGGCCGCCGAGCGCCGCGCCGACGAGCAGCCCGCGCCGCGTGCCGAGCACGTGCATCGCGACGTAGCCGAGGAACGACAGGCCGGAGATCGTCACGACCATGAGGCCGAGGCTGCGCGGGTTGATCGCGTCGAGCGGGCCGAGGTCGCGGTTCGGCAGCTGGGGGAGCACGATCACCGCGACGATCAGGAACTTCACGGTCGCGTAGAAGTCGTCGCGCGAGACGCGCGCGGCGAAGCGGTGGAACCACGGCTTGGACGACAAGAGGAACGTGATCGCGACGCCGAGGCCGCCGACGAGGAGGAGCCGCTGCTGCATCGGCTCGACGACACCCTTGCTCGTCGCGAGCGCACCGAGCAGGTACGTGGCGATCACCGAGATCTCGGTGGTCGCGCCGTGATCGTCACGGGTGCGCACGTCGTGCGCGTAGGAGATCGCGATGAGGGCGAACACGCCGAGCAGCGACACGAGCGGGAGCCAGCTCGAGGCGACGTCGAGCAGCGTCGACAGCGCGCCGACGAGCGCGAAGATCGGATAGGTGCGCACGCCGGCGAACGACGCACCGGGGCGATCGCCGCGGGACTGCTCCCGCTCGAGCCCGACGAGGAGCCCGACGGCGAGCGCCGTCGCGAGCCCGAGCTCTCTCTCGTACGGCTCCACCAAAACATTGTGGTACGAATCGTCGACCATGTGGCAGCCCCCGGAGCGCATCAAGCACGAGCGCCCCGTCGCGATCCAGCCCACCGTCGCGGAGGCCGCCGCGGCGCGCCTGTTCCAGCCGATCGCGATCGGCCCGCGGACGGCGCGCACGCGCACGTGGATCCCCGCGATGGTCCCGTGGCGCGCGACCGAGGACGGCTTCGTCACGCCCGACGTGATCGCGTGGTACCGGCGCTTCGCCGAGGGCAAGCCGGGCGTGCTCGTCGTCGAGGCGACCGGCATCCGCGACATCCCGTCGGGTCCGCTCCTGCGCATCGGCCACGACCGCTTCGTCGACGGCCTCTCCGAGCTCGCGCGCGCCGTGCGCGAGGGCTCCGAGGGCGAGACGCTGCTGTTCATCCAGCTGATCGACTTCCTGTCGATCCGGCGGCGCCCGCCGCGCGACAAGTACTTCGCGCGCTTCCTCGCCGTCACCGAGCGCCACCGCGAGCGGCTGTTCGCGCTGCGCGGCCACACGCTTCCCGAGGACGAGGTCGCGCTGCGCGCCGAGCTCGCGAAGCTCACCGACGCCGAGCTGCGCGAGGTGCTCACGGCGCGCGAGCTCGAGGACCTCGAGCGCGGCTACCGCGAGCGCGTCACCGACATGCACCTGCCGCACGTCGCGGAGCTACCGCGCGTCCTGCCGGGGCTGTTCGCCGACGCCGCCGAGCGCGCGATGGCCGCCGGCTTCGACGGCGTCGAGCTGCACTACGCGCACGCCTACACGATGGCGTCGTTCCTGTCGGCGCTCAACACGCGCGACGACGGCTACGGCGGCCCGCGCGAGCAGCGCGTGCGCCTGCCGCGCGAGGTGCTCGCCGCCGTGCAGGCACGCGTCGCCGGGCGCGGCGTCGTCGGGTGCCGCTACCTCAGCGACGACGTCATCGAGGGCGGCAACCGCGTCGAGGACGCCGCGTGGTTCGGCGTCGAGCTCGCGCGCGCCGGCATCGACTTCCTGTCGATCTCCAAGGGCGGCAAGTTCGAGGATGCGAAGGCGCCGAAGGTCGGCTGGTCCGCGTATCCGTACACCGGGCAATCCGGGTACGAGTGCATGCCGACGATCTACTCCGACGCGCGCGGACCGTTCGGCCGCAACGCGCCGCTCGCCGCGCGCATCCGCGGCGACGTGCGCGCCGCCGGGTTCGCGACGCCGGTCGTCGCCGCCGGCGGCGTCTGCGAGTTCGACCAGGCCGAGGCCCTGCTCGAGCGCGGCGAGGCGGACCTCGTCGCCTCGGCGCGCCAGAGCCTCGCCGATCCGGACTGGTTCGCGAAGATCCGCGCCGGCCGCGGCGACGAGATCCGGCGGTGCGAGTACACGAACTACTGCGAGGCGCTCGACCAGCAGCACAAGCAGGTCACCTGCAAGCTGTGGGATCGCGTCGACCTCGACGAGCCGGGAGCCGCGCTCGCGAGCGACGGCAAGCGCCGGCTCCTCCCGCCGCGCTGGCGCCGCGCGCCGTAGCGCGCTCGCTCAGACGTGCGCCGAGCCGGCCTCCTGCGCGCGGTCGATGACGTCGCGCACGCCGAGCTGCCGCGCGCAGTGTGCGCAGCAGTAATACTGTCCCCGGGCCTCGAGGCCGTGACCGATGATCGCGGTCTCGCAGTGGGCGCAGCGCGGCGCGAGCGCCTGGATCGCGCACTGGAACGAGTCGAACACGTGCGTCGTGCCGCCGATCGACACCTCGAATGCCTTGTCGTACGTGTTGCCACAGGTCTCGCAGGTCTTCATGACCGTCGCGAGGTGCAAACGCGGGACCGCCCCGTCGGTGCGAGCGCCGGTGATGGTAGCGTCGGTGCGATGTCGCGCGCCGCCATCGTCACCGCCGCTCTCGCCGTCCTCGCCGCGTGCTCGGGCAAGCGCGGCGGATCCGCCGCGGAGGAGGAGCAGGAGGCGGCGCAGGCGCCCGGGCCGTCGCCGTTCACGTCGTTCGCCGAGACGGCGCCGCGGGGCGGCGCGCGCGCGCCGCCGTTCGAGCTGCGCGCGATCGACGGCGGCACGGTGAAGCTCGCCGACGCCGTCGCGAAGGGCCCGGTCGTGCTGGTGTCCGGATCGTACAGCTGCCCGCTGTTCCGCATGAAGACGCCGCGCTTCGAGGAGCTCGCGCGGCGCTGGCAGGGCGTCGCGACGGTGCTGTTCGTGTACGTCGACGAGGCGCACCCGAAGGCGGCGTCGAGCGAGCGGCTGCAGGGCTTCGCCGACAAGGTGCGCGCGCTCGACAAGAACGGCGACGGCGCGATCACGCTCGAGGAGTACGGCGCGACCGGCCCGCGCTACATGTTCGACGCGTTCGACGTCGACCACGACGGCATCGTGCGCTCGCACGAGATCATCGCCGCGCAGCGCATCGACCAGTTCCGCAACGTCCCGGTGCCGCAGACGATCGAGCAGCGCACCGCGCTCGCCCGCAACTTCCGCGCGGAGGTCCCCGGCGCGATCCGCGTCCTCGTCGATCCGCTCGACAACCCGACGGCGAAGGCCTACGGGCCGCTGCCGAACTTCGCGTACGTGATCGGCAAGGACGGCACGGTCACGTTCAAGCAGGGCTGGGCCGCGGTGCGCGACGTCGAGCGCGAGCTGCGCCGCCTCACGCAGGCCGCGCCGTCGGCGCCGCCGCGCGAGCCCGACCTGTCGGAGCTGCCGGCGAGCGCCGGCCGCCCGATCCTCGTCGAGCTCGTCGCGCCGGGCTGCGCCGCGTGCGCGCGCGTCGAGGAGGCGCTCGAGACGCCCGACGTCGCGCGGGCGCTGCGCGCGTACGAGGTCGTGAAGCTGAGCGTCGACGAGGACCCGGCGTGGCGCCTGTTCGACGAGCTCGGGCTCGCCGCGACGCCGGCGTTCGTGATCGTCGACCGCGGTGCGGTCGTGCGCCGCGTCGAGGGCGCGATCACGCGCGACCGGCTGCTCGCCTTCCTGCGCTGACGCGCCCGTCGTCCGGCGCGCCCGGGAGCGCGGATCGACGCGCGCATGTGCTTGAAATGCATCGGGCACGGCGACTGCTTGTGGGGTCGAGCACGCGTCGGCGACGACGCGCTTCGCCCGAGGAGGCGTCGTGAAAAAGCACATCGCACACGCAACCGGCCACGGCGCCGGCCGATGCGCCCGCGCCATGTCGAACCGCACCAGGCACCTCGTCGCCCTCGTCCTCGTCGCGTGCGCGAGCGTCTCTGCGGGCTGCGCGCGGTGGTCGAAGCAGGACACGCTGCTCGAGGCCGGGTTCGCGGCCGCGACGATGGCGGACTGGGCGCAGACCCGCGGCATCGTGAGCGTCTGCGGCGAGGTGAATCCGCTAATCGGCGCGTGCGGCGACGTCGTGCCCGTCCACGTCTACTTCCCGCTCGCGATCGTCGCGCACGCCGCGATCGCCGCGGCGCTACCGCCGCGCCTGCGCACGGCGTGGCAGGCGATCGGCATCGGCGCGCAGGTCAACCAGGTCTGGCACAACCGCTCGCTCGGCTACGGCTTCGACGGCACGATCTCGGTATCCGGCGAGCGCCTCTCGCGACGTCGCTAGTTCGTGTAGTTGCTGCAGCGGCCGCTCGAGCACGTGCCGCCCTTGCAGTCGGAGCTCGTGCTGCACGCGCCGCAGCGCCCGCCGCTGCAGTTCCCGACGCTGCAGTCGGAGCTCGTGCTGCACGCGCCGCAGCGCCCACCGCTGCAGTTCCCGTTGCCGCGGCAGTCCGACGACGTGCTACAGGCGCCGCACTTGCCGCCGTTGCACGAGCCGGTCTTGCAGTCCGACGACGTGCTGCAGTGGTTGCACGTGCCGCCCGAGCACGTGCCGTGGCCGTTGCAGTCCGACGACGTGCTGCACGTGCCGCACTTGCCGCCCGAGCACCTGCCGAACCCGCCGCAGTCCGACGACGTGCTGCACAGCGCCTCCGCCGGCGGCGCGAACGCCTCGAGGTCGAGCACCTGGGTCTTGCCCTCGACGGCGCACGCCTCGGCCGCCGGCTGGAACGCCGGCACCGGCACCGCGATCGGCTCGGGGACCACGGGCGACCTCACGTCGCTCGCACCACAGGCGGCGACCCACGCGAACACGACGGCGACGACGGCGACGACACCAGAGGAGACGTGCTTCATGGCGCGCAGTCTCCTACGGAATCGTGAGCGTGAGGTAGTGGATCTGCGTCGGCTCGAACTGCGCCTTCATCCACGGGCGATCGAGGTCGCCCTCGAGCGGCGACGTGTAGTTGTAGACGAGGTAGCGGCCGGCCCCGAGCGGCACGACGCCGGGGAAGCAGGTGTCGCCGCTCGACGGCAGGTCGAGGACGTGCGCCGCCGACAGCGCGACCGGATCGAGCTTCCACAGCGCGCAGCGCTTCGGCGTGATCCAGTAGTTGACGTTGTACTGCGTCGTCTGCTCGGCGGGCGGCAGGTTGCGCAGCATGAGGTCGTAGTGGCCGTCGGCGGTGACCTGGCGGCGCGCGATCATGTAGATGTCCGCGCCGTGCTCGAACACGATCGGCGAGTCGTACTTGCGCGGATCGCCGACGCAGCGCCAGTTGCCGAGGTCGCCGGCCTCGGCGCGGCACAGCTTGCTGCCCCAGCCGAGGTCGTCGCCGAGCTCGTTGCGGCTGACCGCGAACAGACCGCCGTCGGGGAGCGCGACGAGGTCGGTCTCCGAGCTGCCGCCCTCGAGGACGATCGGCTTGCCGGGCACCATCGGGACGACCGCGCGCCCGTCGTCGCCCTCGGTCGTCCACCACGACACGCGCACGGGCTCGCCGTCGGTCTCGTAGATGTTCTCGCCGCCGACGTAGCCGATCACCATCGGCTTGCCGGCGAACGTCTTCGCGCGCCACGGGATGAAGCCCGGCTCGAACACGACCTGCGACGCGCTCCACTCGCCCGGGGCGAGCAGCTCGGAGACGCGCGCCTCGAGCGGCTCGAACGTGCCGGCGTAGTCGCCGAGCACCGCGAAGTAGAAGAACAGGCGATCGCCCGCGACGAGGAAGCGCGGCTCGCGCAGGTCGCGGTTCATGTCGAACGTCGCCTCGTGCGTCCACGTGACGTGATCCGCCGTCGACATGACGTACATGACGACGTCGCGGCTCGCGAAGTGCGACGGCCCGGTGCGGAACGCGTAGAACAGCCGGCCGCGATACCACACGATGTCGAGGTTGTTGTTCGACGTCTGCGACGTGACGCCCGGCGGGAGCGCCGTCGACGGCGACACGATCGTCGGCGCGCCGACCGCGGGAGCCGCTCCCGGCGTCGCATCGCACACGGCGCCGAGCGCGGGGCACGGCTCGCGCGCGTCGTCGAACTCGTACGGTGGAGGATCGGCGCAGGCGACGAGCCCGGCCAGGAGCAGCGCGTACCGCATCCCAACTGGGGTACCGCGACCGAGCCGCGCTCGTCGAGCTGAATCGCTCGGGGAGCGACGCGCTTGCCCGAGACGTCGATCAGCGTCACACACACCTCGCGCACGCCCCTTCGCCGTCTCGGCCGAAAATGGCGAACGGCCGGTGCGCTGGCACCGACCGTTCGGCAGGGGATCGATCAGTTCTCCGGCGTGCCGTTCGTGTACGGCAGCAGGCCCTTCAGGCCGTCGGCGCCCATGACCAGCTTGATCTCGTCGATCTTCTCGGCGATCTCCTTCATGGTCTCGAGCTCCTTCAGGCGCATGAGGACGGGGTTCTCCGCGATCACCTTGGCCGTGTTGGCCATGTTGCGCGTCGCCGCGGCGTCCTCGCGGCGGAGGATCACGTTGGCGGCCGCGGCCTTCTCGGCCTCGATGACCTTGTTGAGCAGCGTCTTCATCTCGCCCGGCAGGATGACGTCCTTCACGCCGACGCGGTGCACGCGCACGCCGAACGCCTCGGCGCGCGGCACGACCTGCGCCTCGAGGTAGCGCGCGAGGTGGTCGCGGGCCTCGAGCAGCTCGTCGAGGGTGACGCCGGCGACGAACTCGCGCGCCGCCAGCTGCACCGCCAGGTACAGCGCCTCCTTCACGTCCGCCACCGCGTGGACGGTGGTGGGCGCGTCGCTCGGCGCGTACTCGGCGGTGAGCGTCAGGCGCAGCGTGACCTTGTCGCGCGTCATCAGCTCCTGGCCCTCGATCTTCAGCTGCTGCACGCGGGTGTCGAGCACCGTCACGGCGACGCGAGCGCCGTCGTGGTTCCAGAACGCGTGGCGGCCCGGCTCGAGCATGCCCTCGAACTTGCCCTGCACGTACTTGAGGCCGCGCTCGTACTGCTTGACCGTCGCCTCGACGTACTCCGCCGCCGGGAGGACGGCGCGCAGCTCGTCGCCGAGGTCGGGCGCGGTCTCGCGCACGTCCCAGGTCCGGACCGCGACGTTCGGGTTGACCGTCCACACGCGGTGGACGCCCGGGCGCAGGAACTTCACCGGGCGCCGGTCGCGCTCGACGACGGCGCGCTCGAACGCGCCGAGCTCGACGGTCGTGGACCAGGCGCGCGGCAGGGCCGCGAGCACGTCGGGCGCCGCGGTGAACACGAGCTCGTCGGTGTTCCACACGATCGCCTTCGCGTGCCTGCCCCAGAACGCGTGGTGGCCCGGCTCGAGCACGCGGCCCGGCCGGCCCTCGCGCACGACGACGCCGCGGACGTTGAGCTCGAGGTTGAGCTCGAGCAGCTCGCCCGCGGGGATCGCCTGCCGCAGCTCGTCGGTGAGCTCCGGCAGCGGCTCCGCCTCGGCGTGCACGCGCACGGCGAGGCCCGCGTCGACCTTCCAGATCCGGTGGACACCCGGACGCAGGAAGCCGACGGCGCGCTCGTCGCGCACGACGATGCCGTAGTGGCCGGCCGCGACCTGGACGGTCTCGTACCAGTCCGGCGGCAGCACCGCGAGGACCGCGGCGGGCGCCGCGAACACGAGCTCGTCGGTGTTCCACCGGATCACCTCGCGGTGGCGGAGGAACGTGTGACGGCCGGGGCCGAGCGCACGCTCGGGCTTGTCGCGGACGGTGACCGCCCGCTCGTTCAGCTTCAGGTGGATGTGCATCATGACGACTCGCTCCTTGCGAGACTCGAAAAAGGGATGGCCGCCGCCGGAGACCACCAGCGCGCCGTGGCACTCCGCTCGCGAGCGAGGTGTGGTGGCGCGGGACTCCGCTGCGACGAGGTGGATGCCGAGGCGGCATCGCGTGCGCTCCCGTGCGGACCCGAGGGCTGGCACGGGAGAGGGCGCGATCGGGACCCGGATCGAGCTCGTCACGGCGTGGTCGGCGAGCGCCTTCCGGGCGAATCACCGACGACGACCTGCACAAGATTTTTGCCGGTTAGCAGCCGGGTGGGATGTTGGGATGTGCGACCCAATGCGTATTCCGGTTTCGCCACCGCCGCGAGATCTGGACTCCTGAGGGTGTGTTGGCGCGGCAGGGAGGATTCGAACCTCCATATCCCGGACCTCGCGTGGGCTGGAGCTCCCGGGACGCCGTGGTCTCGAACGCACCCCAGCGACGACGGCTGCGGCGCCGTGCGGTTCTGTCAGGCCGCTCGGTGCCGTGGAGGAAGTGTCGGCCGGGTGCGCGAGTCGGCGCCGGTTTGGCGTGAGCTCTTCGCGTGCAGCGAGGCCCGCACTGGATAGAGCATCTCGCGCGATCTGGCAAATCCGATCTCACAAGCTCGCGATTCATGAACGAAAGGTGTCGCTGCTTACGAGCGCTACACGCGTGTGTTTGTCGGCGGAACTGAACGGCGTGCGCGCGGTGGATCTGCGTTGACTCTATCGAACGAAGTTCGATAGAAGGTTGGCGCGACGCGTCGCAGGCGCGTGGCTCGAGGAGGAACCATGGGGGCCCGATCCAGCTGGCTCACGCTCGTCGTCTGCGCGGCGTGCGCCGATCCGACGTACGACCCGCGTCCGCCGATCATCCACGCGCGCTTCGATCCGGACGCGAAGTCGATCCCGATGCCGAACGACGCGGTCCGCGACGCCGAGCGCGGCGTCCTCGACCTCCCGAACGACACGCCGAAGGACCTCGCGAAGCTGACCGACGCGGAGAAGGAGTTCTACGCGTACCTCGAGACGCTCGACGGCTGGTCGACGCTGATGTCGGCGCGCGTCGAGATGACGGGCGCGATCGATCCCGCGACGGTCAACCACGAGACGGTGCAGGTGTGGCACTGGGGAACCACCCCCGCGCGCCTCGACGACGTGCGCGTGCACGTCTCCGACGACGGGCTCGTCCTCACGATCGACCCGCCGCGCACCGGCTGGATCCGCGGCGACCGCTACGGCGTCGTCCTGCGCGGCGGCGCGCGCGGCGTCGGCGGTGCGCACGGCGAGCGCGTCGAGTGCGACGCGGCGTTCTACTTCCTGCGCCAGAAGGAGGCGCTCGATACGCCCGAGCACGAGCGCGCGTTCCCCGGCGACACCGCCGCCGAGCGCCGCGACAACGCGCACAAGCTCGAGGTGATCCGCCGCGACATCGCGCCGCTGTTCGAGCACTTCGAGGCGCGCGGCCTGCCGCGCGAGGAGGTCGCGGCGCTGTGGGCGTTCACCACGACGACGCGCACCGAGCTCGCGATGGACAAGGCGTCGCAGCGCATGCCGCTGCCGATCGATCTCATCCTCGATCCGGCGAGCGGCCACGTCGATCTCCCCGGCGTGCCGTGGGATCGCCCGTTCGAGACCGAGGCGAAGAAGCGGCTCGCCGAGTACCAGGGCTTCGGGCTGTCGTCGAGCCTGCTGTTCGAGCTGACGGCGCCCGTCGACCCGGCGACGATCGACGCGTCGAACGTGCACCTGTACCGGCTCGGCGCAGGCAAGGCGCCGCAGCAGGAGCTCGTCGATGTGAAGCTCCTGCCCGACAGGATGGGCATCGTCGTCACGCCGAAGGCGGGGCGGCTCGCCGAGGCCACGACGTACGTCGTCGTCGTCGACAGGGACGTGCGCGACGGCAAGGGCAAGGAGGTCGTCGCGATGCCGGCCGGGCACTTCCTGCAGGCGCACGCGCCGGTGTTCGACGGTGCGGCGAGCCTCGTCGCCGGCGTCGACGCGATCGACGCGCACAAGCTCGAGAACGCGCGCACGCAGATCGCGAGCGCGCTCGACCAGCTCGGCCGCGACCGCATCCTCGCGGCGTGGCCGTTCACGACGATGGAGGTCAAGCGCCCGGTGCTCGAGGCGCGCACGTCCGCCGAGCGGCTCGGCATCTCGCCGCAGCCGACGATGACCGACCGCAAGTCGCCCGCGGGGGCGATCGCCGACTTCGCGCTCGCCATCGGCGCGCTGACCAGCCTGTCCGACGTCTTCTACGGCACGATCCCGTCGCCGTACTTCCTCGACCCGATGACGCGCGCGTGGCGCAGCGACGGCGATCACCGCGTCGAGGACGTCGCGTTCACGCTCACGGTCCCGAAGAACCCGAAGCCGGGGCCGATGCCCGTGGTGATCTTCGGGCACGGCCTCGTCACCGAGCGCCGCTTCGTGCTCGCCGTCGCCGGCGCGCTCGCGGGCAAGGGCTACGCGGCGATCTCGATCGACTTCCCGTTCCACGGCACGCGCACGTACTGCGCGACGGGCGGCCCGATCTCCGTCGTCAACCCGCAGACCGGTCAGCTGACGTCGCTGAACCCGTGCGCGAGCGGCTCGACGTGCAACGCGGTCGGCAAGTGCGTCGACTCGACGGGGCAGGGCAACCACCTCGCGAAGTGGCCGATCCTCGACATGCCCGTCGCGTCGGGCGCCGTGTTCACCGAGGTCGATCACATCGCGTCGACGAAGGACCACTTCCTCCAGGCGCTCGTCGACCTCGGCTCGCTCGATCGCTCGCTGCGCGTGGGCGACTGGTCGTCGATGCTCGGGCGCGCCGTCGACACGTCGCAGATCTTCTACGCGGGACAGTCGCTCGGCGGCATCACCGGCGCGCTGTTCCTCGGCACGTCGCCCGAGATCCCGCGCGCCGTGCTGAACGTGCCGGGCGCCGACCTGATCCGCATGTTCGACGACTCGACGTTCTTCTCGGCGCAGCTCGACGCGCTGTTCACGCGCGAGCGCGTCGACCGCACCACGTACGAGGGCTTCCGCCTGCTCGCCGTCGCGAGCTGGATCATGGACGCGATCGATCCGCTGCACCTCGGCCCCGAGACCGGCGACCGCGCGCTGATGCTGCAGATGGCGACGCTCGACTTCATCATCCCGAACGCGTCGACGAAGAAGCTCGGGCAGGTCACCGGCGCGCCGCGCCGCGACTACATCGCCGAGCACGCGTTCATCACGATCCCGCTCGAGCCCGAGTACCTCCGCGGCTGCAACGACATGGCGAGGTTCCTCGCCGGGGAGCTCGCGCCATGACCCGTGCCCTCCAGCTCGCCCGTCGCTGGGCCTGTCTCACCGGAGCCCTCGCCGCCGCGTCGATCGCCGCGAGCCGCGCGGAGGCCGGTGGGTTCGCCGTGACCGAGCAGACCGCGGTGTCGGCCGGCACCGGCGGTGCGGGCGTCGCGCGCGCCGACGATCCGGGCGCGGCGTGGCACGTGCCGGCGGCGCTCGCCGACGGCGGCGGTCTGCGCGTCGACGCGTCGCTGATCTTCGCGCGCCCCGCGCTCGAGGCGCGCGCCCTCGACGGCTCGTGGGTGTCGTCGAACGAGGCCGCGTGGGCGACGCCGCCGCACGTCGATGCGAGCTTCGCGCGCGGCGCGTGGGCCGCCGGCGTCTCGCTCGGCGTGCCGTTCGGCAGCGGCGTGCACTGGCCGGGCGACTGGCCGGGCCGCCACGAGATCGTGCGCACCGAGATCCAGGTGCTGCGCGCGGCGCCGTTCCTCGCGTGGCGCTTCGGCGCGCTGCGGGTGTCGGCGGGCGTGCACGTCGATGCGGCGCGCCTGCAGATCGGGCGCAACCTCGACTTCATCGACATGGAGGGCGACGTCGCGATCGACATGTCGGGCACCGGCTACGGCGTCGACGCGGCGGCGTACTGGGAGCGCCCGGGGCTGTCGATCGGCGTCGCCTACCGCGGCCGCACGCGGGTCCGGCTCGACGGCGGCGCGAACTTCACGGCGCCCCCCGCGTTCGCGAACAAGGTCCCCGACCAGCCGGCGCGGAGCGAGCTCGCGCTGCCCGACCAGCTCGTCGCCGGCACGCGCGTGCAGCTCGCGCGGTCGTACGCGGCGCTCGTCGACGTCGAGTACACGCGGTGGGCGACGAACGAGAAGCTCGTCGTGGACTTCGCCGAGATGCAGACGCCCGACGTCACGCAGGTCACGGCCTGGCACGACACGGTCGCGCTGCGCGCGGGCGGCGAGTGGACGCGCAAGAAGCTCGTCGTGCGCCACGGCGCGTACGTCGAGCAATCGCCGGCGCCGGCCGATCGGCTCGCGCCGAGCTCGCCGGACTCGACGCGCCTCGGCCTCACCGCCGGCGCGAGCTGGCGCTTCGACCGGCGCTTCGCCGTCGATGCTTTCGTCGAGGCGATGTGGCTCTTGCGCCGCGACACCGCGGACGCCGAGTCGCTGCAGGCGAGCTACGGCGGCACCGCGACGCTCGCCGGCCTCGGCGTGCGCTGGACGCCGTAGGGATCGGCACCCGGACAAGGGTTGACCGACCGCGTCCGTATCGTGCGCGGATGCAGACCCTCGTCAGCAGCGACCGCCGCTCCGTCCGCATCCTCGCTCGCTCGCTCGCCCGCGATCTGTCCGCGGGCGGGCTCGGCACGCCGCACCTGATCGAGCTGGCGTCGGCGCTCCTCGAGGAGGCCACCGAGCGCCTGCGGGCGGCGCGTCAGATGAACCTCGAGAGGTAGTAGCCCGACAGCGCGAGGCCGAGCGTCACGACCACCCAGCGCAGGACGCGGTTCGGCACGCGCGACGCGATGCGGCCGCCGATCGCGCCGCCGGCGAGCGCGCCGCCGAGCATGACGCCGGTGATCGCCCAGTCGACGCGGCCGGTCGCGACGAACACGGCGGCGGCGGCGAGGTTCGTCGACAGCGACACCGCCTGCTTGAGCGCGTTGAGCCGCACGAGCGTGTCGGCGAGCGCGATCGCGAGCGCCGCGAGGATCATCACGCCCATCCCGGCGCCGAAGTAGCCGCCGTAGATCGCCGCGAGCGACACCGGCGCGACGACCCACAGGCCGTCGCCACCGCCGGCGCGCCCGACGAGGCGCGCCACGCGGGGCTGCACGGCCAGGAGCAGGCTCGCGAGCAGGATCAGGAACGGCACGATCGCGGTGAACGCCGCGTCGCCGCTGCGCAGGAGCAGCAGCGCCCCGGCGACGCCGCCGCACGCCGCGAGCGGGAGCAGCCGCACGAGGCGCGCGCGCTGCCCGGCGAGGTCCGTGCGCTGCGCGAGCGTCGCGCCGAGGTACCCGGGGCACAGCGCGACCGTGTTCGTCGCGCTCGCCATCACCGGCGACAGGCCGACGGCGACGAGCGCCGGGAACGTGATCAGGCTGCCGCCGCCCGCGATCGCGTTCACGCACCCGGCCCCGAGCGCCGCGGCGCCCACGGCGAACATGCTCCCGACCTCAGGCACGTGGTGCGATCAGCGTACCCGAGGACGGCCGCGATGCCGATCCGGCGGTCAGCCCTTGAACGTCGAGGGGCCGGCGTCGCCGAACGGCTCGTCGCGCTCGCGCACGGCGGTGCGGAAGCCGGCCTCGGCGGCGCGCCGGGCAAAGCCGTAGCCCTCGGCGGTGTGGCGCGCGATGCCGTCGAACACGGTGCCGAGGAGCTGGCTCTGGGCGAGGCCCTGCGCGTACGCGCTCTGGTTGAGCATGAGCTTCATCATCACGAGCTGGTTGATCGGCATCCGCGCGATGCGCGCGAGCAGCGCCTCGAAGCGCGCGTCGAGCTCGGCCCGCGGCGCGCACTCGATCGCGAGGCCCCACGCGACGGCCTCGGTGCCCGACAGGCAGTCGCCGGTGAACAGGAGGCGCTTCGCCTTCTCGAGGCCGAGCCGGTGCACCCACAGCGCCGTCGTCGGCACGCCCCACACGCGCGCCGGCGGGTAGCCGATCTTCGCCGCGTCCTCGATGACGAGCAGGTCGCTGCACAGCGCGAGGTCCGTCCCGCCGGCGACGCAGAAGCCATGGACCTTGCACACGACGGGCTTGTCGCTGTGGAACAGGCTCATGAAGCCGCGCACGTTGCGGCTCATCATCTGGTAGTCGACGACGGGATCCCACGTCGCGGCGGCGTCGTGGTTCGCCTGCTGGACCTCGGGGTCGAGCGGCGAGCCGGGCACGTCGACGACGCTCGGCTGCTGCGCCATGCCGCCGGGGCCCTCGGCCGCCAGGAGGTCGTAGCCGCCGCAGAAGCCCTTGCCGTTGCCGGCGAGCGCGATCACGTGCACGCGCGGATCGAGGTTCGCCTGCTCGACGCACGCGGCGAGCTCGCGCGGTGTGGCGAGCGTGAGGCTGTTGCCGCGCGCGGGGCGGTTCAGCGTGATGCGCGCGATCCGTCCGTCGACGGCATAGGTCATCGTCTCCAACGTGTCGAGGCCGGTCATGGCCCCGAACGTACCGCTTCAGCGCCGCGTCATCACGGCGGCCGCGCCCTCGCCGCCGCTCGCGTAGTAGTAGCGCCAGTCGAGCGCGCCGTCCGCGCGCATCACGAGCTTGATCGTGCCGCCGTCGACGCAGACGTTGCCCGGGTTCACGGTGATGCGCTCGCGCACCTGGAGCGACCACGCATCGCCGCGCTCGACGTACAGCTCCCCGGAGCAGCCGAGCTCCGGATACGCGATCGCACCCGTGCCCGAGCGCGCATCGACGGCCATGTCGATGTCCCAGCTGGAGTTGTTGTTGTACTGGTAGCCGCGGCCGACCCAGCGCCCGTCGACGTCGCCGCCGACGTCGGCGCGGCCGCCCGGCGGGCCGCCATGGTCGACGACGAGGACCGCCGGCGGCGGGCCGTCGACGGTGACGACCCTCGTCCAGCACCCAGCACACACGAACGCGACGAGCCACGCGAGCCGCATGGGTCCAACGGTAGCAGCGCCGCGGCCAAACGCTAACGGAGTGCCAGGCCGCGTCACTCGACGGTGATCGACGCGAGCGCGCGCAGGTCCGCGCCGTTCTGCCACCCGTCGCCCACCTTCTTGACGACGCGCAGGCGCAGGGAGTTGGACTTGTTGAGCTTGATGAACGGGATCACGGTCTTGTCGTCGAAGTCCGCCTTGTCGAGGACGATCGTCGTGCCCGACGCGTCGCCGAGGACGAGCTTGTCCCACTTCTTCACACCCGCCGCCTCGAGGAGCGCGGAGAGGCGCCAGCCCTTCGTGTCGTCGCGGCCGGGCTGCGCCTCGCGCGGGAGGGCGAGCAGCTTCTCGCCGCTGAACTCGATCGCGGGCTGCTTCCCCTGCTTGATCGTGACGACGAGCTTGGACGGATCGTCGACGCCGCCGGCGCCGCCCTGGTGATCGCCGCCGCGGCCCTCCTTCGACAGGACGAGGCGGATCTCCGTCACGGCGTCCGCGCGCATCGCGGGCTCGCCCTTCTTCGCGAGCTCGACGGCGTCGAACATGCCGAACGTCGGCGCGCCGCTCTTGTCGAGGTACAGCGCCGCGACCTTGTCGGGGTACGTCGCGGACGGGCGCGTCAGCTCCGCCTTGTCCTTGCCGCGGATCGACAGCGTGTTCCACGTGCCGAGGCGGCGCGCGTCCTCGGGGAGGAGCGTCGTCAGGTGCGGCCACTTCGCGAGGTCCTCCTTCTTGACCTTCGCGACCGGCCTGTCGTCGAGGAAGATCTCGACGCCGTCGAACGCGGCGGGCTCGGGCGTCTTCGCCGCGGCCTGCGAGCCGGAGCCCGGCGGGGTCGGCTGCTTGTTCTCGCCCGGATCGGG
Source organism: Deltaproteobacteria bacterium (assembly GCA_019637375.1). Classification (GTDB taxonomy): domain Bacteria; phylum Myxococcota_A; class Polyangia; order Haliangiales; family Haliangiaceae; genus JABFXX01. Next base: position 75,184 of record JAHBVW010000004.1, on the reverse strand, counting down.
GCCCTTCGAGCGATCACACGCCCCGAGCGCGAGGACGAGGAGTGCGAGCAGTAACGGCCGTCTCATGCCCCGACGGTATCACCCCCGACGGCGAACGCCCGGTGACAGGCGCTCACTTCACTTTCCTGCACGCGCGTTCCACACGCGCAACGCGAGCGCGAACCCGACGATGGCGACGGGGATCATCGCGATCGGCCAGATCGTCCAGTTCGAGAGGTCGTTCGCGGCGGGGTTCGGGCGCGTCGAGCCGTCGGCGCACTCGATCAGCTTCTCGGGCAGCGCCGAGCCGTAGATGAACGACTGCACCATCGAGCCGGCGTAGACGAAGCCGTCGATGATGCCGACCGCCACGCCGGTGTTCTTCTTCCCGCCGAAATCGGCGCTCGCCGTGCCCGACAGCATGCCGTGCACGCCGATGATCGCCATCGACATGAACGCGACGATCCACGGGATCGGGACGAGCAGGGCCGACGGGCCGGCGCCGCCGGTGTCGGCGAGCAGCATCAGCGGGATGATCGCGATCGAGCCGATCACCATGAGGGAGTAGAGCACCGCCGACACCGGGCCGCGCCGCGACCCGAAGATGTGGTCGGAGATCGCGCCCGCGAACATGCCGCCGGTGATGCCGGCGATGCACGACACGACGCCCCAGTTCTCGATGACGAAGCTCTTGCCGAGGCCGACGCCCGACGAGAAGTCGCGGCCCCACTGGAGGATCGCCTGGCGCAAGAAGCCCGAGCACAGCTCGATGACGGCGATCGTGAGGATCACCGGGTTCGAGAGCAGGCGCTTGATCACGCGCAGCGCGGGCTCGCGCGTGCCGTCGTCGGGCGCGCTCGAGCTCGCGTCGCCGAGGTCGAAGTCGGCGAGGCCGGCCTTGCTCGGCGTGTCGCGCACGAACATCGCGCACAAGACGACGAGCACGACGAGGATCGCCGACGGGATGAAGAACAACCACTGCAGCTTGTTGTAGTCGGTGATGTCGGCGATGCGCGAGACGCCGAGCGTGTCGGTGATGAGCTTGCCGCCGTCGTAGGCGAAGAACAGGCCGAGCGAGATCAGGATGCCGAAGATGCCGCCGAACGTGCCGCGCTCGCGCAGGTGGAACCACGCGCCGTTGACCTTCACGATCGACACGGCGCCGAAGCTCTGGAAGTACATGTTCGCGCAGTAGAGGAAGAGGATCGTCCCGAACTGCGGGGTGGCGCTGGTCGCGACGAGGATGCCCATCGCGAGGTTCGTGACGGCGGCGCCGCCGGCGGCGAGGATGATCGTCGTGCGCCCGCCCCAGCGGTCGGTGAGCGGGCCGTTGAGCAGGAACGCGATGCCGTACACGCCCGAGCCCCAGCCGAAGATCGCGCCGAACTCGCCCTCGGAGAGGCCGCCGACGTACTTGAACTGGTTCAAGTTGTAGCGGGCCATGTACAGGAACGAGTACGTGAAGCCGATGATCAGCCAGTTGAGGAGGCGCCGCCGCCGGAACGCCTCGGAGTGACCGAGCTCGACGCGCGGCAGGCGCGTCACGACGATGCCGATCACGATGAGGAGCAGCGCGATCGGAAACAGCTTCTTCCACAGCGGCTGCTCGTACTTGAGCTGCTTCTTCAGCCCCTCGAGCTGCTTCTCGAGCGCGGGGTCGGGGCGCGCCGCGAGCTGCGTCTCGAGCGCCTCGATCTGGCGCTCGATCGCCGCCTTCTGATCGGCGGTGAGGGGCTTCTTCTCGGGCGCCGCGCACGCCTCCGCCGCGGTCGGGGTGGCGGCGGCGGTCGGGGCGGCCGCGAGCGCGACCGGCGAGGCCTCGGCCTCACCTCCACGCCACCACGACCACACCAGCACCGCGCCGAACGCGAGCAGCGCCGACAGGATCCATAGCCGTAGAATGCGCGAGCGCATGTCCTGGCCCTCTATCCTGCGCTCGTCGGGTGGGAGGTGTCTCGCGCCGGCGACGGTTTGTCCGCAACAGCTTCATCGGAGTATCCTGGCAACTCCGTGACGTCGAACCGCCGGTCGAAGGGAAACACCTCCCAGGCCAACCTGAAGCGGGAGCTCCTCGATGCGGTGGGATCGCTGCTGACGCAGGTGCGCAGCGCGCTGTTCATCACGGGGCCGGCGCTGTCGGCCGACTCGGGGCTCCTGCACTACCGCGGCGTGCCCGGGCTGGTGCGCAGGAAGCCCGAGGACGGCAAGGTGTTCGAGGCGGGGCTCGCGATCGAGACGCTGCGGGCCAAGCCGAACGTGACGTGGGGCCTGTTGCTCGAGATGGACGCGCGCGTGCGCGAGGCGGCGCCGAACCGCGGGCACGAGTTCCTGGTGCGGCTCGAGCGCGAGCTGCCGCGCGTGACGATCATGACGATCAACGTGGATCGGCTGCACCAGCGGGCGGGGTCGCGCAACGTGATCGAGATGCACGGCGCGCTCCACGACCTCTTGTGCTCGCGGTGCGAGCTGTCGACGCGGCACGAGAGCTTCGCGAAGCTGCGCATCCCGCCGCAGTGCAAGGCGTGCGGCACGGTCCTGCGCCCCGACATGCCGCTGTTCGGCGAGGCGCTCCCGGCGGATCCGTTCACGCGCCTGCAGGCCGAGCTCGACGAGGGCTTCGACATCGTGTTCTCGATCGGGATCAGCACGATGTTCCCGTACATCGCGCGGCCGCTGCTCGTGGCGAAGTCGGAGGGCATCCCGACCGTCGAGATCGGGCCGCAGCCGACGGATCTGTCGGAGGTCGTCGACTTCCGCTTTCGGGGATCGCCGATGCGCGTGCTCGATCTGATCGCGGATGTCTACGGCACGATCGTGTCGCGGCGCAGCCAGCCGTCGGGAATGTGACACGCTACAGCTGCGATGCGATGGATCTGGTCGGTGGTGCTGGTCACGGCGGTGGCGGCGCGCACGGAGGCGGCTCCCGCGGAGGAGCCGGTCTATGCGAAGGCGCGGCCGTACATCTACCTGGGGCAGCACAAGCTGCGGTTGCAGGCGGCGCTCGGCGCGCGCGGCCCGGCGGCGCAGCGGTTCGCGGGGCGCGTCGCCGCGTGGCTGAAGGGCGAGAACATCTGGGGCTTCCCGGCGTGGAACGCGGCGCTGTACGGCGCGCTCACCGGCGATGCGGCGGCGTGCGCGAAGGCGATCTCGACGGTGGAGGCGCAGGTCGCGGCGGCCGAGGCGAAGATCGGCAAGGGGAAGCCGCCGGAGGTCGCGGGCGATAGCTACCTGCAGGTCGGCGACATGCTCGGCGACCTCGCGCTCGTGTACGACTGGTGCCACGCGGCGGTGACGCCGGCGCAGCAGGCGCGGTGGCTGGCGTACGCGAACGCGACGCTCGCGAACGTGTGGAACCCGAAGAAGGCCGCGTGGGGCGGCGTCGCGTCGCCGTGGAGCGGGTGGGCGATCGACAACCCGTCGAACAACTACTACTACTCGTTCCTGCGCGCGACGATGCTCGTCGGGCTCGCGTTCCGCGGCGAGTCGCCGAAGGCGGACGAGTGGCTGAAGCTGTTCCGGCAGACGAAGGTGCTCGGCGAGCTCGTGCCGGCGTTCGCGCGCGACCTGCCGGGCGGCGCGTCGCGCGAGGGCACCGGCTACGGCGTCGCGATGCGGCGGCTGTTCGAGCTGTACGACTTCTGGAAGGCGTCGACGGGCGAGGACCTCGCGGCGAGGTCGCCGCACGCGCGCGCGTCGCTGCTCGCGATGATGCACCAGGTGGTGCCGACGCTCGACCGCGTCGCCCCGACGGGCGACCACGCGCGCGACTCGACGGCGGCGCTGTTCGACTACCACCGCAGCTATCTGCAGATCCTGATCGCGCTGTTCCCGAAGGATCCGCTCGCGGCGCGCGCGCGGACGCTGCTGGATGCGTCGAGCGTCCCGCAGATGCAGAGCGGGTTCATGGTGGCGTACGACTTCTTGTACGACGCGAGCGGCGTCGCGGGCGCACCGCTCGCGTCGCTCGACGTCGCGTATCACGCGCCCGGGATCGGGCAGGTCTACGTGCGCTCGGACTGGACGAAGTCGGCGACGTGGCTCAACTTCACCGCGGGCCCGTACACCGAGTCGCACGCGCACGAGGACCAGGGCGCGATCCTGCTCTACAAGGGCGGCTGGCTCGCGCACGACGCGGTCGTGCACTCGCGCTCGGGGCTGCCGCAGGCGACGACGGCGCACGGGCTCGTGCGGATCGAGCAGGGCGGCAAGCTCGTGCGGCAGGTCGCGGAGACGACCTCGAAGCTCGTCGCGCTCCGGCGCGGTGACGGCTGGACGTACGCGGCCGCCGACGTCACGGCCGCCTACCACGGGCACGCCGCCGTCACGCGCGTGCAGCGCGACCTCGTGTACCTCGCGCCCGACGTGGTGGTGGTCTACGACCGCGTCGCGACGGGCAAGGACACGACGCAGTGGTGGCAGCTCCCCACGCCCGAGCGCCCGGCGATCGACGAGGCCAGGGGCGTCGCCACGCTCGCGCGCCGCCTCACCGTCCACCGCGTGATCGGCGGGCCGATGACGGCGTACGACTACAAGGCCGACGCCGACTTCACCGGCGGCTTTCGCCTCGAGGAGAAAGTCCCCGGCGGCGACAATCGCTATCTGCACGTGCTGTCGATCGACGGCGCCGCGAAGTCGGTGCGCCCCTCCGGCGCCTCGGGGGTCGAGCTCGTGCTCGCCTCGGGCCCGGTCGTCGTCACGTTCGACAAGGACGGCTCCGGCGCGACGATCGCCGTGGGCAAGAAGAAGCCCGTCGCCGTGGGCACCGGCCTCGACACCTGGCCCGAGCTGCGCTGAGCCGCTTCAGGGGTGGGAGCCGGAGACGCGGCGCAGGCACACGCCGACGAGCAGCGCTCCGGCGACGCAGCCGACGCCGTTCCTCCACACATCCGCGGCCTGCGGGAAGCGGCTGCGCTCGAAGATCTGGATCGTCTCGATGACGAGGGCGGTGCCGAGGCCGAGGAGGCCGGCCTCGGCGGCGATGCGGGAGAGGGTGGCGCGGCCGTGGCGGAGGAGGGCGACGCCGGCGCCGAGCGGCGCGAGCATGAGGAGGTTCTGGATCAGGTCGCGGTTGCTGTGGCGGGCGTCGTAGAGCCGCCAGTCGATGCGCGACAGCATCGATGCGCGGAACGTGAAGCGGAACGGGTAGAGCGTCACGACCAGGGCGACGGTCAGCGTGAAGACGATGAGGCCGATGCCCAAGCGGCGACGGCCGGCCGGATCGCGCAGGTGGCTGTCGATCAGGGCCACGCGCATGATCTGCGAACAGCCCGAAGCAACTCGGCATTCCGGGCAGCTGTGCGGGGCTCGAAGCGTGGGGCCAGGTCCTCGACGCCGCGTTCGCAGGTGGGGGCCGGTCCCCGGCGGCGACCACGAGTAGCGTCGTGTGATCTCGCCCGGCGATGATGGACCTCGCGGGAGTGCGCGTGAACGTCGCGATCGGCGTCATCGGAGCGCCGCGCCGCGGGGAGCCGATGGGCGTGCGCGGTCGTACAAGTGGCTCCCGCCCTCATGGTATTTCGGAGAATCGGTGCGTCCATGAGATCTGCTGCGCTCCTTAGCTTCGTCGGCGTCGTGCTCCCGCTCGCGACCGCCTGCGGTCCCGGAGGCCCGGACTTCGCCACCGAGCATCCGCGCATCTTTGTCGCCGCGAACCGCGAGGTCCTCGTCGCGAACCTCGCGACGCCGGCGGGCGAGCGCTTCCGCGCCATGGTCGATCGCCAGGTCGGCGGCGGCGACATCTACGGCTTCCAGGCGTGGAACGCCGCGCTGCTCGGGCAGCTCACCGGCGACGCGAAGTACTGCGCCTACGCGGTCGCGCACATCGACCGCGAGGTCGAGGAGGCGCTCGACGCCGTCGACGATGGCAAGGCGCCGCCCGTCGCGCACGACAGCTACCTCGGCGTCGGCGATCGCATCGGCGACCTGGCGCTCGTCTACGACTGGTGCGCCGGCACGGTCGGTGGCAAGCGTGCGAAGTGGCTGTCGTACGCGCAGCAGGCCGTCCACAACGTGTGGAACCACGCGACGGCGAGCTGGGGCGGCACGAAGATGCCGTGGAGCGGGTGGGCCGTCGACGATCCGTCGGACAACTACTACTACTCGTTCCTGCGCGCGACGATGCTGCTCGGCCTCGCCGCGCACGGCGAGCAGGACGGCGCCGACGCCTGGCTCACGGAGTTCCGCGACGCCAAGCTCGCCGACCAGCTCGTCCCCACGTTCGACAGGGAGCTCGTCGGCGGCGGCTCGCGCGAGGGCACCGGCTACGGCGTCTCGCAGCGCGACCTGTTCGCGCTCTACGCGCTGTGGGCCGGCTCCACCGGCGAGACGATCGCCACGATGACGGGCCACACGCGCGCGTCGATGGTCGCGTTCCTCCACGCGACGCTGCCGACGCTCGACCGCGTCGCGCCGACCGGCGATCACTCGCGCGACTCGACGGCGGCGCTGTTCGACTACCACCGCGACTACCTGCAGCAGCTGATCGCGCTGTTCCCCGACGACCCGGTCGCGCCGCGCGCGCAGGCGCTGCTCGACACGTGCAGCGTGCCGCGCATGGGGCAGCAGTTCATGTACGCGCACGACTTCCTCCACCCGGGCGTCGCCGCGAGCTCGCTCGACGGGCTCGCGACCGCCTACCGCGCGCGCGGCATCGGCCAGCTGTACGCGCGCTCCGGCTGGGACGCGGGCGCGACGTGGCTGAACCTCACCGCCGGCGCGTACACGCAGTCGCACGCGCACCAGGATCAGGGCGCGCTCCTCGTCTACAAGGGCGGCTGGCTCGCGTACGACCCGAACATCGACTCGCACTCCGGCCTGCGCCAGGAGGTCGAGGCGCACAACCTCGTGCGCCTCGTCGACGGCGGCGCCTCGATCGAGCAGCGCACGGGCACCGACTCCGAGCTCGTCGCGCTCCACCGCGGCGCCGGCTACCTGCACGCCGCGGCGCGCACGACGCCCGCGTACCGGAACCACGCGAAGGTCCAGCTCGTCGAGCGCGAGGTCGTGTACCTCGAGCCCGACGTGATCGTCGTCTACGACCGCGTGCGCACGTCCGCGGGAACGTCGCAGGTGTGGCAGCTCGCGTCCCCGACGGCGCCGCAGCTCGCCGGCGCGACGGCGACGATCGCGAACGCCGGCCACACGCTCGCGGTGCGCCGCCTCGCTCCCGCCGGCGCGACCTCGTCGGTGCACGACTTCCACCGCGCCGACGGCGACTACACCGGCGGCTTCCGCCTCGACGCGACGGCGGCCGGCGGCGACAACCGCTTCCTCCACGTCCTCTCGATCGACGGTGCGGCGACCAACATCGTCCAGGTCGGCGAGGGCGTCACCCTCACCGCGGGCGGCCGGCAGATCGCCGTGACCTTCGCGCGCGACGCCGTCGGCGGATCACTGACGATCGACGGGGCGACCGTCACGCTCGCGGCCGGGCTCGACGCGCTCGGCGAGTAGGCTCACCAGACCGAGCACGGCTTGCCCGGATTCATCGGCTTGCCGGCCGGGCAGCTGTACGCCGGGCCGAACCCCGGCTGGTTCACGATCACGCCGTTCACGCGCCACATCGGCGGCGCGTGCGGGTTCGAGTGCGCCATCGTCTCGAGCGCCTCGGGGGTCATCTTGTCGCACCACGACTGGCCGTACGCGAGGAAGTACACCTGGTCGTCGGTGAGGTCCTCGATCTTCGTCTGCACGGGCCGGCCCTGCTTCGCCTCGAACGCCTTCCACGCCTGGTAGGCGAGGTACGCGATCTTGACGCCGCCGTTGTCGGCGATGTTCTCGCCGGCCGTCAGCTTGCCGTCGAGCTTCACCTTCGGCACCGCCTCGTACTTGGCGTACTGATCGACGACGCACTTCGTCGCCGCGGCGAACTGCTCCTTCGTCGACTTGCTCCACCAGTCGCGCAGGTTGCCGTCGCCGTCGAACTGGCTGCCCTCGTCGTCGAAGCCGTGCGTGACCTCGTGGCCGACCGTGCCGCCGCCCGTCGAGCCGAAGTTGACCGCCGGGTGGAAGGTCGCGCTGAAGAACGGCGGCTGCAGCTGGCCCGCGGGCAGCGCGATCTCGTTGAGCGTCGGGTCGTAGTACGCGTTCACCGTCGGCGGCGTCATCTGCCAGTCGTTGCGGTCGACCGGCTTGCCGATCTTGCCGAGCTGGCGCGCGAGCTCCCAGCGCGACGCCGTGACGACGTTCGTCGCGTACTCGCCGCCGACCGCGAAGTCGTAGCGCCGCCACTTGTCGGGGAAGCCGACGAGGTAGGCCATCTTGTCGAGCTTGGTCTTCGCGGCGGCGCGCGTCGTGTCGTCCATCCACGGCAGCGCATCGAGCTCCGTGCGCATCGCGTCGAGCACCGACCTCGTGAGGTCGATCGCGCGCGCCCGCGAGCTGCCGGCGAAGCGCGTCTTCACGTACGACTGCGCGAGCAGCTCGCCGAGGTCGGCGTCGACGCGGCGCACGCAGCGGCGCCAGCGCGGCGGCAGCTCCTTCGCGCCCGACAGCTCCTTCTGCATCGCGAACGCCTGGTCGACGAACGCCTTCGTGAGCGTCGGCGCCGCGTCGCGCAGCACCGTCGCCGTCAGGTAGTTGCGCAGCGCCGCCGGCTTCTCCGTCGCGATCAGCTTCGCGATCGCCGTGTAGTACGCCGGGTCGTTCACCGTGATCGCCGTGACGCCCGCGATGCCGACGCCGCTCAGGTAGTCGCCCCACGGGAACGTCGGCGCGACCTTCTTCTCGAGCCCGTCGCGATCGACGCGGTGGTACACGGCGTGCGGATCGCGGCGCGTGATGTCGGTCTGCTGCACCTTCGCGATCGCCGTCTCGATGCGCATCACGTCCGCGGCGGCCGCGGCCGACGCCGGAGGCGCGGTCCCGGCGAGCTCGAACAGCTTCTGCAGGTGCGCGACGTACGCCTTGCGCGTGCGCGGCATCGTGCCGGTGTTGTCGAAGTAGTACTTGCGGTCGGGCAGCCCGAGCCCGCCCTGATCGAGCCCGGCGATCACCTTCGTCGCGTCGGCGAAGTCCTGCGTCGGGCCGAGCGTGAAGAACGGGAACACCGTGTCCTTGTGCAGCGCGATCACCGCCTTCGCCGCCGTCGGCCCGTCGACGACGGTCGCGATCACATCGAGCAGCGGCTTCACCGGCGCGATGCCCGCCTTCTCGATCGCCGCCTCGTCCATGCACGCGCCGTAGTACGCGCCGAGCTTCTTCATCGTGTCGTCGGCGTGCTTCTGTTGCGCGTCCTCGAGCGTCTTGCGCAGGAGGTCCTCGTTGCCCTTCACCACGATCTGGATCGCGCCCCAGCTCGAGCGATCCGGCGGGATCTCCGCCGTCTTCAGGAAGCCGCCGCACGCGTACTGGTAGAAGTCGGTGCACGGATCCGCGCTGCGGTCCATCCACTCGGGGACGATGCCCGCCTCCGCGAGCGTCTGCGGCCGCTTCGGGGCCGGCGGCTGGTCCGTCGTCTTCTCGACGGGCTCGGGCGAACTTGGATCGGGTTTCGGATCGGCGACCACCGGAGGCGGTGCGGACTTGCCACCGCCGCTGCAGGCCGCGGCGAGGGAAGCGACGCCGCACGCGAAGACGAACGAACGCATGCCGCGGACCGTAGTCCACGGAAGGCCCACGGTCACGCGGCAACGGCGTGCGACACGTGCGACGAGGACGCGACCGGGCGCCGCGCATCTGCCGTGCGTGGCATGCTGCGCCCATGGCCGACGCCGACGACGTCCTCAGGAAGGCAGGCGGGTTCTTCTCCAAGCTCGGCGGCAAGCTCAAGGACGCCGGGAGCCAGATCAAGGAGACGACGAAGCACGTCACCGGCCTCGGCCGCGGCGACCTGCGCCTCGAGATCGACCACACGCGCGTCGCTCCCGGCGGCACGCTGCGCGGGCGCCTCGTGCTCGCGCTGTCGGAGCCCGTCGAGGCCAAGCGCCTCGTCGTCACGCTGCGCGCGCGCCAGAAGATCATGACGGTGCACCGCGGCAAGGACGGCCGCAGCGTCTCGACGTCGCACGCCGACGTGTATCAGTTCGACAACGTCCTCGGTCACGGCAAGACGTACGGGAGCCAGACCCTGCCGTTCGAGCTCGTGATCCCGCCCGACGCGCTCGAGCTGCGCCCGTCGAGCAGCGGCGCGAGCGGCAACCCGGTCGCCGACGCCGTGCGCACCGTCGCGTCCGCGCTGTCGCCGAGCGCCGGCCCCGTCGAGTGGGAGGTGATCGGCCGCCTCGAGATCGCGTGGGGCCGGGACCTCTCGAACGACGTCGACATCATCGTCGCGCGCTGACCGCACACGAGCGAACCCCGAAGATGTTGCATCAACCGCTGTCGTTCCCGTCGGGCCTCGTGGTGCCGAACCGCGTCGCGCTCGCCCCGCTCACGAACATGCAGTCGCTGCCCGACGGCACGCTCGGCGACGACGAGCTCGCGTTCCTCGCGCGCCGCGCCGACGGCGGCTTCGGCCTGATCGCGACGTGCGCCGCGTTCGTCGCGAACGACGGCCGCGCGTGGGACGGCCAGCTCGGCATCGATCGCGACGCCCTGTTGCCCGGCCTCGCCCGCCTCGCGGAGCGGCTGCGCCGCGACGGCGGCGCGGCGATCGTGCAGCTGTTCCACGGCGGCGTGCGCGCCGCCTCGCGCCTCACCGGCGAGCAGGTGTGGAGCGCGAGCACCTGGCGCGAGGACGGCAAGAGCTTCGAGGTTCCGCGCGCCGCCACGCTCGCCGACCTCGAGCGCGTGATCGGCCAGTTCGCCGACGCCGCGGCGCGCGCACAGGCGGCCGGCTTCGACGGCGTCGAGCTCCACGGCGCCCACGGCTACCTCCTCTCGCAGTTTCTGTCGGCCACGCAGAACCCGCGCACCGACGGCTGGGGCGGCGATCCCGCCGGCCGCGCGCGCCTCCTCCGCACCACGCTGCGCGCCGTGCGCGCCCGCGTCGGCCCGCGCTTCACCGTCGGCGTCCGCCTCTCCCTCGAGGACTTCGGCAACGCCCGCGGCCTCGACCTCGACGAGAGCCTGGCCGTCGCCCGCGACCTCGCCGCCGACGGCGCCGACTTCCTCCACGCCTCGCTGTGGGACGCCGCCGCCCTCACGAAGAAGCGCCCCGACGCCCACGCCGTCACGCTCCTGCGCGCCGCCCTCCCTCCGCACGTGCGGATCCTCGCCGCGGGCAACGTCTGGACCGCCGCCGACGCCGGCGCCCTCCTCGAGCGCGGCGCCGACGTCGTCGCCCTCGGCCGCTCCGCGATCCTCAACCCGGACTGGCCCCGCCGCGCCTCCGACCCACGCTGGGAACCTCTCCGCCCTCCCGTCACCCGCACCCAGCTCGCCGACCGCGCCCTGTCCCCCGTGTTCGCCCACTACATGACCCGCTGGAAGGGCTTCGTCGCCGACTGACACGCGTGTCACCACGGGGCATCGCCCCACACCACCGATGTCGCGCCGCGAGCTTCTTCAGGTCGGGGACGGCGGAGGCGCAGGGTGGTCAGCGGGAGGCGGAGCTTCGCGAGCGCGGCGACGTGGGCGGCCGAGTCGAGCTCGACCTCGAGTCGTCCGGTCCATCGGGCGGCCCTGCAGGCAGCTCAGCGCCAGGACCACCACCGCTCCGCGAAGCTACCGCGGATCATGTACCGTCGGGTCGTGCCGAAGTGGAGACGCGCTCCGTCGGGAGCCCGGTTGCCGCGAGATCTCGTCGAGGCCGTCGCGCGCGCGGCGCCGCACGTCGAGCGCCAGGCCTGCTACGGCCTCGCGCCGTGGGGGCTCGGCACGCGGCTGCGCGTGCACCTCGTGCCGCTCGGCGACCTCGGGCTGTTCGAGCGTTACGAGCTCGACGCGCGCGGGTTCCCGCACCACGTGCCGTTCGCGCGCCTCGACCACGAGGCCGCGTTCCTCGCGATCTCGACGGTCGCGCCGTACCCGATCGCGCTGTGGGACGCCGCGGACCGCCGCCTCCAGCCCGCGTGGCCCTCGCTCGACGCGTTCCTCGGCCGCCTCGTCGCGCCCGGCGAGCGCAGCCCGGGCGAGCGCCTCGAGCTCGCCCTCGCGCGCGGGCGGCGCCGCGTCGACGACGACCGCCACGCCGACGCGATCGCGCTCCTCGAGCCGCTCGGGCAACGCCTCGACCCGAGCGTGCACGAGGCGTCGCAGGCGATCCGCCTGTGGAACCTGCTCGGCCTCGCGTACAGGGGCGCGCGCCGCTTCCCCGACGCGCGCGCGGCGTTCGACCGCGCCACAAGGCTCGGCGACACGTACGGCGAGCTCAACGTGCTCGACCTCCTGCTCGACGAGCTCGCGGATCCGCGGGCCGCGCTCGCGCACGCCGAGGCCGTGCGCGGCAAGGCGTTCGACGCGCACGGCCGCATCTGGCTCGCGCGCTACGCCGCGCAGGCGCACCTCGAGCTCGGCGCGCCGGCCCAGGCCGAGGCCGAGCTGCACGCCGTCGCGGCCGCGCACGCGGGACACGCGCAGCTCGCCGCCGTGCGCCGCGCTCTCGCGACGTTCGCCGCGAGCGAGCGCCCGGGCGCCGACGGCGCGCGCGCGATCCTGGCGTGGTTCGCGACCTGAGCCCGCTCACTTCGGCATCGCGAACACCTTCGCGTCGACGGGCCGCTCCCACGCGACGTTCGTGATCGTGGTTCGCGACCCGAGCCCGCTCACTTCGGCATCGCGAACACCTTCGCGTCGACGGGCCGGTCCCACGCGACGTTCGTGATCGTGTTCCGGCTCGCCTTGCCCTCGAGCTCCCATTCGTACGCGTGGTTGACCTGACGGCCCTGCACGGCCCGGTAGTCGCTGAACCGGATCGTGTTCGCCTGCGGCTTGCCGTCCTTGTCCTTGCCCATCCACGTCTTCCTCACGACGAGGAACGACGACGCGTCGAGGATGTGGTGCTCGACGTCGCCGCTCTTCAGCGTGACCTCGAGGTCGTACGCCTCGGCGGTCGCGCCGGCGAGCTTCACCTTCATGCCCTTCTTCGCGTAGTCGAGCAGCGGCTCGTCGAAGTCGGCGCGCTCCGCCATCATCGCGGCCTCGGTGCCGGTGAGCGGCGCGGCGGCCGCGCTCCCCTTCTTCATCCACGCGACCTTGCCGTCGTAGCCCTTCGACACCGGGCCGTCGTCGGACGTCAGGTCGATGCGCATGAGGTTCGGGCGCGCCTGCGTGACGACGCGGGTGGTCTTCTTCCCGAGCTTCTCGCCGGTCACCGTGAACGTGAACGTCTTGCCGTCGCGCAGCAGCTTCTCGCCGCCGAGCGCCGCGAGGTGGCGCTGCACGATCGCGTCGGCGGACAGGGCCTCGGGGGCCTTGCGTGCGTCGCCGGGCTCGGCGGCCTTCCGTTCGGCCGCGGCCAGGGGAGCGAAGGCGAGCAGGGCGAGCGAGATCATCAGGGTGTGCTTCATGAGATTCCTCCTGCCCGTCATCCTCCACATCGCCGCGCGCGTCTCCAGCGCGGAGCAGCGAGCGGTGGTCGCGGTGCAGCGAACGGTCACGGCAGGAGCGCGTGGAGCTTCGCGCGGCAGCTGCGCGCGACCTTGAGCGCGGCGCCGCTCGTCGTGACGACGACCAGCTCTCCGCGCCCCTCGCTGCGGATCTCGCGCACGCGCTCGCGGTTGACGAGGCGCGAGCGGTGGATGCGCACGAACCGCTCGGGGTCGAGCATCGTCTGCAGGCGCTGCATCGTCTCGCGGTGCAGGTACGTGCGCGGACCGGCGTGGATCTCGACGTAGTAGTCCGCGGCCTCGATCCAGTCGATCTCGTCGACGGGGACGAGTACGATCGCCTCGCCGTCGCGGATCGCGATCTTCGCGGGTGTCCGGATCGCGGACAGCGCCTCGTGGACGCGCGTGCGCGACTGCACGCGGGCGCGGCGGATCGCCTCGGCGAAGCGCTGCTCGTCGATCGGCTTCAGCACGTAGTCGAGCGCGTGCACGTCGAACGCGTGGAGCGCGAACCTGTCGTACGCGGTGACGAACACGATCGCGGGCCCGCTCGCGTCCTTGCCCACGCGTGTGGCGACGTCGAGGCCGGTCATCTCCGGCATCTGCACGTCGACGAACAGGAGGTCCGGGCGGAGCCGCTCGACGAGCGCGAGCGCGTCGGCGCCGTTGCCCGCCTCGCCCACGAGCTCGACGTCCGCGTGATCGGCGAGCAAGAGGCGCAGCCCGTCGCGCGCCAGGGGTTCGTCGTCGACGATGATCGCGCGCATCAGTCCTCCTCCACCGGGATCTCGAGCACCGCGCCCGCGCCGGTCGGCGCGCCGGGCTCGAGCGTGAAGCGGTGGTCGTCGGGGTAGAGCTGCGCGAGGCGCTTCCTCACGTTCGACAGCCCGACGCCGTGGCCCTTCGGCCGCGCCACGTCGCGCAGGCCGGCGCCGTCGTCGCGCACCTCGATCCGCAGGCGCGCCCCATCCGAGGACACGATGCGCGCGCGGATCGTGATCGTGCCGCCGTCGACGCGCGGCACGATGCCGTGCTCGATCGCATTCTCGACGATCGGCTGCAGGATCAGGCTCGGCACCCGCGCCGCGCGCGCCGCCTCGTCGACGTCGATCGACACGCGCAGCCGGTCGGGGAACCGCGTCGTCTCGATGTCGAGGTAGCGCCGGATGAAGTCGAGCTCCTCGTCGAGCGCGACCATCTCCACCTGCAGGCTCGTCAGCGAGCGGCGCAACAGCTCCGACATCCCGTTGAGCATGCGGATCGCGGCGGCGCTCTCGCCCTTGCGCATCAGCACCGTGATCGCGTTGATCGTGTTGAACAGGAAGTGCGGGTGCAGCTGCATCTTGAGCGCGTCGAGCTGCGCCTCGGCGAGCCGCGCCTCGAGCTGCGTCTGGCGCAGCGCCGCCTCGCGGTAGCGCCGCTGGTACGCGAGCGCCTGCTCGGCGACGAGGACCGCCGCGTACACGAGCAGCTCGAAGAACGCCGTCTTCAGCAGCATCCACGGCACCAGGTCCATCGCGTCGACGACGACGTACGGCTCCTGCCCGATCAGCCGGCCGCAGTAGAAGTGCACGATCACGTCGCACCCGTTCACCGCCGCGCACAGGGCGAGGTGGAGCGGCACGCTCACCCACGGCGCCTTCCACACCGGAAAGCGGCGTGCGAGCGCGAAGATCACCGGCGTCGCCGCGGCCCACACCTGCCACTCCGGGACGCGCCACAGCAGCGTGTCGAGGAGCGGGAGCGGCTCGCCCTTGACCGCCATGTTCACGTAGGACGTGGCGGCCTGGATGAGGCCGGGGACGAGCCAGACGAGGACGTAGATCAGCCAGCGTGGCACGACCACGGGCGGGCTGGCGTCCATCCAGCGAGCGTACGAGGGTGGGGGCTCCACCCGGGGATCGTGCAGCGAGATGTCGCCGGCGTGCAGCGAATTGCGCTTGTCGCAGGCGTCGCGCCCTGTCGCCTCGCCTCGTGGTTAACTCGCGCCGTGGTCGACTTCCCGCGCCCTCGCCTCGCCGCACTCCAGGAGATCGCCGCGCGCCTGCTCGACAGCCGCGCGCCCGACGACGACACCGCGTTCGCGCGCGAGCTGCTGTCGGGCTTCCACGACGTCTGCATGCGGTACGGCCTCGACGGCACGCTCGCCGCGCTCGACCATGCGTACCCGCCGATCGACATCGACGACCGCGGGGCGCTCGCCGAGAGCTACCAGCTGCGCACGAACCTCGTCGCGCGCCTCGGCAACAAGGCCGAGCTCGATCGCGGCGGGCCGCGCGCCCAGATCCCGGTCAAGGCCGCCGAGTGCGTCGTCAACGCGCTCGGCCTCACGCTCGTCGAGCCGCCGGCGGACCGCGGGATCTCGCTCGGCGACGACGTGCGCAACGAGGTCGTGGCCGCGATCGCCTCGGTGATCGACGAGGAGATCGCGGCGCCGCGCCACCGCGCGCGGGTGATCGCGATCGCGCGCTCGCTGATCGCGCCGGGGCACGAGGACGCGTTCGAGCGGCTCGCGAACGAGCTCGACGAGCGCGGCATGAAGCTGGTCAAGCAGCCGAAGGTGCCGATCGTCGCCGTGCAGGCGGCGCAGCGGGCCTTCTTCGACGCCCGCGTGCAGGTCGTCGAGACGGCGGGCAAGAGCGCGATCGACCGCGCCCTGCCGGCGCTCGCGCGCGCCAGCGAGGAGGCCGCCGCGCGCATCGATCGCCCGGTCACGTACCGCCTGACGCCGCGCCAGGTCGCGATCGCCCGCGCCGCCGACGTGCGCATCCCGCGCGTGCCGGCGATGATCACGCAGACGCTGCTCGAGGGGCTCGCCGAGCTCGCCGACCTCGCGTTCAAGGCGCCCGAGCGCATCGCGCGCAAGTACGCCGCGAGCCAGACGTTCGCCGTCGGCGAGCTGATCGAGCACCCGAAGTTCGGCATCGGCACCGTCGCCACCTCGGGCAACAAGCGCATCGAGGTCGACTTCCCCGACGGCCGCGTCACGCTCGTGCAGGCCCCGAAGTAGCGTCAGTAGCTGAGCTGCACCTGCGCGCGCACGATCGTGCCCCACACCGTCGTGTCGGCGACGGTGCGCTTCGCGTGGTCCAGCTCCATCGTCAGCTCGACACGCTTGTGGAGCAGCCACTCGGCGCCGACGACGAGCTCCTTCGACGCGTGGTGCGGCGCATCCTTGATGCTCTTGATCCCGCCGCGGTACTCCGCCGCGCGCACGTACGGCGACACGACGCCGGCGCCGGTGGGGATCCGCGCGTGCACCATCGCGTAGCCGCCGCGCACGCTGCGCGGGCGGATGGTGTCGCCGACGAGCTCCGGCCCGATCCCGGCGTTGTACTCGACCTGCACGCCGATCGGCTGCGGGTACACGACCAGGGTCGCGCCGGCGCGCGCGTCCCCGATCGCGTCGCCGCCGAGCGTCGTCGGGCTCTTGTCGGGCGTGACCCGCCCGGCGTAGGCCTGCACGCCGGGCTCGACGATCTGCTCGCCGAGCTTCATCGGGTACGTCGCGCGCGCGACGACGTGCGGGCGGCCGTCGCGGTCGTCGACGTTCAGGCCCTGGCCGGCGTAGGCACCGACCGCGAGGACACCGTAGTCGCCCGAGCCCTTGAGGCCGCTCTCGACGAGGTACTTGAACATCTTGCGCGTCGCCTTCGGCGCCCAGTACACGAAGGCGCCGAGGTCGCGCTCGCCGGGCGCGGCGGAGTTGATCGGGTCCGAGCGGTCGAGCGGCAGGCGGTTCTGGCTCGACTGCATGTTCTCGAAGCCGTACGGCAGCTTCGATTGCCCGAGCCGGATGCGGAGCTCCTTGTCGCGATCCAGCGCGAGGTCGCCGTACCAGTCGCGCATCTTGGCCGCGGCGCCGGCGATCTCCATTTGGAGGTACATCGCGATCCGCGGCGCGACGTCCCCGGCGAGGACGAGGCGCGCCCGCCGCAGCGAGAAGCTGCTCTCGTCGCCGATCGCCTTGTCGGCGAGCTCGTTGTGGAAGCCCTCCTCCGTCGCGTAGAGCCGGTCGTAGCGGAGCTGCATGTACCCGCGGACCGTGAAGCGCTCGTACCAGGGCGTCTCCTTGTCCTCCTCGGCGCGCGCGGTTGGAAGGCACAGCAAGGTGACGACAACCGTGGCGATCGCGCGACGCATGTGGCGGGTGCGTCGCAAGATGTCGGCGCTCTGTGACGGGATGGAGACGTGCGCGCGACATCTCTCGCGGCGCCCCCGGGAGCTCCATGGAACCCCATGGTACCGTGGGGTTCCATGAGTGAAGCGGTCACGCGCCTGCGCAAGGCGGTCGTCGAGCGAGCGCTGCACGGCAAGGGGGTCGCCGCCGGCGACGTCCGCCGCGCCGCGTTCGACAACCAGGACGTCCCGGAGGCGTCGCGCGCGCTGGTCGACAAGGTGTCGAAGAACGCGTGGAAGGTCGTCGACGACGACATCGCGGCCGTGAAGAAGGCCGGCGTCGCCGAGGACGAGATCTTCGAGATGGCGGTGTGCGCCGCGCTCGGCCAGGCGACGCGCCAGCTCGAGAGCGCGTTCGCGGCGCTCGCCGCGGCCCCGGATCCGGCGGCGAAGAAGGAGGGTGCGGCGTGAGGCTCGACATCCTCGACCGCGGCCACACCGTCGGCAAGAAGCTCATGTTCGCGATGATCCGCGTCGTGTCGCGGCACCCGGTGCCCGACGTCGTGAAGACGCTCACGTACCGCGGCGACTTCTTCGGCACGCCGATGGGCGAGGTGTTCCAGGAGGTCATGCGCGGCCCGTCGGCGTGGACCGTCGGCGAGCGCGAGCTCATGGCCGCGTACGTGTCCAAGACCAACGAGTGCGAGTTTTGACTGCGCTCCCACGGCGCGGTCGCGTCGAAGGTCATGGGCAATGCGACGGTCGATGCCGCGATCGCCGACATCTCCACGGCACCGATCTCCGAGCAGCTGCGCGCGACGCTCGGCCTCCTGCGCAAGGTCACGCGCGAGCACGACAAGGTCACGCCCGATGACGTTGCCGCGGTGCTCGCACTCGGCGTCACGCGCGCGCAGATCGAGGACGCGCTGAACGTGGCGTGGGCGTTCAACGTCATCACCCGCCTCGCCGACACGTTCGAGTTCCACGTCGGTCCGCAGTCGGCCTTCGACACGTCGGCGAAGATGCTGCTGACGCGCGGCTACAAGCTCTGAGGCCGCCCCGGATCCGCCCGCTGCCGTTCCGACCGGCGCAGCCGGCGGTGCAGGGCATCGAGGTGATGCGCCTGTCGGAGCTGTTCGCGCGCGCCGACCGGCTCGCGCTCGACCACGCGCTCGAGACGCCGCAGCGCCCGCAGTTCCACACGCTGTACGTCGGGACGCGCGGGCGCGGCGAGATCTTCGTCGACTTCGCGCGGGTGCCGCTCGGCGCGGGGAAGCTGACCGTCGTCGCCGGCAACCGCGTGCAGTACTTCGCGGTGACCCCCGGCGTCGACGCGTGGATGGTGCTGTTCGCGCCGGAGGTGGTGCCTCCGGGCGCGGTGCCGGCGATCCTCGCGCCGGCGTGGGAGGTGCCGTCGCTCGACATCCCGCCCGAGGACCAGCGCGAGCTGGTGGCGCTGTTCGAGCTGATGGCCGCCGAGCAGCGCCGCGCGCCGGATGCGCAGCAGGTCGCGCTGCAGACGGCGCTGCTGCACGCGCTGATCCTGCGCGCGGACCGGCTGCGCGGCCGGGCGGCGGCGCCGTCGTCCCCGGCGCTCGAGCGCTTTTTCACCATCCTCGAGCGCGACCACGCGCGCACGCGGCGGGTCGCGCACTACGCGAAGGCGGCCGGCGTGTCGGCGCGCCGGCTCGGCGAGCTCCTGGTCGCGCACGCGGGGAAGTCCACGAAGGCGGTGATCGACGAGCGCGTCCTCCTCGAGCAGCGGCGCCTGCTCGCCCACACCGACATCTCGGTAAAGGAGCTCGCCGATCGCACGGGCTTCGCCGAGCCGACGAACCTCGTGAAGTTCTTCCGCCACCTCGCGGGCGAGACCCCGCTCGCGTTCCGCGCGCGCTACCGGGCGAAGTAGGGCAGCGTGCATGTTTTTACCATCGCGGCGCGGATCTCGACCTCGCGGCCCGGCGCCGCGCGGCCTAGCTTTCGCGCATGACGAAGCCGCTCCTCCTCGCCGCCGCCGCCCTGTCGCTCGCCGCCACCGCCAACGGGGCGCAGGCCGAGACCAAGCTCACCACGACCGTCCATACCGGCACGCCGGGTGGCTTCCTCGTGACCTCGACGCTCGTCGCCGGCGACAAGGACGCCGTGCTCGTCGACGGGCAGTTCACGCTCGCCGATGCGCACCGCGTCGTCGCGATGGTGCTCGAGAGCAAGAAGAACCTGACCACGGTCTACGTCACGCACGCGCACCCCGATCACTACTTCGGGCTCGTCGCGATCAAGCAGGCGTTCCCGAAGGCGCAGTTCGTCGCGCTCCCCGGCACGCTCGCGGAGATCGAGAAGACGTACAAGGACAAGGTCAAGCAGTGGGGCCCGATGTACGGCGCGCTCCTCACGAGCGACCCGCTGCGCCCGGTCGCGCTGAAGGGCAACACGATCGACCTCGAGGGCCAGAAGCTCGAGATCCGCGGCCCCGTGCAGGGCGACTCCCCCGACAACACGTTCGTGTGGATCCCGTCGCTGAGGACCGCGATCGCCGGCGACATCGTCTACCGCGGCGTCCACCCGTGGACGCGCGAGACCGACGCCGCCGGGCGCAAGGCGTGGATCGCCACGCTCGACGCGATCGCCGCGCTCGGGCCCGAGCACGTGATCGCCGGCCACAAGGACCCGAAGCTCGCCGACGACGCGAAGGGCCTCGCCGCGACGCGCGCCTACCTCGTCGCGTTCGACGCCGCGCTCGCCTCCGCGAAGACGCCCGCCGACCTCGTGAAGGCGGTGAAGGCCAAGTACCCCGACCTCCAGCTCGACGTCATCCTCACGCTCGGCGCCGAGACGCAGTTCAAGAAGTAGCCGCGCGCTACTTGCCGGGCGGCGGCTTGCAGCCGAGCGAGCCGGCGAGCCCGTTCGCCTCGTCCTGGATCGCGCCCTTGCCGCAGCTGTTCGCGACGGGCGCGTCGTAGCCGAAGTTGCAGCCGGCGACGAGGCGGTCCTCGTTCATGCAGTCGCCGGTGCGCGTGGTCGACTCGAGGCCGAGCAGCTGACCGGTCGCGGCGAGCGCGCGCGCGACGACGACCTCGTCGGCCGTGGCGCCGGCCGCGTCGACGAACGCGATCGTGTTGTACTGCGGGAAGCACTTGCGCGGCGCCGCCACCGCGCGATCCGGAAACGCGGCGACGATGCCGTCGCTCGCCAGGACGAGCATGAAGTGGAAGGTGTCGTCGTTGGGGCGCTGGGTCGCGAGCGGCACGTGATAGAAGTCGAGCGCCGTCGCGAGCCTGGTCGCGAGCGTCGCCGCGCGGGTCGCGTCGACGGCCGCGAACGTCACCGGCGCCGCGAGCAGCGAGCTCGTGTTGTCGCGCGCATCGCCCGCCGCGCTCGGCAGGAACGTGCCGCCGCCGGTGTGGAGGTATACCGCCACCGGCGAGCACACCGCCGGCGCCGGCGGCGGCTCGATCGGCTCGGGCCCCGACGGCGCGTCCGGCGTCGCCGCTCCATCACCGCCGCCGCACCCGGCGAGCAGCGCCGCGATCGCGAGCATCCGTCCCTGCATGCGGCGAGCATACCGCCCGCGATCGACGCCGGCGCGCCGGTGTTATCGCGTGATATGGCGCCGGTGGCCCACGCCGGCTACACCATCGGACATGGCGTCGGCGGCGTACGCGCTGTGCACGATCCTCGTGACCCTCGTCGCGGCGTGCGGCCGCGATCCGGCGTCGCCCCCCGACGCGGGCGCCGACGCCGCGGCTCCGGACGCCGGCCTCGCGTGCGCGCCGCGGCCACCGGTGCCGAGCCTGCCGGCGCCGGGCGGCGTCGCCGCCGGGACGCGGCTCGTCCCGCGCACGATGCGCGAGCCGGTGGCCGGCGGCGTCGAGGTGCCGATGCGCGTGCGCGACACCGTGCTCGGCGTCGACTGCGAGCCCAGGCGGTTCGAGGACGGCACGATCACGTGCTTCCCGCTCGACTTCTACCGGGCCACCGCCGCCTTCGCGGACCCCACCCTCACGATCCCCGTCGCGCTCGCTCCCTCGTTCGACCTCCCCACGCCGGGTGCACTCGCCGTGGGTGAGTACGTCGACCTCCAGAACGACCGCACGGGGCCGTTCGACTGCGACCACCTCCGGCCGGTCGCGTTCTTCCGCATCGGCGCCGAGCGCGCGGGGGCCGAGGCCTACGGCCCGTTCGGCCAGCCGATCCCGGTCGGCGACAACCTGCGGATGTTCGACGTCGCGCCGGAACCGAATCCGCTCGTCCAGCTCACCGAGGTGCGGACGCAGCTGACCGGGACGATCGCGCTGCGCGAGCTGCACGGCGGCGACGGTTCGCGCCTGTTCCCGGCGGGCCTCTACGACACGGCGCACGACGTCCCGCTGGCGCTCCGCACCGGCCGGCTCTTGCCGTCGCGCGCGGGCGCCGCGGGCCGAGGCGCGCACCTCGATCCGCCGCCCGACGACCTCGCCACCCTCGCCTGGTGCGCCGAGCCTTCGCAGATCCTCCTCCGGCCCGACGAGGCGGCGTGCCGCCCGGCGCGCTTCATCTCCGACGGGACCGTCGTCCACGAGGTCGTCGAGAAGCTCGTCACGCTGTACAGCTGCATCGGCACGAAGCCGACCCCGAACGTGGCGCTGCAGGTCGAGGAGGACAAGCCGATCCTCGAGGTCTGCGGGACCTCCCCCGTCGCCGAGTGGCCCGTCGCGACGGCGGTGACCGCGGGGGCGCGCCTCACGGCGCGGACCTTCACGATCGAGGGCGCCGCATTCGTCGAGCCGCGGGCCTACCCGACGTTCTCCGATGCGGTCCTCGGCGCACCCTGCGAGCCGCGGGACACCTCGGACGGTCACCTGCTGTGCATCCCGCACCCCGCCCCGCTCGGCAGCGTCGCGTACGCCGACCCGGCCTGCACCTCTCCCGTCGTCGCGTGGAGCGGCGCCGGCACGCCGACCCACGCCGCGCTGGGCACCCGCGCGGGCTCCTCGACGGGCGACGGCTACCTCTACGGCACGCTCACGCTGTTCGGCGTCGGTGCCGCGCGGCCGCCGGGCACCGTGTACGCGCCCACCTTCCAGCTCGCGTGCAAGGCCTTCGAGGGCATCCCGTCGTGGGAGCTCGGGCCGCAGCTGCCCTCGTCGCCCGGTCCGTTCGCCGAGCTCGAGATCCGCGAGCCGTAGCTAGAAGCTCGCCGAGATCGCCCGGGTGGCCTCGGCCTTGAGGAGCTTGTAGTCGGGGCGCTCCTTCCACGAGGTGGCGAGGACGCTGCGCTTGCCGGCGCGGTCGAGGGCGAGCGCGAAGCCGCCGCCGGCGCGGGGCTCGAACGTGATGCTGCCGAGGGTGCGGTCGTTCTCGGTGACGGTGAACTGGAAGACGAACGCCTTCGGGTCGAACGCCTCGTGGACGAAGATGTGGTGCGTGCCGACGTCGAACTGGTCGTAGACGTAGGACGACAGCTTCGCGATCGCCGGATCGCGCGAGGCCCGGCGCAGGGCGAACACGGTGTCGCGCGCCCTCGCCGTCATGCGCGCGTCGTCGAGGGCGACGTACGCCTGCACGAGCTTCTTCGCCGTCTGGAAGTCGTTCGGCGCGAGCGCGGCGGCCTTCTGCCAGCGCTCCGCGGCCTTCGGGTACATCGCGGCGTCGTAGTAGGCCTGGCCGGCGTTGTAGGCGGCGTCGACGTGCCGGGGGTTCGCGCCGAGCGCCTTGTCGAAGTGCGCCGCGGCCTCGCGCGGGCGGCCGGCGCGGCCGTGCACGACGCCGGCGTTGTAGGCGGCGTCGGCGAGCGTGGGCGCCAGCTCGAACGCGCGGTCGTACGCGACGACCGCCTCCTCGCCGCGCCCGAGGTGCGAGAGCACCCAGCCGCGCGCGTAGTGGACGTCGGGGTCGCGCGCCTGCTTCGCCGCGAGCGCGTCGAGCTCGGCGAGCGCCTTCTCGAGCTGACCCGGCTCCTTCTCCCCCGCGATCGCGCGCTCGAGCAGCACCGTCGCCTCGGGCTTCTTCGCCGTCTCGGCGGCCGCGCCGCCCGCGAGGCACGCGACGACCACCGGCACCAGCCAGCGGCAGCGACGGGCCCTCGCGGTCATCCCTGCGATTGTGACACGTCCGGCCCGGACCGCTGGATGATCGCGAACGTCTGGTGGTTGCGGGCGACGAGCCGCCCATCCACCCCCCACAGCTCGCGCGTCTCGAGGAAGTAGCCGGGCTCGCACACCGGGACCGTGCCGCGGTAGAGGAGCGGCGCCTCCGGCGGCAGCCCCGCGACGCCGCCGACGAGCTCGAGCGTGAACGCGACGGTGGCGACCACGTGCGGCGGCGGGCGCATGCGCACGAGCGTCGCCGGCCACCACGCGTCCATCACGGCGGCGAGGTAGCCGGTGTCGCGCGCGGCGCCGGGGTCGCGCGGGCGCACCCAGCCGACGGTGTGCGCCGCGGCACCCTGGCCGGGGATGCCGCCGACGATGCGGTACTCGAAGTGCTGCGCGAACTCCGGCCACACGCCCGCCTGCATCGGCAGCGGCGCGATCGTGTCCCACGCCGGCGCGCGCGGCCCCTCGAGCTCGCACCAGCGCTCGTGGTTCGACCCGGCGGGCGGCACCGCCAGGATCGCGACCGCGTGCGTCTTCACCTCGCCGCCCTGCTCGAGCACGGCGCGCGCCGTCGTCGCGTTCTTGCCGGCGCGCAGCACCTCGACGCGGATCTCGCCCTCGCCGGCGAGCGTCGGCCCCGGGAGCTCCGCCGTGACGGTGCGCACGACGCGCCCGTCGCCCGCGGACAGCTCGATCGCGCGGATGAGCGACGCGATCGTGAGGCCGCCGAACGCACCGCGGCCCTGCCGCCAACCCTGCGGCACCGTCAAGGAATATCGATCACGGTCGCGCGGGACCGGGGTGCTGGCCTGTTCGAGGGTCATCCGTGATCGGGATCGTTACGCTACGATTAGGGCGTGCGCGAGCTTCCGCTGGTCTCGATCGGCAACGTCGCCGTCGGCGTGATCGCGATCGGCAACGTCGCGCGCGGCGTGGTCGCGATCGGCCTGTCGGCCTCGGTCGGCGTGGTCGCGATCGGCCTCAACGCCGTCGGCGCCGTCGCGATCGGCCTCAACACCGCCGGGCCCGTCTCGATCGGCGCGATCAACAGCGTCGGCACGGTCGCGGTCGCCGGCGTCAACGCGATCGGGGGCCTCGGCGGCGCCGGCGTCAACGCGGGCTTCCTCCCGGCGATCGGCCTCGTCCTCGCCGCGATCGCCCTCGTCGTCGGCCAGTCGGGCGCCCGCCGCCGCCTCCCGCGGCGCCGGGACACCGGCGACGTCTCCGTCGCAGGGCTCGCCACCTGCGCCCCCGGCGACTACCGCGTCCTCGCCACGGCCGTCGTCGATCCCACCGCCACGGCCCTCGCCGAGGGCGACGCCCGCTGCGTCCTCGACGGCACCCCCGACGACCTCCCCGCGAACCGCGCCGCGTACCGCGTGCGCGTCGCCGAGCGCTTCGCCGAGGACGGCGGCGACTACCGCGAGGCCGCGGTCCTGCACCGCCGCGTGATCCTGCTCGGCTGCGAGCCGATCGCGCACCCGCCGCTGATCGCGACCGCGGCCGACCTCGCCTGGGCGATCGGCCGTGGCCTCCAGGTCAGCGCGGTGGCCTCGGCGATCGCCGTCGCCGCCGCGCGCTACGTCTAGCCGCTACTCCTCGACGATGACGATCCGGCCGTCGCGCGTGCGGATCGAGTACCGGCGGATGTCCGGCCCGCCGAACGAGCGCCCGAGCCAGTCGTCGTCGCGCGGGATCCGGCGCGCCACCGGCACGGCGCTGCTCGACGCGTAGCCCGTCATGTACGGCGCCATCGCCCGCGCCATCAGCTTCTCGCGCGTGCCGAGCAGCCACAAGAAGGGCGCCAGCACGATCAGCTGGATCGCGCTCGCCCAGATGCCCCACACGAGGAATGCGACGGCGGCGACCCGCGCGATCGCGACGGAGATGTCCGTCGCGCGCACGTAGTCCATGCGCCGCGCGAGCACCGCGCGCAGGATGCGGCCGCCGTCCATGGGCAGCGCCGGGATCAGGTTGAAGCCCGCGATCACGAGGTTGATCCAGCCGACCATCGCGAGGAACGGGCTGTGCACCGCGAGGCCGATGCCCAGGCCCAGGCCCGCCAGCACGAGCGACACGATCGGGCCCGCGGCCGCGATCGCGATCTCGTGGCTCGCCCGGCGCGGGACGTCGGTCATCTTGGCCGCGCCGCCGAAGAACGACAGCTCGATCCCGGCGACCGGCACGCCGAGCTGGCGCGCGACCAGCGCGTGCCCGAGCTCGTGCAGCAGCACGGAGGCGAACGCGAGGCCGACCACGAACACGCCCATCGCACCACCGAACGCGAAGAAGGCGACCGCGAGCAGGATGAGGAAGCTCGCGTTGATCTCGACCGGGAAGCCCAGGACGCTCCCCAGCCGCCATGACTTGAACATGCAGGAAAGATGCGCACGGCAGCGCGCGCGTCAATCGCTCGCGTTATTCCCGAGACCGCCCGATCAGGCAGCCGGCGGGCGGCTATGTGGGGTGCGAATCTCTCTGCGCAGCGGCGCCGGGGTCCACGAGCTGCCCGATCCGCCGGGCCAGCTCGCGGCGGTCCTCGGGGGCGATCCACGGGATCGACACCTTGCCGAGGTCCACGCCGTCGGGCGCGCTGAAGCGCACGTAGTCGCCGATCACGTCGACACCGTGGCGCGAGCGCACGGTGATGTCGCGGTCCTTGCCCTCGACGAGCCGGATCCGCCCGTCGGAGAACACCGTCATGGCGACGCGCGCGCGGTCGCGGAACAGCCGGCGCGCGTACACGACGTAGCGGTCGCCGTGGTCGGTGACGAGCACCTTGTCGAGGCCGCGCCCGAGCTCGATCGCCCGCAGCACGTCGCCCGCGTACGCATCGAGCTCGACGCGGATGCGCTGCGCGAACCGATCGAGCACCGCGAGCGCCGCGAGCCCGTCCGGCTCGAGCGTCGACATCGGCTCGACACCGAAGATCCTGCGCATGCCGCGCCGCTCGTCGTCGCCCGGGTCGAGCTCGATCCACAGGCCGAGGTCGTCGCGCGGCACGTCGCGCGCGATCACCAGCCGCCCGGCGATCTCGAGGTGCGTCGTGCGGTCCTTCTTCTCGCGCTTCTTCTCGCTCTTCGTCTCGCTCTTCGTCCCGATCTTCGTCTCGTGGTTCGTCTCGCTGTTCGCCTCGTTCTTCGCCGCCTTCTTGCGATGCTCGACGAGCGTCACGTGGCCGTCGGCGATCTGGACCGTCCTCCGCGCGACGGTGAGGCGCACGGCGCGCGGCGCCAGCTCGCACGACAGCTTCCCCTCGGCGGTCGGCGCCTCGAGGAGGTCCACGCTGTCGTCGCGGTACGACACCTTGCAAACGGTAGCCGACGCCGGGGGCCGCAGGTATAACCGGCGCCCATGACCGCCCAGTACACGTTCGTGATGAAGGACCTGCGCAAGCTTGTGCCGCCCAAGCGCGAGATCCTGAAGGGGATCTGGTTGTCGTTCTACCCGGGCGCGAAGATCGGCGTCCTCGGCAACAACGGCGCCGGCAAGAGCACGCTGCTCCGCATCATGGCGGGCGTCGACAAGGAGTTCCTCGGCGAGGCGTGGCCGGCGCCGGGCCTCAAGATCGGCTACCTGCCGCAGGAGCCGCAGCTCGATCCGGACAAGGACGTGAAGGGCAACGTCGAGGAAGGCGTCGCCGAGACGCGCGCGCTCCTGGCGCGGTTCGAGGAGCTGTCGATGAAGCTCGGCGAGGACATGCCCGCCGACAAGATGGAGAAGCTCCTCGAGGAGCAGGGCCGCCTCCAGGACCAGATCGACGCGGTCAACGCGTGGGAGCTCGACCACACCGTCGACATGGCGATGGACGCGCTGCGCTGCCCGCCGGGCGACGCCGACGTCACGAAGATCTCCGGCGGCGAGCGGCGCCGCGTCGCGCTGTGCCGCCTCCTCCTGAGCAAGCCCGACATGCTGCTCCTCGACGAGCCCACGAACCACCTCGACGCCGAGTCCGTCGCGTGGCTCGAGCGCACCCTCGAGGAGTTCCGCGGCACCGTCGTCGCGATCACGCACGATCGCTACTTCCTCGACAACGTCGCCAAATGGATCCTCGAGCTCGACCGCGGCGAGGGCCACCCGTTCGAGGGCAACTACTCCGGCTGGCTCGAGCTGAAGGCGAAGCGCCTGAAGGACGAGGAGAAGCAGGCCGGTGCGCGCGAGCGCATGCTGGCGCGCGAGCTCGAGTGGGTGCGCCTGTCGCCCAAGGCCCGCCAGGCCAAGAGCAAGGCCCGCCTCAACCGCTACGAGGAGATGGTGGCCGAGGCGCAGAAGGAGCAGCGCGACGCGGCCCTCGAGATCGTGATCCCGCCGGGGCCGCGCCTCGGCGGCGAGGTCGTGGCGTTCGACGGCGTGACGAAGGCGTTCGGCGACCGCCTGCTCATCGACAACCTGACGTTCAAGCTGCCGCGCGGCGGCATCGTCGGCGTGATCGGCCCGAACGGCGCCGGCAAGACGACGCTGTTCCGCATGATCATGGGCGTCGAGAAGCCCGACAAGGGCACGATCAAGATCGGCGACACGGTCAAGCTCGGCTACGTCGACCAGAGCCGCGACGCGCTCGACGATTCGAAGACGCTGTACGACGAGATCAGCGAGGGCGCCGACAACCTGCAGCTCGGCGAGCGCTCGGTCAACGCGCGCTCGTACGTGTCGAGCTTCAACTTCAAGGGCCAGGACCAGCAGAAGCGCGTCGGCATCCTGTCGGGCGGCGAGCGCAACCGCGTCCACCTCGCGAAGATGATCAAGCGCGGCGGCAACCTCTTGCTGCTCGACGAGCCGTCGAACGACCTCGACGTCGACACGCTGCGCGCGCTCGAGGACGGCCTCGAGAAGTTCCCGGGCTGCGCGGTGGTGATCAGCCACGACCGCTGGTTCCTCGACCGCATCGCGACGCACATCCTCGCGTTCGAGGGCGAATCGCACGTCGAGTGGTTCGAGGGCAACTTCGCCGACTACGAGGCGGACCGCAAGCGCCGCCTCGGCGACGACGCCGAGCAGCCGCACCGCATCAAGTACAAGCCCCTCCCGAAGTAGACGGGCGATATGTTTCCGCGGCTCGCCGGTTCTCGGGGGCGTGGAAGCGATGACCCAGGCGATCGACCCGCGCGCGGTGTGGGACGACGCGATCCGGCAGCACGACCGGCGCGTGTTCCTGTCGATCCTCGCGCTCGGCGTGTCCCCGGACCGCGCGCGCGAGATCGCGCAGGCGACGTGGGCCCGGCTGTACGAGCAGCACGTGAAGGGAGCGCTCGACCACGTCGAGCTGCCCGGGCTGGCGATCCGGCAGGCGCGCTTCCTCGCGCTCAACGACCGCGCGCGCACGGCCGTCGAGGGCCGCGTGCTCGCGGCGGTGCCGGATGCGCCGCCGGCGCCGGATGCGGAGCGGATCGCGTCGGGTCGGCAGCAGGTCGCGCGCGTGCTCGCGGCGCTCGCGACGTGCCCGCCGACGGCGCGCAAGGTGTTCCAGCTCGTGTACGCGACGCCCGGCGGCAGCGCGGCGAAGGCCGCGGCCGAGGTCGGCCTGTCGCTGCAGCGCGTGCGCCAGATCCTGTGCGAGACGCGCAAGAAGATCCGCGAGTCGCTCGACGGAAAGGCCCCCACCCGATGACCCCGACCCGCGAGGACCTGGAGCTGTACGTCATGGGCGCCTACGACGGCGACGCCGGCGAGCTCGAGCGCGCGATCGCGGCGGACCGCGGCGCGGCCGACACCGTCGCGCGCGAGGCCGAGCTCGAGCTGCTGCTGCGCGAGGCCGCGGCGGCGGCGACGTTCTGCCCGGGCTGCCGCGACCTCGTCGCCGACGGCGCCCGCTGCGACGCGTGCGGTGCGGCGGCGCGGCCGGGCGGCTACGTCGTCGAGCGCGTGCTCGTGTCGAACGCCCACGGGCGCATGTACGCGGCCCGCGACGCCGACGGCAAGCGCGTCGCGCTCAAGGAGCTCGCGTTCGTGCAGTCGCCGTCGGCGGCGGCGATCGCGGCGTTCGAGCGCGAGGCGGTGCTCCTGCGCGCCCTCGACCACCCGCGCATCCCGCGCTTCTGCGCGAGCTTCGAGGAGGGCACCGG
The DNA here is from genome assembly GCA_019637375.1 of Deltaproteobacteria bacterium. GTDB lineage: Bacteria > Myxococcota_A > Polyangia > Haliangiales > Haliangiaceae > JABFXX01. The sequence continues at coordinate 45,523 of JAHBVW010000004.1, read as the reverse complement.
CGTCCACGTCCGCTACTACCTCGCGCAGGAGCTCGTCGACGGCACCCCGCTCGACGCGCGCCTCGCCGATCACTTCTACGCCGAGCCGGAGATCGCCGACATCGCGCGCCAGGTGCTCGAGGTGCTCGTGTACCTCCAGGGCCTCTCGCCCATCGTCGTGCACCGCGACATCAAGCCGGCCAACCTCCTGATGCGCGCCGGAGCCGCCGGGCGACCTCCGTACGATGATCCCGGCGCGGGTCGATCGGACGCGTTCGGTGCGGCCGGGGGGCAGATCGCGGTCGTCGACTTCGGCGCCGCCTACGTGCACGGCACGACCGCCGGCTCGACGACGATCGGCACGTTCGGCTACATGCCCATCGAGCAGCTCGCGGGGCAGGTCGATGCCACCACCGACACGTACGCGCTCGGCGCGACGCTGCTCCACCTGCTGACGCGCCGCGAGCCGTGGCGCTTCCTGCAGGGCACCGCGAACCTCGACGGCGTCGACCCCTCGGGCAGATCCCCGAGCGGGTCTCCGTGGCCACACCGCGAAGCGGACGCGGCGGCCGGAGGCCGCTGGCACTCGGAGAACGTCTCGCCGCCGATGCGGGCCTTCCTGCACAAGCTCGTTGCGGCCGAGCCGCGCGATCGCTACCCGTCGGCGGCCGCGGCGCTCGCGGCGCTCGACGACGTGGTCGCCGGCAAGGCGATCGTTCCCGTGGCGGCGCCGGCGCCGAAGGTGAAGCCGCGCCGCATGCGGCTCGCATCGTACGCGGCGATCGCCGCGGCCGCGCTCGCGCTCGTCGGGCTCGGCGCCGGCGGCTACGCGCTGCTGTCGCGCGGCGGCGGCTGGTGGAGGGACCACGACAGCAGCATGACGAACGTCGTGCACGTCGAGCCGGGGCGGCCCGCGCTCGCGCGCTCGGAGCGCCTGATGCGGCTCCACGCCGAGGCATGCAGCTGCCGCGACCTCCCCTGCATCGAGAGCGTCGCGCGCGACGTGGAGCGCTACGCGGCGTCGCCGGAGCGCACCGACGGGCCGCTGCTCGAGGGCATCGGCAAGTGCCTCGCCGCCGCCGGCGACGAGGTCAAGGCGAAGATGCTCGCGCCGCCGCCTCCGTCGCCGCAGCAGCAGCAGCTCCCGTCCGGCGAGCGGACGGACCTCGACGTCAAGGACGCGCCGCTGCACGACGTGCTGCGCACGCTCGCGGAGCGCTGCAAGCTCGGGCTCGTCGTGCCCGACTTCGTCGACGCGAAGGTCACGCTCCGCCTGAAGGCCGTGCCGTGCGACCAGGCGTTCGAGGTCGTCCTCGAGGCGAACGGCCTGTGGTACGCGTACGAGCCCGACGGCAAGCTCGTGCGCGTCGGCCCGCGCCGCGACGTGCTCGCCCGGCGCGAGGTCACGGCGCGCCGGCGCGCGATCGCGCACGACGAGCCGCTCCCCGAGGGCGGCGCGGTCGACCTCGACTTCAAGGACGCGCCGCTGCGCGACCTCGCCGCGCTCCTCGCGGCCTCCGGCGGCGTCAACATCGTCGTGCCGCCGCACATCGACGGGAAGGTCACCGTCCGCATGAAGGCCGTGCCGTGGCGGGTCGCGTTCGAGACGACGCTCGCGTCGCTCGGCCTCGGGTACCGCTACCGCCCGAACGGCAAGATCGTGCGCGTCGCGACGCGCGGCGAGCTCGACGACTCGTCTCGGCCGTAAGCCTAGGGCCGCGGCGCGGGCGGCAGGTGGGCGTCGAGGAGGCGGTGGTGCGGGCGGAGGCGGACCTCGGCGAGGAGCGGGCGGTGATCGCTGGCGCGGCGCGCGAGGTCGGTGTCGCAGCGCGAGAGGCCGAGGAAGTCGACGGCGCCGCGCACGAAGATCGCGTCGAGCGAGCGCACCGGGCCCCAGGCGGGGAACGTGCGCGGGCGGCGGTCGATGCCGCGGAAGCCGGCCGGCTGGAGCAGCTCGCCGAGGCCGCCGTAGACGTCGTTGAGGTCGCCGCCGACGACGACCGGCGTGTCGTGGTGGAGGTGCGCGAACGGGTGGCTCGCGAGGAACATGTCGAGCTGGCGCTTGCGCTCGTAGCGGGCGAGGCCGAGGTGCATGTTGTAGACGTGCACGGTGCGGTCGACGTCGTCGTGGCGTACGCGCAGGACGCCGTGCAGCACGCTGCGCCGCTTCTTCCACGGCAGCGTGAGGTCGATGTTCGTGCTCTCGATCAGCGGATAGCGCGACAGGATCGCGTTGCCGTAGTGCCCGCCGCTGCGCACGGTGACGTTCGGGAACCACGTCCGGTGCGGCAGCCCGAGCTCGTCGCCGAGCAGGTCGACCTGGCGGTCGTGGTTCGACCGAGGGACCTCGTGGTCGACCTCCTGCAGCATCACGACGTCGGCGTCGAGCTTGCGGATGACCTCGACGATCCGCGACGGCTCGTAGCGGCGGTCGACGCCGCCGATGCACTTGTGGATGTTGTACGAGACGACGCGCAGCCTCACGGAGGGGGTCCTTCGGCACCTCGGGCGGCGTCGGCGAGCCGGGCGACGACGATCGTCTCGTCGTCGGCGAGCGGCCTGCCCGAGCGGTGCGTCGCGATGCCGGCGAGCACGAGGTCGTGCACGTGCGCCGGAGCGAGCCGCGCTCCATCGAGCTTCTTCAACAGGTGCTGCAGACGGCGATCACCGAACGGGGTCCCACCCGGGTCCTGCGCTTCGATCACGCCGTCGGTATAGCAGACGACGAGATCGCCGGCCTGCAGCGGCTTGTGCTGGATCCGCGCAGCCGCGGGGGCGCTGGTCCCGAGCGGATTTCCCCGGCCGACCAGCGCCTGCAGCTCGATCTTCACCTTTTCCGTGGCACCTGCGCGGACGAGGTATGGCGACGTGTGGCCGCAGGAGACGAACCGGATCTCCGAAGCCGCCGGATCCAGGATCGCCGCGAAGCAGGTCATCGCGAGCTCGCCGCCCCCGACGCGCCGCACCGCCGCGTCGAGCGCCGCCACGAGCTGCGCGAGGTCGAAGCGCGCCCCGCCGCGCCGCACGCACACGTCGCACGCGCCGATCGCCGCCGCGGTCACCATCGCCGACGCGACGCCATGGCCGGTGACGTCGCCGATGACGACCAGGACGCGCGCGCCCGTCAGCGGGTACACGCCCCAGAAATCGCCGGCGCAGCGCGTCGCCGGCCGCCACGACCCGACGACCGTGACCGCGCCGTGCACGTGCGGCCCCTTGCCGGGCAGGAGCTCGCCCTGCACGGTCGCGGCGAGCTCGACCTCGCGCGCAAGCGCTGCGCGCTCGGCGGCCCGGCGCGCCATGCGCGCGTGCACGAGGGCCTCGGCGAGGCGCTCGGCGGTGCGCGCGAGGAACTCCACGCTGCGCGGGCGCAACCGGCGCGTGGCGCGCGGGATCGCGACCAGCCCGAGCAGCTCGTCGCCGCTGCGCACCGCCACGAGCGCGCGCGCGTCGTGCCGCGCGAACAGCTGCGCGACCAGCTCGCGCAGGTCGGCGGGTACGGGCTCGAGGTCGTCGGCCCACAGCGGGCCGGAGTCGGCGTGCTCGACGAGCCAGCCGCCGAGGAGCGGATCGGGCGCGGCCTCGTCGTCGATGCGCTCCGCGCCCACGCCGCCCGCCTTCACGCTCGACCAGCCGTAGTCCTCCTCGGAGGCGAGCAGGATCTCGGGCCGCACGCCGATGCCGAGGTTGACGATGTCGATCGCGAGGTGCGCGATGTCCGCCTCGACGACCAGCGTGCGCGCGCGCCCGACGAGCTCGGCGAGCAGCCGCTCGAGCGGGCCCTCGTTGCTGCGCGCGCCGCGGTTGACGAGCGCCACGACCGCGACGCTCGCGCGCACGCCGGCGAACGACATCCCGAGGATCGCGACGGCGCCCCACCAGCGCAGGTGCGTCCCGAGCTGCGCGAGCGCGACCCAGCCGAGGAGGACGGCGGCCGCGAAGTGCAGCACGAGCAGCGGCACCGTCGTGTCGACGGCGCGCACGCGCAGGAGGTCCTCGACGACGAGCGCGCGCACGACGAGCAGCGAGCCGACGCCCGACAGCAGCCACCCGAGCGGGAACATGTCGACGCCGTACGCGATCGCGACGTCGATGAGGCCGGCGTACGTCACGATGTTCGCGAGCAGCGCCGCGCGCCACTGCCGCCGCTCGTCGGAGGGCGCGCTCGTCCGCGCGAGGTGCGCGAGCACGAGGAAGCCGGGGCTCGAGAGCAGGATCGTGTGCAGCAGCGCGGCCCACGCCCACGGGCCGGCGATCGGGTACCAGAACCCGCCGAGCCGCTGCACGCCGCTGACCGCCGCGTCGGTCGTGCTCGAGATCGCGACCCACACCGCGGCGTTGGCGAGCCCGAACCAGATCCAGGGGCGGTAGGTGCGGTAGCGGCGCACGAGCGTGATCTGGAACGCGGTGCCGGCGGCCGCCGCCATCGGGATGAACGCCGCGGCGACGCGGAACAGCTGCTCGGCCACGTCGCGGTCCGTGATCGACGGCGACAGCATCACGGCCGTGCCGTAGGGCAGGAGCGACAGGATGTGCGTGAGGAGGAACCCGCGCACGAGCGACGCGCCGCGCATCACGGCCGTGTACGTCACGACGATCAGCATCGCCGCCGGCGCGAGGGCGAACGGCAGCGACAGAAGATGTGGCTCGAAGCTCGCGCTCCCCACACCGCAACTCTACTCGTGTACGCTGGTGGGGTGGCGGATCCGCGCAACCCCGGGGGACGGCGCCCGCCGGTCCTCCCGCTCCCCGCGCCCCCACCCGACGACGAGCCGGCGACCACGTCGCGCCGGCGCTCGCGCCGGATGCCCGCGAAGGAGGTGACCTCCGAGCTGCCGCGCCTCCCCGAGGTCGGCTACCACGAGGAGGCGAGCGAGGTGCGCGTCGACCACCGCGCGTTGGCGCCGGGGCGGGGCGCGATCGCCGGCGGCCGCGCGGGCCCCGTCGCGCAGCCCGCGATCCATCCGTACGCCGCGCAGCCGTACGCGTACCCGCCGCCGCAGCCGCCGCAGCAGGTGCCGCCCGCGCAGGCGCGCCCGCCGCGCTCGCAGCAGCCGACGGCGCCGCAGAAGCCACAGCGCCCGCAACCGGCGGCCCCGGTCGTCGCGCGCCCCGAGGCCCCGCCGCCCGCGGCGCGGCGCTTCGCATCTCCGGCCGGCGTGCACCGCAGCATGCTGCACACGCCGACGCCGCCGCCGCGCAGCCCCGGTCCGCGCGTCACGACCGCCGAGCACTCGAGCCTGATCGGCGGGCGCTACCAGATCGTGAACCGCATCGGCCAGGGCGGGATGGGCAAGGTCTACAAGGTCACGCACACGCACCTGTCCCGCACGTTCGCGCTGAAGATCATCTCGAACACCGTCGCGGAGACCGACGAGGCGCGCGAGCTGTTCTACCGCGAGGCGCGCTTCGCCTCGGCGATGGCGCATCCCAACATCACGTCCGTCGTCGACTTCGGCGAGGACGAGAAGGTCGGGATGTTCATGGTGATGGAGTTCGTCGACGGCGAACCCCTCAACCGGATCCTGTTCCGCGAGAAACGCCTGCACGTGCGCAAGGCGTGCGAGATCGTGATGCAGGTCGCCGAGGCGCTGCACTACATCCACAAGCAGAACGTCGTCCACTGCGACATCAAGACCGAGAACATCCTCATCTGCGAGGAGGAGCACGAGAGCAAGCGCACCCGCATGATGGTGAAGCTCCTCGACTTCGGCCTCGCGCGCTCGCTCACCGCGAGCCGCGCCTCGACGTCGCTGTCGGGGACGCCGCACTACGTCGCGCCGGAGCGCATCCGCGGCGAGCCCGCGTCGCCGGCCTCCGACGTCTACGGCGTCGGCATCCTCCTCTACGAGCTCCTCTGCGGTCAGGTGCCGTGGGACGGCCCCGTGCAGAAGATCCTCTCGGGTCACCTCGACGAGCAGCCGCGGCCGCTGTCGCAGATGATCGAGGGCGGCATCGATCCCGCGCTCGAGACGTGCGTGTTCCACGCGCTCGCGAAGCGCCCGGCCGAGCGCCACAAGGACATGGCCGCGTTCATCTACGAGCTGCGCACCGTGATGGACATGCTGGGCTTCGGGCGCCGCGCGAAGGGCGGGCCGGCGAAGCGCGTCGTCATCGAGCAGCAGGTCAAGAACCAGCGCGACGAGCTCGCCCGCACGGCGTTCGACGCGTGCCGGCTGCCGCTCGCGCTCGTCACGCCGAGCGGCGTGATCGCGGCCGCGAACCCGGCGTTCGCGAAGTTCGTGATGGGCGTCTCCGTCGAGGTCGAGGGCCTGCCGATCCGCTCGACGCCGCTCGCGGGCGCGTGGTCGACCTGCGACCAGGATCTGCAGCGCACGCTCGCCGGCAACCCGGTGCGCCGCATCATCGAGATCGACGTCTCGGAGCACGAGATCCGCCGCCTCCTCCTGTGGCTCGACGCGGTGTCGCGCGACCACCTCGTGCTCGGCGTCCAGCCGCTCGAGCTGTGAGCCTGCCGATGGTTGCACCGCCCCGCGCGCCCCGACGGTGATACAACCCGCGGCATGAGACTCATGCCCTACGCGCCGGCCGTCGCGCTGGCACTCGCGCTCGCGCCGCCGGCGGCCGATGTTGCCGCCGCACCCGGCGAGGGCGATCCGAAGATCCCGTTCGAGATGTACAAGCTCGACAACGGGCTCGAGGTCATCCTCGTGTCGGATCGCAGCGCGCCGATCGTGGCCGTCAACGTCTGGTACCACGTCGGCAGCGGCCACGAGACGCACGGCAAGAGCGGCTTCGCTCACCTGTTCGAGCACATGATGTTCCAGGGCTCGAAGCACGTCGGCGACGACCGCCACTTCGAGGTGCTGCGCAAGATCGGCGCCGAGGGCGTCAACGGCACCACGAACCCCGACCGCACGAACTACTTCGAGGTCGTGCCGTCGAACCAGCTCGAGACGGGCCTCTGGCTCGAGAGCGATCGCCTCGGCTTCATGCTCGAGAAGGTCACGAAGAAGAGCCTCGACAACCAGATCGAGGTCGTCCGCAACGAGCGCCGCCAGCGCTACGACAACGTGCCGTACCAGAAGGCGCGGTTCGCGCTCGCGGCGGCGCTCTACCCCGAGGGGCACCCGTACCGCTACCTCACGATCGGCCGCCACGAGGACCTGCTCGCGGCGGGCGTCGAGGACGTGAAGGACTTCTTCCGCACGTGGTACGTGCCGGCGAACGCCACGCTCACGCTCGTCGGCGACTTCGACGTTGCGGCCGCGAAGAAGCTCGTCGACAAGTGGTTCGGCAAGTTCCCGAAGAGCGTGAAGCCCACCGCCGTGAAGGTGCCGGCGCCGCCGGTAAAGCCGGTCGAGGTCGTCGTCGACGACGAGTTCGCGAAGCTGCGCCAGGTCACGTTCGCGTGGGGCTCGCCCGCGAACTTCGCCGAGGGCGACGCCGAGCTCGACATCGCCGCGAGCGCGCTCGTGCGCGAGGGCCCGGGGCGCCTGTACAAGGCGCTCGTCTACGACAAGCAGCTCGCGCAGAGCGTCTCCGCGAACCAGTACGGCATGACGTTCTCGGGGCAGTTCACGATCACCGTGACGCTGCGCCCCGACGCCGACCTCGCCGAGGTCAAGCGCATCGTCGGCGCCGAGGTCGCGCGCCTCGCGAAGGAGCCGCTCGGCGACCGCGAGATCGCCCGCGTCATCGTCGGCAACGAGTCGTTCGCGATCCGCCGCTTCGAGACGGTGATGGGCCGCGCCGAGCAGCTGCAGGCCTACAACCACTACCTCGGCAACCCCGACAAGCTGACGTGGGACCTCGACCGCTATCGCAAGGCGACACCCGAGGCGATCCGCGCGACGGTCGCGAAGTACCTCGTGCCCGATCGCTTCGTCACGATCATCACCAACCCCAAGGAGGCGAAGCGATGAAGACGCTCGCACTCGCGTTCGCCGCGACCGCGACCGCCCTGACCGCGTGCGGCGGGAGCGGCAAGAAGGACACCGTGCCGGCGCCGCTGCCGACGGAGAACGACATCGTCAAGGCCCAAAAGCCCGAGGTACCCGTGGAGCCGCCGACCGTCACGCAGACCGCCAGGCCGCAGCAGCTGGCCTTCCCCGACGAGGACTTCCGCGCGGCGCAGCCGCCTCCCGGCGCGGCGCGCCCGTTCAAGCTGCCGAAGGTCCAGACGTTCACGCTCGCGAGCGGCACGAAGGTGTACCTCGTCGAGCAGCACGCGCTGCCGATCGTGTCGATGGACCTCAACTTCGACGGCGGCTCGCTGTTCGATCCCAAGGGCAAGGACGGCCTCGCCAGCGTGTGCATGGCGATGCTCACCGAGGGCACCGAGAAGCTCGACAAGATCCAGTACGCCGAGGCGCTCGCCGACGTCGCCTCGAGCGTCGGCTCGTACGCCACCGACGACGCGGCGGGCCTGACGCTGTCGAGCCTGTCGAAGCACCTCGACGCGACGTTCGCGCTGTTCGCGGACGCGCTGCGCTCGCCGGGCTTCCGCGCGAGCGACTTCGACCGCATGATCAAGCGCCGCATCGAGGCCGTGCGCCAGAGCCGCGGCAACCCGGCGTCGGTCGCCGCGCGCGTGACCGGCACCGTCCTGTACGGCCCCGATCACCCGTTCGGCAGCATCACCACCGAGGCGAGCCTCAAGGCGATCACGCTCGACGACTGCCGCGCGTTCGCGAAGACGCACCTGCAGCCGGCCGCCGCGAAGCTGTTCGTCGTCGGCGACCTGACCGAGGCGCAGATCCGCGCGCACTTCGACAAGGGCGCGCTCGCCGGGTGGAAGGGCAAGGCCGGCGCGGTGCCGGCGCTGGCGAAGCCCAAGATGCCGCCGGGCCGCATCTTCCTCGTGCACGTCCCGGGCGCCGCGCAGTCGCAGGTCTCGCTGCTGCAGATGGGCCCGTCGCGCACCGCGCGCGAGTTCTTCGCGAACTCGATGCTCGCGGCCGTGTTCGGCGGCAGCTTCACGAGCCGCATCAACATGAACCTGCGCGAGGACAAGGGCTACTCGTACGGCGCGCGCGGCGGCTTCTCGTACACGCGGCAGTACGGCGCGTTCACGGCGAGCGCGAGCGTGCGCACCGACTCGACGTACCAGACGCTGCTCGAGATCGACCGCGAGGTGAAGGAGCTGTGGGTCGGCAAGACGCCGGTCACGGCCGCCGAGCTCGAGCGCGAGAAGCAGGGCACGATCCTCGGCCTGCCGGGCATGTTCGCGACGGCGCAGGCCGCGCTCGGCAACTACCGCCGCCTCGTCTACTTCAACCTGCCGCTCGACTACTACGACACGTACACGGCGAAGGCCGGCGCGGTCACCGAGGCCGACGTGAAGGCCTCCGCGGCGCGCGAGCTCAGGCCCGCCCAGGCGGTGTACCTCGTCGTCGGCGACGCCGACGCGAACATGATCGTTCACCAGCCCGGCACGAACGAGAAGGGCGAGAAGGTGGCGGACGTCCCGCTGCTCAAGGACGGCCATCCCGTCACGCTGCGCGCCGCGCTGCAGGACCTCGCCGCGTCCGGCAATGTAGGTGCCGGTGGGCTGGTCGAGCTCGACGTGGACGGTCGCCCGGTCGGTGCCGCGCCAAAACGATGACGAAAGGATGCCCGGCTCCCGCGCGAGCCGGGCTACGATAAAAACGTGCGCCGCCAGGGACAGCGCGATCAGCGCGGCTTCACCGTGGTCGAGCTGATCATCGTCGTCGCGGTGGTCGCGATCCTCGCGGCGATCGCCGTGCCCGCGTTCATGCGGACGACGAACAAGACGAAGGGGCAGGCGGAGCTCAGCATCATGATCACCGAGCTGCGCGAGAAGGAAGAGCGCTACAAGCAGGACAACGGCGTCTACCTGTCCGCGTCCGCGTGCCCGGCGACGCCGTCGTTCGCGACGCAGGATGCGTCGTCGTGCATCGCCGGCGGCACGCCGTGGGCACAGATGAAGGTCAACCTGGCCAAGAAGATGCTGAGCTGCAGCTACGAGATCGTGACGGGCCTAAAGGGCGTCGCGCCGACGCCGCCGGCCCCGTTCACGATGGCCACCCCGGCGGTGTCCTGGTACTACCTGCTCGCGACGTGCGACTTCGACGCGAACGCCGCGCAGAGTCGCTACTTCACGAGCAGCGTCGACAGCACCCTCCAGAGCGACAAGGACGGTGACTGATGCAAGGGATGCTGCGCCGTCGCCAACGCGGATTCACGCTGATCGAGCTGATGGTCGTCGTGGCGATCATCTCGATCCTCGCCGCGCTCATGATCGCGGTGTCGTCGTCGTCGTACGGCGCGAGCTCGCGCAACGTCGCCGATCAGCTCAGCCAGAACATGACGCTCGCGCGCATGCGCGCGGTGTCGACGCGGCGCTGGCACCGCGTCCAGCTCACGACGAACCAGGTGATCGTGTGGGAGTGGTCGCACTACGGCATGACGGTGCCCGGCGCGATCGCGTGCCCGCAGGACTGCTGGAACGTGGTGCAGCAGTTCACGGTGCCGAACAGCGTCACGCTGTGGGACCTCGATCCGATCGTCCACCCGGGCACCGGCACGACGCCGGTGCAGGACACGACGATGACGAACCAGTTCATCGACTTCCGCCCCGACGGGGCGTCGACGGGTGGCACGGTGTTCCTCACCGACAAGTCGCAGAACCCGTTCCGCGTGCTCGTCTACAAAGTCACCGGGAGCTCGTATGCACGCCCAGGTTGGTAAGCGCACGCGCCCCCGGCGTCGCACGCAGGCGGGCTTCACGATGATCGAGGTGATGATCGCGAGCCTGCTCACCGCGATCGCGATGTCCGGCATCGTCGGCCTGTACATGGTGCAGGCGCGCTCGTCGGGCTTCTCGCGCCACAACACCGAGGCGGCGATGCTCGCCGAGGACAAGATGGAGTTCCTGCGCACGCAGCTGGCGCCGACGTCGGGCACCGAGCAGCTCGGCCAGCCGGGCGGCCCTCCGTCGCCGCCCGCGCCCTCGTTCTACGAGCGCCGCTGGTCGGTGGCGCCGGCCGCGAACTGGATCGACTACAACGTGACGGTGTCGTGGATCGAGGACGGCTCGCTCCGCAGCATCACGGTCGCGTCGCGGCGGGCCCAGTGAGGCGCGCCGTGCGTGCCGCGCAGCACCGGCGCCGCGGGGAGCGCGGGTTCACGCTCGTCGAACTCATGATCTCGCTCGTGCTGTTCTCGATCGTGATCGCGGGCGTGTTCTCGGTCGCGGTGTCGACGACGGTCGGCTTCCGCGATCAGCGCGACCTCGTCGTGACCGAGACCTCGGTGCGCGCGCCGATGGAGTTCATGGCCGACGCGATCCGCAACGCGAGCCCGGCCACGCAGACGGGCGTCATCCAGGACGCGTACACGTGCCAGAACGGCGCGATCAACGTCGTCAACTCGAGCACCGCGCCCGACGTCCTCGAGATCGTGTACGCCGCGGGTGCCGTCGCGACGACGATCAGCCAGGACTCGTACGACCTGCCGTCGCCGCTGACGCCGACGATCATGGTGGGCAACGTGCGCCAGTTCGCCGTCGGCGACACCGTGCTCATCACCGACAACACGAAGGGCCACCTCCTCAAGATCACGGCCATCAACGCGGGGGCCCGGCAGCTCACGCTCGCGTCGCCGACGTGCGCCACGACCTCGGTGAGCTACGGCCCGGGCGCCTTCGTGATCCGCGCGGCGCGGGCGCGCTTCTTCGTGTGCAACGCGAGCCCGCCGATCTCGGTGCCGTGCCCCGACGGCATCCCGACGCTCATGGTCGATCCCGACGGCATCGGCCCGGCCGCGGCCGAGCCGCTCGCCGAGAACATCGAGGACATGCAGATCGCGCTCGGCGTCGACGCGAACGGCGACAAGGGCATCGACGACCCCGCGGAGTGGCAGCACTCGGCGACGGTCGGCGCGCTCGCGGGGCCGATCCGCGCGATCCGCGTGACGCTGGTCGCGCGCGCGCCGCGCGGCCTGCCGGGTCCGCCGACGTTCGCGCACGTCCCCGCCGAGGACCGCAACGCCGCGACCGACGGGGCGTGGATCGGCGCGACCGACAACTTCCGCCGCCGCGTGCTCACCTCGACGATCGAGATCCGCAACCTCGGAGGCTCGCCATGAAGCGTCTGTTCCGCCCACGGCGCGACCGCCAGCGCGGGAGCGCGATGCTCCTGACGCTCATCATCATCACGTCGCTGCTGGCCGGGAGCTCGGTGCTCGTCGCCGTGCAGCTCCAGTCGACGCGCACGACGGACATCATGCGCAACGGGATCGCCGCCCTGTACTGCGCCGAGGCCGGGCTCGCCGCGGCGCGCCCGATCATGGCGAACAGCTACTCGCAGTGGAACGCGGCGTTCGCCGTGCAATCCGCGGCCGAGCTCGTCGACCCCGACGCGTTCATCGAGCCGGCGTTCCTGTCGCCGGCGGCGTTCAGCCACGACCTCGACGGCGACGGCATCGACGACTTCCGCGTGATGATCCGCGACAACGACGACGAGTTCCCGACGCCGGTCCCCAACGTCGACTCCGATCAGCTCGCGTTCCTGATCGTCGAGTGCACCAAGTTCCCGGACATGCCCAAGCGCGTCGAGGAGCTGTCGCGGTTCAACCCCGGCGGGGCGTCGAACATCATCGGCATCGGCGGCGTCGACGGCAACGGCAACGGCAACTAGCACCGCCACTGTCACACCCGCGCGTACACGCGACCGTTGCGCTTCGCGTACGATCCTCGACGAAGGATCGCGCGTGAATTGCTATCATGGGACGCCGCTTCTGCGCCGACCCGCGCTGCGATTGGGGGAGCCGTCATGATGAACAAGATCAAGTCCCTTCTTCCGCTGACGATGATCTTCGTCGCCGCGTGCGAGCGTTCGGAGGCGCCTGCGCCGATCCCGGCGCCGGCTCCGACGCCGTCACCGACGCCGCTTCCCGAACCGGATCCGGCGCCGCCGCCGTCGCCCGGCGCGAACGTGACGAAGGTGTTCAGCGCGGGCTCGCTGATCATCCCGACGTCGGGCACGTACCAGACGTCGTGCGGCGCCGTCTCGGCGTACGGCCTCATCTACAACGTGCTGCGCGCGAACAACTGGCTCGTCGCGAACGGGTACCCGCAGGTCCGCGTGTACTACTCGTTCAACGCCGACAAGACGGCGCCGAACCGCTGCGTGCCGACGAACAAGCACATGCCGCCGGCGCCGAACACCGGCGTCTACACGGATCCGCAGTGGAACAACGGATGTGACTTCTCGGTCACCAGGGCCACGGGCCGGCCGGTCAGGGAGATCACGAACACGAGCGGATCGAACGCGGCGACCGACATCGACCTCGTGACGGTGAACACCGTGGGCTCGCCCAGCATCTTCCCGCAGTACGGCGCGACCACCGTCGACGCGTCGGCGACGCGGATCCAGTACAACGGCGGCCCGTTCATCATCGACGCCGCGCACGCCGCGACGTTCACGAACCTGCTGCAGGGCGCGATCATCGCGCAGGACGACTTCGGCAACAACATCGACTTCCTGCCGTTCCGCTCGAACCGCAACACGTGCGCGTTCCCGAACCCGCCGGCGCTGCAGCACTACGTGCGCATCCACCGCGCGCAGGCGGCGTTCATCGCGAACGACAACCTCAGCTTCTCCGCGACGCCGCCGCGCCTCGCGCTGCTCGCGACGAACAACGCCGGCATGACCGCGCGCGTCGACGACGGCATCCTCCAGAAGTACCTCGTCAACGCGGGCCTCGCGTTCACGGGCGCGAACGGCTGCCCGCCGGGCGGCAAGAACGCGTCGAAGAAGTCGATCTGCCCGAACGGCGGCCAGCCCGGTCAGATCTACGACACCTTCGACTTCGCCGACATCAAGTCGAACCTGCACGCGCTCACCGACGGCACCGGCAAGCCGCTGTACAGCTCGGTGTGGGCGCCGCACTGGGAGACGACGGCCGGCAGCAACACGAACCCGAACTCCAACGAGGTCGCCGCCGTCAACAACCTCGACAACTGGCTCAACGGCTCGAACGGGTTCATGGGCGAGTGCCACTCGATCGAGGCGATCGAGGGCGCCTACCGCAACGGCTCGAAGGACCAGACGAAGACGCAGGCGCTGCTCACCTGCCTCGACGCGAACAACGACGGCGTCTGCGATGCGGGCTCCACGAAGTGGGGCATCGACAAGAGCATCAGCAACACGCCGGCCGGACAGCTGAGGAACTGCAGCGACCCGAACATGACCACGGGCAGCAAGTGCGCGTACCACGGCTACCCGGGCGACTCGTTCTCCCAGACGGCCGACTACGTGTGGGACGCGGTCAACGGCTCCGTCGAGAACTGGAAGCCGAACACGACGGAGAAGACGATCTACCGCCCGGGCACGTTCGTCACGATCTCCGGCGTGCAGGCGCTCGACAAGACGAAGCTGTCGAACCCGAGCGTCGCGCGCGCGATGATCAAGGCGGACTACGTCATGTACGGGTTCAAGAACTCGAACCCGGCGCAGGGCGCGGTCCACTACCTCGGCGGCCACGACCAGTCCTCGTCGCTGGCGGGCAACCTCGTCGTGATGCAGACGCTGCTCCAGCTCGGCACGCCGCCGACGTCGATCGCGCCGGTGACCAAGGAGGTCGCGCGCTCGTCGCCGATCATCGCGAACGTCAACGGCACGGAGCAGCTGTTCCAGGGCAGCTTCGAGCGCGTGACGCCGGCGCCGGTGGCCGGCCTGCTCGCCGACAACGACGCCAACCTCACGATCTACGAGTACCCGAAGAAGCGAGGTCACTTCCGCGGCTACCTCACGGCCGACATCACGACGACGACGTCCTTGTTCACGGACGTCGGCTCGGTGTTCGACGCGGCGAACTTCATCCCGCCGCCGACGTACGGCGGATGCGGCACCTACTTCACGTCGTCGTGCCGCACGGTGTTCACGAACCTCTCGCTCACCGACCACCTCGGTAACCCGTGCACCGCGGGCGGCACGTGCCGCCTGCCGAACAGCGGCAACGGTCCGGGCAAGCCGCTGTTCATCAACGCGGCCGCGAAGACCGTGCTCGCGCCGATCATGTTCCCGGGCGTCTCGCTCGCGAACCGCGACACGGCGCTGTCGCGCGTGCTCGCCGGCTTCAACAACAGCGGCACGTACATCCCCAAGCTCGGCGGGATCGACCGCTCGACGGTGACGATCGTCGGCCCGAGCACCGTCGACGGCGGCAGCGCCGGTGTGCGCCCGACGATGGCGTACGTCGGCGCCACGGACGGCATGCTCCACGCGTTCTGCCTCAACGTCGCGGGCAACTGCGACGCGATCGGCCGCGAGCTGTGGGCGTTCCTCCCGCGCTCGCAGCTGACGAAGGTCGCGTCCAACACGGCGGTCATCGACGGCTCGCCGCGCGCGGCCGACATCTTCGGCGACTTCGATAACGACGGCACCTCCGAGTTCCGCACGATCCTGACGTTCACGACGGCGAACCACTCGAACCTCATCCCCGCCGATGCGGCCTCGGTCTACGCCCTCGACATCACGGACCCGTCGGACCCGCGCATCGTGTGGGAGTACACGACGCCGACCGCGCGCAGCGCGTTCGAGCTCGGCAACGGCCTGACGATCGCGATGGCGAAGGCGCCGGTCTCGATCCCGGCCACCGGCACCAAGCAGGTGACGTTCGTCCAGACGAACAACTTCGGCATCCCCGCGGTGTCGGGCAGCGTCGTCACCGCGTTCGACACGGAGACCGGCGGCATCCTGTGGAAGCACAAGTACGCCTACCCGACCCCGACGCGCAGCGGCGGCACGCCCGAGCCGGGCACCGGCATCCCGGGCGGCGTCGTCGCCGTCGACATGAACCTCGCCGGCACCGGCACCGTCACGGACATCGTGTTCGGCGACCTGTACGGAAACCTGTGGCAGATCGCGACGGACGCGCCGCTGCACACCGGAACGAACATGATCACGCCGAAGAACGGGTTCGACGTCGGCCTCGACGGTGTGCCGAACACGATCGACGACCGGCCGCTCCCGCTGTTCTCGATGTCGACGGACCAGAAGCCGATCGGCGCGCCGCCTGCGCTGTTCGCGCAGCTGCCGAACCTGTATGCGGTGTTCACGACGGGTGGCTATGCCGATCCGTTCGGGCTCGCGACGTGGGCGAGCGGCATCCACAAGGTGGTCGCCGTGCGCCTGCTCAAGGCGAACGAGCCGGCGACGCTGCCGGGCGTCCCGGCGAACGAGCTGTCGGCGGTGCCGGACCCGATCAAGTTCCAGGCGGACCTCGACGCCACGGCCGGCGACGACCGCGGCTTCTCGCAGGCGCTCGTCGTGGGCAACGAGATCTTCGTGAACACCGACAGCTCCGACGTCAACGACAACAGCGACCTCACGGGCTACGGCCTCGGGACGTCGAGCGGCAACACCTACAAGTTCGACATCAACGGCGCCGCGTCTCCGGGCGTCGTGGTCGCCGGCGGCGCGAGCTCGCTGGTGAACTCCGGGACGTCGATCTACGGCGCGTCGTCGTCGGGCATGCAGCAGCTGACGACGTCCGCGACCTCGGCCGTGGGTACGAAGGTGGACTACACCAGCTCCTCGGCCGCCAAGGTCACGCGTATCCTGTGGTTGCGCGGCGAATAACACCCGCCGCTACCTGATCGAACCCCGACAGCGGTCTGGGGTGATCCCAAAGGATCTCCCATTCTGGCCGAACCAAGGTGTCGGAGGTTCCGTTGACCGCGAAACGTACGCGTGACCGTCAGGCGGGCAACACGCTCGTCTTGACGATGATCGTGTTGAGCGGCCTCGGCGCCCTCAGCGCGCTCGCCGTGGTGAGCGTCCGCGGTGGGATGACCGCCCAGACGGGCGATCGCTTCCACGTGCTCGCGACGTACGCGGCGGAGTCCGGCGGCGCCGCCGCGATGGACTTCCTGCGCAAGAACGTCAACATGGCCACCGGCTGGTCGGCGTTCGTGTCGCCGAGCAACAAGAGCCCGCAGCAGCCGTCGGGGATCCCCGGCAACAACGCGCAGCCGGGCGACCCGCGGAACATCCTCTCGGAGGACACCGTCGGCTGGTACAGCGTCGCGATCCTCAACAACCGGTCCGACAGCGGCTTCGCGGCCGGCACCGACAACGACGCGCGCGTGATCGTGCGCTCGACCGGCTACGGCCCGAACGGCGCCGTCGCGGTCATCGAGTGGGAGATCTCCGCATCGACGGTCAGCGCCGGGCGGCCGTGCCCCGGGTACGCGACCGAGGCGATGGGCGAGGACGGCGCGGGCCGCAACGACTGCATGGGCACCGTGAACTTCTCCGATGTGGGCGCGATGCGCCCCGGTGGATGAGGTGATGACATGATGAAGCGGACCCTCTGTCTGGCGCTCGGCGGTGCGAGCCTTATCGCGGCCGCACCGTTCCTGTCGGATTCGTCGTCGCGACCGGGCGAGCTGTCGCTCGCCGTCCCCGAGGCGCACGCCGACCTCGCGTCGCCGACGTGCCCGGCGACGTCGGCGCCGAAGTCGTACACCGGCACGCTCCTCGACACGAGCACCACGAAGAACGGCGTCGTGTTCAACAACACCGCGTCGCGCCTCGAGCTCGGCAAGGCCGGCTCGACGTTCACGTCGACGCAGCTCGGCAGCAACGGCACCGTGATGTACGCGGCGGTCGGCGACTTCAACAACGACGGCTGGCCCGACTTCGTGGGTGCGTCGGAGAACAACAGCTCCGGCGACTACCTGCAGATCTTCCGCAACTTCACCTGGCAGAACGAGAACTGCACGACGGCGGCGTGCACGGCGTACTCGGGGCCGGCGCCGAACTGGGCCGACCCGACGGTCGTCATCACGCCGAAGTTCACGGCGGGCCTGAACCTGCACACGAAGTACATCACGACGACGACCGCGGTCACGTACACGGGGCGCTACTCGCTCGCGGCCGCCGACTTCAACGGCGACGGCTGGGATGACATCTTCGAGGGCGTCGCGCCGTCGTCGTCGAGCTACGCGATCACGACGCTCAACATGTACCTGAACGCGAAGGCCAACGACGCGAGCGGCAACGCGACCTTCCAGGCGCGCTACTCGGCGGCGTCGGGCTTCACGCCGAGCTCCGTGATGGGGCAGCAGCTGTGGTCCGTCGGGAACACGATCGCCGTCGACTACAACAAGGACGGCCGCATGGACGTCCTCATCGCGACCGGCGCCTCGGGTGGCTCGGTGCGCATCCTCCTCAACAGCTGCCCGGGCACGATGCAGGCGAACGGCGTCGTCCTGTGCTCGTCGAACCCCGTCTTCACCGACGGCGGCAACCTGATCGCGAACCTCAACACCGGCAACAGCGGCTTCGGCACGAACGTCAGCGGCGGCACGCCGGCGATCGCGTACGCCGACATCGACGGCGACGGGCTGCGCGACCTCGTCGTCGGCGCGCCGAACTGCTGCTCGCAGGCGAACTACCGCCTGCGCATCTTCAAGGGCTGCAGCGGCGGCTCGAGCTGCACCGCCGGCCTCGAGAACACGGCGTCGCAGTCGGTCAACTTCGTCGGCGGGGCGACCGACGTCTTCATCGCGGACTTCTCGCTCGACGGCAAGCCCGACCTCCTCGTCGCCACCGACAACTTCAACTACAACCCCGGCAACGGCGGCGCGACGTACATGTGGGAGAACAACGGGACGTCGACGCCGTTCAGCGGGACGCCCGCGGTGCTGACGACGCACACGGCGACGAACACCGACTTCGACATCGGCTTCATCTTCGATTACGACCGCGACCCCGCGCACACGCCCGACGTGATGATCGCGGACGGCAACGACGCGGCGAAGTACTACGTGCTCGCCAACCGCGTCTCGGTCAAGTACGTGCAGTGCGGCGACGCGGCCTCGGGCGTCATCGACCTCGGCAGCCTGACGAACCAGGAGCTCGTCGTGACGGCGGCGCGCATCACGCCGACGTTCGCGCTCAACGGCGGGACGATCGCGTTCTACATGTCCAACGAGGAGCCGCCCAACTGGGTGCAGGCGAGCCTGTGCGCCGGCTCGACGACGGACTACTGCGTGTCGTTCCCGAAGGCGGTCGGCTCGAGCGTGCGCTGGAAGGCGTACATGTGCTCGAGCTCGACGCGGACGCAGACGCCGACGCTGTCGAACGTGGTCGCGAAGTTCGACTACACGCAGGCGAAGGAGCACTACCGCGGCGGCATCGTCGTCTCCGACGGGCTCGCGTACGTCGGCGCGTTCAAGCAGCCGGGCGACCGCGGCAAGTTCTACGCGATGAACGCGAACATGACGACGGTGTGCGACCAGAGCCGCGGCAACGCGGTGTGCTGGGAGGCCGCGACGAAGCTCGACTCGCAGTCGGATGGCGCGCGCAACATCTACACGGCCGTCGGTACGACGCGCGTCGACTTCACGACGGCGAACGCGTCGAACGCGTCGCTGCGCAGCCTCCTGAAGGCCGCGGACACGACGTCGGCGAGCTCGTTGATCTCGTGGGTCCGCGGCAAGCGGTTCGGCCTCAACACGACGCAGGTGCCGACGACGCGGCTCGGCTCGATCGAGACGTCGACGCCCGCGGTGCTGACGCCGCCGGGCCGCCCGAGCTGGTACTCGTACCTGACGCCGCTCGACCGCATGCGCGTCGACGCGTTCATCGCCGCGAAGGCGACCCGGCCCAAGCTGGTCCTGTTCGGCTCGAAGGACGGCATGGTGCACGCCGTCCGCACGGTGCCGGAGAACATCACCGACACGCGCAACGGCCGCGAGGAGTGGGCGTTCATCCCGCCGACGGTCGCCGCGAACATGCTCGTCGACCAGTCGGCGACGGCGGCCGCGAACGCGTCGTCGACGACGGGCGTCAACGTCGCGAAGATCGCGTCGTACCCCGACGGCTCGCCGACGCTGGCGGACGTGCACGTCGGCAACGGCGTGTACAAGACCGTCGCGCTGATCGCCGAGGGCAACGGCGGCCGCGGCCTGACCGCGCTCGACGTGACCGACACCGTCGACGCGGCGACCGGCGCCGTCTCGGGCCCGCAGCCGATGTGGTCGGCGACGCCGGGCGACGGCGAGGCCGGCTACGCGTTCGCGCGGCCCGTCGTGGCGCGCGTGCAGATCAACGGCGCCGAGCGCTACCTCGCGATCGCGGGCACCGGCACCGACTTCGCCGACCAGCTCGACCAGAAGGGCCGCATCCTCGTCGCGTACGACCTCCTGACAGGCGCGGCGCTGTGGAAGTTCCAGACCAAGTGCCCGCTCACGAGCGACATCGTGGTGTTCGAGACGGACTCGAGCGCCGAGACCGGCTCGCCGAAGATCGACGGCTACGCCGACCGCGTCGTGTTCGCCGACAAGTGCGGCTACGTCTACAAGGTCGCGCCCAACGTCGACCTCGGCGGCGCCTACCAGCAGAACACCGGCATGGGCGCGATCCTCGCGAACACCACGTCCACCGGCCAGAAGCAGTACGCGCTGTTCTCGACGAAGCTGACCTCGGGCGCGCTCGGCGCCGACCGCCCGATCGCCGGCACGATCGGCGCGCGCACCGACGCGAGCAAGCGCATGGTGCTGTTCTTCGGCACCGGCGGTCTCGAGAACGTGGCGACGACGCTGACCAACCACTTCTACGGCGTGTACGCCGACACCGGCGCGATCCGGTCGCGCATCGTCGGCGGCTGCAATGCGTCCGGCAACTGCGAGAAGTTCTACGGCGGCGTCGTCGTCACGACCGACCAGGTCATCTTCACGCGCACGATCGACCCGGTGATCGGCAGCGGCAGCTGCGACCTCGGCAAGACCACGGTGCAGGCGGTCAAGCTCGACGATGCGACCGGCTCGTTCGTCACCGACTTCTCGAACGGCGTGTCGTCGGCGGTGATGGGTGCCCTCTACGGCGACGCCGGCGCGATCTACTTCGCGACGCTCCAGGGTGACGTCGCCCGCATCGGCACGCCGCGCGCAGGGACGGCCGGCGCCGACACCTCCGCGGGCCGCGCGCAGGGCATGGGCGCGGGCGACCCGGCGTCGGGCTCCACCGTCGGCACGACGGCGCCGTTCACGCTGCTCGGATGGCGGGTGGTGCTGTGAGGCAGCGCGAGCGCGGCTTCACCCTGCTCGAGCTGCTCGTCACGCTCGGCATCACGACGGTCGGTCTCATCGGCCTGCTCGCGCTGCACGGCACGATCGTGCGCGGCAACGACGCGACCAGCCGCAGCGCCGAGGCGCAGCAGGTCGCGAACGCGACGCTCGAGTCGCTGCGCGCGCAGCGCATCGGCGAGATGGTGCAGACGCTGACCGGCTCGCTCAAGGCGCCGCCGATCGATGCGACGCTGACCCCGATGACGGGTCGCAACAACCGGACGTACCGCCGGCGCGCCGTGATCACGCAGCTCCCCGCGTCGTCGAGCCTGTGGCGCGTGCGCGTCGAGGTCGGCTGGACCGACGACGGCGCGACGCCGGGGGCCGACGGCGGCCGCTACGACCACTCGCTCGCCGTCGAGGTGCTGCGCACGGTCGAGGAGGCCCTGTGAAGCGCGCGCGCGCCCGGCAGGGCGGCTTCACGATGATGGAGCTGATGATCGGCCTCGTCATCAGCACGCTGGTCGTCGGGCTGATCCTGTCGATCGGCATGCGCGTGTCGCTCGCCTACCGCGGGCAGCAGCAGGTCGCCGGCGTGCAGCAGATGCTGACCGCCGCGCGCGCCGCGATCGAGGCCGATGCGAAGCAGGCGGGCATGCACATCTCGCAGGGCTTCACCGTGGCGAACACGGGAACCCAGCTGCACGCCCCCGTGCAGGTGATCGACTCGAGCACGGGCCCGGATCAGCTCGCGCTGTTCTACGCGGATCCGGCGGCGCAGGCCGCGATCCCGACGTCGGCGTCGGTCGCGACGGCGACGTCCGCCGACTTCGACAACGTCGCCGGCTTCGCGGCGCAGGACCTCGTCGTGCTGTCGACGCCGGACCTGATCTCGACGCAGAACCCGCTCGCGCCCGGCATCGATGCGCCGATCGCGACGTTCGCCGCGTGCGCGCTGCGCATCTCGAGCATCGCCGGCAACCGCGTGAGCTTCGTGACCGCGGCGCCGTTCGGCAGCGCGTCGAACAACCACTGCGCCACGCCCGTGAAGGGCAAGACGATGATGTACAAGCTCGTCGCGCGCGCGTACCGCATCGACCCGGCGCGCCAGGCCGACGGCGTGCTGCAGGTGTCGGCGACGGGGCAGCTGTCGTCGGCGAGCGACTGGGAGGACATCGGCATCGGCTTTGTCGACCTGCAGGTCGCGACGCGGTTCTTCGACAACGACAACGTCGACACGCCCGACGTCGACACGGATCCGAAGCGCGAGTGGTACTCGGGCGCGATGCAGCAGACGCTGTCCGCGACGCAGGTGGGGCCGCTCGTGCCGCCGATCGAGATCTCGATCAGCCTCGTCGCGCGCACGGATCGCGACGTCGACGGCCCGGGCACGGCGTCGACGCCGGCGCTCCGCGACGCGGCGCGCCCCGACCACGGCTCGGTCGGCAACCGCGACGCGATCGCGCTGCCGAGCGCCACCGACGCGCGCCTGCGCGGCAACCGCATCTACCGGTGGACGACGTTCGGCGTCGACCTCCGCAACATGGGAGTCGGACGATGACCCGTACGCAGCGTGGCTTCACGCTCGTCGAGCTGATGGTCGTCGTCGCGATCGTCAGCGTGCTCGCGACCGCGGCGGGCCTGTACCTGCGCCCGGTCACGCGACCGATCGACGTCGCGGTTCGCGTCGGCGACCTCATGCGCGAGGCGAACCAGCGCGCGATCGCGCTCGGTCCGGTGCGCGGAGATGTCGCGGTCGCGATCGGCACGCGTGCGCGGACGCGCGTCCGCGCGATCGGCGCCGCACCGCAGCCGACGTTCGTCGTCGAGCGCCTCGAGGAAGCCCCGGAGCCGGCCTCGACGGCGACGTGGTTCGAGATCGGGCGCTACACCGTCGACAGCGCCGTCGTCGCCGACTCGTTCTCGAACGGTGTCGCCGCGCACGGTGCGCTCCCCGTCTCCACGGCGTGGACGTCGTTCAGCGCGAGCTGCTATCCCGACGGTCGCTGCGACGCGCGCACGCTGTACTTCCGCCTCGCGACGAGCGCCTCGGACGCAGAGACGTTCGCACGCATGTCCGTCCTACCGCTCGGCGGCGCGATCATGACGCGCAAGGACTGGAACTAGCCCCGACCTCGCGCGACACTTCCGCGAGATGCGGTTTGTATGGCTCGTCCTCCTCGGACTGTTCTGCGCCGGCTGCCCGCCCAAGCTCGTCGACTATCCCTACGACAAGGAGCCCGACCCGCGCCAGAGGGAGGTCGAGCTCGGCGTCGGCGACGTCGTCTCGATCAACGTGTGGGGCCCCGAGAACCGCGACTTCAACACCGAGGCGACGATCCGCGCCGACGGCACGATCACGATGCCGCTGCTCGGTGACCTGAAGGCCGCGGGCGCGACGCCGAGCGCGCTGAAGAAGGAGATCACGACGAAGGTGCAGGCGTTCGTGAAGTTCCAGCCCGGCCAGGACCTCGTCACCGTCACGCTCAAGAACTGGCGCAGCTACCGCTTCACGATCCAGGGCGAGGTCACGCGCCAGGGCGTGTTCAGCTCCGATCACTTCGTCACGATCGCCGACGCGATCGCGCAGGCCGGCGGCCCGACGCGCTTCGCGAAGCGCCGCGAGGTGATCCTGTTCCGCCTCGACCCCGAGACGCGCCAGACGAAGAAGATCCCGTTCGACTACGACCTCCTGTCGTCGGGCAAGCGCCTCGACATGAACATCTACGTCCTCGCCGGGGACGTCATCTACATCCCGTAGCGCGCGGCTATTTGCCGAGCCACACGGCCGCGCCGTCGACGGTGGCCGTGACCTGGGTGGGTGGGGCGTTGTTGGGGCCGTTGAGGACGCCGCGCCACAGCGGCAGCGAGGCGGGCGGCGGCGCGAACGCGAGGTCGTCGGTGGCGCTCGTCGTCGGCGCGACCGGCGTGCCGCCCTTGGCCGGGCCGATCAGGAGCGCGTACGAGCCGTCGGGCGCGAGCCCCGCGCCGTGGAAGCCCTTCCAGCACTTGTACTGGCCGCCGAGCGCGCGGAGGATGCACGCGCTGTCGGCGTCCTGGACGAGGATCCACTGGCCGTCGTGCGACCACTCGACCGGCACGCCGCGCGGCAGGCCCTTGCGGCGGGCGCCGACGCCGTCGAGCGCGAAGCCGACGAGCTGGTCGCCCTGATCGATCTGCTTCTCCTTGCGCACGCTCTCGGTGTAGATGCCGATCGCGCGCGCGCCGTCGGGGCTGGGGAGGAAGTTCGTCCACGGCGCGAACGGCGCGACCTGCTTCTTGTCGGCGAGCTTGCCGGGCGGCGCGGCGTACACGCCGTGTGCGTCGGCCCACACGAGGCGGCGATCCGCGCCGCGCCCGACGATGCGCGCGCCGCGGCTGCCGACGGCGACCGGCGCGGCCGCGCCCGTCGCGAGCGTGACGATGATCGACTCGGCCCACACCTTGGGCGAGCGACACACGACCTCGGTGCCGTCCTGCGACAGCTGCGCGGGGCCGTCCTTCGCGCACGGTAGCGGGGCGAGCGGCTTGCCGCCGTCGAGCGGCATCCACGACCACGCGCCGCCCACGTCGACGAGCAGCGCCTTGCCGGCGGCGTCGCCGCGCAGCGCGCGCACCTCGGCCTTCGCGGGGAGCTTCGCGAGCAGGGCCTCGCCGCGCCCCTTCGCGTCGCTCCGGTACAGGGCGTCGCCGCGCGCGTACACGATCGACTCGGCGGCGAGCGGATCGGGCGGCGGTGCCGCGTGCGCCGCGCTACCGACGAGGACGGTGAGCGCGGCGAGCCGCATCACTTCGCCGGCACCAGCCCGACGGCGCGCTTCGGGTTGCCGACCGTCGTGACGAAGCGGCCGCGGCCCTCGACCTCGACGAGCGTCACCGGGCCGAATCGCGGGAAGTGCACGTCGAGCGTGCGCACGCCGTCGTCGGTGGTGGCGTCGCGCAGGAACTCGGCCTTCGTGAGCGGCTTGCCCTCGACGAACACCTCGGACAGGAACTCGAGCGGTGCGATCCAGCTCGCACCGTCGCGCTGGATCTTGTCGCGCATCGCGCCCGGCACGTTGTCGGAGCGCCGCACGACCTGGTCCCAGTCGCGCTTGCCGAGCGCCGCGGCGACGTCGAGGTCGAAGCGCTCGGCGGGGAACACGAGGATGACCTGGCCGTCGACCTCCTTCGCCGTGATCGGCGGGCCCACCGGCTCGGGCTTCGCGGGCGGCGCCGCTGACTTCTTGTCCTCGGCCGGCTTCTTCGGGGCGCCCGGCTCGGTCTGCGGCCGCATCGACTTCGTCGGCCGCTCGCTCGTCGCGGTCTTCGGAACACTCGTCGACGGCGCGCCCGGGATCAGCGAGAACCGGTCCATCGCCGCGAGCTGCTGCTCCATCGCCATCGAGCGGCGCTGGTCCCACGTGCCGTCGGGCTCGAGCACGTCGACGACGACCACGTCGCCGCGCCGCTCGAACTGCACGCCGGTGAGGCCGCTGATGATCTGCTGCTCGTCGAGCTCCTCGAGGCGCTTCTCGAACGCGAGGATCTTCGCCTCGAACTCCTTCTGCGACAGCGGCGTCGCGCGCCGCTTGCCGTCGATGTCGATCTGCGGGTCGAGCGCCCACGGGAGCAGGCAGATGCCGCGCAGGTCGCGCACCGAGCGCGCCACGATCACCGCGTCGCCCCAGCTCCCGAGCGCGAACAGGCGCGCCAGGCGGAGCGGGAGCTTCTGCGCGATCGTGATCAACCGCTCCTTGTGGGGGCGGAGGTCGGTCTTGATCAGCGGGTCGGCCTGCGGGTCCTGACGAGGCACGAGCGCCTGATCGTCGAGGATCATCAGGCGGCGCTCGCCGCGCCGTCGGAACGGCATCGACGGCGACAGCTCCATCTCGGCGCGGGGATCGAGGCGATCCACGTCGAGCAGCTGCTTGGTCTCGAGCGCCTCCTGGCCGCCGAGCGCGTCGATCAGGGTCTTCTGATCGATCGCCGCGGAGGCCTGGAACATCAGGTCGGTGACGAGACTATCGAGCGACAGGGCCATGTCGTGCCTGAAGCTATAGGTAGCCGCTTCGCTGACGCAAGAGCCACTCGAGCCCGAGGAGGCCGACGACGAGCACCAGGAGGCCCGGCCGGCTCCACAGCTCGACGTCCGTGCGGCGGTCCACCCGGACGATGCGCGGGGGATCGAACGTCAGGTCGCTCGGCAGCGCGTCGACCGGGCCGAGCCAGACGCCGTTCGTGCCGGTCGCGATCGTCTCGAGCGTGGCCGGATCGCCCGTCGGGCGGTCCAGCTCGGTGCCGCCCTCGCGCACGAGGAAGATGTCGGATGCGTCGACCGCGCGCCCGGCGATCGTGGCGTGGCCCTCGATCCGGTACACGCCGGGGACGAGCTGCGCCTGCACGCTCGAGCCGAGCTCGTACACCGCCGTGCCGTCCTCGCCCACGGTGACCTTCGCCTCGGCGACCTGCGTCGCGCGCGCCGGGTCCGCGCCGCGCCGCACGACGAGCGACACGACGCCGTTCGGCAGGGGCTGGTAGTCGCGCCCGAGCAGGCGCACGGCCACCCGCACAGGCGCCCCGGGGATGTACTCGACGGCGTCGCTGTCGACGTGCAGGTTGCGCAGGTCGGGGTCCTGGATGAGCCAGCGCATCGCGTTCTCCCAGAACTTGGTGTAGGCGCGGCCGTCGTCGCCGGGGCGCGCGGCGGCCGCGAAGCCCCAGCGCCACAGCGTGTCGGTCGTGACCGCGAGCGAGCGGCCCTTGCCGTACTCACCGGCGACGATCACCGGCATCGCCTTGCCGTCGCGCGTGCGCAGCTTGGGGTGCGTCGCGAGCACCGTCGCATCGGGGCGGGCGCGCGCGACGAGGTTCACGCCGTCGAGCTGCGGCAGGCCCTTCCACACGGCCAGGTTGTCGGTGGGGACGTAGCGCAGCGACGTCACGGGGTGCGCCTGGCCGGCGTCGGTGAGCTGCGGCGAGAACGAGCCGGTGTCGAGGAGCGGCCCGCTCTCGAACGGCCCGAGCAGCTCGACCGGGAGCGCCGACGCCACGGGCGTGCCGTGGTAGCCGCCGGACGTGAACGACGACGCGCCGCCGAGCATCGCGATGCCGCCGCCCCCCTCGACGTAGCTCCGGATGTTCTCGAGGTAGTCGCCGATGCCGTACGGCATGTACTCGAAGTTCTGGACGAGGATGAGGTCGAACGACGGGAGCTGCTGCTCGAACAGCTCGCGCGTCGGGAACGGGATCAGCGACATCTCGTCGTTCGACGCCATGTTCACCGAGTCCTGCGTGCGCAGGATGAAGAAGCTGATGAGGTCGACGTTGGGGTTCGACTTCAGCATCTGGCGCAGCGCGCGCACGTCCCACGACGGCTGCCCGGCGACCTGCAGCACCCGGATCTTGTCGCGGATGACGCGCACGACGAAGCTGCGCGCGTTGTTCGTCGCCACGGCCTCGCCGGGCGCGACCGGCACCGACACCTCGAACACGTAGCGGCCGACGCGCGGCGGCGTGACCTCGAACGTCACGGTGACCTCGCCCTCGCCCTCGGGGAGGTCGACGTACTTCTGGCGCAGCGGCTGCCCGTCGGTCGACAGCGTCACCGGGACGCGGCGCGCGGGCAGGCCGGTCGTGCGGATCACGGCGTCGATGCGCACGACGGTGCGGACGAACGCGAACTCGTCGGCCATGACCTTCGCGACGGCGACGTCGCGCAGCCCGGGGCGCGCCGCCCACACGGTGTGGACGCGCGTGTCGAGCGAGCGCAGGAAGTCGCGCACCGCGCCCTCGCCGGCCTCTTCGCCGAGGAACCCGGTCGCGGCGCCGTCGGAGACGAGCACGATGCCGGCGAGGTCGCGGCCCTCGTAGCGGCCGCGCACCTGCTCGAGCGCCTTGCGGATCAGCGTGCCCTTGCCCTGCGCGGTCGCGCCGGCGAGGCCCTTCAGCGACGTCGCCGACAGCGCCTCGGCGAACGTGTAGTAGTCGAGCTTGTGCGGGCCGGCGAACGCCTCGGCGGTGGCCGCGACGGCGCGGGCGCGCGCGATGCGCGTCGGGCCGCCGGCGTCCTCGGCCAGGCCCATCGACCGCGAGTCGTCGACGAGGACGGCGATCGTGTTCGGCTCGCGCGCGACCTGGCGCAGCTCGACGGCGGGCTCGAGGAACACGACGAGCGCCGCGACCGCCGCGCCCGCGCGCAGGCCGATCATCGTCGCGCGCCGCCACGCCGAGGCGCCGCGGCTCGCGCGCCACGACAGCGCCACGATGCCGGCGACCGCGGCCGCGCCGAGCGCGAGGCCCGGCCGCCCCCACGGCGACAGGAACACCCAGCGGTACTCGTTGAAGTCGGTCTCGCCCGGCGCCGCGATGCGCACCGTGAGCGCGATCAGCGCCTCGGCGGCGAGCGCGCCGACCGACAGCATCGCGCCGACGCCGAGCGCCGCACCGAGGCCGCCGCGCCCGCGCCGCACGACGAGCACCGTCGCGACGGCCAGCACGACCGCCGCGACCGCGAGCGCGAACCGAGCCTGCGGCGAGAAGATGACGATGTTCACTTGGGCTTCTTCGGCGACAGCTGGGGCGGCACGACCAGCGTGGGCGGCGGCAGGGACGGCGACGGCGACAGCGCGCCGTCGTCGGGCTTCCAGCGCCGGCGCTTCATGATGAAGGGCACGTGCACCTGGTCCGACTTGTAGTCGAGGCAGAGCGCGTACATCACGAAGTTGATGCCCATGCGGTACGCGAGCTCGCGCTGGCGATCGCCGCCCGGCTCGCACGGGAAGTCGTGGTTGCCGAAGTCGTCGCGCGCCCACGCGCCGCCGAGGTCGTTCGCGACATACGCGAGGACGATCCGCCCGTCGCGCACGACCGCCTCCATCGCGCCGCTGATCGCGAGCCGCCCGAGCGGGCGCTCGAGCAGGTAGAACGACTTGTAGACGACGTGGTCGGAGGGGACGACCTCGAGGCCTCTCCCTCCGCCGGCGCTCGGCGACGGAAAGATCGCCGACACGAGCTTGCGCACCGAGCCGCTGAACGCGCCGTCCGTCGAGCCCTCGGCGGAGTCGATGAGGAGGAAGCCGCCGAACGTGAGGAACCGGCGCAGCGCATCGATCCCCGACGGGCTCGGCAGGTCGAACGCCGCCTCACCGGCCAGGTAGAGGAACGGGTTCATGTGCAGCTTGTCGCTCGTCGGCGTGACGACGGCCGGGCTCAGCTCGACCTCGATCGACGTCCGCTTCTGGACCTCCCAGCCGAGGCGGTGCAGCGCCGACGGGCGCGGGTTCCACGACGCGCCGGCGGCGAGC
Source organism: Deltaproteobacteria bacterium (assembly GCA_019637375.1). Lineage (GTDB taxonomy): Bacteria > Myxococcota_A > Polyangia > Haliangiales > Haliangiaceae > JABFXX01. Next base: position 16,252 of record JAHBVW010000004.1, on the reverse strand, counting down.
TGCAGCTGACCGAAGCGGAACTTCGAGGACGGGCCGATCGCGCGCGCGCGGCGCGGCAGGCCGAGCGCCGCCGCGGCCCCGAGGGCCCCGGTCATCCACGCGCGGCGACTGAACATCCGCGGAGGGTAGCGCCCGTGACGCGCAGGCACCACAGGTGTTAGCTTCGCCGTGATGCGGGGAGCCTTCATCGCGCCACTGTTGCTCTCCGGGATCGCCGGTGTCGCGGACGCGGATCCGGTGCCCGAGGAGCCCAAGGGGGCGGAGCCACGGCTGATCACCCCCGAGGCCCCGACACCCCCGCCGCGGCCGCACGCCGCGGCCGAGGTCTACACGCACAAGGGGCAGCTCGGCATCTCGGCGCGCCTGTCGACGGGGCTGCGCGCGATCGCCACCTACGACGACAGCGTGTACTGCGGCGACACCGACACGACGACGGCGTCGATGAACGCGCCGGTGTGCACCGGGCGCACGCCGTTCAACCTGGACTTCGAGCTCGCCTACGGCGCCGCGCAGAAGGTCGAGCCGTTCGTCGAGGTCCGCCTCGGGATCGAGGGCGACTTCGGCGCGTCCGCCGGGCGGCAGGGCGGGCCGCACGCGTTCCACATCTCGCCGGGGGCGCGCTTCTACTTCAGCGACGCCGGCAAGTCGAAGCTGTTCACGACCGCGCAGGTCGTCCTCGACTTCACGGGCTACCAGGATCCGGCCGGCGTCTCGCGCGGCGCGGACTTCGGCGTCCGCAACATGAACGGCCTGTGGGTCGACCTCGACCGCGCGTACGGCTTCTACGTCTACGTCGGCGAGACGATGAAGTTCTCGCGCTGGCTGCAGTTCGAGCTCGAGGGCGGCGTCGGCATCCAGGCGCGCTACCGGTAGCGCGCTCGCGGCATCGTAGCGCCGTGACCTTCGCCGATCACTTCTCGACCATCGCCGCGAAGTACGCGGCCTACCGCCCGATCTACCCGCTCGCGCTCGTCGACCTCCTCGCGCGCGAGGCTCCCGGCGACGCGGCCTGGGACGTCGGCTGTGGCAACGGCCAGCTGTCGACGCTGCTCGCCGAGCGCTTCGCGCACGTCGACGCCACCGATCCGGCGCAGGCGCAGCTCGACGCGGCGACCCCGCACCCGCGCGTCGCGTACCGCCGCGCTCCCGCCGAGGCCAGCGGCCTCCCCGCCGACAGCGTCGACCTCGCCGTCGCCGCCCAGGCCGCGCACTGGTTCGACTGGCCGCGCTTCCTCGCCGAGGTCGAGCGGGTCACGCGCCGCGGCGCCCTCGTGGCGCTCGTCAGCTACGGCAAGCTCGTCCTCGAGGGGGCCGACGAGGTCAACGACGAGGTCAACGACGAGATCATGCGCTACTACCGCGACGACGCCGGGCCGTACTGGCCGCCGGGCCGCGTCCACGTCGAGAACGGCTACCGCGACCTCCACCTGCCGTGGCCCGCCGTCGAGGCCCCTCCCCTCGACATGGTCGCGCGGTGGACGCGCGAGGAGGTGCTCGGCTACGTGTCGACCTGGTCCGCGACGGCGAAGCTCGTGGAGACGGTCGGGCCCGCGCGGTTCGACGCGCTGTCGCGGCGCCTCGCCGAGCTGTGGCCCGGCGACGAGCCGCGCCTCGTGCGCTGGCCGCTCACCGTGAAGCTGGCGCGCCGCTAGCCCGGATCATTCACCAAGACGTCGAGCGAGACCAAGCGATCCGAGGCAGATCGAGGCGCACGCCCGGAAGCGGAGCGAGAGGTCGTACTTGCCGTACGGACCGAGTGAGAACCGGCCGTACGCCTCGAGCTGCCCGGAGCGCGACGGTCGCAGCCGACGTGTTGGTGAAGGATCCGGGCTAGGGATCGCGCTCGACGAGCCGCGCCGGCGTGCACACGCGGTACGTGCGGGACAGCGTCTGGGGGTACGTCGTCTCGTCGACCTTGGTCGCCGACAGCAGCGCGTCGAAGCACGAGGTGTCGCCCGACGGCGCCGACACCGGGATCGCCTTCGCCGCGACGCCGACCTCGCGCCCCGTCGACGTCGCCAGCGGTGCGCCCGACGGGATGTAGTACCCGGTCGGGCGCGGCGGCGGGTCCGACGGCTTGACCGGCGCGAGGACGCGCGGCCGGTCCTGCGGCCGCACGGCGGCGTTCGGCGCGAGCACCGTCATCTCGACGCAGCGGCTCGCCCAGCGCAGCAGCGCCTGGTCGTTGACGCGGGTGGGCTCGGGCGAGTACCAGAACGCGCGCGGGGTGAGCTCGTCGCCGAGCAGCTTGACCGGGATGCTGCGGTCGAGGCGGTAGACCTTGGGGCCCGTGCCGGGGACCTCGGGCTCGACGAGCTTCGTGTTGGCGGTGTAGGTCCAGCCGATCGAGGCGTGCGGGATGGGGAGGCGGAGCTTGTCGCCCCTCGTCGCGATCGTGTACGCGCCCGACGGCGTCGGCGCGACCGGCATCCCGACCCCGAGCTTGATCTCGGTGCCGTCGCTCGCCTTCGCCGCGAACGGCCTGGTGAGCACGGGCGCGAGATCCTCGCGCTTCACGAACAGGCGCAGCGCGTCGATGCGCGCATCGGGCGCCCACCGGCGCCACGCGCAGTCGAGGCGGTCGGGCAGCGCGATCTCGACGAAGCGCTTCATGCTCGCGTCGACGATGCGGATCGGGATCGCGCGGCCGACCTCGTCGAAGCGGCGCCCGATGGTCGAGATCTTGACCGACGCGCCGTTGTCCCACGGCTCGAGGAAGAACGTCGCGTCCTCCCACACGAGCGCGTCGCCCGACAGGCTCGTCGACTCGGAGCCCGGGATGTCGAGCTCGACCTCGGCCGCAACCGGTGCGGGCACCGCGACCCACGCCGCCGCCGCCGCCGTGAGTGCGAATTTCAGCGAGGACCGACGCATACCTCGGTTCATCGTGCGGCCTCCCGCCACCGGGTGCAAGCGCGTCGCTTTTCCGCGGTACAGTGGGCGGTACCCGTGGCCTATCGCCTCCTCGCGCTCGATCTGGACGGGACGCTGTTCCGGCACGACAAGTCGATCGACGCGCGCGACGTCGCCGCCATTCACGAGCTCGCCGCGTCCGGAGTCATCGTCACGATCGTGACCGGGCGCCTCCTCACCGGGGCGGTCGGGGCCGCCCGCACGTGCTCGATCGAGGGTGCGATCGCCTGCGTCGAGGGCAGCCACCTGGTCGAGCTGGCGAGCCGGCGCACGCTGCTCCACCACGCCATGGCCCCGGACCTCGTCGCCCTCCTGCGCGCCACGTTCGCGGCGAACGGCCTCGCGACGTTCGTGTTCGACGCCGAGACGATCCACCACGACCACCGCGGCGCGTCGTACGCGGCCTACGTCGGGACGTGGTCGCCGGAGCTGCGGCTCGTCGAGGAGGAGGTCGTGTGGCGGGCCGCGCCGCTCGCGACCGTCGCGATCGGGCCGCCCGAGCCCGTCGCCGCGGCGCTCGCCGACCTCGCGCGGGTGCCGGGCCTCTACACGGTGTCGTTCGACCTCCACCACCACCCGGGCATGCGCGCGATCCTCGTGCGCGCCGAGGGCCCGACGAAGGGGACCGCGCTCGCCGAGCTGTGCCGCAACGCGGGCCTCACCGTCGCCGACGCCGTTGCGGTCGGCGACTGGGTCAACGACATCCCGATGTTCCAGGTCGCCGGGCGCTCGTTCGCGATGGGCGGCGCACCCGACCCGGTCGTCGCCGTCGCGACGGACGTGCTCGCGACCCACGTCGGCGAGGGCGGCGGCATCGCCGAGGCGATCCGGCGCGCCTGGGGCTAGCGTGGCGGCGGCGGGAGGAGGCCGGCGCCGCGGGTGGAAGCGCGGCCGCCCCGACGGCGAGAATGCGTTCTCGCTCGCGCGCCGGTTCACGCTCGCCGCGATCACGCCGTCGCCCGACGAGCTCGACGACGACCTCGACCTCGACGGCCACCTGCTCGAGCCGGCGTGGGACGGCCACCGCGTGCTCGCGACCCGCGCCGGCGACGACGTGCGCCTCGCGTCCGCCGACTTCCGCGACTGGACCGCGTCGTTCCCGTCGGCGGCGCGCGGGCTGTGCAAGCTCGCCGCGACGACGCTCGCGATCGACGGCGTCCTGTGCGTGTTCGACGAGCGCGGCGTGCCGTCGTTCCCGAGCCTGCGCGCGCAGGTCGCGGCGGGCAGCTCGGGCGCCACGCTCATCTGCTGGGACCTCCTGTCGATCGACGGCGAGGACCTGCGCGGGCAGCCGCTCGCGGCGCGGCGGGCCCGCCTCGCGGAGCTGCTCGCGGGCGCGCCGGCGAACGTCATCGCGTCGCAGGAGCTGCCGGCGTTTCCCGGCAAGCAGGGCGGCGACCTCGCGCGCATCCTCGTCGCCGTCGGGCGGCTCGGGATGCGCGGCATCGTCGCGCGCGCGCTCGCCGCGGCGTACGGCGCCGGCGCGTGGCTGAGCTTCGCGACCGCCGAGGCGCGCGCCGACGCGGACGCGGCCGACGACGACTCGCAGCACGCGATCGACTGGGCGCGCAGCCTGTCGCCGCCGCCGCCGCTGTCGAACGCCGACAAGGTGCTGTACCCGCGCGACGGGATCACGAAGCGCGACCTCGTCGGCTACTACCGCGACATCGCCGAGGTCATGCTGCCGTACCTCGCGGATCGCCCCGTCGTCGTGCAGCGCTGGCCCGACGGCATCGACGAGTTCGACTGGTACCAGCACCGCGTGCCGCCGCGCGCGCCCGACTACATGCGCGCCGCGTGGGTCGACGGCGTGCGGCGGATCGTCCTCGAGAACGAGGATGCGCTCCTGTGGATGGTCAACCAGGCCGGCCTCACGTACCACGTGTTCGCGAGCCGGCTCGCGAGCCTCGCCGAGCCCGACTGGGCGATGATCGACCTCGACCCCGGCGAGCGCACGACGTGGTGGGACGAGCTGATCGAGGTCGCGCTCGCGGTGCGCCGGGTGCTCGAGCTGCTCGAGTTGCCGAGCGTCGTGAAGACGAGCGGGCAGCGCGGGCTGCACGTCCTCGTTCCGCTCGCGCCGGGCCACACGTTCGACGGGGCCGAGGAGCTCGGGCGCGGCATCGCGCTCCTCCTCATGCGGCTCTTGCCCGACAAGGTCACGATCGAGAACGAGAAGGAGAAGCGCAAGGGGCGCCTCCTCCTCGACCACAAGCAGTTCGTCGCGAAGACGCTCGTCGCGCCGTACTCGCTGCGCGCCGCCGACGAGGCGCCGTCGTCGACGCCGATCGCGTGGTCCGAGGTCGGCCCGGGCCTGCGGCCGCGCGCGCTCGGCCTGCGCACGCTGCGCGCCCGCCTCGACAAGCACGGCGACCTCGCAGCGGCGCTCCTCGCCGACGCCCCGGCGAAGACGACGCTCGATCGCGCGCTCGCGCAGCTGCGCAACCAGCGCTGACGCGAGATACTGCGCGCCGGGACCACCGGTGCACGGCAACGAGCTGCTCGACGTCATCTTCCGCTGGGCCCACCTGATCGCCGGGATCATGTGGGTCGGCAACTCGATGCTCTTCAACTGGCTCGATCGCAACCTCGAGAAGAAGCTGCGCGGTCAGGACCTGTCGCGCCTCTCGCAGGGGAAGATCTTCATGGTCCACTCCGGCGCGTTCTACGACGTCGAGAAGAAGCTGCTCGAGCCGGGCGAGATGCCCGACACGATGCACTGGTTCAAGTGGCAGAACGGCATCACGTGGCTGACGGGCATCGCGCTGCTCGTCGTCGTCTACTACATGAACGGCGCCGCGTTCCTCGTCGATCCGCGCGTCGCCGACATCGATCCGAAGGTGGCGATCGCGCTGTCGGCGACGGCGCTCCTCACGGCGTGGATCGTCTACGACGGCATGTGGCGGTTGTGGGGCGAGTCGAACCCGCGGAAGGCGACGATCGCGTCGATCGTGCTCCTGTTCGGCTCGGTGTTCGCGTTCGCGCAGGTGTTCAGCGGGCGCGGCGCCTACATCCAGGTCGGCGTCCTCATGGGCACGCTCATGACCGGCAACGTGTGGATGTGCATCGTGCCGTCGCAGCGCGAGCTGATCGCCGCGACGACGTCGGGGCGCGACCAGGACCCGACGCTGTCGATCCGCGCGAAGCAGCGCAGCATCCACAACAACTACATGACGTTCCCGCTATTGTTCGTCATGCTGTCGAACCACTTCGGTGGGGCGACCAGCCACCACCTCAACTGGCTGATCCTGATTTTGGTGATGATCGGCGGCGCGGGCATCCGTCACTTCATGAACATCCGCTACCGCGGTGAGGGCAAGCAACTGCCGACGTTCGCGTGGCTGGCGCCGGCGATCGCGAGCGCGGCGATCGCGGTCGCGGGCCTGATGGTCGTGTCGCGCATCGAGGCCAAGCCGCGGGTCCGCGTCGACTACGAGGTGAAGTGGGCGCGCGCGCAGGAGATCATCGGCGCGCGCTGCGTGCGCTGCCACAGCGCGCACCCCGCCGACGACGTGTACCGCTCGCCGCCGAACAACGTCATGTTCGATACGCCGCAGCAGATCGAGACGATGGCGGCGCGCATCAAGGTGCGCGCGGTCGACCTCGAGACCATGCCGCTCAACAACCAGACGCAGATGACCGACGTCGAGCGCGCGGAGCTCGACGCCTGGCTGCGCGCGGGCGCACCGATCAAGTAGACTCGCGCGGTGCTCGTCGTACGCTCGCGTCGCGTCGTGACACCGTCGGGGATCGGCCCGGCCTCGATCCACATCGACGATCGCGGTGCGATCGCGCGCGTGGCCCCATGGGAGGACGTCCCCGCGGGCGCGCAGGTCGACGACGTGGGCGAGCTGGCGGTGCTGCCGGGCGTCGTCGACACGCACGTGCACCTCAACGAGCCGGGCCGCACCGAGTGGGAGGGGTTCGCGACGTCGACGCGCGCGGCCGCGATCGGCGGCGTGACGACGCTCGTCGACATGCCGCTCAACTCGATCCCGCCGACGACGACCCGCGAGGCGTTCGCGGCCAAGCGCGCGGCGGCCCGGGGGCAGTGCGCCGTCGACGTCGGCTTCTGGGGTGGGGTCGTCCCGGGCAACGCGGGCGAGCTCGCGGGCATGGTCCGCGACGGCGTGCGCGGCTTCAAGTGCTTCCTCGTCGACAGCGGCGTGCCCGAGTTCGGCTGGGTCGGCGAGCGCGAGCTGACGCCGGCGATGGGTATCCTCGCGGGCCTCGGCGTGCCGCTGCTCGTGCACGCGGAGGTCGCCGGGCCCATCGACCGCGCGACGGCGGGATTGGCCGAGGCCGATCCGCGCCGCTACGCGACGTACCTCGCGTCGCGGCCGCCGGGCGCCGAGGAGCAGGCGATCGCGATGGTGACCGGCCTGTGCAAGCAGACGGGGGCGCGCACGCACATCGTCCACCACTCGGCGGCGAGCGCGCTGCCGCTCCTGCGCGAGGCGCGCGCGCAGGGCCTGCCGCTCACGGCGGAGACCTGCCCGCACTACCTGCACTTCACGGCGGAGGCGATCCCCGACGGTGCGACGCCGTTCAAGTGCGCGCCGCCGATCCGCGAGGCGGCGAACCGCGAGCTCTTGTGGAAGGCGCTCGCCGACGGCGTGCTCGACTTCGTCGCGTCGGACCACTCGCCCTGCAGCCCGGGCCTGAAGGCGATGGAGCAGGGCGACTTCGTCGCCGCGTGGGGCGGCGTCGCGGGCCTGCAGCTCGCGTTGCTGGTCCTCTGGACGGAGGCCGCGGCGCGCGGCCACACGCTCGCGGACCTCGCGCGCTGGACGAGCGCGGGCCCGGCACGGCTCGCGGGCCTCACCGGCAAGAAGGGCGCGATCGCGGCGGGGGCCGATGCCGACCTCGTCGTGTTCGACGACGCGTCGTCGACGACGATCACGCCGGAGACCGTGAGTCACCGCCACAAGGTCACGCCGTACGCCGGCGAGACGCTGCGCGGCCGCGTCGAGCGGACCTACCTGCGCGGGACGCGCGTCGCCGAGGGCGGCCGTGCGCTCGCGACCGACCTGGGGAGCCTCCTGTGAGCGAACAGCCTGCGTTCTTGGATTTGCCCGACCTCGCGAGCGACGCCTACGGCGGCGCCGCCATCGCCTGCAACGACGAGTTCTTCGCCGAGAAGGAGAACCTCGTGCGCGCCACGCCCGCCGTGTGGAAGGAGCACGAGTACACCGACCGCGGGAAGTGGATGGACGGCTGGGAGACGCGGCGGTTCCGCCCGATCGACGGCGTCGCGCCGGCGCGCGACTCGAGCGTGCACGACTGGTGCATCGTGCGCCTCGGCATGCCGGGCGTGATCCGGGGCGTCGTCGTCGACACGGCGTTCTTCCGCGGCAACTACCCCGACACGTGCGCGCTGTACGGCGCGTGCGTCGACGATCCGCTCGACCTCGCGGCGCTCGAGACGGCGGCGTGGGTCGAGCTCCTGCCGCGCTCGCCGCTCGAGGGCAACGCGCAGAACGCGTTCGCGGTCGCGAACGCCCAGCGCTTCACGCACGTGCGCCTCGACATCTACCCCGACGGCGGCGTCGCGCGCCTGCGCGTGCACGGCGACGTCGTCCCGCAGTGGGGGCGCCTGCGCGCGCTCGGCGGGCCGATCGACCTGGCGGCGCTCGAGCACGGCGCCCACGTCGAGACGTGCAGCGACATGTTCTTCGGCTCGCGCTCGAATCTGATCAAGCCGGGGCCGTCGCGCTCGATGGCCGACGGGTGGGAGACGCGGCGGCGGCGCGGCCCGGGCCACGAGTGGGCGATCGTGCGGCTCGCGAGCGCGGGCACGATCGAGCGGCTCGAGCTCGACACGTCGCACTTCAAGGGCAACTACCCGGCGCGCTGCGAGGTCGAGGGCGTGCGCGCGCCGGGCGTGCCGGTCGAGCGGCTCGAGGGCTGGCGCCCGCTGATCGCGTCGCCGATGCAGCCGCACCGCCGGCACGTGTGGGACACCGAGCTGCGCCGCATCGGGCCGGTCACGCACCTGCGCGTCGGCGTGTTTCCGTGCGGCGGCATCGCGCGGCTGCGCGCGTGGGGCGAGCTCGCGCACGAGGCGAGCGCCGGGCTCGCGGCGCTCAACGCGCTCGGCGCGGCCGAGGCGACGGCGGCGCTGCAGAGGTGCTGCGGCTCGTCGCGCTGGGCCGAGGCGATGGCGGCGGCGCGGCCGTTCGAGGACGCCGCGGCGCTGCTGCGCATCGGCGAGCGCACGTGGTGGTCGCTCGGCGAGGCGGATCACCGCGAGGCGTTCGCCGCGCACCCGAAGATCGGCGCGAAGAAGGCCGACTCCGCGTGGTCGGCTGACGAGCAGCGCGGGGCGGCGGAGTCCGCCGTCGCGGCCGAGCTGGCGAGCGCGAACCGGGCCTACGACGACAGGCACGGCTTCCTCTACATCGTGTGCGCGACGGGGCGCTCGGCGGACGCGATGCTCGCCGACCTGCGCGCGCGCCTCTCGCGCTCGACCGCCGAGGAGCTGCGCACCGCCGCCGAGGAGCAGGCGAAGATCACGCGGCTGCGCCTGCACAAGCTGATCGGAGAGCTCGCATGATCACGACGCATGTCCTCGACACCGCCGCCGGGCGCCCGGGCGCCGGCATCGCGATCGCGCTCGAGCGCCTCGACGGCACCGCGTGGGTCGCCGTCGGCCACGGCGCCACCGACGACGACGGGCGGCTGCGCACGCTGACGCCGCCGGGCCCGGTCGCCGAGGGCACGTACCGGATCCGCTTCGACACGGGCGCGTACCTCGCGTCGCGCGGGCAGGCGGGCTTCTTTCCCGTCGTCGAGATCCAGTTCACGGTCGCCGACGGGGCGCAGCACTACCACGTGCCGCTCCTGCTCTCGCCGTTCGGCTACTCGACGTACCGCGGGAGCTGATCTACAACGCGCTACATGTCGGTGCTCACCACGTTGTCCGAGAAGAAGCTGGGCAAGTTCCTCGATCGCGTCCACAAGGCCCAGGCCAAGGTGGCCGAGCTCTACCCGGGCGACTCGGGCGCACGGCAGCCGTGCCACACCGTGTACGGCGGCGCGCACCTGTTCACCGCCGACACCGCGAAGAAGCTGGGCGACCTCGCGCAGCGCTCGCTCGACACGTACGCGCCGGATGCGAACACGTTCGCCGAGGCGATCGGCCTGCGCGGCGACCTCGCGGGCAAGGTCTACGACCGCGTGCGCGACAAGCTGCGCCGCGAGCCCGTCGAGGACTTCCGCATCGACTTCGAGGACGGCTACGGCAACCGCCCCGACGCCGAGGAGGACGGCCACGCGGCGCAGGCGGCGCGCGAGGTCGCGGCCGGCTTCGCCTCGGGCGCGCTGCCGCCGTTCCTCGGCATCCGCATCAAGCCGCTGACGCGCGACCTCGCGGCGCGCTCGCTGCGCACGCTCGACGTGTTCCTCACCGAGCTCCTCGACAAGACCGGCGGGAACATGCCGCCGGGCTTCGTGATCACGCTGCCGAAGATCCTGAGCCGCACCGACGTGACGACGCTCGTCGAGGTGCTCGAGGTGCTCGAGGACCGGCTCGGCCTCGACCACGGCGTCCTCAAGATCGAGTTCATGGTCGAGACGACGCAGAGCATCTTCGACCCGAACGGCCGCTCGATCCTGCCGCGCCTCCACCGCGCCGCGAACGGCCGCCTCACCGGCGCGCACTTCGGGACGTACGACTACACCGCGAACTGCGACATCACGGCCGCGCACCAGCGCATGCGCCACCCGGCGTGCGACTTCGCGAAGCACGTGATGAAGGTGTCGTTCGCCGGCACCGGCGTGATGCTGTCCGACGGCGCCACGAACATCATGCCCGTCGGTCCGCACCGCGGACAGAACCTCAGCGACGAGCTGAAGCGCGAGAACCGCGCGGCCGTGTTCGCGGCGTGGCGCCTGCACGCCGACGACATCCGCCACTCGCTCGTCAACGGCTACTACCAGGGCTGGGACCTGCACCCCGCGCAGCTGCCGACGCGCTACGGCGCCGTCTACGGCTTCTTCCTCGACGGGCTCGCGCCGGCCTCGGAGCGCCTGCGCAACTTCGTCGACAAGGCCGCGCAGGCCACGCTCGTCGGCGACGTGTTCGACGACGCGGCGACCGGCCAGGGCCTGCTCAACTACTTCCTGCGCGGCATCGCGTGCGGCGCGGTCACCGAGCAGGAGGCGCTCGCCACGGGCCTGTCCCTCGACGAGATCCGCTCGAAGTCGTTCGTGAAGATCATGGCCGCGCGCCGCGCAAAGCCCTGACCGCGCTGGGCTGGGCGGAGCCTGCGCCGATCGCGGAGACCGGCCGGGACGTCGCGAGGGCTACGCGACGGTTGCGCCTCCGCACAGTCTCATGTAGACAGTGGTGCCCACGGAGGATGTAGCTCAATCGGTAGAGCACCAGGTTGTGGTCCTGGGTGTCGGGGGTTCGACTCCCCTCATCCTCCCCCGTTCAGAGTCAGCAGGTAGGCGAGCAGCTTCGGCTTGATCGCGCGCATCGCGAGCCCGCGGTGCGAGACGGCGTTCTTCTCGTCCTCGGGGAGCTCGGCCATCGTGCGCCCCGAGGGCAAGAGGAACAGCGGGTCGTAGCCGAAGCCGCCCGTGCCGCGCGGGCCGTCGAGGATCGCGCCCTCGCAGCTGCCGTCGGCGAGGATGATCTCGTCGCCGAGGGGGCCGGTGGCGTCGGCGAGCGCGAGGACGGCGCGGAAGCGGGCGGTGCGGCGGGCGGCGGGGATGCCGGCGAGCTCGGCGACGAGCTTCGCGTTGTTCGCGGCCGTGCCACCCTGACCCGCGAAGCGGGCGCTGTACACGCCGGGGGCACCGCCCAGGGCGTCGACCTCGAGGCCGCTGTCGTCGGCGAGGGCGGGGAGGCCGGTGGCGAGGGAGACCTCGCGCGCCTTCTTCGCGGCGTTGCCGGCGAACGTGTCGCGATCCTCGTCGACCTCGGGGATCGCGCGGCCGAGGTGCGCCTCGGCGTCGTCGATGGACAGGACGCGGAGCTCGGGGAGGAGGTTGCGCAGCTCGCCGAGCTTGCCGGCGTTGCGCGTCGCGAACACGAGCGGCCGTGCGGTCACGACGAGGCCGTCGCGGTGGCGCGGGCGACGACGGCGCGCTGGGCGACCGCGAGCCCGCGGATGCCGGCGAGCGCGAGGTCGAGCATCGCGTCGAGCTGGCGGCGATCGAACGTGCCGTGCTCGGCGGTGCCCTGGACCTCGATGAGCTTGCCGTCCTCGTCGCCGACGACGTTCATGTCGACCTCGGCGCGCGAGTCCTCGACGTAGGGCAGGTCGAGCACGCACGTGCCGTCGACGATGCCGACCGACACGGCGGCGACGGGCGGGCGCAGCGCGCGGTTGTCGGCGAGCGCGCCGTCGCGGACCAGGCGGTCGATCGCGAGGGCGAGCGCGACCCACGCGCCGGTGATCGAGGCGACGCGCGTGCCGCCGTCGGCGCACAGGACGTCGCAGTCGACGTTGATCGTGCGCTCGCCGAGCGCCTTCAGGTCGACGGCGGCGCGCAGGGACCGGCCGATGAGGCGCTGGATCTCCTTGCCGCGCCCGCCGGGGTCGCGCTTGCTGCGCGTGTGGGTCGCGCGCGGCAGCATCGCGTACTCGGCGGTGAGCCAGCCCTGGTTCTTGCCGACGAGGAACGGGGGCACGCTCTTCTCGACGCTCGCGGCGCACAGGACCCAGGTGTCGCCGAGCTTGATGAGCGCGGAGCCTTCCGCGTGCTTCTGGTAGTGCGGGATGATCTCGAGGGCACGGAGCTGATCCGGGCGCCTTCCGTCGCTGCGCATGCGGCGGACCCTACCTCAGCCGCTCCCCGAAACACGCCGCGGCGCGGCGCGAAGCGTCTGCTAGGATGTCGCGCCATGACGGACCGGCGGCGACCCGGCGCGACCACGCCGCCGATCCGCGACACGCTGCCCCTCGGCAGCGCGGCCCGTGCGGCCGTCACCGCGGGCCCCGACCTCGGGACGGCGCCGACGATGACGCCGGCGAACCTGCTCGGGACGGCGCCGACGATGGCGGTCTCGAGCGGTGTGCTCGGGACGGCGCCGACGATGACGCCGGCGGACCTGCTCGGGACGGCGCCGACGATGGCGGTCTCGAGCGGCGTGCTCGGAGCGGCGCCGACGATGACGCCGGCGAACCTGCTCGGAACGGCGCCGACGATGGCGGTCTCGAGCGGCGTGCTCGGGACGGCGCCGGCGATGACGCCGGCGAACCTGCTCGGGACGGCGCCGACGATGGCGGTCTCGAGCGGCGTGCTCGGGACGCCGGCCGAGCCGATCGCGGCCGCGGGGGGCACGCTCGACCTGCCGGCGGCGGACCGGGTCGATGCGGCGGCGACGTTCGCGCCCGGGCAGATGATCGGCCGGTTCGTCGTGCGGGCGCTGCTCGGCGAGGGTGGGATGGGCGTCGTCGTTGCCGGGCACGACGCCGATCTCGGCCGGCCGGTCGCGATCAAGCTCGTCAAGCGCGAACTCGACCACCCGGCGTACCGCCAGCGCCTGCTGCGCGAGGCGCAGGCGATGGCGCGCCTCGAACACCCGAACGTCGCGCGCGTCTACGAGGTCGGCAGCGAGCGCGGGCGGCTGTTCGTCGCGATGGAGCTGATCGACGGCGTCACGCTGTCGATGTGGCTGCGCGTGCAGCGCCGCCCGTGGCGCGAGATCGCGGCGATGTTCGAGCAGGTCGGCGCCGGGCTCGCGGCGGTCCACCGCGCGGGCCTCGTGCACCGCGACTTCAAGCCCGACAACGTCCTCGTCGACCGCGACGGCCGGGCGCGCGTCGTCGACTTCGGCCTGGCGCGCCTCGACGGTGCGGCGTCGTCGGCGGGCTCGCCGGAGCTCGCGCTGTCGCTGACGCGCACCGGCGTGATGATGGGGACGCCGGGCTACATGGCCCCGGAGCAGCAGTTCGGCGGCACCGTCGACGCGCGCGCGGACCAGTACAGCTTCTGCGTCGCGCTGCGCGAGGCGCTCCTCGGCGGGCGCCCGACGGATCCGCCGGACACCGCGTGGGGCGGCACCTCGCGCGCGGTGCGCGAGATCATCGCGCGCGGCCTCGCGTACGAGCCGCACGATCGGTTCGCGTCGATGGACGAGCTCCTCGCGGCGCTGCGCACGGCGACGGCGGCGCGCGGCGGCCGCCGCCTCGCCATCGCCGCCGCGGCGGCGGGCGTCGTCGTCGCGGGCGCCGTCGTCGCCGTGATCGCGCTGCGCGACCCCGCGACACCTGCGCCGCCGCCCGCATCGCCGGCCGGGTCGCCGGTGGTGACACCGATCCCGCCCGCCGTGCACGACCAGGTGCGCGAGACCCACGACCTGGTGAACGCCGCGATCCGCGAGGAGGTCGCGAAGCGTGCCGATCCGCTCGAGGCGGCCGCGAAGCGTGCCGATCCGCTCGAGGCGGCCGCGAAGCGTGCCGATCCGTCCGAGGCGGCCGCTTCGCCGAAGTCGAACGTCGCCGCCGCGCCGCCCGCACCGGCCGCGCCGAAGACGTCGCCGGCGAAAGGCCCGCCCGTGGCAACGGTGGCCGCCGAGCGCGCCGGATCGGCCACCGCACCACCGCCCGCGCAGCCGAGCGCGACGCAGACGGGCCCGGCGCAGCCGAACCCGCTCGCGCAGCGCGCGCCGCGCCTGCCCGCGGCGTACACGAGCGACCCGGGTCACCTGCCGCTCGTGCGCGCGACGATCGCCGACCTCGGCTGGGACGGCTTCGACCCGCGGGCCGACGCATCGGCGGCGAGCTCGCTCGCGGGGACCGAGCTCGGCATCCTCAACGTCAAGCTCGGCATGCTCCACCGCAAGAAGGGCCGCTGCGACCTCGCGCAGCGCCTCCTCCACGAGGCCACGCAGCAGCTACCGCCGCACGACGGCGACGGCGCGGTCTGGCGCGCGCGCGCCCACACGACGCTCGCGATCTGCGCGCTCGCCACCGGCGCGCCCGCCGGCGACCACGTCAACGCCGCGTGGGTGCACGGGTACCGCGACCACCTCCAGCTCCTCCAGGCGCTCGCCTTCTTCGAGCGCGGCGAGACCACCGTCGCGCAGGGCCTGTTCCACGTCGCGTTCGGCAGCGGCGACCCCGCCGTCCAGGCCGCGATCCAGACCTGGCTGCGCGGCACCGGCCTCACGCTCCCTTAGGCCGGATCATTCACCAACACGTCGGCTGCGACCGTCGCGCTCCGGGCAGCTCGAGGCGTACGGCCGGTTCTCACTCGGTCCGTACGGCAAGTACGACCTCTCGCTCCGCTTCCGGGCGTGCGCCTCGATCTGCCTCGGATCGCTTGGTCTCGCTCGACGTCCTGGTGAATGATCCGGGCTAGGAACCCATCTCCTTCACGAGGCGCTTCGCGGCGTCGCGCACCGGGTGCGGGTACACCGTCTGCGACGCGACGACCTTGAGCTCGTGCTTGGGGACGAGGCGCAGGACGCGCAGGATCTGGTCGGTGCCGAGGCGCGGGTTCGACAGCAGCGCGCGCCGCACCTCGGCGACCTGGAGCCACGCGCCGTTGCTCGTGATGAGCTCGAGCAGTGGACGCGGCAGCGCACCCATGCGCGCGATGCGTGCGACCTCGGGCGCCGTGAGCCGCGGGTTGCGCAGGAGCGGCTCCCACACGTTCTTGCCGTACAGGCGCTCGAGGATCATCCGCTCGCCCGGGTCGAACGAGTTCGCCTTCTTGACCTGCTGCGCGAGCGTGAGCCCGCGCAGGCGCTCGTAGTGGTTGAGGCCGAGCCGCTTGCGCTCCTCCTCGGGGACCTCGGCCTCGCCCTCGCCGGCGGGCGCATCGGCGGGAGGCTCGGCGTCGACCGGCAACGGCTCGAGCTCGAGCTCGAACGGCGCGTCGACGGCGTCGTCGGGCATCAGCTCGACGCGCGGGATGCGCTCGGTGCTGTCGGGCGCAACCTCGGCGTCGTCGGTGAGCACCAGGTCGTCGCCGGTCCACGCCGCGCCGGGCTCGGGCTCGGGCTCGGGCTCGACCGGCGCCGCCCAGCCGGGCAGCGTGATCGGCGCCTCCCCCGGCCACGACGCGGTCGCCGGCGGGGCGCTGCTCCGGGCGCGCGTGCGCGCGACGGCGATCGGCTCGGGGAGCTCGAGGTCGATCGGCGCGTCGATCGGCGCGTCGATCGGCGCGTCGATCGGCGCGTCGATCGGTGTCTCGATCGACGCCGCGGGGATGGCGATCGCCGGCGACGACACCTCGGTCGTCCGCGTGCGCGTCGCCGGGAGCGCGATGCCGGCCGAGCTGCGCGAGCTCGTCGTGCGCGAGCGGGCGACGTGGCCGTCGTCGTCGGCGGCGCGCACCGGCGTGCGCGTGCGCGTGACCGCGGGGTCCGTGCCGCGCG
>JAHBVW010000039.1 GCA_019637375.1 Deltaproteobacteria bacterium | reverse complement strand
GCCTTCGCCTTCGCCTTCGCCTTCGCCTTCGCCTTCGCTTTCGGGGCGCACGTTCGCGGCGGGGCTGGAGCCGTGCGCTCAGGCGCAGTGCTCGCGGACGACGGCGTCGAGCACGTCGACGCCCCAGGCGAGGCCGGCGATCGGGATGCGCTCGTCGTGGCCGTGGAACATGTCGGCGAAGCGGATGCCGGAGCCGCGCTCGATCTTGACCGGCGAGAAGCCGTACCAGCGCGCGCCCGTCTGCGTGAAGTACTTCGCGTCGGTGAAGCCGGGGATCATGTACGGGATCACCTTCGCGCCGGGCTCGCGCGACTCGACCTGGCGGACGATCGTGTCGAACAGCGGCGAGCCGATCGGCTCGGTCACCGTCGGCGGCGCGGACTTGATGATCTCGAGCTCGACGTCGGGGCCGAGCACGGCGCGCAGCTCGCGCAGCAGGTCCTCGTCGGTCTGGCCGGGCAGCGTGCGGCCGTCGATCTCGAACTCGGCGACGCCGGGGATCACGTTCGTCTTCGCGCCCGCGCGCACGACGGTGGCCGACGCCGTGTTCGCGAGGAGCGCGGAGAAGCTGCGCGCGATCGAGGCGTTCGGCACGAGCCGCGCGACGCGCGCGAGCAACTGCGGGCGCGCGGCGATGCGGAGGAGCGGCTGGATCAGCGCCGGCTGCTTCGCGCGCAGCGCGTCGAGGAAGCTCGCGATGTACTTCGTCGTGTGCACCGGCAGCGATGCGCGGCCGATCGCCGCGAGCGCGTCGCCCAGGCGCGTGACCGCGCTGTCGTGGCGCGGCATCGAGCCGTGGCCCGGCTCGCCGACGATCCGCGCGCGCACCCAGCAGAAGCCCTTCTCGGCGACCTGCACCGGGTAGAACGTCGACGATCCGAGGTGCAGCGAGAACCCGCCGCTCTCGCCGATCGCGTACTCCGCCTCGACGAGGCCGCGGTGTTGCTCGACGAGGAACCGCGACCCGAGGTCGCAACCCGCCTCCTCGTCGGCGACGGCCGCGAAGATGACGTCGCGCGCGAGCTGCGTCCGGCTCGCCGCGAGCCGCCGCATGATCGCCGTGCACATCGCGGCCATGTTCTTCATGTCGATCGCCCCGCGCCCCCACAGGCACCCCTCGTACTCCTCGCCGGAGAACGGCGGCCGCCGCCACTTGGCCGGATCGGCCTCGACCACGTCGAGGTGCGCCGTCAGGAGGAGCGGCGGCTTCGCACCCGTCCCGCGGTGCCGCACGACGAGGTTCGTGCGGCCGGGCTGCGCCTCGAGCAGCTGCGGCGCGTACCCGACGGCCGACAGCTCCGCGGCCAGGTACTCCGCGCAGATCCGCTCGTTGCCCGGCGGGTTCGTCGTGTCCATGCGCAACAGCGTCTGACACAGCCGGATCGTGTCGTCGGCGAGCGCCGGCAGGGCGGCGGTGGGCGCCGGCATCGTCGTCGTCGTCATGGGACGGCACTGTACGGGAGAAGGTGCCGGCGCGGCGGAACCCGGAGCACGAAGGTGCCGCGCCGGCGAAGGTGTGGACAGGGTGCCTGCGCGACGCACGTGAGAGGACGGGCGTGCGTCGCGCAGGCGAAACAGGAGGAGAGTGCCTGCGCGACGCACGTGAGAGGGCGGGCGTACGTCGCGCAGGCGAAGCGGGAGAAGGGGCCTGCGCGACGCACGTGAGAGGACGGGCGTGCGTCGCGCAGGCGAAGCGAAGAGGGTGCCGGCGCGGCGCACGGGGAGGGGAGTAGCGCGCGCCGCGCCGGCGAAAACATGGAGGTTCGTCAGTGATACGCGAGCGTGGAGTCGCCGGTGATCGCGAGGAACGGCTCGAGGCGCTTGAACGTCTTGTAGCCGAAGCCCTTCACGCGCCGGATATCGGCGGTGCGCTTGAATCCGCCGTTCTTCTGGCGCCACACGATGATGCGCTCGGCCTTCGCCGGTCCGACGGTCGGGAGCAGCAACAGCTGTTCGGCGGTCGCCGTGTTGATGTTGAGCTTGCCGGCGAGCTCGCGCTTGCCGCCCGCCGCGCGGGCGTTCGTCGGAGCCGGAGCTGGCGGCGCCGTCGCGGACCCGCCTGTCGGTGACGTCGGTGACGGCGGTGACGACGGCGACGACGGCGACGACGGCGATGACGACGGTGACGACGGTGACGGAGACGGAGACGGCGCGGGCGGCGACGACTCGGTCGGTGCCGCGTCCTCCGGCGACGACGCGCGTGGCGTGGTGACCGGCGCGGCGATGGCCGGCTGCGACGTCGACCACGTCCCGCCCATCGCGCCGAGGAGCGCGATCACGGCGATGCCGGTCACGACGTAGGTGGTGATCTTCGCGAGCGAGATGCGCATGCGAGCTCCAGCGCCGCGGGCGCGACGGGCAGAGGACGAGGCAGTGGATGAGGCAGCGAACGAAGGGAAGATGACCGCACGCAGCCGTTCGCGCGCCGAGCAGCGCGGCACGCGAACGTGCGCACCGGGCGACTAGAACGGGACCTGGTCGCCCGGCTGCGCGGGTGTCGAGCGGAACCCGCCTCGCGCGCCGTTCGAGAGCTCCAGCGACGAGCCGTCCTCGTCGCGCTTGCGGTCGTTCTCGTCGAGCTCGAACAGGGTCAGCTCCATCTTCTTCGGCATCGCGTCGAGGTAGACGTTGATCGAAGCGTTGTCCTTGTTCATGAACGCGGTACCGACCCGCATCCAGAAGATCCCTCCCTGCTTCTTGTCGACGGCGGTCAGGACCTTGAACATCTTCTTCTGGGTTGGAAGCACGACAGTCTCCTTTCAGATCTGACGCCAACCACAGCAACCTCGATGCCACGTGTAACTACGCGACCTCGTTACTGCGCCTGTCCGAAACGTCCGGCCGGCGGACGTTTCGTCCGCAGTTCGGACGAAACCCGGACGCCGAAAGCCACCGTGCCGGAGCGATGACGGCGCGCGCCGAGTGGCTGTTCCGTGCCCTCTACGGCGCCGGCCGACGACGCACTCGAGGCGGCGGCGTTCGCGCTGCGCCGGTACCGCCTGATCTTCCGGTCGAAGCCCCCGGCGATCGGTCGCGCAGCACAAGAGCGGGCTCGTCGACGATCCGGATCACGACTCCGCGGGCACGTCGTTCCGCCGCGGCTGCACGCCCTGCTGGTGGCGTGGGTGCACCGGACCGACGACGCCCGGCGCGCGGCGGCCGGGGTGATCGCGATCCGGACGGCGCAGCGCCTTTCAGACCCACGTCTGGGCGACCGACGATCCGGAAGCCTTCACCGCGTGGGACAATGGCGATCTCGCCGGCGCGCGCCCGCACGCTCGGCGACAACGCCGCGGGCGCACGCCGTCGGCGAGCGCGAGTGGTGGGCCGGCGCGCGAGCCCGGAGACGTCACCCGACGCGCCAAGCTCGTCGGACGTGGCGGTCAACGAGGCGCTCGAGCGCGGGAGCGCGCGCGAGCATGGCTGATGTGACCGTTGCGCGGGGCGATCAGAACGGGATGTCGTCGTCGGGGCCGCCGCCGCCACCACCGCCGTGGCCGCCGCCGCCACCGCCGTAGCCGCCGCCACCGCCGCCGCCGCCGTAGCCGCCGAAGTCGGCGTCGGACGGAGGAGGCGGACCGTCGTCGTTGCCGCGGCCGCGGCCGCCGCCGCCGCCACCGCTGGAGCCGTCGCGGCCGCCGCCGCCGAGGAACTGGACGTCGTTCGCGATGATCTCGGTGATGTAGCGCTTGTTGCCGTCCTTGTCGTCGTACGTGCGGGTCTGGATGCGACCCTCGACGAACACCTGCCGGCCCTTCGAGAGGTACTTCGAGCACACCTCGGCGCGCTTGCCCCACACGACGATGCGATGCCACTCGGTGCGCTCCTGGCGCTGACCGTTCTTGTCGTTCCAGCTCTCGCTGGTGGCGACGCGCAGCTCGCACACGCCCTGCCCGCTCGGCGTGTAGCGCATGTCGGGATCGGCTCCGAGGTTTCCGACGAGGATGACTTTGTTGACTCCACCGGCCATGACGTTCTCTTCCTTCGCGTCCCGGGACGCATCGCCCCGGTGTTGGTTCTCGACGATCGGGACGTACCACGGGGCTATGACGTCGGCGATCTGCGCGGTACAAACCGGCGATGTACCGGCAGTACCGCGTCGCCGTCGTCATCCCCGCGTACAACGAACGTCGGGCGATCGCGGAGACGGTGTCGACCGTGCCGGACTTCGCGGACCACGTCCTCGTCATCGACGACGCCTCGACCGATGACACCGCGGCCGTCGCGCAGGCCGCCGCACTCCGGAGCCTCCAGCCGGACCGCACCGAGGTCATCGTCCACCCCGCGAACCGCGGCGTCGGCGGCGCGATCGCGACGGGGTATCGCCGCGCCTGCGAGATCGGCGCGGACATCGCCGTCGTCATGGCGGGCGACGGTCAGATGGATCCCGACGACCTCCCCGCCCTGCTCGATCCCATCGCCGCGGGCCACGCCGACTACGTCAAGGGCAACCGGTTCCTCCACCCGGCGATCTGGACCGCGATGCCGCCGTCCCGCATCGTCGGCAACGCGCTGCTGTCGGCCGCGACGCGCGTGACCTCGGGCTACCACCACGTGTTCGACTCGCAGTGCGGCTACACCGCGATCCGCCGCGAGGCGATCGCGCGCATCCCGCTCGACGAGCTGTTCCCGCGCTACGGGTACCCGAACGACCTGCTCGCCCGCCTCCGCACCGCCGGCATGCGCGTCGTCGACGTCCCGGTGCGCCCGGTCTACGGCGAGCACTGGAAGAGCGGCATCTCGCTCGGCACGGCGATCCACCCGATCCCGTGGGTCCTGCTCCGCTCGTGGGCGACGCGCGTGTGGAGCCGCGCATGAAGATCGGCGTCGTCACGACGTCGTACCCGCGCGCCGCCGGCGATCCCGCCGGCGGCTTCGTGCAGGGCCACGTCGCGGCGCTGCGCGCGCTCGGCCACGAGGTCGACGTCATCGCCGCCGGCGAGCGCGACGAGCTCGTCGCCGAGCCCGAGGCACCGACCGGCACGCGCATCGCGCGCCTGCGCGGCGGCGACCTGTTCTACCGCGGCGGCGCGCCCGACCGCCTCGAGCGCGAGCCGCTGCGCGCCGGGCTCGCCGGCGCTTCGTTCAGCGCGCGCCTCGCCGCCACGCTCGCGTTCCACGCCCCGCGCTGGGACCTCGCGATCGCGCACTGGCTCGCCCCGTCGGCGCTCGCGTTCACCGCCGCGCGCCTCGGCCGCCGCCGCCCACCGCTCCTCGCGATCGCCCATGGGGGCGACGTCCACACGCTGCGCCGCGCGCGCCTCCTCGCCCCCGCGCTCGCCGCGCTGCGCGCCACCGGCGCCCGCCTCGCGTTCGTCAGCGACGAGCTCCGCGCGATCGCCGCCGCCGCCGTCCCCGCGCGCTGGCTCGCCGGCGCGATCGTGCAGCCGATGGGGCTCGCGCTCGACCGGTTCGGCGCGATCCCGCGCGCGCCGAGCGATCCGCCGACGATCGTGATCGCGAGCCGCCTGGTCCAGGTGAAGGGCGTCGACGTCGCGATCGCGGCGATGCAGCACGTCCGCCGCCCCGTGCACCTCGTGATCGCCGGCGACGGCCCCGAGCGCGCCACGCTCGCCGCCCGCGCCGCCGATGCACCGCGCGTGACGTTCCTCGGCGCCGTCGACACGCGCCGCCGCGACGAGCTGCTCGGCCGCGCGAGCGTCGTCGTCGTCCCGTCGCGCATCCTCCCGAACGGCCGCAGCGAGGGCACCCCGCTGATCGCGCTCGAGGCGCTCGCCGCCGGCGTCCCCGTGGTCGCCAGCGCGGTCGGCGGCCTGCGCGAGGTCCGCTCGCTCGCGCTCGTCCCTCCGGACGATCCCCACCGCCTCGCCCAGACGATCGACGACGTCCTGGCCCACCCACCGCCGGCCGCCACCCTCCGCGGGAGCGTCGCGGATCTGGGGTGGCCCGAGGTGGCTCGCCGACTGCTCGCGGCAACCCCGTGAGCCACCTTGCCCGCGCAGGGTTCAACACGCTGCGTAACCGGCTGCGCACCTGGTCGGACCATTGCCGTGCGAATTCGCTCGCAACCCGTCGCAATCACGTGGCAATTCGCACGGACGGCGCGTCGGAATGTCCGTTTCGTGACGGCATGGTTGCTGCTTCCTGACGACCCCGATGTTCGACACGCCGCGGTTCGACGTCTCCGTCGTGATGCCGTTCGGGGACGATGAGGAGGCCGTCGGGATCGCAGTTCGCCACACCGCCCAGTACCTGCGGGCGCTCTCCGTCACCTTCGAGATCCTCGCGATCGACGAGGACTCGGGAGACAACTCGCACGCGGTGCTCGCCCTCCTCCGCGCCGAGGTTCCCGAGCTGCGCGTGACGCACGCCCCCGGCCGCGGACGAGGCGTCGAGGTCGGCGCCTCGCGCGCCCAGGGGCTCCTCCTTTTGATCGCGACCCCCGACGTCGCCGCCGCGTCGCTCGACGGCGCGGGTGAAGCCTGCCGCCGCCTCCTCGCGAATGAGGGCGACGCCGAGGTCGCGCTCGCGCGCTACACGGTCGCGCACCGCATCCGCACGCTCGCCGCGTTCCGCGGTGCGCGCCTCGCCGGCGCCGCGATGCACCGCCGCCTCGCGAAGCGCCTCCAGGTGCAGACGCTCTCCGTTCGCATCGCCGGGCCGACCGGCGTCACCGCACGCGCCGCGACGGGCCGCCTCCGCGCGTTCGCACGCTTCGGTTGATCCCCGAGGCCGAGGCGCCGAACGACCGGCGACGCGCACGACCGCTGCTATAGTCCATCGGTGCGCGACCTCTCGGCGGTTCAGATCCTGCTCGCGATCCTCGCGCTCGGATTCCTGATCGTCGTCCACGAAGCCGGCCACTACTTCGTCGCGCTGTGGTGCAAGATGCGCGTCGAGCGCTTCAGCATCGGCTTCGGGCCCGGCATCCTCAAGCACCGCGCGAAGAACGGCACGATCTTCCAGCTCGCGCCCATCCCGTTCGGCGGCTTCGTCGAGATCAAGGGGATGAACATCGCCGAGGAGGTCTCGCCCGACGACGCGCACGCGTACCCGAACCGGCCGACGTGGCAGCGCTTCCTCACGATCCTCGCCGGCCCGGCCACGAACTACCTCGCCGCGTTCGTCCTCGCGTTCTTCCTGTTCAAGTGCGCGGGCGTCCCGGGCAGCACGACGTACATCGACCAGATCGTCGAGGGCTCCGCGTCGGAGGGCATCCTGTTCTCCGGCGATCGCATCGTCGAGATCGACGGCGTCGCGATGAGCTCGCCGAACACCGAGAAGCTGTCGGCGGCCGTCAACGCGAAGGCCGGCAAGCCGCTCGCGATCGTCGTCGATCGCAGCGGCGCGCGCGTCCCCGTGACGGTGACGCCGCGCCTCGTCCACATCAAGGCCAACGGCGACAAGTGCGAGGCCGGCAGCGAGGGCTGCAAGACGCTCTACCAGATCGGCGTCCAGCAGGCGGCCGACAAGGACGACGTCGGCGTCGTCCGCGCCGCCGAGCTCGCGGTCCGGTTACCGATCGACGTCACCGGGAACATCCTCGCGGGCTTCCGCGACATCTTCACCGGCCGGGAGAAGCCCGATCTCGGCGGCCCGGTCCGCATCCTCGGCGAGTTCAAGAAGGCGTTCGAGGTCGGCTGGACCCGGGGCATCGAGCTCGTGATCATGCTGTCCGTCTACCTCGGCCTGTTCAACCTGTTCCCGATCCCCGCCCTCGACGGCGGCCGCCTCGTCTTCCTCGGCTACGAGATGGTCACGCGCCGGCGCCCGAACCCCAAGATCGAGATGACGGTGACGATGGTCGGCGTCCTCCTCCTGGTCGTCCTCGCGCTCATGGCCACGGTGTTCGACATCCGCCGCTACATCTGATCAGCGGCAACACTTCGCGCCGCGGCGGCAAGATGGGGTCGTGAGCCAGACCGCCCCACCCGGCGCCCCCGATGCGAGCGAGCTCCTCGCGCACACGGACTGGCTGCACCAGCTCGCGCGGGCGCTCGTCGGCGACGCCGCGGCCGACGACGTCGTGCAGGAGACGTACGAGGTCGCGCTCGCGAAGCCGCCGCGCCGCGACGGCCCGCTGCGCCCGTGGCTCGGCGGCGTGGCGCGCAACCTCGCGCGCATGTCCCGGCGCAGCGGCGGCCGCCGCGAGCAGCGCGAGCACGCCGCGATCGCGATCGCCGACACCGACGTGCCGTCGCCCGAGGAGCTGGTCGCGCGCGTCGAGATGCAACAGAAGGTCGCGCGCCTTGTCCTCGAGCTCGCCGAGCCGCTGCGCGCGACGCTGCTCCTGCGCTACTTCGAGGGCCTGACCGCCGCCGAGATCGCGCGCGCGCAGCAGGTGCCGGCCGCGACGGTGCGCGGCCGCTTGAAGGACGCGCTCGACCGCGTGCGAGCCGCACTCGACGCACACCACGGCGGCGACCGCCGCCGCTGGGCGGTGCTGCTCGCACCGCTCCCCGCCGCCGCGAAGTCCGCGGCGACATCCACGCTCCTCGGAGGCTTGCTCGTGAAGACCAGTGTGAAGATCGCCCTCGCCGTCGCCGCCGTCCTCGTCGCGGTGCTCGCCACGCGCTGGATGGGCTGGTGGGGCGGTGCGAAATCCGACGACACCGTCGCGCAAGGCTCCGGCAGCGGCGCCGCACCGGCGCGCGTCCCCGTCGCCGCGACGATCGCGACGTCGCATGCACCGGTGACCAGCCGCGGCATCGTGCCCGTGCACGACGACGACCCCGTCGGCACGCTGCGCCTCGAGGGGCAGGTCATCGACGAGCACGACAGGCCCGTCGGCGGGGCGCGCGTCGCGATCGACGCGTACCCGCCGCGCACCGTCGAGACCGAGGCCGACGGCGGCTTCACGTTCGAGGGCCTGATCCCGCGCGACTACCGCCTCGAGGCGACCGCCGGCGACGGCTACGCCGGCCCCGCGCGCCTGCGCCTCGGCGCGAAGCCCGAGCCGGTCACGCTGCGCCTGCGCCGCGGCGGCGTCGTCGAGGTCGCGGTCACGTCGGCGAGCGGCGGCGCGCCCGTCGCCGGCGCCACGGTCGAGCTGCGCTCGACGCTCGTGTGGCAGGGCACGACCGACGCGAGCGGCACCGCGAAGCTCGTGGGCGTCGGCGCCGTGTGGGCTCCGCTCGCCGTGCACGCGACCGGCTTCGCACCCGCCGCGATCATGGTGTCGACGTCGGGCGACCCCGAGCGGCCCGCGACGTACGCGCTCGCGCTCGCCACCGGCGCCCCCGTCGCCGGCCGCGTCGTCGACGAGCAGGGCCGGCCCGTCGAGGGCGCGCGCGTGGTCGCGACGTTCGCCTCCGAGCCGTTCCCCGTCGTCGATCCGCGCCGCGACGGCACGCTCACCGACGCGAAGGGCGCGTGGACCTTGCCCGCGCTGTCGGCCGGCACGTGGCGCGTCACCGCGACGCACGGCGACCACGCCCCGGCATCGAGCCCGCCGCTCACGCTCGACGGCACGAACGCGCGCGAGGGCGTCGAGCTCGTCCTCGGCGAGGGCGGCACCGTGCGCGGCGTGGTGCGCGACAAGGGCGGCCAGCCGGTCGCGGGCGCCGACGTGCGCGTCGTGGTGCGCGGGTTCACGTTCTGGCGCGCGCGCCGCCAGGCGCTCACGGGCGCCGACGGCAAGTTCGCGATGACCGGCCTCCCGCGCCGCGCCGTCGACGTCGTCGCCTCGCACGAGACCGGCGGCGCCTCGGCGATCGCCGGCGCCGACCTCGCCGCGAAGGTCGAGGCCGACGTCGCGCTCACGCTCGACGTCACCGGCGCGATCGACGGCATCGTCGCCGACAAGGCGGGCGCGACGATCGGCGACGCGCAGGTCATCGCCGAGCCGCAGTTCGACGGCGGTGTCGCGGACCGCGCCGCGTGGGGCATCCGCGGCGTCCCCGAGACCGTCACGGACCAGGGCGGCGCGTTCCGCTTCCACGGCCTGCCGCCCGGCGTGTACCACGTGCGCGCGGCGCGCCCCGGCGCCCCCGAGGCCGCGCTGCTGCTGTCGCCGGCCGCCGTCGCGCGCCCCGGCGACGCGCCGCTGAAGCTCGTCGTCCCCGCCGACGGCAAGCTCGCCGGCAAGCTCGCGTTCGCCGACGGTGCGACGCCGAAGCGGTTCGCGATCGCGATCGGCTCGACGGACCCGCGGCCGTTCGCGAGCGCCGACGGCAAGTTCGAGCTCCCCGCCGTCGCCGGCACGCACATGATCACGGTGTCGGGCCCCGGCTTCGTCGAGAAGCGCGTGTCCGACGTCGTCGTCGCCGAGGGCAAGCCGACCGACCTGGGCACGATCACCGTCACGGCCGGCCGCTCCCTGTCGGGCCGCGTCCTCGACGAGAACGGCGTGCCCGTCGCGAAGGCGAAGGTCGCCGCCGGCGCCCTGCTCACCGGCGGCGGCAAGGAGCTGTACATCCCGAACGAGAGCATCGGCGCGAAGGACACCGAGACCGACGCCGACGGCCGGTTCAGCTTCGCCGGTTTCGGGTCCGGCCCGCTCACCGTCGTCGCGGGCATCGACGAGCGCCGCACCGCGAGCGCCCGCATCCCGTCCGGCCCCGACAGCGCGACGCTCGACCTGATCCTGCAGAAGACGACCGGCCTCGACGGCAAGGTCACGCAGAGCGGCGCGCCGCTCGCCGACACGATCGTGATCGCGAACCCCATCGGCGCGACGAGCTCGAACTTCTTCGTGCAGACCGGCCCCGACGGCACGTTCGCGCTCGACGCGCTCGCTCCCAGCAGCTACGTCGTCAGCGCGATGCTCGGCGGCGGCGGCAACCGCCCGAAGGACATGTTCATGCGCCGCGTCGACGTCGTGCACGGCACGCGCTCGCGCGTCGAGATCGACGCCACGCTCGGACCGATCACGCTCGCGGTGCGGGTCCGCGAGGGCGCGCGTCCACCCGCGATGGCGGGTGTGTTTGCGGTGTCGGCGGACATCGACATCAAGACGATGGAGGACATGATGGACGGCTCGCGCGCCAACGAGATGGGCTACGGCGCGCTCACGATCCACACGCGGGGCGCCCCGGGCGGCGCCGTGGAGATCGCCGGCATGCGCCCCGGCCTGCACACCGTGTGCGCCACGATCATGACGCTCCCACCGCCCGACGATCGCAGCACACTGCCGGTGGGCTGCGCGAAGATCAAGCTCGACGCCGGCAAGCCGAAGGATGCGATCGACGTCGTCGTCCAGCCGAAGAAGTAGCTGGGGAGATCCCGCACGGTTGCGCGCACCGCGACATCCGCGGTAACGAGACGGGATGAAGCTGTACTGGAAGAGCACCTGAACGAGCTGCCGTGACGCGAGGAGTTCCTTGCGCAAGTCCGGGTTCGAGCTCGAGGAGATCAACTACGCGAAGGCGCCTCTGACGGCGGACGTCGTCGAGCAGCTGGTCGCGCGGGCCGGCGGCGTGGCCGCCGTGCTCAACACGCGCCACGCCGTCGCGAAGGAGCAGGGCTGGGCCGCGAGCCCACCGCCGGCGCGCACGTTCGCCGAGGCCGTCGCGCAGGAGCCGAACCTCCTCCGGCGACCCATCCTCGTCGTGGATGAGACGAAGGTGATCGTCGGGTTCGACCAGGCGGCGTACAAGGCGCTGAAGCCCTGATCACCCTCCGGAGCTAAGGTCTCGCGATGCTCGCCGGCGAGGTCCTCGATCGCATCCCGACCGAGCCGGGCGTGTACCTGTTCAAGGACGGCAAGGGCGCCGTCGTCTACGTCGGCAAGGCGAAGAACCTGCGCACGCGCGTGCGCCAGTACTTCCGCGAGGGCGGCGACGAGCGCTTCTTCGTCGCCGCGGGGTTCCTGCAGCGCGCGGTCGTCGACGTCGAGACGATCGTCGTGTCGTCGTCGAAGGAGGCGCTCCTCCTCGAGAACCACCTGATCAAGAAGCACCAGCCGCGCTTCAACGTGAAGCTGCGCGACGACAAGCAGTACCTGGTGCTGCGCCTCCTCGATCCGAAGGCCCCCACGCACGACACCCCGAAGCGCGAGCTGTTCCCGCGCGTCGAGGTCGTGCGCAACATCCGCGAGGACGGCGCGAGCTACTTCGGCCCGTACCACTCGGCGACGAGCGCGCGCGAGACGCTGCGCACGCTGAACCGCCACTTCCAGCTGCGCACGTGCACCGACCACGTGCTCGAGACGCGCGGCCGCCCCTGCCTGCAGTATCAGATCAAGAGATGCAGCGGCCCGTGCGCGCTCGCGGTGCCGCCGCGCGAGTACGCCGAGCAGGTCGAGGACGTGAAGATGTTCCTCGGCGGCAAGAGCGCGGAGCTCGTGCAGCGGCTGCGCACGCGCATGGCCACGCGCGCCGACGCCGAGGACTACGAGACGGCGGCGGTCGTGCGCGACTCGCTCGCCGCCGTCGAGCGCACGCTCGCGAAGCAGCACATCGTGCAGGACGAGTTCGTCGACCAGGACGTGTGGGGCCTGTACCGCGAGGCCGACGTCGTCGAGGTCGTGGTGCTGTTCGTGCGCGCCGGCAAGCTCGTCGGGCGGCGCGCGTTCCACCAGAAGGACCAGGAGCTGCCCGACGCGGCGGTGATCGCCGAGCACCTGCAGCAGTACTACGCGACCGGCACGTTCGTGCCCGACGAGCTCGTCGTCGGCGTCGACCTCGAGGACCCCGACACGCTGGTCGACTGGCTATCTTCCGACCGCCCGCGCGCCGTCAAGATCGTCGAGCCGCGGCGCGGCACGCGGGCGCGCCTCGTCGAGCTCGCCGACCGCAACGCCGCGGCCTCGGCGGTGCAGCGCCACGGCAAGTCGGCCGACACCGAGGCGCTGCTCGCGAAGATCGCGAAGCGGCTCGAGCTGCCGCGCACGCCGCGCCGCATCGAGTGCTTCGACATCGCGCACATCCAGGGCACCGACACGGTCGCGTCGATGGTGACGTTCGTCGACGGCGTCGCGGCGCGCCAGCTGTACCGCAAGTTCAAGGTGCGCACCGTCGACAACAACGACTTCGCCGCGATGTACGAGGTGCTCACGCGGCGGTTTCGGCGCGCGGAGAAGGCGGCGGCCGCCGCCGAGGACGACCCGTGGGCGCCGCCCGACCTGCTCGTCATCGACGGCGGCAAGGGCCAGCTCGGCATGGCCGTCGCCGCGCTCGGCGACCTCGGCGTCGCGATCGGCGGCGACAAGGGCATCGAGGTCATCGGCCTGGCGAAGGAGCGCGACCTCGACGCCGGCAGCGCGCCCGACCGCATCTACCGGCGCAACGTGAAGGACTCGATCGCGCTGCGCCAGAACTCGCCGGAGCTGTACATCCTGGCGCAGATCCGCGACGAGGCGCACCGCTTCGCGAACACGTTCCACCGCAACCGGCGCGACAAGAGCAGCCTGCGCAGCGAGCTCGACGCGATCCCCGGCATCGGCACGACGCGCCGGCAGCGCCTGCTCAAGCACTTCGGCAGCGTGCGCTCGGTCCGCACGGCCACGGTCGAGGAGCTCGCGAAGGCGCCCGGGATGAACCGCAAGGCGGCCGAGGAGGTCGCCCGCTACTTCGCGGAGCGCGAGCAGCTGTCGCCCGCGGTGGAGGAGGCCGTCGACCCGGTGGCCGTATCGACAACCCCCGACGTACCCGGCGAGGAGGCCGGCGACGACGACGAGCTACCCGAGGCGTTCGCCGAATCGCTCGTCGGGGACCTCGACGAAGACGGCGAGGTGGTCGATGCGGACGGTGGTGACCCGCCGCGCTGAGGTACCGCTGAGGTACGATGGTGATCACGTGAGCGAGCCCCTCCACGCCTACGTGGGACGACAGGCCGTCTTCGACCGCAATCTGAAGGTGGTCGCGTACGAGCTCCTGTATCGCGACAGCGAGGAGAACCGCGCCCGCATCGACGACCCCGATCAGGCGACGGCGACGACGATGCTGAACGCCGTCGTCGAGCTCGGGCTCGACAAGCTCGTCGGGGAGCTCCCGATCTTCGTGAACCTGCCGGCCGCGTTCCTCCTCAAGCGCTACCCGGTGCCGCTGCCGCCCGAGCGCACCTACCTCGAGGTGCTCGAGGACGTCCCGGTCACGCCCGAGCTGATCGACGCGATCAAGGGCTTCCGCGCCGAGGGCTTCAAGATCGCGCTCGACGACTTCCTCTTGACCGACCAGACGCGCCCGCTCGTGCCGCTCGCCGACCTCATCAAGGTCGACGTGCTCGGCGTGCCGCGCGACGACATCGACGAGCAGTTCGACGAGCTGCGCCCGCTGTGCAAGACGCTCCTCGCGGAGAAGATCTCGACGCACGACGAGATGGCGCACTACCACCTGCTCGGCTTCGACCTGTTCCAGGGCCACTTCCTGCAGATGCCGATCGTCGAGCGCGGGCGGCGCCTGCCGCACAACCGCGCGGCGCTCGTGCAGGTGCTCGCGAAGCTGTACCAGCCGAACATCGACCTGCGCGCCGTCGAGGCCATGCTGTCGGCGGAGGTCGGGCTCAGCGTCCGGCTGCTCAAGCTCGCGAGCTCCGCGGCGCTGTCTCGCGGCGCACCGATCGCGAACCTCGGCCAGGCGATCGCGCGCCTCGGCACGCAGCAGATCGCGGCGCTCGTCCTGCTCGTCCTCGTCGCCGGCTTCGACGACAAGCCGTTCGAGCTCGCGCGCCAGGCGCTGATCCGCGCGCGCATGTGCGAGGCGCTCGCGCGCACGACGAACGTGCCGCCCGACCAGCTGTTCACCGCGGGCCTCCTGTCGCTGCTCGACGCGCTCCTCGACCGCCCGCTCGACGAGATCGTCGACGACATCCCGGTCACGCCGCTGATCCGTGGCGCGCTCGTCGGCGGCACCGGCAGCGCCGCGAAGATCGTCGACGCCGCGCGCGCCCAGGACCACGGCGACTTCGCCCGCGTCGCCTCGACGGGCTTCACCGCGCAGAAGGTGTTCGTCGCGTGGTACGAGGCGATCCGCTGGGCCGACGAGATCATCGCCCAGCTGTAGCGGCCCTCAGGTCCCGGCGACGGTCGCGCGGCGCAGGTGCGGGCCGAGGAGGCGATCCCACGCCTTCAGCTGGCGCGGGTAGTCGCGCCGGCACTGGGCGAGGCGGTCCTTGCCGGCGCCCATCTCGGCGACGAGCGCCTGGTAGCGGGCGGGGTTGGAGCCGTAGAGCGTGCAGGCCATCGCGAAGCCGCGCTGGAGGCCGCTCGAGTGCTCGTCGCGGTGGTCGTGCCTGTAGCCCGGCTGCTGCGCGCGCGCGTAGTGGCCGCGGGCGGCGACCGCCGCGGCGTCGGCGTAGCCCGAGCGCATCATCCACAGCGTCGCGAAGTCGTCGATCGCGTCCTCCATGCGGCCGATGAGCGGCAGCTCGAGCTCGAGGCGCAGCGCGTGGCCGAGCTCGTGGAGCAGGGTGAAGATCATCGCGTCGCCGAGGCGGCGATCGATCTCGGCGTGGTCCTTCACGGACGTCCCCCACATGCGGCGGCGCTTGTCCCACAGCTCGTGGCAGATGCGGATCGTCCGCTCGCCGACGTTGTAGAACGCGTTGGCCTCACCGCACTCGCGGATGACGACGCCGACGGGATGCGGGAGCACGAGCTCGCGATCGAGGCGCGCCGTGATGTCGCGGAGCAGGGCGACGTCGGCGGCCGGTGCGCCGGTCACGCGCGCGCTCACCGGCGGCTGGTACGTGAAGCTGAGGCGACCCGATGGGGGGCCTGCGGAAGCGGGGGGCGCGGCGGGCGCCCCCGAGAGGGGTACGACGAGGAGTGCAAGCATCCCCACCACCACCCAATGGCGTTGCTGCATCGATCGAGCATGACGCACGAAGCGCGAGATCGTTAGCCGGGCGCAAAATCAGCGGCTGCACGCCGGCAGGACGCGCGACGCGCAGGCCGGCTCCGTGCCGCCGGTCACCACGGCCTCGATCCACGCGGCGACGTCCTCGATGCGGCGCTCGAGGACGGTGTCGTGCGTCGCCAGGTTGTCGACGCACAGGGCCGGCTCGACGCCCTCGGCGCGCAGCTTCGCGACGTCGCAGGCCGCCTCCCCCGCGGCCGGCATCACCTGGTCCGCGAGGCCCTGCGCGATGAGGACGCGCGCGCCGGCGGGGTCGGCAGTGACGAAGTCCGACACCAGCCACGCGTGGAACGCCTGCCCGGCGCCCGTGCAGCCCGGAGCCCCGTCGATGCACGCGAGGACCTGCGCGCGGAACGTCGGGTCGACGAGGTCGCGCAGCCGCGTCTGCTGGGCGCCGAGCGCGCCGCCGAGCGGGACGGTGCACAGCGACTCGATGCTGTTCGTGATCGAGGTGCGTTCGGTCGCGGGGAACGAGTCGCCGGCGTTCGCCGCGCCGACGCGGTTTGCGAAGTATCCGTAGTGGCGCAGCACGGTCACCGTCGGCGGCGCGAGGCCGGCGAGGCCGGTGAGGCGGTCGGGGTTGCGCAGGACATCCTCGTAGCCGAACGAGCGCGTCGAGATCGGCCACTCGGGCGCGATCGCGGCGACCGCCTTCAGCGTGCGCGCGCCGGTGATCGCGTGCTCGAGCGCCTGCGCCGACAGCACGATGCCGCCGCCCTGGCTGTAGCCGACGGCGGCGACGGGCGCGCCGACGACGCCGGGCCCCTGGAGGTTCGCGAGCGCGCGCGCGCCGTCGAACAGCTGCGCCGCCGCCTCGTGGTTGTCGAGGTACGCGTGCGTGCCCGGGTTGCCGAGCCCGGCGAAGTCCGGCGTGATCGTGACGAAGCCGCGCGCCCCGAACGGCAGCGCGAGGTTCGGCTGCGGGCGCGCCTCCTTCGACGGGGCGCACCCATCGGCGAGGCCCGACGTCGAGCGCCCGACGAGCACGACCGGGACGCCCCCACGCGGCGTCTGCGGGAGATAGGCGGTCGCGCTCGTCACCGCCGGCGAGCCGTCGCCGCGCACGGTCGCGTACGACAGCTTGACGATGCGGACGCCGGTCGTCGCGACGACGCCCTCGGCGCCGGCGGCGGTGAGCGCGCCCTGCGCGGCCTGGAGGTCGAGCGCCTCGCCGAGAGCGCACGCGACGATCGTGCCGCGCGCCGGGATCGTCGACGGGATCGTGTAGATCGCGTCGAGCACCGCGGTGCACGCGGCGGGATCCGTCGTCCACACGGCGGGAGGCGCATCGACGTCGACGACGTGCGCATCCGTGTCGCCGGCACCCGCGTCGGGCGTGCTCGATCCCGGCGCGCCACAGGCCGCGCACACGAGGCTCGCGAAGATCCCCAGCCGCTTCATCGCGCACGTCGTACGCGGAGCGCGCGCGGCGGGACAAGCAACAGCTCGACGACACGGCAGACGTAGCGCGGCTGTTACAGGCGGAGCGATGTCGCGCGCCTCCAGTGACCGAGCAGCTCGACGCGGCGCGCGGCGTCGTACTTCGCGACGGCGATCCGCGCGCACTCCCTCGACATCAGCAGCGCGTGCCTGCGGTAGAAGGCCTCGGCGCGCGCCGGCTCGCCGCGCGCGAGCTCGCGCAGCACCCAGCCGACGGCGGTCTGGTCGAAGCGCTCGGGGGACCACACGACGTGCGCGCACACGGCGAGCACGAGGTCGGTGAGCGCGAAGCCGGCCGCCGCGTCGCCGCCGGAGGCGAGCCCGACGAACGCGACGCACGCGGCGCGGCGCTGCCAGGTGGTGTCGGCCACGCGCCACGCGGCGATCTCGCGGGCGACGTGCGCGCGAGAGGCGGGCGGCGCCAGCAGGCGCGCGAGCACCTTCACGCAGAACCAGTCGACGATGTACGGGCCCGCGAGGTGCCCGGCGGCGAACATCTGCGCGAACGCGTGCAGGTCCGCCGGGCGCAGGTGCGGGCCGAGGATCTCGCGCAGCACGAGCACGCCGGCGAGCTTGTCCTCGATGTCGGGCTGCTCGATCAGCGCGAGCGCGATGTGCTTGCCCACGGCGGTCGGGTGCGCCGCGAACCCCTGCTCGCGCCACCACGCATGGACCGCCGCGCGCACGCGGGCCAGCGCCACGCCGCGGAACCGCGCGTCCTCCGGCAGCCGGCGGCCCCAGAACGCGCGCGCGGCGTCCGTGTGCTCGCCGCCGAGCCGGCGCTGGAGGTCGCCGACCGCATCGAGCTGGACTGCGCTGGGCCGCCCCGACATGGAGTCGTCCACGAGCTCCATGCTGCCCCGAATGCTGTTCACTCCGAACGAAAAGTTCGGCGATCGTGGAGGTCCATGTAGGATAAGGTACTCCTGGGAAGTCTGGAGTTCGCATGTCCAAAAACCGAAAGATCAAGGAACCTTCCGTGCGGCGGTCTCCGGTCAACCACGACGGGAGGCGTCGCGAGGTCCTCGGTGTGGTGGCGCTCGGAGCCGCGCTGTTCCTGCTCGTGGCGATGATCTCGCTGCAGGCGGGCGCGCTGATCATGGGTCCGTTCGGGCGCTCCAGCGCCGGGACGTTCTACGGCCTCGCCGGCGTGTGCGGGTACGCGCTGATCGCGCTCGCCGTGGTCGCGGCGGTGCGCACGCTGCTCGAGCGATCGCCGGCGATCCCGGTGATGGTCACGCTCGGCACCGTGCTCGCCGTGGTCGCGCTCGCCACGCTCGCGCACCTCGCGTTCGCGAAGTACCGCGTCGCCGGTCACGGACCGGGCGGCGGGATCGGCGAGCACCTCGCGGAGGTGCTGCGCGCGGTGATCGGCACGGCCGGCACCGCGATGCTCGCGTCGGTCGGGCTGGTCGTCGCGATCGTCGTCGCCACGCCGATCCGCATGCGCGACGTGCTCGGCGCCATCGGCGGCGTGATCGGCACCGCGTGCCGCACGATCGCCCGTGCGGCCGTCGCGTTCGCCCGGTTCTGGGCCGACGTGTTCCGCGCGATCCTGCCGAGCCGCGGCGACGCGCGCGACCTCGACGCCGAGGACGAGGAAGACGAGCGCGACGAGCGCGAGGTCGAGGTCGAGGAGGACGACGTGCTCGAGGTCAACGCCGACGACGGCGTCGCCGAGCCCGCGATCATCGAGCGCGCGAAGCCGGTGCTCGAGGAGGCCGAGAAGCCGAAGAAGCGCAAGAAGGCGCCCGGCGGCACCGAGATCGACCTCGTCGTGCCGGGCCCGCTCGCGGAGCTGCCGCAGGCGGCGCAGATGGTGGCGATCCCCGAGGAGGAGCCGGTCTCCAAGAAGGAGAAGCCCCCGCGGCGCGCGCGCATGGCGGCCGGGACGCAGGCGCCGCCCGTCGACGATGCGACCGAGGAGATGTCGGCGTTCGTGCCGCCGGTCGCGGCCGCGAAGCCCGCCGCGGTCATCGTCGACGACGAGCCGGCGGCGGCGACGCCCGAAGCGGCGGCGGGCCCGATGATCGTCGAGTCGCGCTTCAAGCACGCCGACAAGGCGGAGATGGCCGAGAAGGAGAAGGCGGCCGAGGCCGAGCGCCAGACGTTCATCAAGCTCGGCGAGGGCGACTACCAGCTGCCGCCGATCCACCTGCTCAACTACGACGAGGCGTCGCAGGGCGCGATCGATCGCACCGCGATGCTCGAGCTGTCGGCGAAGCTGACGCAGACGCTCGAGAACTACGGCGTGAAGGGCGACGTCGTCGCGATCCGGCCCGGTCCGGTCGTCACGATGTACGAGTTCGCGCCGGCGCCCGGCACGCGCGTGAACAAGATCGTGAACCTCACCGACGACCTCGCGCTCGCGCTCGAGGCGCTGCGCGTGCGCATCGTCGCGCCCATCCCGGGCAAGGCGGCGGTCGGGATCGAGGTGCCGAACAAGACGCGCGAGAAGGTGTTCCTGAAGGAGATCCTCGCCGACGACGCGTTCCGCAAGGGGCGCGCGAAGCTGCCCATGGCGCTCGGCAAGGACATCGAGGGCGGCCCGTCCGTCGTCGACCTCGCGCGCATGCCGCACCTGCTCGTCGCCGGCACGACCGGCTCCGGCAAGTCGGTCGCCGTCAACGCGATGATCTCGTCGCTGCTCTACCACTGCAGCCCCGAGGACGTCCGCATGATCATGGTGGACCCGAAGATGCTGGAGCTCTCGATCTACGAGGGCGTGCCGCACCTCCTGCTCCCCGTCGTGACGGATCCGAAGAAGGCGAACCTGGCGCTGCGCTGGGCCGTCGAGGAGATGGACCGCCGCTACGACCTGCTCGCGCAGATGGGCGTGCGCGACATCGCGACGTTCAACGACAAGGTCGGCAAGCAGCTCGCGAAGCTCGAGGCCGACAAGCTGCGCGCGGCGGCCGATGCCGCGGCGCTCGCGCTCGAGGACGACGTGGGGAAGGCGATCGCGGCCGAGTCGCCCGAGCAGGCCGACGCGCGCGAGCGGATCGTGACCGCGCCGCCGCACCGCCTGCCGTACATCGTCGTCGTGATCGACGAGTTCGCCGACCTCATGATGTGCGCGCCGAAGGACGTCGAGACGTCGGTCGCGCGCATCGCGCAGAAGGCGCGCGCCGCCGGCATCCACCTGATCCTCGCGACGCAGCGCCCGTCGGTCGACGTCATCACCGGCCTCATCAAGGCGAACTTCCCGTCGCGCATCGCGTTCCACGTGACGTCGAAGATCGACTCGCGCACGATCCTCGACCAGACGGGTGCCGAGGCGCTGCTCGGCGCGGGCGACATGCTGTTCTCCGACCGCGGCGCCGCCCCGCAGCGCCTGCACGGCTGCTACGTCGACGAGGTGGAGATCCAGCGCGTCGTCGAGTTCCTGAAGACGCAGGGTCGGCCGGTCTACAACCTCGACATCCTCAAGCCGCGCGACGAGGACGGTGAGGGCAACGTCGACATGGCCGGGATGCCCGGCGGCAAGTCCGACGACGACATGTACGACAAGGCCGTGTACATCGTGACGACGACGCGCAATGCGTCGATCTCGTGGGTCCAGCGGCAGCTGCGCATCGGCTACAACCGCGCGGCGCGGCTCGTCGAGGAGATGGAGAAGCAGGGCGTCGTCAGCCCGCCGGATCACACGAACAAACGCGAAGTGCTCGTCGCGACCGCGTGATCCGATAGAGTGTTCGCGTGCGCGCGAGCTGGCTGACCGACACCCACCTCAACTTCCTGCGCCCGCTCGCGCTGAAGGCGTTCTACGACAAGCTCGCCGCCGAGCGCCCCGACGCCGTGCTCCTCACCGGCGACATCGCCGAGTCCGACACCGTCGCGCGCGTCCTCGACGAGATCGCGCAGCACACCGGCGCCGCCGTGTACTTCGTCCTCGGCAACCACGACTACTACCGCTCGAGCATCCGCACGGTGCGCGAGGAGGTCGGGCGCATCAAGTGCGCGACCTGGCTGCAGCACGCCCCGCCCGTGCAGATCGCGCCGAACACGAAGATGATCGGCGTCGACGGCTGGGGCGACGCGCGCTGCGGCGACCTCGACTCCAAGATCAAGCTCAGCGACTGGAAGCTGATCGACGACTTTCGCAAGCTCGGCGCCGACGCCGCGGCGCGCATCGAGATGCTGCAGCGCCTCGGCGCGAACGAGGCCCGCGCGCTGCGCGATCGCCTCTCCCACGTCGGCACCACCCCCGAGCTGCTCGTCCTCACGCACGTCCCGCCGTTCCCCGAGGCGTGCATCTACGACGGCGAGCAATCCGGCCCACCCTGGCTCCCCTGGTTCACGTGCATCTCGACGGGCGAGGTCCTCCGCGCCTACGCCGCCGAGCACCCGCAGACGAAGATCACCGTCCTGTGCGGCCACTCCCACGGCATCGGCACCTTCCAGGCCGCCCCCAACCTCGTCGTCCGCACCGGCGGCTGGCCGCGCGGCGTCGAGGGCTACGGCAACCCGGTCGTGCAGGAGACGCTCGAGCTCGCGTAGTCGAAGGTCCGTTCCGGGACAGCGAGACAGGCTACAAATTACGGATGCGAAGGTCGATGGAGGCGTTGCTCGCGATCCTGCCGTGCGCGCTCGTCGCATGCATCCGCGATGAGTTTCCCAAGAGGCCCACGCCGTGGCCCGCCCCCTCGTGCGTTGAGGGAACGCGCGAGCCGGAAGAGCACGCCTGCTGGAGGGTGTCGGCCGAGGCGCTGCGCGCGATCTCGCCGTCGTGCGCACTCGACAAGGCGGGTCGGATCTCGTGCCGGACGAGCGAGCTCCGCGATGCTCCCGCCGGAGAGTTCACGGCGATCGACGACACGGAGGCCGACGCGTGTGCGCTCGATGCAACCGGTCGGGTCGCGTGCTGGAGCGCTCAGACCGTGTGGCGTCCACCGGCCGACAAGCTCGTCGCGGTCCACGTGACGCCTCGCGGCCCGTTCGGCATCCATCCGGCGAGCCGCGACGTGCGGGCCGCCGCCTGTGGACTCGAGGCGACGGGCGGGATCCGGTGCTGGGAGGCGGGAGCCGATGGGCGCACGCTCGCGATCGCCGGTTCGTACACCGACCTCGCCGTGGCCGACGAGCGGGTGTTCGCCCTGGATGCGCGCGGCACCCTGCTCCACTGGAGCGACGATGGGGCGGGGGTGGTGAGGAAGACGGAGGAGCTTGCCGGGCCCTACACATCGGTCACGGCACGCGGCGTGACCACGTGCGTTCGGGCGGACGACGGCAAGGCGTCGTGCTGGGCACGCGACTTTCGAGCTCCGTCGCTCGTCCTCGGCGCGGTGCGCCAGATCCAGGCCGGAAACGACCACGCCTGCGTGCTACAAGCCGGTGGCGACATCCTCTGCGTGGGCAACCGGCCGCCGCCGCGGACGAAGTTCGCCGCGCTCGGGCCGCCGGGTGCGAAGCATACCTGCGCGATCGCGATGGACCGCCGCGGGTACTGCTGGGGCGATCCGGGGCGCAGGTAGTCAGCGGCGCTTCGCGAGCTCGTCGCGGACGACGCGCTCGACGACGGGGATCTCGAAGGGCTTGGACAGGACGGGGAGGACGCGGAGCTCGTCGACGAAGCGCTCGGTCTCGGGGGTGAAGGTGCCGCCGGTCATGAAGACCATGCGGGTGGCGAGCTCGGGGCGGTGGGTGCGGAGCCAGGCGTGGAGCTCGACGCCGGTGGAGTCGGGCATCATGAGGTCGCACAGGATGAGGTCGAAGTCGCGCGCGGCTTCTCCTCCGGGGTTGGGCTCGAGGATGCCGCGCGCCTCGACGCCGGAGAGGGCGACGACGGTCTTGTGGGCGGCGAGGATGCGGCGGAGGGCCTTGCCGACGAGCTGGTCGTCGTCGACGATCAGGATCTGCGCGGTGCGCGGAGGGGCAGCCTCGACGGGTTTCGGCGGCTCGGGGGCTGGGGTTGGGGTTGGGGTCACGGGCGCGGCGCGCGGCTTCGGCGGACGGTCGCCGCGCGGGAGGCGCACGGTGAAGGTCGTGCCGTCGGCGTCGGTGGAGGTGGCGGTGACCTCGCCGCCGGCGGCGCGCGCGATCTTGTGGCAGATCGCGAGGGCGAGGCCGGAGACGCCGGCGTTGCGGCCGAACATCTCGAACAGGCGCGGGAGGGCGTCGTCGGGGATGCGGCGCTCGCGGTCGGTGATCGCGATGACGACGTGGTCCTCGTCGTCACGCGCGGCGAGGCGGAGCGTGTGGCGCGCGCCGGCGGGGATCGCGGCGGCGGCGTCGACGAGGAGGTTGAGGAACAGCTGCGTGAGGCGGCCGGCGTCGGCGCGCACGGGGTGGGTCGCGGTGACGTCGACGGCGAGCGTGGCGCGGTCGCGCAGCTGGTGGGCGGACATCGCGACGGCGGCCTCGATCGGCTCGGTGATCGCGTGGGCGCGCACGTCGTCGCCGTGCTTCGCGAACGTGCCGAGCTCGCGCACGATGGTCTGGATGCGCTCGCACCCGGCGAGCGCCTCGCGCGCGCGCTCGAGCATCGCGGCGCGGTCGTCCTTGCTGCGCTCGAGGGCATCCTGGATCTCGTGGAGGCCGAGCGTGACGTACGTGAGCGGGTTGTTGATCTCGTGGGCGACGCCGGCGGCGAGGACGCCGACGGCCGCGAGGCGCTCGGACTGCGCGACGGCCTCGTGCAGGCGCTGCTTGTCGCGGTAGGCGGTCGCGAGCTCCTCGGTGCGCGCGGCGACGCGCTCCTCGAGCTGATCGCGGGCCTCGCGCAGGGCGCGCGCGCTGCGCTCGCGCTCGGTGATGTCGCGGAACAGGTAGATCAGGCCGACGAGCTCGCCGCGGGGATCGCGGACCTCCGAGCGGGCGAGCGCGACGGTGCGCGGGCCCGACGGCGATGCGAGGTCGAGGTCGCCGTCGGCGGTGGCGTCGCCGGCGCGCGTGCGCGCTGCGAGGACCGCGGTCATGCGCGCGCCGCGCAGCTCGGCGGCGTGCGCGAACACCTGCGTCGCGGCCGGGTTCCACGTGACGATGCGGTCCTCGCGGTCGACGAGGACGACGCCGTCGCTGAGCGCCGTGAGGATCTCGTCGGCGGCGGTCTCCGGCGAGATCTCGAGGAGGCGGTACTTCACGATCGCCCACGCCATGCCGCCGGCCCACGCGAGGAGGAACGCCGGCGCGATGTTCGGGACGCCATGGATGCCGAGCCACGGCAGCGCGATGTCGGTGGTGGTCGCGCCGATGAACGGGACCATCGCCGTGTACACGATGATCGCGCACTGCCGGCGCACGAGCTTGTCGGGCGAGCGGCGGCCGGCGACGTGCACGAGGCCGATCGCGAGGGCGATGAACGCGGAGTAGTACGCGTAGAAGAACAGCGTCCACGGCGACGCCGACCACACGTACGCCCAGCCCCACGACTCGTGCACGTAGTCGGCGGCGACGGCGCCGCGCCACTGCGCGACGATGATGACGAGCGGTGGGCCGGCGAGCGCGGGCCTCAGCCAGCGCGCGGCGAGCAGCGCGCGGCGCCCGACGAACGCGAGCGCGAACCACAGCGAGAAGCTCGCGAAGCTCGCCCACGCGACCGCGCCGAGGTCGTACGCGAGCGCGGCTTCGCTGCGCGGGACGTGCGGGTCGTGCGCGAGGATCAGCGACGCGCTCCACCACGCGAAGCAGATCGCGATGCCCGCGAACCCGATGCTGCGCTGCATGCGCGGCGCGCGCCACAGCACGTAGATCGCCATCCACAGATACACGCCGACGGAGCCGACGTGGACGAGCTGCAGGACCGACAGGGTCACTCCGCCGGGAGCGCCCGGAACGCGCGGAGGTCGCGGCCGCGGAGGCGGAACAGGCACTCGCGCGC
Organism: Deltaproteobacteria bacterium; assembly: GCA_019637375.1. GTDB lineage: Bacteria > Myxococcota_A > Polyangia > Haliangiales > Haliangiaceae > JABFXX01. The sequence continues at coordinate 69,308 of JAHBVW010000039.1, read as the reverse complement.
GCGGGTGACGGCGAGGGTCGCGCTCTCGTCGCCCGTGACGGCGGGAGGCGTGCGGGCCTCGAGCTCGTTCGCGGCGGCGTCGACGGCGTCGACGCAGTGGAGCGTGCGGCACGCGCACGCGCGCCCGTGCAGCTCGGCGGTGAGCTTGCGCCAGCCGTCGATCGTGAACGCGAGCGGCGCGTCGAGCGGAGGCGCGTGCTTGTCGTTGTCGGGATCGAACGCGAACGGGGGGTCGTCGAGGCGCGGTGGGCACCAGCGCCCGCTCGCCTCGCACGCCTCGAGCGACTTGATGAAGCGCCGGCGCACGGCGAGGTCCGCGGCGGCGACGCGCAGGCGATCGTCGGCGGCGATGTCGCGATCCGGCTTCGCCTCGAGGTCGGCGACGATGCGCTCGGCGGTCGCCTCGGCGCCGCGCTCACCGATCAGCGCGCGCTGCAGCTCGGGCTTGCCGTAGCCCGGCACGTACTGATCCTCGTCCGCGAGCTCCGTCTGTTTCGGGCCGCCGTGTCCGTCGGGGAAGCGCCCGCTCGCGCCCGGCCCGCTGCACGCGAGCAGCAGGCACACGGCGGGGAATGCCAGGACGCTCCACTCCGGTCGCATTCCGCATAGGGTAACCAAACGGGAACGCTGCGTGCTACCACCAAGCAGGTCGGGCACTTGTAGGCATGAATCCCCCGCCATTGCCGTGCGTCCATTGCACGGTGCTGGTTCGGCACCCTGAAAGACGCAAGCCATGACGCACTTCCTGATCTCGTTCCTGCTGGCGAACTTCCCCGGAACGCCCGCCGGCCCGGCGCCCGCCCCGCAGAAACCGCACGTGGCCGAGGCGCCCCTGGTCGCGACGCCCACCGCGACCGCCCCGGCGCCAACCGCGAAGACGCCGGCCGCGGTGCTGGATGAGGTGCAGAAGTTCTACGCGTCGATCTCGCAGGTCACGGCGCAGTTCCGGCAGTCGGTGACGAACGAGATGTACGGCACGACGAAGACCAGCGACGGCACGGTCTGGATCATGAAGCCGGGCAAGATGCGGTGGGACTACCTCGAGACGAAGAAGACCAAGGTCGAGGTCAAGAAGAGCTTCATCTCGAACGGCACGTACCTGTACGTCGTCGAGCACGACAACATGCAGGTGATGAAGAAGAACCTGCAGCAGGACCTGATGCCCGTCGCGGTGTCGTTCCTGTACGGCAAGGGCAACCTGAAGGAAGAGTTCAACCCGGACTTCGACACCACGGGCAAGTACGGCGCGAAGGGCGAGCTCGTGCTGAAGCTGACGCCGAAGAAGCCGTCGGCGCAGTACAAGAACCTGTTCCTCGTCGTCGACGCGACCGACTACCACGTCACACAGTCGGTCATCGTCGACTCGTCGAACAACGTGAACCACTTCCGGTTCTTCGCGCCGGACTTCAAGAAGCCGATCAAGGAGTCGTGGTTCGAGTTCGACGAGAAGAGCGTGAAGAGCTACCGCATCGTCGATGCGGACCAGCCGCAGGGTGCGGGGAGCGGCAGCGCGCCGGCGAAGAAGCCGTGAGGCGCGCGCTGGGCGTCGCGGCGTTGGCCGTCGTCCTCGGCGGTGGGAGCGTGGCGCACGCCGGCCTCCTGTCGTGGATGAAGCCGAAGACGGCGGCGCAGGTGCTCGCCGACGTGCAGCAGACGTACGCCGGCGCGTCGGCGATCTCGATCGGCTTCGATCAGACGTTCGTCAACGGCACGTTCGGCACGAAGGACCTGCGCAAGGGCACGCTCTACCTCGGCAAGCCCGACCGTTTCCGGTTCGACTACACCGGCTCGAAGACGCCGCTGAAGACGGCGATCCTGTACGACGGCAAGGATCTGTGGACGGTCGAGCCCGACAAGCAGCAGGTCACGCAGACCGGCGTGACGCCGCAGAACCTGCCGACGGCGATCACGTTCTGGAACGGCGCGAGCCTCGCGCGGGACTTCACCATCGGGTTCGCGACGAAGGCGTCGCCCGGTGCCCCGGCGGGCGCGACCGTGCTCGAGCTGCTACCGAAGCAGGTGTCGGCCGCGTACTCGCGCGTGTACCTGGTGATCGACCGGTCCGCGGCGACGGTGGCGCAGTCGGTGGTGATCAACTCGAACAGCGACGTCAGCACGTTCACGTTCGCGAAGGCGAACCTGGCCGCGAAGCACGCGCCGTCGATCTTCGCGCTCGATCCGGCGAAGCTGCCGAAGGAGTGGAACGTCGTGCGCAACCCCGGGAAGTAGTCAGCGGCGGACGCCGGCGCACGTGCCGGCGCGGCAGACGGGCGCGAAGCGGTCGGCGGCCTCGCCGGGTGGGCACGCGCCGGCGAGGTCACACACGGTCGTGTTGCAGCGCATGACCTTGCACTGATCCTGCGCGCGCGCGAGCTCGGCGAGCGAGCGGGCGGTCGGCGCGCCGACGGAGCACTGCGGGCAGGCGCAGCAGCCGGCGAAGTTCGTGACCACGCAGTCGGCGTCGCGGGTGCACGCATCGCCCGGCGCGGCGGCCTCGGTCGACGGCGACGATGGCGACGGTGGTGGCGGCTGGCGCTTCGGCGTCCGTGGGCCGCCGCTCGACGACGGTGGTGGTTGCGGCGTACAGGCGACGACCGTGATGAAAGCGAGCCAGCGCACGGGGCGAGTGTTTCACATCCAGCCGAGCTTGCCGCCGATCACGATGTACCTCGCGGTGCCGAACAGGTCGCGGCTCTCCAGCTGGCCGCCGGCGGGGCCGCGGGCGATCGCGCCGGACGGGCCGCGCAGCCACATCGCGTCGAGGCCGAAGTCGAGGAAGTAGCCGATGAGCTTCGCGTCGCCGGCGATCCCGGCACCCGCGCCGACGCCCGGGCCGCGCATGCCGGCGAGCGCGGCCTCGCCGATGACCCAGCGCGGGCCGGCGTGCAGGAACATCGACACGCCGACGCGCGACCACCGCGTGCGCACGAGCGGCCACTGGCGGCGGAAGTCGACGCCGACCTGCGTGAAGCCGTTCTGAGGGGTGCGGTCGCACTCGGCGCCGTAGCAGTCGATGAACAACAGGTCCGGCACCGCGCCGGCGACGAACAGCTCCGCGGTGTCCGCGCCGCGCCGCACGCCGACGCCGAGCTGGAGCCGCGGCGCGCCGGTGCCCGGCCGCCCGAGGTCGCCGCCGTAGGCGAACCCGCCGAGCGCCTCCTGCACGTAGACGCCGGTCTCCTCGGCGCGCGCCGTCCCGACCGCGGCGCCGACGATCAGCATGGCGAGCACGAAGCGCGAGCCCATGATCTCTGGTCGCCACGAGATCGTGTGCGGCCCGCTCGCCGCCGAGCGCGTGAGCACGAATCGCGAGCGCATGATCTCTCGTCGCACGATCCGCCGTGGCGGCGACAGCGCGCGGCGCTGGCAGCCCATCGCGCGCTGCGGCTCGCACGCTGCGGCGCGGGCGGCTCGGAGGAAGCGCACCGCCGCGGCGCGATGTGGGACAGTGGCGCGGTGGAGACGAAGCAGATCGAGGCCAACGGCGTCCGGTTCACGTACCTCGAGCAGGGGACGGGCCCGCTCGCGCTGATGATCCACGGCTTCCCGGACACGGCGCACACGTGGGACCGCACGATGCCGGCGGTGGCGGCGGCCGGGTTCCGCGCGGTCGCGCCGTTCACGCGCGGGTACCACCCGACGAGCGTGCCGGGCGACGGCGCCTACGACACCGACACGCTCGGCCGCGACGCGCTCGCGCTGATCGATGCGCTCGGTGGGGGCCAGCCCGCCATCGTGATCGGCCACGACTTCGGCGCCGGTGCGGCCTACGCGGCCGCGGCGCTCGCCCCCGAGAAGGTGCGGCTCCTCGTGACGGTCGCGATCCCGCACCCGCGCTCGGTCAAGCCGACGCCGAAGATGCTGTGGACGCTGCGCCACTTCGCGACGCTGCGCACGAAGCGCGCCCCCGCCAAGCTGCGGCGCGACGACTTCGCGATGGTCGACGCGCTCGTCGCGCGCTGGTCCCCCGCGTGGAAGGTGCCGCCCGGCGAGACCGACCGCGTGAAGGAGGCGTTCCGCGAGCCGGGCTGCGTCGAGGCCGCCCTCTCCTACTACCGCGCGATCGGCGTGCGGCTCCCGCCGTCGAACAAGCTGCCGATCACGGTGCCGAGCGTCGCGTTCGCCGGCGAGCACGACATGATCGCGCCGCGCGCGTACGAGAAGGCGCGGCACATCTTCACGTCGTCGTACGAGGTCGTGCAGGTGCCCGGCGGGCACTTCATGCACCGCGAGCACCCCGACGTCTTCAACGCCGAGCTCGTGCGCGTCCTCGGCGACAAGGGCCGCGCCTGAGCTACCGCATGCACTCGACGCGCAGCCGCTCGCCCGGCGCGAGCGCACCGTCGGCGATCTCGGCGCGCAGCGCCTGCGGCGCGTAGCCGCACCGCTCCCGGTCCTCCGCGACCACGAGGTCGAGCGCGCGCTGCGATCCGTCGGGCGCGATCGCCTGCGCGCGGCACGCGGCATTCGGCGCGACCTCGCCGAGGAGGCAGCGCGAGCCCGACATCACACCGCCGGTCGAGCGCGCGATGCGGTCGAGGTTCGCCGACATCTCGATGTTGCAGATCGGCGCGAACACCCAGTGCGCCGGGAAGTGCTGCGCGAACTCGTGCATCCGCACGGCGGGCGCCGGCCAGGGGTTGGTGGTGGCGCCGCCGCAGATCGAGGTGAGGGCGACGGAGTCTCCGCCGTAGGGCGACACCGAGACCGGCCCGGCGTCGGCGAAGATGCCGGCCACCATCACCAGCGACGGATCGGTCTTGAGCGTGCGGAGGAACGTGGCGTAGCGCTCGACGGGGTGGAGGTACGGGCTGTCCTCGCGCGACACGCACCCGGTCTTCGCGCCGAGCGTGCGCGGATCGTCGCCGTCGCAGACCACGCCGAACTCGAAGCAGCGGAAGTCGACGGGTGGGCCGAAGGTCGCGGTGTCGCGCGGGTCGAGCACGCGCGGGTCGCTCGCCGAGCAGTCGTCCTCGTTCGTGAGGAACACGACGAGCAGCAGCGCATCGTCGCGCAGGAACCCGGCGTTCTCCGGGTTCGAGCCGTCGAGCGCGCGCCGCATCGCCTCGAGGTCGTGCTCGTACCCGCAACCCTGCGCCCCGAGCTCGGCGGCGCACGCGAACGCGGCGGCGAGGTCACCCGGGTGGTTGACGAGGCGCCCGCCGAGGCCGTCGTCGACGTCGCTGAGGAAGGCGCCCGAGATGCCGCAGGTCTCGCCGCCCGCGATCTGGAAGCGTCCCTGGTCGCCCCCGCCGGGCAGGCAGTTCCCACCCGCGGGGATCGGCAGGCCGGACCCCAGGTCGGTCGAGACGACCGCGACGTGCAGGTCGGGGACGCCGCCCGCCTCGAGGGCGAGCGCGCCGAACAGCGAGTCGCCGGCGGAGTCGATGAGGGCGCGCTGGTGCTCCGCCATCGAGAACGAGTTGTCGACGACGAACAGGATGTCGAGCGCCTTGATCGGCTCGGCACCGAGCTCGAGGACCGGGCGAAAGCCCGCTCCGATCGGCGCATCCGGTTGATGGCAGGCCGCGAGGACCGCGGCGGCGGCAGCGGCGGCGACGGCGATGGGGCGAATCATGGGTGGACCTCCTTCACGCAGCTTCGTTCGATGCGGTGGTGCAGCGCCGAGCGCGGCCAGCCCGCGCGGTGGGCATTCGCGGCGACCGCGGCTTCTCGCGCGCGGCCGAGCGCGCACAGCGCCTCCACGCGTTGCACGGCGGCTTCCTCGACGAGCTGCCCGCGGCTGAAGTCGCGGGCGTGCTCGTCGAGCGCCGCCAGCGCCGCGGCACCATCCCCCGCCCCCAGCGCCGTCTTCGCGGCGCGCAGCAGCGCCAGCTCGGCGCGCAGCCCGTCGGCCGGCGCAGCGGCGCTCGGGGCCGCCACCGCGGCACGCGCAGCCACCGGCGGTGGGACGCTCGACGCGGCCACCGCCGGCGGTGTGGATGCGGGTGGCCGCGCGGCGGCCGTGCTCGACGCGGCGACCGCCGGCGGTGTGGATCCGGGCGGCCGCGCGGCGGCCGTGCTCGACGCGGCGACCGCCGGCACCGCGGCACTCGGCGGAGGTGCCGCCGAAGCGTGCGGCGTCGCTGCAGCAGCAGTCGGCAGAGGTGGCGTCGACGCGTGCGGCGACGCGATCGCCGCCGGGGCGTGCGGGGTCGCGATCGGCGCTGGCGGCGTCGACGCGTGCGGGGTCGCGATCGGCGCCGGCGGCGTCGATCGCGGCTCGGTCGGTGCGCGCACGACCAGGACCGCGGCGACCGAGGTGACAACGAACGCGATGCCGAGCTTGACGGCGAGCTTCGCAGGCGCAGCCGCGACGGCGGACGCGGACGGCGCAGCAACGGGCGGCGCGGCGGGCGGCGCGACCGTGGGCGCGGCGGGAGCGGCGGTCGGCGCGACCGTGGGCGCGGCGGGAGCGACGGTCGCGGCGACGGCCACCGTCCCGACGGTCGCGGCGATGGCCACGGTCCCGACGGCCGCGAGCAGCCGGGTGCGGGAGGCTGCGAGCGCCGCGGCGCTCGGCTCGAGCCCGGCGCGAGCCGAGACGACCAACCTGCGAGCACGAGGCGACATCATCATGTTCCCTCCGGCATCCGGCGCGCGAGCGCCGCGTCGAAGCGCTGGCGCGCGAGGCGCAGCCGCGAGTAGACGGTGTTGAGTGGGATCCCGAGCAGCTCGGCGACGACCGGGCCGGTGAGCTGCTCGAGCTCGATCAGCGCGAACACCTCGCGCTTCTCCTCGTCGAGCTCCTCGAGGATCTCGAGGACGAGCCGCGCCGCCTCGCGGCGGGCGACCACGTCGACCTGGCTCTCCGGCGCGCCGCGCACGTGGTCGACCGGGATCCGCCGCTCGCGCCGCCGATACTGGCTCGCGACCTTGCGCGCGATCGCGTAGAGCCACGTCGCGATCGCGGCGTGCCCCTCGAACGTGTCGAGGCGCCGGTGCACGACGAGGAAGACGTCCTGCACGGCGTCGTCGATGCGCGCATCCTCGACGCCGAGGGCGCGCAGCGTGCGCCACACCATCGCCCCGTGCGCGTCGTAGACTTGCTCGAGCGTCGGGCGCGGCGGCGACGCCGCATGCGGCGTCGCGTCGCCCGGCGGGTCGAAATCCGGGAGCATCAGACGGTTAGTGGCCGGGACGCGGACCTTCCGTCATGCGAACGCTACCAGCCGACCTCGACGCCGACCGCCGCCCGCGCCGAGGCCGGCGGGGGCTGGTGCACGAGCGTGCCGTCGTCGAGGGTAAAGCGCGGGCGGTCGAGGGCGACCCCGGACTCGACGTCGATCACCGCCGCGAGCCACGGGGTGAACGCGTGGGTCCAGCCGACGCCGACCGTCAGCGCGGACCAGCGCCGGGAGGCCGACGTCTCCATGCCGACGCCGCGGAGCCGGCCGACCTCGCCGCCGCCGCACAGGCGGAGCGCGCCGCGGTGCCCGCAGCCGCGGAGCCGTGCGGCCACGAGATCGATCTCGCCGATCGCGATGCCGTCGACCTGGGCCGTCACCGGCAGGTACCCGACCACGCCGAGCCCGACCCCGAGCCATCCCTTGCGGATCTCGACGCGCGCCCCGGCGCCGACGCCGGTCCCCGGGACGACCCCGAGGACGACCTCGCCGCCGCCGCGCGTGCGGACGTGCAGCCGCGACAGCCGCGGGCCGGGTCGCGCCTCGACGCCCAGCGCCGGCGGATCCGACGCGACGACGCGCGGCACCACGGGCGCCTTCCGCGCCTCCTGCTCCTGCGCCGCCAGCGTCAACACGAACGCGATCGCCTCGACGACGGTCGCGCAGTCCGGCGCGCGGACCCGGCGCCGCGTCGTCCCAACGGCGCTCGCGATCTCCAGCTCGGCGGTGAACTCTCCGGCCGCGTCGTCGCGCGCGATCGCGACGTCGGCGCGCAGCCCGTCGAGCGGGTGCTCGAGCATCTCCGCGATCCGCGCGTGCAGCGCGTCGACGGTGCCGCACGCCTCGGGCGCCGTCCATCGCACGGGCTCGGCGTGCCCGCGCGCGGACATCAGGAGCAGAGCGAGCACGACCGCGGTGCGCACCGGACGACGGTACACGCGGACGCGGATCCGATCGAGGCGTCGTTTCTTGCGCGCAGCATGACGCGCGGCCACCGGCGATCGTGGGCAGCCCGCGCTGGGCGCGATCGAAGTCCTTTTTGCGCGCAGCATGACGAGCTTGCGCCGGGTGCGATCGAGGAGTCCTTTTTTGCGCGCAGCAGGTGCGGGACGGCGGATCGCCGTCAGCAGGCGCGACCGGTTGCGTCAGCGCCATCCGGCGACGGGGGCCGTCGTGCTCGCGCACGGAGAAGCGGGCGCCGCCGCGCAGGCGGCATCCCGACGACGCCGAGCTTCGAAGGCTGACGGCCGTCGCGATCGGGCGCACGACGGGCGCCTTACACGTTCGTCGCGATCCGCGCGACGACGAGCACACGACGAGCTCGACGTCGTTGCCTTCTTGATCAACGAGCGCGAGCCAGTAGCCGTCCATCGGACACACGCTCGCACGCCGCTCGCAACGGTCGCGCCGACGGGCCCGGCGGCGGTCCCTCGCCTGCCGGCTCGGCAGTTCCCATCGAGCGGTGTAAGGTGCGCGCCGTGCTGCGATCGCATCCCCGCCATTCTCCGCAAGGCCCCGTCGTCCTCGTCGTGATGGACGGCGTAGGCCGCGGCGCCGGCGACGAGGCGGATGCCGTGGCGATCGCCGCGACCCCGACGCTCGACCGGCTGTGGGTGCCGGGGGCCCGGGCGGAGCTGCGCGCGCACGGCACGGCCGTCGGCCTGCCGTCCGATGACGACATGGGCAACAGCGAGGTCGGCCACAACGCGCTCGGCGCGGGCAAGATCTACGCGCAGGGCGCGCTGCTCGTGAACCGCGCGATCCAGTCGAAGAAGCTGTTCGAGGGCAAGGCGTGGCACGCCGTCGTCGAGCGCGGGTTGCGAGGCGGCACGATCCACTTCTGCGGCCTCGTCTCCGACGGCAACGTCCACTCGCACCTCGAGCACCTGGAGGCGATGCTCGCCGCCGCCGCGCGCGCCGGCGCGAAGCAGCTCCGCGTGCACGCGCTGCTCGACGGGCGCGACGTCCCGCCGGTGAGCGCGCACGTCTACGTCGAGCGCCTCGAGCGCACGCTCGCCGACCTGCGCGCGCACGGCTGCGACGCGCGCATCGCCAGCGGCGGCGGCCGCATGGTCATCACGATGGACCGCTACGAGGCCGACTGGCACATGGTCGAGCGCGGCTGGCACACGCACGTGCTCGCCGAGGGCCGCCGCTTCGCCTCGGCGCTCGAGGCGATCGCCGTGCTGCGCGGGGAGCACCACGGCATCATCGACCAGGACCTGCCGCCGTTCGTGGTCGAGCCGCCCTCCCCCGTCGTCGACGGCGACGCCTTCGTGCTGTTCAACTTCCGCGGCGACCGCGCGATCGAGATCTCGCGCGCCTTCGACGACGACGACTTCGACAAGTTCGCGCGCGTCCGCCGCCCCGACGTCTTCTTCGCCGGGATGATGGAGTACGACGGCGACCTCCACATCCCGCGGCACTACCTCGTCGATCCGCCGGAGATCGAGCGCCCGATGGGCGAGGTGCTCGCGCAGAGCGGCGTCTCGCAGCTCGCGATCTCCGAGACGCAGAAGTACGGGCACGTCACGTACTTCTGGAACGGCAACCGCAGCGGCATGTTCGACGACAAGCTCGAGCGCTACATCGAGATCCCGTCGGACCGCGTCCCGTTCGACCAGCGGCCGTGGATGAAGGCCGCCGAGATCACCGACCGCCTGATCGCGGAGCTCCGGACCGGCGTCCACCGGTTCGCGCGCGTGAACTATGCGAACGGCGACATGGTCGGCCACACGGGTGCGTTCGACGCCACGGTCGTCGCGGTCGAGGCCCTGGACCTCCAGCTCGCGCGCCTGCTCAAGGCCGTCGACGAACTACACGGAATCCTTGTGATTACCGCCGATCACGGCAACGCGGACGAGATGTTCCAGCGCGACAAGCACGGCCGCGTGCAGCGCGAGAAGGCGACCGGCCGCCCGGTGGTTAAGACCAGCCACACGTTGAACCCCGTGCCATTCTTGATCCACGATCCGGCGCGCGGCGACCGCTACGAGATCGATCCGGACCGCCGTGGCGCCGGGATTGGAAACGTCACCGCCACCTGTTTGGAGCTCCTGGGATACGTCCCCCCCGCTGACATGGAACCGTCGTTGTTGAGGTTCAAGTAGATATGTCGAACAGCACGAAGGCCCTGCTCGGGCTGCTCCTCGCCGGCAGCGTCGGCATGGTCATCTTTCTGTTCGTGCACTTCACCAACAACCCGAACCAGCCGGTGTCGATCGGCGGCAAGTCGGCGAACGCCGGGTGCGCGAACGGCGCCCAGGACTGCCTCCCCGACGTGAGCTACGTCGACACGCACGGGACCACGTACTCGCCGAAGGACCTCGCCGGCAAGGTCGTGATGATCAACTTCTGGGCGACCTGGTGCCCGCCCTGCAAGAAGGAGATCCCCGACCTGTCGCGCGCGTGGGAGAAGTACAAGGACAAGGGCCTCGTCCTCCTCGGCGTGATGATGGACGACGTCGACGCGAACACGCTCGTCAACTTCCAGTCCGACTACGAGATGCTGTACCCGGTCGTGCGCGGCACGCGCGAGATCGACGGCGCCTACGGCCGCCCGAAGAACTACCCGACGACGTTCATCTTCGACCGCACCGGTCGCCTCGTGTTCAGCGAGCCCGGCGGCCTGTCCGACCGCAAGCTCGCGCAGATCCTCGAGCCGCTGCTCTAGCCCGGATCATTCACCAAGACGTCGAGCGAGACCAAGCGATCCGAGGCAGATCGAGGCGCACGCCCGGAAGCGGAGCGAGAGGTCGTACTTGCCGTACGGACCGAGTGAGAACCGGCCGTACGCCTCGAGTTGCCCGGAGCGCGACGGTCGCAGCCGACGTGTTGGTGAATGATCCGGGCTAGCTGCTAGAGGACCTGGGCGATGGTCTCGGGCGACGCGAACAGCCCGAACATCCCGCCCGTGTGCAGGAACGCGACCGCGCTGCCGAAGCGGCCCGGGTCGCGCCCGAGCTCCGTGACGACGCCGTGGAACGCCTTGCCGGTGTAGACGGGATCCAGGACGACGCCGTCGCTGCGGCACACGTCGCGGATCGTGGCGAGCGCCTCGGGGCGCGACTTCGCGTAGCCGAGGCCGACGTGGCCGTCGACGATGTCGATGTCGTCGGGGGTGACCCGGGTGTCGAGCTGCCAGCGCGCCTCGGCGTCGTGGCAGATCGCGCCGATCGCGTCGAGGAAGTAGGCGCGGTCGTCGCACACGTTGACGCCGGCGACGCGGATGCCGCGCGCCGCGAGCCCGAACAGCTTGGCGCCGAGGATGAGGCCGGCGCCCGTGCCGCCCGAGCCGCACGCGTAGACGACCGTGACCGGCGAGGCGGGGCTCGCGATGCCGGCGAGGTCGTCGGCGAGCTCGCGCATGGCGCGGATGTAGCCCCAGCTGCCGAGCGCGTTCGAGCCGCCCTCGGGGACGATGTACGGGCGCCCGCCGGCGGCGCGGATGCGCTCGGCCTGCTCGGCGAGGAGCCGGTTGCGCTCGCGCCACTGCGGCCGCGAGATCCACACGAGCTCGGCACCGGCGAGCCGGTCGAGGAGGATGTTGCCGGTCGGAGCCGGCGGATGCGCCGGGTCGTCGGTGCGCAGGAGGAGGACGCTCGCCATGCCGAGCCGGGCGGCGGCGAGCGCGGTCGCGCGCGCGTGGTTGGACTGCTCGCCGCCGCACGTGAGGATGTGGGTGGCGCGCTGATCCTGCGCCTCGGCGAGCAAGTACTCGAGCTTGCGGACCTTGTTGCCCATCAGCTCGCTGCCGGTGTGGTCGTCGCGCTTGAGCCAGACGCGCGTGCCCGAGGGCTGGTAGCGCAGCCAGTGGCCGCGGGTCGGCTGGCTCGCGAGGTCGACGCGCAAAGGCTCGCGGTCGTGGAGGCGGTCGATCACAGCGCCCTCAGCAAGAGGAGGAGGATCACGACGGCGGCCGCGCCGATCGCGAGGTTGCGGTTGCGCTTGCCGGTCAGAGATCCGGCGGCGGCCAGCTCCTGGTGCTCGGCGCGTGCGAGGCCGACCCAGTCGACCTCCGGCATCGCCCGCTCGAGGGCGCGCACCGCCGCGACGGCGCGGTGGAAGCCCTGGATGTTGAAGGCCGCGGTCTTGGTCTCGGCGACGACCCGGCCGCGGTAGTCGACGTGCTGGACGATCTCGACGTCGGTGACGCCGAGCTTGGCGGGGTGCTCGACGGCGCGCAGGCGGTCGAAGTCGGCGAGCGCCGCGGGGTCGCGGTCGGCGAGCGCCCGGCGGGCCTCGTCGAGGTGCGTCCAGATCTCCGGATACACCTGCTGGGCCTCGCCGATGCGCAGGGCGAGCTCGGAGTCGTTGCTACCGGCGGTGTGCCCGCCGCTGCGCAGGATCGCCTCGTACCGCTCGGCGATGGCGGCGGCGATGCGGATCGAACGCGTCGGGTTCGGATTCGGATCGGCGGCGATCATCGCGCGGGTATAGCTCAAAAGAATGCGCGCCGCCTCGAGCGTGTTAGACGTGAAGGGTGACGATTCGAGCAGCGCTCGCGTGCATCGGCATGGCGATCGGCCTCGGTGCACCTCTCTCGAGCACCGCGACCGCGAAGGGCTGGCCGACCCCGGCCGCCGGCGAGTCGGCGAGCGGTGACGTCGAGCTCCTGTTGACGTTCGACGACGGCCCGAACCCGGAGACCACGCCGAAGGTCCTCGACCTCCTGAAGGAGCGGAAGCTCCACGCGATCTTCTTCATGGTCGGCGAGATGGTCGACCCGAAGAAGACGAAGAAGGCCGCGGCGATCGTGCAGCGCATCCTCGACGAGGGGCATGTCATCGCGACGCACACCTGGCGCCACCGCGACCTGTGCAAGATCAAGGCGGACGATGCGGCGGCGGAGATCGACCACGGGCGCGAGCTGATCGAGAAGGCGTCGGGCTTCCGGACGGCGTGGTTCCGCACGCCGGGCGGGGTCCGGTGCACGCGGCTCGAGGAGATGCTCGCCGAGCGCCACCTCGCGCACTTCCACTGGGACATCGACTCGCAGGAGTGGAAGAAGGACCGCACCGTCGAGAAGGTCGTGAAGATGATCACGAACGACATCGCGCGCGCCCAGAGCCGGTCGGTCGTGCTGATGCACGACACGAAGAAGATCGTGGTGCAGGCGCTGCCGGAGATCCTGAAGTTCGTCGACGAGGAGAACATCCGGCGCGCGAAGTCGAACAAGAAGCGGATCCGGTTCCTCGAGCCGTCGGTGCTGGCGCGCGAGCAGCTGACGCCGGGGCTCGCCGCGTGGGTGGCCGAGGCGACGGCGAACCTGCGCGAGCTGCCGAGGATGCTGGCGACCATCCTGCCGTAGGAAGCCGTGGTAGCCTGCGCTGAGCGCGGGCTTCATGTTTCGGATTCGCCAATCTTATCGCGAAGATGTCGACCAGGTGCTGGCGGTGGCCGAGCACCTGGACACCGTCAACCTACCGGCCGATCGCGAGCACATCGAGACGATCCTCGAGCGCTCGGAGAAGTCGTTCAACGCCGAGGTGCCGGTCGTCGACCGCGAGTTCCTGTTCGTCCTCGAGGACCTCACGAAGAAGAAGGTGATCGGGACGTCGATCATCTACGCGCAGCACGGTACCCGGAAGGCGCCGCACATCTTCTTCCGCGTCGAGAACGACGAGCGCTACTCGGTGACGCTCGACAAGCACATGGTCCATCAGACGCTGCGCATCGGGTACAACTACGACGGCCCGACGGAGATCGGCGGGCTGATCCTGATGCCGGAGTACCGGCGCACGCCGGGGGAGAGCCTCGGGAAGGCGCTGTCGTACGTGCGCTTCCTGTTCATGCGGATGCACCGGCAGCTGTTCCGGGACCGCGTGCTGAGCGAGCTCTTGCCGCCGCTCGAGCAGGACGGGACGTCGCGGCTGTGGGAGGCGCTCGGGCGCAAGTTCACCGGGCTCACGTACCAGGACGCGGACGTGCGCTCGAAGAACAACAAGGAGTTCATCCACGCGCTGTTCCCGGATGACCCGATCCACACCGAGCTCCTGCCCGACGACGTGCGCGCGCTGATCGGCCAGGTCGGCCCCGAAACCAAGGGGGTCGAGGCGATGCTGCGGCGGATCGGGTTCGAGTACGCCGGGCAGATCGATCCGTTCGACGGCGGGCCGCACTTCACGGCCCGGACCGACGAGATCACGATCGTGAACGAGGCGCGCGAGGCGCCGGTGCGGACCGTCGGGGACGCGGACGGGGAGCGGCCGTGGGCGGTGCTCGCGATCGAGCTGCCGAACCAGCGCCCGCGGTTCCGCGCGATCGGCGCGCGCGTCATCCCGATGGACGACGGGACCATCGGCATCACCGACGACGCGCGGAAGCGGCTGGGCGTCGAGGACGGACAGCGCGTATGGATGACCTACGGCTGATCCTGGTGGTCGTGGCAATCGGCGCGCTCGCGGCGTGTAGCTCGGCGGGCGCGGACGGGTCCGGCGCGGCGCCGGCGCCGGTGAAGCCGCCCGCCGGGTGGAGCAGCCTGCCGGCGCTCGCGGCCGGGGCGAAGACGGCGGCGGCGGCGCCGGGGATCACGGTCGACGGTGCCGAGGCGTGGGGCGATCCCGCGGCGGGTTGCTACGCCGTGTGGGTGGCGCTGCACGGCGCGGGCGGTGATGCCCCGGCGCTCGCGAAGGAGGTCGTGGACGGCCTGGCGGCGGCGAAGCTCGAGACGAGCGAGGTCGTGGCGCCGGCGGCGGAGGACGGCGCGCTGACGCTGCGGTTCGCGTCGGCGGCGGCCGGGGTGAAGGGGCGGCTGGCGGCCAGGCTCGGCGGCGGGAAGGTCGCGGCGCTCGCGTGCTTCGCGAACCCGCGCGAGCCGGCGGCGTGCGAGGCCACGTGCACTACCCTCCTGGGAGCGATGAAATGACGAAGTCCGGTCTGGTCCTGGTGATGCTCGCGGCGACCCTTGCTGTGACGGCGACCGCCGCCGCCGGCACGATCACGCCGCCCGCGGGGTGGACGCAGGACAAGGAGCTCGGCGAGCGCAACCGCGAGCCGCACTTCGGCGGCGGGCCGGTGCAGCTGCAGGTCGAGGCGTACCGCCCGGCCGCGCCGGGGTGCGTGCTGTTCGTGTCGCGGGCGCAGGTGTCGGTGCCGACGAAGCAGCGCGATGCGGCGGCGAGCCTCGAGGTCGAGGAGCTCGAGGCGAAGCTGCGGCGCGAGGGCCCGGACGCGAGGTCGGAGACGGCCGCGCGCAAGGCGGATGCCGCGACGAAGTCGCTGGATGCGACGCTGCGCTGGCGCGATGCGAACCTCGTGACCAGCTCGCGCGTGGTCGTCGTCGGCGACGCGACGACCTTGATCGCCGTGCGCGGCGAGTGCCTGGCGTCGACGGACGCGAGCGCGGCGGCGGCACTGACGGCGTGCGAGGCGGCGCTCGCGACGCTGGATCCCGGGATGCCCGTGGACCAGCGGGTGGCGCTGTCGCTCGTCGCGGATCCGGCGGCGGCGCTCGAGGCGACGATCACGAACCGCTCCGGCTCGGCCGCGCCGCCCGAGGGCAGCGCCGCACCGCGCGCCGACGAGCTGCCGCGGCTCAGCGACGGCTCGCGCTACCCGGCGGCCCCGCCGGTCCAGGTCGTGCAGACGACGAGCGACCCCGACCGCCGCCCGCTCTACGTCGGCGCCGTCCTCATCCTGTTCGCCGGCGCGTTCTGGTGGAACCGCAAGCGGCGCGAGCGCTTCGACCGCGAGGACCGCGGCGACGCGGCCGATGACGATGCCGACGACCTGCACGCGGCGGCGGAGGAGGATGAGGGCGAGGATCCGGAGGAGACGAAGGCCAAGGTCGAGGTGAAGCAGGAGAAGAAGGCGCAGGTCGAGGCGACGAAGGCGAAGGGCGAGGCCAAGCAGCAGAAGAAGGCAAACGTCGAGGCGACGAAGGCGAAGGGCGAGGCGAAGCAGGAGAAGAAGGCAAACGTCGCGAAGAAGGGGAAAGGCGAGGCGAACGTCGCGAAGAAGGGGAAGGGCGAGGTGAACGTCGCGAAGAAGGGGAAGGGCGAGGTGAAGAAGGTGGAGGGAGAGGGAGAGGGTGAGGGGGACGGAGAGGGGGACGGAGAGGGGGACGGAGAGGGGGACGGAGAGGGGGACGGAGAGAGGGAAGGAGAGCGGGAAAGTGAGGGGATGGACGATCGCGACGGGGCCGAGGTAAAGAAGGCGAACAAGTGACCGACGAAGCGCAGAGCGCGAGCCACGCGGAGCCGGTGCTCATCGTCGACGACGAGAAGAACATCCGGCGCACGCTGCGCATGGTGCTCGAGGGCGAGGGGCACGTCGTGCACGAGGCGGGATCGATCGCCGAGGCGGAGACCGTGCTCGGGCGCGAGGCGGTGGACCTGATCCTGCTCGACGTGAAGCTCGGCGACGACAACGGCATCGACCTCCTGCGCACGCTGAAGAGTCGCGGCGAGGACGGCATGTCGTCGCGCACGTCCGACATCCCGGTCGTCATGATCTCGGGGCACGCCACGATCGACGACGCGATCGCGGCGACCCGGCTCGGGGCGTTCGACTTCATGGAGAAGCCGCTCGATCGCGGCCGCGTCGTCGTCACGGCGCGCAACGCGCTCGAGCGCCGGCGCATGGCGCGCGAGATGCAGATCCTGCGGCGCGCGGATGCGCGGTTCGAGCTGCTCGGCTCGACCTCCGTGATGAACGACCTGCGGCGGCAGATCGCGAAGGTCGCGCCGACGCGCAGCCGCGTCCTCATCACCGGGGAGAGCGGCACCGGCAAGGAGCTGATCGCGCGCGCGATCCACCGCAACAGCGCGGTCTCGGCGGGCGCGTTCGTGAAGGTCAACTGCGCGGCGATCCCGCCGGAGCTCATCGAGAGCGAGCTGTTCGGCCACGAGCGCGGCGCGTTCACGGGCGCCGTCGCGAAGAAGCGCGGCCTGTTCGAGGTCGCCGACGGCGGCACGATCTTCCTCGACGAGATCGGCGACATGGCCCTGCCCGCGCAGGCCAAGGTGCTGCGCGTCCTGCAGACGGGCGAGTTCACGCGCGTTGGCGGCGAGAAATCGCTGCGCACCGAGTGCCGGGTCGTCGCGGCGACGAACCGCGACCTCGAGCAGATGGTGAAGGACGGGCAGTTCCGCGAGGACCTGTACTTCCGCCTCAACGTCGTGCCGATCCGGTCGCCGGAGCTGAAGGAGCGCGCGGACGACATCCCGCTGCTCGTCGAGAGCTTCGTGCGCGAGTGCTGCGACGAGAACGGCCTCGGCTACAAGCCCGTCGACGAGCCGGTGCTCGAGCGGCTCAAGCAGTACGACTGGCCGGGCAACGTGCGCGAGCTGCGCAACGTCGTCGAGCGGCTCGTGATCATGTCCGACGAGGTCATCCGCGAGAAGGACCTGCCGCCGTACCTCGGCGGGCCGCGCCCCGGCAGCGGCGCCACGCGGCAGAGCGGGCCGCAGACGGCGATCGACCTCGGGCGCTACGCCGGCAAGAGCCTGCGCGAGTTCCGCGAGGAGGTCGAGTCGGAGTTCATCCGCATCCGCCTCGCCGAGTTCGAGTGGAACATCTCGCGCACGGCGCAGGCGCTCGGCATCGAGCGCACGAACCTCCACAAGAAGCTGCGCGCGCTCGGCATCCACCGCGGCGAGAGCCTCGGCAACGACGACTGATCCCGCGCCGCGGAGCCGTCGGGCTCCGCCTTCCGCTTTCGACGTCGAGCGCTCGATGGCGATGGCATCCCAAAACAAAACGGCGGAGCCGTCGGGCTCCGCCGTGGGTCGCCGCCCTGCCGGCGCGCTATCCGGGCCAGGTCAGTTGCAGACGCCGGAGACGCACGAGTTGGACGCGCAGTCGCCGGCCTGCGTGCAGCCCTGGCCGGTCGTGCAGTCGCCCGCCTGACCGCCCTGCATCCCGAACACCTGGAAGTTGGCGGTGGCCACATTCTCGGTGATCGCCTTGTTGCCGCGCGAGGTCGCGCGGTCGTGGGTGAGCGTGACGAGCGCGCCGCCGCCGTTCGCGGCCGTGATCAGCAGCGACGCGGCGACGCCGTTGATCGCGGTGATGATCTTCGCGCGCATCGCGACGTTGTTGTCGGCGGAGCTGAAGGGGCCGATCTTGATGTTCGTGCCCTGCGCCGTGCCGTTCGTGAACTCGAACGTCGTCGGCGGGTTGATGCCGTCGTCGAGGACGAACGTGTCGCCGTCGACGAGGTCGGTGCCGCTCGCCGGGAAGATCAGGCCGGTCGCGCGGGCGTTCTGGACCACGGAGCACGTGGAGTTGCACTGACCGCACGCGAGCACGTTGCGGTCGTCGCACACCTCGTGGCCCTCGGGGTCGAGGATGCCGTCGCCGCACACGTTGCCGGTCGCCGTGAAGTTCTGGCACGTCGCGCTGCACGTCGTGCAGGTCCCCGTCCCGTACGGGCACGTCGTCTCGGTCACGGTGTTGCCGTCGTCGCACTGCTCGACGCCGGCGCGGACGAAGCCGTCGCCGCACACCGCGTTCTTGCACGCGTTCGTGCACGCGTCGGTGTTCAGCGAGTTGCCGTCGTCGCACTCCTCGACGCCGGCGCGCACCTTGCCGTCGCCGCAGCGCGCGTTCTGGCAGTTGACGCAGGCGTCGGTGTCGATGTTGTTGCCGTCGTCGCACTGCTCGCCCTGGTCGAGGATGCCGTTGCCGCAGCTCGGCGGCGTGCACGCGTTGTTGCAACCGTCGTTGTTGATCTGGTTGCCGTCGTCGCACAGCTCGATGTGATTCGGGCCGGTGATGTTGCGGACGCCGTCGCCGCACACGTTGAAGCGGCCGTTGTTCTTGCAGTCGTCGGTGTTGACGTTGTTGCCGTCGTCGCACTCCTCGCCGGCGGCGTGGTTGACCTTGCCGTCGCCGTTCGCGTGGGTCGTGCAGTCGCGGTTGCACGTCGCCGTCTCGCCGGCCGCGCCGGGGTCGCACTGCTCGCCCGGGTCGATCACGCCGTTGCCGCACTTCTCGAGGAGGCACGTGCTCGAGCAGCCGTCGCCGTTGACGTTGTTGCCGTCGTCGCACTGCTCGGTGCCGGTCTTGATGCCGTTGCCGCACGCCGTCAGGCGGCAGTTGTTGTCGCAGCCGTCGCCGTTGATCGTGTTGCCGTCGTCGCACTGCTCGAAGCCGCCGCCGCGCACCTTGCCGTCGCCGCAGCGCGCGTTCAGGCAGTTGACGCACGCGTCGGTGTCGATGTTGTTGCCGTCGTCGCACTGCTCGCCCATGTCGAGGATGCCGTTGCCGCAGCTCGGCAGCTGACACCCGACGTTGCAGCCGTCGTTGTTGATCAGGTTGCCGTCGTCGCACGGCTCGATGTGGTTCGGGCCGAGCGTCGAGCGCTTGCCGTCGCCGCACACGTTGACGCGGCAGTTCGCGGTGCAGTCGCGGTTGTCCGCGTTCAGCGGGCCGTCGTCGCACTCCTCGTCGGCCGCCTGGTTGACCTTGCCGTCGCCGCACGACCGCGTCGTGCAGTCGATGTTGCACGTCGCCGTCTCGACCGGGATGCCGGCGACGCCGAAGTCGCACTGCTCGCCGTTGTTGATGATGCCGTCACCGCACGTCTCCGACCGGCACGTGCTCGAGCAACCGTCGCCGTTGACGGTGTTGCCGTCGTCGCACTGCTCCGTCGGGTCCTTGATGCCGTTGCCGCACGTCTCGAAGCGGCAGATCGACGAGCAGCCGTCGCCGTTGACGGTGTTGCCGTCGTCGCACTGCTCGACGCCGGTGCGCACCTTGCCGTCGCCGCACACGGCGATCTGGCAGTTCAGGCGGCAGGCGCCGGTGTCGCTGTTGAGCGTGCCGAGGTCGCACTGCTCGCCCATGTCGACGATGCCGTTGCCGCAGGTCGGCGTCGTGCACGCGTTCGAGCAGCCGTCGTTGTTGATCAGGTTGCCGTCGTCGCACTGCTCGATGTTCGCGGGGCCGAGGGTGTTCGCCTTGCCGTCGCCGCACCGGTTGACCTTGCAGTTCGCGGTGCACTGGCGGTTGTTCGCGTTCAGCCCCGGGCCGTCGTCGCACTCCTCGCCGGCGGCCTTGTTGATGACGCCGTCACCGCACGAGCTCGTCTTGCAGTTGAGGTTGCACGTCGGGGTCTCGAGCGGCGTGTTGTTCGTGCCGAAGTCGCAGTCCTCGATGTACGTGCCGGACGTCTGCACGATGCCGTCGCCGCACGTCGACAACTTGCACTCGTGGCAGTCGTCGTGGTCGTCCATGTTCCCGTCGTCGCACTCCTCGAGCGGGTTCCCCAGCTCGTCCTTGTCGATCGACCCGTCGCCGCAGCCCGTGCCGCCCTGGCAGTCGTCGTTGCAACCGCCCGGCTGCCCGCCGTCGTCGCACAGCTCGTTGATGTCCTTGATGCCGTTGCCGCACACCTCGGTCGACTTGCAGTCCGCCGAGCAGCCGTCGCCGCTCACGGTGTTGCCGTCGTCGCAGACCTCGCCCCTGGCCTCGTCCTTGATGCCGTTACCGCAGACCTCGACGGACTTGCAGTCGGCCGAGCAGCCGTCGCCGCTCACGGTGTTGCCGTCGTCGCAGATCTCGCCGGGATCCTGGACGTTGTTGCCGCACTGCTCGAGCTTGCAGCTCGCGGAGCAACCGTCGGCGTCGATGATGTTGCCGTCGTCGCACTCCTCGCCCGGATCGGGGAGGCCGTTGCCGCAGTTGGTCGTGAGGCACACGGGCTGGACGGCGGCACAGATCGTCCCCTCGGGACAGAAGATGCCCGTCTCGCAGAACTTGGCGCCCGGGTCCGAGGCACAGCCCACCAGGGCCCCGACGAGCGTCGCAAACGCGATCTTGTTGAAGCTACGCATGAACCTCTCCTAGAAGCGACCCTGGACAACCGCACCCGCGACCTCGGGAGAGATCACCGGCACCACCGACACACCGCCCGTGGCGGACTTCTTGTTCTCCTGCTCGCGGATGTACTGGTCCGCGGTGATCTGGTACGGCTGCTCGCGGTTGAGGTACAGCAGCAGCGCACCGACGGCGATCGCACCGGCGCCGACGCCGTAGCCGACGTAGCCGATCGACCGCTTCGTGTTGCCCGACTTCTTCAGGTCGTCGAGGCTCGTGTCCATGCAGCCGCGGTTGCCGCCCATCGTGTCCGCGTTGCAGCGCGCGATCTTGTCGTCGAACTCCTTGAAGCTCGAGTTCGCCGACAGCTGCATGAGCCCGCCGCCGAGCGCGAGCGCGACGCCGCCGCCGATCACCGCGAACGGCATCCACTTCTGGTCGAAGCGGCGCTTGTAGCGCGTGAGCTCGTCGGACGTGTACAGCTTCAGGTTGATGCGGAAGTTCTCGCCGGGGCCGATGAACGGCGCCTCGATCTGCGCGTTGTAGCCGGTCTTCTTCGCGACGAAGGTGTGCTTGCCGATCTTCACCTTGCCGGCGTAGCGGTTCGGCGCGCCGGGCTTGACGGTGAACAGCGGCTGCCCGTCGAGGAGCACCTCGGCGCCCATCTTGTCGCAGCTCACCTCGACCTCGGCGATCTGCTTCTGGATGAGCAGCAGGTACTCCTTCGCGTGCTCGAACTGCGCCTTCTCGAGCGGCGCCTCGCCGTACTTCACGGCCTCGAGGAGGCTCGCCTCGATCTCGATCGGCAGGTCGAGGCTGACGAGCGCGAGCGCGAGGTTGTAGTGGATCGCCGGGTGGTTCCAGTGCGCGAGCGCCTCGCGGTACAGCGCGACGGCCTGCTTCACCGAGCCGTCGTTGAGCTTCAGGTTGGCTTCCTCGAACTTCTGGAACGCCATCGCCTTCTGCTCGGCCGACACGCCCGCCGCCCACGGGCTCGTGGTCTCGCCCGCGGGCAGGTTCGGCTTCGGATCCTGCTCCGGTTTCGGCGGTATCGCGCTGCCGCTGCCGCCCGCAGGGGCACCGGGCGGGGGCGTCTTCTTGGGTTGCGCCAGAACGGTTCCGATGCTCACCGCGAGGGCGAGCCCGACGACGAATGCTCTCTTCATGGTTCTCCGCGGGAAAGAAGCTGACTAGTCCTTCAGCTTGCTGCTGCCTTCGTCCTTCTTGCTGTCGTCCTTCTTCTTGTCCTCGAAGCCCTTCAGGTCCTTGATCATCGACGAGCCGCGATCCTTCGCGAGGCGCTCGGCGCGATCCTTCTCGAACTGCCACGCCCTCACCGCGTCGTTCTTCGCGGCGACCGCCTCCTGCTTGTTCTTCTCGGCCTCGTTCTTCTGCTTCTCGGCTTCTCTCGCGTTCTTCTCGGCGAGCTCCTTCGCCCGCTTCGCTTCCTTCTCGTTGTCCTGCGACTCCTTGAGCGCCGACTGGAGCTGCTGGTTCGCCTCGAACAGCTTCTCCTTGCTCATGCGCTCGAGGGCGTCCTTGTCCCGGGTGACCTGGATCGTCTCGCCCTCGGCCTTCTTGCGCTTCTTCTCTTCCTCGACGCGCAGGCGCTCCTTCTCGGTCGCGATCGCGAGCTGCTTCTCGGCCTCGCCCTTCGCAACGAGCGCGACCTTCTCGGCATCGCTCGCCGTCTGCGCGGCCTTCTTCGCCTCGGTGCGCGACTTCTGGATGACCACGAGGGCGACCATCGCCGCGACGACGACCGCCGACAGCGCGATGAAGCCGCCGATGACCGCGATCCTGCGCTTGCGCGCCGCCGCGAGCTCCTGATGGACGACGGCATCGAGGAACCCGCGCTCGACGTCGGACAGCGGGCCCTTGTAGCGCTTGCGGAACTTCTTGGCCTCGTCGGCCATGTCGCCGCGCCACAGGAGGCCGGCGTCGCGGTTCTTGGCCGCCCACTGGCGCGCCGCGGTGCGCATCTGATCCACGAGCGCCGCGTCGTCCTGGTTCTCGTCGAGCCAGCGCCGCAGCGTCGGCCACTCGCGCACGAGCGACTCGTGCACGATCTCGACCGTCGAGCCCTTGCCGCCGTCGAGCGTCTGCACGACGAGCAGGCGCGCATCGACCATCTGGTCGACGAGCCGCTGCACCTCGCCGACCTCGCGCGACAGCTCGCGCAGCTCGGTCATCGGCACGACGGCGCGCGTGCGCTCCGGCGTGACGAGGCGGAGCAAGATCGCGCGGATGAGGCCCTGCTTCTGCGCGCCCATGTCGGTGACGACGCGGTCGGCGTGGCTCGCCAGCGCGCCGGCGACGCCGCCCATCGCGGTGTAGCTCGCGTGCGTGAGGATGCGCCGCGCCTTGTCGCGGCTCTCCCACAGCTTGGCCGCCGTGAACTGCAGGAGCGGCAGCGCGCCCGGCGTCGTCTCGAGGTGATCGAGCATGTCGTCGATCGTCGCGGGCAGCTCGAAGCGGTGACCCGCCATCTCGGCCGGCGACGTGATCGCCTCGCGCAGGCCCTCGCGGTTCGGCGGGCCGAGGAAGAACAGGCCCTGCATGAGCTCGCCGACGAACGTCTGGTCCTCGGCGACGCGGTCGAGGAAGTCCGAGCGGATCGACAGCACGACGCGCAGCGGGCTCGTCGCATCGTCGGCGACGGCCGACAGGCACGCGGTGAATGCCGCGCGCTCCGCGGGATCCGGGACCTGCGTGTAGAGCTCCTCGAACTGGTCGATGAACAGGAGCAGGCGCCGGTTGTCGCGGCGCGCGCGGCCGCGCAGCACGTGGCCGAGGTGACCGGGCTCGCGGCGCAGCGTCTCGACGAGCTTCTTCTGCTCGTCCATCTCGTCGGCGAGGTTCACCGCCGTCGCCACCATCGGCGCGATGATGCCGGCGAGCGACTCGAGCGGGCTGCGGCCGGGGCGGATGACGAGCGTCTCCCACATCTCGCCCGACGCCTTCAGGGCGGGGACGAGACCGGCGCGCACGAACGACGACTTGCCGACGCCGGAGCTGCCGACGACGGCCATCATCGGCCGGTCGCGGATGCGCGTCACCATCGACGCGATCTCGCGGTTGCGGCCGAAGAACTTGCCGGCGTCGTTCTCCTGGAACGACGACAGACCCGCGTACGGGCTCTCGTCGAGCTGCAGCTCGACGGTGCGGCGGCCGGGCAGGAACGGCTCGAGCGCCTTCAGGAGCTCGTTGGCACTCTGCCAGCGCTGCTCCTTCATCTTGAGGAGGCAGCGGTCGACGATCTGGATCAGCTCGCGCGGCACGTCGGGCGGCGCGGCCTCCTGCATCGACGGCATCGGCAGCTCGAGCATCGCCGTCACGACGAGCTGGTTGCCGTCGAGCGGGTGCAGCGGGTGGCGGCCGCAGATCATGCGGTGCATGAGGACGCCGGTCGCCCAGATGTCGGTGAGGTGATCGATCTCGATGCCGATGCCCCACTGCTCTGGGGACATGTACTTCAGCGTGCCCATGATCGTGCCGACGCGCGTCAGGCTCGTGTTCGTGCCCGTCGCGAGCTCGAGCGGGCTCGGCATGCGCAGCTGCCCCGACGACTTGTCGCCGGCGCCGGTCGCGCGCTCCTGCATGACCTTGGCGATGCCGAAGTCGAGCACCTTGATGGTGCCGGTATCGAGGACGAAGATGTTGTCGGGCTTGAGGTCGCGGTGGACGATGCCCTGCTCGTGCGCGCACGCGAGCGCGCGCAGCACCGAGCACGTGACCTCGACGGCCTTCGTGTACGGCAGCTTCGCGCCGTTCTCCGTCATGTGCGTGAGCGGCTTGCCGTTCAGGAACTCGAGGACGATGTACGGGCTCTGGTTGTGCTCGCCGACCTCGTAGATGACGACGATGTTGTCGTGCTGACAGCGCGCGGTCGTGCGCGCCTCGACGAGGAACCGCTGCGTCAGCTCGGCCTGGTTCGACTGCAGGAACTTGATCGCGACGCGCCGGCCGAGGCGGAGGTCGCGGGCGAGGAACACGGTCCCCATGCCGCCCTCGCCGATCATCTTGATCATCTCGTACTGGTTGATGCGGACGCCCGGGTGCGGCGCGGCGCTCGTCGCGTGGACCGCCGTCGACACACCGTCGAACGTGTCCCACGCGCTGCGGCCGGTGGACGGCGCGATCGACGAGCTCTTCGCGCGGCGCTGCTGGCCGCCGGCGACCACCGTCTGCGCGCTCGGGGCGCTCGGGACGTTCGGCAGCATCTGGCTGCCCGGCTGCGGTGTGCCGTTCGCCGTGCTGTTCGGTGGTGTCGGCGCGCCGCCGTTCGGTTGCAAGAGCGGCGATGCGCCGGCGACGATCGTGCTCTCGCCCGCGCCGGCCTTCACGATCGGCCCTGGACCTGTGCCGAGCGAGCTGGCCGAGACGCCGACGAGGGTCTTGCGCGGGGGCTCGGTGGTGCCCATGCCGGGCAGTGTCGTCGGGCCATGCCCCGGCAGCGGTAACGTCGGGATCGTCGACGCGGCGTCGGGTGTGCCGCCCTGGCCTGTACCGCCGGCCATGATCGTCGCGTCGAGCGGCGGCGCATTGTTGTTGGGCGCGCGCGGAGGCGCACCCGTGTCGCTGTGTCCGATGCGCGTTTTCCCTGATTCACTCATGCGTCTGCTTCCTCCGACGGAAACGTCCCCAAGGCACACGTCCTCGGTGCCAGACCCCGCACGATTTCATAGTATCCGAGCCGGCCACAGGAATCCCACGTGTTCGATGGGGAATCTCTGCAGCGAAATCGGCAGGCCTACACCGTCGCACCCTCGCGACCCCCTCGAAATCCATACGGATGGCCGGACTTATCGAAGCCCGATTTCAATTTGTGAACGACCCACGAGCGCCAGCGCTCGGTCGCCGACTCCCGCGGCTAGAACAGCCAGAGCGGCTTCGAGCCGGCGAACAGCACCGAGTCCGTCGCGGCGCCGGGCGAGACGTCGATCTCGACCATGATGCCGCGCTGGATGCTGTCGTCGTGCGGGTGCGTGCCGGTGACCTCGCCCTCGAGGATGTTCGTCACCTTGCCGACGTTCGAGCACGCGACGAGCCCCCACGAGCAGCCGTAGAGCTTGGTCCCGACCTTCACGTGCGTGTTCGAGTTCGGCACGAACGCAAGGACGACGCGCGAGTCGCGGCCCTTCAGGTAGGGCGACGACTGCAGCTGCTTGACGAGCCGGTCCTGGTCGTCGATGCGGAGCCTCAGGCCGTCGAGGCGCTGCTGCAGCGGCACGCGCTTGCCCTCGGCTTCCTTCAGGTCGAGCTTGGCCTTGTCGGCCTCGCGCCGCAGCACCCACTGCTCGGGGCTCCTGGGCGCCTCGATCTCCTTCGCGACGTCGGCGAGGAACTTCTGGTTCGTCGTGATGACGTCGTCGAGGTGCTTCAGCTGGTGCTCGGCGTCGAGCTTGTCGGACTGCAGCGTCACCAGGCGCACGTTCGCGTCGCCGAGCTGCTGGCTCGCCTCGATCACCTTCGGGTGGTTCGCCGTGAGGATCGTCGGGCGAACCCAGCTGTGGTCGAAGAAGTAGAAGATGTTGACGACCAGGAACCCGAGCAGGCCGATCAGGATCGCCGTCAGCGCGACGAGGCCCGCGACCTTGTAGACGCGGACGATCGAGGGCTGCAGGGCGATCCAGAAGCGCGGGCGCGGCGTGCGCGTTTCCATGGCGGGTCCTTCCTACACTAGGCCGCGGGAAGTTGCGCGTGGGATGGGGCGCGCGAGGACATCGCCGAGGCGTGGGCCGATCCGGCCGCCGCCAGCACCGGGATCGGCGTCGACACCAGCTCGCGCACGGGCTCCGGGACGGGCGCGGGCTCGGGGACCGTGTCCTCGTGGTTGCGCGTCTCCCAGCTGCCGGTGTCGAGCGTGAACAGCGCGAGCGGCGTGAGCAGCGCGTACGTGATCGGCATCAGCAGCGTGAGCGGCGCGAACGCGAGGATGCCGACGCGCTCCTCGCGCGTGTACGTGCGCACGCGCCAGCGGTAGATGCAGCCGAACACGACGACGACCGCGAGGTGCAGCGTCATCGCCGGGAAGAAGCGCATCGTCGTCAGCAGGCGCACGACCGCGATCGGGTACACGACGAGCAGCCCGAGCTGCGAGAAGAAGTGGATCGCGAGGATCGGGTTCAGGCGCCACACGTGCGAGAACCCGCCGGAGTAGTCGAGGATGTTCGAGCGGCGCCAGCGCAGCTGCTGCGAGAAGTACGACGACAGCGTCGTCGGCACGAACGTGCGGCAGCGCGCGTCGAGCGTCATCGTCGTCATGTAGCCGGCCTTGACGATCTGCCGGGTCAGGAACCGGTCCTCGCCGTACTTGATCGGCACGCCGAGCACCGAGCGCGACTCGAGCACCGGCTCGAGCTCGACGAGCACCTTGCGGCGGTACGCCGTGAGGCAGCCCGACAGGCACATCACGCGGCGGAACCCCCACTCGAGGTTCTTCAGGAAGAAGTACCCGTACCAGTACTTCACGACCTGCATCCGCGTGAGCCAGTTCTCCTGCTTGTTGCGGACGTCGACCCATCCGCCGACGGCCGCGATGCGCTCGTCGACGAAGCGCTTCACGAGCTCGCGGATCGCCGATCTGTCGACGACGACGTCGGAGTCGATCGACACGATGATCTCGCTGTCGGACTCCCGCACCGCGCGGATGATCGAGCGGCGCTTGCCCATGTTGAGCTGGTTCCGCACGATGCGCAGCCGGCCGTTGCTGCGGCGGGCGATCGCGCGCGCCTGCTCGTAGCTGTCGTCGGTGGAGCAATCGTCGATGCAGATGATGTTCAGCTTCGCGGCCGGGTACTCCGAGTCGAGCACGCTCTGCAGCGTCTCCTGGATCGCCTTGCCTTCGTTGAACATCGGGATCACGGCGGTCACCGTCGGGACGAACGTCTCGGTCGTCTCGTCCCACTTCTTCCCGCGCACGACGCGCAGGATGATGCCGGCGATGTAGCGATTCACGAAGATCACCACGCCGAGGCAGTACACGCAGACCCACAACCAGTGCGCGCTCATCCGGGCCTCCGCACGAATGCGAGGCGCGCGCCAAGCGGCGGCGGCGAAGACCATCGAGTGTGCACGGGAAGCTAGATCGCAATCTCGAGACGTGGACCACACCTGAGGCGAGGTCGGTCATCGAGGGTTAACAAGGGCAAACTATGATGATTGAAGACCCAACTCAAGTTGGTTGACGCATCTTGCCACATCGGAAGTGACCGGCGTCCCCCCCTCTCAGGATCTTGAGGATCACCGCCTTGTTTTCACCCACTCCCCATGAGATGCGTCCGACGGTGACGCGGACGGTCTGCACTCTCTTGCTGATCGCGGTGTTGCGGTCGAGTGCGGCGGCCGGTCCCAGCGCATGGGAGCAACCCGCCCATGATCCGCATGCCGCGACCACGGCGTCCGCGCCGGAGGCCACGCCGTGGATCGACCTCGCGCCCTCGAAGCTGCTCGAGGGCTCGCACGACCGCGGCGCACGCTCGCGCAAGGTCGCCGCGGTCGCGACGCTCGCCGGGCTGTACGCCGGGTTCACGGGGTGGACGTATTTTGCGTGGTATCGCAAACACCATCCGCTCGCCCAGTACAAGTGGGGCTGCTTCGCGCTGTGCGAGGGTGCCGACGGCAACATCAAGATCTGGTCGAAGGAGGGCTGGTTCGCGTCGACCCGCTACGCGGGCGGCGCCGACAAGCTCGGCCACGCGTGGGCGACGATGGGCCTCGCGCGGCTCGGCACGGAGATGCTCAACCAGTGGGGCGGCTACGACCGCACCGCGAGCGCGCTCATCGGCGCGGGGCTGGCGGAGCTGCTGTTCTTCGGCGTCGAGCTCAAGGACGGCGCGTACTACGAGTTCTCGTTCGGGGACCTCACGTTCAACACGATCGGCGCCGGCCTCGCGATCGCGCTGTCGCTGTGGCCGCGCCTCGACGAGCTGTTCGACTACCGCGTCGAGTACTGGCCGAGCGCCGCGTACCGCGCGCAGTTCACCGAGGGCAACACCGGCAAGAACCTCAACATCGCCGAGGACTACAGCGGCGAGACGTACCTGCTCGCGTTCCACCTCGGCGGCATCCACCGCCTGCGCGACGCCCGCTGGGGGACGCTCGCGCGCTTCGTCGACATCGTCGCCGGGTTCGGCGCGCGCGGCTACAAGCCGGAGCCGCCGCCCGGCGCGGAGAAGTACAAGGAGAGCCAGATCATGTACCTCGGGATCTCGCTCAACGCGCAGGGCATCTTCGACTACCTGTTCGACCGGCGCGCCCCGACGCTGCGCAAGGTCACGCACGGCCTGTTCGAGATGTTCAACGTCCCGTTCGGCTCCCTCCCCGTCCTGCGCCACGAGCAGTACCCGACCGGCGCGGTGATGGGCGGCGGCGCGTAGCCGTAGCGTTTCGCCACGCCGAAGTCTCCGAAACTTGCGCAGCCGGGCGGTGTCCACCGGCCATGCGCGCCGCCGCCTGGGTCGGAACGATCGTGCTCGCGTGCGCCGCCTGCCACGTGTACGACCCGGTGGACGAGATCCCGCACGACGAGTACGCGGACACGGCGACGGCGATGCGCGCGATCCTCGCGGGTGCGTACGGCACGCGCGTGTACGCCGTCGGCGAGTACCACCCGACGCGCGACATGGTCGCGAAGTCGCCGCTCGCGCGCTTCACCGGCGAGATCATCGGGCTGCTCGAGCCGTACGCGCGGCACCTCGTCGTCGAGGCGTGGCTCGACGGTGCGTGCAACGCGTCGTCGACGGACCGCGCGGCGGACTCGCTCGCGGCGCAGGTCCAGGCCGCGACGGGGCGGCCGTCGGCGCAGCGGCGCGACGTGGCCGGGCTCGTCGCGCGCACCGGGGCGCTCAACATCCAGGCGCACGGCCTGCCGATGACGTGCATCGAGCAGTCGGCGATGCTCGACGGGCGCGGGCGCGTCGACTTCTGGCGACTGCTCGTGCTGGTGACGGAGAAGCTGCACGACACGGCGCTGGCGCTCGTCGAGGATGCGCGCACCGAGCGGGCGGTGATCGTGTACGGCGGCGCGCTCCACAACGACCTCTACCCGCGCTGGCCGCTCGAGGACATCTCGTACGCGCACACGCTGCGCAAGGAGCTCGGCGGCGACGGCGTCCTCGAGATCGATCTCGTCGTCCCCGAGATCGTCGCGCACATGAACGGCATCTGGCACGAGCCGTGGTTTCCGCTGCTCGGGCGCGCGGCGCCGGGGCGCGTGATCGTGTGGGAGCGCGGGATCGACAGCTACGTGATCATCCTGCCGGCGCAGAGCGAGGCGGTGGCGAAGGTGGCGCGGCCCGCGGGACTGATGTGATCATGCGCGGGTGAACAAGGACCGCGCGATCGCACTGGCGATCTTCGTCGCGACGTTCGCGTTCTACATGCTGTCGTCGAGCCGCGAGCCCGCGTGGGGCGACGCGCGCTCGATGTGGGACGTCGCGGACCGCCTGGTCGCGGACCGCACGATCGCGACGACCGTGCGCTGGCCCGACGACGCGCCGCCCGGGCAGGACGGCAAGTACTACGGCATCGCGCCGATCGGCACCTCGCTCGTGCACGTGCCGGGCGCCGCGCTCGCGCGCATCTCGCACGGCATCTCGGCGCGCCACGACGGCCTCGCGCGCCCGCTGTTCGTGCACCTCGCGCCGGCGCTGCTCGGCGCGCTCGCGTGCGCGGTGTTCTTCCTGCTGCTGCGCGACCTCGCGATCTCCGCGGGGGCGGCGAGCGTGTCGACGGCGATCCTCGCGTGCGCGACGACGACGTGGGTGTACGCGCGCATGCCGTACTCGGAGATCCTGCAGCTCGCGTGCTTTTTGGGGCTGTTCCGCGCGACGCTGCGCGTGGCGAATGCACCGGTGCGCCGGGAGGCGCTGTGGTGGGGCGTGTGGGCGGGGTGCCTGCTCGACGCGAAGTACGTGTTCGCGGCGGCGATCGCCGGCGCCGCCCTCGTGATCGCGTGGACGCTGCGCGCGCGGCGGCGCGAGCTGCTCGAGGTCACGAAGTGGGCGGCGGTCACGGGCGTACCGCTCGTCGCGCTCGCCCTCTGGTACAACTGGGCGCGCTGGGGCTCGGTCACGAGCACCGGCTACGAGCCGTACCTCGACGCGTACTTCGGCGGCAGCGTGTTCGACGGCGCGTGGGGGATGCTGCTGTCGCCGAACAAGAGCGCGTTCCTGTACTCGCCGCCGCTCGTGCTGGCGGTGATCGCGCTGCCGTCGGCGGTGCGCGCGGTGCCGCGCCTCGGGCTCGCGATGCTCGCGATGGTCGCGCCCGTGTTCCTCGTGTACGCGACGTATCGCTCGTGGAGCGGGGAGTGGGCGTGGGGGCCGCGCTTCTTCGTGTGGGCGGTGCCGGTGATGCTCGTGCCGCTCGCGTGGTTCGTCGACGCGGCGCGGACGCGCTGGCGTCGCGGCGTGCTGGGCGCCGTCGTCGCGCTCGGGCTCGCGGTGCAGGTGCTCGGCTGCGCGCTGTACTGGGACCACTTCATCCGCATCGCGATCGACGTGAAGAACCAGTGGCTCGGGCAGCCGAACCGGCGCGGCTCGTACATCGCGGACCGCGGGCGCGGGCACTGCGACTCGTGCTTCGAGGACACGTACGAGGTGCTGTGGACCCCGGCGCTCCACCCGATCCGCGGGCACTGGTGGCTGCTGAAGTCGATCGCGCGCGGCGACGATGCGAGGTCCGCGCAGGCCGACGCCCCGTGGCGCGGCTACACGACGCTGGAGATGAACCTCACCCAGTCGTACCCGCGGGCGCGCGTCGACTGGTGGGGCCTCTTGTGGATCAAGGACGGCAAGGACCTCTGGGGCGCCGGCGTGGCGGTCCTCGTCGCCCTGGTGGGCGGCCTCGCGTTCGGCATCTGGCGCTGGTTGCGCCTCCTGCGGAGGCATGCGATGGAGTGAGCGTGGCGCTGCACGATGTGGATGACGAGCCTGTCACGGTTCCTCCCGACGACGTGCAGGTTCCGCCCGACGACGACATCATGCGTTGGGTGCTCGCGTACCTGCGCCACGCGCCGCTGTCGCTGACGCTGCGCGAGATCAACCGGCTGATCGCGATCGAGGCGGTCGCGCAGCAGCGCGCGCCGATCCTCGACGTCGGCTGCGGCGACGGCTTCTGGTGGACGCTGCGCAACGGCGACAACCGCGAGGTCTACGGCATCGACATCTCGCAGCGCGAGGTGCTGCAGGCGCGCAAGCGGATCAACGCCGCGCTCACGGACGTGTCGCGGGAGCGCCCGTTCCCCGGCGTCGAGTTCGAGGAGATCATCGGCAACTGCTCGCTCGAGCACGTGCCGGATATCGACGGTGCGCTGCTGAACCTGCGCAAGGCGGCGGCGGACGGTGCCCGGCTGTTGATGTTCGTGCCGACGCCGCGCTGGGCGTACCAGGGCAAGCTGCAGTCGTGGCTGCTGAAGCGCGCGCCCCGCGTGGCGATGACGCTGAGCGGTGCGCTCAACGGCTTCTTCCAGCACTGGCACCTGTACGACGCGAAGGTGTGGACGCGCCTGCTCGCGCAGAACGGCTGGCACGTGCGCGCGACGTACGGGCTCGGCTCGGCGCGCAGCGAGATGATGTTCCGCGCGTTCTTGCCGCCGGCGTTCGTCGAGTTCCTGGCGAAGAAGGTGACCGGGTTCTACCCGTCGAAGCTCGCGCGCTTCCTGCCCGACTTCGCGCTCGCGCCGGCGGCGCGGCTCGTGAAGTGGGCGGTGTCGGACCCGCTGGTGCCGGTGGATTCGCCGACGGCGTACGAGTACTTGATCATCGCCGAGACGGCGGCGCTGCCGCCGGATCGCAAGCACCAACCCTGACGACGATGACGGCGCTGCACGACGACTACTTCGCGAACCACGCGCGCGCGCGGAAGTTCCCGTGGACGCTGTACCACCAGCCGCTCGAGCGCGACCTCGGGAAGTTCCTCGCGCAGGTCGCGGCGGAGCACCCGCGCGGCGAGGTGCTGGTGGTCGGGTGCGGGCTCCTGCACGAGATCGACGAGGCGCCGGCCGGCCTCGCGTACCACGTCGCCGACATCGACGACCGCGCCGTCGCGGCGGTGCTCGCGCGGCGGGACGCGCGGATCTCCGGCGGCACCATGGTCCCGCCCGAGGCGCCGATCGATCGCGCGCTGCCCGGGCGCCGGTTCGCCGCGATCTACGCGAAGGAGGTCGTCGAGCACGTCCTCGGCTGGCCCGCGTGGCTCACCGGCCTGCGCCGCGCGCTCGTCCCCGGCGGGCGCCTGTGGCTGTCGACGCCGAACTACGGCGAGCCCTGGCTCCCCGCCCTCGAGTCCACCGTCCTCGAGCTCATCGCCCGCCGCGGCGGCTTCACGCGCCGCCACATCCACCCCACCCGCTTCTCGCGCTCCTCCCTCGCCCGCGGCCTCAGCTCCGCCGGCTTCACCGACGTCACCTCCCGCACCAGCCCGACCCGCCTCGCCCTCACCGCCTGGGCCCGCGCCCCTCGCTGACAACGCGCTCGAGCGCGCAGCGCTCTCGTCCGAGGCGAGCGACGGGAATCCCACCAAGCCCTTTCGGCGCCGCGGCGTCTTGGCGCCAAGAATTGATCTGCACGAGCCACGGCGTCAGCGGCGCTCGGTGATCGCGACGCGGGCCTCGAGGGCGCCGAGCTCGCCGACGAGCTTGTCGATGCGGCGCTCGAGGGCGAGGAGGCGGATCGCGAGGGCGCGCGGGCCGCCGGGCTCGGCGAGCTCGCGCATGAGCTCGCCGATGCGGCGCTCCTGCTCGACGTGCACGGCGAGGAGGGCCTGGATCTCGCGGCGGGCCGCGGCGTCGACCCAGATGCCATGGTCCTTGCAGCTCTCGAAGCCGGCGCCGCCCCACTTGCGCGCCTCCATCTGCTCGCCGCAGACGCGGCACGGGACCTGGGCCGTGCGTTGCTGCCAGGCCGGCTGCGTGGTGCCGACATCCGCGTCGGCGTGGAGCTTCTCGAGCACGCCGCGCGGCATCCACTCGCCGCAGCCGCGCGGGCACGTGTGGGCGCCCTGGTTCGCGAGCGTCGGGATCGGCGAGGAGGTCCGGGCCGGTGGGTCGTCGCCGCCGCCGAGCGTCTCGCCGCAGCGCAGGCACGCGAACGTCGGGTTCGCGCGGTAGGCGCTCACTGCGCCTGCGCGTTGCGCTCTTGGTAGATCCGCAGGATGTCGGCCGCGGTCTCCTCGATCGCGCGGTTCGTGACGTCGATGACGGGCCAGTTCGCGTGCTTGCGGAAGATCTCGCGCGAGTACGCGATCTCGTTCTCGATGTGGGCGCGCTGGCCGTAGCTCGAGTCGTGCGGCATCCCGAGGTGCGACAGGCGCGCCTGGCGGATCCGCATCAGCATGTCGGGCTGCACGATCAGGCCGAACACCTTGCGGTCGTCGACCTGCGACAGCTCCTCGGGTGGGTCCACGCCGAGCACCAGCGGCACGTTCGCGACCTTGAGGCCGCGCTGCGCGAGGTACGTCGACAGGGGCGTCTTCGACGTGCGCGAGATCCCGACGAGCACCAGGTCCGCCTTCGGCAGGTTGCGCGGCTCGGCGCCGTCGTCGTTCTTGACCGCGAACTCGACCGCCTCGATGCGGCGGAAGTACTCGTCGTTGATGGAGTGCAGGAGGCCCGGCACGCCCGCGGGAGCCGAGCCGAGGAACATGGCGAGCTTGCTGATCAGCGCGCCGATCAGGTCGACGGTCTCGATGTTGTAGCGCTCGACGAGCTGACCGATCAGCCCGCGCTCCTCGGCGTTGACGACCGTGAACACCACGAGCGCGCGCAGCTCGGCCGCCTTCTCGAGGATCTGCTCGAGCTCGCTCTCCAGCCGCACCCGCGAGAACAGGCGGATCTGCACCGGCTCGCTGAACTGCAGCGTCGCCGCGCGGACCATGCGCTCGGCGGTCTCGCCGGTGGCGTCGCTGATGATCATGACCGTCTTCATATCGGCGTCTCTATATCACGCTGACGTCAGGGCGCGATCGGGAGCCGGATTCGCCCGGGGCCGTGGTCGATCACCCGCGGGCACTCCGGGTCGGGCGCCGCCGGATCGCCGAGGACGTGTGCGGATACGACCCGGCACCCGCCGCGGCACACGGGGAGGTAGGCACAGCCGGCGCACGGCTCGCGCGCCTCGCGCCAGCGGCGGAACTCGCCGAACGCCTCCGGCGCCGTCCAGTACGCGGCGAGCCGGTCGGCGGTCGGGCGGGCGCCGTCCTCACCGGCCGCGGGCGGCGGTGCGGCGAAGCTACACGCGGTGAGCTGGCCGCCGGGCTTGGCACCGACGAGGTAGTCGCCGCCCGAGCACCCCGTGACGGCGAGCTGCGCGAGCAGCTCCGGCCCCGGCGCGTGGTGCGCGAGCATCGGCGTGTACGAGCAATCGACCTTGACCCGCACCCCGTGCTCCCGCGCGCACGCGAGGACGGTCGGGAGGAACGCGCGGTGCTGCGCGTCGGTGCAGCGCAGGCCGGCGTACGCGCGCGCGCCGCGGCCCGACGGCTTGAAGCGCAGGAGCTCGACCTCCGACAGCCGGCGCTCGGCGGCGTACGCGAACAGCGCGCCGAGCTCGTCGAAGTTGTGGCGCGTGACGACGACGTTGATGCCGACCTCGCGGCGCGCGGCGCGCAGCGCGCGGATCGCGGCGTCGGCGCGGTGGAAGCCGTCGAAGCCGCGCACGGCCGCGTACGTCGCGCCGAGCCCGTCGAGCGACACGTTGATCTGGCCGAACCGATCGCAGATCGCGAGCAGCTGCGCGAGCCCGTCGAGCCCCGACGTCGTGAGGTTCGGGATGATGCCGCGGCCGCGCGCGTGGTCGGCGAGCTCGCCGAGCCACGGCAGGGTCGCGCTCTCGCCGCCGCCGAGCGCGACGTGGAACACGCCGGCGTCGGCCAGGTGATCGATCGCGCGCTTCCACGCGTCGAGCCCCCACTCGCGCGGCGCGCCCTCGGGCGACGCGCCGGTGTAGCAGCCCGTGCACCCCGCGCCGCAGCGGTTCGTCAGCTGCAGGTGCGCCTCGAGCGGCGCGGACAGCACGTGCTCGCCGAGCGCCGGCTCGGGGCCGCGCCACGCGGCGGGCTCGCCGTCGACGGCGATGATCCGGCGCGCCATCGCGCGGTCGACGAACACGAGCGCGCGCGGCGTGTCGAGCTGCACGATCGCGCCGAAGCGCTCGAGGCGCGACCGGCGCGGCGGATGCCTGCGGGCGGCGCGGGCGCGCTCGATCACCGTCGCGACCCCGTCGAGACCGCGGACGGCGAGCCGGCGCAGGGTGCGCAGCATCGCCCGAGTGCTACCACGCCGGCGCGCGTCCGCGCGGGTTACTCGCAGGCACTCGGCGTCGGCTCCGTGGTCGGCCACGGCGGCGGGCGGTCGTACGCGTGGAACTCGACGCCGCACCACGCGCCGCGCGGCTCGCCGGTGGCCGCGTCGAGCGCGACCACGCCGCCGGCCGCCGACACGATCAGGCGCGCGCCGGCGAACAGCAGGCGGTGCACGTGGTCGTGGCGGCGCTTCCAGCGCACCGCGCCGGCGACCCCGTCGAGCAGCACGATCTGCATGCCGTCGGAGAGGCCGATCGCGCCCGACGCATCGACCACGCTGTGCTCGGGGATCGGCGCGAGCGGGATCGGCAGGTCGCGCACGAAGGCGCCGTCGCGGTACGCGCGCACGCGGCCCGCCGGGCGGTCGACGACGTACAGCGTGCCGGTGCGATCGGCGCCGATCGGCCAGCCCTCCGCGATCGTCGCGGTCCAGCGCGGCTGCGGATCGTCGTCGGTGAACGCCGACACCGTCCAGCCGGTGCCGGTGGGCGCGAACGCGATGACGGCGAGGCCGCCCGCGACCGCCGGGTCGAGCAGCTGCGGCGTGCCGCGCTCCGACACCGGCAGCGCGGGCAGCGGCGTGGTCGCGACGCCGGTCGGCGCGACGCGGAACCGCCGCAGCGTGCCCGCGTCGGAGATGCCGATCGTGCGCGTGGCCGGCTCGACGAACACGCGCGCGTGGCCGGCCGGTGCGACGGCGGCGGGTCGCGCGCGCTCGCCGGTGCGCATGTCGGCGAGCTCGGCGTACTGCGTCCACGCGCCGCCGGTCGCCGTCGGCGCCGTGCCGCGGAACCAGATGCGGTGCTCGTCGAGCGGGCGCAGCTCGGCGCCGTGCTCCTTCACGAGCTGCGTCGCACCGAGCGGGCGCAGCGCGGCGTCGAGCGCGTGCATGCGCTGCCCGCTCATGAACACGAGGTGCGCGCCGGCCGCCGCGAGCGGCGCGTGCTCGGCGAGCATCGCGTAGCCGAGGTAGCGCGTGCGCCCGTCGCGGTGCGTGACCAGCGACGCACCGTTGCCGGCGACGAGGACGCCATCGCCGGCGGCCGGGTCGACGCCGAGCTCGATCCTGCTCGACTCCTTGCCCTCCCACGACTCGAGGCGCGCGCCGGGCATCCAGTACACGCGATCCTCGTCGAGGAACGCGACCGAGGTGCCGCCCGTCGCGAGGTCGGCGTGCACCGGGTAGCGCTTCGCGACCGCGCGCGCCTCGCCGCCGGCGAGCTCGAACATCGCGGTCGAGCCGTCGCCGAGGAAGCCGGCGATGCGCGTCCCCGACGGCGAGATCGCGATCGGATCGATCGCGGCCGGCAGCCTGTACGCGTCGCCCCACGACGTGCCCTCGATCCGCCGCAGCAGCAGCGCGCCGTTGTCCTCGCGGCGGATCAGGGCGGCGAGTGCGGCGCCGCGCGCGACGAGCGCGTCGATGCGCTCGCCCGCGGACGGGGCGAGCGTCGCCGCGATCCCGCCGTCGCGGCGCAGCCACGCGATGACGTTGTCGCGCCCGAGGGTCACGAGCCGTGTCGCGGTCGCGACGAGCTCGACGTACCCGGGATCCGGCGCCAGCGAGGCGGTGCCGAGCAGCCGGCCGTCGCGGCCGTGCGTGCGCAGGAGGATGCCGCCGCTGGCGTCGAGCGCCCCGACGACGATCGCGTCGCCGTCGCGCGCGATCGCGACGTCCCCGGTGCCCGAGCCGCGCACGATCACCGGCTCGATCTCGCCGTCGAGCGACGGCCACAGGCGCATCGCCCCGGTGCCGTCGACGGTGAGCGCCGCCCCGCCGCCGCTCGCGATGCGCACCTTCTCGATCACCGAGCCGTGCGGCGCGAGCTTCGCGGGCGGCGCGCTCGCGGTGGCGCGCACCGGCGCGCGCTCGCCGGACCTGCACGCCGCGAGCATCGCCGCCGCCGCGAGCATCGTGGACCTCACGCCGATGTCGTGACATCGCGCGCGCGACCGATCCAGCGCCGCGGTGTCGAAATCGAGCGACCCCGCGCGGCATGGTGGGATCACGCGGGCGCTGCGCGACCCGCGGCATGGTGCGGTCACGTCGGCGCTGCGCGAGGTCACCGTCTTGGCGATCGTGCCGTCGCGGCGCGAGACGATGTCCCGCGCGCACACGGGCGCGATCAGTCGTTCAGGTAGTGCGCGGCGGCGAGGCCGACGAGCTTGTCCTTGTCGGTGTAGATGAAGCGCAGCGTGATGCCCTCGCTGATCGCGTCGTCGCCCTCGCCCTCGGAGGTGTACGTCGTGACGTCGACGAAGATCGAGCGCAGCTTCGCGCCCTTCGGCGCCTTGATCGCGGCCAGCGCGTCGGCCGGGAAGTCGTCCGTGGTCTTCTCGTAGACGGCGGTGGTCTTCGCGTCGAACTTGAACTTCTTCCTCTTCTTCGCCTTGGGGTCCTCGTCGGAGAACAGCTGCTCCTTCAGGAACTTCGCGAGCTCGTCGCCGGTCGCCTTCTGCTCCTCGAGCCACACGACGCTCGGGATGTCGCGCGGCTTCTTCGGCAGCGCGCCGAACCACGCCGTCAGGCGCTCGAAGTCGGCGCCGCTGACGTGCAGGCCCTTCTTGCACGCCTTGCCGCGCGTGAGGAGCTCGTGGACGTTCTTGCGCTCGAGGTCGGAGATCTCCGACTTGAACGCGGCGACCGGCTCGTACCACGCCTTCTTCTCGAACACCTTCCACTTCTTCTTCTTGAACACCAACCCGTGCGCCGCGTAGATGCAGTTGCGCGTGTAGTCGAGCTGGTCGCAGTTCTCGAAGCCGAGCTCCTTCGTGTCCTTCTTGCACTCGGTCTTGTAGGTCGCGAGGAGCTTGTCGAGCGGCGTGTCGGTCAGGAGCAGGCACGGCTCGCCGCAGCGCGCCTCCTTGACCTTCGACGTCACCGGCGCGGGCTCGGGCTTCTTCGGCGCCTCCTTCTTCGCCGGCTCCTCCTTCTTCGGCGCCTCCGCCTGCTTCGCCGGGGCCTCGGCGGACCCGCCGCCGCCCTCGACCTTCTTCGGCGCCTCCTCGGGCTTGTCGCTGCCGCCGCCGCACGCCGCCAGCACCACCGCCATCGTCCACGCGATGCTCGCCATCCTCGCTCTCCTCGCTGTCCTCGCTGTCCTCATCGGGGCTCCTTCTCGTGAGTCGGCTCCACCGCCAACGGCCTCCGCCACCGCAGCAGCACGCCGATCACCGGCGTGACCATCGCGAGCGCCGTCGCCCCGACGAGCAGGAACGTCACGTCGACGCCGAGGCTCGACGAGTTCGGGTTCATGCCCCACTTGATGGCGAGGATCCGTCCACGACTTCGCACGCCGTCACTCTACCCAGAGTCCTCACGCCCCCGCCACGAGCTTTTGACTCAGGAGGCGCGCGGCGCGGCCGTCACGACGATGCGCTCGCGTTTGGACACGACGACGCCGCCCGGCTTCTCGACGGTGACCGCGAACAGGGTCGCGTCGGTGACGCGGAGCTTGGCGGAGATCGGGACGATCACCTCGCCCGTCGACGACACGTCGAAGACGCCACCGTCGACGGGGAACTTCTCGTCGCGGTCCTTGTCGAAGATCCACAGCTGGTACTGGAGCTGCGTGCGGTCGTTCGGCGCGAGGCCGACGAAGCGCATGTAGCCGCGCTGCTCGCTCGCGCTCCACACGACGTCGCCGGTCGCGCCCTTCGCCGCGGGATCCGGCGTCGCCGTCCACGCGAGCGTCGCGGCATCCTTCGCGGACGCGAGGAGCTTCGCGCGCGCCTCCGCGGGCGGCGGCTCGACCGGGACCGTGGCGACCTGATCCGCCGGCTTTTGCCCCGACGCCCACAGCCACGCGCCGGCGGCGAGCGCCAGGCACGCCGCCGCCGCGAGCCACCCGATCACCGCCGCGCGCGAGCGCTTCTTCCCCTGCTGCTTCGCGCGAGCCTCGTCGAGCGAGGTCACCGGCGCGACCTCCGGCGGTCCGGCCGCCGGACGAACCGGCAGCGGGCGCGGCGGCATCACGCCGGCGAGCGTCGTCGGGATCGACGACATCGACATGGAGGCAGGCGGCACACCCGCGGCGCCGAGCACCTTGTCGGCGAGCCCCGGCGGCAGCCCCGCCTCGAGGTCGCGCGGGTCGAGCGTGGCGAGGTCGATCGCCGCGGCGGCGAGGTCGAACGAGAGGTCCTCGTCCGCGCCGAGCGCCGCGAGCTCCGCGGCCTCGGCATCGCTGAGGCCGACCGTGGCCCGCGCGAGCAGCAAGTCCTGCGCGCGGAACATCTGCGTCTCGGTCAGCTCGCGCTTCACGGGAGGTCCTCCTGTTGTACGCCCAGGAGGGCCGCGCGGATCGAGAGAAGTCCGCGCCGGGCGTGGGCCTTCACCGTGCCGAGCGGCATCCCGGTCTGGGCGCCGATCTCGCCGTGCGAGAGGCCGCCGCAGATCGACAGCAGCAGCACCTGCCGCTGCTCCGGCCGCAGGCGCGCCAGGGCGCGCGCCGCCTGCGAGGCCTCCGCACACGTATCCGGGAGGTTGGCCTCGTCGGGGATCGCCGGGACCTCGGCCACCGGATCCGTCGAGGGGCGGCGGCCGCGCGTCCGGCGCCGGTCGATCAACCGGCGCCGCGCGATCATCGCCACGAACGCCGTCTCACTCGCGATGTTCGCGTCGAACCGGGGCGCGCTCTTCCACAGGTCGAGGAAGATCTCCTGGACCGCGTCCTCGACGTCGCCGCCCGCCTCGCTCCGCCGCGCGAGCGAGTACACGAGGCCGCCGTAGCGCGCGATGCACTCGCGCACCGCGGCCGCGTCACCCGCGGCGACGCGACCGAGGAGCGGCGCATCGGCCGGCGACATGTCGGGACTGGCGTGCATCGCGGGGTCGGGGCGGAATCTAGCGGATCTCGCGCGTCACTGGGCGATCGAGCACTGCGCGAACAGCGTGCCGGTCGGCGCGTTGTCGACGCACAGGAGCACGCGCAGCGGGTTCGCCGCCTGCCCCGTCTTGCCGCCGATCGCGACGGCCGTGGCGATCGCGCCGGCCGGCAGGTTCACGCGCGGCAGGATCAGCGCGTCGACGGACGAGCCGGTGACGCGCGCCGACACCACCGTGTTCGCGAACGGATCCGCCTCGAGGTAGCCGAGCATGTCGATGCCGCCGTGCTGCGCGACCTTGCCGAACTCGACGTTGCCGAACAGGCGCAGGAACAGGTGCGCCGAGTTGAGGCCGACGTCGACGTTCGGGGTCCCCGGCGACGCGTGGATGAAGCGCAGCTTGCCCTTGTTCGCGGCGACGTCCATCGAGTCCGCGAACACGGCGAGGCGGAAGCCGGGGTCGGCGATCGCGGCGCCCGAGCGCTCGAGGTCGCCGATCGCGGCGACGGTCGCCGTCAGGCCCTTCGTCACGGCGAGGCCGTTCGTGTCGGGCGCCGCCGGGTTGTCGCACGTCGACTCGGTCGCCGAGATCACGCGCACGTCGTACGTGTCGATCGGCAGGTCGACGTACGCCGTGACCTCCGGGTACGAGAGGCCCAGGCGCCCGCCGAGCGACGCGAGCACGGGCAGCCCGAACGCGCCGCCGCTGCGCGCGATGCAGATGTCGACCGCCGGCGCATCCGGCGACCAGTGCGCGATGCGGACGCGCGCGCGCTCGGGCGCCCCGCCGGTGAGCGCGCACACCGTCTCGAGCCCCTGCTCCTGGTTGTCGTTGCACACGAGCACGCGCAGCGGCGCCTGCGCGTCGCCGAGGACGCCGACGGCGAACGCCGTGACGAGCGCGCCCGCGGGCAGGTCGACGGGCCTGATCGCGACCGCGTCCGTCGTCGCGCCGGTGGCGCGCGCCGAGATCTCGACGCCGGAGAGCGCGTCGGTCGCGATGTAGCCGTGGTCGTGGTCCTCGGCCGTGCCGAACGCGATGTCGGTGAACACCGGCGTGAACACCGCGCCGCCGCCGAGGCCGACGTCGACGTTCGGCGTGCCGGGGGACGCGTGGATGAAGCGCAGCTTCGCCTTGCCGGCGGGGATCGTGCCCTCGTCGCTGTACGCGCGCAGCCCGAACGGCGCGGCGCCACCGGCGACGAGGCCCTCCGCGGCGATCGTCGTCGCCGAGCCGTCGGCGAGCGCGGGCAGGCCCGTGAAGTCGGGCAGCCCGGCGAGCGACGCGTTGCAGCTCGCGGCGCCCGGCGCGACGAGGCGCACGTCGTACGCGCCCGCGGGGACGTCGAGGTACTTCGTGACCTTCGTGTACGCCAGGCCGTCGCGGCCACCCGCCCCGGCGAGCACCGGGCCGGTGAACTCGCCGCTGCCGGCCGCCGCGAGGCAGAAGTCGACCGCGGGTGCATCCGGCGCCAGGTGGGCGACGCGCACGCGGGCCGAGGGGCCCTCGTCCACGGTGACGCCACACGCGCCGAGTGCGAACACCGAACCGAGACCGAACGCCGTGCGAATGCGAATCTTCATCGAGCCTCCGAAAGTCGTTGCGAGCGAGGCTCCCGATCCAGGAACCCGTGTCGCTCGTACCCACCACTTCGCCGGCCGCGCGAAATTGGATGCAGCTTTGTTTCGGCTGTGCCTGCGGGCACTTGCAGCTGACGCGGCGCAGCGCACCTGAAAGTCCGCGCGCGGCGGCCGATCCACCCGGTGATGTCGGCGAACATGGCCCGGTCGCAGGTCATCCTGAGGATGCCGGTCGACAACCTCGTGGCGACGCTGATCCTCCACGACGGCGAGCGCGCCGAGGTGATGCTGTTCCTCCCCGGTGGCGAGGATCTCGCGCGGCTCCTCGACGGCACGGCGCAGTTCATCCCGATGGTGCGCGACGGCCGCGTGTGCCTGTTCGCGCGCGCGGCGATCGCGTGCCTCGAGGTGCCGGCGCGCCCGCCCGCCGCCGACGACGACGGCCTGCCCGTCGAGAAGCAGCGCGCGATCGTGAAGCTGCGCAGCGGTGGCACCGTCGAGGGCGAGCTGCGCTGGACGCCGATGACGGCGAACGCGCGCACCACCGATCACCTGAACCTCGAGGCGCCGTACTTCGAGGTCCACCGCGAGGAGCGCACCGCCTACGTGATGAAGGCGCACGTCGCGAGCGTGACCGAGGTGCGCGATCGCAAGCTGCCGATGCCGACCGGGAAGCTGCCGCGATGACGTCGATCAGCGCGCTGTTGCGGTTCGCGGTCGCGCAGAAGGCGTCCGACCTCCACCTCTCCGCCGGCGAGGCGCCGATGATGCGCGTCCACGGCGACATGTACCGCGTCGACATGCCGGCGCTCACGCCCGAGGACACGCACGCGCTGATCTTCGACGTCATGAACGACGCGCAGCGCCGCACGTTCCAGGAGAAGCTCGAGGCGGACTTCGCGTTCGCGCTCGACGACGACCTGCGCTTCCGCGTCAACGTGTTCGTGCAGAACCGCGGCGAGGGCGCCGTGTTCCGCACGATCCCGACGAAGATCCCGCGCTTCGACGAGCTCGGCCTGCCGCCGGTGCTGCGCCACCTGTGCGACGAGGAGAAGGGGCTCGTGCTGGTGACGGGCCCGACGGGCAGCGGCAAGTCGACGACGCTCGCCGCGATGATCGACTACATCAACGAGACGATGGCCGGTCACATCCTCACGCTCGAGGATCCGATCGAGTTCGTGCACAGGCCGAAGCGCTCGCTGGTCAACCAGCGCCAGGTCGGCACGCAGACGCTGTCGTTCAACGCCGCGCTGCGCGGCGCGCTGCGCGAGGACCCCGACGTGATCCTCGTCGGCGAGCTGCGCGACCTCGAGACCATCTCGCTCGCGCTGACGGCGGCGGAGACGGGCCACCTCGTGTTCGCGACGGTCCACACCTCGAGCGCGGCGAAGACGGTCGACCGCCTCGTCGACGTGTTCCCGCCGGCGCAGCAGAACCAGGTGCGCGCGATGCTGAGCGAGTCGCTGCTCGGCGTGTGCACGCAGATGCTGCTCGCGAAGCAGGGCGGCGGACG
This sequence comes from Deltaproteobacteria bacterium, assembly GCA_019637375.1. GTDB lineage: Bacteria > Myxococcota_A > Polyangia > Haliangiales > Haliangiaceae > JABFXX01. Next base: position 25,193 of record JAHBVW010000039.1, on the reverse strand, counting down.
CGCCGCGGCGCTCGAGATCCTCGTCGGGACCTCGGCGGTGCGCAACCTGATCCGCGAGGGCAAGACCCACCAGATCCCGTCGGCGATGCAGGTCGGCGGGCGCGCCGGCATGCAGACGATGGAGGCCGCGGTGACCGATCTGATCCAGCGCGGCGTCGTCGCGATCGAGGAGGCGCGCAAGCGGATGCCCGACATGATGGCGGCGCTCGAGCGCCAGGCGGTGTCGCGGTGAGCGCGCCCGAGGCGAAGTGGGATCCGGGGCTGCGCGGCCTGCTCGAGCACATGCTCAAGGTCGAGGCCTCGGACCTGTACATCACCGCCGGCAGCCCGCCGGTGTTCCGCATCGACGGCGTCGGCTATCCGGCGAAGCAGGTCGTCGAGGCCGACGCGATCGCGGTGATGGCGGACTCGCTGATGACGCAGGCGCAGCGCGACGAGTTCAAGCACAAGCTCGAGATGAACATCGCGCTCGCGCTCGGGACGCGCGGCCGCTTCCGCGCGAACCTGTTCCGGCAGCGCGGCGCGCCCGGCATCGTCGTGCGCCTCGTGAAGACGCAGATCAAGACGCTCTCCGACCTCGGTCACCCGCCCGCGATCGCGCGCGTGATGGGGCAGAAGCGCGGGCTCGTGCTCGTCGTCGGCGGCACGGGCAGCGGCAAGTCGACGACGCTCGCCGCGATGATCGATCACCGCAACACGGCGGAGACGGGACACATCATCACCGTCGAGGATCCGGTCGAGTTCGTGCACCCGCACAAGAAGTGCATCGTCACGCAGCGCGAGGTCGGCCTCGACACGCTGTCGTACAAGGACGCGCTCAAGAACGCGCTCCGCCAGGCGCCCGACGTGATCCTGATCGGCGAGATCCGGGACGCCGAGATGATGGAGATGGCGATCGCGTTCGCGGAGACCGGCCACCTGTGCGTGTCGACGCTGCACGCGAACAACGCGAACCAGGCGCTCGAGCGCATCCTCAACTTCTTCCCGCCCGCGCGCCAGCACGAGATCCGCCTGCAGCTGTCGATGAACCTGCGCGCGGTGATCTCCCAGCGCCTCGTGCCGTCGCTGATCGGCAACGGGCGCGCCGCCGCGCTCGAGATCATGCTCGACACGCCGCGCATCCGCGAGCTCATCAAGCGCGGCGAGACCGACGTCATCAAGGACGCGATGGAGCAGAGCGTGAACGAGGGCTGCTGCACGTTCGACAACGCGCTGTTCGACCTCGTCATGGTCGGCCGCATCGACGAGAGCGAGGCCATGAAGGCCGCCGACAGCCCGAACAACCTCCGCCTGCGCATCGATCGCTTCCGCGCGCCGTCCGCAGGCGGCCTCGGCCAGCCCGCGCTGAGGTTGGTGCCGTTGCAGGCGCCGAAGCTCGCGACCGTCAAGCGCTGAGCTACTCGGGCCCGAAGCGGACGGTCTCGATCACGAGGTCGAGGAGGCCGTCGCGCATGAGGGCGATGTAGAACAGCGCGGCGGTCGCGATCATGCAGGCGACGAGGTGGAGGATCGCGCGCGCGTGGTGGGCGCGGCCGCGGGCGCGGAGCGTGTCGAGCGCGGCGCCGGACAGCCACGCGAGGGTGAGCGCGCCGCCGACGAGGAGCGCGACGGCGGGTGCGATCAGCGGGTGGGTGGTGAAGGCGACGCCGACGAGGACGGCGGCGATCGGCGCGAGGTAGAGCACCTCGACGGGCGGCCGCCAGCGGAGGCACGTGCGGCCGCCGCGGAGCGTCGCCTCGGCGAGCGACGCGGCGAGCCCGGCGACGACGGCGGCGACGGCGAGCCACGCGAGGACGAGCAGGCGCGCGCGCCCCCGGCCGCGCGAGACGCCGTCGAGCAGGTCCTGGCGCACGACGGTCTCGCCGTCGCCGTCGCCGTCGGGGAGCAGGAGCGCGAGGGTCTCGGCGCGGTCCCAGTCATGCGCCTCGAGCGCCGCGCCGGCACCGCCGCGCAGGGCGGCGAGCGCGTGCGGCGTCCCCGGCCAGCGCGCGAGCACGGCATCGAATTGGGCCGCGGCCTCGTCGAGCCGCTCGTGGCGGCGCAGCCAGTCGGCGAGCCACAGCATCGCCTCCGGCGCCCCCGGCCACGGCGCGGCGCCGAGGGCGTCGGCGCGCCGCACGACCTCGTCGAGCGGGCGCTGCTCGGCCTCGGCCACGAGCCGCGCGAGGTCGGCCGCCTCGCGCGCGTGCTCCTCGTGCCCGCCGACGCGCCCCCGCAGCTGCTCCGCGCGCCGCGCCGCCGCCGTCGCCACCCGCGCATCGGGCTCCTCGGCGAGGATCCGCTCGTACAGGCGCAGCGCCCGCGCCGGATCCGCGAGCGTGTCCTCGCACGCGCGCGCGGCCGCGAACAGCGTATCCGCCAGCTCCGGCGTCCCCGCCGGAGCCTGCTCGATCGCCGCGACCGCCGCCGCCACGCCGCGCGGGTCGTCGGCGTGGAGCCCCTCGCGCAAGCCATCCGCACGCACGGCGCCCGCGAGCGCACCCGCGAGCGCACCCACGACGACGAGCGCAGCGATCCGCGCGACCACGGCGCCATCGTACGAGATCGGACGGGAGCGCGGTCGCGAGCGCGCACACGACGACCGCCGCCGCGATCTGCGCGACCGTGGTGACGCATCGAGCTCCGGCGCCGCTGATCCCGCGGCGACCCGTTACATGCTCAGGCCGCCGTCGACGTCGACCGTGCGGCCGTTGAAGTAGTCGCACTCGAGCACGAACTTGACGGCGAGCCAGATGTCCTCGGGGATGCCGATGCGGCCGACCGGGATGTTCGCGACGAGGGCGTCGCGCGCCTTCTGGTTCATGCCCTGGGTCATCGGCGTCTCGATCATGCCGGGGGCGACCGCGCCGACGCGGATCTTGAACGGGGCGAACTCGCGCGACCAGGTGACGCAGTTCGCGGCGAGCGCGGCCTTCGCGGAGGTGTAGTTGGACTGGCCGCGGTTGCCGTGGCGCGCGACCGACGACATGTTGACGATCACGCCCGGGCCCTGCTCGGTCGTCACCATCTTCGCGACGGTGTCGCGCACCATGAGCGCGGCGCCGGTGAGGTTCACGCCGATCACGGCGTCCCACTGGTCCTTCGTGAGCTTGGTGACCTCGCCGCTCGTGCGGTCCTTCTTCACGAGGAGGCCGTCGCGCAGGATGCCGGCGTTGTTGATGAGGCCGTTGAGGCCGCCCATCGCGCCGTGCGCCCAGTCGACGAACGCGCCGACGTCGGCCTCGCTCGAGACGTCGAGCTTGCGCGCGTGGACCTTCCCCGGGAGACCCTTCGTGCTCTCGACGAGCGCGGCGAGCCCCTCCTCCTTGACGTCGCCGGCGGCGACGGAGGCGCCGGCCTCGGCCAGGCGGTGCGCGAAGTGCGCCCCCATCCCCTGCGCCGCACCCGTGATGATGATCTTCAGAGACGAAAGCTGCATGGGCGCGTTGATACCACCGCGCCCACCGCTTGGCGCGGTGGCTATCGCCTGTAGGCGCGCGCCATCACTGGCACGTGCCGGTCACCGGCGAGCACGTCGCCGCGCCCGTGCACGCGAGGACTCCCGCCGTGAACAGCGGGTGCGTGCACGCCGTGCCGTTCGCGACGGTGCCCTTCACGCGCAGGACGACGGTGCCCGACTGGCCGTTGAACCCGTCGACGAGGATCGCGAGCGTCGTGTTGGCGGCGATGTTGTTCACGGTCAGGAGGGACCGCGTGCCTTCGCCGCCGTCGTCGTCGCATCCGAGCTGGGTGCCGCACGCCTGGTCGCGCACCGACAGGATCGTGTCGAAGCTCGCCAGATCCGTGTCGATCCGCAGCGCCGCCACGGGGACCGGCAGCGTGATCGCGGAGACCACGTCGCGCCCGGAGGCGTTGCTCTGGCACGTCTGCGTCGCGAAGTCGTTCGTCGCGGTGGCCGTCGAGAACGTCGTGACCGGCTGGAAGATGAACAGCGCGCGGTCGTTCTCGGCGTTGCAGAACGCCTCGTTCGGCGCCGACGCGGCCCAGCAGCTCTTGTCCAGCGAGAAGTCGATGTTGCCGTCGCCGTCGTTGTCGACGCCGTCGCCGCACTGCGGGCAGCCGGCGCCCGGGCACGTGTCCTCCTCGCTCGTGTCGCCGGGCAGGTCGCAGCCCGGGTCGTTCGGGTAGTCGATCTTGCCGTCGCCGTCGTTGTCGATGCCGTCGCTGCATGCCGCCGGCACGCACACCCGCATGCCGGCGGGGCCGGCGCACGTGGCGCTCGTCGCGCAGCGGATCGCGCCCGACGCCGCGAGCGGACCCTCGCAGCTGGCGCCGTTCGCGATCGTGCCCGAGACGTGCAGCTGGAACGTGCCGAGCGTCGTCGTCGCGGAGAAGGCGTCGACGGCGATCGTGTAGTCACCGGCCGCGACGTTCGTGCGCTCGATCAGCGAGGCGCCCGGGGACACGCCGTCGTCGTCGTCGCACTCGATCGCCGGCTCCTGGCACGACGACGTCATGAACGACAGCACGGTGTCGACGACCGAGTTCTCGGTGTCGAGCGTGAGCGTCGCCATCTGCGGCAGCCGGAGCGTGAAGATCTTGTCGACGCCGCTCGAGAACGACGAGCCGCACGACGCCGGGTGGTCGTCGTGCGCCCCGACGAGCGTGCCGAGCGTGGTGCCGGTCGTGATGTTCACGATCGGGTCCTGCTCGCCGGTGCACGCCTCCGAGTTGCCCGAGGCCGAGGTGCAGCTGGTGTCGTTCGGGTAGTCGATCTGACCGTCGCCGTCGTTGTCGATCCCGTCGGCGCACTGCGGGCAGTTCGGGCCATTCGGGCAGTCGTCCACCTCGCTGGGGCCATCGACGCTGGCGCAGCCCGGGTCGTTCGGGAAGTCGATCTTGCCGTCGCCGTCGTTGTCGATCCCGTCGGAGCATGCCGGCGCCTGGCAGACCTGCTGGCCGGCCGGGCCGGCGCACGTGCTGGTCGACGGGCACGCGAGCGCGCCGCCGAGCGTCGAGGTCGGGTCGCAGGCGCCGCCGATGTCGATCACGCCGGTGACGTTGACCCGGAACGCGCCCACCGTCGTGTTGCCGCTGAACGCGTCGACGGCGATGGTGTACCCGCCCGCCGCGAGGTTCGTGAGCGTGATCTTCGACGTGTTGCCGCTGCCGCCGCTGTCGTCGTCGCACGCGAGGCTCGGCTCGCTGCACGCCGCCGTCATGATCGACAGCAGCGTGTCGAACGACGACCCGATCGTGTCGACGGTCAGGCTCCGCATCTTCGGCAGCGAGATCGTGAAGATGCGGTCCGGGCCGAGCTCGCCGCCGCACGACGGGTTGTGGTTGTCGTGCGCGCCGACGAGGGTCGAGAGCGTCTGCGCCCCGACGATGCGCACGATCGGGTCCTCCTCGCCGTTGCACGCCTCGCTGCGCGACGACGCCGCCGTGCACGCCGGATCGTTCGGGTAGTCGATGAGGCCGTCGCCGTCGTCGTCGATCCCGTTGCCGCACTCGGGGCAGTTCGGGCCGTTCGGGCAGTCGTCGCTCTCGTCGTCGTCCTCCGGGCTATCGCAGCCCGGATCCGTCGGGTAGCCGACGTGGCCGTCGCCGTCCTCGTCGACGTTGTCGGCGCACACGTGCGGCAGGCACTTCTTGTCGGTCCCGCCGAGCGGCACGCGGCACACGAGCGTCGGGCCGCAGTCGCTGGTCTGCTGGCAGGAGGTGCCCTCACCGCCGAACAGCTCCACCGTGATCGTGTAGGGGCCGAGCACCGACGAGTCGTGGCCCTGGACGATGAGGTAGTAGTAGCCGGCCGGCAGCGACTGCACGACCCGCGAGTTGCGGTTCGTCGGGGAGATGTCGTCGTTGCACGCGATGTGGGACTCGGGGGCCTGGCAGTTCGCCCTGCGGATGTCGATCACGGTGTCCGACGGGCCCGTCGTCGTCGCGACGACGACCTGCGGCATCGTGAGGTGCAGCTCGTACGCGACGCCGCTCGAGCCGCCGCCGCCGCCGCACGGCGAGATGATCTGCGAGATGCTGCTGCCGTCGAACAGGCCGGTGTCGGTCAGGCTCGCCGGCAGCTCCTTGACGAGCAGGCCCATGCCGCACGCGTCCGGGTTGTGCTGGAACTCCTCGTTGTCGGCCGCCGACTCGCAGCCCGGGTCCGCGGGGAAGTCGATGAACCCGTTGCCGTCGTCGTCGATGCCGTTGCCGCACTGCGGGCAGCCCGGCCCGCTGGGGCAGTCGTCGCTCTCGTCGTCGGCGAGCGCGCTGATGCAGCCCGGGTCGTTCGGGAAGTCGGTCTTGCCGTCGCCGTCGTTGTCCCGCCCATCGCTGCACTGCGGCTTCGCCGGGCTGTCCTCGCTATCGTCGTTGCTGTCGTCGCAGCCGAGGTCGCGCGGATAGTCGATGTCGCCATCGCCGTCGTTGTCGATGCCGTCGCTGCATTGAGGCAACTTCGCATCGGGCGGAACGTTGAAGTTGTCGCCGCAAGACATCACGGCGAGAGCGAGGACGATCGTCGAGGCCAGCCTACGCATACGCCGCGGACGTTACCCGAAACTGAACTCCGGAATCCCTACAGTTGATGGCCTTCGACGAGAATTCCTGTCAGAAGGGCGCACCGATGCACGCGATGTGCGTTCAGGTGCTCAGTCGGCGGTTGCTCCCGCCGGCGGAGAAACCTCCGTCTTCTTGTCGTCTTCGTCGTCTTTGTCGTCGGGTCTCGCATGTGCGCATGCGCTCGGTCAATCGCGCGCGACGAGCCGCGCGAGGGTCCGGATGCCCTCGGCGACGCGATCCGACCACGGCATCCCGGCTGAGACGCGAATGAAGTTTGCGAAGCGCTGGCGCGCCGAGAACAGCGGGCCCGGCGCGACCACGATGCGTCGCTTGAGCGCGGCCTCGTGCAGGGCGAGCGCGTCGACGCCCGGCGGCAGCTCGACCCACAGCACGAACCCACCGCGCGGCGCGGACACGCGCGTGCCGTCGGGGAACTGCGTCGCGATCGCCTCGCGGTAGCGCTCGACGTTGCCCGCGACGGCCGCGCGCAGGCGGCGCAGGTGGCGATCGTAGCCGCCCGACTCGAGGAACTCGGCGACGGCCATGCCGGGCAGCGTCGGGCACGCGAGCGACTGGCTGTACTTGATGCGCACGATCTGGTCGTGCCAGCGGCCGCCCGCGATCCAGCCGACGCGGTAGCCCGGCGCGAGCGTCTTGCTGACCGAGCTGACGAGCACGACGTGGCTGTCCTCCGACGGGTTCGCGAACGCGCGCAGCGGCCGCGGCCGCGACCCGTCGAACACGAGCTCGCCGTAGACGTCGTCCTCGATGATCGGGACGTCGTTGCGGCGCGCGATGCGCACGAGCCGCTCGCGCTCGTCGTCGGGCATGATCGAGCCGAGCGGGTTCGACACCGTCGGCGCCACGACGAGTGCGCGCACCGGCTGCGTGCGCAGCGTCTCCTCGAACGCGGTGACGTCGAGGCCGGTGCGCGGGTTCGCCGGGATCTCGAGCGCGCGCATGCCGAGCAGCTCGATCGCCTGCAGCACGCCGAAGTACGCCGGCGACTCGACGGCGATCACGTCGCCGGGCCGCGCGATCGCGCGCAGCGCCAGCGACAGCCCCTCGGTCGCGCCGATCGTCGTGCACACGTCGTCGTCGGAGAGCGCGACGCCGGTGTCGACGGCGCGCCGCGCGATCTGCCGCCGCAGCGTGAGCAGGCCCGGCGCGCCCTCGTAGCGCGCGCCGATCGTCGTCATCTCGCGCGTGACCTGCGTGATGATGCGGTTGAGCGCGGCGATCGGCAGGTACGACGGATCGATCGTCGCGCACCCGAACGGCAGTAGCTCGGGGTCGCGCATCGCCTGCAGGATCTTCGTGTAGGCGTCGGACACCGTCACGCGCGACGGCGTCGTGCACGCCCGCGGCGTGCGCGGCTCCGCCGTGAGCAGCGCGCGGCGCCGCACGAAGTGGCCGGACTTCGGGCGCACCTCGATGAGCCCGGCGTTCTCGAGCCGCATGTACGCCTCGAGCACCGTGGCGACGCTCACGCTGCGCTCCTGCGCGAGCCGCCGCACCGACGGCAGGCGGTCGCCGGCGCGCAGGGCGCCGCGGTCGATCGCCTGGCCGAGCTCGTCGGCCAGGTGCTCGTAGAGGAAGCCACCAGGTGCCACCACGTGATCCTCCTGAACCGGGACTGTAGCGCTCCGCTTCCAGATCGACCAGCACAGTTCAAGGACCCCCGAGCAGCACAGACGGTCTGTACTGGTACAGGACCGCGGTCCTTGTGACTGTGCTGCTCGCGCCGGTGCCGCATGCTTCTCGGCCTATGCTGGTCGCCGCTTCGCCGCGTGAGCTTCCACGCGGCGGTTTCGACATGCGCCTGTTCCTCGCCCTCGCCGCCGTCTACGTCATCTGGAGCTCGACGTACCTGGCGATCCGCATCGCGGTCGTCGAGCTGCCGCCGTTCCTCCAGTCGAGCCTGCGCTTCGTCGTCGCCGGGATCGTGCTGATGGTGATCGCGCTCCGGCGCGGCGTCGCGTTCCCGCGCGCGCGCACGTGGCTGCACACGCTGCCGATCGGCGTGCTCCTGTGCGTCGGCGGCAACGGCTTCGTCTCGATGGCCGAGACGTCGGTGTCGTCGGGCGGCGCGGCCGTCGTGTGCGCGACGATGCCGCTGTGGGTCGGCGTCCTCGGTGCGTTCACCGGCGTGCGCCCGACGCGCCGCGAGTGGCTGTCGCTCGCGCTCGGCTTCGCCGGCGTCGTCGTGCTGATGGGCGGGCCCGCGCTCGCCGGCGAGCCGCTGCACGTCGCGCTGCTCGTCGCATCGCCGATCTGCTGGGCGGCGGGCTCGCTGCTGTCGCGCCGCATGCACGCGGCGCAGAACACGTTCATGTTCCCCGCGATGCAGATGATCACCGGCGGCGTCGCGCTCGCGGCGATCGCCGCGGCGCACGGCGAGCGGCTGCCCCTCGACGCCAGCGCGCAGGCGTGGCTCGCGCTCGCGTACCTGTGCGTCGCCGGCTCGCTGCTCGGCTTCACCGCGTACAACTGGCTCCTGCGCAACGCGCGCCCCGTCGTCGCGACGAGCTACGCGTACGTGAACCCGATCCTCGCGGTGCTGCTCGGCGCGGCGCTGTCGGGCGAGCCGCTCGGCGCGTCGACGGTGATCGCGAACGCGATGATCGTGGGCGCGGTCATGCTCGCGCTGCGCAAGCCCGCGTCCTGACCGCGGCGAGTGGCGCGCTCTCGCCGGCACGGTTAGGCTTGGCCCCATGCGTGACGCGCTCCGGTGGACGGCCCTGTCGCTGGCACTCTCCGCCGGTGCCGCGGGGTGCGGCACACCTCCCAAGCCGCCCGAGAAGGTCGTCGTGAGGACCGACCGCGCCGTCGACGCGAAGAAGCTGCTCGCGCAGGCGCGCGAGGACGCGAAGAACGGCGACGTCGAGGCCGCCGACCGCAACTACGCCGAGGCGTACGACGTCGGCAAGCAGCTCGCGATCCTCGAGGAGCGCGTCCAGCTGCTCATCCACACGAGCCGCGCGGCGAAGGCGCTCGAGATCGCGAAGGCGTACTACGACACGCACCTCACCGACGCGAAGGGTTACGCGCTGTACTGCGACACGCTGCTCGCGATGGGCCGCATCGACCAGGCGCTCGACGTCGCCGGCAGCCTGCTCGAGCTCGTGCCGCAGGAGGGCGTCGGCCACGAGAAGAAGGGCCGCGCGCTGATCCTGCAGGAGCACTTCGACGAGGCCGTCGACGAGCTGCGCAAGGCGGTCACGATCGACTCCGGCAACGCCGCGCACCACATGTGGCTCGGCATCGCGCTGCACAAGGTCCCCGGCCGCGTGCACGAGGCCGTCCTCGAGCTGCGCAGCTCGGTCAAGCTCGACGACAACACGATGGCGAACACGCACCTCGGTGCGGCGCTGCGCGACCAGGACTCGTTCGACGAGTCCAAGGCGTTCCTCGACCGCGCGCTCGAGCTCGATCCGCGCAACGGCCGCGCGTACTTCGAGATGGGCCTCCTCTTCAACAAGCAGCAGAAGCAGGCCGACGCCGAGCTCGCGCTGTCGAAGGCCGTGCAGCTCGCGCCGAACGAGTCGCTGTACTGGTACGCGTACGGCGAGATCTACCGGCTCCAGGAGCGCATCGACGAGGCGCTGTCGGCGTACCGCAAGGCCGTCGACCTCGACCCGCCGTATCCCAAGGCGGTCACCAAGCTCGCCCTCCTGTTCGTCGACCGCAAGCAGTACGACGAGGCGGAGCACCTGCTGCTGTCGGCGACGAAGCGCGATCCGAAGACCGCGTCGAACTACCTCACGCTCGGCGTCGTCTACGCGGCGAAGCGCAAGACCAAGCTCGCGATCGAGCACTACGAGAAGTTTCTCGAGCTCGCGCCGAAGAACGACCCGGATCGCAAGCGCGCGAAGGACGCGATCACCCAGCTCAAGCGCCAGGGTTGACACCGCTTATCCGTTATCGTTGACAGGTCGTCCGTTATCGCGCTAGACATGTATCCGTTATGACGGATGCGGTGCTCGCGCGACCGGACGAGCTCGACGAGGCCGCGGCGTTGCTCGAGGGGAAGCCGGCGCCCGAGGTGCTGGCGTGGGCGAGCGAGCGGTTCGGCGCGCGGCTGACGTTCGCGACGGGCTTCGGCGCCGAGGGCTGCGTGATCATCGATCTGATCGCGCGCGCCGGGCTGCGCGTCGACGTGTTCACGCTCGACACCGGCGTCTTGTTCCCCGAGACGCTCGAGCTGTGGCGCGCGCTCGAGGCGCGCTACGGCATCGAGATCCGCGCCGTCCGCCCCGCGCAGACGATCGACGCGCAGGCGCTCGTCCACGGGCCGCGCCTGTGGGAGCGCGACGCGGATCGCTGCTGCGAGCTGCGCAAGGTGCAGCCGTTGCGCGCCGCGCTCGCGCCGTTCGAGGCGTGGATCACGGCGATCCGGCGCGACCAGACCGCCGAGCGCGCCGGCGCGCGCGCGATCGAGGCCGACCGCAAGTTCGGCCTCGTGAAGGTGAACCCGCTCGTCGGGTGGGCCCACCACGACGTGTGGGGGCACATCTACGCGCACGACGTCCCGTACAACCCGCTCCACGAGCGCGGCTATCCATCGATCGGCTGCCGGCCTTGCACGTCGGCGGTCGCTCCGGGAGAAGATCCGCGCGCCGGCCGGTGGCGCGGTGCCGCGAAGAACGAATGCGGCCTCCATACGACGAAGGAACAAGGAACATGACTCTCGTTGCACCTCACGGCGGCGCGCTCGTCGACCGCATCACCACGGATCCCGAGGCGCTGCGCACGCGGGCCAAGGCCCTCCCCGCGATCGCGCTCGATGCGCGCGAGCTCGCGGACCTGGAGCTCATCGCGATCGGCGCGGCGTCGCCGCTGACCGGCTTCGTCGGCCGCGCGGACTACGAGGCGATCCTCGCGGGCACGCGCCTCGCCGACGGCACCGTGTGGCCGTTTCCGTTCACGCTCGCGATCGGCGACGACGTCGCGGCCGCGCCCGGTGTGCAGCTGGCGCTGATCGCTCCACCGCTCGGGTCCTCCGCCGGCGGCTCCTCCGGACCCTCGCTCCTCTCCGGCCGCCTGTGGGGCGTGCTGACGGTGACGGACGTCTACGCGCGCGACACCGAGCGCGAGCTCGACGCCGTGTACGGCACGCGCGACCCGTCGCACCCGGGCGTCGCGTACACGCTCGCGCGGCCGGCGCGGCTCGTCGGCGGCACCGTCGAGGTGCTGCCGCTGCCGGAGGACCTGCCGTTCGCGAAGCACCGGCTCACGCCGCGCCGGCTGCGTGCGGAGATCGAGCAGCGCGGGTGGAAACGCGTCGCCGGGTTCCAGACGCGCAACCCGATCCACCGCGCGCACGAGCACCTGACCAAGCTCGCGCTCGAGGTCAGCGACGGCATCGTGATCCACCCGCTCGTCGGCGAGACGAAGTCCGACGACGTGCCGGCGGCGGTGCGGTTCGCGGCGTACGAGGCGCTGATCGCCGGCTACTACCCGGCGCAGCGGACGATCCTCGCTGCGTTCCCGGCGGCGATGCGCTACGCGGGCCCGAAGGAGGCGCTGTTCCACGCGCTCGTGCGCAAGAACTACGGCATCGATCAGCTGATCGTCGGGCGCGACCACGCCGGCGTCGGATCGTTCTATCCGCCGCTCGCCGCGCAGGAGATCTTCGAGACGTTCCCGCGCGCCGACGTCGGCGTCGCGCCGCTCAAGTTCGAGCCGACGTTCTTCTGCCGCGCGTGCGACAACCTCGCGTCGGCGCGCACGTGCCCGCACGACAAGGGCGCGCGCGTCGAGCTGTCGGGCACGAAGGTCCGCGAGACGCTCAAGGCCGGCGGCCACCTCCCGAAGGAGTTCACGCGCCCGGAGATCGCCGAGATCTTGCGCGCACATTACGCCGGCGAGCCGCAAGGCGAGCAAGTGCCCTTGGGGCACCAGCGCGAGGCGGCGGCCGCGGTCGCGACGGCGCCGAAGGCCACCGCCGGGGGCTTCATCCTGTGGTTCACGGGGCTGTCGGGCGCCGGCAAGTCGACGCTCGCGAACGCGCTGTCGGCGGAGCTCGCGCGCGAGCGCCGGCTCGAGATCCTCGATGGCGACGAGGTCCGCACGCACCTGTCGAAGGGCCTCGGCTTCTCGAAGGAGGACCGCGACACGAACATCCACCGCATCGGCTTCGTGGCGCGCACGCTCGCGCAGCACGGCGTCGGCGTGGTGACCGCGGCGATCTCGCCGTACGCGGAGACGCGGCGCGCGGTGCGCGAGCTCGCCGAGCAGCGCGGCATCACGTTCGTCGAGGTGTTCGCGAATGCGCCGCTCGAGGCGCTCGTCGCGCGCGACGTGAAGGGGCTGTACAAGAAGGCGCTCGCGGGCGAGGTGCAGCACTTCACCGGCGTGTCGGATCCGTACGAGGCGCCGGCGTCGCCCGACCTCGAGGTGCGCACCGATCGCGAGTCGGTCGCCGAGAGCGTCGCGAAGATCCTCGGCGTCCTGCGCGGCAAGGGCCTGATCGCGGCGGCGCCGCTGGATGCGCACGCGGGAGCGAACGGCAAGTCCACCCACGCGACGACGGCGCAGGCCTGATGCTGTACCCGGTGTTCCTGCGGCTCACCGGCGTGCCGGTGGTCGTCGTCGGCGGCGGTCGCGTCGCGGAGGGCAAGCTCGACGGGCTGCTCGCCGCCGGCGCGCGCGTCACCGTCGTCGCGCCGCAGGTCACCGACGGGATCCGCCGGCGGGCGACCGTGATCGAGCAGGAGTTCGTCGCCGGTCACCTCGCGGGCGCGCGCTGGGTCGTGGCCGCGGCGACGCCGGAGGTGAACCGCGTCGTCGCGGCGGCCGCCGCCGCGCGCGGCCTGTTCTGCAACGCCGTCGACGATCCGGCCTCGGCGAGCGCCTACCTCGGCGGCGTCGTGCGCCGCGGCGACGTCGCGATCGCCGTGTCCACCGGCGGCCTCGCGCCCGCCCTCGCCGGCCTCGTGCGCGAGGCCCTCGACGCCCTCCTCCCGGAGGACCTCGCCCGCTGGGCCGAGGTCGCCGCCGCCGAGCGCACCGCCTGGCGCGCCGCCCGCATCCCCCTCTCCGATCGCCGCCCCCTCCTCCTCCGCGCCCTCGAGCGCCTCTACCCGAGGACCGCCTGATGCTCGCCAAGCTCTGGCACTGGCTGCGCCCCGTCCGGACCTGGGACGACTTCTGGTCCGCCGTCCAGCTCGACCACGAACACCTCCCACCCGAGCACAGCGACACCTGGCTGCAGTTCTGGAGCCGTTCGTGAAGAGCGACATCTCACCATGGACTCCCAGCTCCGTCACCCGCAGCGCACAGCGCGATGTCGCGGCTCCCCAGAAGGCGCTGTGTGCTGTATCCGCTGCAGCTGGCAGGGCCCTCGAGCTCCCGCCGAAGTCTTCCAGTTCCGGTACCCGCAGCGCACAGCGCGATGTCGCGGCTCCCCAGAAGGCGCTGTGTGCTGTGTCCGCTGCAACTGGCAGGGCGCGGCACCAGCCCGCCGTCGTCGGAGTCGAGCCGTGAGCGGGTTCGTGTCGCTCGTCGGCGCGGGGCCGGGGGATCCGGAGCTGTTGACGGTGCGGGGGCTGCGGAGGCTGCGCGAGGCGGACCTCGTGCTGAACGATGCGCTCGTCGACGGTGAGCTATTGGAGCTCGCGCCGAAGGCGCAGCGGTTCTTCGTCGGGAAGCGTGCGGGGCGGCACTCGATCGAGCAGGCCGACATCCACCAGCTGATGATCCGGGCCGCGCGGCGCGGGCAGCGGGTGGTGCGCCTGAAGGCCGGGGACCCGTTCGTGCTGGGGCGCGGGGGCGAGGAGGCGATCGCGCTCGAGGAGGCCGGCGTGGCGTACGAGGTGGTGCCCGGGGTGTCGTCGGCGCTCGCGGCGCCGGCGCTCGCCGGCATCCCGGTCACGCACCGCGGGATCGCGACCGGGTTCGTCGTGGTGTCGGGGCACGCGGAGGCGGCGTATGCGCCCATCCTCGACGGGATCGCGCCCGGCGCGATGACCGTCGTCGTGCTCATGGGCCTCGCCGCCCGCGCGGCGATCGCCGCCCGGCTCGTCGCGCGCGGCTGGTCGCCCGCGACGCCCGCGGCGCTGATCCACGGCGCGTCGCGCGCCGGCGCGATCACGTGGATCGGAACGCTGGAGATGCTGGGCGAGGCCGCATTCGTCACCGAGCTGCCCGCCGTCATCGTGATCGGCGACGCCGTGGCCCTCGCGGATCGCATCGGCGCCGCCGCGCGCAGCGAGCCCGCGCCGGCGCCGGCCAGGAGAAGGAGTACGACCGTATGAGCGTCGAGGTATCTCCCGCACCGTCGCGGCTCGGCTTTGCCCGGCGCGCCGACGTCGATCTGTTCGTCGAGCGCCTCGAGGCGTTCGAGCGCGGCGAGCTGTCCGCCGACGAGTGGCGGTCGTTCCGCCTGCTCAACGGCGTCTACGGCCAGCGCCAGGACGGCGTCATGATGATCCGCGCGAAGCTGCCCGGCGGCTTCGTCACGCCGGCGCAGCTCGAGGCGCTCGCCGACATCGCCGAGCGCTTCGCCGGCGGCAAGGGCCACGTCACGACGCGCCAGAACGTGCAGTACCACTTCGTCCGGACGGCGGACGTCGAGCTCGCGCTGCGCCAGCTCGCCGACGCGGGCATCACCACGCGCGAGGCGTGCGGCCACTCCGTGCGCAACTGGACGTGCTGTCCGTACGCCGGCGTCGCGCAGGGCGAGCCGTTCGACCCGAGCCCGTACGTCGAGGCGCTCGCGCGGCACCTCCTGCGCGGCCCGTTCAGCGCGACGCTGCCGCGCAAGCTCAAGCCGTCGCTCGGCGGCTGCTGCGGCACCGACTGCTCGCAGGCGTTCATCAACGACCTCGGCTTCCTCGCGCGCACGCGCGACGGCGAACGAGGGTTCCAGCTGCTCGCCGGCGGCGGGCTGTCGACGCTGCGCCGCAGCGCGCTCGTCGTCGAGGACTTCGTCCCGGCGGCGGAGCTCCTCGACGCCGCGGACGCCGTGATCCGCGTGTTCCACCGCATCGGCAACCGCCACAACCGCGCGAAGGCGCGCCTCAAGTGGGCGATCGACAAGATCGGCAAGGACGCGTTCCTCGCCGAGTACCGCGCCGAGCGCGCGACCGTCCGCGCCGAGGGCGGCACGCGCCTCGAGCTGCCGCCGCAGCCGGAGCCGCCGCCGCTGCGCCGCACGCTGCAGCAGGTCGCCGAGCCGGGCGACGGCTTCGAGGCGTGGCGCACCGACAGCGTGCGCGCGCAGAAGCAGCCCGGGTTCTCCGCGGTCGCGATCCGCCTCGCGCTCGGCGACATCACCGCCGAGCAGCTGCGCGCGCTCGCGCCGATCGTCGTCGCCTACGGCGAGGGCGAGCTGCGCACCACGAACGAGCAGAACCTCGTGCTGCGCTTCGTCCCCGACGCGCGCCTGCCCGCGCTGCACCGCGAGCTCGCGCGGCTCGGCCTCGCGCGCACGGGCGCGAACACCGTCGCCGACGTCACCAGCTGCCCCGGCGCCTCGAGCTGCAAGCTCGCCGTCACCGCGTCGCGCGGCCTCGGCGCGCAGCTCACGTCGCTGATCGACGACCTCGTCGCGCGCCGCCCCGACCTCGCCGCCTCCGCGAAGGGGCTCGACATCAAGGTCTCCGGCTGCCCGCACGGCTGCGGCCAGCACTACATCGCCGGCATCGGCCTGCAGGGCGGCATGCGCAAGGTCGGCGGCCGCCCCGCGCCGCAGTACCTCGTCTACGTCGGCGGCGGCATCCTCTCCGACCGCGCCGAGTTCGGCCGCCTGATCGGCAAGGTCCCCGCGCGCCGCGCCGCCGCCGCCGTCGAGCGGCTCCTCGACTTCTACGTCGCCTCCGGCGCGCGCTCGCACGCCTTCTGGGCCACCGTCGCCACCGACGCCCTCAAGGCCCTGATCGCCGACCTCGTCGACCTCGCCGAGGCCGAGGCCACCGAGGCCGACTTCATCGACCTCGGCGAGACCGCCGCCTTCGAGGTGCAGAGCGGCGACGGCGAGTGCGCGAGCTGACCCGACCTACCCCGACCCCACAATTCAGGATTCTGAAGCGTGACGCTCAGATCACCGTGACGTGTTCACCGTCGGGCGGGTGGCGTTGAACAGGATCCCGACGAGGCCGGCGGTCGCGAGGATGACGCCGGCGAGCAGCGCTCCCGAGAACGGCGGGTCGTACTGCGGCGGCTGGTTCGGGAGCGGCATGACGTTGTTGCCGGGCTTCTCCTTGTTCAGCTGATCGGCGGCGATGATGCCGCCGCCGCCGAGGATCAGGATCGAGTTCCCGACGTAGGACCAACCCTTGGCGCCGCGGTTGTAGCCGAAGCAGCCGGCGGTCCCGAACGCGAGGAGGGCGACCAGCGCGATCGCGCGAAGACCCATGACCCCGAGCGTAACGCAGGTCCGCGTCGATTGGGGACCTACCGACTATGCGCCCGCCCCCGTTTCGCTATCCTGCCGCGGCGCATGAGCAAGCGGTCCCCGCTCCTGCCGATCTTCCTGATCGTGCTGGTCGACGTCCTCGGCTTCACGATCGTGATCCCGCTCCTCGCGTTCTACTCCGAGAGCTTCGGGGCGACGCCGCTCATCGCGACGCTCGTGGTCTCGGTGTACGCGGTGTGCTCCCTCCTGTCGACGCCGATCATCGGCAAGCTCTCCGACACCTACGGCCGCAAGCGCCTGCTCCTCATCAGCCAGGTCGGCACGTTCGCCGGCTTCATCCTGCTCGGCTCCGCGACCGCGCTGTGGATGGTGTTCGTCGGGCGCATCCTCGACGGCCTCACCGCCGGCAACCTGTCGCTCGCGCAGGCCTACATCTCCGACCACACGAAGCCCGAGAACCGCACGAAGGCGTTCGGCGTCATCGGCGTCGCGTTCGGCATCGGCTTCATGTTCGGGCCCGGCCTCGGGGGCTGGCTCAACACGTACGAGAACATCCTCGGCATGCACGTGCCCTTCCTCGCGGCGGCACTGCTCTCGCTCCTGTCGATCGCCGCGACCGCGCTGCTGCTCACCTCGGAGAAGCCGCCGCAGGACGCCGACCCGAACCCCGGACCCGGCGGCCGCCGCCCCGGCGCGTTCGACTGGGCGACGTACGCCGAGTACTTCGGCCGCCCGGCGCTGCGCTCGCTGTTCCTGCAGTTCGTGCTGTTCTCGTTCGCGTTCTCGTGCTTCTTCAGCGGCTTCGCGCTGTTCGCCGAGCGCCGCTTCACGCGCGACGGCGTGCCGTGGACCGCGACCGAGGTCGGCTACCTGTTCACGTTCGCCGGCTTCCTCGGCATCCTCCTGCAGGGCGGCCTCCTCGGGCGCCTCGTCAAGAAGTACGGCGAGCTCAAGCTGACGGTCGCGGGCTTCATCTCCGGCATCGTCGGTTATGCGCTGCTCAGCCAGGCCCCCGCCGACAACCTGCTGTTCCTCGTCGGGATCACCGTGATCTCGTCGTTCGCGCACGGCGTCCTGCGCCCCGTCCTGACCGCCCAGATCACGAAGGCCGTCGGCCGCCACGAGCAGGGCGTCGCGCTCGGCATCTCCGGCTCGCTCGGCTCGATCGCGATGGCGCTCGCGCCCCCGGCGGGCGGCGTGATGCTCGACCACGAGTGGACCGTCGCGTGGGCCCTCATTCCGATGGTCGCGGCCTCGCTCGGCCTCCTCTTCTGCCTGGCCGGATGGTCGCGCGCGAAGGCCGAGCCCTGATCGCCGAGCTCACTCGATCTGGAACTTCCAGGTCGCGCCGTCGCTGCCGAGGCCCAGCGCGCCGCCGGCGGTGTCGAAGCTGAAGTTGATCTGGCCGCGCATCTCGTACGAGCCGCGCGGGCCCGAGCACGTCACCTGCGCGCTCAGCGTCTGGTCGGCGATCTTCAGCTGGTCCGTGCTCAGCGCCGTCGCCTCGCACTTGATGTCCCCGGGCACGATCGTCAGCTTGAAGTCGAACGCCGCGCCGGGCTTCTTCGAGTAGTGCAGCCACGTCGCGAGCTGGATCTTGAGGCCGAGCGTGAACTTCTCGCCGGCCTTCACCGTCCTCGGCCCCTCGACCGTCACGGCGTACTCCTTGATCGCGTTCGCGAGCGCCGCGACCTTCGCGTCGCGCGCGTCGAGCTCCGACGGGCCGCTGCCGAGCGATGCGAGCGCGACCTTGCCGTCGACGTCGACGACGAACGACGCCGGCCCGACGAGGCCGAGCCGCTTGAACTGCGCCATCGCCTCGGGCCCGTACGCGACCGTGCCGCGCCCGACGCCCTCGCTGCCGCGGATCGGATCGAGCTTCTGCGCGTCGGCCTTCGCACCGTTGACGTACGCGACGAAGTAGACGCGCGGGTGGTTCTCCTTCAGCGTCATGATGCGCGCGAGGTCGTCGTTGCACGTCGAGACCCGCGGCGAGCAGTACCAGTGCACGACGATCTTCCCGGCGGCATCCGTCGCCGACGGCACGTCGTACATCCACTGCAGCTTCGCGGCGGGGACGAGCGGCAGCGTGTCGCCGGCCGACGGCGCCGGCTCGGCGACCGCCGCGCCGGTGCCCGCGGCCACCAGCAGGGAGCATGCGAAGGCTCGGAGCATGGCGACACGATAGCGCGTGCGGTTGCGGGCGACGCGCCTTCCGTGCCCTGCTGGGGCCGTGCGCTGCGCCTCCCTCTACACCGTCGCCGTGATGGCCTGCTCGGGGCCGTCGCATCCCGTCGCGCCGCCCTCGCCGAAGGCGGCGCCCGATGCGGCGCCGATCACACCGGCCGTCGACGCGGAGCCGGCCGCGCCCGCGGCGCTGCCGATCGGCGCGTCGTGCAAGCCGGGCAACCCGTGCGGCCCCGACCGCACGTGCGGCCCGATGCCCGGTGGCTACTGCATGTCGTTCTGCGGCGCGGCCGGCGGACCTTGCGACGGCGCGTGCGTGCCGACGTGGCGCGCCGGCGAGGTGTGCCTCGCGAGGTGCGGCGACGACAACAACTGCCGCACGAACGAGGGCTACGTCTGCGATCCGGTGTGGAAGGCGTGCACGCTGCCCGGCATGACGGCGATGGCGCCGCGCACCTGCCCCGCGCCGGCGAACCCCGCGCGCGACCCCGCGTTCGGTGCGGTGAGCCAGCTGTCGTCGGCGGCGTCGCCGGGCCTCTACCAGCTCGAGCCCGCCGCCGCGCTCGCCGACGACGGCACGCTCGCGGCGCTGTTCGTCGCGCGCGGCAAGCTCGTCGAGGGCAACGCGCTCGGCCTCGCGCGCGTGGGGCCCGGCCCCAAGGTCGGCGCCGACCTGCCGTTCGCGACCGCGCGCGCGACGAACTTCGATCCGTGGATGGCGCGCGACGCGAAGGGCACGCTGTACGCGGTGTGGCTCGCGTTCGACCGGCGCGACGACCAGCAGATCTCGCTCGCGACGTCGCGCGACCGCGGCGCGACGTGGTCGGCGGCGACCGCCGTGCAGGACCCCGGCGACTGCAAGGGCGCGCCCGACTGCCTCGACAAGCCGATGATCGCGATCGGTCCCGATCCCGCGAAGCGCGGCGCCGAGATCGTGTACGTGATGTACGCCGCCGACGGGCTGCGCGTGCGCGCGTCGCGCGACGGCGGCGCCACGTTCGGCCCGCCGCGGACGGCGCTCGCCGGCATCTACGGCAACGCCGCCGTCGGCACCGACGGCCGGCTGCACCTCGTGACGCTCGACGGTGGCCCGCGCGGTGCGTACGGCGACGCGTCGCACAAGGTCGAGTACGCGGTGTCGAGCGACGGCGGCGCGACGTTCACGAGGCCGTCGGTCGCGAGCAACCTCGAGGAGAAGCTGCCGTTCTTCTTCTCCAACCCGTCGATCGCCGTCGACGATCGCCGCGGCTTCGTCTACATCGTGTACACGCGCGGCGGCCGCGACGGGCTGTGGGATCTCGTGCTCGCGACCGCGAAGCTCAAGGATGCCGCCGGCCGGCTCGTCGAGCCGAAGTCATGGACGCGCGTCCGCCTCGGCGACGATCCGCCGTGCGCCACGCACATGGTGCCGAACGTCGCGCTGGATCCGACGACGGGCGACGTGCACGTCGCCTGGTACGACAGCCGTGGAGGCGGCCGGTTCGCGCACGCCGCCTGCGCCGCGGGTGGCGGCGCGTGCAAGCAGGCGGGGCGGATCAACGACGCACCGTTCGCGGCGCTGTCGACGGAGCGGCACGGCCCGCGCTGGATCGGCGAGTACGAGAGCCTGCTCGTGGACGACAAGCGCCGCTTGCTGCACGCCGTGTGGTCGCAACCCGTCGACGAGAACGGCGCGGTGCGTGCGCGGATCTTCCACGCTGTGGCGAAGCTGCGCTAGGGGTTCAACACCGCGTGGCGCCGCCCGACCGCCAGCCGGTAGATCCCGAGCAGGATGAGCGAGCCGACGATCGACGCGATGAAGCCGGCGCTTTCACCCTGCTGGTACCAACCCAGCGAACGGCCGATCAGCCCCGCGATGAGGGAGCCCGCGACACCGATCAGCATCGTGATGAGGATCCCGCCCGGATCCTTGCCCGGCATGATCAGCTTGGCGATGGCGCCGACGACGAGACCGATGATCAACATCCATAGAATGTGCATGGCTACTTCTCCTTGCACACGGGTGTTGCGAACGGCGTGCCGGCTAAGGAAACGCGATCACAACGTGAACCACGCCAGCCAGAACTTGTTGCTGGTGGTGTCGATGATCTCGAACGTGTCGCGGCCGCGCTGCGTCGGCAGCTGCGACTTCAGGCTCGCGAGCCGGCCGGCGTCGCCGATGACGAAGTAGCGGCGGCCGACGGGCATGCGCGAGCGATCGCCGATGTACTTCAGGAACTCGGCGTTGTTCGGGTTCGGGAACGACGTCTTGTTCTCGGGCAGCCAGCCCCAGATCTCGCCGCCGGACCAGAACTGCTCGCCGCGCCAGTACAGCTGCCATGCGATCAGCCGATCCGCGTCGACGAGCCGCAGCGGCGGGCGACCACGCGGTGCGTTGGCGCCGCGCGCCACGTACGGATCGAGCTTCGTGCGCTCGCCGGGCACCAGCGCGACCACGACCGTGTGCTCTCCGACCTCGGAGACGCTGCCGACCAGCGTGACGGTGGTCTCGACGACCTTGTCCTCGCCCTGCTTGCGCAGCTCGACCGTGATCGTCATCGGCTGGCCGACCTGCAGCGTCTGCGGGATGACCGTGTCGAACGACCAGTGGGTGTGCGCGTCGAGCCAGTCGGCGCGCAGCTCGCGCGGGCCGAAGTACACGAGCTTCTGGCCGTTGATCGTGCGCTCCTGGTAGTACGTGCGCATCGCATCGCCCATGCCCCAGTGCGTGCCGGCGATCGGCATGTACACTTGAAGGGCCCACACGCAGATCGCGAGGCCGGAGCCCGCGAGCGCGATGACGCCGAGCCGCTGCAGCCGCGTCGCGGTCAGCGCGATCGCGACGGCGGCCACCAGGCCGAGTGCGAGGAACGCGTCGGATGGGTCGATCTGCCACGGATCGCCGTTCGGCCACGGGCGGTCGTAGCGGTAGATGAACATCTCGATCCAGCGATCGGGCTCGTGCATCAGGTCGCGGCACACGAGCAGCGCGATGCCGATGCCGACGGCGGCGAGGAGCGGGTGCATGCGGTCGCGGCGCGCGAGCAGGTCGTCGAGGTAGAACGCGACGAGGATCGCGAGCGGCGGGACGGCCGGGAGGATGTAGTGGTGGAACTTCGTCTGGACGATCGAGAACAGGCCGACCGCGGCGATCGCCCACAGCGCGACGATCGTGCGCACGCGCCCCTCGCGCGTGGTCATGCGCGCGCGCAGGAACGTCGCGACGACCGCCGCCGGCAGGAGCGCGGCCCACAGCCACATGCCATGGCCGAGCTGCGAGGTGTAGTGCTCGAACGTCCCGAACGACTTGTCGACGCTGCCGTCGCCGGCGCGGTTGAGCACGTGCTTGTACAGGTAGTCGTCGACGAACTGCAGTCCGTCCTTCAGGAACATCGCGATGTGCCACGGCAGGGACACCGCGATGAGGAGGACGAGGCCGCGCTTGAGCTCGAACGCGCCGCGGTAGAGGTCGTGCCACCTGGAGAACAAAAGGACGTAGAACACGCCCGTGATGCCGACGACGGTGAGGCCCGGCGGGCCCTTCGCGAGGACGCTCACGCCGAGGATCGCGTAGCAGCCGACGAGGTAGACCTGCCGCATCGTCGTGATCGGCCGGACGTCGATGATGCGGTCGGAGACCTCGGTGGTGTCGCGCCACGTGCCGCCGCCAAGCCGCGTCGGCAGGTACGCGATCGCGCGCACGAGGTAGCGCTCGGGGGCGTGGCGGTCCCACGGGACCAGCGTGTTGTCGACGAACGCGCGCCACGCCGTCTGGCTGCGGCGGCGCACGGGGAACGGCTCCTTCACGATCGCGGCGATCACGCCGCCGACCACCAGCGTCGGCAGGCGCACGATCATCCAGCCGTCGCGCGACTGCGCCGCGAGCAGCGCGAGCATGAACAGCGGCAGCCACACGTTCGGGAACGGCAGCGAGTTGCGCACCGCCACGATCGGCGAGACGCTGAAGTAGAACGCGTAGTACGCGGCCTGCGCGACGACGAGGCCGCCCGCGAACAGCCACACGACGTGGCGCGGATCGATCACGAAGGTGCGGCGCCCGACGCGCGGCCGCCACAGCGGCTCGCACGGGCGCTCGCCGTCCTCCATCGCGAGGATGAACAGCGACAGGGCGCCCATCGTCGTCGCGACCATCGGCATGTCGGGGATGGCCTGGCGCGCGACGAGGCAGAAGAACGGGCACGACCCGACGACGAGCAGCGCGAGCCACGCGAGGCGCCGATCGACGAGGCGCGCGAGCATCCACCACATGAGCGTCAGCCCGGCGACGGCGCACAGGATGAACGGCAGGCGGATCCCGATCATCGTCGCGTCGCTCTCGGTGAGCTCGCCCGAGTAGCCGTTCGCGACGCCGAACGCCTTCAGGCCGGCCGACATCAGCCAGAACGTCAGGACCGGCTTCGAGCGAAAGCCCTCGTTCTCGGTCAGGTTGCCGCTGTAGGTCGCGCCCTCCCACTTCATGTGGACGAGGTCGCCGTCGCGCAGCATCGCGCGCGCGACCTCGCCGTAGTGCGTCTCCCACGGATCGACGAGCGAGTAGCTCCAGATCCCGGGCACGAACACGACGAGCGACACGACCGCGACGAACACCAGCTCGTAGCCGAGCGAGCGCCGGGGCTGCGCGATCATCGCGCGAACCTATCACGTGTGTGCGCCTCGCGTTCGCGGCGGCGATCGACGACGATGTCGCGCGGAGGAAACCGTGCGAGCGAAGCTGATCCTGCTCGGCGTCGCGGCCGCGGCCCTCCTCGCCGCGGGCATCGCGCTGTGGCGGATGGCCCGGAGCGAGCCGCGCGCCGGTGCGGCCCCCGCCCCGGCGCAGGCCTCGGCGCAGGCGCAGGTGGATCCGACGCGGCCCCCGCCGGCGCGCGACGCGCCTGCACCCCCGCCCGACCCCGACGACGACGCGGTCGCGAACCACCCTCCCCCGACCCCGCCGCCTCCTCCTCCACCGACGGCCGGATCGGCGCGGCCGCCGCGCGCCCTCATCGTCCTCAGCCGGCTGCGCCAGGCGGTGAGCCGCACCGACGACGCGGTCAAGGCGTGCATCACCGGGAAGGTGTCGGGGCGTGCGCTCCTGCAGTTCACGGCGGTCCCCGTCGACGGGCGCGTGTCGATCGAGCACTCCGAAGTCATCCCGAACGTGGGCAAAGAGCAGACGTCGCTCGAGGACCGCACGCTGCTCGACTGCCTCGCGAAGGCGCACGCGGGGACGCCGCTGTCGGACGTCGGTGACTTCCCGGTCATCGTCCGCACGCGCGTGGTGATCGAGGACGGCGTGATGACCGAGAACTGGCTCGTGTCGGCGACGCCGCAGCACCGAGAAGAATAGCGATCTCGGCGACTTACAACTTTCTGCGCGCCGACCCAACGGGGGCGCGCGCGGCGGCATAGTGGCCGTGATGTCCGACGCAGCGCCGCGGCTCGCCGCCGCCGATCTCGAGCGGCTGCTCGTGCACGCGGACTGGCTGCGCGCGCTGGCCCGCCGGCTGGTCGGCAGCGGCGCGGCGGACGACGTCGTGCAGGAGACGCTGATCGCGGCGATGCACGCGCCGCCCGACGCCGAGCGCCCGCCGCGGCCGTGGCTCGGGCGCGTGCTGCGCAACGTCGCGCGCATGCGGTTCCGCAGCGAGAGCCGGCGGGCGCGCCGCGAGGACGTCGCCCAGCTCGCGCCGGCCGCGGGCGACGCGCCCGACGACGCCGTGCTGCGGCTGCAGACGCACCGCGCACTGTGCGACGTCGTGCTCGCCCTCGACGAGCCGTACCGCCACACGCTCGTCATGCACTACTACGACGGCCGCTCGCTCGCCGACATCGCGCGCGCCGATCGCGTCCCCGAAGCGACCGTGCGCTGGCGCCACCGCCACGCCCTCGACCTCATCCGCGCGCGGCTCGACGAGCGCGCCGGCGGCGATCGCCGGACCTGGCTCGCCGCGCTCGCGCCGCTCGCCGCTGCGGCGCCGGCCGCCCGCCTCACCCAAGGACTCCTCGTGAAGAAAACCCTCGCCGCCGCCGTCGCGATCGCCGTCGCCGTCGCCCTCGTGGTCACCTGGCGCGTCACCTCGCGCGGTTCGCAGGCCGACGACGCACCGCCCACCGTCGAGGCGCCGGCCCCCGCGGCGCGCCTGGACTTCGGCCGCGCTGC
>JAHBVW010000038.1 GCA_019637375.1 Deltaproteobacteria bacterium | reverse complement strand
GCTCCTCGCCGGCGGGTGCAGCGGCGCGCGCGGCGGCACCGGCAACAACAACGCCCCCGGTGGCGCGGGCGGCCTCGGCGGCGGCGCCCTCGCGATCGCCTCGCGCACCACGATCGCCGTCGACGGCACGATCACCGCGTCCGGCGGCGGTGGCGGCGGCGGCGCGCCGAACGTCGGCGCCGGCGGCGGCGGCGGCTCCGGCGGCATGATCTCGCTCGAGGCCACCTCGCTCACCCTCGGCCCGTCCTCCGCGCTCGCCGCGAACGGCGGCGGCGGCGGCTCGGGCGCCTCGAACAACACCGCCGGCGGCGCCGGCACCGACGGCACCGCGACCGCCACCCGCGCCGCCGGCGGCAACACGAACAACGGCGCCGGCATCGGCGGCCTCGGCGGCGCCGGCGCGACGCTCCCCGGCGCGGCGGGCGCCAACAACAGCGTCCACGCCGCCGGCGGCGGCGGCGGCTCGACCGGCTTCATCGCGATCTCCGGCACGGTGACCGGCACCGGCTCGATCTCCCCGGCGCGCGTCGCGCGCTAGGCTAGCGGAGGTCCGCGCCCTCGACGATGCGGTCGTCGCCGGCCTCGCCGACGCGGATCAGCGCGGACGCGAGGACGTCGGGCGTCGTGGAGCGGTACTTCGCGCGCAGGGAGCGGCCGCCGAACACGGAGGCCACGGCGAGCAGGCCGTCGCCGACGACGGAGGCGGCCTTCTCGCCGAGGCGAGCCTCGTCGCGATCGCCGGTGATGAACGACGGGCGCGCGATCACCCACGGCAGGCCGGAGGTGCGGACGACGTCCTCGGCCTTACCTCGCGCGCGCAGGTACGGCGAGCGCGCGGAGGCGGAGGCGCCGACGGACGAGAGGTAGACGAGGCGCGGGCGGGCCTCGGAGGCGCGCGCGGCGTCGACGGCGATGCGCGTGAGGCCGAGGTCGACGGCCTCGTAGATGTCGCCGGAGATCGCGTCGGACTTGGCCTTGTGGCGCGTGGTGCCGATGCAGATGTAGAGCTGGGCGGGGGCGAGCGCGCGGAGGCGGGCGGCGAGGGCGCCGACGTCCCACGCGGTGGTGTCGACCTCGGCGCCGAGCTCGGTGAAGCGCGCGCGCCAGGCGGCGAGCGACCGCGAGTCGGGGCGCACGTGTGCGACGCAGCGCGTGCCGCGCACGCACAGCTGGCGAACGACCTCGCGGCCGACGAAGCCGGTGGCCCCGGTGACGAACGCCGTCATTCGTAGGTGGCGAGGCGCGCGAGCCCGGCCTGCATCCGCTCCTTGAGCGGCTCGACGACGGACGGGTCCTTGATGTTGATGACCGGCTCGGTGTCGTACTGCTCGTAGAACACCGAGTCCTTGATGTCGGCGGGGACGCCGAGCGCCTCGCGGATGCGCTTGAAGTCGGGGACGAAGCCGCGGTCGAACAGCGGCGTGATCGTGCCGGTGATCGTGCCGGTCAGGCCGCAGATGAAGATCACGCAGCTCTTCGGGTGGAAGCCACCGGGCGCAAGGCCCAGGCGCTTCTCGAGGTCATCGAGGCGCGCGCCCTCGAAGAACGACTCGACGCGGCCGGCGTCGCCGCGCCACTCCGGCGCCTCCTTCGGGCGCGAGACCGTGCCCCAGTACTTGAGCTTGTTGACCTCGACCATGCGCGCGAGCTCGTCGCGGTACCCGAGGTCGGCCGGGTACGACGCGCCGTGGAGCAGCACCCAGCGCGAGAGATCCGCGTTCGGGTTGCGGCGCAGCTCGCTGCGCACCATCGACACGAACGGCGCCGACCCGGTCCCGGCCGCGACCATGATGCGCAGGCGCGGGTCGTCGTTCCCGATCGTGTCCTTGACGGTGAACACCCCCGCCGCGACGGCGCGCATGTACATCCGGTCGCCCGTCTTGAGCTTCCACAGGAGGTGCGTCAGCGGATTCTCCGACTCCGGCTTCGCCACCCACCGGATGTAGAACTCGACCGGCCCATCATCCTCGGGCGCCGACGCGATCGACATCGAGCGCCGCACCGACCCGAGCGCCGGCACGGCCTCGTTGTTCATCCCCAGCACGCAGTACTGGCCCGGCACGAACCACGGCTTCTGCTCCGGCGCCTTGTCGGGCGTGATCCGGAACACCGTGAGTGCGTCGGTGAGATCGATGCGCTCGGTTACCGTGGCGTTGTACTCGAGTGCCTTGGCCATCGGCGGGACGCTAACACGTGCCGCTGCGCCGCGCGGGCCTTTCGCATCGACCGTCCGGCGTCGTCGACGACGCAGAATCGCAATCGTCATCAGAACATCGCCGACGCTGATCGCGACACGCTCCGTCAGACGGGTGCGCTACGCTCCAGCATCATGACTCACGAGGACGAGCATGCGCGCGCCGACGCGAAGGTGTTCAGCGAGGACGAGTACCGCGCCGACCCTCGCAAGGTGATCGCGCATGCCGTCGCGACAGGGCAGGCCGTCGTCGCGGGCGCCGACGGCACTCCGAGCGTGGTCATCGCCATTCCGCCCGCGGAAGCAGCGGGCTTCGACCCGCTCGCTTGAACTGCCTCTCGGCTCCGGGGGTGCGGCGTGGATGAGGTCGTCGATCATTTCAACCGCTGGTTGCGCACCGCCTCGACCGGTTGCCTGTTTGCCTCGAGGCTGGTCGCTGCGGGGCGCATCGCCTACGAGCGACACGACAAGCCCCCCGACGTCGATGTCCTCGATGCGTCGCTCGACGACTACGGGCGGCGCGGGCTCACCGCGATCGTGTTGCTGCCGCTGCTCTCGTCGGAGGAGGAGCTCGTGGCCGCGCTCGCTCGGCTCGGCGAAGGGACGCGATGGCGAACGCTCGACCGCGGGCGGAGGGCCGACGGTAGCGTGCTCGTCGGGCTCGAGTGGACGACCGCGAGCGGTGACGTCAGCGATGCGATGGGCTTCGCACCGCTGCCGTGGATGCCGGTGCCGCGGAGGGCGCCGTACTTCGCGATCGCGCTGTGGCCGGGTGGGCGGCGCAACGCGGAGCGAGGTACGCCGCCGACGCCGCGGGCCCGGGGACGCGAGGTGTCGTTCCTCGATGCGGAGCACGGGTTCGCGCACGGCGAGTACGTGGCGACGTGGGAGAAGACGGCGGCGCGGGTCGGTGGGCTCATGAAGGCGCCGCCGGATGATGCCGCGCTGTACCGGCGCGTCGCGTTCGTGTTGCGGGCGCCGCCTGGGTGAGGGGAGCGTGAGCGGCGTGAGCGAGATGGAGCTTGTAGTACGGTGGAGAGTGGAGACCAGGTGAGGAGGTCCAGTGAGCAGATGCGCGGGAACCGGCACATGTGGATGAGGCCGATCGTGTGGGACAGGCTCGACGTGCTCGAGACGCTGTACAACGCGGCGCGGGCGCGGCGCGGCAACACGTTCGTGGTGCTGTGGCACCTGCGCAGCCCGACGGTGGCGATCGTCGACGACTGAGGAGGGTCAGGCGCCGCGGCGCGCCACGAGCGCCTTGAACTCGTGGGGGACGAGGCCCATGAGGCGGTCCTCGACGCGATCGTAGCGGAGCTCGCCGACGGTCGCGAGGTCGAGCTTGTCGCCGCAGGTGGCCGCGAGCAGCTCGGGCGTGAAGCCGATCTTCGGCAGGTCGACGCCGGCGTCGGCGGCGAGGGCGCGCAGCGCGCGGAACTGGCTGCGCGTCGTGACGAGGCCGCGCTCGTTGCGGTCGAAGTCGAGCAGGTCGATCACGAACTCGACCTTCGCCTCGAGCCCGGCGCCGCGCGCCGCCTGTTCGAGGTGGCCGAAGTGCGTCGACAGCTCCGGGTGGTCGAGGTGCGACGACAGCTTCGGCCAGCCCGCGAGCTCGCCGAACTCGGTGACGACGGCCGTACCGCCGGGGACGAGCCAGCGCGCGATGCGCGCGATCAGCTCGAACGCGCCGGTCTGCAGCCAGCACGGCTCGGGCGCGTCGTCGAGGCGCACGCCCCAGTCGGCGGCGAGCGCCGCACCGCCGCCGAGCGCGCGGACCTTGTCGGCGTCGACGGTGCCGGTGCCGTCGTCGGACAGGCCGAGGTCGCGGCGGTGCAGCCACCGCGCGGGGAGGTCGCCGACCATCTCGTTCGCGAGCACGAGGTCGAACCCACCACTGCCACCGACGCCGGCGCCGGTGTCGCCGTGGCCGATCGGGCTGTCGGTGCCGCGCGCGAGTCGCGCGGGCGCCTCGGGGAGCTCGACGGTGAGCGCGTCCGCGTGGAGCCAGCGGGCGCGGTCGCCGAGCCGCTCCTGCTGCGCCGCCGCGAGCACGTGCGACAGCTCCACGATCGTGTAGTCGACCTCGCGCCCCTCCGCGCGCAGCCGCGCGATGACGTCGCGCGCGACGTAGCCGAGCCCGGCGCCGATCTCGAGGATGCGCACGCGCCCGTCGGGGACCGCGCCGCGCGCGAGCAACGTCTCGGCGAGCGCCTGCCCGTACGTGCGCCCGCGCAGCGCCGGGTGCGGCACGCGCAACAGGTGCGACAGCGTCGTCTCCTGGTGATCGAACTGCGCGTCCGCGTCGGGGATCGAGTTGCGGTGGTAATCCGCGAGCAGCGGCCGCCCCGGCACGGGCTCGCCGACGCGCCAGCGCCCGAACGGCATCGTCGACGCCAGGTACGGCGGCGCCGACCCCGGCCGCTTCGCGTACGCCGCCCACGGCATCATCGACAGCTTGAGCGCCTGCACGTCGGAGTGCACGAGCCGCTGCACGAGCGCGCGCAGCGCCGCCGGGTCGAACTTCATGCGCAGCTCGTTGAGCCGCGCGTTGCCGTCGAACGCGTCCCACATGCGCGTCTCGTCGGCGTCGAGGAACAGCTGCTGCACCGGGTTGTCGCCCCACGCGGTCCACAGCGTCAGCCTGTCGCCGCGCCGCCGCCACACGTTCCACTTGCCCTTGATCGGCACGAACGGCCACATCCCCTCGAGCTCGTCCTCGTCGGGCTCGACGAGCACCGCGTGCCCGGCGAGCACGTCGACGAACTCCGCCGGGTCCGCCTCGCCGAACCGGCCCTGGTAGCGCGCGACGACGTCCGCCGTCGCCACGCCGTCGCGGAACGCCTCGATCAGCTGCGCGATGTCCGCGCTCATCTCCATCAGGTAGCCGTACAGATCGTGGAACAGGTACACCGCGTCCATGTGCGCGAACCACGACAGGTGGCGCGACTTGCGCAGGCGCGCGGGCGTTGCAGAGGCCATGACCGTTGGTACCAAACTGGTAGGCTCGCCGCGATGCCTTACCTGTTCGAGACCGAGGAGCACGCGGCGATCCGGGCGTCGGCGCGCAGGTTCGCGGAGCACCACATCGCGCCGCACGGGGCGGCGTGGGAGGAAGACGAGGAGTTTCCGGTCGAGCTGTACGCGGCGGCGTGCGCGGCCGGCGTGACCGGCATCGGGTACCCCGAGGAGCTCGGCGGGCAGGGCGGCGACCTCGGGCACGTGCTGGTGGCGTGCGACGAGATGGTGCTCGCCGGCAAGTCCGTGGGGACGCTCGTCGGGCTGGGCAGCCACGGCATCGCGCTGCCGCCCATCGTGCGGTTCGGGACGCCCGAGCAGAAGGAGCGGTTCGTGCGGCCGTGCCTCACCGGCGGCAAGATCGCGGCGCTCGCGATCACCGAGCCCGGCGGCGGCAGCGACGTGGCCTCGCTCGCGACGCGGGCCGAGCGCGACGGCGACGCGTACGTCGTGACCGGCGCGAAGACGTTCATCACGAGCGGCGCGCGCGCCGACTTCGTGACGGCGGCCGTGCGCACCGGCGGCGCCGGGCACGGCGGCATCTCGCTGCTCGTGATCGAGAAGGGCACGCCCGGGTTCACCGTCGGCAAGAAGCTGCGCAAGACCGGCTGGTGGGCGAGCGACACCGCGGAGCTGCACTTCGACGGCTGCCGCGTCCCCCTCGCGAACCGCATCGGGCCCGAGCACGGCGCGTTCCCGATGATCATGATGAACTTCGCCGGCGAGCGGCTGATGCTCGCGGGGCAGTGCGTCGCGATCGCCGAGCTCGCGTACCGCGAGAGCATCGCGTACGCGCGCGACCGCCAGGCCTTCGGCAAGCCGCTCACCGGCTTCCAGGTCACGCGCCACAAGCTCGCCGACATGGCGAGCCGGATCGCCGCGGCGCGCGCGCTGACCGGCGAGTGTGTGACGCGCGTCCTGCGCGGCGAGCAGGCCGCCGGGCTCGCGTCGATGGCGAAGAACGTCGCGACCGACACCTGCACCGCCGTGTGCGACCAGGCCGTGCAGATCCACGGCGGCTACGGCTACATGCGCGAGACGCTCGTCGAGCGCCTCTACCGCGACGCGCGCCTGTACCCGATCGGCGGCGGCACGCGCGAGATCATGAACGAGGTCATCGCGAAGGTCGAAGGCTACTAACGACCCGGCTTGAACCGCACGTGGAGGTGATCCAGGTGCGAGGGCCAGTGGCGGACGAGCCCGACGAGGGCGTCGCGCCCGCGTGGGTACTGGAGCAGGGCGGCGAGCTGCGCGTCGGGCGTGCCGCGCCGGCGCGCGTACGCGTGGAGGCGCGCCTGCACGTCGTAGTCGAGGAAGATCACCTGCACGCCGGTGTCGAGATCGACCGTGCGCGCGAACGCGGTGACCAGCGCCCACGTCGCCGCGACGTCGAGGTGCTCGTCGGCGGGCGCGAACTGCGCGGGGTAGTTGCGCGGCACGACCGTGAAGTACAGGCCGACGTCGACGTCGACGCCCGACTGGTGCGAGTGGTGGTTGTCGAGCTTGCCGCCGTCGGGCGCCGACAGGTCGCCGATCGCGAGCGTGTGCACCTCGGGCCGCAGCGCGCGGACCTCGGCGATCACGCGGCGCAGGTGCTCGACGACGTGCGCGGCGCCGTACGCCCGCCCCGGGCGCCGGATCGCGTAGCCCTCGCCGCGCGGCAGCTTCTCGCCCTCGCGCAGCCGCCCGTTCCACGGCTCGCCGACGCTCTCCGCCGGCCCCCTGCGCACGCGCCCGACCGGCTCGGCATCGGCGACCGGCGCGGCCCGCTTCACGAGCGAGGCGCCATCGATCACCACGAGGGCGCGCCGCGCGCGATCGTCGTCGTCGCCCTCGGCCGCGGGCGCCGACTTCTTCGCGACGGCGGCGGGGCGGCACGCCGGCACGACGACGACGGTCCCCGCGGGCACGAGCGTGTGGGCGAGCCCGTTCGCGCGCAGCACCGCCTGGGTCGTGCAGCCGTACACGCTCGCGACGTGGTCGAGCGTCTCCCCGGGCTGCATCGTGTGGCGGCCGGCATCCGCGGACCGCGCGCACACGGCGGCGACGCCGAACAGGAGGAGGGAGCGGACCAGCACGCGGCGATCGTCGGATCGCCGGCGCGCGGGCGCCAATTATTTGCTACGCGCCGCCGCCTTCGATATCGGAGATCACGCCGTCCAGCTCGCCCTGCGTGATGCGCGAGTTCTTGCGCACGCCCTCGAGCAGCTCGTCGAGCGAGCCGCCGACGTTCTCGAGGTTCGCGGCCACGCACTGCGGGTGCAGGTACCCCGGCGTGCGGCGCATGAAGCCACCGGTGTCGACCTCGCGCTCGACGGCGACGCGGAACGCGCCCTTCTCGATCGGCTCGTCGCACTCCATGCACTTCGCGCGGCCCGTCGGGGCGCGGTCGGTGTACGGGAAGCCACCGGGCTTGGCGTTGCCCTTCTTGATCGCCTCCTCCATCGCCGCGTCGAGCTCGGCGCGGTTCGGGACCTCGCCCTCGTACGTGTCGAGCGCTTCCTTGAGCTCGGCCGGAAGCTTGCCCGCGGCGCACGGGAGGTGGTGCCACTGCATGCTCGGCGTGTCGCTGAACTGCGTCTGCGTCTCCACCCCGAGCCGGAGCTCGCCCTTCGCGATCGCCTTCTTGCAGGTGCGGCAGCTCGCGCGTCCCGACTTGGCTTCCTCGATCACGTTCGCCATGGCGCGCACCATACAGCACGCTGCGTGACCGTGCGATACATGCAGCGTGCAGCCGTATCCCGTGATCGCGACGCGTGTCGACCCCCGGAGCGAGGAGTATCGCGCGAACGCCGAGGCCAACCGCGCCGCCGTCGGCAAGCTCGCCGCCGCACTCCAGGAGACCACGCTCGGCGGCGGTGAGAAGTACGTCGCGCGGCACCGCGCCGCGGGCAAGCTGCTGCCGCGCGAGCGCATCGAGCTCCTGCTCGATCGCGACTCGTACTTCCTCGAGCTGTGCGCGCTCGCCGGCAAGGACGTGCCGGGCCACGTGCCGGGCGCGGGCCTGCTCGGCGGCATCGGCCGCGTGGCGGGCGTCGAGTGCCTCATCACCGCGAGCGAGTCGACGGTGAAGGGCGGCGCGATCAGCGAGATGACCGCGTGGAAGTCGGGGCGCCTGAGCGACATCGCCGAGCACAACCGCCTGCCGTCGATCTCGATGATCGAGTCGGCCGGCGCCGACCTCCCGAACCAGTCGAAGATCTTCGTGCCGGGCGGCCGCGGCTTCCGCGACCTCACGCGCCGCTCCGAGGCCGGCATCCCGACGGTGTGCCTCGTGTTCGGCAGCTCGACGGCGGGCGGCGCCTACATCCCGGGCATGAGCGACTACGTCGTCATGGTCGAGAAGCAGGCGCAGGTCTACCTCGCGGGCCCGCCGCTCGTGAAGATGGCGACCGGCGAGGACACCGATCACGAGGAGCTCGGCGGCGCGGAGATGCACGCGCGCGTCTCCGGCGTGTCGGACTACCTCGCGCGCGACGAGCGCGACGCGATCCGCCTCGGCCGCGAGATCGTCGCGCACCTCAACTGGACGAGCGCCGCGCAGCGCCGGCCCGTCGAGGCACCGAAGTACGATCCCGAGGAGCTGCTCGGCATCGCGTCGCCCGACGTGAAGGTCCCGTTCGATCAGCGCGAGGTCATCGCGCGCATCGTCGACGGCTCGCGCTTCTCCGAGTTCAAGCCGCTGTACGGCCAGACGCTCGTGTGCGGGTGGGCGCACCTGCACGGGTTCCCGATCGGCATCCTCGCGAACAACGGCATCCTGTTCTCGGAGTCCGCGCAGAAGGGCGCGCAGTTCATCGAGCTGTGCAACCAGCGCGACATCCCGCTCCTGTTCCTGCAGAACATCACCGGCTTCATGGTCGGCCGGAAGTACGAGCAGGAGGGCATCATCAAGCACGGCGCGAAGCTCATCAACGCCGTGTCGAACTCGACGGTCCCGGCGATCACGGTGATGACCGGCGCGTCGTACGGCGCCGGGAACTACGCGATGTGCGGCCGCGCGTACGCGCCGCGCTTCTTGTTCACGTGGCCGAATCACCGCATCGCGGTGATGGGCGGCAAGCAGCTCGCCGGCGTCCTCGACATCATCCAGCGCGAGGCGGCGGCCAAGCGCGGCGAGACCGTCGACGAGCAGAAGCTCGCCTTCGGCAAGGCGATGATCGAGGCGCAGATCGACAAGGAGAGCGACCCGTACTTCGCGACCGCGCGCCTGTGGGACGACGGCATCATCGACCCGCGCGACACGCGCACCGTCGTCGCGATCGCGCTGTCGGCCGCGTGCTCCTCGCCGGTCCGCGGAACGACGAGCTGGGGCGTCTTCCGCCACTGAACCGCCACTAGCCCGGATCCTTCACCAACACGTCGGCTGCGACCGTCGCGCTCCGGGCAGCTCGAGGCGTACGGCCGGTTCTCACTCGGTCCGTACGGCAAGTACGACCTCTCGCTCCGCTTCCGGGCGTGCGCCTCGATCTGCCTCGGATCGCTTGGTCTCGCTCGACGTCTTGGTGAATGATCCGGGCTAGCCCGTGAGCGTCCCCGTCTTCGGGACGCAGTAGAACTGCGTGCCGCCGCAGTTGCGCGTGGCGCCGCCGACGGTGAGCCCGCCGACGCCGCCGCCGATCGCGTCGAGCGCGTCGCGCTGGAGCGGGATGAGGACCTCGCGGTCGAGCGTGAGCTTCTTCGTGGTCGTCTTCTTCATGGCAGTTCCCCCCGCCGCGTCCTCGAGCATCGGGCGCGCCAACGGCTAACCGGGTGACAACGCGTGGACGCCCGCGCGCCGGGCGCGTCCCGCGGTCGGCTGTTCGTCGACCGAAAACGACAACGCCCCTCTCGCGAGGGGCGCCGGTCGTCCGTTCTTCCGTTCGTCGGGGGGGCGGAGCTACTGCACGGTGAAGACGGTGATCACCTGGCGGTACACGTTCTGGTGGTGGTGGTGGCGGTGGTGCGCCTTGTGGCAACCGTTGCCGTCGTCGTCGTCGTCGTCATCGTCGTCGTCGTCGTTGTCGTCGACCACGCCGATGCACTGCTTGTAGAACTTCTTCGAGTTGTTGAACTTCTTGCACACGTGGCCGAGGACCTGGCCGCAGTCGCCGGCGTAGTTCAGGCCGCACAGCGTCTTGCCCGGGTTCGCGGGATCGGGCTCGGCGCAGTCGCGATCGACGAGGCCGCCGAACTCGCCGGCGCGCTGGTCGCGGCCGCGGCACGCCCACCAGTCGGGCGGGTCGTTGCCGGGCGTGAACAGGTTGCCGTAGAACGCGCCCTCCTCGAGGGGCCAGCTGGCGCGCTCGTCGGCATCCGTCCTGAGCGCCCGGTGCGGGCCGCGCATCGAGATCGGCAGCGCCACGTCGAGCGCGTTCGCGCGCGCGAACAGGCAGGCGCTGATCCAGCCCTTGCCCGCCTGGCCGAGGCGCTGGTGGAGCCACTGCGGCGTCAGGCCGATCTCGCCGGGGAACTCGAACGTCTCGTTGTTGTGCTTGGCGACGAGCGTGACGTCGATCGGCAGCGCGCAGCTCACGATGAAGCCGAGCACCTCGCGGCCGTCGGCGGTCGCGAGGAGGTCCGACGCTCCGGCGCTGCTGAGCTGGAACTTGTTGGTCGCGAGCTTGTTGGTCGCGAGCTTGTTGGTCGCGAGCTTGTTCGTCGCGAGCTTGTTGGTCGCGAGCTTGTTCGTCGCGAGCTTGTTCTTCACCACAATCTCGTTGTCGGATTCTCCATAGTCGGATTCGATATCCGTACAAGCGATCGCGAACAGGGCTAGGCTGAGACCGAGGACGACCGAGCGCATGGGATGGACCTCCATTACGGCAGCGTCACCAGCTTGACGTACCGTGAAGGAAGTTCGCAAAGTAAGAATTTCGTGCAGTTAAGCGCGAAGGTGGGTCATAGGTCCTCCGCCACCCACACTCCCGAGGGGAGTGGGTAGGGCGCCCATCCCTCGACGTCCAGAGCGTCGCCATCGACGACATCGCCGGCGAGTGTGGCTGTGCTCGCTCCGACTGCAACTTTGGAGTCCGACAGCGGGGCAAGTGCCTCACGTAACTGGCGGGTATCTATCGCCCCGCGAGGTGCAACCGCCAATACAGAATCGGGCGCCGCGAGCGCGACGACCATGTTCTGCGACGCGATCACGGAGGTTGCGAGCGCGATCTGGTCGGGGCTCCCCTCGACGTACAGTGCGACGACCGCGACAGGGATGCCCCCGGATGCGGCAGGGCTGATGACCGCGCGCAGCGCCTCGAGGAACGCGGGCGCCGTCGGAAAGCGCTGGTCGGGCTCGGGGGCGAGGGCCTTGGCGACCGGCGCGTCGATCGCGGGGTCGATGTCGACCTTGGCCGACGGCCGGGGCCGGGGCCCGTGGACCTGGAGGTAGCTCTGGACCACACCGGGCGCCCCGCCGAACGCCGGTTGCCCCGTGAGCATGTGATAGACGAGCAGCCCGAGGGCGTACACGTCGGTGCGGGCGTCGACGGGCTGCCCGCGCATCTGCTCGGGGGCCATCGCCGCCGGGGTGCCGAGCATGCTGCGCGACGACGTCAGGTTCGGCCCGACCTGGTCGAGCAGCTTGACCAGGCCGAAGTCGAGCAGCACCGGGCGCGGCCGGTCGCCGCCGCGCGCGAGGATGACGTTCGACGCCTTCACGTCGCGGTGCACGAGGCCGGCGGCGTGCGCCACGCCGAGGGCGTGGCACAGCGGCCCCAGGATCTCGAGCATCTCCGCGGGTGGGATGGCGCCGCGCTCCTGGATGACCTCGCGCAGGCTCGGGCCCTCGATGTACTCGAGGACGAGGAACGGGCGCCCGTCGTCGAGCGTGCCGTGCCCGAGCGCGCGCACCACGTTCGGGTGCTCGAGGCGCTCGGTCGCGTCGAGCTCGCGCTGGAACCGTGTGAGGGCGTCGATCGAGCGCACCAGCTCGAGGTGCAGCACCTTGATCGCGACCGTCGAGCGGTCGGTGACCCGGTGGGCGTGCCAGACCTGACCGAACCCTCCTTCGCCGATCAACCGATCGAGGAGGAACCCGGGGATCTCCGGCTGCGGCGTGCTGACATCCAAGACAAGTTGAATATCACCACTCGCGCTCGACTGCCTATTTCGATGCAACCTCGTCGAGCATCGCCCGCCCGAGGCTGACCGTCGGGTAGCGACGGGGCTTCACAGGTCGAGGTACGTCGTGATCGGCTCGCCGTACGTGGTGCCGTTCGAGCCGACGCAGGCGGTCATGTTGCCGCCCGACGACGAGCACACATTCGCGCACTCGCCGCGCCACTCCATGCCGCAGTTGCCGGTCGCCGTCGCGCAGGTGCGGCTCCAGTGGATCGCACCGGTGCCGCGGCACGAGGCCACGTAGAAGTCGCGGCCGGGGAACACGTTGCCGAAGAACGCGCCCTCCTGCTCGTCGTAGAGCGAGCCCTCGGTGCCGCTCAGGCCGAGCGACGTCGAGCTGCCGCGCAGCGAGATCGTGATCTGCTGGCCGGTCTCGTTGAGGCGCGCGAGCACGCACGCCGACACCCAGCGCTGCGCGCCGAGCGACAGCGCGCTCGACGTCCACGTGTCGGCGACGCCGACGGCGCCGGCGAACGTGTAGCTCACGCCGCCGACCGTGGTCGACACGTTGTGGCCGGCGTTGAGCGCGCACCCGACGAGGTAGACCAGCGAGACGCGGCCCTCGTCGGTCTGGGCCATCGCGCCGAGGTTCGCGGCGTCGAGCCTGGCCGGGTTGAACGTCGGCTGGGCCTGCCATACGTAGGCCGGCATCAGCGCGTTCGTCGCGAGCTTCGGCGTGGCCGTCACGTCGAGGTCGGTGGGGTCGCCGTCGAGGTCGGAATCGACCGCGCAGGCGCCGAGCAGGGATACGAGGGACATTGCGATTGCA
Source organism: Deltaproteobacteria bacterium (assembly GCA_019637375.1). Lineage (GTDB taxonomy): Bacteria > Myxococcota_A > Polyangia > Haliangiales > Haliangiaceae > JABFXX01. The sequence continues at coordinate 88,954 of JAHBVW010000038.1, read as the reverse complement.
GACTTCATCTCCGCCTCCTGGGGCACGTTGCGTTCGTGCCCCTACATCGGCCGCGACTTCGGGAGATGTTGGGGGGCGAGATCAGAACTCGTGGGCGCGGCGCGACCACAGGGCGTCGCGCCCGACCAGCGCCAGCACGGCCTCCCGGCGGGCGCCGGTGAGGTGGCCGGCGCGCGCCGCGATGTGCGAGAGCTCGAGGCGCTGCGCCGGGTCGGCGGCGTCGACGCGCGCGAGGAGGTCGTCCCACGCGGCGTCGTCGCGCTCGGCGACGGCGCGCATGACGTCGATGACGAGGCGCTCCTCGCCGGCGAGGTCCTCGCTCGCGAACGTGGCGAGGAGGCCGCGCAGCTCGTCGCGATCGCCGCGGTCGGCGCGGTCGGCGAGGATGCGCCCGAGGAGCAGGCGATCGAAGCGCGTCGTGCCCTCGCCGTGCGAGCTCTGGATCGCGAGGCTGCGGCGCGCCAGGCGCGTGGCCTCGTCGACGGAGCCCTGCCAGAACCGGTCCTCGGCGAGGTTGTACGTCGCGACGCGCTCGAGCATCGCGTGCCCGACCTCGCGCGCGAGCTGGATGACGAGGCGCAGGTCCTCGGCGGTGCGCTCGACCTCGCCGAGCGCCGACCACAGCCACGCGCGGTTGCCGTAGGCGGCGCCGAGGTGGAAGCGATCGCCGCGCGCCTCGCACCGCGCGATCAGGTCCGCGAACACCGCGCGCGCCTCGGCGTGCTCGCCGATCTCGGCGAGCGCGGGCCCGAGCAGGAGGCCGGCGGCGGTCTCGACGTCCTCGCGCCCGCGCTCGTGCGCCGCGGCGACGACGGAGCGCAGGCTGTGCACGGCCTCGGCGAACTGGCGCGCGCGGAACTGCACGCGCCCCTCGGCCAGCTCGAGCTCGACGAGCAGCTTCGGGCTCCCGCCGGGGAGCTCCGCGTAGCGCTCGCGGGCACGCGCGGCCGCCTCGCGCGAGCCGGGGAAGTCGTCGCCGAGGTCGAGCGTCGTCGACTGCTCGAGCAGCCCCGCGACGTGCAGCTCGCCGTCGCCGATCGCGGCGGCGATCGCGACCGCCTCGGCGAGATCGGCCTGCGCGTCGGCGAGGCGCTGCTGCCGCGCCCGGGCGCGCGCGCGGCCGAGCAGCGCCTGCGTGCGCTCGCGGTCGCGCGCGTCGAGGTTGCGCAGCGCGCCCGACCACGCCTGGTCCGCGTCGAGCAGCTGGTAGCGCTCGAGCTGTGCCTCGCCGAGCGTCGCGTACGCCGCGCCCGCGATGCGGCGCTCGCCGGCGGCCTCGGCGTGCCGCGCGACGCGGGCGGCGACGTCGGGATCGCCGAGCGGGTGCGCGCGCCAGTACTCGAGCGCGGCGGCGTGGATCGCGCGGCGCTCGCTCTCGTTCGTCGTCGCGTAGATGCCGTCGTGGAGCAGCGCCTGGCGGAACGCGTACCCGCCGTCGCCCGCGGCGCCGAGGATGCCGGCCTGCGCGAGCTCGCCGAGGCCGACGTCGACGTCGATCATCGTGGTCGCGCCGCCGGCGCGCTCGACGGTGTCGACGACGGCCGCGACCTCCGCGCGGTCGAGCCGCTCGCCGAGCACCGCGCACAGGCGCGCGAGCGCGACCAGCTCCACGCCGAGCGGCGCGAGCTCGCGCGCGGCGAGCCACGGGCCGAGCGCGATCGGCGGCAGCGCGTCGAGGATGCTCGTGTCGAGGAAGTACTCGCCGTTGGGCCGCGACCGGATCGCGCCGCGGTCGTGGATCTCCTTGACCATGAGCGTCAGGTGCATCGGGTTGCCGCGCGTGATCGCCACGAGCTGGCGCAGCGCGCGCAGCGGCGGGTACTCGGCGGGCCGCATCAGCGCGGCGGTCATCGCGACGGCGTCGTCCTCGTCGAGCGGCGACAGCGTGTCGCGGCGGCGGCGCTCGGCGTGCGAGCCGAAGCCCGGGCGGCGCTGGTCGAGGCGCGGCGTCGCGAGGCACAGGATCCACAGCGGCATCGCCTCGCCGCCGAGCGCGGCGTACTCGAGCGCGTCGAGCAGCTCGTGCTCCGCGAGGTGGAGGTCGTCGATGAGGATCGCGAGCGGCTGCCGGCGTGCCGCGCCGCGCAGCGCGTCGCCGATCGCGCGCACGAGCGGGCCCTGCGGCGCGCCGACGAGCTCCGCGAGCGCGGAGTGCCCCGGCTTGCCCGAGCCGGGCGGCGGCACCGAGCACACGTGGACGTGCGCGCCGAGCTCGCGCAGGCGCGGCGCGAGCGCGGCGGCGAACGCGGTCTTGCCGACGCCGGCGTCGCCGACGACGAGGTCGAGCGCGGGGCCGGCGCCGGCGAGCGCGGCGGCCGCGTCGGCGACGAGGTCGGTCAAGAAGGCCTCGCGCCCGAACAGCTCGGTCAGCTCGCCCGCCTCGCCGAGCATGACGAAGCCGTCGAGGTCGCTCGCGCGCGTCGGCGCCTGCGTGACGGTCGCGAACGCGCGCGTGAGGACGACGCCGGTCCACGCCGCGGCGGGCAACCAGTCCTCGGGCTTCTCGACGGGGGCGCCCGCGATCGCGAGGCCCCCGGACTTCGGCACGACCTGCAGCGCCTCGAGGTGCAGCGCGACGCGCGCGCCGGCGGCGGCGAGGTCGCGCGCGGCGGCGATCGCGGCGCCGGCGGGATCCGCGTGGTCCGCCCCGACGACGCCGCCCAGCACGCGGCGCCCGCGCTGCGAGATCACGACGATCTTGCGCGCGGCCAGGGTCGCGAGCAGCGCGCGATCGACGCGCGGCAGCTCGGCCCACAGCAGCACGACCGGCTGCTTGCCCTCGCGGATCGTCGACATCGAGTGCTGGCGCTGCAGCGACGGCTCGTAGCCGGTGTCGCGCAGGCGCGCGGCCACCGTCGCGGCATCCGGCGGCCGGCGCGGCGGCTGCTTCGCGAGCAGCTCGTGGCACAGCGCCTCGACGCCGGCGGGCACCTGCGCGAGCGCGCCGAGCGGCGGCGGCCGGAGCGCGGCGTGCGCGCGCTCGAGCGCGTTCGCGTCGCCGATGAACGGCGGTCGCCCGGCGCACATCTCGTAGAGGACGCACCCGAGGGCGTACAGGTCGGCGCGCGGGTCCACCGACGCCGCGTCGAGCAGCTGCTCGGGTGGTATGTACTCCAACGATCCGACCTGCACACCTGCGCGCGTCGGGTCGTCGGGGTCGTCGGGGAACTTCCGCGCGAGGCCGAGGTCGAGGATCGCGATCCGGCCGTCGGTGCGGCGCACGAGGTTGTCGGGCTTGATGTCGCGGTGCACCCACCCGGCGGCGTGGATCTGCGCGAGTGCATCCGCGATGCCGATCGCGAGGCCGGTCGCATGCGACACGCGCAGGGTCCCGGCGGCGATCAGGTCCGCGAGGTTCGTGCCGGCGACGCGCTCCATCGCGATCCACGCGCGGCCGTCGGGGAACACGCCGTGTCCCTCGACGATCGGGACGCACGGCATGCCGCGTTTTGCGGCACCCGCCGCGATCGACACCAGCGCGTCGGCCTCGCGGTGGAGGCGCGCGCGCGCGAGCTCGTGGTCGGCGTGTGCGACCTTGAGGACACCGCCGCCGGCGATCTCCCACACCGCCGCGAAGCCGCCGCTGCCGACGAGCTTGCCGAGCGGGCGCTCCCACACCGGCGGCGACATCCGCGCGGCGTGGTCGTCATGGGGCGCCGGTGGACCGCCGTGCTCGCGGCAGCCCTGACCCGCGATCAATCGACGGTGGCACGTGGAGCAGCGAGCCACGATCGCACTTTACCCGAACGCGTGGTGATAGAGTGTGAAGCAGAGGTGTTCGAGAACGTCATCGAGGCAATGGTCGATGCCGTGCTGGTGGTCGATGTCGAGGGACGGATCAACCTGAACAATACCGCCGCCGCGTCCATCACGGGCTACGCGGCCGACGAGCTGCGCGCGATGACGATCGGGACGCTCCTGGTCGACGACAGCGACGGGATGCGCACCGTCGTGCGTCGCCGCATCCAGGACGGCTCGGTCGTGCGCCGCGAGTCGTCGTGGCTCGTCACCAAGGGCGGCGAGCGCATCCCGGTGTCGGTGACCGGCTCGCCGGTGCTGAGCCCGACGGGCGACCTGCAGGGCATCGTGCTCGTCGCGCGCGACGTCCGCGACGTGCGGCGGCTCCTCCAGGAGAAGGAGGCCGAGATCGCCGCGCGCAAGGCCGCCGAGGCCGAGGTGCGCCTCGCGAAGGCCTCGATCGAGGAGCAGCTCGACCAGACGCGCGCGTCGCTCTTGCTCGCGGAGCGCCGCGCGACGCTCGGCACGCTCGCCGGCGGCGTCGGCCACGAGCTGCGCAACATCGCGCAGATCCAGGTCGCCGCGGTCGACGAGCTGTCCGCGGCGATCGCGGCGAACGAGGACGTCACGCTGCTCGCGCGCCAGATCATCCCGGACCTCGAGCGCGTCGGCGAGCACATCACCGCGCACGGCCAGCGGCTCATGCAGCTCGCGCGGCCCGGCCCCGACCGCGTCGACGCGCTCGATCTCAACACGGTCGCGCGCGACGTGGTCGACATGCTGCGCGGCGCGGGCAAGCTGCGCCACGTGACGGTGACGACGAAGCTCGCCGACGGGCCGCTCACGATCACCGTCAACCGCACGCGCATCGAGCAGATCCTCGTGAACCTCGTGATCAACGCCGTCGACGCGATCGGCGATCGCGACGGCAAGATCACGATCGAGGTCCACCCGAGCTCGGACCAGACCCGCGTCGTGTGTGTCGTGCGCGACAACGGCAGCGGCATCGCGCCGGAGCAGATCGACCGGATCTTCCAGCCGTTCTTCACGACGAAGCCCGAGGACAAGGGCACCGGCCTCGGCCTGCCGGTCGCGCGCGAGATCGTGCAGAGCTACGGCGGCAACCTGATCGTCGAGAGCCGGATCGGCGTCGGCACCTCCTTCACGTTCGATCTGCCGCGCTGATCTCGCGCGGCGTTCTCCGAGTGCTGCGCCGGTGAGGTGCGTCGTTTCGACACGCTGTCCCGCGCCGACACCGGATCTCGCGTAGCCGTGCGCGCGCAGGTGCTGGCGCGTCCGATGCACACCCTGTCGGCATGTCGACCCACGCGCACGCCGAGACCGCGGCGGATCACGATACGAATGCGGCCGTCCAGATCGGCTGGATGGCGCTCCTCGTGCCGTTCGTCCTCGTCCTCGCCGCCGTCCTCGCGTTCGGGACCCGCACGCCGGGTCAGATCGCGTCGACGTTCCTCCTGCTCCTGATCCCGCTCGGGGTCCTCGCGATGCGCAGGGGGGCGAGAAGGAGCGCGGCGTGGGCTCCTCCGAAGCGCTGATCGTGCTCGCGGAGGATGACCTCGCGCTGCGCGCCTTGCTCGCTCAGGCCCTCGCCTGCGACGGGCACCGCGTCGTCGCCGCCGAGCCCGGCTCGCGCCTCGCGTGCGTCGTGCGCGAGCTCGTCGACGCCGGCGAACCGCCCGGCCTGATCATCACCGACGTGCGCGCGCCGGCGGGTGGCTCGCAGCCCCTCGGTGATCTCGACCGGGCCATCCCGCTGATCGTGATGACCGCCTACGGCGATACCTGGACGCGCTCGCGCGCGGCCGAGCACGGGGCGGTCCTCCTCGACAAGCCGCTCAGCCTCGGGATCCTGCGCCAGGTCGTGCGCAGGATCCTCGCGGGCACCGCGAGCTATGGGTAGAGTTTGCGCGCGCGCATGAAGCTCGTCCCGCGCTACACGCTCGTGCTTGCCGCGACGGTCGCGCTGGTGCTGTCGGTGTTCGGCGCACTGCGGCTGCGCGTGGCGCGCGAGGAGCTCGAGGTCGACATGCGGCGCGACCACCGCATCATCGGGCGCGTGCTCGAGGTCGCCGTCGCCGACCTGTGGCGCGGCTCCGATCCGGCGCGCGCGACCGCCGACACGGCCGCGCTGCTCGAGCGGGCGAGCCAGGAGGAGGGCACGATCCGCTTCGCCTGGAGCCGCGACGGCGGCGCGCTCGAGACGCAGGCGATCGAGGACGACGATCTGGTGTCGCGCTTCCCCGTGCGCGTCGGGGCCGAGCAGATCGGCGCCGTGATCGCGCGCGAGCCCGTGTCGCACATCGACGACATCGTGCGCGGCCAGACCTGGTACGTGTTCGGCGGCATCGCGGCCGTGCTCGCGATCTGCGCGCTCGCGTCGTTCGTGATGGGGACGTGGGTCGTCGGGCGCCCGATCCGCAGCCTCGTCGAGCAGGCGCGCAGGATCGGCCGGCGCGACTTCTCCGTCGTCGCGACCGTGCACCGGAGCGACGAGCTCGGCGAGCTGGCCCGCGAGCTCGCGCAGGCCGCCGAGGCGCTCGCCGCATCGCTCGCGCGCAGCGCCGCGGAGACCGAGGCGCGGCTGTCCGCCGTCGAGCAGATGCGGCACGCCGACCGGCTCGCCACCGTCGGCACGCTCGCCGCCGGCATCGCGCACGAGCTCGGCACGCCGCTGTCCGTCGTCGGCGGGCACGCGCAGATGATCGCCGCCGGCGAGGTCACCGGCGACGCCGGCCTCGCGAGCGCCCGCGCGATCGATCGCGAGGCGACGCGCATGGGCGCGATCGTGCGCCAGCTCCTCGACTTCGCGCGCCGCAAGGGCCCCGAGGGCACGAGCTGCGCGCCCGGCGAGGTCGCGACCCGCAGCCTCCGCCTGCTCGCGCTGATGGCGGAGCGCGCCGGCGTGCGCTGTACCGTCGCCGCCGGCGCCGAGCGCGCGATCATCGACGAGGACAGCCTGCAGCAGGTGCTCACGAACCTGATCGTCAACGCGATCCAGGCGATGCCCGGCGGCGGCGACCTCGCGATCACCGTCGCGCGCGTGCAGGCGACGCACGATGCGCGCCCGCCGCGGCCGCACCTCCGCATCGACCTGCGCGACACCGGCGCCGGCATCCCCGCCGAGGCGCGGCCCCACCTGTTCGAGCCGTTCTTCACCACGAAGCAGCCCGGCGAGGGCACCGGGCTCGGGCTCGCCGTCGTGCACGGCATCGTCGTCGATCACGGGGGCTGGATCGACGTCGACAGCGGCGCGCGCGGCACCACGTTCTCGCTGTACCTCGAGGAGGCCACGTGAAGACTCGCGTCATCATCGTCGACGACGACCAGGGCATGCGCGACATGCTCGCCGCGCGCCTCACCCACCGCGGCTTCGCGGTCACCACGTGCGCGAGCGGCGGCGAGGCGCTCGACGCGCTCGACCGCGTCGACGCGGACATCGTCGTCAGCGACGTCACGATGCGGGGCATGACCGGCGTCGAGCTGTGCCGGCGCCTGCTCGAGCACCGCCCCAACCTGCCCGTCGTGCTGATCACGGCGTTCGGCACGATGGAGCTCGCGATCCAGGCGATCCGCGCCGGCGCGTACGACTTCTTGCCCAAGCCGTTCGAGATCGATCAGCTCGCGATCGCGATCGAGCGCGGCGTGGCGCTCGCGCAGCTGAAGGACGAGGTGCAGCGCCTGCGCCGCGCCGTCGCGCCGCCGGGGTTCGGCACGCTGATCGGCGAGAGCCCGCGCATGACCGAGCTGTACCAGGTGCTCGGGAAGATCGCGCAGTCGCAGGCGGCGGTGATGATCACCGGCGAGAGCGGCACCGGCAAGGAGCTCGTCGCGCGCGCGATCCACGACGCCGGCGAGCGCGCGGGCGGGCCGTTCGTCGCCGTCAACTGCGCGGCGATGCCGGCGCAGCTCCTCGAGAGCGAGCTGTTCGGGCACGAGAAGGGCGCGTTCACCGACGCGCGCAGCGCGAAGGCCGGCCTGTTCACGACGGCGAACGGCGGCACGATCTTCCTCGACGAGGTCGGCGAGCTCCCGCTCGAGATGCAGCCGAAGCTCCTGCGCGCGCTCCAGCAGCACGCCGTGCGCCCCGTCGGCTCGAACGCGGAGGTGCCGTTCGACGCGCGCGTGATCACCGCGACGAACCGCGACCTCGAGACGATGGTCGAGGAGCGGCGGTTCCGCGAGGACCTGTACTTCCGGATCAACGTGCTGCAGGTCGACCTCCCGCCGCTGCGCAGCCGCGGCGGCGACGTGCTCGTGCTCGCGCGGCACTTCCTCGACAAGATCGCGGCGCGCACGCAGAAGCGGATCGTCGGGTTCTCGCCGGAGGCGGCGCAGAAGCTCGTCGCGTACGCGTGGCCGGGCAACGTGCGCGAGCTCGAGAACTGCATCGAGCGCGCGGTCGCGCTGGCGTCCTACGACCACATCGCCGTCGGCGATCTGCCGGAGAAGGTGCGCGCGTTTCGCTCGAGCCAGATGGTGGTCGGCGACGACGACCCCGCGACGCTGGTCACGCTCGAGGAGCTCGAGCGGCGCTACGTGGCGCGCGTCCTCGAGAGCGTCGCGAACAACAAGGCGGCCGCGGCGCGCATCCTCGGGATCGAGCGCAAGACGCTGTACCGCATGCTCGAGCGCTGGGGCGAACGTCCTGCGCCCGAGCCGTGAGCTGTGAGTCCGAACGACACAGCGCCCTGTTCGGACTCGGCCGTCCTCGCGCACGTGCGCCCCCGCCCGCTGGCCCGCCCCCTGCACCGCGAGATCGCATGGAGCAGGGACGCCTCGTCATCGCCGACGACTCCGCGGAGATGCGCTGGCTCGTGCGCACCGCCGTCGGGCAGGAGTTCGCGGAGGTCGTCGAGGCGGCGGACGGGCGCGAGCTCCTGTGGACGCTTCTGCGCACGGAGTTGAGGTCTCCCGAGGGTCCTCCCGACGTCGTCGTCACCGACCTGTACATGCCGGGCTACAGCGGCCTCGACGTCATCGATGCGTGGCGCGAGCTCCACCCGGCGAACCCGTGGATCCTGATCACGGCATTCCCCGACGACGCCGTCGCGCGCCGTGCCGCAAGGCTCGGTGCCACGATGCTCGCGAAGCCGTTCTCGACGGCGCAGCTGCGGAACGCGGTGCACGCGGCCCTCGGAGGTCTACCGTGACGACCGCCGTCGCCTCGGCCACCAGCCCGTCGCTCGAGGAGGGGCACCCTCCGCATCGCATCGTGTCGCTGCTGACGCGGCGCAGCGGTGCGACGATCGCCGCGATCGTCACGATCGTCGGCTTCGCCGTGTGCGACTACGCCACGGGCATCGAGCTGCCGTTCACGATCCTGTACCTGTTGCCGATCGCGTACGCGACGTGGTTCGGCGATCGGCGGATCGGCATCGCGCTGTCGGCGCTCGCCGCCGCGGGGCTCACGCTGTCGCTCGTCGACAAGCTGTCGACGTACCAGCTCACGTGGAACGTCGTCGGGAGCGCGACCCTGTTCGTGGTGGTGACGTGGCTGGTCGATCGCCAGCGCGCGGACGTCGAGCGCGAGCGGTCGATGCGGCGCATGGCGACGGAGCAGCTGCGGCACGCCGAGCGGCTCAACGTGATCGGCACGCTCGCGGCCGGCGTCGCGCACGAGCTCGGCACGCCGCTCAACGTGATCGGCGGCTCCGCGGAGCTGATCGCCGAGGAGGTCGACTCGGAGTCGGTGCGGCGGCGGACGGCGATGATCGTGAAGCAGGTCGGCAAGGTCAGCGCGATCGTGCGCCGCCTGCTCGAGTTCGGCGGCCGCACCAGCGCGGCGCGCATGCGCCTCGACCTCGAGGAGGTCGCCGGCAACGCGGTCGAGCTGTTTCGCTCGACGGTGCGCAAGCGCGGCGCGCAGATCTCGATCGAGGGGAGCACGCCGGTGCACGTGCGCGGCAACGCGGCGGAGCTCGAGCAGGTGTTCTCGAACCTGATCCTCAACGCGCTGCAGGCCTCGAGCAAGAACGTGCGCGTGCGGTCCGGGATCACGCGCCGCTCGGATGCCTCCGTCGCGTTCGCCTCCGTCGAGGACGACGGGCGCGGCATCCCGAAGGAGCTCGTCGCGCGCATCTTCGATCCGTTCTTCACGACGAAGGACGTCGGGGAGGGCACCGGCCTCGGCCTGTCCGTGAGCTACGGGATCGTGCGCGATCACCACGGCTGGATCGAGGTCTCGAGCGAGCCGGAGCACGGCAGCAGCTTCGTCGTGATCCTCCCGCTCGTGCCGTGATCGGAGCGATCGGGGCCCGGGGCGGTCAGCTCGCGGGGAGCAGCTCGACGGTGCCCTCGCCGATCTTCTTGCCGCGCAGCAGGCGGTAGTCGTTGCCCCACTGCTCGACGAGCAGCGTGTCGTCGCCAGGGGCGCTGTACAGCCACCAGCGGCAGCGCTCGACGTGGCCCTCGGGGCGGCCGTGCTTGAGCGCGCCGAGGCCGCCGACGTCGCCGAACATCTGGCACGTGGCGGCGCCGCGCTTGTCGAGGACGTAGCGGATCTCGCCCAGGACGAGCGCCTCGGGTGGATAGCCGGTGATCGGGTTCGACTCGTCCTGGGCGAGGAGGCGGGTCGAGCTGGCGGCGGCGCGCTCGATCCCGACGAGGAGCCACTTCACGTCGCCGGCGTCGACGACGCGGCCGGCGTTCCAGCGGTGGCCGTCCTCGTCGTAGGCGAGCAGGCCCTCGCACACGAAGTCGCGGCCGTCGATCGTGAGCACGTCGTCGACGCGGAGGTCGCGCACGCCGCGCTCGAGCAGGTTGTCGCCCTTGACGATCGTGCCCGGCGGCAGCGCCCGCTGGCCCGGGCCGCCGGGCAGCGCCTTGCGCCGCGCCGCCACGCTCACGGCCGTGACGCCACCCACCACCGCGAGCAGCACGATCAGGATCCAGACGAACACGGACCGACTATTCACGATCGGGGGACGGCGATCAACGGCAGGCACCGCGGCTTGACACCCCGACGGCGCGCACGTACTACGGCCGTGCCGGCATGGGCGCTTCTATGACGACGATGAACATCATCGAAGCCGTGCGCGACGCGCTGCGCACGCAGATGCGACTCGACAAGCGCGTCGTCGTCCTCGGGGAGGACATCGGCAAGTTCGGCGGCGTGTTCCGCGCGACGAGCGGCCTGTTCGACGAGTTCGGCGCCGACCGCGTGATCGACACGCCGCTCGCCGAGGCCGGCATCATCGGCACCGCGATCGGCATGGCGCTCTACGGGATGCGCCCGGTGCCGGAGATCCAGTTCGGCGACTTCATCTTCCCGGCGTTCGATCAGATCGTGAACGAGCTGGCGAAGTTCCGGTACCGTTCGGGCGGCAACTACACGTGTCCCGTCGTGATCCGCACGCCCGTCGGCGGCGGCATCCGCGGCGGCCACTACCACTCGCAGTCGCCCGAGGCGCTGTTCATCCACACGCCCGGCCTCGTCGTCGTCGCGCCGTCGAACCCGTACGACGCGAAGGGCCTGCTCCTCGCGAGCATGCGCCAGAACGATCCGGTGCTGTTCATGGAGCCCAAGCGGATCTACCGCGCGAGCCGCGGCGAGGTCCCCGACGGCGACTACACGATCGAGCTCGGCAAGGCCGCGGTGACGCACGCGGGCACGCAGTGCACCGTGCTCGCGTGGAGCGGCATGGTGTCGATCGCGCAGGAGGCCGCGGAGAAGGCGCAGGCGGCGGGCATCTCCGTCGAGGTGCTCGACCTGCGCACGCTGATGCCGTTCGATCTCGACGCGATCCTCGCGAGCGTGAAGAAGACCGGGCGCTGCGTCGTCGTCCACGAGGCGCCGCGCACGTGCGGCTTCGGCGCCGAGCTGATCGCCTCGATCCAGGAGCGCGCGATCGAGTACCTCGAGGCGCCGATCCTTCGCGTCACGGGGCTCGACACGCCGTTCCCGTATAGCCTCGAGCACGAGTACCTGCCCAATGCCGACCGCGTCGTGTCCGCGGTCCGCCAGACGCTGGAGTGGTGATATGGCCTTTGACTTCTACATGCCGGACATCGGCGAGGGCGTCGTCGAGGGCGAGATCGTCTCGTGGCTCGTTCAGGAGGGCGACAAGGTCAAGCTCGACCAGCCGCTCGTCCAGGTGATGACCGACAAGGCCACCGTCGAGCTGCCGTCGCCGCGCGCCGGGACCGTCCGCAAGATCTACTTCAAGGACGGCGACATCTGCCCGGTCGGCAAGGTGCTCGTCCAGATCGAGGACGAGGGCGGCGCCGCGGCATCGGCTTCAGCTTCAGCTTCTCCTCCCGCACCGAGCCATGGCAACGGCCACGGCCACCACGCACCGGTCGCGGCGGCGCCCGCGCCCGTGGCGGCGTCGGGGACGGGCGCGATCCAGGTCGTCGACACGACCGCCGCGGCGAAGACGCGGGTGCTGGCGACGCCGGCGACGCGGCGGCTCGCGCGCGAGCTCGGCGTCGAGATCGGGCGCGTCCCGGCGACCGGCAAGCACGGCCGCGTCACCACCGAGGACGTGAAGCGGTTCCAGGCGCCGCCGGTCGCGGCGCACGCGCCGGTGCCGCAGGCGCACGCGCCGGTGTCGATCCCGTCGACGGGGCGCGAGGAGCGCGTGCCGCTGCGCGGGATGCGCAAGCGCATCTCCGACTCGATGTCGCGGTCGGTGCACACGGCCGCGCACTTCACGTACGTCGAGGAGATCGACATGACCGAGCTCGTCGCGGTGCGCGACCGGGCGCGGTCGCGGGCGGCGGAGCGCGGCGTCAAGCTCACGTACCTGCCGTTCATCGTGAAGGCGATCGTGTCGGGGCTGAAGAAGTGGCCCCAGCTCAACGCGTCGCTCGACGAGCAGACGCAGGAGATCGTGCGCAAGAAGTACTACCACGTCGGGATCGCGGCCCAGGGACCGCAGGGCCTCGTGGTCACGGTCGTCCGGGATGCGGACGCTCGCTCGATCTTCGACATCGCGCGCGAGATCGATCGCCTCGCCGAGGCCGTGCGCGCGAACACGGCGACGCGCGACGACCTCACGGGCTCGACGTTCACGATCAGCTCGCTCGGCAAGCTCGGCGGCGTGATGGCGACGCCGATCATCAACTTCCCGGAAGTGGCGATCGTCGGCGTGCACAAGATCGAGGAGCGCCCGGCGGTGCGCGATCACCAGATCGTGATCCGCCACCTCATGAACCTGTCGATCAGCGTCGACCACCGCCTCGCCGACGGCTGGGACGGTGCGATGTTCCTGCAGGACGTGAAGGCGCTGCTCGAGGACCCGACGACGATGTTCATGGAGATGGTCTAGGCCTCCTCCGTGTTGCATGATCGGGCCGTGCGCTCGGTCCCGTGGCTCCTCGCCGTGCTCGCGCTCGGGGCGTGCAGCAAGTCCGAGGACGCCGCGCCCTCGCCGACCCCGCCGATGCGGTCACCGGGACAGGCCGAGCCGACGGTCCCCGCCGACGGCGCCGCGTGCGATCAGGCCGTGCGCCACGTGTTCGACCTGATGAAGCGCTCGGGCGACCGCGACCTCGCGAAGGAGGCCGAGGACGACGAGACCGTCGCGAACGCGCTCGCCGACTGCAAGCGCCAGGCGTGGCCGCCGGAGATGCTGGTGTGTGCCGGCGCGGCACCCGACCTCGCGACGATCGACGCTTCGTGCAACAAGCTCGCGTTCGGCGGCGCCGAGCTCGACATGAAGCCGGGCCGCACGTTCCGCGCCGACGGCACGCAGGAGGAACGGGATCGCATCGCCGGCGCGGTGCCGAAGATGTTCGCGCTCGACGGCGACTTCGAGGTCTTCGACGAGGCCACGAACTGCGGCGTGATGAAGAAGAAGCGCTTCGGTGTCGAGGCGATGTTCGTCATCTGCGGCGGCCGCGTCGTCGTCGGCCCGCTCACGACGATCGCCGAGATCTCCGCCGTCATGGGCGAGATGCCGAAGGCCTCCGCCGGCGCCGCGTCGCTCGCCTCGGCGCTCGCATCCCGCTTCCCGCCGGGGTGCCCGAGCTGCCGCTACCGCGTGTACGACGCGAGCGGTGCCCCGGTCGCGCCGTAGGCCGGCCTGGCTAGAAACGTCCGGTCACCCAGACGCCGTCCGGCCGGATCGTCAGCTTGACGATCCCGGACACGAGCAGCGCGGCGCCGGACAGGCCGGTGATCGCGGCGTACGTCCGGCGCGACGAGGCGAGGGCGCGGAGTTGCTCGCGCGCGGTCTGCATCGTCTCGGCGTCGGCGCGCGTCGCGAGGGCCCCGGCGTCGTGGACGAGCCAGGCCGAGCTCGCGCCGGCGACGAGGCCCGCGGCGACGAGCGACCACGCGGCGGCGTCGCGGTACCACGGTGGAGCGGGGCGCCAGATCGGCTGCGGCTTCGGCGGCGGTGGTTCCACGTGCGGCGGCGGTGCGGGAGGCGGGGCCGGCGGCGGCGCCGGCTTGTCGAGCTCGGCCTTCATCTGGGTGCGGAAGGCGTCGACGGCGGCGCGGATCTCGCCGGTCGGGCGGCCGCGCTCGAGGAAGCGGTCGTAGTGCCAGAGCGCGTCGGCGTGGCGGCCGAGCTGGCGGTAGCACTGGGCGAGGTTGTAGTGGAAGACGGGCGCGTCCTCGACGAGGGCACCGGCCTTGTACTCGTCGATCGCGCGCTCGAGCTCGCGCAGGCGGTACAGCTTGTTGCCGGCGGAGAGGTGCTCGCGCGCCGCGGGCGCGGCGGGCTTCGCGAGCGGGTCGGCCGCCGCGGCGTGGACCGAGGCGGCGACGGCGGCGAGCGCGATCACAGCGGGGCGAAGCATGCGATGTAGGCGTCGGTGATGCCGGCGGGCGTGAGCGGCGTGCCGCCGAACTCGGCGAAGCCGTCGAAGAAGCCGGTGAGGTAGATGCGGCCGTCGGCGTCGAGCGCGACGCCGTCCCCGGTCTCGGAGCCCATGCCGCCGGCGCGCAAGGAGCGCAGGTGCGCGCCGTCGGCGGCGGCCAGGCGCACGGCGAACGCGTCGGTGAAGCTGCACGGCGTCGCGGAGGTGAGCGGCGCGCCGCCGAACGACAGCGTGCCGCAGAACTTGCCCGCCACGACGACGTCGCCGGCGGCGTTCACCGCGGTCGCCGCGGCGGACTCGCTGCCGGTGCCGCCGAACGCGCGCGCCCACAGGTGCGCGCCGGCGAGCGAGTACTTCGCGACGAACACGTCGCTGCCGTTCGTGGCCGCGAGCGGTGCGGGGCCGCCGACGTCGATCGGGCCGGCGAACGCACCGGCCACGTAGATGTTGCCGGCGCCGTCGACGCTGACCGACAGCGCCTCGTCGTCGGCCGGCGACGCGAACGACCGCGCGAACAGCGGCGCGCCGGTGGCGCCCGCGAGCTTCGCGAGGAAGCCGTCGGAGAGGCCGGCGTTGAACAGCGCGCTCGTGAACACCAGCATCGGGCTCGTGAACCTGCCGGCGAGCACGACGTCGCCGTTGCCGTCGATCGCGACGCCGCGCGGCGCATCGGCGCCGGTCCCGCCGAACGACCGCGCCCAGCCCGGCGCGCCGTCGGTTGTCAGCGTGACAACAAAGGTGTCGATCTGTCCGGCGCTCGCGAGCGGCGTCCCGTTCACGGTCATCGAGCCGGCGTACACGCCCGCGACCGCGACGGTGCCGCCGCGCACGGCGAGGCCCTGCGCGCCGTCGAACGCCGCCCCGCCCATCCGCCGCGACCACGCGTGCGCACCCGTCGCGCCCGCGAGCCGGACGACGAACGCGTCGGCGGAGCCCGCGGAGGTGAGCGGGCTGCCGTTGAAGTCGGCGGTGCCCTCGAACTGTCCGGCCACGTAGACGTCGCCGGCCGCGTCGACCGCGATCGCCGCCGCGCTGTCGTTGCCCGGACCGCCGAGGCGCGCGAGCCACAGGACGCGGCCGTCGGCCGGTGCGAGCTTCGCGACGTAGACGTCGGTGCCGCCGGCGGCGGTGATCGTGGTGCCGCCGACGGTGATCGTGCCGCTGAAGATGCCGGTCGCGAGCACGTCGCCCGCGCCGTCGACGGCGAGCTTCGCGCCCTGATCGTTGCCGGTGCCGCCGACCTGGCGGACCCACAGCGACTGTCCGGGCATCCCGAACAGCGCGCCGACGGAGCGATCCCGATCCATCACGACGTCGCACGTGCCCTGGCCGCTGCAGCCGTCCGACCAGCCGAGGAAGATCCCCTCCGAGGCTGTCGCAGTCAGCGACACCCTTGCGCCCGGCGGGAACGAGCGCTCGCACACCCCGCCGGCGCACGCGAGCGGACCCTGCGCCGTCGCGATCTCGCCGGTGCCGCCGCCGCCGAGCGCGACCCGCAGCGCGAACGCCTCGGTGCACGCCGCCGCGAGCCCGTCGCCGACGTCGAGGTCGGAGTAGCGATACCCGCTCGTGCACGCCCCATCGGGGTACGCGCACCACGCGCGCCCCGACGAGGATGCGACACAAAGTCCGCTTGCCGCGAGGTCGCAGTCGAGGTCTCCTGCGCACGGCACGTCGGCTGCCCGATGGCAGGCGAGGGTGGTGAGGGTGGTGAGGCCCAGCGCGACGGTGCAGACACTGCGTGAAAACGCCATATCCCGGCTCCCTCTCCATCCTAAGCGCGCACTTGTTGCGGCAGCAAGTCGCTTGTTGACGATGCATGGTCGCGTTCGGCGGAACGAGACTTGCTACCGGATGTGAGCGGGTCGCCTCCTGACTTCTACGACGAGATCGGTCGTCGCATCGCCGTGCTGCGGAGGTCGCGCTCGTGGAGCCAGGAGCACCTCGCCGAGCGCGCCGGCGTGGGCAGCTCGACGGTCTCCCACATCGAGATCGGCAGCGTGCGCCCGTCGCTCGAGATCCTGCAGAAGCTCGCGGGCGCGCTCCGCGTCCCGCTGTGGCGCCTCATCACCGACGACAGGATGTCGCACGACGAGCGGACCTGGGACGCGGCCTCGCGCGAGCTCGCCGAGAAGGTGCGCGGCCTCGATGCCGAAGACATGCGTGCACTTTCCTACCTCGCCGCGCGCCTGCAGCAAGCCACCGGCGGCGCGGGATCGCTCCGCGCGGCCGAGACCCGCGGTGCACGCTGGCGCGGATCGACGCGGAAGAAGCGCGCTGCGAAGCGCCGGACGTAGATCGTCAGTAGGTTCAGCATCGTTTTTGAGTCGAACCTACAATTCGACCGACGACCGCAAGTGAACGCGCGCGCGCGGATCAAACTGGTCCCGCATGATCGGCGTGAAGGTCGGCCCGCTCGAGCTTCGCAAGAAGCTGGGCGAAGGCGGCATGGGAGCCGTCTACTACGCCGAGCACGAGGTGCTCGGCACGCCGCGCGTCGTGAAGGTGCTGCTGCCGCAGTGGACGCAGAACGCGACGATCGTACAGCGCTTCGTCAACGAGGCGCGCGCCGCGGCGTCGATCCGACACCGCAACATCATTGCCATTCACGACTGCGGACGACTCGCCGACGGCGCGTGGTACATCGCGATGGACTACCTCGAGGGCGGCACGCTCGCGCGGTTCTGCGCGTCGTCGGGGCCGCTCGCGCCGCACGTCGCGCTGCAGATCCTCGCGCCGGTCGCGAACGGGCTCGAGGCTGCGCACGCCTCGAAGATCGTCCACCGCGATCTCAAGCCCGAGAATCTATTTCTCGTCCAGCAGGACACCAATCCGCATCACCCGATCATCCTCGACTTCGGGATCGCCAAGCTCGGCGAGCAGGACGGCGGCGCGATCACGCGCACGGGCATCATGGCCGGCACGCCGGCGTACATGGCGCCGGAGCAGATGCGCGACCTGCGCATCGTCGATCGCCGCTCCGACGTCTACGCGCTCGGGCTCGTCGCGTACGAGATGGTGACCGGCGGCCTGCCGCACGGCGACGACAAGCAGCTGAGCGCGGCCGAGCTCTACCACCGCCGCATGACGCGCCCGCCGGTCGATCCGCGCGAGCTCGTCGCGTCGCTGCCCGAGCGCTGGGCGACCGCGATCCTCGCCGCGATCCACAGCGATCCGGCGCGGCGTCCGCCGACGGCGCGCGCGTTCGCGCTGCTGCTCGCCGAGGCGACGCAGGGCGACGCGTACCTGCCGGCGGGGACCGACATCGTGCGCAGCCACGCGCGCGAGCTCCTCGAGATCGGCAACCTGCTCGAGACCGTGCGCGCGCCGCGGGCGCCCGTCGCGGCGACGCCGTCGAAGTACCAGCTCGGCGCGCAGCTCGGCGCCGGCGGCATGGCCGAGGTGTTCCGCGGCACGATGGTCGGCGCCGAGGGCTTCGCGCGGCCCGTCGCGGTCAAGCGCGTGCTGCCCGGCTACGCGACGGTCCCGCAGTTCGCGACGATGTTCATCCAGGAGGCGCAGCTCGCGGCGCTGCTCGTCCACCCGAACATCGTCCAGGTCATCGACTTCGATCGCGACCCCGACGGCCGCCTGTTCCTCGTGATGGAGTACGTCGACGGCTGCGACCTCGCGCGGCTCGCGGCGACCGGCGTCGTGCCGATCTCGACGGTGATCTTCGTCATCGGCGAGATCCTGAGCGGCCTCGCGTACGCGCACGAGCTGCCGGCGAAGGGCCGCATCCGCGGCCTCGTGCACCGCGATGTCTCCCCGCACAACGTGCTGCTGTCGTGGGAGGGCGCGGTGAAGGTGTCGGACTTCGGGATCGCGAAGGCGCGCGCCGCGACCGAGGCGACGGCGTCGACGCTCGTGAAGGGCAAGCCGAGCTACATGTCGCCCGAGCAGGCGAGCGGCGGCGATCTCGACGGGCGCTCGGACCTGTTCGCCGTCGGCGTGATCCTGTGGGAGCTGCTCACCGGCGCGCGCCTGTTCGACGGCAGCACGAGCGAGGCGATCGGCCAGGTGCTGTTCCGCGCGATCCCGAAACCATCGTCGCTGCGCGGCGGGATGCCGGCGGACGTCGAGGCCGTCGCGATGCGGCTGCTCGAGCGCGATCGCGACGCGCGCTACGCGAATGCGGGCGCCGCGCTCGAGGCGCTGGCGCGCTGCGCGGATGCACCGCGCAACGGCCGCCGCGATCTCGCGCGGCTGCTCGCGGAGCGCGTCGCGGATCGCGGGTCGGATGGCGTGGCGCCGCACCGCCCGTCGGGCTCCGAGGTCGCGCCGGCGAGGCCGGCGACGGCGGCGACGGCCTCGCTCGGCCCCGTGACGAGCCCGTCGGTCGTGCGCCCGGCCGGCGCGCGCAGGTGGTGGCCGCTCGCGGCGCTCGGCGCCGTGACGGCGGGCCTGTCGGCGACGCTCGTCGTCGTCGCGGCACACCATCGCGCCGCCGCGGGTGAGCCGCCGCCGAGCGCACCGGCCGTACCGAGCGCACCGGCCGCACCGGACGCAGCACCGGCGGCACCGATCACACCGATCGCGCGCGTGCCGGAGGTCGTCCCCGACGCGGCCGTCGCCGATGCCGCGGCGGCGATAGCGCCGCCGGCGGATGCCGCGCCCGTCGACGCGTCGCCGGTCCGGCGGCCCGCGGGGCGCGCGCCCGTCGAGGTGACGCCGCGGACCTACAACCCGAACGACGTCGGAGGCGACTGAGGGATGACGGTCGCCTCGACCAAGACCGGGCTCGGGACGAGCCAGTGGTTGATCGACGATGCCGTGAGCCGGCTCCGCATCTGGGGCGACCACAAGATCTTCGCGATCCCGGCGGACGCCGACATCACGATCGGCTCGTCGGAGCGCTGCCGGATCTCCCTGCACGATCCGTCGGGCCAGATCTCGCGGCAGCACGCGCGCATCGTGCGCGAGCGCGGCGCGCTCGTGATCCGGGACCTCGGCAGCAAGAACGGGATGCGCGTCGACGGCGCGCGGCGCGGCGAGATCGCGCTCGAGGCCGGGATGGAGATCGGGATCGGCGGCGTCACGCTCGTCGCGGAGAGCGCGCGGTTCGTGGCGCTGCGCGCGTTCGTGGCGCGCATCATCGGCTGGTCCGACGCGCGGCTCGAGGCGCTCGACCTCGCGCTGCGCGCCGTCCGCGCGGCCGCGGCGCATCGCGCACCGCTGATCCTCGCCGGCGAGGGCGACCTCGTGCCGATCGCGCGGGCGCTCCACGGGCGCGCGCTCGGCCCGGCGAAGGCGTTCGTCCAGTGCGATCCACGGCGGCGCCGCACCGACGCGACGGTCCGCGCCGCCGAGAACTACGCGCTCGGGATGCCGGCGTTCATCGCGGCGAGCGGCGGCTCGCTGTGCCTGCGCGGGCGGCGCCTGCCGAGCGACTTCGCCGAGGTGCGCGCCGCGTCGCAGGACCCGCAGCATCGCGTGCAGCTCATCATCTGCACGCACGACTCCAACGACGCCGCGCGCTGTTCGGGCACCGCGATCGAGATCCCGCCGCTGTCGACGCGGCGCGCGGAGCTCGATCGCATCATCCACGAGTACGGCGCCGACGCGGTCGTCGCCGTGTCGGCGAAGGCGCCGTTCACGCGCAAGGACCTCGAGTGGGTGCGCCAGCACTCGTCGGCGTCGCTGCCCGACATCGAGAAGGGCACGCTCCGGCTCGTCGCGCTGCGCGAGGGCGCCAGCATCGCGCGCGCCGCGTCGATGCTCGGCATGTCGCACGTCGCGCTCGCCGAGTGGATCGGCCGGCGCCGCGTCCCGGGGCGCAGGTCGTAGCCTAGCTGGGGGCGCTCCGTCGCGGTCAGTCGCGGTGCAGGATCGTCGCGTCGCCGCCGACGATCCACACGTGCGAGCCCGCGCCCGTCACCGCGCGCAGCGCGGACGTGACGCCGAGCGGGACCTCGATCGACCACGCGCTGCCGTCGTGGTGTCCGACCTTGCCGGACTGTCCGGCGCCCCACAGGTTGTTCGCCGCGGTCCCCCACAGGCCGGCGAAGATCGTGACGCTCGTGCCGTGCGGCGTCCACGCGCCGGCGCCGCCGGTGAAGTTCATTGTCTCCTTGCCAATGACGGCGGCGCTGACCCACACGTTGTCCGGCGCGAGTGCGAGCACCGCGAAGAAGTTGTTCGTGCCGCCCGTGCCGTACGGGTTGATGCTCCCGCCCACGTCCCACGCGCCGTTGTAGTGGTGCACCCGCGCGTTCTCGCCGGTCGCCCACACGTCGTTCGGCCCGGTGCCGGAGATCGCGAACAGGCTCCCGGTGAGGTTCTGCGTCGACCAGCTCTGCCCGTCGAAGTGGAGGACGGCGCCGGTCGCCGCGATCCAGACGTCCGTCGCGCTCGAGCCCCACGCGGCCTCGAGGTCGCGCGTCGTCACGCCCGTCTGCGGCGTCCACGCGCTGCCGTCCCAGTGCAGCAGCGTGCCGGCGACGCCGACCGCCCATACGTCGCTGGAATTCGCGCCCCACACGCCCTTGAGATCGGCGGTGGTGTTGCTCGTCATCTGCGTCCACACGTCGGCGCGCCGGCGCAGGATCACGCCGCCCGCGCCGACGGCGAACACGTCGCCCGCGTCGACGGCGTACACGCCCTCGAGGCGCACGCCCGCGACCGGCGACGTCTCGAGGCACCACGTGTCGACGGGGCAGGACAGCGACCCGTCGACGCCGGTGGTCGGGGCGTCGCGGTCGCCGGGATCCGCGTCGTCCCCCGGCGTCGACGGCGCATCGCGCTCGCCGGCGCCGGGTTTCCCGCAGGCGCCGCCGGATACGACGAGCAGCAGCGCCGCGGTGACCGCGAGCCTCATGGATCCACCGTATCACCGCCCGTCGCCGGGCTGCGGGGTTCGTCTCGGCACACTCGTGCTACCGTGTGGGAGAAGTGAGCATCACGCGGCGGATCCTGGAGGGCGCGCAGTCCGGGCTGTCGAGGCTGACCTCCCTGGTCATCGTCGACGACGAGCCCCTCAGCCACGTCGAGAGCGCGGCCCTGCAGGCCGAGCTGACGGCGCGCAAGGCCGCGCGCGCGAAGGCGACGCGCAAGCCGCTCGACAACCCGCTCGCGAAGCTCGCCACGTCCGACGCCGCCGCGCGCGCGCAGCGGGTCAGGATGGCGGCCGAGCGCGCCTCCCGCGTGCACCGGGAGCGCGACGAGCGCGCGGCGCGCACGAAGGCGGCCGCCGACGAGGCGTTCCGGCGCATGAAGGAGCAGGCGGCGCGCGGTGGGCCGATGCCGTCGTCGTCGTCGGGCTCGTCGTCGTCGGGCTCGTCCAGCTCGTCGTCGAGCCGGCGCCCGCCGCGGCCCGGCTCGACGGAGGCGCAGCTCGCCGAGTGGTACAAGACGCTCGACCTGCCCGTCGGCGCGGACATGCCGGCGATCAAGACGTCGTACCGCCAGATGATGCGCAAGTATCACCCCGACATGCACGCCGGGAATCCGGCGAAGCAGAAGGCGGCGAACGAGCTGTCGATGCGCGCGAACACGGCCTACAACGGCCTCCTGCAGCACTTCGAGAAGAAGTAGTCACGCGCGTCGCCCGAGCGCCTGCTCGATCTGCTCGCCCATCGCGACGAGCCGCTCGAGGTCGGCCGGGAAGTCGTCGGAGTACGACAGCACGTACGCCATCCCGTCGACGTACTGCATGCACCAGCTCTTCTCGCCGCGCGCGAGCTGCGCGAACGCGGCTCCCGCGCCGGTGTGGAGCACGGCGTCGCGGCCCACCGCGTCGGCGTAGGCGAGGCCGGCGAACGGCAGCTCCTTGCGCTTCACCTCGACGAGCTCGCGGTGGAACCAGTTGCCGAGCCCGGGCGGCGAGTACAGGACGAACCGCCCGAGGCCGGTCACCGCCGAGCGCCACGCGAGCACGATGCGATCGCCCTTGGCGCCGTAGACGAACGCCGACGGCGACAGGCGCGCGGCCCACGTCGCGTGCGGCTTGCCGGGGAGGAACGGCGACAGCGGCAGGTCGGGCGTCGCCGGTCCGACCGCCAGGCCGCGCGCCGCGAGCGCCGCGTGCACGTTCTTGCGGCCGCGCGAGATCCGGGCGTGCACGACGAAGGCGCCGATCAGGGCCGGCACGAAGATCATCATCAGGACCTTGAGGGCTTCGGGGCTCACGTCGAGGAGACGTAACAGCCGCACCCACTTCAAACGGCGTTTCGGTGCTACAAGCCGGCCGTGGACGTCGATAGCGCAGCGTCGAAGACGGCGCTCATGGTGTGCGCGTACCGCGCGCGCGCGAGCAAGTGGCCGCAGCAGCTGTTCGAGGACCCGTGGGCCGAGGCCATCGCCGGCCCCGAGGGCCACGCCATCGCGGCGCGCCTCGACGCCGTGTTCCCGCCGATGGAGCTGTGGCTCGGGCTGCGCGTCGCGTACCTCGACCGCATGATCGCGCGCAGCGTCGACGCGCTCGGCGTGCGGCAGGTCGTCATCCTCGGCGCCGGCTACGACACGCGCGCCGCTCGCCTGCCGCGCGCCGGCGTGCGGTTCTTCGAGGTCGATCACCCGGCGACGCAGGCGCAGAAGCGCGAGCGCGTCGGGCGCCTGCCGGGCTATCCCGTCGACGCCGCGACGTACGTGGCGTGCAACTTCGAGCGCGAGGATCCGATCGAGTGCCTCGTCGCGAACGGCCTCGCCGCGAGCGAGCCGACGCTCGTGATCTGGGAGGGCGTCGTCCCGTACCTCACCGAGGGCGCCGTGCGCGCGACCGCCGCGCGCCTCGCGGCCGGGCTCGATCCGCGCTCGCTCGTGGCGTTCGACTTCGTCGGCAAGAAGTTCGCGGCGGGTCAGGATCTCTCCGACAAGGACCGCGAGACGCGCGCGTACGTCGGCGACCTCGGCGAGCCGATCCGGTACGGCACCGACGACATCCTGCCGCTCCTGTACGACTCCGGCTTCCGCTGGGTCCGCTCGCTCGACTTCAACGAGCTCGCGCTCGAGCTCCTGGGCGACTACCGCCGTGACCGCCAGTTTCGCTTCCAGCACATCGCCCTGGCCGCCGCGCGCACGCCGTCGGCCGGGTGGCCTTGATATCGTCGCGCGATGTCGAGCCGCCTCCGCTTCCTCGCGCGCTGGTCGCGCGGCGAGTGGATCGCCGCGGGCATCATCGTCGCCGCGTGCGTCGGGATCGCGTGGTTCTTCGCGGCCCAGACGCTCGCGGTGACGCGCCCGATGGGGCTGCCGCTCGACGATAGCTACATCTACCTCACGTACGCGAAGCAGTTCGGGCGCGGCGAGCCGTTCACCTACTACCCGGGCGGCGGCTACTCGGCGGGCTCGACGAGCGTGCTGTGGCCGATGCTGCTCGCGCCGTTCTGGACGCTCGGCGCGCGCGGGCACGCGCTCGTGTGGGTGTCGTATGCGATGTGCACCGCGTTCTACGCGCTGACGTGCCTCGGCGTGTGGCGCATCGTGCGCCGCATCTCCGGCGACACCGCCGGCGTCCTCGCCGCGCTCGCGCTCGTCGCGATCGCGCCGTTCGCGTGGACCTCGCTGTCGGGCATGGAGGTCGCGTTCGCGAGCGCGCTGCTCGTCGGGATGATCCTGCTGCTCCTCGACCAGTCGCCGGCCGGCCCGCCGTCGAAGCGGCTCGGTGCGATCCTCGCCGCGGCGTCGCTGTCGCGCCCCGAGGCGACGCTGCTCGTCATCGGCATCGTCGCGATCGCCGTCGTCGCGCGCCTTCGCCGGGCCGATCGTCGCGCGGCCGCGTGGTGGTGCGCGCCGCTCGCGGCGCCGGTGCTGTGGCTGATCGCGAACCGCGTGCTCGCCGGCAACTTCTTCCCGAACACCGGCGTCGCGAAGAGCCACTTCTACCAGCCGGGCTTCGACTGGTCGGGCTGGCTCGACGCCGTGTGGATGCAGACCGGCAAGATGTTCAAGGGCCTCTTCTGGGACGGTGCGAGCCCGCTCGTGTGGCCGCGCGCGTTCGCCGTCGCGTGGCTCGCCGGCGCCGTGCGCCTCGCGCTGTGGGCGCGGCGCGAGCGGCGCTACCTCGCGGGCGCGGTGATCGTGCTCGCGCCGTTCGTGCTGATCGGCGCGGTGATCGCGTCGTCGGGCCTGTGGGACTTCCAGAACTACCGCTACATCGCGCCCGCGTTCCCGCTGCTCGCGATCGGCCTCGGCGCGGCGCTCGCCGTCCCCGAGCTCCGCGACGGCGGATCGCAGTACGCGTGGCGCGCCGCGACCGTCGTCGCCGTGCTGGTGTTCGCGTACCGCGGCGGCCCGAACCTGGCGACGAACGCGAAGGTGTTCGCGCAGGGCGCGATGGACACGAACACGCAGGTCGTCGCGCTCGGTCGCTACATCCACGACAAGCTCCCCAACGCGTCGGTGATGTTCCACGACGCCGGCGCGATCGCGTACTACGGCGACGGGCGCGTCTACGACATGCTCGGCCTCGTCACGAACTTCCAGGCCGGCGTCGCGAACCACGGCCCGGGCTCCCGCTTCGAGTTCCTCGAGGGGCTGCCGCCGGAGCAACGCCCGACCCACTTCGCGTACTACCCCAGCTGGCTCGGCACGTTCGACTTCTACGGCGAGGCGCTCGTCCGCACGCCGCTGCGCCCGCAGATCGCGAAGCCGCGCCTGGCCGGCGACGGCGACATGCAGATCCTCGTCGCCACGTTCGAGCACGCCGGCACCGGCGAGCGCCCGCTCACCGAGCACCCGGGCTGGCACGTCGTCGACCGCGTCGACATCGCCTACCTCGCCAGCGAGCGCGCCCACGGCTGGCGCGGCGCGATCGGCAGCCGCAAGTTCGGCGATCCCACGGCGCGGTGGTCGTTCGTCGCGCGCCACGTCGGTCCGTACGGCCTCGTCCTCGACGGCGGCCGCACGATCCGCGGCGGCACCGAGCGGTTCACGCTCGACGTCGACCCCGCGCGCCCGACGCGCCTCGTGCTGCGCACCGGCGGTAACCCGACCGTCCCGTGGGACGAGACCCAGCCCGCCGCCGTCACCCTCGCGGTCTCGGACGGCGACGGGAACGTTCTTGGCACGTTGCCGATACCGCGTCCGGTGGGGCCCTTCGTCGAGCTCGCCGTCGACGTGCCGGCCGGGGTGTCCGAGATTCGGACGGAGGCACCGGGGCCCTACCGCGCGTTCCACTGGTTCGCGCTGCAGCCGGACTGACGCGATCTACATCTTGCGGCCGTACGAGCGCACCGCGAGCGGGGCGAACACGGCGACGACGGCGGAGCAGCCGAGCACCGCCCAGCCGACGTTCGCGGTGAACGCGCCGTCGTTCATCAGGTCGCGCACGGCCTGGATGACGAGCGTGACGGGGTTGATGCTCACGAACGTCTGCAGCCAGCCCGGCATCGTCTGCGTCGGCACGAATGCGTTCGACAGGAACGACAGCGGGAACATGATCATCATCGAGATGCCCTGCACGGCCTGCGCGCTGCGCGCGATCGTGCCGAGCCAGGTGAACACCCAGGCGAGCGCCCAGCCCGCGAACACCGTGAGCAGCCACGCCGCACCGACGCCGAGGATGCCGCCGCCGGGCCGGTAGCCCATCGCGATCCCGACGAGGATCGTCAGCGTCGCGGCGATCGAGTAGCGCAGGAGGTCGGCGATCGCCGAGCCGGCGAGCGGTGCGATGCGCGCGATCGGGAGCGACTTGAAGCGATCGAAGACGCCCTTGTCCATGTCCTCGCGGAGCTGGATGCCGGTCGCCATGCACGCGGTGAGCGTCGTCTGCGCGAGGATGCCGGGGATGATGATCGGGAGGTAGCCGGCGGTGCTGCCGGCGACGGCGCCGCCGAAGATGTACGTGAACATCGCCGTGAACAGCAGCGGCTGCAGCGTCACGTCGAAGAACTGCTCGGGGTTGCGCCGCATCTTGATCAGCGCGCGCCACGCCATCGCGAACGACTGGTCGATCGTGTCGCGCAGCGTCGGGCGCGGCGCGAGCGGGCGGGCCGCGGCCCCGCGGGTCGGCAGGAGCGGCGTCATCGCGCCACCTCGTTCTGATCCGCGTCGCTCGTGTGGTGGCCGGTGAGCGCGAGGAAGACCTCGTCGAGGCTCGGCTGCCGCACGCTCGCGGTCGTGATGCCGAGCTCGGCCTGGCGAAGCGCGATCAGCACGTCGGCGGCGCGGTTCGCATCGGCGAGCGCGATGTTGAGGCCGCCGGCCTCCGGAGTCAGCACCGGGTCCTCGCCGAGCACGCGCGCGACGAGCGCCGCGGCGTCGGCGGTGCGCGTGCGGTCCTCGAGGCGGACGTGCAGCGTCGAGTTGCCGACGCTCGCCTTGAGCTCGTCGGGCGTGCCCTCCGCGACCTTCTTGCCGCGGTCGATCACCGCGATGCGGTCGGCGAGCTGATCGGCCTCGTCGAGGTACTGCGTCGTGAGCAGCACCGTGGCGCCGTCGCGCACGAGCTGGCGGATCGTGTCCCACATCTGCCCGCGCGTGCGCGGGTCGAGGCCGGTCGTCGGCTCGTCGAGGAAGATCAGCGGCGGCCGGCTGATGAGCGACGCCGCGAGGTCGAGGCGCCGGCGCATGCCGCCGGAGAACTGCTTGATCTGGCGGTCGGCGGCGTCGGCGAGCCCGAACGCGGCGAGCAGCTCCTCGGCGGTCTGGGCGGCGCCCTTGCGCGGGAGCCCGAGCAGGCGCCCGAACAGCACCAGGTTCTCGCGCCCCGTGAGGTTCTCGTCGACGGACGCGTACTGGCCGGTGACGCCGACGAGCTGGCGGACCTCGTGCGGCCGCGCCGCGACGTCGATGCCGAAGATCCGCGCGCTCCCGCCGTCGATCGACAACAGGGTCGCGAGCATCTTCAGCATCGTCGTCTTGCCGGCGCCGTTCGGGCCGAGCACGCCGAACACCTGGCCGCGGCGCACGCACAGGTCGATGCCGTCGACCGCGCGCACGTTATTGAACTGCTTCTCGAGGGCGGTCGCCTCGACGGCGATCGAGCCGACGGCCGGCCGCGGTCCTGTTGTCATGGTGACAGCATGCGTCCGAGCCGTTGCAGGACCGTGCGGCGATTCATGAAGAAGCGTTGCATCTCGCGGCGAGGCGGCGATTCGCCCGGTCGCGGCGACGTGCCCTCACGTGCCCTTGTACGCGGCCTCGAGCTTCGCGAGATCGAACTTGGTGTGGCGGAGCATCTCCTCGGCGACGCGGCGCACCTTCTCCGGATCCTCGTCCGTCATCCACTCGTGGAGTGGGCGCGGCGAGATCTGCCAGCGCACGCCGTAGCGATCGATGACCCAGCCGCACGCGACGGCCTTGCCACCGTGCTCGACGAGCGCGTTCCAGTAGCGATCGATCTCGCCCTGATCGTCGCAGTTCACGAGGAAGGAGATCGCGTCGTTGAACTCGTCGTGCGGGCCCGCGGTGATCGCGAAGAAGCCCTGACCGAGCACGGTGAACTCGACCATCTTCACGGAGCCGGCGGGGCCGGCGGGCGAGGCGGCGGGGAGCGGCGTGACGCGCTCGACGCGCGAGTCCGGAAAGATCTTCGCGTACAGCTGGGCCGCCTCCTCGGCGTGCTTCGAGTACCAGAGATGCGGGGTGACCCGCTGCGACATGGCTTTCGTGGTCATGGTGTTGTTCCTCCGGCGGTACGACGAACGTGGGCCCCTCGATCCGACCGTCAAGGTGCGACCTCGCGCAACGTCGCACGAAGCCAGGCGATGCCGGGGTCCCGATCGAGCCGCACGTGCGTTCGCAGGACGTTGCTGAATCCGGGCACGGGGATGGGCGGGTCGCGCAGGGTGAGCGGGAGCTGCTCGGCGAACGCCCGAGCGAGGATCTCGGGTGCGGTCCAGACGAGGTCGCTCGTGGCCACGAGCTGCGGCGCGACGAGGAAGTGCGGGATCTGGATCAGGATGCGGCGGCGGTGGCCCGCGCGCGCGAGCGCGTCGTCGAGCGGGCTGCCCGGGATGCCGCGCGGCGCGATGAACACGTGCGGGAGCGAGAGGTAGCGCTCGAGCGTGAACGGCCCGCGCGCGGCCGCGCTGCCGCGGCGCAGGACGCACCGGAAGCCCTCGCGCCACAGCACGGTGTCGCGCACGCCCGCCGGTGCGTCGCGGAACACGCCGATCACGAGGTCGAGATCGCCGGCGAGCGCCTCGAGCAGCCGCTCCTGCGGCACCGGTCGCACGTCGACGCGCACGCCGGGCGCCTCGCGGACGAGCCGCTGCACCAGGCGCGGCAACAGCATGAACGCCGCCTGATCCGCGATCGCGATCGAGAACGTGCGCTCGGCGCGCGCCGGGTCGAACGCGGGAGCGGCCTGGAGCACGGCCTCGGCGGCGGCGAGCGCGGCGCGCACCGCCGGCTGGAGCTCGAGCGCGCGCGGCGTCGGGCGCATCCCGGTCGGCGTGCGCACGAGTAGCTCGTCGCCGAGGAGGTCGCGCAGCTTCCGGAGCGCGTGGCTCGCGGCGGGCTGGGTCACGCCGAGCCGGCGCGCGGCGCGCGTGACGTTGCGCTCGTCGAGGATCGCGTCGAGTGACGTCAGGAGATTGAGGTCGATGCCGGCGAGGCGCACACCGTCATAAGTACCGCGAATTCAGGTCATGACGACAATCGATTTCGAGCATGACCGACGCGGACCTATGTTGGCAGCGTTCAAACAAGGAGCACGCCATGTACGTCGTCGCAGGAGTCTCGGGACACACGGGTTCGGTCGTCGCCAGCACGCTGCTCGCGCAGAAGCAGCCGGTGCGCGTCGTGGTGCGGGAGGCCGCGAAGGGCGAGCCGTGGAAGCAGAAGGGCGCCGAGGTCGCGGTCGCCGACCTCAAGGACGAGGCCGCGCTGACCCGCGCCCTCGCCGGCGCGAAGGGCTTCTACACGCTCCTCGCGCCGCCGCCGTGGGGCAAGCCGAACATCGCCGCGCACCGCAAGGCCATCGTCGACGCGACGCTCGGCGCCGTGAAGGCCGCGCGACCCGGTCACGTCGTCTTCCTCTCGTCCGTCGGCGCCCACATCCCCGCCGGCACCGGCCCGATCGCGTCCCTCCGCCCCCTCGAGCAGGGCCTCCGCGACTCCGGCATCCCGTCGACGTTCCTCCGCGCCGCCGCGTTCCACGAGAACTGGGGCGCCATGATCCAGGGCGCGGTCGACGGCGGCACGCTCTACTACGGCGTCACCGACACGATCCGGTTCCCGCAGGTCGCCACCACCGACATCGGCCGCGTCGGCGCCCGCCTCCTCGTCGAGGGCGGCCGCGGCGTCCGCATCGTCGAGCTCGCCGGCCCGGCCGAGTACTCCGTCGCCGACGTCGCCGCGACGATCGCCAAGATCTCCGGCAAACCCGTCAAGTCCATGACCGTCCCGGTCCCCGCGATGATCGCCTCGCTCACCGGCATGGGCGCCTCCGCCGACCTCGCCGCCGAGTACGGCGAGATGGCCGAGTCGATCAACTCCGGCCTCCTCGGCTGGGAGCTCCCGACCCAGGAGCGAGGCACCGTCACCCTCGAACAGCGCCTCCGCGAGCTGATGGGCAAGTAGCCCGGAGGATCACGCTACCGCGCGCGGCACGATCTGGAGCGACGGTGATCCGCCGCGCGCCCGCAGGGCTTCGCGGAGCGTGGCGAACGACGTGGCACCGCGCGCGATCGCCGCGCCCTCGGCCGTGGGTGCGAGGTCGTTCGTCGACGCGAGCACATACGCCAGCTCGGAGAAGCGCACGGCCGCGCGAGGTGGCGGGGTGGACGGTCGACGCAACGCGACGGCGAGCGCCGCGAGCTGCGCAGGCATGACGAACGTGGGAGAGACGTGTTCCGGCGGCGCGAGCGGATCCTCGACGACCGTGACGAGGTCCATCGACGTCCGAGCGATCGCTCCCGTGCGGACCTCATCGCCGCCGACCTGCACACCCGCGTGCATCTGTTCGAACGAGGGTGCCGTCAGACGCTCGTCGGCCCGCAGTTGCGTGAACTGGCCGGGCGCGAATGCGCCGCTGATGTCGACCTTCCGCGCGGAGGTCGAGGTGCCCTCGATCGCGACCCTGGAGATGCCGAAGCGCTTCGCGGTCGCGAGGGGGATGTTGCCGAACTGAGTGATGTCGTGGTCGAGCGGAACCGCTCGCTCCCGCACCACCAGCACCGCGAACGGATGTGCGACCACGTCGCTGCTGTTCGTGGTCGCTCTCGCGAGTGAGTGGACGTCGGCGGGGAAGCGCAGCGCGATCTCGAGCCCGGGCGGCGCGGTCGTCGCGTCGAGCTCGGCGCGAAACACGAGGGCCTCGAGGCCCGGTGGTAGCGCGCTCGACTCCGAGCTGATCGTGCACCCGGACAGGGCGGTGCTCGGCGATCGCGAGCTTCAGACGATCGTTGCCGAACCGGCTCAGCTGCTCGAGGAACCGCACGAAGTAGTCGCGCTGTGGCTCCGCGAGCGGCGGCGCCGTGCGCGACGTACGTCCGAGGTCGGCGAGCATCGTCGGGCCGCGCGCGCGATGCCACATCGTCGCCACCTTCGAGCTCGTGCTGATCAGACGCCGCACCTCGCTGGCGAGGATGCCCCGCCCGGCGCGAACAGCTGCACCGTGACCTGGGGCGTCTGGGGAAGGAGGAAGGCGGCGACTCGACTCTCGGTGTCGTCCTTCCGGGCGCGCAGCAAGAAGTCGATGGTGCCCGGTTGTCCGCCGCTGCTCGCCGGCAAGGCCGCTTCGGCGTGGAGCTTGCGGCAACCGTCATTGCCGGCCCCGACGACGATCCGGTTGGCGGCGCTGTTCGTGAAGCGTTCGATCGCGAGCTCCGCGGGGTCGGTGCCGTCGTGAGCACCTTCATGCGCGCCTACACTGATGTTCACGACCATCGGCACGTCGGCCAGGCTCGACTCCACGCGGAGCCGGTCGAGCACAGGCCTGACGTCTTTGACGTCGGTGATGCGAACGGCGATGATGTTGGCCTCGGGTGCGATGCCGGCGAACACACCGCCGCCTCGAGAGCACTCACAGCAGGAGCACGACGCGGGTGATCCGTTGCCGGCCGCGACACCCACGACGCTGGTGCCGTGACCGAGATCGCCGAGGTCGCTGTTGCCGATGCGGATCGGTCGCTTGCCTGCGATGGCCTCGTCGATCCTTGCCGCGTCATAGAGCGCGCCCAGGCCACCCAGACCCGTTGCCAGGCGGCTTCGGATGCGCCGAGAGATCCCAGAACATCGAGATCCTCGTGTTGCCGTTCGCATCCCGGAACGCGCCGTGCCGCCACTCGATGCCCGTATCGATCACGACGATCGTCACGCCCAGGCCGGTCATCCACGGGAACACTGCGCGCAGCGCATCGAGACGGATCTCGTCACGGCTGTAGTTCAGGGTCGTCTCGGTCGGGGTCGGCCCGAAGATGGCCACCACGTTCGGGAACGCGGCCAGGGCCGGTAGTGCCTCCGTCGGGAAGCGTCCGTAGCCTTCGCGCATGCCGTTCTCCCGGGCGTCGTCCGCATCGAAGGTACCGCCCGAGAGCGCCTTGATCGGTCCATCGTCTCCGCTGAAGGTGATCGAGAGACGGAGTATCTCCGGCAGGCACGGCCCCTTCGAGGTCAGCGGCGGCGCCGGTGCGCCGATGGCCGCGGCGCGCTGCGCGGCGAGCAGGTCGTCGAACACGTGGGTCAGATTCAAGTCCATCAGCTTGGCTCGCTGGGTCATCGGGTCCTCCACGCGGATGGTGCGAATGCGATCGAGAGACAGGCAGGACGTGGGCAACGTCGGCGTGCGCGCGCAGCATGCGGTCGCGAGCAGGAGCGATGTGATCGCGTGCCGGTTCATACGCCCTCGAGTGCGTCGAAGATGAGGGACGGTGCGGGCGGTGCCGCGATCTCGGTGCGCGCTCGCGTCGTCACGAGGTGGTACGCGCCATCAGGCGAGCGCGCGAGCCGTGCGCGTGACGAGGCGGATCGCCCGCGACGGCAGCGCGTGCGCGCGGATCCGCGACGGGAGGTCGGCGCGCGCCGCCGGCGCATCGGGCAGCGCCGCGCGCGCGAGGACGAGGCCATCGTCGCCGGTGCGGACGCGATACGGGTGATACGCCGGATCGACGTCGGGGCCGAGTCGATACGTCGGGACGGAGGCCGGGGCGCGCGCCGGTGGTGAAGGTGCGATGTCGCGCGGGCGGCCGTCGGCGCCGGGGAGCGTGCGATCGATCGATTCAAGCCCGCTTGCCACGGTGGCGAGGTCGCCGAGGTCTCCTTCTGCGTCGCCATCCCGCCGTAGAACGGAGGTGGATACACCGGCGTCTCGCCGGCGGCGGCGGCATCGATCCACGGCGTGACGCGACGGAGCGCGTCGGCCGGCCGGCCGACCATCCAGGGCAGCCCCGGATGTGCGAGCTCGATGCTCGCGAACAGGTTCGGCTCGAAGTCCGTCGCACCCGGATGTGGAACACTCCGGACGAACGCGCGGGGATCGATCGCGGTGATGTCGTCGGGACCGCGCGTCGAGACGCGCTTCGAGACCGTGCCCGCACCCTCGACATCGATGCGTACGCTGCGCGGCGCGCCCTCGAGCAGCGCCCCGATTCCCATCCTCGCCCACGCAAAGAACCTGTATTCCGCCGCCGCCACGGGCCACACAGTAACACGGAGTGAGCTCGTGGAAAGAAGAGTTCGCGCACCAGACACTACGCCGCAGACACTGCGTGAGGACAACCTGTCTCGGATCCGTATCCATCCTAGACGCGCTGTTGTGGACAAGGCAAGGCGCTTGCTGCTGGTGCATCTCGAGCTCGGTTGCCTGCCGATCTGCCGCGGACCGCGCGCCGGTTGCGCGCCGGACGCGCTGGGGCGACAGTGCGCCGGTGACGACCAGCGTCCTCGCCGATCTCATCGCAAGGCTCGAGCTCGAGCGGATCGAGGAGAACATCTTCCGCGGGCAGAGCCAGGACCTCGGGTGGGGCCGCGTGTTCGGCGGCCAGGTGCTCGGGCAGGCGCTGTCGGCCGCCGAGCAGACGGTGCCCGACGGGCGGCCCGTGCATTCGTTCCACGGCTACTTCCTGCGCCCCGGCGACGTGGCCAGGCCGATCGTGTTCATGGTCGATCCGATCCGCGACGGCCACAGCTTCACCACCCGGCGCGTGGTCGCGGTGCAGGATGGCCGTGCGATCTACAACATGGCCGCGTCGTTCCAGGTCGAGGAGCCGGGCTTCGATCACCAGGCGTCCGCGATGCCCGACGTGCCCGGGCCCGAGACCCTGCTCTCGGAGCGCGAGCTCGCGGAGCGCTACCTCGCGGCGATGCCCGATGCGGCGCGCGCCGCGCTGCCCGATGCGCTGCGCGAACGCGCGCTCGCGGATCGCCCGATCGAGATCCGCCCGGTCGCACCGTGGCCTCCGATCCACGCGACGCCCGCGCCGCCGGTGCGCCGCGTGTGGTTCCGCGCGAGCGGTGCACTCCCCGACCGCCGCGCGATCCACGAGCTCGTGCTCGCGTACGCATCGGACTTCCATCTCCTCGGCACGGCGCTGCAACCGCATGGCATCGGCTGGATGACGCCGGGCATCCAGATCGCGAGCCTCGATCACGCGATGTGGTTCCACCGCCCGTTCCGCTTCGACGAGTGGATGCTCTACGACCTCGACAGTCCCTCGGCGCAGGGCAGCCGCGGCCTCGCGCACGGCCGCTGGTTCACGAGGGACGGGGTGCTCGTCGCGACGACGATGCAGGAGGGCCTGATCCGCGACCGGCGCTCGAGCGATCCGACCCGCGCTCCGCGTGGCTGATCGCCGCCGGCATCCGTCACGCGCGGGCGTCGGGGCTCGCCGCGCGCGCGCGGCGCCCGCGAGGAGACTCTCCGGCATACCGCCGGAACACGCGCCGGAAGGCGGCCGCGTCGGCGTACCCGACGCGCGCGGCGACCTCCTCCACGGACGCATGGGTCGTCTCGAGGAGGTTCGCGGCGTGTCGCACGCGCACGCGCTGCACCAGCTCGTGTGGCGTCATGCCGAGCGTCGCGTGAATGCGGCGCGCGAGGGTGCGCGGTGACACGGCGACGGCCCGCGCCAGCTCCTCGACGGAGATCTGGCGGTCGACGTGGTCGGACGCGAACTTCTCGACGGCCTGGACCGCGGGGTCGGAGACCCGGAGGTGTTCCAGGACCATGTAGCGGGACTGCGAAGGTCGGTCATCGATGACGAGGTAGCGCGCGACGAGCTGGGCGAGCGAGGAGCTCGCGATGCGCGCGATCACGGCGAGCATCAGATCGGCGTGAGCGAACGCGGAACCCGCGGTGAGGACGTGGTCGGCCTCCACCACCATGCGATCGGACTCGAGCACGACCGACGGGAAGCGTCGCGCGAACTCGGGCGCGAGCCACCAGGTGGTCGTCGCCGGTTGTCCGTCGAGGAGCCCGGCCGCCGCGAGGACGAACGTCGCCGAGCACGACGCCGCCACGAGCGCTCCTCGGGCCGCGCCTCGCGCGAGGATCTCGCCGCACCGCGCGACGTCGGCGCGGGCCAGGGCGCGCGCGATCGATCGCTCCGTCGCCGCGAAGATGCCCGGCATCACCACGACGTCGGCGGGCCCCAGCGGGCGGAGGCTCAGCGCTCCGTCGACCGCGATCTGCCGCCCGGCTCCCGAGCGAACCGGACGACCGTCGACGGAGACGACTCGCTGGCGCAGCGCCGACGAGCGCTTCGGCGTCGAGACGAGTCCCCCGTCGACGAGACGCGATGCGCTGCCGACGACGTCGATGCCGACGCCCAGCGAGCTCTCCGCGACGCCCTCGAGCGCGAGGTGCGTGATCATGTGGCAAGAATAGACCGAAGATTGTCATTTGTGCCAATGGTCGCTACGGCCTGCGACCGCTACCTATCGAGCATGCAGTCCTTCGACACGGAGCCGCTCTCGCAGGTGCTCGCCGCACCCGTCGCGGGCACGCGGTTGGCCCTCGGGCGGTCGCTGTGGGCTTCGGCGGAGTGCACGGGGTGCGCGCGCGCACCGTGGCCGGCACCCGACGGCGCTCACCTGGGCTCGGGCGAACAACTGCGCGTCGTCACCACGTCGTGAACATCGGAGATCCGCATGAACAGGAGCTACATCATCGGTGCCGCGCGCACCCCGCGAGGCAGAGGCAAGGTCGGCAAGGGCGCGTTGACCGGCGTCCATCCGCAGGAGCTCCTCGCGGCCGTCCTGCGCGCGTTGCCCGGGCGCGCGGGCTTCGCGGCCGAGGACGTCGACGACCTCCTCACCGGCGCCGTGGCCCAGGTGAACGAACAGGGCGCGAACGTCTCCCGCAACGCGGTCCTCGCCGCGGGGTGGCCTCAGGAGGTCGGCGGCGTGTCGCTCAACCGCTTCTGCGGCTCGGGTCTTCAGGCGATCAACTTCGCCGCGATGGGCGTCGCTTCGGGTGCGCAGCACCTCGTCGTCGCGGCCGGCGTCGAGAGCATGTCGATGCTCGGCCTCGGCGCCGACGGCGCCGGCCAGGACGGCGGCAACGTGAAGCTGCGCGAGCGCGTCTTCCAGGTCCCGCAGGGCATCAGCGCCGATCTCATCGCCACGCTGCACGGCTTCACGCGCGAGCAGGTCGACGAGGTCGCGCTTCGCTCGCAGAGGAGCGCGGCGGTCGCCGTCGAGGAAGGGCGCTTCGCGAGGTCGCTCGTGCCCGTGCATGACCCGTTCACGGGCAGGCTCCTGCTCGACCGCGACGAGCTCCCCCGCCCCGACACCACGCGGGAGGGCCTCGCCGCGCTGAAGCCGTCGTTCGTGTCGCTCGGCGAGACGGCCGCGGGCCCGAGCGGCGAGACGCTCGACCAGATCGCGCTCGCGGCCTACCCGCAGGCGAAGCGGATCCAGCACGTTCACACCGCGGGAAACTCGAGTGGCATCGTCGACGGTGCCGCCGCCGTCGCGGTCGCGTCGGAGGACTTCATCCAGGCGCACGGCCTCCGGCCCCGCGCGCGGATCCGCGCCGTGGCGACGCTCGGGACCGAGCCGCTCATCATGCTGACCGCGCCCGCGCCCGCGAGCCTGAAGGCGCTGAAGAAGGCGGGCATGGAGCCGAGCGACATCGACCTGTGGGAGATCAATGAAGCCTTCGCCGGCGTCGTGCTGCAGACGGTGCAGGCGCTGAAGATCGACCCGGCCCGCGTGAACACGAACGGCGGCGCCATCGCCCTCGGCCACCCGCTCGGTGCGACGGGCGCCATCCTCGTCGGCACCGCGCTCGACGAGCTCGAGCGCACCGGCAAGTCGACGGCCCTCGTCACGATGTGCATCGGTGGCGGCCAGGGCATCGCCACCATTCTCGAGCGCGTGTGACGGGGACGAGACGGTGACCCACCGCGCACTGAACAACCTGTCGTTCCACGGAAGGAGACCGACGATGAGCACCACGACCACGACGTTCACCAGCACCACGACTCCCACGCAGTTCGTCGACGTCGGAGGCCGGCGCCTCGCCTACCGGTCGGTGGGCGAGGGCAAGCCCCTCGTCCTGTGCCATCGGTTCCGCGGCGTCCTCGATCTCTGGGACCCCGCGTTCCTCGACGCGCTCGCCGCGCGAGGGTTCCGCGTCATCACGTTCGACTACTCGGGGCTCGGCCAGTCGACGGGAGAGCCCACCTACAAGGCCGTCGCGCTGGCGAAGGACGCGAAGGACCTCGTCGATGCGCTGGGACTCACGAACATCGTGATCGGTGGCTGGTCCCTGGGTGGAATCGCCGCACAGGTCTACCTCGCGATGTTCGGCTCCACCGTCTCGCACGTACTGCTGCTCGCGACCACCCCTCCCGGCACGCTCGTGAAGGCGGCGGAGCAGCTGTTCTTCGAGGTCGCCTCGCAGCCCGGCGCGACGCTCGAGCAGTTCACCACGCTGTTCTTCGAGGGCAAGGACGCCCGGAGCCGCGACGCCTCGAAGCGATCGTTCGAGCGCATCGCCGCTCGCCGGGCCGACCGCAGCCCCGACGTGCCGGCCGACTGGGCGATCGCCCAGATCGGCTCGACGCCCGCGAACCCGGTATTCCCGTCGGAGGACGTACTCCGCATCTTGCAATCGACCTCTGTTCCGATTCTCCATGTCGGCGCCGATCACGACATCATCTTTCCGGTCGAGAACTGGTATGCGCTGAGCGGTCGCCTCCCGACGCTTCAGCTGGTCACGTTCCCCCGCGCCGGCCATGGCGCGCACCACCAGCACCCCGTCGCCGCAGCGTCGCATATCGCGTCGTTCGTCCACGGCGAAGGGTAGTCGGCACGTGTCTCCCCTCCAGGCGGACGTCACCGTGACGCGGCGCGAGGACGCGACTCGACAGAGCTTCGAGTCCCTGGTTGCGGCGTTCGAACGCGCGGCCCGGGGCTGGTTGCAAACGTCCTCCACCACGGCCGATCCTCGCGAAGGTGTTCGAGGGCGACAAACCCTGGAGCAAGGAGCGCGTGCCGCTCGTCGCGGAGCGCGCGTACCGGCGCGCCTTCGCCGCGCAGCTGGCGGTCAACACCGCGCCCGGCTGAGCGGTCAGCGCAGCTCGCGGCGGACGATCGCGGCGCCCTCGGCGAGGGAGCGGAGCTTCTGGACGGCGACGACGCGCGGGAGCTGCTTGAGGCCGCAGTCGGTGGTGAGCGTGACGCGCTCCGGTTCGATGTGTGCGAGCACCTTGCGGACGCGGGACGCGACTTGCTCGGGCGGCTCGATCTCGAGCGAGCGGATGTCGATCACGCCGACGTGGACCTTCTTGTCCGGCGGGAGCTTGCGGAGGAGGTCGGCGTCCTCCATCTCGCGGCACGCGAAGTCGAGGACGTACGCGTCGATCTTGGCATCGTGATAATGCGGCATGATCGTCCGGTAGCCGCCGGCGGTCATGCCGTGGAGCTTGTTGCCCCACGCGTTGCCGAGGCAGAAGTGCCACGACTTCTCGACGCCGGCGGGGATGCCGCCCATCACGCGCTCGACGATCTCGTTGACCCAGTCGAAGTCCTTCTCGCCGGACAGGTTCGGCATCCACGCGCCGAGGTCCTCGAGCTGCACGTGCTGGCACCCTGCCGATACGACGTCCGCGATCTCGGCGCGGAAGATGTCGGCGAGCGCGCGCGACAGCTCGTAGCGGTTCTTCACCGGCCCGCCGCGGAAGTGCGCCAGCGTGGAGAGCTGCACGGGGCCCGCGCCGATGCACGCCTTGATCGGGCGCTGCGTGTGGCGCTGCGCCCACTGGTAGATGAGGCCCATGCGCACGGCGCCGCGCTCGATCGGCCCCTCGACGGCGACGCCGCCGGCCTCGTCGAGTGCCCAGATGTCGTTGCCCTTCGCCTTGTCGCGGCGCGGGTGCGGCAGCTTCTCGCTCGAGAAGCCCTTCGTGCGCTCGAGCCAGTACCAGAGGAACGACCCGATCCCCATGTTGTAGTCGTCGAACCACATCTGGCCGTCGGTGAGGATGTCGAGGCCGGCGTCCTCCTGATCGCGGATCGCGACGCGCGTGGCGTCGTGGAACGCCTCGGCGTGCGGGGCGACCTTGAACGCCTCGAGGACGTCCTTGCCGGCGAGCTGCTGCGTGAACCACAGCGGCCGCGGATACGAACCGACCATCGTCGTCGGGAGCAGGTGCATGCGCCCACATACTACCCGGTGGGCCCGCGCGAAATCACAGCTTGGTTACGCGAGGTCCTCGACGGTCAGCTCGTCGGTCGCGCGCCGGGCCATCGTGCTCGCGCGGTACGCGTGGTTGCGCGCGCGCATCATCGCGCCGAGCGGGCGGTGCTCGACGAGCGCGTGCCACGGATCGAACGCCAGCTTCTCGACGTAGTCGTGGACCTTGCCGTTCAGCTGCTGCGTGGGGATCGTGAGCCGCGCGACCGCGCGGAACGGCGACACGGCTTCATCCCATGCGACCGAGGCATCCTCGATCGGCGTCCGCGCCTCGTCGACGAACAGCTGCACGCCGAGCTCGTACGTGAGCGGCTCGCGCGCGAGGCGCGCCGCGAGGTCCTCCGCCAGCCCGTGCGGGCCCTTCGTCGCGGCCTCGCCGTTCGCGCCGACGGAGCGCAGGTCGAGCTTGCACGCGTGCGGCCCGTAGCGCAGCGGCAGCGCCGTGTAGAACCGCTGGTGCGCGAAGCTGTGCCGGCTCGTCGACAGCGTCTTCATCAGCTTGCGCAGGTGCCCGAACGCCTTCCAGCCGAACGCGCCGATCAGGCGCGGCAGCGCGAGCGCCTTGCCGCGCGAGACGATGTGCACGAAGCGCACGAAGTCGTCGGGCCCGACGAACGCGTTCGCCGGCGTCTGGATGAACAGGAAGTCCTGCGTCGACGCCTTCTCGAGCCCCGGGATGACCTTCGCGCCGGCGACGCCGAGCACCTTGATCGCGACGCCGCGGATGTCCGGCGCCGTGTCCGGTTGCAGGAACCCGGTGCCGCTCGAGAACCGGACGTACGCGGCGTACGTCGCCGGCGCCGCGAACAGCCCGTGCTTCAGCTCGGCCGGCGCGTCGAGCACCTCGAGCCTGGCCGTCACGCCGGCGTGCGACTTCGCGTGCAGCGCACGCAGCACGACGTCACCGCCCTTCGCGACGCCCTTCTGCAGCCCGGCGAGCAGCGCCGCATGCTTCTCGAACCGCGCCTCCTCGTCCGGAGCGATCGTCTCTTTCCACTCGGTCATGCGCGCATCCTAAGTCCACTCGCGCGCGCTCGACATGGGGGCAATTGCCCATCAGCGCCTCAGTACAGCCGGTGGATGTGCGTGCCGCGGTAGTAGTGCCCGAGGATGTCCTTGTGGGTCTTGCCGGCGCTCGCCATGCCGATCGCGCCCATCTGGCACATGCCAACACCATGTCCGAAGCCGGCGCCGTGGAACACGAACGTGTCGCCCTCGCGCTCGACCTTGAACAGCGTCGACTTCAGGCCGCCGAGGAGCCGGCGGATGCGCAGGTCGCCCGTGACGTCCGCGTTGCCCTTGTCGCCCTGGATCGTCAACGTGCCAATACGGCCGGACACGCCGCGCTGCTTCGCGACCAGCTTCTTCACGCGGCCGACCTCGGGGATGTCCGTCGCGATGCGGGCGGTCAGGTCGTCGGCGCGGATCTTCTCGGTCCAGCGGAAGCTCTTCGCGCCCTTCTTGCCGGCCTTGCTGCACCACGCGTCGTGGTCCTTCGCGAGGAACGCGTCGAGGTCGGTGACCTTCGTCATCGCCGCCTTGCCGTCGTCGAAGCGGCCGCGCAGCGACGGGTCCGGATCGCCGCCCCAGATCGCCTCGTTGTCCTCGGAGTGGCCGCCGCACGACGCGCTGTAGCGGATGTCGACGAGCCCGCCGCCGTCGCGCAGGAGCACCATCCCGCGCGTCTTCTCGACCGCCTTCGTCGTGCGCGGGTCCTCCTTGCCGGCGCCGGCGTAGACCTGGCACTGCTGCGTCGAGCACAGGAGGAACGGGTCGGTCATGTTGCGGCGCCCGATCTTCTGCAGCAGCTCGGTGCGCGCCGCGATCGCCTGCGCCTCGAGCGCGGACGCCGGCGCGTCGGGGTACATCTCCGCCGGCACGAGGCCGGCGAGCAGCTTGTCCTCGGGGACGGCGTTCGCCACCGTCAGCGCGCCCGCGTGGTCGAGGGTCACGTACACCGCGCCCCAGTAGCGCCGGTCCTCGCTGCCCGTCGCGAGCTGCGAGCCGCCCGTGTTCGTCGGGACGTTCATCACCGTGAGCGTCTCGGTCGACTTCTTCGGCACGAACCAGAGGACGCTCGGGTTCCGGATCGTCGCCGCGCCGGACCGCTCGCTCTTCGCGACGATCGTCCCCGACGCGCGCCGCACGAGCTCCTGGTGCACCGCCGTGCGGGTGCCGAACTTCTTCGCGATCTC
Source organism: Deltaproteobacteria bacterium (assembly GCA_019637375.1). Classification (GTDB taxonomy): domain Bacteria; phylum Myxococcota_A; class Polyangia; order Haliangiales; family Haliangiaceae; genus JABFXX01. The sequence continues at coordinate 47,707 of JAHBVW010000038.1, read as the reverse complement.
GGCGGACCGCGCGCCGCCCTTGCCCGCGGCGACGGGGTCGACCGCGATGCGCACCTCGCGCGTGTCGATGACCTCGCCGTCGACGCCGAACACCGTGCCGATCTCGAACGACCTCGGATCGTAGCCGCGGTCCTTCCACTTCGCGAGCGCCGCCGTCACGCCGGTCGCGTCGTCGGGCTGCAGCGTGTCGACGATCGTCCACTCCTGGATCACCGCGGGCCGGGTACCCTCGGCGACGATCGTCCACGACTCGCCGCCGTCGGTCTCGACCGTCGAGCCGCCCTCGCCGTCGGGGCGCACCACGATCCCGCCCTTCGCGCGCAGCTGGATCTCCTTGCGCCCCGACACGATCTCGACGGTCACGAGCGGCACGCCCTCGGGCGTGAACGTGAATCGCGTCGAGTACAGGATGCGCAGCTTGTCCGTCGCGGACGTCTCGTCGGCCGACGCCAGCTGCGCCGGCGGCAGGAACGAGAGCGCGAGACACGCGACGAGCAGGAAGGCTCGGGACATGATCGAGGCTAGGCACCGCCTCGACCCGGGGGCGAGTTTTTAGCCCGGCGCGCGGTCGCGGACGATGTAGCGCAGGTTCACGTAGTTGATCGCGAAGTGCGCTGCGATCGGCCCGCCGAGGTTCTGCGTCTCCTCGGCGAGGACGCCGAACACGAGCCCCAGGATGAACGCCGACGCCGTCCACGGCAGGAAGCGCTTGCCCGGTCCGACGTGGAGCAGGGCGAAGATCAGCGCCTGCGGCCACACGCCGAGCCACGGCATCAGCGCGCCGCGGAACAGCAGCTCCTCGCCGATCGACGACGCCACCGCGAGGATGACGATCTCCTGCCCCGACAGCGGGCCGAGCAGGTCGTGGAAGCTCGCGTGGAGGTCGCGCGCCCACGCGAACCGGCGCGTCGCCATCCGGGTCAGCGCGACCACGGCGAGCCCGAGCAGGAAGCCCGCGAGCGGGCTTGCGATGAGCAGCGTCGCTCCCGGCGTCCCGACGACGAACAGGTTCGGATCACCGCGGCCGCTCGAGATCAAGAGGGCGACCAGCGCCATCGCGCCGTACAGGCCGATCACCAGGCTCGCTCGCGACAGCGGCGGCCCCGGGCTCGGCTCGTCCGGCGAGTACATCCAGCGAAGTCTAAGAGATCGCCCGACGGCGCGGTAGCGATTTCAGGGGTTCGTCATCTTTCAACACACGGTGGTCTTCGAGCCGCCGCGGCATCTTGCTCATCGTCGCGAGCTGATGGTGGCGGGTCCCCTCTGTTCGCCGCCGACATCGAGCGGTTGCGCGGCCTCGTACGCGCCGAGCGGATCCGGGGCCTGCGCGCGCTACGACGCGATCGTGGCGGAGCGCCGCTCCGCGCACCCGTCGGTCGCGCGCGCCGCGAACATGACGACGGCGATCTACCTCCGGCGCTTCGCGGCGCGCTTCTTCCGCGTCGACTTGCGCCAGCGCGGACCCTCACCCTCGGCCGCGCGGAGCGCGCTCGCGCCGGGCGTGGCTTGCTGCAGGCGCGCGGCGAGGTAGGACAGGGCGCGCATGTCGTCGGCATCGAGGCCGCGCACCTTCTCGGCGAGCTCGCGCGACGCCGCGTCCCAGGTGCGCTCGTCGGGCGTCATCCGGTCGTCGGTGATGAGGCGCCACAGCGGCACGCCGAGCGCGCCCGCGATCTTGAGCAGGATCTCGAGCGAGGGGTGCCCGCTACCGATCTCGATGTGCGACACCGTCGAGCTCCCCACCCCGGCTCGCTCGGCGAGCTGTTCCTGGCTCCACGAACGCGACTTCCGCAACACGGCGATGCGACGACCGATCTCGTCGTAGAAGTCAGGAGGCGACCCGCTCACATCCGATAGGAAGTCCCGTTCCTGCGGACGCGGCCATGCAGCGTCCGCAAGCGACTTGCAGCAGATCCAAGTGCGCGCCGGCGCGGTCACCGCGCGCGCGTCGCGGTCCAGGCCTCGAGCGCCGCCTTGAGCTGCGGATCGCCGTCGCGCGGAACGTCGGCGAGCCCGAGCCTCGCGACCTTCATGGCGGCGGCGCGGTTGTGCGCGTCCAGGCTGTCGGCGAGCGCGGCGCGGATCTCGGCGAGGCGGACCGGGTCGGGGGCGCCGCCGGTGATGCCGGCCTGTCGTCCGGCGTCGGCGTCTCGACCCCCGCCCAACCAAGTGTAAGCGAGATGCGCCGTCCCGCTTGACGCCGGCCCGAAAACCGGTCATTTCTTCCGACCTGACAACCAGCGCGCGGATGGCGGAATTGGTAGACGCGCTAGCTTGAGGTGCTAGTGGGTAACACCGTGGGGGTTCGAGTCCCCCTTCGCGCACGACGAACGCAGCCGGCAACGGCTGCGTTTTCGTTTTCGGCGCACAGCCTCGCGAGGTTGCGGGTGGTCGCGTGGACGACGCGACGCGGAGTTGGGCGTTCCGGGCGAAGGCGACGCTCGAGGTGATCGCGGATTCGTTCCTCGGCCACCTTGCTGTCGGCGTGCGTCGCGCCGAGCCTCGGCATGCGACCGGTGGTTCGCGGGCGCCGCGCCGTGGAGGATCGGTAGTCTGGAACGTCCGAACCTTCAATTCGACCACACGCGAGCCAGATCGCCACAAACTCTCCGTACGAGGGGTGATGTCTGAGACGAAGCGTCAACGACGACGGAGGCGACGTGTTCAAGCCAACGGCAGCGGATCGCGCCCGCCGCTCCCCGATACCCGCGACCATCACCGGTCTGTGAGCTCCTGATCCGGACAATGGTAGAAAACCGATGAGCACTGCGACTGCATTGGGCGACGCCGTTCAGGCCACTGTGCAACACACGACTGACCTGGCGCCGCCTGTCGTCGCTGAAGCCGATATGGAGCGTCCACACCTGTCCTGCGCCTCGCAGGTTCATTTCGTGCGCGATCATCCACAGGTGATCATGGCTTCGCGCGCCAGCTGGCCATCGACGATGGCACTTCCTCGAGATCGATCGGCGAACCCTCGATGCGGCGCGCCGACGACTTCAGTGCGGCGCGCGCGAGTGTCCAACTCCAAGGTCTCGCTGGGCACCTTTCGCGACCTCGGCGTCGACGGCGCGCGACGCGAGGCACGGCGCTGGCGCTGGGGAAAGGTGAGGCGTGGCGGTGTGACGGTCATCGTGGAGAACAAGAGCTCCGATGTCTCGAGTAGACGAACTGCGTCGCGGTCCGCAGTGGTGACGAGAGTCCATACTTCGGACTGGGTGACGTTCGCCATCGTGATGCTTGCCTGTGGTCATCATGGTGAAGGCTCGACGACTCGTTGGTGAATCACGACGTTCTCGTGTAATGTCGACACTGGTTGGGCGATGCGCGAGGACAGGCGACGACGTGTGCGGCGGTGGTCGGAGGGAGCGGCGACACGCTCGTGCTTCGTGTTCTACGGCTTCTCGGGCGATCCTGGGCCCGTTCCGAAGTGGCCGGACGGCACCGATCCCGATCCATCGTACGCGATCGCGGCGCGCACGGTCGCGCGGTCGTTGCGGACGCTGTATCCGGATGACCACATCTTGGTCGTTCAGACATGGAAGAAGGAAATCCTCCTCGAGACGCTGCAGAAAGCGACGCTGCCTGTCCGTGAGGTGCACGTGTGCTGCCACGGCGATGCGAGCCGGTTGTCGCTCGCGAAGGACTATGACGGTGGTGCGTGGGTCTATCGCGCCGCGAGGATCATGGACGGCCTGTCGAAGCGGACATTCAACGGGGTCAAGGTGTTTGATGACGTCGGGCTCGGAAGGGCCGCGATCGCGAGCGAGCTCGCGATCTGCGCCGGGCTGTTCTCGTCGGCGATGAGTGCATGGGACGTGTTCAAACTTCGGCACAAGCACCGTTGGGGAGCGGCCTGGATGATCTGGGGCTGCTACGCGGGCGGTGCGTCGACGACCCACGGATCGAGCTATGACGCGAGCGATTCGCGGAAGAGCTACTTCCAGCGGATGAACCTCGGCGCTGCGAGCGTCGACGGCATCGCGAAGGAGATCGCGAAACACCTTGGCGTCACGTGCACCGCGGCGACCGGTCACGGTGGCACCGACTTCTGGCACCGCAAAGGCGGGGTGATCCTCCCGAACAAGAAGCACGCGCCCAACGTCGAGCCATACTGGATGTGGGGTGTCGCCAAGTCGCACTGGGTCACGTACGACAAGGATGGCACGCTGCTCCCGGCCCCGATCCTTTACGGTAAGGCGCGCAGCGTCGCCGAGCTCACGACTCCCGATCAGCGGCCACCCGCGTGGCTCGTGGACCTCTATGACGGCAAGATTCGCTAGTCTCGCACTGCTCGTCGCGGCAGGTTGTCGTGGCTCTGTGGCACCGGCCGACCATGAGTACGGCAGCGGCAGCGGCAATGGCAGTGGGAGCGGGAGCGCGACCGAGAATGCGCCGACCTGTTTCCCTTCACCGCCGCACCCCAGGTACCAGATTCCCGGGTCTCTGCCTGGGAAGGTCGAGCGGGGAAAGCCGCTCGATCTCGACGGCGATGGCGTCGCCGAGCGCTGGGCCACGGACCTCGCGTACTGCAACGCCCACGGCAACTGCCGGTACACCCTCGCCGACGGCGCCACCTGTCGCGAGCTCGGGGTGATCGGTGGACCTCCACTTCGTACGTTGACTCCGAAGCGCGGGAAGTGGCCCGACATCGAGACCGAGGAGTACGTGCTCGGGAACCCCCTTCAGGTCCGCTATCGCTTCGATGGCCATCGATACGTTGGCCTCGCCATGAGGGAGTGCCTGACCACGGAATACTCGGACTGCATGGAATGCGATCCTTGGGAGACGATCACGGGCGAATACCCCGAGGGTGGCTGGAAAGAGGTCGCTCGGTTCCGCGGCTACGCAACCCGCTGTACCGATCCCCGACCCGATCGCCGGCCCGTCAACCGGTGAGCCTCCCCGACGGCGGCCCGCACGCAACCGCGCGCGCCGTCGGGCCGGACGCACCCGGCAAACCGCTCCGAGCCTGCGCGGCCTGCTTCGACCGATCGCGACGCCGTGTTGGATCACCATGAAGATCGCGTCGCTCACAACCAGATGCGGCGGGGTGTCGACGTCGCGCTGCGCCCGATGGTTGTCCACGCGTCGCGCTTGATCGGCGTCGGCGCGGCCGGCGCCGTGGGGCCGGCTTGCGCCTCCACCGGGCATCTCGGAGACGAGCGGTCGCGCGCGCCGGGCAGACGTGCGTGACGATCGCGCACGTCGCCAGGCGAACGGCGCGAGACGAAAGGCGACGGGCGTCGATTGCGGTGGCGGGTACCGTGCCGAATGCTCCAGGCACGACGACAGAAGCGTGTGGCCATGACAAGCGTCGCGGCGATCATCCACCGTCATCAAGACGAGATCATGAAGGGCTGGCTCGCCGAGGCTCGCATCGCCGCGTCGGCGCGAGGGCTGTCCGCGGTGGCGCTCGAGGACGTGGTCCCGCTGTATCTGTCGGCGCTCGCGGATCAGTTCGAGACCGGGCAGGTCGACGCGAGCGAGCGGCGGCGCAAGCACGTCGAGAGTCATCTCTCGAGCCGGTTGCGCCAGGGCTTCGACCTCGCCGAGATCCTGGAGGAGTTCGTGCTCCTCGGACAGTGCATCGCGAAGCGCTGGCAGTCGCTCCCCAAGCACGAGTGGCCGTCGGTCGAGGACATCGAGCGCCTCCACATGCAGATCCACGTCGCGATCACCGAGGTGACCGACGCGTTCCATCGCCACATGCTGGAGGACGAACAGTCCGAGAAGCGCTACCTGCGCCGGCTCGAGGAGATCGCCTCGACGGCGCTGCACGACACCGAGCGGCCCCTGGAGGAGCGGCTCCGCGAGCTGCTCGACGTCGTCAAGGAGGCGATGAGCGCGCACAGCGCGGACCTCCTCGTCTACGGCCTCGCGGAAGGCGAGCTCGTGTCGATCACGGGCGCCGTCACCGAGCCCCACGAACCGCGGCAGGCGACCTCCGGCGAGCAGAGCTCGTTCATCGGCGAGATCGCCGCACACGAGGCGCCGACGCCGATCTACGACGCGAGCTCGACGCGCCTGGAGGTCCCGGACGCGTTGCGGCGGTCCGGACTTCGATCCTTGCTCGGGGTTCGTCTGCCGCCCCGCGGCAAGCTCCTCGGTGTGATGTACGTCGGAGTGTCGGAGACGCGCGAGTTCACGTCTCGCGAGCTCAGACGCATGGAGTCGCTGGCCGAGCGCGTCGGCTTGCACCTCGAGAATGCGCGGTTGTTCGCCGAGCTGCACCACCGGATCGAGGCGCTGGACGTGGAGAGGGCGATGCGCGAGCGCTTCGTGTCGACGCTCGCACACGACCTGCGGGGTCCGCTCTCGGCCGCGCGGCTCGCCGCCACGCTCCTCGCCCGCGAGCCCACCAGCCTCGACGACCGGCGCGATCTCGCGACCAAGATCGATCACAACATCGACCGCGTCGATCGGATGATCCGCGACCTCCTCGATGCCAACCGCATTCGCGCGGGCGAGCCGCTCCCGCTCCGCCTCGACACGTGCGACTTGACGGCCCTGGCCGCGCAGGTCGCCGAGGAAGCGCGCGTGATGTACGGCGACCGCTTCGAGCTCGAGCTCGAGGCGCCGGTGCGCGGCATCTGGAGCGCGGACGAGCTCCACCGGGCGCTGTGGAACCTCGTCACGAACGCGGTGAAGTACGGCGCGGCCAGGGCGCCGATCACGATCGCGGTCAAGCGCCACGAGGACGGCGCGCGCGTGTCCGTCCACAATGCCGGTCGGCCGATCCCGATCGGCGACCAGACCCACATCTTCAACGCCTATGTGCGCGCACCGGCCGCCGACGCCGGTGGCCGCACCGGTTGGGGGCTGGGGCTCACGATCGTACGCGGTGTGGCCGAGGCGCACGGAGGCCGGGTCTCCCTCACGAGCGAGGCCGCGTCGGGCACCACGTTCGCGATCGACCTTCCCTTCGATTCGCGGTCCGCTCGAAGTCATGCCGATGCGCGCGCGGCCGCGCCCTGACGTCGGAGACTCTCGCAGGGCGCGGCGGCACATCGACTGCATCGCGATCTCGCATGGGACGGCTACGGGCCCTCGCGGCGGACGATGACGTCGAGATGCTGAGCCTGGTCTCGCAGGCGCTGCGGCACTTCGGCGCCGACGTCGTCGCCGTCGCCGCGGGTGGCGAGCTGCTCGAGGCGATCGCGAACGCCGGGCCCTTCGACGTGATCGTCACCGACATCGCGATGCCGTGGATGACCGGCCTGCAGGTGATGCACTCGGCGCGGGCGGCGGGACTCCCGGTGCCCGTCGTCGTGATGACCGCGCTGCGCGATCCGACGCTCCCCGAGCAAGTGACCTCCCTCGGCGCGCACGCCGAGCTCCTTCACAAGCCGTTCTCGATCGACGAGCTGTTCGCCGCGCTTCGCCGATGCCTCTCCGGTTCCGCCGGCGACACGCCTCCACCCGCGTCGTGATCCGTGCTGTTGGCAGCGTGACAACCGAGCGCTACGGCCCCGGCGTCGGGCGTTGCAGCGACTCGGCGCGAAGTTGCGCGAGCGCGGTGACGAGCCGCCCGATGTCGACCGGCTTCGCCATGTGCATCTGGAAGCCGGCCTCGGCCGCGCGTCGCCGATCCTCGTCGCCGGCGAGCGCGGTCAGCGCGAGCGCCGGGACATCGCCGCCGCCCGCGGGGCCGAGCGCGCGGATCCGTGCGATCAGGCTGTAGCCGTCTTCCTCCGGCATCGCGATGTCGCAGACGAGCAGCTCCGGCCGGAGCTCGCCGAGGCAGGTCATCGCGGTCGACGCGGAGGCGACCGCGCGGACCTCGGCGCCGGTCATGCGCAGCATCGTCACGAGCGTCTCGCGCGTCCCCGGATCGTCCTCGACGACGAGGATGCGCACGCCCTCGAGCGCCTCGGCCGCGCCGCGGGCAGGCGCACCCCATCCGCGGGCGACCCTCGCCGGTTGCGCCTTCACGAGCGGGATCAGCACGGTGAAGGTCGCGCCCTTGCCCTTTCCCGGACTCTCCACCTCGACCGTGCCGCCGTGCGCCTCGACGACATAGCGCACGATGCCGGGGCCGAGGCCGAGCCCGCCCACCGTCCGCGTGAGCACGCGGTCCTCCTGCCGGAAGCGCTGGAACACGTGGGGCAGGAAGCTCGGCTCGATGCCGACGCCGTTGTCCTGAACGCGGATCCGTCCGCGGTCGCCGTCGGCGTCGACGGTCACGACGACGCGCCCGTGCTCGGGCGTGAACTTGATCGCGTTGGTGAGCAGGTTCCACAGGACCTGTTGCAGCCGGGCCGGATCGCCGGCACACGTCGGTATCGTGTCGTCGAGATGGGACTCGAGCGTGATGTCCTTGCGCTCGGCGGCCGCGCGGACCACCTCGATCGCCTCGCGCGCGGTCGACGTGAGGCTCGTGGGCTGCATGTCCATCCGCAACTTCCCGGCCACGATGCGCGAGACGTCGAGCAGGTCGTCGATCAGCTGCGCCTGCGCCCTGGCGGCGCGCGAGATCGCCTCCCCGGCGCGCTGGGTCGCCGGAGCGTCCATCGGCGTGTGGACCAGGAGCTCGCCGTGCATGAGGAGCGTGGACAGCGGCGTGCGCAGCTCGTGCGACAGCATCGCCAGGAACTCGTCCTTCGCGCGATTCGCGGCCTCGGCGCTCGCCTTCGCGGTCTCGGCCTCGGCGAGCAGCCGCCGGCGCTCCGCCTCGTCGCGCCGGCGATCGGTGATGTCCTCGACGGCGAGGAGCACGAGCTGCTCCACGGTCGGCATCGCGACGGCGCGCCCCGAGAACGACAGGGTGCGGATCCCGAGCCTGGGCAGATCGAGCGCGAGCTCGAGCTTCTCGAAGTGTTCCCGCCTCGCGAACACCGAGGCCAGCGCCGATCGCAGCTCCGCGGTCCCGAACACGCCACCGTGAAGGGCGAACAGGCTCGATCCCGCGATGTCCTCGCCGCCCGGGTTCAGGTGATCGCGGAAGGCGCGATTCGCGGACGTGATCCGGTAGCCCGCGTCGAGGACGATCAGCGGCGTCTGCACGGCCTCGACGGTCGCCTTGGCGTAGTCGCGCGCCCATTCGGCAGCTCCCAGCGCGCGCTTCAGGACATCGATGTCGACCACCGAGATCACCGCGCCCTCGATCCTCTTCTCGAGCGTCACGTACGGGCGGATCTGGAGGCGGAACCAGCGGCCGTTCGCACCCTGGACCTCCTCCTCGTTGGCGCTGCCCGTGTCGACGACGTCGGCGATCTTCTGATCGAGGTCGTGGATCTCGAGCGTGGGTTTGATGTCGTCGATCGGCCGTCCCACATCCGTCGGCAGGAGGTTGAGGATCGGGCGCGCCTTCGGCGTGAACCGGCGGATCCGGCGACCGCCGTCGACGATCACGATCGGCACCTCGACGCTGCCGAGGATGTTGATGAGGTCGCTGTTGACCTCGTGGACCTCCGCGTTGCGCGTCTGGAGCTCCTCGTTGAGGGTCGACAGCTCCTCGTTCGTGGACTGGAGCTCCTCCTTCGCGGTCTCGAGCTCCTCGTTGAGGCTCTGCAGCTCCTCGTTGCTGGACAGCAGCTCCTCGTTCGCCGAGACCAGGTCGTCGTTGGTCCGCTGGTGTTCGTCGATGATCGATTGCAGGTACGCCCGGGTCGCGCCGAGGTCGGCCTCGAGCTTGTCGACCCGCTCGTCGCTCGGCGCCGGCGCAGCCTCGGGAAGCGCCCGCGCTTCGACCGCGGGCACCCGCGGCTCCTCGAACATCACCGCGAACAGGAGGTTGCGCGCGGCGATCCGCGCACCGATCGGGATCACGACGATGTCGCAGACCCGCGAGGCACCGTTCGCGTCGACGCGCACGCCCGCGCGCCGCACGATCGTCCCGCTCATCTTGGCCTGCGCGATGCCGATGCGCAGATCCGCGATCAGCCCGGGGCGGGCCATCCTCAGGAGGTCGTACTGCGGCTTGCCGGAGGCGACCTCCAGGTACGCGCCCGTGCGCCCGCGGAACCGCACGATCTCCATCCGCTCGTCGACGATCACGCCGGGCGGCACGTAGCGTTCGAGCAGCTCGTTCTCGCTCTCGCGCAGCAGGTTGTCGACGGAGTGCACGCGCAGGTTGACGTCCGGAGGTGAAGGGCTCGACGGAACGATCCCCCGGGATGGCGCGAAGCGCAGCACGCTGCGCCCCGACATCCTCGCGAAGACCTTGCTCTCCTTGTCGACGGCGGAGAACAGGCCGCGGCCATCCGGGATGTTCTCGGCGCGGCCGAGGAGCAAGAACCCCGGAGAGTTCAGCGCGAAGTGGAACATCGCGATGACGCGTTCCTGCAGCTGCGGCCCGAAGTAGATGAGGACGTTCCGGCAGCTCACGAGGTCGAGCTTGGAGAACGGAGGATCGCTCGACAGATCGTGCTTCACGAACGCGCACTGCTCGCGGGATCGACTTGTTGACCTGGTAGCCGCCACCGTCGAGCCGCGTGAACCATCGCGCGATCCGATCCGCGCCGAGCTCGCGCACCGCGGTATCCGAGTACACGCCGGCGCGCGCGGTCGAGATCGCCGCCTCCGAGACGTCGGTCGCGAACAGCTGGATCCGGACGTGGGACGCGTTCTCCCGCGCGAGGAACTCGCGCAGCGCGATGACCAGCGAGTACGCCTCCTCCCCCGTCGAACATCCGGCGGACCAGATGCGGAACGTGCCGTGCCGCTTCTGCTGCAGCAGCTTCGGGAACACCTGGTCGGCGAGGACCTCGAACGCATCCGCGTCGCGGAAGAAGGACGTCACGTGGATGAGGAGGTCCTCGAACAGCGCCGACACCTCGCCGCGATCGCCGCGCAGTACCTGCACGTAGTCCCGCACCGAGGTCAGGCGGTGCATCGCCATCCGGCGCGCCAGGCGCCGGCGCACGCTGGTCAGCTTGTACTCTCCGAAGTCGACCCCGCTCGCGCTCTCCAGGAACGCGAGCACGTTCTCGAGATCGCCGGCCTCCGCAGGATCCGCGAGCACGGCCTGCGCCGACGGCATCGCCATGAACGGGTGCTTCCCGATCCGCACGAGCTCGGCGGCGAGCTCGGGGAGCGGCAGCACGAAGTCCGTGCTCCCCGCGCGGATCGCGGCCTCCGGCATGCCCCCGAACTTCGCGCTGCTCGGCTCCTGGGCGAACGTGACGCCACCCTCGGCCTTGATCGCGCGGAGCCCCTCCGTCCCGTCGGAGCCGGTGCCCGACAACACGACGCCGATCGCCTGGTACTCGCGCGCGGCGGCGAGGTGCTGGAAGAAGAAGTCGATCGGGAGGTGGGGCTGGCGCGCCTCGGTGGGGTGCCGCGGCACGAGCGAGAGCATCCCGTCGGTGATGCCGACGTCGGCGTGCGAGGGAATCACGTAGACGTGGTCGGGCTCGATGCGCATCCCGTCCTCGACCTCGCTGATCGCGAAGCCGGTCGTCCGCGCGAGCGCCTCGCGCAAGTAGCTCGGATGCGTCGGATCGAGGTGCTGGATCAGCACGAACGCCATGCCCGTGCCGGTCGGGACGTTGCGCAGGAGCTCGGTGAACGCCTCCATCCCGCCCGCGGACGCGCCGACGCCGACGACCGGGAACGACACGGCCGCGATGTCCTCGGAGGAGCCGTTGTGGGAATTGCCGTCGCTCGTCATGGATCCTCGATTGCCGCCATCCGGACCCTGTCGTGCCGACCATCGGCGCGCTCCAGCAAGACGAGGTTCGGTTATCGCACCTTGGCCACCGGCAGGGTGGCCTGCAACCGACCCGAACCTCCGCCGGTCGCTCACGAGCGCGTGGTGTGAGCTATGTGCGGATCCCGAAGCGCCGGAGGAGGCGGTCGAGGGTGCTGCGGTCGATGCCGGCGGCGCGCGCGGCGGCGGTGAGGTTGTCGCCGTGCTCGGCCATCACCGCGCGCACGTCGGACTCGTCGAGCTCGCGCCGGTGCTGGAGGCGGGCCTGCTCGAGCGGCGGGCCGAGATCGATCGGCGGTGGCTCGGGCGCAACGACGCCGGGAGGATCGTCGCGCGCCGCGCCGGCGTGCTCGGGGAGATCGGCGGCGCGCACGACGAGGCGATGGTCGGCGAGCGCGGTCCGCGCCGCGCGGGCGACGGCGGTGCGCAGCTCGCGGACGTTGCCGGGCCACGCGCGCACGCAGCACGCCTCGACGAGCTTCGCGTGCGCGCTCAGGCGGCCGTCGATCGACGCGAGCTCGGCGACCGCGAGCCGGGCGGCGTCGACCTTGCGCTCGCGCAGCGGCGGGATGCGCACGACCGCGTGCGCGAGCCGGTCGTACAGGTCCTCGCGGAAGTGCGTGCGCGGCACCGCGCGCAGGTCGACGTGCGTGGCGGCGACGACGCCGAGGTCGATCGCGATCGGCGAGGTCGCCCCGATCGGCAGGACCTCGCGCGTCTCGAGGACGCGCAGCAGCTTCGCCTGCACGCCGAGGTCGAGCTCCGCGATCTCGTCGAGGAACAGCGTGCCGCCGTCGGCCGACTGCAGGTGGCCGACGGCGTCGGTCGCGCCCGAGAACGCGCCGCGCCGCGACCCGAACAGCAGGCGCTCGGCGGCACCCTCGGGGATCGCGGCGCAGTCGACGGCGACGAACGGCCCGTCGGGGCGGCGCGCGTCGTGGAACAGGCGCGCCGAGCGCTCCTTGCCGACGCCGGCCTCGCCCTGCAGGAGCAGCGTGCGCCCGCCGGCGGCGCGCCGGATCTCGTCGTCGGCGCGCGCCACGCCGGGGCCGATCGCGAGCTCGCCGCGCGCCGCCTTCGTCGCGCCGTGGCCGCGGCCGTCGCGCAGGAGCACGAGCACCGTGTGCCCGAGCCGCACGATGGCATCGGCCTCGACGTGGCGCTCGCCCTTCAGGCGCTCGCCGTCGACGAACGTGCCGTTGCGGCTGCCGAGATCGACGATGCGCCAGCCGTCGCGCTGCCAGCGCACCGTCGCGTGCTCGCGCGACACGCGCTCGTCGTCGATGTCGACGGCGAAGGCGCCGCACGTGAGGCGCCGCCCGAGCGTCACGACACCGTCGGGCACGAACACGATCGAGCTCGGTCGCGTTCCCACCGTGACCACCGCGACCACCGGCTCTTGACATCCACCACGCGAGACATCCTCCACCATCCTTCTCTCCGACACGGAAGGACCATAGCTCACGTGCCAGGTCCTCTCGCCGCGAGAGCGGACGGAACGGCGCGCCGGGAGAACGGTTCGGCGTGCGCGGCCAATGCGCGATCGCGCGTGCGGCCGCATGTTGGCAACATGACAACATGCGACGAGCGCACCCTCCGGACGGCGCGGGAGCAGTACTGGGCCGAGAACGACTTCGGCGCCGACGGCGGCGACTCGCTGAAGTGGGTCACGGTGAAGGCGTTCGGGATCCCGTTCAAGATCCCGAACACCGAGGGCCGCCGGAGGGCGGTGCGTGTGCACGACCTGCACCACGTCGTCACCGGCTACAAGACGGACCTGCGCGGCGAGGCGGAGATCGGTGCGTGGGAGCTCGCGACCGGATGCTTCCGCAGGCCGGCGGCGTTCGTGCTGAACCTGCTCGTGATCTCGTTCGGCTTCTTCCTGGCGCCGCGCCGGCTCGTGCGCGCGTGGGCGCGCGGCCGTCGCAGCAGGAACCTGTACGGCGTGCCGTACGACGATGCGCTGCTCGCGCAGACGGTCGAGGCGACGCGCAGGGGGCTCGGCCTTCACCCCGCGCCGCCGCCGGCCCGCGCGACGGATGCCGTCGGCTTCGGGCTCGCGTGGCTCGGCTCGCTGCCGCTGCTCGCCCTGCCGACCGCGCCGCTGCTGGCGCTGTTCGTCGCCGTGTGGTGGTTGCTATGATGGGTGGGTGGAAGCCGGCAGCACGACCCTGGCGACGGTCGTCCTGACCTTCGTCGAGTTCGGCGCCCGGCGCGGCATCCCGCGCGCGCGGCTGCTCGAGCTCGCCGGCCTCGACGGCGCGCCGGCGGATCCCGACGCGCGCGTGTCGGACCTGGTGCTCGTGAAGCTGTGGGGCGAGCTGCTCGCGCAGCTGCCCGGCGTCCCGATCCCGCTCGAGCTCGTGCGCGAGAGCAAGGTGCCGATCGGCATCGTCGCGCACATCGTGCGCAACGCGGCGACGCTGCGCGAGGCGCTCGAGATCGGCGGGCGCTACTCCCGCCTCGGCGACGGCGACTACCGCGGCGGATCGATCGCGCGCGACGACGGCACCGTCGGGATCGTGACGAGCCATCGCCCGGAGGTCGTCGCGATGGGCCTGCCGATCGAGACGATGATGGGCTGGGCGTTCAAGCTGTTCGGCGACGCACTCGGTCGCCCGCTGCCGCTGCGCGAGGTCACGTACGCGCACGCCGCGCGCTTCGACGTCGCACCGTACGAGGCGTTCTACGGCGCGCCGGTGCGCTTCTCCGCCGGCGCGAATGCGATGTGGGTCGACCCGGCGACGCTCGACCTGCCGCTCGCCGCGGCCGACCCCGCGCTGCGCGGCTGGCTGCTCGCGCACGCCGAGCGCATGCTCGCGGACCTGCCCGCCGACGAGGATCCGCTGCTCCGCCGCCTGCGCGGCGCGATCGCCGAGGAGCTCGCCGCCGGCGCGGAGCTGTCGCGCGTCGCCAGGCGGCTCGCGCTGTCGGTGCGGACGCTGCAGCGGCGCCTCGCGGAGCTCGACCGCACGTACCAGGAGCTCGTCGACGACGTCCGCGCGCAGGCCGCGAAGCGCCTCCTCCGCGATCGCGAGCGCAGCACGCTCGACGCCGCATTCGAGCTCGGCTACTCCGACCTGCCGAGCTTCTACCGCGCGTTCAAGCGCTGGACGGGCGCGACGCCGGCCGAGTGGCGGTCGCGCTAGAGTGCGCGAGGTGTCGATGACACGCGCCTGGCTCCTCCTCCTCGCAGCCTGCTCCTCGTCGTCCAGCCGGGGCAAGATCGATCGCGAGCGCGCGGACGAGCTGTTCGCCGAGGTCGTCGTCGACACCGCGCCCGGGCTATCGGGCCTCGCCGCCGACGAGACCGGCGCCCTGTGGACGGTCGCCGAGCGCGCCGCGAAGGCGTACCGCATCACGCTCGACGCGTCGGACCACCCGACGGTGCAGGGCTTCGACGTGACGGGCATCCCCGACGGCACCGACCTCGAGGGCATCGCGGTGCTCGCGCCGGGCAAGCTCGCGCTCGGCACCGAGGGGCGCGAGAACGGCGTCGCGAAGGTGCTGCTCGCCGAGCAGCGCGGCGCCGCGGCGTTCGTCGTGACGAGGACGATCGAGCTCCCCGAGGACAGGATCGGGATCAAGCTCGAGCACAACCACGGAGCCGAGGGCGTGTGCGGTTTCGGCGACACGATCGTCGTCGCGATCGAGGGCGCCGGCATCGACGGCGGCAGGCGCTGGGCGCCGGTCATGCGCATCGAGCGCGGCGCGATCGTCAAGCGCCACCGCGTGTGGCTGACGTCGAAGACGGGCAAGCTATCGGGCCTCGACTGCAAGCTCGAGCGCGACGGCACGGTCGCGGCGATCGCGGTCGAGCGCCACTTCGAGGAGACGCGCATCCTGACGTTCGCGCTGCGCGACGCCGAGGACGTGACGCCGGCGATCGCGCTCGACCTCGGGCCGGTGCTGAACAACACGCTCAACCTCGAGGGCATCGCGTGGCTGCCCGACGGCCGCGTCGTCGCGGTCATCGACAACCAGTGGAAGACGATCGAGGGGCCGAGCGAGCTGCTCGTGTTCAAGCGCGGCGCGCTGAGGTAGTCACGGCTTCGCCTTCGGGCACGCTTCCGCGATCCCACCCGCGCACGCCTCGCGGTAGATGCGCTGCTTCGTGTCGTCGGCGACGGGCAGCGGCTCGTTGCGCCGGATCAGGAGCCCGCAGCTCGTCATGTCGGCCATGCGGCAGCCCTCGGTGAAGAAGCCGACGGCCTCCCTGTCACTCTTTGCGACACCCTTGCCGAGCGAGTGGGAGAGGCCCGCGTACCGGCACGCCTCGGCGTTGCCCATGCGGCACGCGCGCACCGCGTACGCGACGGACTCGGGCTCCTGCTTCTTCGCGGCGTGGAGGCGCGACA
Organism: Deltaproteobacteria bacterium; assembly: GCA_019637375.1. GTDB lineage: Bacteria > Myxococcota_A > Polyangia > Haliangiales > Haliangiaceae > JABFXX01. Next base: position 31,696 of record JAHBVW010000038.1, on the reverse strand, counting down.
GCTCGACGCACCCGAGCGACGCCGCGCGATCGCACGCCATGTTGAGGTACGCGACGGACTTCGCCGGGTCCGACGCGCTCAGCTCGTAGCCCGCGAACATGCAGCCCATACGGTCGCCCAGCTCGCAGCCGCGCGCGAGCTGCGCGAGGCCGCGCGTGCGGTCCGCCTTGATCGCGGCGTCGCCGGCGTACAGCGTCTGCCCGGCGAGCGTGCAGCCGGTGCCCTCGCCGGCCTTGCACTGGCGATCGAGCTCGGCGAGGTACGCGGTGGCGTCGAGCGCCTTCAGCTCGTAGCCGAGGCGCGCGGCCTGGACGCAGCCGACGCGCGTCCCGTGCTCGCATGCGCGCAGGTGCGCCTTGCGCGCGCCGGGGAGGTCGCCGGCCGTCGCGAGCGCGAAGCCGTGGTTCGCGCACCAGCGCGGGTCGCCGCTCTTGCACGCCGTCGCCCAGTGCTGGTTCGCGAGCGTGCCGAACCGCTCGCCCTTGGCCTTGTCGAGCATCACCCCGTGCGCGCCGAGGTACATGCCCGACAGGTTGTAACAGGCGACGCCGAAACCCTTCGTGCAGCCCTTCGCGTACGCCTCGACGGCGAGCGCCGGCGACCACGCCACGCCGAGCCCGTCCTGGTAGTGATAGCCGAGCAGCATGCACGCGTGGGCCTCGCCCGCGTCGCAGCCGCGCTTCGCGAGCGCGAACGACTTCTTGTGGTCGAGCGGATGCCCGCTCTTCCCGTCGAAGTACAGCTCCGCGCCGGCGGTGCACGCGGTCGGCGTCGCGGGACACGCGCGCTCGCATTCGGCGCCGGCCGTACACGGCTTCGGATCCGCGGCGGCGACGGAGCCGGCGGCGAGGACGATCCACACGGCGACGAGGCGCATCGGCGGCTGGCGTAGTGCGTTTGCGGGCGCGGCGCAAGCGACAACTGCCCCGCGGCGATGGTTGCAACGCGGTTGTCGATGGGGCTGGCGCGATCGCACGCGACAACTGCCCCGCGGCGATGGTTGCAACGCGGTTGTCGATGGGGCCTGGCGCGATCGCGCGCGACCACGGGGCCGCGGCGACGGTTGCAACGATGCTGTGCCGTGCGACATCTCGTCCACGTGATCGGTCCGGTGCTGAGCGGTGCGATGACGCCGTGGTACGTACGCTGGATGCCCGCGCGCGGCGTGCTGTACATGGTGGTGAGCGCGCTCGGCTTCTCGGCGATGAGCATGCTCGTGAAGGTCGCGAGCGAGACGCTGCCGATCGGCGAGATCGTCGTCGCGCGCGGCCTCGTGACGCTCGCGCTGTCGTACGCGATGATCGTGCGCGCGGACCTCGATCCGTGGGGCACCTCGCGGCGCGGCAAGCTCGTGCTGCGCGGCCTGCTCGGCTTCGGCGGGCTCGCGCTGTACTACATCGCGCTCGCGCGCCTGCCGCTCGCCGACGCGACGGTGCTGCACCACACGACGCCGATCCTGACGACGCTGCTCGCGTGGCGGCTGCTCGGGGAGCGCGTCGGCTGGCCGACGGCCGTCGCGCTCGGCTGCGGCATCGCGGGCGTGCTCGCGATCGTGCACCCGACGACCGGCGGCATCGACGCGCTCGGCGTCGGCGCGGCGCTCGCCGGCGCGCTGTGCTCGGCGGTCGCGTACGTCACCGTGCGCCAGCTCGCGCGCACCGAGAACCCGCTCGTCATCGTGTTCTACTTCCCGCTCGTCGCGACGCCGCTCGCGATCCCGTGGGCGCTCGCCGACTGGGTCACGCCGTCGCCGCGCGACGTCCTGCTCCTCCTCGCGATCGGCGCGACGACGCAGCTCGGGCAGGTCTACCTGACCAAGGCGCTCGCGATCGAGCGCGCCGGGCGCGCGACCTCCGTCGGCTACCTGCAGGTCGCGTTCGCGATGATGTGGCAGCTCGCGATCTTCGGCACCGCACCGACGGTCGCGACGGTCTTCGGCGCCGCGCTGATCATCGTGGGCACGCTCACCGTGGCCAGGTTCGGAACGGCCGAACGAGCCACGCCATCGCCCACGTCGTCGCCACCACCATCGTGATCGCGCCGAGCGTGTCCGACACGAAGTGCGCGTTCACCGCGACGCGCGCGGCCGCGACGTACGCGACGACGATCACCAGCGGGATGCGCGCGCGCGGGAACAGCAGCGCGAGCGGGATCGCGAGGCTCCCGAACAGCGTCACGTGCCCCGACGGGAACGACAGCCCGCCCTCGCGGCAGAACGTCGCCTCGCCGCCCTCCTTCAGCCACTCGTTCGGCCGCAGCCGCCCCGTCCACTCCTTGCCGTAGATCATCACGATCCGCGTGATCAGGTGCGTGCCGGCGAGGAACATCCACGCCGGCGCCTGCCACCGCCACCGCCGCACGCACGCCGTGATCACCATCGCGGCGACGAGCACCACGGGCGACAGCAGCTTGAACAGCGGCAGGCCGATCACCCACTCGAGGCCGTCGATGCCGCGGTCCCACAGCCCGCTCGCCTCGTACGCCGCGATCAGCCGCGCGATCGGGCGATCGATCGTCCACACGCACGCGGCCGTCAGCACCGCCAGCGCGCCCGCGATCGCCAGGAGGCTGCGCGGTGCGGGCACGCGCGCGTCGCGCGACAGCATCTCCATCGCTCCTCTGTGCCACCGCGGCGCGCGGCGCGCAACCGCGGGCTACGGCTGGTCGGTCGTCTCGGAGACGACGTCGAAGCGATCGATCGGCACCGTCGTCTTGTTGTGCATGCGGTCGGCGTTGCGCGCGTCGGTCTGCGCGCGGATCGTGCCCTTCGGCGGCGGCCCCGGCGGGATCGTGCGCGGGCCCGTGTCGGCGGGCAACACCGGCGGCCGCGGCACGCGCGCCGCGGCGGTCAGCGGCCGCGCGCAGCCGCCGCAGAACTTGTCGATCACGCGGTTCGGAAAGCCGCACCCGCCGCACGCGGGATTCAGCTCCGCGGCGCAGTTCGCGCAGTAGCGTCGCCACGCATCGTTCGGGTGCTTGCACGTGCAGCGTACGGTGCTCACACCTCTCGAGTCGGCCGCATGTCGCGGCCGTCCAGGTGTGCGCGACGCCTACAGCGGCAGCTTCTGCCGGAGCTTCGTGATCCGCCCCCACGGGTCGGCGCCGCGTGCCGCGACGATCGCGGGGACCGACGCCATCGTGAACGCCAGCGGGTCGATGCCGTGGGCGAGGTCCTTCCAGTCGACGGGGAGCGCGACCGCTGCGCCGGCGCGGGCGCGCGGGGAGTAGGGCGCGATGAACGTGGCGGTGCGGCCGTTGCGGAGGTAGTCGAGGAAGATGCGGTTGTGGCGGGCCGACTTCGCCATGTTCGTCGTGTAGAGCCTGGGCTCGGCGGCGGCCATGTCGTCGACGACGCGCTTCGCGAAGCCCTTCAGCTGATCCCACGACGGGCCGCGCGCGAACGGCACGACGACGTGCAGGCCCTTGCCGCCGGTGGTCTTGAGGAAGCTCGTGAGGCCGAGCTCGCCGAGGCGGCGGCGCAGCTCGAACGCGCCGAGCGCGACGCGCTCCCACGGCACGCGCGTGTCGGGATCGAGATCGAGCACCATGAGGTCGGGCTGCTCGAGCGTCTTCGCGTGGCAGCCCCACGTGTGGACCTCGAGCGTGCCGAGCTGCGCGAGCGCGACGAGGCCGGGCAGGTCCTCGATGTACATGTAGTCCGCGACGCCGCCGTCGCCGTCCTCGAAGTCGAAGGTGTGCACCGCGCTCGGCGAGCCGGGGAGCAGCTTCTTCTGGTAGAAGCACGGCTTCGCGCGGCCGTCGGGGCAGCGCACGAGCGTGAGCGGGCGGCCGGCGACGTGCGGCAGCATCCACTCGGCGATCACCGCGAGGTAGGCGACGAGCTGTGCCTTCGTCGTGCCCTGCTCGGGGTAGAGCACCTTGTCGAGGTTCGTGAACGCGAAGCCGACCGGGAGCTGCCTGACGATGTTCGCGACGTCCTCGGGCCGGTTCGAGCTCCAGACGCGATCGGCGTCTCCCGCGATCTCGTCGAGCGTGCGCCCCGACACGACGCTGCGCGGCTCGGCCTGGGTGATGTCGAGGTTCTCGTTCGCCGCGTCGTCGCGGCTCTTGAACAGGAGCCAGCTGTCCGCGGCCTTGCCCTTCCGCGCTTGCCCCTTCGTGCGCACGAGGTGCCACCGCCCGTGCAGCTTCTCGCCGACGAGCGTGAACGTCAGGCGACCGCGCCGCAGGCCGTCGTCGGGATCGCCCTCGGGCCGCCACTCGCCGCGGTCCCACACCGACACGGTGCCGCCGCCGTACTGACCCTCGGGGATGATGCCCTCGAAGTCGGCGTAGTCGATCGGATGATCCTCGACGCGCACCGCGAGTCGCTTCTCCTTCGGCGACAGGCTCGGCCCCTTCGGCACCGCCCACGACAGGAGTGCGCCGCCGTGCTCCAGGCGAAAGTCGTAGTGCATCCGGCGCGCGGCGTGCTGCTGGATCACGAAGCGATGGCCGGCGGCGACGCGCGCCGCGCCCCTGGGCTCCGGCGTCGCCGTGAAGTCGCGCTTGGCGCGGTACTTCGCGAGGCTCGACTTCATGAGTCGTGTCCTTGCAGTCCGGATGCCACGCGCGGGAGCACGCACGCGCGCGGCGTGGGTGTTGCACGCGTCCGCGCCATGCCTCGCTCACCGTGGTTCGGCGCCGGCGTGGCGGCGCTCGCGCTCGGACTGGGCCGCGCGCTGAGGCGTGGTCGCGCGACCCGGCGGACGCTGCCTGTCGAGAACGACGCACTCCACGCCGCGAAGCTGCACCGGATCGCGGAGCAACTCCGCGCGCATCCTCCCGGGATGTCCGTGTCGCTCCGCAAGCACGGCCCGCCGCACCAGGTGCCGAAGTTCGGCGACCTGCGCCGCCGCGACCCGAAGATCGACGTCGCCGATCTCACGCAGATCCTGTCGATCGATCCGCGCAACCGCGTGTGCTGGACGGAGTCGGGCGTGATGTTCCGCGACCTCGTGAAGGCGACGCTGCGCTACGGCCTCGTGCCGATGGTGGTGCCCGAGCTGTCGACGATCACCGTCGGCGGCGCGGTCAGCGGCTGCTCCGTCGAGTCGACGTCGTTCCGCCACGGCGGCTTCCACGACACCTGCCTCGCGTACGAGGTGATGACGGCGCGCGGCGACGTCCTCTTGTGCACGCCCGACAACCAGCACCGCCTCCTGTTCGAGATGATGCACGGCTCGTTCGGCACGCTCGGCATCCTCACGAAGCTCGCGCTCCGCCTGATGCCGGCGCGGCCGTTCGTCCACGTCGTCTACGACACGTTCCGCTCGATCGAGGCGCTGTGCGGCGCGATCGAGGAGCACGCGGAGTACGACGACACCGACTTCATCGACGGCATGCTGCACGCGCCCGACCGGCTCGTGCTCGCGACCGGCAACTTCGTCGACGACGCGCCGTACACGCACGCGTACGACTGGACGCGCGTCTACTACACCTCGACGCGCGATCGCGCCGACGATTTCTTGCGCACGCAGGACTACCTGTTCCGCTACGACCATGGCGTCACGAACGTGCACCCGAAGTCGTTCGTCGGGCGCCTGCTGTTCGGCAAGCTGCTCGACTCCGGCACCACGCTCGGCCTCGCCGAGAAGTTCCACTTCCTCTTGCCGCGCGAGCGCCCGACGGTCACGCTCGACGTGTTCCTGCCGATCTCGAAGGCGCCCGAGTTCTTCGACTGGTACCGGCGCGACCTCGGCCACTTCCCGGTGTGGTGCGTCCCGTACCGCCGCGTGCGCGACTACGCGTGGCTCTCCGACGACTTCTACCGCGATCTCTACGACACGATGTTCCTCGACCTCGCGATCTACGGCATGCCCCAGCGCGACGGCCGCAACGTGCACCGCATCATCGAGGACAAGCTGCGCGAGCTCGGCGGCGTGAAGACGCTGATCTCGCACAACTACTACACGCAGGACGAGTTCTGGGAGACCTGGAACAAGCCCAACTACGACGCCGTGAAGCAGGTCGTCGACCCCGACAACATCTTCCGCGACATCTACACGAAGACCTGCCGGACGGCCATGGGCCTCGTGTGACGCACGTCGCGGGATCCATGGACCCCCATGGATTGGAGTTTCTCGCAGGTGGTGGCAGGATGAGGATCCATGCGACCAGTAGCGATCTTGGGGTGTGCGCTCCTCGGAGCGGCGTGCGGCGATAACGTCTCGGGGCAGGATGGGCCCGACTGCAGCGCGTCGGGCACGGCCTGCGTGTTCGCCGGCAAGACCGGCGTCGAGGGCTTCAACGGCGACGGCCACCACCGGCTCGACACCGAGCTGTACTGGACGATGGACCTCACGTTCGCGTCCGACAACACGGTGTGGTTCATCGACTGGAACAACCACCTCGTGCGCCGGATCCTGCAGGACCAGACGGTGACGACGGTCGTCGGCTGGATCGATCCGATCTTCCCCGGCGACGGCGCGTCGGGCGGCAAGGAGAAGACGCCCGAGGGTGAGGTCGGCACGAACGTGCAGCTCAACCACCCGACGGATCTCGCCGAGACGCCCGACGGCAAGATCCTCGTGATGGCGTGGCACAACCACAAGCTGCGCGAGGTCGATCCAGCGACGGGCCGCGTGCGCATCCTCGCCGGCGGCGGCGCGGGCTACACCGGCGACGGCGCGACGACGACGACGGCGACGTTCAAGCAGCCCAAGGGCCTGCAGCTCGACGACGCCGGCAACATGTACATCCTCGACCAGCAGAACTTCCGCATCCGCAAGATCGAGGCGGCGACCGGTGCGATGTCGCTCGTCGCCGGCAACGGCATGCAGGGCGGCGACGGCGACGGCGGGCCCGCGCTGCAGGCGAAGCTCAACTTCGAGGCGGGCTCGAACCCCGAGCCGTCGGGCGGCCTCGTGTTCGCGGGCGGCAAGCTGTACGTCGCCGATACGCTGTCGAGCCGCATCCGCGCGATCGACATGGCGACCGGCATGATCGAGAACTTCGCGGGGACCGGCACGCCGGGCTACGCGGGCGACGGCGGCCCGGCGAGCGCCGCGCAGCTCAACTTCCCGCGCGACCTCGAGATCGGGCCCGACGGTGACCTCTACGTCGCCGACACCGACAACAACGTGATCCGCGCGATCAACCTGTCGTCGGGCGTCATCCGCACCGTCGCCGGCACCGGCCAGCTCGGCCGCGACGACGTCGACGGCCTGCCCGCGCGGCAGACGAGGCTCGCGCGTCCGTTCGGCATCGAGTTCGACTTCGACGGCAACCTCTACATCTGCGACACGATCAACAGCCGCATCCTCAAGGTGACGCGATGAAGGCGCGCTGGCTCGCACTGCCCCTGTCGCTCCTCGCGTGCGGCACCGACGACAGCGACCCGCCGGCATGCGACCCGTCGGTCGTCGGCACGATCTGCACGATCGCCGGCAGCGGCTCGTTCGGCTACGCCGGCGACGACGGCGACGCGCGCGCGGCGCGCCTGTCGCTGCCGCAGGACACGCTCGTCGTCGGCGGCGAGCTGTTCATCCTCGACTGGAACAACCACCGCATCCGCAAGGTCGATGCGGCGGGCAAGATCCGCCACGTCGCCGGGCGCGGCGAGCTCGGGGGCACGCTCGACGATCCGGCGAACTCCGACCTCAACCACCCGACGGGGCTCGTCCTCGACGAGCGGCGCGGGCGCCTGATCATCGCGGCGTGGCACAACAGCAAGCTGCGCGAGCTCGACCTCGCGAGCGGCGAGCTGACGGACTCGTGCGGCGACGGGCGGCGCGCCTACTTCGGTGACGACGGGCCGGCGCTGACGTCGTCGCTCGATCTCCCCGCGAGCCTCGCGTTCGCGCCGAACGGCGACCTCATCGTCATGGATCAGGCGAACCAGGTACTGCGCAAGGTCGACGCGGCGGGCACGATCACTCGGCTCGCCGGCAAGTGCGTCGTCGATGCGCCGGCGCCGCTCGGCGGTGGACCGTGCGCACCCGGTGTCGAGCCGGTGCAATGCCCGGGCGGCTCGGGCAAGTTCACGTGCGGCCCGATGCCGACGTGCGGTGCGCCGTGCACGCCGTCGTACGGCGGCGACGACGGCCCTGCGCTCGACATGCGCATCTCGCAGCCGTTCGGCCAGTCGGCCGACCCGGCGGGGCGCATCGCCTTCGACGCCGCCGGCAACCTGTACTTCGCCGACACCGCGAGCTCGCTGATCCGCAAGATCGACGCGGCGGGCATGGTCACGCGCTTCGCGGGTACGCCGCCCGTCGACGGCGTCGCGCAGAGCGGCTACGCGGGCGACGGCGGCCCGGCGCGCGACGCGAAGCTGTTCAACCCGGTCGACCTCGCGTTCGACACCGACGGCACGCTGTACTTCAGCGACGTGTACAACCACTGCATCCGCGCGATCGATCCCGCGGGCACGATCCGCACCGTCGCGGGCACGTGCGGGCAGGCGGGCTTCGCCGGCGACGGCGAGGCGGCCGAGCTCGCGCAGCTGAAGCGCCCGTACGGCGTCGACGTGCACGAGGGCACGCTGTACATCTCCGACACGGGCAACAACGTGATCCGCTCGGTGAAGCTGCGTTGAGACGCGCGCTGCTGGTGGCCTGTCTCGCCGCGTGCGCCGCCGACGACGCGCCGGCGCCGGACTTCCCGCGCGACTACACGGCGACGTTCGCGGAGGTGCGCGACTGCCGGCGCAGCGGGGACCACGACCTGCACTTCATCCGGATCCTCGCGGATCCGGTGGGGCTCGCCGCGTACCGCGACCGCACGGCGTTCCCGGCGGGCGCGATCGTCGTGAAGGAGGAGTACGACTTCACCGACGGCGCGTGCGCGGGAGCGATCCTGCAGTGGACCTCGATGGTGAAGCTCGCCGAGCCCGGCGACGACACCGTGCGCACGTGGCACTGGCAGCGCGTCGATGCCGCGCGCACCGTCGTCGAGGAGGACACGCCGCGATGCCTCGGCTGCCACGCGCAGTGCGGCGGCCCTCCCGACGGCCACGACGGCACCTGCGCGACCCCCTGAGATCGAGTACGGTCCGCGGCGATGGCGCGGATGAGGTTCGTGATGGTGATGGCGGCCGCGTGCGGCGGTGGTCCGTCGAAGCCGCCGCCGCCTCCCGCGCCGCCGCCGGACGCGCCGCAGGGATCGCCGATCGAGGAGGGGTGCAAGGCGTTCGAGCTGCGCTGCCCGTGGGCGGTGCCGACGATGCAGGGGCAGTGCAAGCAGACGTTCGCCGAGGGCGGCACGCTCTACGAGAAGTGCAGGTCCGCCGGCAAGCTCGAGGCGTACACGACGTGTCTGCTCGACGACTGCTTCAAGGAGGTGAAGTGCGACAAGGCCGTCGTCGCGTGCATGGCGTGCGCGGACCTGGCCGGCTGCACGGACATCTGAGCTAGACGAGGTGGTGGATCACCTTCATCACGGTCTTCGCGAACACGACGGCGAGCGCCGCGTGGGCGAGCACGGAGGCGTGGCCGACGGCGATCCACACGCCGTCGCGCTCGAGGATCCCGATCGCGTAGATGAGCAGCGGGATGATGAAGATGATGTTCGAGCCGGGGATGGGGAGAGGGAGCGCGAGGCCGAGCGCGAGCAGCGTGACGCCGAGCCCGACGAGCCGCGTCTGCAGGAGGCACTCCCAGCGGCGGCGCGTCATGCGCGCGAGCCAGCGCGTGCGGCGCGCGAGGATGCGCAGGCAGCGGTCGAGCATCGTCATGCGCAGCTGGCGGCGGCGCGCGCGGAGCGGCAGCCACGGCTGCGCGCGCCCGATCGTCATCTGCGCGCCGATCAGCGCGATCGCGAGCCCGAACGGCGTCGACAGCCCGAGGAACGGGATCGAGATCAGCGCGAGGATGCCGACCAGAAAGCCGAAGCCCGCGCCCGCGGCCTTGTCGACGAGCTCGCCGACGGTGAGGGCGTGCGGGCGCTGCGGCGGCGGTGCGTCGCCGTCCTCGGCGCCGAGCTCGCGCAGGAGGTCGTCGAGCCGCAAGCGCTGCGGCGCGATCGCGACCGTCTCCTGCGCTAGCCTGATGTCGTCGTCGCGCACGCTAGATCAGGGTAGGTCCGACGGTGCGGACCGACAAGGCGTGTCTGGGGCGCACACCTCACGGGCGCGCCAGCAACTCCTCGATCGCCTTGGCCAGGTCGGGGGGCGCGGCCGAGCGCTCGAACAGCAGCCGGCCGTCGGCGCCGTAGACCTTCACGTGCGGTAGGTCGAACTTACCGGGCGAGAGGTGGCGCTGCCACGCGGCGCTGTCGGTGTCGACGACGTCGAGCTTGCGGATCGCGAGCCGATCGGGGTGCGCGCGCGCGAGCGCGGCGAGGCGCTCGTCGAGCTCGCGGCAGGGCGGGCACCACTCGGCCCACAGGTCGAACACCGTGATGCGCTTCGGCACGGGGACGAGGTCGGCGCCGCTGCCCGCCGGCGCGACGACGGCGTGGTCGACGGTGCGGCCGTACGACGCGCGCCGCGCCGTGTCGAACGTGCCGACGACGCCGAAGCCGATCACGGGGCCGTAGTCGAGCTGCGATCCGGCGACCGCCGAGTACACCGGCACGCGCAGGTCGGCGAACACGGCGAGGTCCTTCGACGGCCGCCACGACGCGCCGCCGCCGACCATCAGGTCGAAGCGGCCGGCGTTGCCCTCGCTCTCGTAGACGACGCCCTGCCACGTCTCGGCGGTCTCGGCGTAGCCCTCGACGGCGGCGTTGAACGTCCACGACCTGGTGCCGAGCGCCGACGACGCGTTGAGCCCGGCGGCGTAGCGATCGCCGGCGCGAAAGCCCTTGTCGTTGTCGTACAGCGACACGCGCGCGAGCGCCCACGCGGCGGCGGTGACGCGCGCGAACCGGCGCTGGGCCTCGACGGTGAGGAACGGGATCAGCGTGCCGGTGCCGAGCTGGATGTGCTGGTGCTCCTGCCCGATCGAGCCGAGGAGGTGCGGATCCTCGACGGTCCCGGCGAGGGGAAGGCTCGTGCCGGCGCGCGCGTTCAGGCGAAAGGCGCCGGCGTCGCGCGCGAAGCGCACGTTCAGCGTCGGATCGCCGACGCCCCGCAGCGTCTCGGTGCGCGCGTGGATCATGGAGGCATTCGGCACCGGCTCGCCGGTGGTCGGGTTCTTGTACGCGACGTCGACGTCGACGATGCGGTAGGGGAACCCGAAGCCGACCGCGAGCCAGCGGTTGACCGCGTACTCGCCGCCGAGGCGCATCTCGAGCAGCCTTAGGTGGGTCTCGTCGAGGACGGGGCCGAGCGGGTCGTCGACGACCTCCTCGCTGTGGATCGGCAGGAGCGAGCTCGCGAGGTTCAGCGTGAGGCGGCCGGGGACGAGCTCGCCCGCCGCGACCGCGCCGATCGGCAGGCCGGGGTTGCTGCACGTCGCCTGCCCGGCATCCGCGCGCCCACTCGCCGCCGCGACGACCGCGGCGATCAGGATCCGACGACACATCGGCTACAATCCTGACATGGCCGCGGTCGCCGGTGCTTGCCTCGGCGACGAGACGATCGCGGCGATGCTCGAGGGTGCGCTCGCGGGCGACGCCGTGCGCCGTGCCCGCGAGCACATCACCACGTGCGACGCGTGCCGCGGCATGGTGTCGGCGGCGATCGACGCGGAGATGCCGGCGTCGGCGAGCGCGGTCGCGTACCGCATCGGCGGCGCGATCGGGTCGGGCTCGACGATCGCGGGGCGCTACCGGATCGAGCGCGAGCTCGGCGAGGGCGGCATGGGGCGCGTGTACGTCGCGCACCAGCACGGCCTCGAGCGGCGCGTCGCGATCAAGGTGCTGCGCTCGGAGCTCACGATCGATCACGGCGCGCGCGCGCGCTTTCACCGCGAGGCGAAGCTGATCGCGTCGCTCGCGAGCGAGCACGTGGTGCGGGTGCACGACCTCGGCGAGCTCGACTCGGGCGAGCCGTACATCGTGATGGAGCTCCTCGACGGCGAGGACCTCGCGTCGGTCGTCGCGCGCGGGCCGGTGCACGTCGAGCAGGCGCGCGCGTGGATCCTCGCGGCGTGCAGCGCGCTCGCGGAGGCGCACGCGCTCGGCATCGTCCACCGCGACATCAAGCCGTCGAACCTGTTCGTCACGCGGCAGGGGCGCGTCGTGGTGCTCGACTTCGGTATCGCGAAGGTGGCGTCGCGCCACGCGGGCATCACGGGCGCCGGCATGCTGATCGGCTCGCCGTACTACATGTCGCCGGAGCAGATCACGGGCGCGAACGAGGTCGGGCCGGGCGCCGACGTGTGGTCGATCGGCGCGACGCTGTACCAGCTCGTGGCGGGACACCCGCCGTTCGCGGCGCCGACGCTCGACGCGCTGCTCGCGACGATCCTGCACGGGCCGCCGTGCGTCGTCGACGGGCTACCGCCCGACATCGGGTACGCCGCGGCGCGCGCGCTCGAGCGCGATCCGGCGCGCCGGTTCGCGACGATCGCCGACTTCGCCCACGCGCTGCGCGCCCCGATCCCGCGCATGGACAGCCGCTATCAGGTGATCGAGCAGATCGGCGCGGGCGGCCACAGCCTCGTGTTCCGCGCGCGCATGGTCGCGACCGGCCGCGACGTCGCGCTGAAGGTGCTGCGCCCCGAGGCCGCCGCCGAGCGGGTGCGGTTCGCGCGCGAGGCCGCGATCGTGCAGCAGCTGCAGCACCCGAACACCGTGCGCATGTACGAGTCGGGCGCGACCGCCGACGGGACGCCGTACCTCGCGCTCGAGCTCGTCACCGGGCGCACGCTCGCCGACGAGCTCGCGCGCGCCGGTGCGATGCCGCCGTGGCGCGTCGCGCGCATCGCGGCGCAGGTCCTGAAGGCGCTCATGGAGGCGCACGCGCTCGGGATCCTGCACCGCGACGTCACGCCGGCGAACATCCTGCTCGTCGATCACGCCGGCGAGCCCGACTTCGTGAAGCTGTTCGACTTCGGCATCGCGAGCCTGACGGCGGGGCCGGACAGCGCGCGCCTCACGACGTCGAACCAGATCGTCGGCACGCCGCGCTACATGGCGCCCGAGCAGCTCAACCAGGGCGCTCTCGACGCGCGCACGGACCTGTACGCGCTCGGGCTGGTGATGGCCGAGGCGCTGACGGGGCGGCCCGTCGTCGACGCGGCGACGGCGATCGCGGCGTGCGTGGTGCAGCTGTCGCCGGATCCGCTGCCGCTACCGCCCGCGGTCACGCAGGGGCCGCTCGGCGCGGTGATCGGGCGCGCGACGTGGAAGCCACGCGAGCACCGCTACGACTCGGCCGCCGACATGCTGGCCGCGCTCGAGGAGGCGGGGCGCGCACCGGCACCGGCGCCCGTCGTCGTGCGCAGCCGGCCGGGCGCGGCGGTGTGGATCGTGCTCGCCGCGGCGGTCGTCGCCGGTGTCATCGCGCTGGTCGTGCTTCGGCCGTGGTCGTCGTCGTCTTCGTCTTCTTCTTCGCCCTCTTCCTCGCCCTCTTCTTCGCCCTCGGCTCCTTCCAGATCCGTCTCGACCGGCGTGCGCGTCACCGAGGCGCGGCTGACCGCGCGGGCGCAGAAGCTCGGCTACTCGATCGACATCACGCGCGCCGACAACGTGTATCCGCGGTGCAAGATGGTGTCGTGGCAGCTCGAGAAGCTCGACGTGCTGTACGAGATCGGGAGTCTCATGTTGCTCGATTGTGAAGACGACGACGCGGCGACCGAGAATGCGATGCACCTGCGCAAGTACTACACGGGCTACGGGATGTGGATCGAGCAGCGCGGGCCGCAGGTGTTCATGACGACGGTGACGAGCATGGGGATGCCGAAGGCGAGCGAGTCCAAGCGGCTGTTCACGAAGCTGCTGGCCGAGAGCTGACTTCACACAGCGCAACACGCCGCAGACGTGGATACGAATTGCAACGCGGGACTGCGATCTCCGCAGACGTCGCGTGCGTGCGGTGTATTCAAGCGTCGAGAACTCCATGCGGCACCACCGTTGCAAGTGCGGGATCACCCGGAGGTGTTCGTGAACAAGCTCTTGCCGTTCGTCGTGCTCGTCGTCGCATGCGTTCCGGTCACGCCCGTCGTCAGCAGCAAGGCGGTCCTCGGGCCGCAGCGCTCGGAGGTCCTCGTCCAGGCGGAGCCACAGCCCGTCGCGCTCGAGGTCGTGCGCATCTTCACCGCGCGCGGCTTCCCGCTCGCCGACATGCAGGGCGACGGCCGCGGCATCTGGCTGCATCTGAAGGGTACCCGGCGCACCGCTGTCGAGCCGGTCGACCCGAACCTCGACGTCGTCGGTGAGATCGCGGCCGCGCTCGACACCGCGAACGGCGATCCGATGCAGTACGTCGGGGCCGTCCACGACGTCACGTACGGCTCGGCGTTCTACGTGCGCATCGAGCCGCGCGCGACCGGCACGTCGCACGTGTCGATCGTCGGGCGCGTGATCCGCAACGGCGCCGAGCTGTGCACCGCCGACCCGGGCCTCGGGCCCTGCGTCGAGAACGAGGACGCGCTGACCGAGGCGCCCGGCGCCGCCGAGGCCGACGTCGTGACGGGCGTGTTCGCCGAGCTCCGCCTCGGCGGCGGCGTGCTCACGCCCGACCCGCGCCCGACCCCCGAGCAGGTCGCCGCCGGCGACGACGTCGCCGCGTGCCGCGCGTACCGCGCCGAGCAGATGATGCGCGCGCACCGGATCGAGGACGTCAAGACGCGGGCGAGCGTGCTGGGTGCGCTGCCGGTGTGCGATCCCTAGCGCGCGCGATTCTCCGGCCTCAGCTCCAGCACGATCGCGAGGCCGCCGTCGCCGACGGTGAGGTCCGCGCGGCCGGCGCACCAGGCGCAGGCGAGGGCAGGGAGCGGGGCGCCGTCGACGGAGACCGGGGCGGCGAGCGCGAAGACGGCGATGCGGTCGGCGGTGAGGATGGACGAGGTGGGCGAGGTGGGCGAGGTGGGCGAGGTGGGCGAGGTGGGCGAGGTGGGCGAGGTGGGCGAGGTGGGCGCGCGCACGGCGCGCGACCGCCACGGGATCGACGCGTGGACGATGAAGTTGAGGTCGCGGCTCGCGCTGTCGACGGCGGTGGCCGCGACGACCTCGTCGCCGGAGAACAGGAGCTCGGCTCCCGGCGACGCGAGCGTGACGGGGGCGCCGGAGACGTCGAGCGTGACCGGGCCGCCGTCGACGAGGTAGAGCGCGCGGTCGTAGCCGCGGAAGGCGGAGAACGGAGCCGGGCGCGTGATGTCGGCGACGCTGATGCGCACGTCGAACCGCGCGGGCTCGGCGGGCTCGCGCACGAGCTCGTACGTGGTGCCGGCGCCGTTGTGCCACGGCTGCGCGCGCCACGCGGAGGGCAGGACGACGGTCATGGGGCCGCGCCCCACGCCTTCTCGCGCCGCGCGGCCCGCGCCTTGCCGGCGACGTCGAGCAGCGCGCGATCGCGCTCCCAGCGGGTGCGCTCGGCGTCGGCGGGGCGCGTGCGCCAGTGGGCCTCGGCCTCCTCGACGGCGCGCCGGGCCTCGGCGAGCACGCCGGCGAGCGCGAGGTGCGTCGCGGCCGCCTTGGGATCGCAGCCGGCGAGCGCGTGCGCGGCGAGCGCGACGGCGAGCAGCCGCTCGATGGTCTCGCGCGGGAAGGCATGGCGGCGGGCGACGCCGACGAGGTAGCCCGCGAGCGCCGCGTGCACGTGGATGTCCTCGACGGTGCGGAACGGCTTCAGGTAGTCGTCGTAGCCGTCGCCGGGCAGCACGTCGCCCTCGGCGACCGCGACGCCGTCGAGCTCCACCGCCGCGTGCGGGATCTCGGGGACGATCGCGGCGCTCGCCGGCACGAGGCGCACGCCGGGTGCGTTCGCGGCGACGCGCACGACGCGCAGCCGGTTGCGGCCGGCGCCGTCGGCGCCGATGCTCGCGACGACGAGCAGCGTCGGCGCGTGCGAGGCGAGGGTCGCCCACTTCTTCTTGCCGGTGAGGCGCCCGCCCTCGAGCCGCGTCGCGATCGCGCGCGGGTGAGCGCCGCCGTCCTCGGTCGCGCACAGCGCCGCGATGCCGGTCGCGCCGGGCACGAGCGCGCGCAGCGCCTCGCGGTAGCCGCCCGCGAACGCGAAGCCGAGCCGGTCCGCGCACGCGCCGCCGGCGAACGCGCGCTCGACCGGCGACGGCCACGCGTCGCGCCGGGCGGCGGTCGCCTCCCACCACACGGCGAGCTCGTCGGTGGCCGGGGGCTCCGGCGGTCCGAGGGCGAAGCGCAGCAGCGTGTCCATCCCGCGAACGCTACCACCCGTCAGCGCGCGAGCACGGGCAGCTCGAGCAGCGACGGGTGTGCGGGGCCGCGCGCGATGCGGTAGCTCGTCGCGCCGTTCGGGATCGGCGCGAAGTGGTCGACGTCGCCGCCGGCGATCGCGAGGCGGATGCGCGCGCCGCGCGCGAACCGGTGCGCGACGGGCAACAGGTCGAACACGACCTCGATCGTCGAGCCGGGCGTCGCCGGCGTCGCCGACGCGCGCACGAACGAGCGGTACGGCGCCGGGCTCGCGAACGCGCGCGCGCCCGCACCGTCGACGCCGCGGTGCACGAGGCGCAGCTGGCCCTCGGTGACGTAGCAGACGCGGCCGTCGCGCGTCTCCTCCTCGAGGTACGCGAACAGCGCCCCGTCGGCCGCGTCGGGCGCCGCGAACAGCCGCACGACGGGATGCCCGGCGATCTCGACGTCGCGCTCGAGCGGCGCCGTGCGGTAGACGAGCGTGTCGCGGCGCTCGCTCTCGCCGTAGTCGGCGACGGCGAACGGGCTCACCAGCGTGCGCCAGCGCGAGCGCGAGCCGGTGCCCGCACGGCCGACGGCGAACGCGTCGTCGCCCGCCGTCGCCGGCGGCGCCCACGCCAGCTCGCGCTGCCCGCCGAGGTACAGCGCGCGCGGCGCGGCCTCCGGCGGCGGCCACGTCGGCGCGGAGCGCCAGCGCTCGGCGCCCATCATGTAGTAGCGGACCGTGGGCTCGGCGGTCACGTCGGTCGCGCGCCCGAGGAGGTGGTGATCGAAGAAGCGCAGCAGCTCCGCGTCGAGGTCGAAGCCGGCGCGGCGGGCCGCGGCGTGCGGGCTGACGTTCATCGTCGCGCCGTGGTTCCACGGGCCGAGCACGAGCTTGTGCTTGCCGTCGGCGAGCGTGAGGTGGCGCTTGATCGCGGCGTGCGGGTACGCGCCGTCGAACCAGCCCGAGATCCCGAGGACGGGCACGCCCGCCGCGCGCATGCGCGCCGCGTACGCCGACGGGCTGAACGAGTCGATCGTCCGCGGCCCGAGCGCGGAGGTCTGCACGTCGTCGCGGTACTCGACCCCGCGCGAGGCGGCGTCGATGTCGAGGTTGCCGACGCGCTCGTGCAGCGCGAACCGCATCGCATCGCGATCGCCGTCGACGAGCCGCACCGAGCCGAACGTGAGGCGCAGCAGCTTCTCGAGCACGAGCTGGCGCACGGCGACGTCGCCGAACCTCGGGCCGCGCCGGAACCAGCTGTAGCCCTGCGCGATCGCCTCGGCGACGGCGCCCTCGGCGCGGTTCGCGTCGAACGACCGGTTGACGCGCGTCCACGACGCGGTGAACCACGACTGCCGTACGCCGCCTGGGTAGGCGACGTCGGTGTACGTGTCGTACAGGCTGCAGCGCGGCGCGACGGCGCACAGCGCCGGGTGACCGGTCGTCGCCATGAGCTCGGCGGCGGTGCCGTCGTACGAGTTGCCGGTCGCGCCGACGCGGCCGTTCGACCACGGCTGCGCGACGATCCAGTCGAGCAGCTCGCGGCCGTCCTCCACTTCCAGCGGCGACCAGGGCGAGTGCCACACGCCGGTCGACGCGCCCGAGCCGCGCACGTCGACGTCGATCCACGCGTAGCCGCGCGCGGCGAAGTAGCGGCGCATGCGCCCGTTGACGGGATCGATGCGGCGATCGCCGAGGAGCCGGCCGATCAGGCCGGCGTCGGCGCCGCGGAAGTAGCGCGTCATGCGCACGATCGCCGGCAGGCGCGCGCTGCCGCGGTCGTGCGGCAGGTGGACGTCGACGGCGAGCCGTACGCCGTCGCGCATCGGGACGTAGTGCGAGGTCCGCGCGAGGCGCGCGTGCAGCGCCGGCCGCGTCGCGGCGTACGCCGCCGAGCTCGGCATCTCGTCGGCGCGGCCGGTGTACGGCTGCTCCCGGATGTACTTCGCAAACCGCTGGGCTTCGATGGTCATCATCAGGCGATCGCCTTCGCGAGGTGCTGGAGGAGGATGGGGTGGAGCTGGATGCGCGGACGATACTTCGCGAGCAGGCCGGCGACGGTCGCGAGGACGCGCCCGAGCAGCACGAACGAGCGCGGGATCGCGAGGCCGGCGAGCTCCTTCGCGCGCGCGACCTGCTCGGCGAACGCGGCCTGCCAGTCGATCTCGCTGACCGCGGCGCCCGGGGCCATCGCTCCGACGAGCGACGCCGCGACGGCGACGAGCGCGTCGGGATCGTCGGCGCCAAAGCCGAGCGCCGCGAGCTCGCGTGCGGCCGCCGCCTGATCGCGCGAGGCGATCGCGAGGACGAGGCGCGCGTACGCGGCGCGCTCCTCGCGCGGCAGCTCGAGCGTGCAGCCGAAGTCGAGCAGCGCGAGCTCGCCCGCCGGCGTGACGAGGTAGTTGCCCGGGTGCGGATCGGCGTGCACGTGCCCGCGCACGAGCACCTGCGCCGCCGTCTCGGAGACGAGCGCACCGAGGGCGCGGTCGCGCTCGTCGGGCGTCATCTTCTCGAGCGCGTCGGTCAGGCGCTCGCCGTCGATGCGCGTCATCGTCAGCACGCGGCCGCTCGACGCCTCGGCGATCGGCCACGGCACGACGACGCTCGCGCCGGCCGCGGCGAACGCGCGCAGCGCCGCCGCCTCGGCGGTGTAGTCGAGCTCCACCGCGAGCGCGCGGGCGAGCTCGTCGGCGAGCATCGGCAGGTCGAGGCCCGCGACCTCGCCGAGCGTGCCGGCGAGCGCGCGCAGCGCCGCGATGTCCGCCTCGATGACGTCCTCGATGCCCGGTACTTGCACCTTGACAACAACGCGCGTGCCGTCGCGCAGCGTCGCGGCGTGGACCTGCGCGAGCGACGCGGCGGCGAGGGCCGTGTCGTCGAGCTCGGCGAAGACCTCGTCGATCGTGCGCCCGAGCTCCGCCTCGATGCGCGCGCGGATCGGCGCCGCGTCGACGGGCGGGACGTCGTCCTGGAGCGCGGCGAGCTCGGTCGCCCACACCGGCCCGACGAGGTCCGGCCGGCACGATGCGAGCTGTCCGAGCTTCGCGATGCCGCCGCGCAGGTTCGCGGCGTGCGCGACGACCCGGCGCGCGAGGTCGCGGTGATCGTCGTCGGACAGCCCGGCGTCGCCGCGCAGCGCGGCCTGCAGCCGGAGGAGCCGGTGGCGCGCGAGCACCTGCGCGCCGGCGGCGGCGAGGCGGGCCGCGCGCGGCGTCGCGTGGCGCAGCGTGCTCGCCTGACCGCGGGCGGCCTCGGCGAGCGCCTGCGCGTCGCGGGTCACGGCGCCGAGGTCGCGCGCGAGGTCGAGCGACAGGCGGTCGAGGCGTGCGCCGAGGTGGGCGACGAGGCGACCGGTCGTCACCGCGGTCTCGCGCAGCGGTGCGAGCACGCTCTCGATCGCGGAGCGCAGGTCCGCGGCGATCCGCGGGAGGTCGGATTCTTCGGTCATCGGGAGTCCTTTCACACGCGCGGCGCGCGTCGAGGAACGCTCAGGCGCGCAGCGCGCCGAGGCAGGTCGTACAGATCACGAGGCGCGCCGGCGACGACCCCTCGGCGAGGCCGGCCGCGGCGTCGGTGCCCTTCGGCAGGATCGCGTTGCAGCGCGCGCACACGGCGTTCTTGCCGAGGACGATCGGCTGCCAGCCGAGGATGTCGTCGAGCGACGGCGGATCGATCGCGGTGGGCGGGGTCGGAGCGGGCGGCGGCGGTGGAGCGGCGGGCCTGCCGCGGACCGCGGCGCGCGCGATCGCGTGGCCGTCGGCGACCACGTCCCCGACGAGGCCGAATGCGTGGCCGAGCACGTTGCGCACGAGGTTCGACACCGAGATGCCGAGGTGCTGCGCGCGCTCCCGCAGCTCCGCCTCGAGGCTCTCGGGAACGCGTGTGTGGATCACGCGCTCCTTGCGCTCCGGCTCGTCGTCGGGCGGCTGCTCTCGCTTGCGTGTCACGATGTATCACATCATGTATCACGACGTGACACGTGTCAATGGGCGCGCGAACTACGGTATCGTGGGGCATGCGCGATCGAGGTCTCGCCGCGCTCGGGCTCGGGTTGCTCGCGGGGTGCTTCGCCCCGAACCCTCCGCTCGGCGCGCCGTGCAGCACCCAGGGCGACTGTCCGTCCGGTCAGCAGTGCGACCTCGTCACGAACACGTGCACGCTGCCGACGGAGGTGCGCGCGTGGCGCGATGACGAGGCGGCCGACTTCGCCGCCGGCACGTACCTCGACGAGGTCACGGTGGAGCGGCAGGGCTTCCTCGGCCCGGCGGCGTACTTCACCGGCGGGTGGCGCCTGACCGGGTACCCGCTGAACGCGTTCGCCGACGCGAGCACGGCGACGTTCGAGGAGATCGTCGCGAACACGGCGAGCGGCACGACCGTCGCGTACGCCGCGCGCCTCGACTACGGCACGGGGATCCCGCCGGGGCTCGGGTTCACGACCGGTGACAACATCACGATCGCGATCGAGGGCGAGATCTTCCTCGACGCCGCGGGGTCGTGGCGGTTCTCGCTCGTGGCGAACGAGCGCGGTTTCTTCGAGATCGCGGCGCCGGGGTCGCGCGAGTTCCAGCGCGTCGTCGCGGATGCATTCACCGGCACGATCGGGACGTACGAGGCGGCGGCGCCGGGGTGGTACCGGATCCGCGGCGCGTTCGTCGACGACATGCTGGCGATGACGTACGACCTGCGCGTCGATTCGCCGAGCGTGCCGGGCAACGGCTTTCGATCGATCCAGAGCGACAAGCTGCGCGCGAAGGTCGGGGACGTGCCGGGCTTCGCCGTCGAGGGCTACGACGAGGGGTTCGCGCTCGGGTTCGTCGGCGCGGTGATCGCGCCCGGATCGCTGGCGGACCAGGCGTTCGTGACGGATCCGTTCGGGATGCCGGTCGGGACGGGGAGCTTCACGCTGCGGTGGGTCGGGCAGGTGCTGATCGACGTCGAGGGCGCGTATGCGTTCCGGATCGACTCGGTGCAGGGGCACCGCGCGTGGATCGACGGCGTGAACGTCGCGGACAAGATGGGGAGCACCGCGCAGGTGACGGTGACGGAGCCGGCGATGCTGACGCCCGGCTGGCACGACCTCGTCGTCGAGCTCAACAAGTCCGGCGGCGCGATGGGCGCGAGCCTGAAGCTGACGGTGGAGTCCGGCCCGGCGATGGTGGGCGAGAGCTTCGGGAACGACCGCGTGCGGCCGGTGCGCGGGCGGAACGCGCGCGTCGCCTCCGCGTTCTCGCGATCGGTGCTCGACATCCCCGACGGGATGTCCGCGACGCGGACGGTCTCGCTCGACCTGCCGGCCGCGTTCGCGCCGCGGCGGATCGACGCGATGGTCGAGGTCTCTCACCCGCTGCTCCCGACGGTCGAGATCGTGCTGGATCCGCCGGTCGGCGCGAACATCACCGTCGCGGCGCTCGGGAGCCTGACGGGATCCGGCGACTTCGCGCGGCGCGTGGTGCCGCCGGTCGGCACGGCCGGCGCGACGTGGAGCGCGATCGTCGGCGACGCCGCCGCGGATACGATCGTCGGCGCCATCACCGGCGTGTTCGTGTCGATCCTCGGCGACGGTGGCGTGGCGCCGTTCGAGCCGAAGTACAGGTACGAGTCGGCGGTGCGGGACCTCGGAGATGTCGCCGCGCTCGGCCCGATGACGTGGGCGCTGCGCCAGGCGAAGGGCCCCGAGGCGGCGGTGGCGCGCGTGCGCACGTGCGACGAGGCTGCGGGGTGCGCCGCCGAGGCGTGGGTCGACGTCGCGCTCGGCGCGGTGCCGGCGGTGCCGGTGCGGCGGTTCGCGCAGTACCAGCTCGAGGTCACCACGAACGGCGACGTGCCGTCGGCCGTCGACTTCGTCGAGCTCGCGTACTCGGCGTACGTCGGGCGGTAGAAGCTGGCAACGCGACGGGCGCGCCACGGGGTGTGAAGGTTCGCGACGCGTCGCGCGCGACGCAGTCCGACCGAACCCCAGCGGTTTCGCGCCGGTTCCCGGAAGCGCCACCGCCACGCGCGCGACGCACCCGCCGGCGCGCGCTGGCCGGCGCGATGCAGAGCTCCGCGGGCATATGGCTACCGTCGCCTTGATCGGCATGTTCGTGAAGCTCGCATTCGGCCTCTCGCTCACCCACGACACCTCCTGGTGGTGGGCCCCCTCCGTGGTGATGGCAGCCGTCGGCGGCGGCTTCCTCGTTCTCGGCCTGGTCGCCGCCGCGATCGCCGCCTGGTCGCTCGCCGGCGGCGCGCTCGTCGTCGCCCGCAACCTCCGCCTGCGCGCCGTGGCGACGCACTCGATGCTCGTGTAGACGGCCGGGGACGCGTCGGCGGCGTGGCTGCGAGAGACTGCACCACGCGTACGTGATCGCCCGCGCCGACCCCCGCGACCCCCGCCGCCGGGGGGCGGCGATGCCCCGATCGCCCGCGCCCGTCGGGGTGACGCCGGCTTGCGCGCGGCCCCGCCCTCCGGCCTCGCACGGGGATGTAGAGTGAGCCATGAACCTGGTCGATGCGATCGGTAACACCCCGCTGATCGAGCTCCGCCGCGTCTCCGCCGGCCTGCCGGTGAAGGTGTTCATCAAGTGCGAGCACATGAACCCGGGCGGGAGCGTGAAGGATCGCACGGCGCGCGCGATCGTCGTCGACGCCGAGGCGCGCGGCCTGCTCGCGCCCGGCGCGACGATGGTCGAGGGCACCGCGGGCAACACCGGCGTCGGCCTCGCGCTGCTCGCCGCGGCGCGCGGCTACCGCCTCGTGTGCGTGCTCCCCGAGAAGATGGCGGTCGACAAGCGCATCGCGCTGCGCCAGCTCGGCTCCGAGGTCATCATCACGCGCAACGCGCCGCTGTCGAACCCCGACAACTTCCGCAACGTCGCCGCGCGCCTCGCCGAGGAGCATGGCTGGTTCCTCACGAACCAGTTCCACAACCCGGCGAACATCGGCGCGCACTACGGCACCGCGCAGTACAAGGGCACCGGCGAGGAGATCCTCGCGCAGCTCGCCGCGGCAGGCCACGACACGATCAGCGCGTTCGTGTGCTCGTCGGGCACCGGCGGCACGATCACCGGAGTCGGCCGCCGCCTGAAGGAGCGCGACGCGAACATCCAGGTCGTCCTCGCCGATCCGGTCGGCTCGTCGATCGCCGACTGGATCAACACCGGCACGCTCGGCCCCGACGGCGCGTTCGCCGTCGAGGGCATCGGCTCGGGCTCGGTCCCCGGCAACCTCCACCGCGACGTGCTCGACCTCGGCGAGAAGGTCAGCGACGCCGACGCGTTCGCGATGGTCGAGCGCCTCGTCAAGGAAGAGGGCCTGACCGTCGGCGGCTCGACGGGCGTCAACGTCGTCGCCGCGCTGCGCGTCGCCGCGCGCCTCCCCGCGGGCGCGCCGCCCGTCGTCACCGTCGCCGCCGACCAGTGGGATCGCTACAAGTCGACGAAGTGGATGCAGGCCTGGATGGAGCGCGAGGCCGCGTCGATCACGTTGCCGGCGCCGCTCCCGCCGCCGCCGGCTTCCTGAGCCGGTACAGCCAGTGCGGCCGCAGGCGGTGGCCGGGCGCGATCAGCGGATGCTCGAAGTCTGCCGCCGGATCGCGCCGCATGCCGAGCCGATCCATCACGCGCTGCGAGCGCGCGTTGCCCGGCACGACGAACGCCACGATCTCGTCGATGCCGAGGTTCGCGAAGCCCCAGTCGCGCGCCGCGATCGCCGCCTCGGTCGCGTAGCCGTGGCCCCAGTGCGCGCGCGCGTAGCGCCAGCCGATCTCGACGACGGGCATGAACGCCGGCCGCCCGATGCCGGTGAAGCCGGCGAACGGCGCGACGCCGGGGATCTCGACGGCCCAGAAGCCGAAGCCCTCGCGCTCGAAGTGCGCGCGGATGCGGTCCATCGTCGCGTCGCTCTGCTCGCGCGTCAGCGTGTTCGGGAAGTGCTGCATCACCTCCGGATCCGCGCCCATCGCCGCGAACGGCGCGGCATCCTCGTCGCGCCACGGGCGGAGGATCAGGCGCGGCGTGCGCAGGATGGGCCCCGGACCGGTCACGCACCGACGGTACGTCGACTGCGCGGCCATCGCCAGCGCCCGAACCGCCACCAGCTCCACAGCCGCTGCCACCGCGACGGCCGGGGCTCGAGCGGCGCGAGCGCGAGCATCGTCGTCGTCTCCTGCTCCTGGCGCGCCACCGCCGCCTCGCGCTCCTCCTGCTCCTCGAGCACCGGGACGTCCTCGAGCGCCGCGAGCATCTCCTCGGCGTCGTCGAACCGGCGCCGCGGGTCCTTCGCGAGCGCGCGCACGACCACGGCGTCGAGCGGCCGCGAGACGTCGCGCCGGATCGCGCGCAGCGGGCGCGGCGGGCGGTGGCGGCAGTTCGACAGGATCTCGACGGTGGAGTCGCCGACGAACGGCCGCACGCCGGCGATCATCTCGTACAGGATCACGCCGACCGCGTAGACGTCGGCGCGCGCGTCGTGCGGCCGGCCGTCGAGCCGCTCCGGCGCGAGGTACGACGGCGAGCCGATGCACATGCCGCGCGCGGTGAGCGGCGCGTCGTCGCGCAGGCGCGCGAGCCCGAAGTCGATCAGCGTCGGGCGGCCGCTCGCCGACAGCATCACGTTCTCCGGCTTGATGTCGCGGTGCAGGACGCCGCGCGCGTGCGCGTGCACGAGCCCGGCGAGCAATCCGCGCGCGATGTTGACGGCGCGCGCCGTCGCCATCCGCCCACCCGTGCGCAGGGCCTGCGCGAGCGTGGTCCCGTCGAGCAGCTGCATCGCGATGTACTGGTGCTTGCGCGTGCGCCCGTAGTCGAGCACGCGCACGCAGTTGGGATGGTCGAGCACCGCGATCGTGCGCGCCTCGCGCTCGAACCGGACGTCGCGGTCCTCGACGGCCCGCTGCGAGTCGAGGTCGCCGATCACCTTGAGTGCGACTTCCTTGCGCAGGCCGGTGTGCAGCGCCCGGTAGACGTCACCCATTCCGCCTCGCCCGATCAGATCGAGGATCTGATACCGACCGGCGAACGTGGTCCCTGGCCTGAACACCTGCATGGCTCGACCGAGAGCTATGCAATTTGCGTGAACCGGGGATCACGGCCCGAAACGCCAACCGGCGTTCACGGCATCCGTTGCGCGCATCGCGCTTTCTCGAGGAGCGAGCGCGTGTTGCCGCACGTTTCTGCCCCGGTGACGATCCTCGGCACACCCCGTGACCGCGCGGCGCCAGTTCGTGACGGGATGTTACGGGCTGAATGCCGCGGCCACCGGATCGTCCTCCTGATCCTCCCGAGTCGCGGAGATCACGCCGGGATCTAGCGACGGCCGCCGCGGCTACCCGACGACGAGCTGGAGCCCGACGACGACCGCGAGCTGGAGCTCGACGAGGACGACCGGCTGCTGCTCGAGCTCGACGACGCCGACGACGCGCGGGAGCCGGAGCTCGACGACGAGGACGACGACGCCCGCGACGGCGCCGAGTGCGACGAGCTCGAGGAGCTGCGCGACGGCGCGCTGTACGACGAGCTCGACGAGCTACGCGACGGCGAGGTGTACGAGCCGCTCGACGAGCTGCGCGACGGCGCCGTGTACGACCCGCGCGACGGCGGGGCACTGTGGCTGCCACCGTACGAGCTCGACGGACGCGACGGCGGCTGGTACGTGCCGCGCGACGGCGGCTGGTACGTCCCGGTCGACGGCCGCGAGCCCGGCTGCGGCTGGTACGTGCCGCGCGACGGCGGCTGGTACGTCCCCGTCGACGGCCGCGAACCCGGCTGCGGCTGGTACGTGCCGCGCGACGGCGGCTGGTACGTCGTGCCGGCGCGCGGCGGCTGGTACGTGCCGGTCGGCGGCTGGTACGTGCCGCGCGACGGCGGCTGGTACGTGCCGCGCGACGGCGGCTGGTACGTCGTGCCGGCGCGCGGCGGCTGGTACGTGCCGGTCGGCGGGCGCGCCCCCGGCTGCGGCTGGTACGTACCGGTCCGCGCGGGCGGCTGGTACGGCTGGTACGTGCCGCTCCGCGTGGGCGGCTGGTACGTGCCCACCGACGGGCGCGACGGCGGCTGGTACGTGCCGCCCCGCGGCTGGTACGGCGTGTACGTGCCGGTCCGGGCGGGCGGCTGGTACGGCGTGTACGTGCCGCGCGCCGGCGGACGCGTCGTCACCTGCGGGCGCGACGGGCCGTACGTGCCCGCGGGCAGCGCTTGGCCGACGCCCCGGCGGCCGCCCATGACGGCGGTCGCGTGCACCTTCGGGCCGCCGTACGTGTGCGTCGGCTTCGCGACGACGTTCGTCGCGCGCAGACCCTCGGCGATGTTGCGCATCGCGTGCGAGCGGATGTGCGGGCGGCCCATGTCGTCGCGCTTGACGAAGCGCCACTGCGAGTCGTCGAGGCCATGGTTGCGGCGGTGGTCGCGGACGCGGATGTCGCGCACGCCGTTGCGATGGTCGCGCACCTGCGGGCGCGACGGGCGCCAGCCGACGTAGCCGCCGCCGTCGCGCCAGTCGACCCACGCCGGGCTCCACTGGTAGCCCGGGCACCAGCCCCAGCCACCCCACGAGTCGAAGTACGCCCACTGGCCGTAGTGGAACGGCAGCCAGCCCCAGTCCCAGCTACATGAATAGGTCCAGCCCCAGGTCGTCCACACCCACGAGCCGCAGGTCTCGTACGGTGTGAAATCGACTCCCACCACGGTGGCGTTCGGGCGCCACACTCGGCCGTAGTCCTCGTCCTCCACCCACGAGCCGTAGCCGTCGAGCGTGGCGTTGATCTCGGCGTCGGTGACCGGCGCCGTCGCCGTCGTCTCGTCCACGGGGCCCGCCGCGCCGTCGCCCTCGTCGTACGGCACCTGCTGGGGTTCGCCGGCGCCCGGGGCGTACGCGACGCCCGGTCCGCCGCTGGGTTCCGCGTAGTTGGGGACCCCTCCCGGGTCGCCCGGAGGTGCTTCCTCGGCGTAGTCCATGCCGCCGCCCGGAGGGCCCTGGACCGGGTTCGCCTGCGCTTGCCAGCCGTAGGAGACCGGGTACTCCGGCGAGGTGTACTGGCTGTAGCAGCCGGCGGCGCCCAGCAACGCTACCAGCCCGAGGAAACGCGTCTGCATGGCGCGAGTATGCTGCAGCGGGCGTGCCCGATCGCTGGAAAACATAGACCTTCACAAAGCATGGACTCGCGTTCACACCTGCCTGCAGGTCTCGCAGGCAGGGGCTGCCAAAACCGCAGGCCGCGCGCGAACAGGGCCGTGGGAAGAAGCTTGCAGCCACGCCGGTTTGTGGGCCGCGTTGCGGCTTGACATCGGTTTGCGGTCGCGATTAAGAAAGCCCAGCGATTCCGCGCCCCTAATACGAATGAGGTCTGCATGATCCGCGCAAGGAATCTGTCGAAGTTCTACGGCGCCAAACGGGCGCTCGACAGAGTGTCGTTCGAGATCGACGACGGAGAGACCGTCGGCTTCCTCGGACTCAACGGCGCCGGCAAGACGACGGCGCTTCGCATCCTGGCCTGCGATCTCCGCCCGACCGGCGGCACGGTCGAGGTCGGCGGCATCGATGCCGTCACCGAGCCGCACGAGGTCCGCAAGCGCATCGGGTTCCTCCCGGAGAACCCACCGATCTACGCCGACATGATCGTCGCGGATTACCTGCGCTTCGCCGGCCAGCTGCGCCAGATGACGCGCGCCGAGATCGCCAAGCGCCTCCCCGACGTCCTGGGCATCACGAACCTCGACGACGTCGCGACGGAGGTGATCGGCACCTTGTCTCACGGCTACCGGCAGCGCGTCGGCGTCGCCCAGGCGATCATCCACCAGCCGAAGTTCCTCATCCTCGACGAGCCCACGCGCGGCCTCGACCCCGTGCAGATCGTCGACATGCGGAACCTGATCCACGACCTCAAGCAGAACCACACGGTCCTGATCTCGAGCCACATCCTCAGCGAGATCAGCCAGACGTGCGATCGCCTGCTGGTGCTCGGCCGCGGGACGCTGCTCGGCGTCGGCACCGAGAACGAGCTCGCGGGCCACGTCAGCGAGATCCGCCAGATCACGGTGACGATCCGCGCCCCGAGCGGCGGCGACCCGTACCGCGCCACGAAGTCCGACGACAGCGGCGAGGCGGGCGGCGCCGAGGGCAAGAAGTCCGACAAGGACGCCGACGTCGGCGCCGAGATCAAGAAGGTGCTCGCGGAGGTCGACGGTGTGAAGGAGGTCGGCGACCCGTACGAGCAGGGCGGCGGCCTGCAGTTCTGGCTCGAGACGACCAAGGACTGCCGCGCCGAGGTCAGCCGCGCCGTCGTCGGCGCGAAGCTCGACCTGTTGAAGCTCGACTACGCGCGCAGCGAGATCGAGAACACGTTCATCCGCCTCGTGGGAGGGAGCAGCGATGCGAGCAACTAGCATCATCTACAAGCGCGAGCTGTTCGCGTACCTGCGCTCGCCGTTCACGTGGGTGATCGCGGCGGTGCTCCTGCTCGTCGACGGCATCCTGTTCCAGGGCTACGCGATGTCGGGCGAGAAGCTGTCGGCCGTCGTGCTCGAGCGCTTCTTCTACTTCTCGAGCGGCGTCGCGATGACGGCCGGCCTGCTCCTGTCGTTCCGCCTCATCACGGAGGAGCGGCAGACCCACTCGATGGTGCTGCTCAACACCTCGCCGGTGCGCGACAGCGAGATCGTGCTCGGCAAGTTCCTCGCCGCGCTCACGTTCCTCGCGATCCTCCTCGTGCTGTCGCTCTACATGCCGCTGCTCATCAAGGTGCGCGGCAAGGTGACGTACTCGCAGATCATGGTCGGGTACCTCGGCCTGCTCCTGCTCGGCGCCTCGGCGCTGGCGATCGGCCTGTTCGCGAGCGCGCTCGCGCGGCAGCTGCTCGTCGCCGCGATCTCCGCCACCGCGATCCTGATCGTGATGGTCCTCCTGTTCCAGTTCTCGAAGACGCTCGACGGCAGTGTCCGCGACGTCCTCGGCGAGCTCGACCTGTGGTGGATCCACTTCCAGAACGGCTTCATGCGAGGCGTCCTCAACCTGAAGGACGTGATCTACTACCTCGCCGTCATCTACTTCTTCTTGTTCCTCGCGGTGAAGACGCTGGAGGCAAAGCGATGGCAATGAGAACGGCCTCCCCCTGGTGGGTCTCGCTCGCATTCGGAGTGGGGCTCTTCTTCCTGTTCGTCGGCGAGCGCCTGCTCGGCAGCGTCGACGGCATCCACGGCTTCCTCGTCGGGACGGGCGCGATCCTCGCGCTCGCGGCGACCGCGGCGCGCGGCTACGCGATGGCGTCGTCGTCGGGCAGCCGCCGGCGCGTCGAGACGGCGCTCCTCGCCTGCCAGGTCACGGGCGTGGTCGGCCTGGTCCTCTACATGCTCACGACGGGCTGGGGACCGGACTCGATGCACGGACCGCGCGCGGTCGGCGTGCTCACCGTCCTCTGGATCATCGCGATGGTCGCGTCGATCGTGCCGCTCCTCATGATCGAGCTCTCGCTCGGCGCGGCGCTGCGCACCGGCTTTGACCCGAGCGGGTCCGGCGAGGACGACGCGGGCGTCGAGTTCTACCGCGTGCGCGACATCGGCTGGTCCGGTCTCGCGATCGCGTTCGCGCTGTCGCTCCTGATGGTGACGTGCAACGTCGCGAAGGAGCGCAACGTCCAGAAGGACGTCAGCTACTTCAAGACGTCGGAGCCCGGCGAGTCGAACATCAACATCGTCAAGTCGATGACCGAGCCGCTGCACGTCTACCTGTTCTTCCCCGAGGCGAACGAGGTGAAGGACCAGGTGATGGGCTACTTCGAGAAGCTCAACGCCGAGGCGGACGGCAAGGTGATCATCGAGGTCGTCGATCGCTTCCGCAACATGGAGCTCGCGAAGAAGTTCGGCGTCGGCAACAAGACCGACGACAAGGGCATCATCGCGTTCGCGCGCGGCGAGGGTGAGGCGGCGAAGGTCGCGAACACGACGATCGAGATGGACACCGACCTCGAGAAGGCGCGCAAGTCGACCGGCAAGCTGCGCAACCTCGACAAGGACGTCAACGAGCGCCTGTCGCAGGTCGCGCGCGACAAGCGCAAGATCTACCTCATCAAGGGCCACGGCGAGGTCAACGACCCCGAGACCATGGAGGCCGAGACGAAGAAGGTCCTGCAGAAGGGGATCACGCAGCTGCGCCTCCTCGCCACGCGGCTCAACTACGAGATCAAGGACCTCGACCCGTCGGGCCTGGCGGCGCGCGGCGAGAACACGAAGGACGTCCCGCAGGACGCGACGATGGTGTTCCTGCTCGCGCCGATGTCGGACCTCGACGACAGCGAGTGGGACACGCTCGACCGCTACCTCGCGCGCGGCGGGCGCCTCTTCATCGCGCTCGACCCGACGTCGAAGGTGGCGTCGATGGGCGCGCTCGAGGGCCGGCTCGGCATCAAGTACGACCGCCACCGCGTCCTCGACGACAAGAACTACAAGACGACGATCGCCGGCGCGCGCCGCGTGTTCGGCCCGCCGGCGGCCTACATGCTCGTCGCGACGTCGGACTTCACGAACCACGCCGTGACGACGGCCGTCGCGCGCACGCAGAACTTCGGCGTCGTCGAGTCGGGCTCGTTCGACGAGATCGAGTTCGACAAGGCCAAGGGCGAGGCGAAGCGCACGACGATCATCCGCTCGAGCGAGAGCTCGTGGGTCGACCTCAACGACGAGAAGGAGTGCGCGAAGGCGCGCAGCCTGAAGGAGCTGACGGACATGGGCTGCCTCGCCTACGAGCCGGCGACCGAGAAGCGCGGCAAGCGCGCGCTCGCGACCGTCGTCGAGGGCAACAAGACGGCCGAGGCCAAGGACGGCTTCCGCGCCGTCCTGTTCGGCGACGTCGACCTGTTCATCGACGTGCCGACGCCGATCGGCGGCTTCGAGATCGTGTCGGGCATGCTCGTGCGCGACGCGATCCGCTGGCTGGGCGGCGAGGAGGTGTTCGCGGGCACGGTCGTCAGCGAGGACGACGTCGCGATCCAGCACACGAAGAAAGAGGACGCCGTGTGGTTCACGCTGACCACGATCGGCGGCCCGATCCTGACGCTGACGCTCGGTCTGCTCGGCACGTGGCTCCGCCGCCGCCGGGCGCAGAGGAAGCCGGAGGTGACCCCGTGAGATCCGCACTGATCCATGGCGTGCTGCTCGCCGTGATGCTCGTCTACGGCTACCGCACGTGGACGCGTGAGAAGCCCGTCAAGCGCGACCTCGGTGAGGTCGAGATGTGGAACAAGTCGGCGAACGACCTCGTGGCCGTCGAGTACAAGAGCGACAAGAAGACGCTCAAGCTCGAGCGGCGCGGCGAGGGTGGCAACGCCTACTGGTGGGCGATCGAGACGAAGATCGACAAGAAGCCGAAGGCCAAGCCCCCCGAGCCGAAGCACGACGAGCCGAAGCACGACGAGCACAAGCACGACGAGCCGGCTGGCTCGGGTTCGGGCTCGGCGGCGGCTGCCGGCAGCGGCAGCGGCAGCGCGGTCGTCGCGGCGGCGGGCTCCGGCTCGGCGACACCGCCGGCGCCGCCGGCACCGCCGAGCCGTCGCGGCGCGGCGCCACGCTCGCGGTC
>JAHBVW010000037.1 GCA_019637375.1 Deltaproteobacteria bacterium | reverse complement strand
GACCAGCGTTTCGATCGCATCGTGCTCGACCCCCCTGTCGGAGACCCAGTTCGTTGCCGCGGTCGGGGGCAAGTTGATGAGGCACGGGAAGCTTCCCGCCTTGATCCCGGGTCGCTCGTCGAAGCGGTGCGTGGTTACAACACGCAGGCTGTTCAACAGGCGATGCAGTACGTGGTCGAGGAAAACAAGCCGTCCTACTTCCGTGGCGCTAGGCCGAACCCGAACATCGCTGCCGTCTTAAACGCTGTGACCGCAGCGATGATTGCTCAGCTTCGGTCCATGCAGCACTTCTTGAACGTCTTTCGGATCCCGCAGGGCGGTGGCATTGGGTCTTTTTGCCCGACGGCACCTGTCTGCTACTCTGGACTAGCACTATCGTTGTTGCACCGATGGTCTGTCCACGCACGACACCGCAGCCTTCGCGGTCACGAGGCCGACTGTCGCTTCCATCACGACCCAACGCCTCAGGCGTTGATGATTCCCGGAAAGCGATCCTCGCAATCAGGCTCTCGGATCAGGCTGCTACGGGTAGGGCCTCGAGCATGGCTCCTACCGATGCGGACAGCCGGAAGGCAACGTTGCGATAGTTGCCGGCGCTATCGTCGAGCAACATCTCCGTCGTGGCCTTCCGGCTTTCCTTCGTCATGTCCGCGTACTTGTCCTGCGTGAGGCGGTGGTTCGAGAGGCTTACGTCGAGGAAGTGCACGACCGGCTCGACCTTGCGTCTGAACGTATTCTCGTGGCCGCCGGTCCACGCGGCAACCACGGTGTAGGGCGCCCGTCGTGTGGGGGGCATCGTCCCGAACGGGCCGAGCCCCATCGGCGATGACCAGACGTCCGGGTTCGCCGTACGCCACTCGATACTCACGAAGATGTCATCGGTGGTGAGGCTTGCCGGCGTGACAACCCGCCGCACGCGCCATCGTTCGCCATCGGCCAGCGCAAGCAACTGCTCGGCGAGGGCGACCTCGGTCCGAACGGCGGTGAGCACAGCCAGCACAGGCTTGTGCTCGCCTGCCGCGTAGTCGAACACCGCATCCAGTGCCGTCGGTGTGGCCGGCGTTGGGAATGGTGCCATCGCAAGACCACCTTTCGCCTTGGCGAGCCTCGCGGCGAACAGGCAACCGGTTCCCAACCGGCCAAGCCATTGCCGAACATGCTCTTCGGCGGACACGGGACTACTCGAGCGGCTTGCTCGGGATGACCAGCCGGAACGCTTCGCGCCCAGTGTCGTCGACCACCCGCACTCCCCCAGGGCGGAGGGCAAGCTTTGTCACGGTGGCCGCATCCGACTTGAGTGCGTCGATGCGAACGCTCGTCGGCTGCTTGGCGCGGCGACTGGTGCTCATGCTGGGTTGGTACTCTATCTCGGCACGAGGAGACGACTGCGGAAAAGGCGGTTGTGGGGATCGGTCTGTTCCGATCGAGGACGCGTTGCGATCTCGTGCGCCGGAGTCATGTGTCCCGAACGCGCTCAAGGGATCCCGCGTGGGGTGCGAGAATCGCGTGTATGCATCTCGCCGAGACCTTCTCCACACTGCGAGGGCGAAGCTGAAGGCCGCATCTTCCAAGTGTCGCTCACCCTGAACGACGGGCGTTCGCGCGAGATCGTTCGAAACCTTGCCGAAAATGCGAAACCCGCCTGAGCAGGAGGCGGGTTTCTTTGTAGCGGGGGCAGGATTTGAACCTGCGACCTTCGGGTTATGAGCCCGACGAGCTACCAGGCTGCTCCACCCCGCATCAAGTTGTCAGTGCCCGGACCTTTTGCCACGGGGCGCGCGAGCCGTCAAGCGGGAGTAGACTCGGTGGAACGTGCGCCGCTGGGTGATCTCTTTGGGCGTGCTGCTTGTGGTGGGTGGGGTGGCGCTGGTGGGGGCGAGGGAGTGGTTCGTGGCGGAGCTGGAGCGGCATAGGGACGTGTTGTTCCTGGGGATGATCGGGGGGGAGAGCGAGAGCACCGAGATGGTGCTGGCGGTGGCGCTGTGGGGCGGGATCGCGCTGGTGGCAGGTGGGGTGGTGGTGGTGGCGGGTGGGGTTCGGGTGACGGCCGAGAGAGAGGTGCCGATCGGGCTGGTGATCGCGACGGCGACGGTGGGGCTGTTGATCGCGATCCCGGCGGCGATGTTTGCGGTGGAGCTCGGGCGGAAACGGAACCCGGCGGTCGGGGTGCCGGTGAGGAGGACTGGGGAGCCACAGGTGAGGATCGCGAATCCGATCGGGTGTGCCGATGGGGAGCGCGACGGGTTTGCGGACTTCGAGGTGTTTCCGCGGATCGCGGCGTGCGCCGGGGTGTGGGTGCCGGCGGCGAGCTTGCGGAAGCCGGCGACGGGGAGCCCGTGTGGCGGCGAGGTGATGTGCGCGAGCCCGGCGGACCTGTGCGCGGCGGGGTGGCACATCTGCTCGTCGGCGCAGGAGCTGGCCGTCGTGAGCGCCGAGCAGTGCGCCGAGGCCGGCGAAGGCCAGTACCTGGCGGCGATGTCGAGCTCGGCGGCCGAGGGCGAGTGCGACCCGGGGCTGGTGGATGCGATGCCGTGCCGCGAGCGCGGCGCCAACGCGCAGCCGGTGTGCTGCGGCGAGGGCTGCGTCGATGCGAGGTGCCGCGACGCCGTGTGGAAAGGCGCCACCGCCATCGCCAGCAGCGGGCTCGCATGCGGCGCTTCGGCCGTGGCGATCGGCGACGGCGTTCTGTGCTGCCCGAACTGACTGCGTCCCCCTGCCCGACTCCGCACTCGCGCCCGGTCGATCGCACCGGTGGAGCCCAATGCGGCGGAACGCGGGTTCGACACGGTACGAGGACGCTCCGGCGATCGCGATGTTCGCGCCCGTCACGCAGACGCTTCGGCGATCGCGGCGTTCGCGCCTGTAGGCGGAATGGGTCGTCGTGTTGCGATCGGTGGCGCTGACGATCCGCGATGCAGATGCGAGGGCCGCGTCGCGCCGACGAGGAGCGATGCAGATGCGAGGGTCGCGTCCGCCGACGAGGAGCGATGCAGATGCGAGCGCTGCGTCGCGCCGACGGGGCGCTTGGTGGTGTGCGAGGGCGCTGGCGAGGAGCGCTGGGTCATGCGCGAATGATGCGTCGCGCTGACGAGGAGCGCTGGGTCGCGTGCAAGCGCTGCGTCGCGACGACGAGGAGCGCTGGTACGTGACGGCGCACGACGAACGGGCGATGCGCGCGGCGTCGCTCCTGGCGCGGGCAGTCTGCGACGCGCCCGGACCCACGCGAACACGCACGCCTCGGCGAGGATTCGGAGTGTGACGGCAGAAGGAATGTGATCGCGTCACCCGCGGCGCGCCCGCCCGATGCCCCCTTGCCGCGCGCAGTTCCGCAGCGGGCAGCAGGGCGATCGTTCCGCACAGGAGGTCACCCGCGAGGACTGTCTGAGCACGGCAAGGAGCATCGAGGCGAGGCCGCAGCCGCGGGCGCTCGCGTCGAGCAGCACGTCCGCGTCACGAGCACACGACATCGGCGCCGCGCTCGAGGCGGCATCCGCGGCTACGACGACGACAACGCCGGCTCATGCGTGATCACGGCCCCTACATCGACCGACGGGTCACTCGCCGCTCGAGGCCGGCCCTCAGCGGGCCGCAGTCGGCGAGGCATGTGCACCTCAGGCGGTACCTGATGCAGAACCTCGGGTGAACGCCCTACCCAGCGCCTCCGGTGTCTCCGCCACCACCGCCGAAGCTGCCGATGAGGCCGCTGATCTGGCCGGCGATCTGGGAGGCTTTGCCGCCGGTGCCCGCGAACTTGTCGACGAGGCCGCCGATGGTGGTGGCGAGCGAGCCGAGGTCGAGGCCGCCGGTGACGCGGTGGAGATCGTCGAGGGAGAGCGGCTGGGGGACGGCGGGGTCGACGGGCATGGACGGTCGGAGCTGCAACGGATGTTCCGCGGACAACGTGCAGAGGTTGCACGGATCGTCTCGGTCAACTGCCGACCGCGCGAGACAGGTGATGGTGTCCGCAGTCTGCACACCGACGAGAGATGGCGCGAGGGGCTTCACGAACGCGCCGGTTCGTCGATGATGGATCTGATGAACGTCGCGACGCTGCGTTACGCGAGCGGGGTGTGGTCGGCGCCGTTTCCGAATCTCGACGGGGAGCAGACCGTCGTGCTCGCGTTCGGTGCGCCGTCGTACGGGGAGGCGCCGGCGGCGCTGGCGGAGCTCGCGCAGGCGTATCCGCGCGCCGCGATCGTCGGGTGCAGCACCGCGGGCGAGATCGATCAGACGCGGATCCGCGACGAGTCGGTGACGGTGGCGATCGCGCGCTTCGAGCGGACCCGGATCCAGAAGACGCAGGCGGCGCTGACGGCGGCCGCGGACTCGCGGCGCGCCGGCGGCGAGATCGCGGAGCAGCTCGCGGCCGCGCCGAACCTGCGCGCCGTGTTCGTGCTGTCGCGCGGCACGGACGTGAACGGCAGCGAGCTCGTGCGCGGGCTGAACGAGAAGCTGCCGCCGGAGGTGGTCGTGACCGGCGGGCTGGCCGGCGACGGCGCGCGCTTCGGCAAGACGTGGGTGATGCTCGACGGCGCGACGACCGGCGACGCCGTGGTCGCCGTCGGGCTGTACGGCGACGCGGTCCGCGTCACCCACGGATCGCAGGGCGGCTGGGACACGTTCGGCCCCGAGCGCGTCGTGACGTCGTCGAAGGGCAACGTCCTGTACGAGCTCGACGACCGCCCTGCCCTCGCGCTGTACAAGGAGTACCTGGGCGAGCGCGCCGCCGGGCTGCCGGGCAGCGCTCTCCTGTTCCCGCTCGCGCTGCGCGGCAGCCACGGCGGCCTCGTGCGCACGGTGCTCGGCGTCGACGAGGCGACGCAGTCGATGGTGTTCGCCGGCGACATCCCGACCGGCTCGTACGCAAAGCTCATGCGCGCGAACTTCGACCGGCTGATCCTCGGGGCGCAGGCGGCGGGCAGCGCCGCGCTGTCGGACCACGCGGGCCCGACCTTGTGCATCGCGATCAGCTGCGTCGGGCGCCGGCTCGTGCTCGGCGAGCGCAGCGAGGAGGAGATCGAGGCGACCCTCGAGGTGCTGCCGAAGGGCACCGCGCAGGTCGGGTTCTACAGCTACGGCGAGCTGTCGCCGCATGCGACCGGCCGCTGCGACCTGCACAACCAGACGATGACGCTGACGGTGGTGAGCGAGGCGTGACCGAACACGCCCTCCTGCGGCGGCTCCTGCGCAAGGCCGGCGCGACGCCCGACGAGGCGCCGCCGCTCGCGGCGTGGCAGCAGTTCGTCGCGCTCGTCGGGCGCACGTACGTCGACGCCGACCAGGACCGCTACACGCTCGAGCGCTCGATCGAGATCTCGTCGCGCGAGATGCAGGGGCTGTACGAGGAGCTGAAGCGCCGCAGCGAGAGCGAGCTCGCGACCGAGCGCGCGCGCGTCCTCGAGGGGTATGCGATCGTGCGCGCGACCCTCGAGGTCGCCTCCGAGGGCATCATCGTCGTCGACGACGAGCGCCGCGTCCTCGCGGTGAACGACCGCTTCGCCGAGGTGTGCCGCGTGCCGCGCGAGGTGCTCGCGAGCCGCGACCACGCGGCCGTGGTCGCGGCCGCCATCGAGGCGCTCGGCTTCGGTGCGTCGATGTCGGCCACCGTCGACGACGTGCACGCCTCGAGCGCGACCGTGCGCATGGAGCGCCAGACGTCCGACGGCCGGACGCTCGAGGGCTACTCGACACCCGTCGCCCTGCCCGACGGGCGCCGCGTCGGCCGCGTGTGGTTCATCCGCGACATCACGATCGAGCGCGACGCGCGCCGCGACATCGAGCAGGCGCGCGCCACCGCCGAGGGGGCGAGCCACGCGAAGAGCGTGTTCCTCGCGAACATGAGCCACGAGCTGCGCACGCCGCTCAACGCCGTGATCGGCCTCAGCGACCTGCTGCTGCTCGACAACCCGGCCTCGCTGTCGGCGCGCCAGCGCGAGTACATCGCCGGCATCGCGCAGAGCGGGCGCCACCTGCTCGCGCTGGTCAACGACGTGCTCGACCTCGCGAAGATCGAGGCCGGCAGGCAGGAGCTCGACCTCGACGACGTCCCCGTCGGCGCCGCGATCGAGGACGGCGTCGCCGCCCTGGCGCTCGTCGCCGAGGTCCGCGGCGTCGCGGTCGCCGCCGACGCCGCCGCGCTCGACGCCACGGCGACGGTGCGCGCGGATCGGCTGCGCCTGCGCCAGATCCTCTACAACCTCGTGTCGAACGCGGTGAAGTTCACCGAGCGCGGCGGCAGCGTGCGCGTCGTCGCGCGCTGCGAGGAGCGCACCGTCGCGATCGACGTGATCGACACGGGCATCGGCATCGCCGAGGACGACCTGCCGCGCCTGTGCAAGGCGTTCGAGCAGGCCGCGCTGCCGACGGGCGATCGCCCGCCCGGCACCGGCCTCGGCCTGACGCTGACGAAGCGGCTCGTCGAGATGCACGGCGGGACGCTGTCGATCGCATCGCAGCTGGGCGTCGGGAGCACCTTCACCGTCCGGATGCCACGATGAGCCTGCGCGTGCTGGTCGTCGACGACGACCCCTGGAGCCTCCACATCGCGAGGCGCGTGCTCGAGGGGCACGGGTTCGCCGTCGAGACGGCGGAGGACCTGGCCGGGGCCCTGCGCCTGCTCGACCTCGCGCACCCCGAGGGCACTGGCTCGCCTGGCGGCACTTGCTCGCCTGACGGCACTTGCCCGCCTGGCGGCACTTGCTCGCCCGGCGTCCCGCTGGCGCTCCCCGAGGGCACTGGCTCGCCGGCGTTCGACGCCGCGCTCCTCGACATCCACTTCCCGGGCGGCGGCGGCGAGGTGCTGCTGCGCGAGATCCGCGCGCGCCGCGCCGCGATGCCGGTGGTCGCCGTGACCGCGTCGGCGATGTCGGGCGATCGCGAGCGCTTCCTCCGGCTCGGCTTCACCGCGTACCTGTCGAAGCCCATCGACGTGCAGACGTTCGCCGCGACGATCGAGCGCATCGTGACCTCGGGCGGTGCCGCATGACGGAGCACGTGCTCGTCGTCGACGACTCGCCGCAGAACCGCATGGTCGCCGTCGGCCACCTCGAGGTCGCCGGGTACCGCGTCACGTCCGTCGCCTCCGGCGAGGAGGCGCTCGCCGCGCTCGCGCTCGAGCGGCCCGATCTGGTGCTCCTCGACGTCGTGATGCCCGGCATCGGCGGGTACGAGACGTGCCGCCGCATCCGCGCGACGCCCGAGCTCGCGGACCTGCCGGTGCTGTTCCTGACCGCGCTCGGCGACCGCGGCACGACGCAGCCCGCGATCGACGCCGGCGCCGACGACCTGCTCGCGAAGCCGTTCAACCACGCCGAGCTGCTGCTGCGCATCCGCGCGCTGATCCGCCTGCGCAAGCAGCAGCGCCAGCTCGCCCATCAGCACGAGCAGCTGCGCCGCATCGGGCAGATGATCGTGCACGACCTGCGCGGGCCGACCGGCGCGATCCTGCTCAACGCGGAGCTGCTCGTCGACGACCCCGACCTGACCAGCGTGTGCCGCGAGGCCGCGCACGACATCGCCGTCGCGGCGCAGGGCCTCGAGCGCACGATCCGCAGCCTGCTCGACCTGTCGTCCGCCGAGGACGTCGGGCTCGAGGCGAACCTCGAGGAGCTCGACGTCGCCGCGCTCGCCGCCGACGTGGTGACCGCGCTGCGCGCCGCCGGCCGCGCCCGCGAGATCGCGCTCGCCGTGGACGTCGGCGCCGGCGCGTCGAGCCTCGTCGCCGATCGCGAGCTCGTGCGCCGGCTCCTCGAGAACCTCGTCCACAACGCGCTCAAGCACGCGCCCCCGCGCACCGAGGTCCGGATCGCCGCGCACCGCGACGGCGACGACACGGTGCTGCAGGTCCTCGACGAGGGCCCGGGCGTCCCCGCGGGCGACCGCGAGCGCATCTTCGACCGCTACGTCTCGCGCGGCAGCTACGGCCTGGGCCTGGCGTTCTGCCGCATGGTCGCGCAGGTCCACGGCGGCAGGATCTGGGTCGAGGGCCGCACGCCGACCGGCGCCGCGTTCTGCGTGCGCATCCCGCCGTGCGAGCCCGGTACGCGCCGCCGCGCCGGCTGACGGCGTAAGCTGCGTCCGTGGCCGTCAGGGCGCGCAACGTCCCGCTGTGGACCGCGGTGGCGGCGACGGTCGTCGCGACGATCCTCGCCGTCGTCGACGCGCGCGGGCCGGGGCTGCCCGGGCTCGCGGCGCTCGAGGGGCTGTCGATCGACGCGCGGTTCAAGCTGCGCGGCCCGCGCGACCCGGCGACGGATCGGATCGTCATCGTCGGGATCGACGATGCGACGCGCGCCGCGGCGCCGGAGGTGCTGCAGACGCGCCGCGGGTACGCGCGCCTGCTCGACGCGATCACCGCGTGCGAGCCGCGCGTGGTCGCGCTGGACGTGCTGTTCGGCAACCGCGAGCAGTTCCTCCCGGGCGACCTCGAGGACCGCGTGCGCGCCGTGCACGCGCGGCTCGGCACCGGCGGCGACCCCGACGTGCGCGCGACCCTCGCCGCGCTCGTGGAGGTCCTGCGCGGCGACGAGGTGCTCGCCGAGGCGTTCGCCCGCAGCCGCCGCGTCGTCCTCGGCGCGTACTTCCGCCAGGGCACGCGCGACCCCGGTGCGGCCGAGCCGGCGGGCCTGCGCCTCGCGCGCCACGGCGAGACCGCCGATCCGGGCGGCGGCGGCGAGCTGTATCCGATCGCCGCCGATCGCGTGACGTTCTCGCTGCCGATGTTCGCGCAGCACGCGATCGGCGCCGGCGCCGTCAACGACTACCGCGACGACGACGGCGTGCGCCGCCGCATGCCGCTCGTCCTCGAGCACGGCGGCCGCTTCTACATGTCGCTCGGGCTCGCGGTCGCGCTCGAGGAGCTCGGCCGCCCGCGCGACACGACGTACGTCGCGGGCGAGCCGCGGCTGCGCATCGCCGATCGCACGGTGCAGCTCACGCGCGGCGCGACGCTGCCGATCGACGTGCTCGGCCCCGGGCGCCTCCCGCGCGCGTCGGGCGCCGACGTCCTCGCCGGGCGCGCGTGCGATCGGCTGCGCGGCAAGCTCGTGTTCGTCGGCCACACCTACGGCGAGAGCGACAAGGTCGTGACGCCGCTCGATCCGATCGCCGACGGCGTCGAGCTCCACGCGACGCTCGCCGAGAACCTGCTCGGCGGCCACGTGCTCGCCGGCACCGGCTGGCTCGCCACCGTCGGCGCGACGCTGCTCCTGTGCGCCACCGTCTGCATCGCGCAGCTGCGCCGCGTCCGCCGCCGCGCGTGGGTGCCGCCGCTGATCGCGATCGCCGCCCTCGCCGC
Source organism: Deltaproteobacteria bacterium (assembly GCA_019637375.1). Taxonomy (GTDB): domain Bacteria; phylum Myxococcota_A; class Polyangia; order Haliangiales; family Haliangiaceae; genus JABFXX01. The sequence goes on along the minus strand of JAHBVW010000037.1, from coordinate 95,493 downwards.
CTACGTCGCGCTGGCCCTCGCGCTGTTCGCGCGCGGCACCGTGATCGCGCTCGCCGCCCCGGCCGTGCTCACCGGGCTCGTCCTCCTCGCCGCCACGATCGGCGGCCTCGCGACCGAGGGGCGCGAGAAGGCGCACCTGCGCGGCGTGTTCTCGCAGTACGTGAGCCGCCCCGTCGTCGATCGCATCCTCGCGGACCCGGCGCGCGCGCGGCTCGGCGGCGAGCGCAAGGAGCTCACCGTGCTGTTCAGCGACATCCGCGGCTTCTCGCAGTTCGCCGAGACGATGGCGCCCGAGGAGCTCGCCGCGTTCCTCGGCGAGTACCTCACGCCGATGACGGACCTCGTCCTCGCCGCCGGCGGCACGCTCGACAAGTACATCGGCGACGCGGTCATGGCGTTCTGGGGCGCGCCGATCGACGTGCCGGATCACGCCGCGCGCGCGTGCGAGGTCGCGCTGCGCATGCAGGAGGCGCTCGTGCCGCTCAACGCCGCGTGGTCGCGCGCCGGGAGGCCGGCGATCGCGATCGGCATCGGCCTCAACACCGGCGCGATGGCGGTCGGCAACATGGGCTCGCACGCGCGCTTCGAGTACACGGTGCTCGGCGACAACGTGAACCTCGGCTCCCGCCTCGAGGGGCTCACGAAGGAGTACGGCGTCGCGATCCTCGCCGGCGAGGCGACCGCCGCCGCCGCCTCGGAGAAGTTCGCGTTCCGCGAGATCGACGTGGTCCGCGTCGTCGGGCGCGCCCGCGCGGCGCCGGTGTTCGAGCTGGTCGGACGAGCGGGCCACGCGATCGATCCGGCGTTCGCCGAGGCGCTCGCCGCGTACCGCGCCCGGCGCTTCACCGAGGCGCGGGCCGCGTTCGCCGCGCTGCGTGACGACCCGGCGGCCGCCGTGATGGCGCGCCGCTGCGAGGTGCTGGCGGCCGCACCGCCGCCCGACGACTGGGACGGCGTCTACGAGCAGCGCGCGAAGTAGCGCACGTGCACGGTGCGGCGCGCGACGCCGCACGCACGCACGCGCTACGCGGCGCGCGACAGGGCGAGGAGGAGAAGGACCGCGAGCCCGATGATCGCGAAGCTCATGTACGGGCTCGTCGTCGGGAACATCGTCGGTTGAAACATGCGGCGAAGCGCGGCCAGGCGGTCGCGAGGGTCGCCGGTCCGCCAGGGCTGACCGGGTCTCGGGTCGAGGCGGTTCATCGCGACGAACACCTGCAGGGCGCGCGCCGGAGCGCGAGACGGTGTACGGTCACGCCCCGTGACGGTCCTCGTCCTCGACTTCGATGGCACGATGACGGACGCCGAGGCCGAGGGCCGCCCGTTCGTCGAGGGATATCTCGAGGACCTGACGGCGCTCGCCGGCCGGCCCGCGGGGGATTCGGAGATCGCCGCGATGGCCGTCGAGGTCGCCGCCGAGATCGCAGCCGCACCGGACCGCCATCCTTTCCTGTGGATGGGGCGCGCCGTGGCTCCCGCGACCGTCGACCCGTACCTGCGGATGGTTCCGATCGCGAACCGCATCCTCGACCGCTACGGCGCGCTCGCGAGCCCGACCGACCGCGGCCGGCTCCTCGGCGGCGTGCTGTACAAGTACAACTACCAGAAGACGCTCGGGCACCCGGTGTTCCGCGCCGGCGCCGGCGAGATGCTGCGCGCCCTGTCGGGGAAGGAGACGTGGATCGTCACGAACTCCGACACCCACGCGGTCGCCGGCAAGATCGCCGCGCTCGATCGCGAGACGCCGGGCATCGCGTGGCTGACGTCGCGGGTGCGCGGGTACGCCCGCAAGTTCGACGTCGACGACGCTTGGACAGATGCCCCGGCCGAGCTCGCGGTCCGCGGGCTCGATCGCCCGGTGCTGCTGCGCCGCCGCGCCTACCACGACATCCTGCGCGCGATCCTCGACGCCGCGGGCGCGACGTTCGCCGACCTCGTCGTCGTCGGCGACATCTTCGAGCTCGACCTCGCGATGCCGCTCGCGATGGGCGCGCGCGTCGGGCTCGTCGCGTCGCAGCACACTCCCGGCTACGAGCGCGCCTTCGTCACCGAGCACCCGCGCGGGCGGCTGATCTCCGACCTCGCCGAGGTCCCGGCGTTCGCGTTCGGCTAGGATCGGGCGGATGGTGCGCAACGTCCTCGCACTCGCGATCGCGCTCGTGACCGGCTGCGGCGGCAGCGCCAGGAGCGTCACGACACCTCCACCCCCGCCGCGCGACGAGACGCTCGACGTGAAGAAGCCCACGGCGCAGCCGCCCGACGACGACGCGGATGGTGTGGGCGGCGCGGAGACCACCGGCGAGCTCCGCAGCATCGACGACGACCGGGTGACGCCCAACCTCGCCGCGGGTGCGGGGCCGGTGTCGGACAAGATGTCCGCGAGCGAGATCAGCTCGGTGATGAAGCGCAACGCGAAGCAGCTGAAGAACTGTTACCTGACCGAGCTGGCGAAGAAGCCCGAGCTCAAGGGAAGAGTGGTGGCGCAGTTCACGATCGGTCGCGACGGCAAGGTCACGCGCGCGTCGGCCTCGGGCATCGATCCGGAGGTCGAGGCGTGCGTGCAGCGCATCGTCGAGGCGCTGACGTTCACGCCGACGGGGAGCGAGAGCAAGGTCAGCTTTCCCCTCATCTTCAGCAGCCCCAATTGACAACGTCGCGGCTTCTCGGGAAGGTCCCGACGTGTCCACCACCGACGACAAGGTGATCCTGTCGTGCGCGCTCACCGGCGCCGTCACGACGAAGAAGCACTGCCCGGCGATCCCGTACACGCCGGTCGAGATCGCCGAGGAGGCGCAGCGCGCCTACGACGCGGGAGCGTCGATCGTGCACATCCACGCGCGCAACGACGACGGCTCGCCGACGTGGTCCAAGGCGACGTTCGCCGCGATCATGGAGGAGACGAAGAAGCGCTGCCCGGTGCTGATCAACTGGTCGACGGGCGGCGCGGGGCCGATGACCGAGCGCGTGAGCCACCTCGCGCTGCGCCCGGCGATCGCGGCGCTCAACATGGGCTCGATGAACTACGCGAAGTGGAGCGAGGCGAAGAAGCAGTTCGCCTTCAACTTCGTGTTCGCGAACTCGTTCGACGACATCCTCGCGTTCGCGCGCGAGATGAAGGCGCACGGCGCGAAGCCCGAGATGGAGTGCTTCGACGTCGGGCACACGAATTCGCACCGCGTGCTCGCCGACCTCGGGCTCATCGAGCCGCCGTTTCACTTCAGCTTCATCATGGGCGTCCTCGGAGGTATCCCGGCGACGGCGCGCCACCTCGCGTTCCAGGCCGAGCAGGTGCCGGCGGGCTCGCGCTGGAAGGTGATCGGGATCAGCCGCGACCAGTGGCGGCTCGCGATGGCGGCGCTGTCGCTCGGCGGCGACGTGCGCGTCGGCCTCGAGGACAACTTCTACCTGCCGAGCGGCGAGATGGCGAAGTCCAACGGCGAGCTCGTCGCCGCGGCCGCCGAGCTCGTCAGGCTGTCGGGCCGCTCGGTCGCGACGCTCGAGGAGACGACGCGGCTCCTGTGGCCGAACGGCGGCCACAACTGATGTCCGAGGATCAGCCGACCGAGGAGCTCCGCATCCCGCTGGGGCAGAAGTACATCCTCGAGATCGCGCGCGCGATCGACCTCGCCCGCCAGGCCGGCGCCGAGGTCGTGCGCCTGCGCCGCGGCGAGCTCGGCGTCGAGATGAAGGCCGGCGACGAGCCGGTCACCGTCGCGGATCGGCGCGCGTCGGAGCTGATCGTCGCCGGGCTGCGCCAGACGTTCCCGAACGACCCGGTGGTCTCCGAGGAGCTGGCGCCCGAGGCCGCCGCGTTCGCGCAGCGGCGCCTGTGGCTCGTCGATCCCATCGACGGCACGAAGGACTTCATCCGCGGCGGCGACGGCTTCTCCGTGATGATCGGGCTCGTCGTCGACGGGCGCCCTGCCCTCGGCGTCGTGCACCAGCCGACGATCGATCGCACGTACTTCGCCACGCCCGACGGCGGCGCCCACATGCTGCACGCCGGCACGGCGCGCGATCTCGCGGTGTCGGCGGTGGCGACCGCCGGCGAGGCGCGGCTCGTCGCGTCGGCCTCGCACCGCACCGACGACATCGACCGGGTCAAGGAGCGGCTCGGCATCGAGGACGAGCAGAACATCGGCTCGGTCGGCGTGAAGCTGTGCCTGATCGCGCAGGGGCAGCGCGACCTCTACGTGAACCCGTCGGCGAAGACGAAGGCGTGGGATACCTGCGCACCCGAGGCGATCCTCGCGGCGGCCGGCGGCCGGCTCAGCGATCTGTTCGGCGACGCCATCGATTACCGCGGCGACATGCGGCACAAGCGCGGCCTGGTCGCCTCGAACGGGCACATCCACGGCGAGGTCGTCACCAAGCTCGGATCGCTGTTCGCCCACCTGCGCGAAGCGCAGTGATACCCTGTTCGCATGATGGGGCCCCGCGCGCTCGTCGCGCTCGTGTTGATGGTCGGCGTCGCCGCGGCGCAGCCGCCGGGTAAGCAGGGAGCGCCGTCGTCGGACCCGAAGGTCCAGGCCGGCGAGCTCGTGCGCAAGGCGATCACGAAGAGCCAGGCGAACGATCACGACGCCGCGATCGAGCTGTACCTGCAGGCGTACACGCTCAGCCCGCAGCCCACGCTCCTGTCGAACATCGCGAGCGAGTACCAGATGGCGAAGAAGCCCGTCGAGGCGCTCCGCTACTTCTGTATGTACCTCGAGAAGGATCCGACGGGCACGAGCGCGCCGTACGCGACGTCGAAGGCCAAGGCGCTCGCGATCGAGCTCGGCAACAAGGACGTCACCGACGCGACGGTGTGCAAGCCGGCCGCGGTCGAGCCGCCGAAGAAGGATCCCGACGAGGAGCCGAAGGAGCCGCCGCCTCCGCCTCCTCCTCCGCCGCCGAAGCCGCGCGTCGTCGATCGCGGCAAGGGCCTGCGCGCGACGGGCCTCGTGACGGGGGCCGCCGGCCTCGTCGCGCTGGGCGTCAGCGTGTACTTCGGCCTCGAGGCGAAGAAGATCAGCGACGACATCACGAACCACTGCGCGAACCAGGACCCGTGCCCCGCGTGGCCCGAGAACATCCGCGAGCTGCAGGACCGCGGTCAGGCGCACGAGGACAAGCAGGTGATCCTGCTCGTCGCCGGCGGTGCGGCGGTCGTCACGGGAACCGTGCTGTACGTGATCGGTCGCTCGAAGAAGACGACCGAGCGCGTCGCGGTGACGCCCGTCGTCACGCCCGACGCCGTCGCGATCGGCTTCTCCGGCCGCTTCTGAGCGCGGGCGCACGCCGCGCGGATCTCGCGGCGCGATGACGCCCTGCTACGCTGGGAAGAATGCGCAGTGCCTGCCTCGTCCTCGCAACGGCGGCGATGACGGCGAGCGCGCAGGGGGAGCCGACGGGGCGCGTCGTGCGGGTCGAGCGGATGCGCGATGCGACGGTGCCGCGGATGTGCGTCGTCATGCCGAGCGACAGCGCGGCGCTGTGCGTCGGCGAGCCCGAGCTCAACGAGCGGATGACGCTCGTCGACTCGAACGGCGGACGCGGCGTGCTCGCCGAGGTGCGGATCACGAAGGTCGCCGAGGAGCGCCTGGGCGGCGGATTCTGCGCGGCGAACGGCCGCTCGGCGCTGTACCGGGCGAGCTACGAGCGCCTCGCGGGCGATCTCCGGCGCGTCCAGGGGCGCGCGAGCAGCGGCGTGGTCATCGGGATCCGCGGGATGCGGCTCGACGCCCGCGCGCAGACGCTGAAGGACCAGGTCGTCCCCGGCGGCGAGCCCGGCGACGTCGGGTTCGCGCTCGACGTCGACGGCGACGGCGTCGCGGACCTGCTGGTCGCGCAGTACACCTGCGATCGGATGTCGGGATCCTTCTCGAACGAGCGCCCGACCTGCATCGACACGTACTTGCGCCAGGGCCGCCGGCAGCGCCTCGAGCGCGTCCATCAGGACGTGTTCCGCCCGTGCAAGTGACGTAGACTCCCGGGCGTGCACCGAGTGCTGATCGTCGCGATCCCGCTCGCCGCGACCGGCATCGGTGCGGCGGCGCCCGAGGGGCGCGTCGTGCGCGTCGAGCGGAGCCGTGCGCCGGCGCGCGCACCGGTCGTCTGCGACTTCGACGCGAACCTCGACGCACGCTGCCACGGGCGGCCCGCGATCGGCGACGTCGTGGTGGTCGCCGACGCGACGAGCGTGCTCGCCGAGGTCGAGCTCACCGCGGTCACCGCGGTGGCGAGCAAGTGCGACACGCTGTGGACGGTGCGCGGCGCGCTCCGCTCCGGCCGGCTCGCGGGGCCGCGCCCCACGCGCAGGCTCGGCGTCTTCGATCCCGCGTCGAAGGACCGCCGCCTGCGCACGGTCGATGCCGAGCCGCCGACCGGCAACCCCGAGGAGAGCGTGGTCGCCGCGTACGACCGCGACGGCGACGGCACGCCCGACGTCCTCCTCACGCGGTATTCGTGCGACGAGCACGGCGCGATCGCGGCGAACGGCGTCGATACCTGCCGCGACGTCTACGCGCGCATCGGCGATGCCCTGCGGCGCACCTCGCAGACGCGGCAGATGGGCTGCACTTGACCCCGAACCGTCGCGAGCTCCTCGCCGCCGAGCGCGGCACGCTCTACAAGGAGGCCGAGACCCGCGTCGCGCTCGTGTATCCGAGCCCGTACCGCGCGGCGATGTCGTCGCTCGGTTACCAGCAGATCTACCGCACGCTCCACGGCACGCCCGGCGTCGCGGCCGATCGCGCGATGCTGGACGTGCCGCGCACGCTCGAGGAGGACCGCCCCATCGGGAGCTATCCGATCATCGCGTACTCCGTCGCGTACGAGCTCGAGATCGCCGGGCTCGTCGAGACGCTCGAGCGCGCGAACGTGCCGGTGCTCGCGCGCGATCGCGACGCGCGGCACCCGATCATCGTCGCCGGCGGGCCGCTCACGTTCTCGAACCCGGCGCCGCTCGCGCCGTTCTGCGACGCGATCGTGATGGGCGAAGGCGAGGAGCTGATCGTGGAGCTGGTCGCGCTCGCGCGCGAGGCCGGCTACGTGCGCAGCGCGTTCATCGACGCGCTCGCCGGGCGCCCGGGCTACTTCGTGCCGTCGCTGCACGGCGAGACCGTGCCGCCGGTGGCCGCGGTCGCCGACGAGCTCCTGCCCGCGCGCTCGGTGATCGCGACGCCGAACACCGAGCTCGCCGACATGTTCATGACCGAGGCGGCGCGCGGCTGCTCGCGCGGCTGCACGTACTGCGTGATGCGGCGCTCGACGAACGGCGGCATGCGCATCGTGCCGCGCGCGGCGATCATCGGCGGCATCCCGGCGGGCACGCGCCGCGTCGGTCTCGTCGGCGCCGCCGTCACGGATCACCCGGACATCGCCGCGATCGTGCGCGACGTCGTCGACGGCGATCGCGAGGTCGGCATCTCGAGCCTGCGCGCCGACAAGCTCACCGACGAGCTGGTCGGCCTGCTCGCGCGCGGCGGCTACCGAACGCTGACCGTCGCCGGCGACGGCGCGAGCGAGCGCATGCGGCGCGTGATCGAGCGCTCGACGCGCGCCGACCACCTGCTCGCCTCCGCGCGCTTCGCCGCCGCGCACCGGCTGCACGCGCTGAAGGTCTACATGATGCTCGGCGTCCCCGGCGAGACCGACGCCGACGTCGACGAGCTCGTCGCCCTGTCGCGCGACCTCGCCGCGATCCATCCGCGCATCGCGTACGGCCTGGCGCCGTTCGTCGCCAAGCGCAACACGCCGCTCGACGGCACGCCGTTCGCCGGCATCGACGTCGTCGAGGATCGACTCGACCGCCTGCGCCGCGGCATCGCCGCCGCCGGGCTCGCCGCGCGCGTGGAGGTGCGCCCGACGTCGGCGCGCTGGGCGTGGGTGGAGTACATGCTCGCACAGGGCGAGTCGAGCGCTGGCCTCGCGGCGATGGACGCGCATCGCGCGGGCGGGAACTTCGCCGCGTACAAGCGCGCGTTCGCGGCCCGCGGGGTGGTGCCGACCGGGCCGCGCGCCCGTGTGCCATCGAGTCGCGAGATCATCGAGCTGCGGCGCCGAAGCGTGCGCCCGGCCTGAACTTTTCGTCCCCGTTCGCGAGATCCCGGAGGTGTCCCTCACGTGCCGAGGGTCCGAGAACCCATGGGATGTCAAGGATCTAGCGTGTGCAAGCCCTCGCCAACGCAGGTTTTGGGTGGGGGTGCAACAATTTGCACGGGTTGTCCGGAGTACGGGGTATAAGGCCCCAAAAGTGATGTCGGTAGTCACGTCAAGCGAGCCTCACGCTGACATCGTTGCCCGGCCGCTCCGCGTGCTGGTGGTGGACGACGACGCCCTCCAGCTCCGGGCGCTCCAGCGCTCGATGCGCGACCACGGCGGGGTCGACGTGGTCGTCGCCGACAACGCGATCGACGCGATGCTCGCGATCGGCGCCGGCAAGCCGGACCTCGTGGTCATGGATGTCTACATGCCGAACCTCGACGGCCTCGAGGCGTGCCGGCGGATCAAGGCGAACCCGAGCACGCGGGACGTGCAGATCGTGCTCGCGAGCGCGAACATGCACGGCGACCTCGAGCGGTTCGCGCGCGAGGCCGGCGCGATGCGCGCGGTCGCGAAGCCCGTCGACTTCGTGGCGCTGATCGACGCCGCGGCGGCGCTGCGCTACGTGCCGCCGCCCGAGCGCCCCGCCGATCCGGCGCCGCGCGAGCCCGGGCGCCCGACGGTGCGCGCCGCCGACCTGCTCGTGCAGCTCCTGGCCGAGGCCGGCGTCGACGTCGTGTTCGGGCTGCCCGGCGGCGCGATCTCGCCGGTGCACGACGCGCTCCTCGACAGCAAGGTGCGCGTGGTGACGACGCGCCACGAGAGCGGCGCGATGTTCGCCGCCGCCGCGTACGCGCGCGCGACCGGCAAGCTCGCCGCCGTCGCCGTGACGTCGGGTCCGGGCGTCCTCAACGCGATGACGGGCCTCGCGACCGCGTGGTGCGACGGCGTGCCGGTGCTGCTGCTCGTCGGCGAGGTGCCGGTGCGCGCGCAGGGCAAGGGCGTCCTCCAGGACGGCTCGGCGCACGGGCTGCAGATCGTGGAGATGGCGCGGCACGTCACCAAGCTCGCCGCGGAGGTCGCGCTGCCGACCGCCCTGCCCCACCTCGTGCGCCGCGCGATCACGACGGCGATGTCGGGGCGGCGCGGCCCGGTCGTGCTGACGCTGCCGCTCGACGTGACGACGGCGCAGGTCGCCCCGCCCCGCACCGGCGGCATCATCTCGCTCAGCGGCCTGGTCGCGCCGGAGATGCTCGACGAGGTCGCGACGCTGCTGCGCGAGGCGCAGCGCCCGCTCATCCTCGCCGGCAGCGGCGCGCGCGGCGACGGTGCGCCCGTGCGCCTGTGCGCCGTCGCCGAGCAGCTGGCGTGCCCGGTCGCGACGACGCCCAAGGGCAAGGGCGTGTTCCCCGAGGACCACCCGCTCGCGCTCGGCGTGCTCGGCCTCGGCGGGCACCGCTCGGCGCGCCGGTACCTCGAGGGCGGCGTCGACGTGCTCGTCGCGATCGGCACGAGCCTGGGCGACATGTCGACGGACATGTTCTCGCCGCTCCTGCAGGCGTCGCGCGCGCTCGTGCACGTCGACATCGACGCGCGCCAGCTCGGCAAGAGCTACGCGCCGACGCACGCGGTCGTCGCGTCGGCGGCCGACTTCCTCGGCGGGCTCGCGGAGCGCGTCGATCATATCGATCGCGTCGATCGTCTCGATCGCATCGACCGGGGGCGGTCGCTGCGCGCGCTGCCGGGCGGCGTGCAGCGGCACGTGCTGCCGTCGTCGGACAAGCCCGATCGCGTCGCGCCCCAGGACGTGATCGCCGAGCTCCAGGCGCTCGCGCCCGTCGACACGATCTACACGGTCGACTCGGGCGAGCACTTCCTGTTCGCGGCGCACTTCCTCGAGGTGCGCCACCACGACTCGTTCCTCGTGATGACGGGCCTCGGCTCGATGGGGCAGTCGATCGGCGCGGCCGTCGGCGCGCAGCTCGCGCACCCGGGCCGCTTCGTCGCGGCGATCTGCGGCGACGGCTGCTTCGCGATGAACGCGTTCGAGATCGCGACGGCGGTCGCCGAGCGCCTGCCGATCCGCGTGCTCGTGTTCAACGACCAGCGCCTCGGCATGGTCGAGCGCGGGCACGAGAACGTCTACGGCCGCCGCCCCGACTACCCGACGAACCCGCTCGACGTCGTCGCGGTCGCGCGCGGCCTCGGCGCGACGTCGCTGCGCGTGGAGACGGCCGGTCAGCTCACGGCCGCGCGCGAGGTGCTGCTGCACGCGCGCGGTCCGGTCGTGATCGACGTGCGCATCGATCCCGACATCGCGCTGCCGAAGCAGGACCGCGTCGCCGCGATGTCGCCGGGCATCGCCCCGCCGGTGGCGGCGGCGCAGCCCAAGCTGATCAACTGATCTCCGGCAGCTCGACGACGAACACCGCCTTCGCGTCGCGCGCGCGCACCTCGAGCACGCCGCGGTGGCGCTGCACGACGTCGCGCGCGATCGGCAGCCCGAGGCCCGTGCCCGAGCCGGGGGCCTTCGTGGTGAAGAACGGCTCGAAGATGCGCTCGCGGAGGTCGAGCGGCACGCCCGGCCCGCTGTCGGCGACCTCGATGGTGATCATCCCATGCGCGCGCGCCGCGGCGATCCGGATCCAGCCGCCCGCGCCCGCGGCCTGCGCGGCGTTCTCGATCAGGTTCGTGAACGCCTGCACGAGGAGCGGCGGCGCGCACGCGATCGTCAGGTCGTCGGCGAGATCGACGCGGACGTCGACCTCCTCGAGCGACCGCGCCGACAGCGTGATCGCGCGCTTCAGGAGGTCGCGCAGCGGCGCCGGGCGCAGGGCCGGCTGCGCCTCCTGCCGGAAGCCGAGCAGCTGCGAGCTGAGGAACGCGATCTGCTTCGCGCACTCGTCGACGACCTCCATCAGCGCGCACACGGCCGGGTCCGCGTGGGCCTCGCGCGGCAGGCGCTCGCGCAGCGGCTGGAGCGCGTTGATGATGCCGTTCGCCGGGTTGCGCAGCTCGTGCGCGAGCCCGGCGGTGAGGACGCCGAGCGACGTCAGCTGCTCGGCGCGGTGCAGCCGCACGGCGAGGTCGCGCATGCGGAACTGCGCGCGCACGCGGTGCTCGAGCTCGAGCGGATCGAACGGCTTGGTGACGTAGTCGATCGCGCCCGCCTCGAGCCCGGCAACGCGCGTCGCGAGGTCGACGACCGCCGACAGGATGATCACGGGTGCGAGGCGATCGCCGGTGAGCTTGCGGAAGCGGCGCGCGAGCTCGATGCCGTCCATCCCGGGCATGTCGACGTCGGTGATGAGGAGCTGCGGCTGGTGCTCCTCGACGGCGGCGAGCGCGGAGGTGCCGTCGTGGACGATCGCGACCGTGTAGTGCGCGGCGAGCATGCGCCCGACCATGCCGGCGAGCGTCACGTCGTCCTCGGCGACCACGATCGTGCCCTGCGAGTACGCGGGCGGCTCGAGCACGGTCTTGTGCGCCGCCGTCGCGGGGCGGCGCTGCGTCGGCTCCGGCGAGCTCTCGCGCCGGCGCGGGCGCGCATCCGTCACCAGGTGGGCCGGCAGCTCGACGCGCAGCTCGCTCCCGCCCGCGGGTCGCGCGTGGAACGAGACGGTGCCGCCGTGGCCCTCGACGAGCTGCTTGACGAGCGCGAGGCCGATGCCCGTGCCGGCCTTGTCGTGCTGCTCCTCCCCGCGCTCGTAGCGCTCGAACAGCCGCCCGGCGAGCTCGGGGCTGATGCCCGGCCCGGTGTCGAGCACCGACAGGCGGATGCCGGGCGTGAGGCTGAGGTCGAGGTCGACGCGCCCGCCGCGCGGCGTGTACTTGACCGCGTTCGAGATGAGGTTCGTCGCGACGCGCTCGATCGCCGTCGGATCGACGTTCGCGATCAGCGACGGCGGCGCGGCCGCGGCGAGCGCGAGCCCCGCGGCCTCGGCGGCCGGGCGCCACGCGACCTCGAGCTGGGCGACGAGCGCGACGAGGTCGGTCGGCTCGGTGTGCAGGCGCAGCTTGCTCTCCTGCCCGGCCGCCAGCAGCAGGAGCTCGTCGACGAGCCGCAGCAGCTTGCGCGACGCATCGTGGATCACGCCGAGGCTCGATCGCGCCTGCCCGTCGAGCGCGGCGCCGATGCGCATCTCGATCGCGCCGGCCGCGAACGTGATGATCGAGAGCGGCGTGCGCAGCTCGTGGTTGATGTTCGCGAAGAACCGGTCGCGCGCCGCCTTGGCCTCGCGCACGTCCTCGAGCGACTGCGCGAGCTGGGCGGTCGCCTCCGACAGCTGCGCGGTGCGCTCGGCGACCTTCACCTCGAGCGACCGCCGGTAGTCGAGCACCTCGGCGTACGACACCGCGTGCTCGATGCCCATGAGCAGCGTCGGCAGGACGAACTCGAGCAGCTCCGCGAGGTCGTCGGCGACGCCGGCCGACGGCGCGCACGTCGCGAGCGTCCCGATCTCGGTGCCGCGGATGAACACGCCGACCCGGCGCACGAGCGCAGCGTCCTCGAGGGCGCCGGCCCGGGCCGCGTGCTTCAGGTAGAAGTCGTCGAACGTCGCCTCGAGCGTGATCTCGGCGCCCGCGAACCCGCCGACCTCCACGAGGTTCTCGACGATGCCCTCGACCATGCGGTCGAGCGACAGGCTCGTGTGGACGCTGTGGATGATCGTGCACGCGGTCTCCAGGCGTCGGGCCTGGCGCGCGAGTGCGTCGGTGTCTTCCTGACCGTTCATCGAGGCGTTTCGCAGGGAGCTTAGGGGTAGACGGTCCTCGCGTCGCGCGCGAGCGCCGAGTATCCTGTTGCCATGCGGCCTGCGAGTGCACCGATCTACACACGGGTGGGGCACACGGGGGCCGACGAGCTGCGGTTCTGCGGCCGGCGCGTGTTCGCCGAGCTGCTCGGCCGCGCGACGGCGATGCAGATGATCGTGTGCGGCATCGTCGGGCGCGTCCCCGACCCCGACGACATGCTGGTCGTCGACGACATCATCACGGCGATGTCGTCGGCGGATCCGCGGCTGTGGCCGTTCAAGATCACGCGCCTCGCCGCCGCGCACGGCAGCCCGGCCTACGCGATGGGCGCGACGCTGATCGCGAGCCACGGCGCGCTGTTCGGTGCGCCGAAGTTCGAGGAGATCGCGCGCGTGCTGGTCGCGTGGCAGGAGCGCGACGCCGGCGACGACGAGCTGCTCGCGATCCTTGGGCGCGGCACACCCGGCTTCGGCATCCTGTACGGCCGCACGGATCCGCGCTTCGACGCGCTCGTCGCGCAGGCCGGCACGCGGGGGCGCGCCTCCCGCCCGTACATGCAGCTGTGCGCGCGCGCGGCGCACGTGGCGCGCACGGTCGCCCTCGAGCCGCACGTGTTCGTCGCGATCGCGGCGCTGTGCCTGGACCTCGGCATGACGCCGTACCAGGTCGGCGTGTTCGGGATGCTCCCCCTGTTCCACGACGGGCTCGCGAACGCCACCGAGGGCGCGCGCCAGGCCCCCGAGTCCCTCCGCTCCCTGCCCCGCGAGGACGTGCGCTACGTCGGTCGCGGTCCACGCACGAGCCCGCGCGGCGAGCGCGGCGGTGTCCAGCCGCCGACGCCATGACGGCGGAGCTGCCCGCCGGTCTGGCGGTCCTCGAGACGAACACGATCTACACGATGGGCGAGTGCGAGCAGTGCCTGCTCGTCGTGTGGCGCCTGCAACCCACGAAGGCGGCGTTCGATCGCCGCGACGCCGCGCTCGTCGACCTCGCGGCGCGCTTCCCCGAGCGCTGCGCGTACCTCGAGGTGATCGAGTCGGAGTCCAAGCCGCCGCCGGGCGACCTGCGCAAGGCCGCCGTCGACGTGTTCCCCAGGCTCGGCAAGAACCTCGCGTGCGTCGGCGCGTGCATCGACGGCACGCAGGTGCGCTCCGCGTTCGTGCGCGCGATCCTCGCCGGCATGACGTTCCTGATGCCGCGCTTCCAGCCGGCGAAGGTGTTCAAGCGCGTCGGCGACATGGCCGAGTGGGCGCGCGGCTTCGTCGGCAAGGACGCCGAGCTCGAGAAGAAGGTGGGCGCGGCGTTCGCCTACCTGCGCAGCGTGCCCGTTCACTCCTCGTAGCGGAACGGCGGCACGCGCACCGGGTAACTGCTCAGGTGCGCCGGGCCGGTCGCGATCGCCTCCGCGGTCATGCCGCACAGCGACGCCGTCACGATCGCGCCGACGAGCTGATCCGGCGTGCGCACGCCCGCCGCGTGGAACACGGCGAGGCTCGCCGCCTCGCGCGCGAGCTCGAGCGGCAGCGCGACCTCGGGGGCGATGCGGCGCGCGGCCGCCGCGAGCGTGGCGACCCACGGATCGGGCGCGCCGCACGAGGCGGCCGGCGGTGCGCCCGACGGTGCCGCGAGCCACGCGAGGAGCGCGGCGTGGCGATCGACGAGGAGACGCGCGCGATCCGCGGCCGCGACCATGCCGGCGGCGAGCGCCGACGACAGCGGCGCCTCGGTGAGGCGCGACAGCACCGCGAGGTGGCTGCCGGCGACGCCCACCGACGGTGTCGCGACGCTGAACAGCGCGAGCTCGAACAGCGCGGACGGTTGCTCGTCGGGGAGCTCGCCCGTGAGCGAGAGGAAGACGAGGTCGCTGTAGCGATAGTTGACGGCGAGATCGCCGAGGACGGCGTAGCCGTGCACGCGGTCGTCGTCGCCGCCGCTGTCGATCGCGCGCGCGGACAGCTGATCGGGGAACGGTGCGTCGTCGAGCGCGCTCGCGGCGGGTGGCTTCCAGTCGTCGGTCATGGGCGTGTGCCCTCCAGGAGAGCATAGCCGCCGGACGTGAGCCGCACGGTGACGTCGACGAAGCCGGCGGCCGCGAGCAGGTCGACGATCTCGCGCGCGGTGCGCTGCCGGCCCTCGGCGACGAACACCATCACCGTCGAGTAGGTGATCGCCGCGAGCGGCGCGTCGCGCGTGTCGGCGAGCAGCATCTCGTGGATCATGATGCGTCCGCCGCTGCGCAGGGCGCCGTGCGCGCGCTCGACGAGGCGGCGGCACTCCTCGTCGGCCCAGTCGTGCAGGATGTCGCTGAAGAACACGCGATCGAAGCCGCCCGGCCACGCATCGACGAACATGTTCGCGCCGGCGACGGCGAGGCGCTCGGCGACGCCGTTGCGCGCCGCGTACTCCTGCGCGACCTCGCACACCGCCGGGAAGTCGAGCACGGTGCAGTGCACCGTCGGGTCGTGCAGCGCGAGCGCGATCGAGTAGCTGCCCGAGCCGCCGCCCACGTCGAGGAGCCGTGTGTTCGCCGGGACGGCGAGCTCGGCGCACACGCGGACGGCGAGCCCGAACGAGTGCGCGTGCATCGCGTGCGTGAAGCCGCGCAGCGCCTCCGGAGGCGGCTGCGGGCGCCCCCACAGCTCGCCGGTGACGCGGGCATCGCGCATCGCCGTGCCGCGGCGCAGCGAGTCGGCGATCTTCTTGCAGTCGATCGGGTTGTCGCGGATGCGGCGCAGGAAGCCGCCCCAGTAGTACGGCGACTCGGGCAACAGGTACGTGCGCGCGACGTCGGTGAGGTGGAAGCGGCCGTCGAGCCGCGTGAGGAACCCGAGGCTCGCCATCAGCCCGAGCAGCGTGTCGGCGGCGCGCGCCTCGACGTGGAGCGCGGTCGCCACCTCGCCGCTCGTCGCGGGGGCGCGCGCGAGCGCCGCGAACATGCCGAGGTCGTCGGCGACGGCGAGCGCGGGGGCGTGGAACGCCGACAGCCACACGTCCCAGATGGCGCTGTCACTCACGATGGGCGGCTTCACCATGGTCGATCGATCTCCTGGTGTGATGTCGGGGTCATGTCGGGGTCAGGCGCAGCGGAAGGTGGCGCACGCTGCGCACGAAGTTCGTGCGCGCGGCGACGAGCGGCCCGGCGGGCTCGATCTTCGCCGCGCGGCCGAGGAGCTCGCGGAACACGGTCCTCGTCTCGAGGCGCGCGAGCGGCGCTCCGAGGCAGAAGTGCGTGCCGTGGCCGAACGACAGGTGATCGTTCGGTGCGCGGTCGACGTCGAAGCGATCCGGGTCGGCGAACACGGTCTCGTCGCGGTTCGCCGACGGGAAGAACACCACCACCTTGTCGCCCTCGCGGATCGCGCGCCCGCCGAGCTCGGTGTCCTGCGCGGCGGTGCGCCGGAACTGGAGGTTCGGCGGCTCGTACCGCAACATCTCCTCGATCGCACCTGGCAAGATCGACAGGTCGGCGCGCAGGCGGGCCAGCACCGCGGGCCGCTCGACGAGCAGCTGCAGCCCGTAGCACAGGAGGCTGCGCGTGGTGTCGGCGCCGGCGTTGAACAGGAGCTGGAAGAACGCCTGCAGCTCGCCGTCGGTGAGCCGGCGCCCGTCGGCGTCGGCGGTGACGAGGTCCGACAGCATGTCGTCGGCTGGCGCCGCGGCCTTCGCGCGGGCGAGCGCACCACCGTAGGCGCGCAGCTCCTCGGCGGCGCGCATGCCGTCCGCGAGCGCGAGCGCGGGATCCTCGATCGTCGAGCCGAACATGCGCTCGGTCAGGCGGTACAGCGGCTCGCGGTCCGGAGTGGGGACGCCGAGGATCTCGCTGATCACGAACAGCGGCACCGCGCCGGCGACGTCGGTCGCGAAGTCGATCTCGCCGCGGTCGAGCGCCGCGTCGACGAGGCCGCGCGCGAACACGGCCACGCGCGTCTCGAGCTGCTCGATCCGGCGCGGCGCGAACGCCTTGTTGACGAGCCGCCGCAGCGTCGTGTGGTCGGGCGGATCGCGGTTGAGCATGTTCTCGCGCAGCTTCGCCACGAACGCCGGCGGCGGATCGGCGAGCAGCACGCCGCCGCGCCACGACGAGAACACCTTCGGCGTGCGCAGGACGGCGAGGACGTCGCGGTGGCGCGTCACCGCCCAGAAGCCGGAGCCGCGGCGCTCGGGGCGCCACGACACCGGATCGTGCGTGCGCAGGTGCTGGAACACCTCGTAGGGGATGCCTCGCGCGTACGTGTCGGGGTCGGCCAGGTCGACGTCAGGAACGGTCATTCTGCGGGGGTGACATCGTCTGCTCGCCGGCCCGTCGCGACAAGCCTCGCGGCGCGATCGCGACATCCGGACACATTCATCGCCGCCTCTGCATTCGGTAAGCGCGCTCCCGTTCTCGATCGCAGGTGGGAGCATGTACACGGGATGCGGCGATGACACGCGCCGGTGGCGCCGGTAGGATCGCCGACGCGTATGGCCGAGGCCCTGCACCGCTCCGGTCCGCTCGTCCTCTATGTGGACGACGACCGCACGAATCGGATCGTGTTCGAGCAGTCGCTCGGCGAGTTCAACGTGCGCACCGCGCCCGACGGCAAGGCCGCGCTCGAGGCGATGGCCGAGCACGAGGTCGCGGTGCTCGTCACCGACATGCGGATGCCGGGGATGAGCGGCGAGGAGCTGCTGCGCGTCGTCAAGGAGCGCTACCCGCAGACGATCCGCATGGTCGTCACCGCGTACTCCGACGTCGACCCGATCCTGCGCGCGATCAACGAGGGCCTCGTCGCGCGCTACATCATCAAGCCGTGGGACCGCAACGAGCTCGTCCAGGTCCTGCGCTGGGCGTGCGAGGCGTCGACGTTCGCGCGCGACTCCGCGGCGCTGCACCGCCGGCTCCTCGAGACGGAGCGGCTGGTCACGCTCGGCAGCATCGCGGGGATGCTGGTGCACGACCTCAAGCAGCCGCTGATGTCGCTGATCGTGAACATCGAGAGCCTGCGCGAGATGTCGAAGGACGCGCCCGCGATCGCGAGCGCCGTCGAGCGCTCGGAGCTGTCGCCGGCGATGCGCAAGAACCTCGTCGCGCAGGTCAACGACCTCGGCGCGCTCGCGAACGACCTGCGCGCGTCGGCGAACCACCTCAACGAGATGATCAACGGCCTGCGCGAGCTCGGGCGGCCGCGCGACACCGCGCTCGGCGGGCCGTCGTCGAGCGACCCGCTGCCGGTCGTGCGCCACGCGATCGCCGTGTGCCAGGAGCTCGCGCTGCGCGGGCGCGCGTCGATCGACTACGACGGGCCCAAGGCCCTGCCCCACGTGCGCATCTCGGCGACCGAGCTGACGCAGGTGCTGATCAACCTGGTGTCGAACGGCGCGCAGGCCGTCGCGGCGCGCGGCGTGCCGAACGGCCGCGTCCGCATCCGCGCGCGCCAGGACGACGCCGACCACACGCTCGAGCTGCAGATCGTCGACGACGGCGTCGGCATGGCGCCCGAGGTGCTCGAGCGCGCCGGCACGCCGTTCTTCACGACGCGCGCCGAGGGCACGGGCCTCGGGCTCGCCCAGTGCCAGCGCCTCGTCGGCACCGCCGGCGGCCGCTTCCGCATCGAGAGCACGCAGGGCATCGGCACGACCGTCACGATCATCCTGCCCACCGCCGCCTGAGCTAACCTCGCGGCGGATGACGAAGCACGTCCCGCCGCCCGAGCTCCCCGCACGCCGGAAGGTCCCGCCCGAGCCCGAGCTGATCGCGTGGGACGAGGCCGACGCGCGCCTCGGCGGCGAGCTCGGCGTGTTCGAGGGGGAGTACAAGGGCGTGCTCCTGTTCGACGGCGACCTCCACCTCGACGGCGACTTCCTGTCCGCGCTCGGCGAGATCACGTCGAAGCGCGCGCCGGTGATCGTCGTGACGGGCGACCTCGTCGTCGACGGGCGCATCCGGCTCTACGACACCTACCCCGGCCTCCTCGTGGGCGGCGAGATGGTCGCCGAGACGCTCGAGGGAGGCGACTGCGAGATCTACGCCGGCCGCGGCCGGTTCGCGCACTTCGTGTACGGCCACGACAACGACGGCATCCTCGACGCCGGCGACGTCGACACGCCGTGGGTGATCAACTCGAACCACGACCTGCGCGTGACCGCGCCCGGCGCGTACAAGGTCGACAACTACGGCGACGACGACGACTGCGACTTCACGTCGGAGAACATCGCCGCGTCGTTCGTGCCGGAGGTCCTGTCCGACGACGCCAGCGAGGTCGACGTCGACAAGCTGTACGCGCGGCTCGTGCGGGGGCGGCGCGTCCTGCGGCCGGGCGCGCGGACGGCGACCGAGGCGGCGCTCGCGGACGTCGAGGCGGCGCGGGAGGCGCGCGCCGAGCGGCTGGATCTGACGAGCAGGAAGCTGAAGGCGTTCCCGGCGGCGATCCTCGAGATGCCCTGGTTGAAGGAGCTGATCCTCGACGGCAACGAGATCGGCGAGGTGCCCGAGGGCATCTCGGCGCTGACCGAGCTCGAGGTGCTGCGCCTCGTCGGCTGCGAGCTCGCGCGGCTCCCCGACGGCATCGGCGCGCTCGCGAAGCTGCGCGTCCTCGACGTGTCGGAGAACGTCAAGTACAGCTTCGATGCGGACTTCCATGCCCTGAAGCACCCGATCGCCCTGCCCGACACGATCGCGAAGCTCGTCGCGCTCGAGGAGCTCGGCCTGTCGAAGCTGTCCTACGAGGTCGACGAGGACGAAAGCGAAGACGAAAGCGAAGACGAAAGCGAAGACGAAGACGAGAGCGAAGAGCTGGCCGCGATGAGCGCGTACGCGCTGCCGGCCGCCGTCGGCAAGCTGCCGCGCCTGCGCAAGATCGTCGCCGCGTACACG
This sequence comes from Deltaproteobacteria bacterium, assembly GCA_019637375.1. GTDB lineage: Bacteria > Myxococcota_A > Polyangia > Haliangiales > Haliangiaceae > JABFXX01. The sequence continues at coordinate 75,857 of JAHBVW010000037.1, read as the reverse complement.
AACCTCGTGCTCCCCGAGGCGATGTGGGGGATGCCGAGCCTCGAGGAGCTGCACCTGACCGGCGGCAGCTGGGCGTACCTGCTCGAGGTGCCGGCGGGCCTGACGACGTTCCCGAACCTGAAGGTGCTCGACCTGTCGTGCAACTTCTTCCGCGCGCTGCCCGAGCTGACGCCGCTCGCGAACCTCGAGGTGCTCGACCTCGACAACGCGCTCGGGTTCGTGCGCGAGCTGCCGGACCTGTCGAAGCTGCGGAAGCTGCGCGTGCTGCGCCTCGCCGGCAACACCGACCGCACCGACGTGCGCGAGCCGGGCCACGCCGTGCTGCGGCAGCTGTTCGCGATGGACCTGCCGGCGCTCGAGGAGCTCGGGATCGATCGCTGGGGCGAGGAGGAGGACGACGACGTGCCCTACCGCACCGGCGTGCCGGCGGAGGTGCTCGGCGGCATCGGGCGGTTCGCGCGCCTCCGCAAGCTCGACCTGTCGTTCTGCGACCTCGTCCGCGTTCCGGACGACCTGCTGACGCTGCCCGCGCTCGAGGAGCTCGACCTCCGTTACAACCACCTGCCGTCCGCGGAGCGGCAGCGGATCGCGCGGGCGTTCCCGAAGGCGCGCATCGACTTCCGCGATCAGGACGTCCCCGACGAGGAGGGTCCGGGATCCTCCGAACTCGTCGAGGCCGTCGCGCTGGTCAAGGCGGCGAACCGGCACCGCGACCGCGGCGAGTACGAGGATGCGGTGCGCGGCTACACCGAGGCGCTCGCGCGGTTCGCCGACGGGCGCGCCGCGGATGCGTACCAGCAGCTGTACGCGCGCTACGGGCGCATGTGGGTCAACGGGAAGCGCGGGTACGGTGCGAGCGGCACGCCGGACGAGCGCGCCGCGTGGCGCCGCGACGGGCTCGCCGACGCCGAGCTCTGCCTCGCCGAGGTGCCGCCCGTGTGGCAGATCTGGCACTTCACCGACGAGGGCCAGTTCCACCGCGAGGTCGTGCGCTACGCGTGCAACTTCCTCGCGTGGGACCTGTACGAGGCGAAGCGCGACCTGCCGCGCGCACTCGAGCTGATGGAGAAGGCGACGGCGTGCGCCGACGACGCGCACGCGTACGTGTTCGACACGCACGCGCGCATCCTCCTCGAGCTCGGCCGCGAGGTCGACGCGTGGCGCCTGGTCCACCGCGGGCTGCACCACGACGCGCAGTCGACGGACCTGGCCGAGCTGGGTCGCGATCCGCGTTACCTGGCCTGGAAACAGGGAGGATCGCGCTAGAGTCCGCGCGTGCGCGCCACCCACACGCTCCCACTCCTCCTCGCGTTCGCCTGCTCGGGAAAGTCCTCGTCGCCGCCGCCCGGCTCGGGGGATCCGGGGAGCGGAGGTGGGAGCGGGAGCAGCGCGGCGGGCTCGGGGTCGGCGCCCGCCGCCGGTGGGCTCGCGCTCGAGGGTCTCGCCGAGGGCAAGGAGGTGCGCGGCTGGAAGCCGGTCGCGCTCTACCTCGACGACGCCGACGCCCCGCTCGGCGCGCGCTTCGTGCACGGCAAGACCGGGTTCACCCTCGACTACCTGCGCATCGAGTCCGCGCCGCAGGGCATGCTGTGGGTGACGTCGTTCCCGACGAGCGATCAGGGTGAGCCGCACACGCAGGAGCACCTGCTCCTCGGCAAGGGCGACCGCGGGCGCAAGCTCGGCAGCGTCGAGGCGATGTCGCTCGCGCACTCGTCCGCGTTCACGGCGCAGTGGCGCACCGCGTACCACTTCAACACCGTCGCCGGGAACGAGGTGTTCTGGCCGGTGTTCGAGAACCAGCTCGACGCCATGCTCCACCCCGACTACACCGACGAGGAGATCCGGCGCGAGGTGCGCAACTTCGGCTACGACAAGGGCACCGACGGCAAGCTGCACCTCGAGGAGAAGGGCACCGTCTACAACGAGATGGTGCGCACGTACGAGCAGCCCGAGGTCGAGCTGTGGCGCGCGGCGAGCCAGCTCGTGTACGGCGCGAAGCACCCGCTCGCGCTCGACTCGGGCGGCTTCCCCGAGGCGATCCGCACGATGACGCCCGAGGACATCCGCAGGTTCCACGCGTCGACGCACCACCTCGTGAACATGGGCATGGTCGGCGCGTTCCCGCGCGCGATGACGCTCGAGAAGGTGCTCGACCAGACGGCGGCGACGCTCGAGCGCATGAAGGACACCGGCGGCACCGCGTTCGGCGAGGCGAACCTGCCCGCCCCGGCGCCGGCGGCGCCCGGCACGACGAAGGTCGTCGAGTACCCGTATGCGGACACGTCGAACCCCGGGCCGGTGATGCTGATGTGGCCCGCGACGCGCAAGCTCGCCGACGCGGATCGCGTGCTGCTCGAGCTGTTCCTCGACGCGTTCGCCGGCGACGAGAGCACGCCGATGTACAAGAAGCTGATCGACGGCAAGACGCGCGCGATCGACCTCGGCGCGAACGGCCTCGGCGCCGGCGTGTCGACGGATCAGGGGCAGCCGATCTACCTCCAGCTCAACGGCGTGAAGGCCGACAAGCTCGACGAGGCGACGATCGGCGAGGTCAAGAAGCTCGTCGCCGCCGAGCTCGCGCGCATCGCGGGCCTGCCGGCCGGCGACCCCGAGCTCGCCGCGCTGCACGAGCGCATGGCGAACCGCGCGACGGACACGCGGCGGCGGATGACGAAGTTCCTCGACTCGCCGCCGCGCTTCGGCATCCGCGGCACGGGCTCGAACTGGATGGATCACCTGACCCAGCTCGCGCGCACGCCGGGCTGGAAGAAGTCGCTGACGATGCGGCCGTCGCTCGCGTCCGTCGACGGCGTGCTCGCCGACACGAAGGCGAACCCGTGGGCGTCGCGCCTGAAGGCGTGGGGCCTGCTCGACGCGCCGTTCGCCGTCGCGGCGAAGCCGAGCACGGCCAAGCGCAAGCTGCTCGACGGCGAGCGCGGCGCGCGCATCGAGGCCGAGCTCGCGCGCCTGGTGAAGCAGTACGGCGCGAAGACCACCGACGAGGCGCTGCAGAAGTACCAGGTCGACTACGACGCCGAGACGAAGAAGATCGAGGACGCCTCGCGCGCCGCGACGCTGCCCGAGCTCGTCGCGAACCCGCCGATGACGAACGACGACGCGCTCGCCTACACGACGGACCCGATCGCGAAGGCGCCCGCCCTGTCGGCGACGATCGACACGATGACGAGCTCGCGCGCCGCGCTCGCGTTCCGCCTCGACGGCGTCGACCCCGCGCACCACATGTACCTCGCGATGATGCCGACCTTGCTCACCGACGTCGGCATCGTCGAGGGCGACAAGACGGTCTCGAGCGAGCAGGTCAAGGAGCGGCAGCGCAAGGAGATCCTCGCGCTGTCGGCGAGCTACGCCGTCGAGCCGGCGTACCGGCGCGCGGAGCTCCTCGTCGAGGGCGCCGGCAACAGCGCCGCGGAGACGAAGCTCGCGCTCGCGTGGATGGGCCGCGTGCTGCAGGCGCCGGCGTGGCGCCTCGACAACCTCGCCCGCCTGCGCGACGTCGTCGACCACCAGCTCACGGCGATCAAGCAGACGACGCTCGGCGCCGAGGAGGCGTGGGCGCTCGAGCCGCGCGATGCCTGGCTCGCGCAGAGCTGGCCCGTGCACGCGCACGTCGACTCGTTCCTCGCGCAGACGTACGACATCTTCCGCCTGCGCTGGCAGCTCTCCGATCCGCAGGACCCGAAGGTCACCGCCGAATTCACGGCGTGGCTCGGCGAGCTCGACAAGGTGAAGGCGCTGCCGCGCGAGAAGCTCGCCGCGCTCGCGAAGGGGCTCGCGCAGCTCTCCGGCGACGACGCCGCCGTGAAGGCCGCGGCGAAGCTGTCGCCGGGCGCGCAGGCGCTCGCGAAGCAGGCCGGCGTGGACCTCGGCGCGCTCCTGTCCGACCTCCCCGACGGCTCGCTCGCCGACGACTGGAGCCGCCTCGTGAAGCGGATCGGCGCCGAGCTCGCCGTCGGCGCACCGAAGGCGCTCGCCGCGCTCGAGGACGTGCGCAGGCAGATCGTCGCGGGGCCGCTGCGCATCTACCAGGTCGGCTCGACGAAGTCGCTCGCCGCGATCCGCCCCGACCTCGAGAAGCTCGCCGGCGGGTTCCCGCGCGACGGCAAGGCAGGCGCGGAGCCGGCGAAGAAGTCCTACATCGCCGAGCGGCTCGCGGCGCGCGGGCAGAAGGCGCCGCTCGATCACCTCGGGCTCGTCGTGCCGTCGGCGTCGAGCGGGGTGTTCGCGAACGTCGCGCCCGGCCCGCGCATCGGCCCGGACCTCGACGAGGCCGCGCTCGTCGACTACCTCGCGTCGAACCTGTACACGGGGCACGGCGCGCACAGCCTGTTCATGAAGACCTGGGGCGCCGGGCTCGCGTACTCGAACGGCGTGCACACGTTCCTGCGCAGCGGGTGGATCGAGTGGTACGCCGAGCGCTGCCCGCTCCTGCCGCAGACGCTGCGCTTCGTGGCCGGCGAGCTCGACAAGGCGAAGACGGATCCGAACCTCGGGCGCTACGCCCTCACCTTCGCGTTCGCGTCGCGCGTCGCCGATGCCTACGAGGCGCGCACGCGCGCGATGGCCGCCGACATCGCCGACGGCATCACGCCCGACGTCGTGCGCGGCTTCCGCACGAAGCTGCTCGCGCTCGCGAAGCAGCCGGACCTCGCCGACAAGCTGTTCGCGCGCATGCCCGCCGTGTACGGCCGCGTGGTGCCGGGCTACGGCCCGAAGGCGGCGCCCGTCGCGGGCCAGCACTCGTTCGCGATCGGCCCCGAGAAGCAGCTCGGCGCGTTCGAGCAGTACCTGCGCCAGGTGAGCGGCAAGGACGCCGCCGTCGCCCGCCTGTACGGCCGCGACTACTGGGTGGAGCCGTGAGACGCGCCCTCGCCTGCGCCGCGCTCGGCGGCTGCTTCACCTGCCCGAGATCACCGAGCCCGACGAGGACCTCGTGTTCGCCGTGCACGTGACCTCGCCCCGGATCCGCGAGCGCGCGCACGGCTGGCGCGTCGGCGATGCGTTCACCGGCCGCACGGCGATCGATCGCTGCGAGTGCTGGGGCAACCCCGACGAGCGGAACGAGGTCGCGGCCTGCTACCGCATCGGCTCGCACATCGCGCTCGTCTTCGAGCGCGGCGCGCACGGCCTCGCCTGTGCAGGCGAGCTCGACGCCAAGAGCTTCACGGGCGTGCTCGGCACGCGCATCGACCGGCTCGTGTGGAAGCGAAAGGCGTTCGGCCCGGCCTAGAGGCCGTATGCGTCGTAGACGTCGTCGATGCAGTCGACGACGTCGGTACAGTCGGCGGCGTCGAGGCACGCGGACAGCTGCGCGACGACGGCCGGCGTCATGTAGCGCACGAGGCCGGCGTCGGGGTCGTCGGGGTCGAACGTGACCGAGCAGTCGACGTCGTCCTCGGCGCCGCACGCGGCGATCGCCGCCGTGCACTTCTGGGCGAACGCGAGGTGCTCGGGCAGCGGCTCGACGTACGCGCCGCAGTCGTCGGGGTCCTCGTCGCACGACAGCCGCGCGATGCACGCGTTCTCGGCCGCGAGCGCGTCCTGGCGCTCCCACCCGGCCGCGTCCTCGACGCACTGGTCGACGCACAGGTCGAAGTCGGCGAGGTTGCAGTCGCTCTCCCACGCGCAGCCCTGCGCGCACGCGCTCCGCGTCTCGGCGAGGCTGCCGGTGCCGGTGGTGATCTTGTCGTCGCACCCGCCGGTCACGAACAGCGCGGTGAAGTAGAGCAACGGAAGGGGCCGCATGAGCCCCAGCGTGACAGCTGCAAGTGCTCGGATCGACTGGGATGTTTGTCCCGGATCCGTCAACCGCGGTAGACGGTCGTGGACGTCAGGCCTCGTCGACGCCGCGGCGCAGGTACGCGACCGTGTCCTGCAGCGTGAGCTGGGGATCGCGCGCGGCAAAGCCGAGCTCCTTCTCGGCCTTGGCCGAGTCGATCCACCAGAAGTGCTCGGCCATCTCGACGGAGATGCGGTCGACCGGCGGCTCCTTGCCGCGGTGGCGCCACAGCTCCTCGACGACCGCCGCGCCGAACCGGTTCCACGACGCCGGCAGGCGCAGCCGCGGCGGCGACACGTTCGCGACGCGGCCGAGGCGCCCGAAGAACTCCTTCATCGTCCAGTTCGGGCCGCCGAGCAGGTAGCGCTCGCCGGCGCGGCCGTGCTCGAGCGCGTTCGCCGTCGCGACGGCGGCGTCGCGCGCGTCGACGAAGTTGATCCCGCCCTTCGGCACGACGGGGATCTCCCGGCGGATGAACTTGCGGACGTCGCCCGTCGACGACAGCCGGCGATCGCCGGGGCCGAGCAGGAGGCTCGGGTTGACGGCGACGATCTCGATGCCGAGGCGCTGCCCGTGCTCGAACGCGAGCCGCTCCTGGTAGATCTTCGACGCGTAGTACGGCCACCCGGCGACGATCTCCTCGGCGTACGGCGCGCGCTCGTCGAGGATCTCCTCGTCCTTCGACACGCCGATCGTGCCGCTCGTCGAGGCAAGCACCATCCGCGTGATCTTCGCGGCGGCCATGCGCTCGAGCACGCGGCGCGTACCGTCGACGTGCAGCCGCATCATGCGCTGCGCGTCGTCGGGGTCGCGCGACACGGCACCTGCGAGGTGGAACACGGCCACGCAGTCCTCGAGCGCGCGATCGAGTTCGGGCCCCGCGAGGACGTCCCCGCGCACGTGCTCGACGCCGAGCTCGGCCAGGACGGCGCTGCGCGTGCGCGCGAGGCCGACGACGGTCTGACCGCGCTCGACGAGCTCGCGGCACAGGTGCTCGCCGAGGAAGCCGGTGGCGCCGGTGACGAGGAGCCTCACGCGTTCGCCTCCTCGCTATCCGTGACGGACTCTTCCTCTGGGCCCTGCGCTTCCAGGTGCAGCGCGAGCGGCGTCGTCCCCGCCTCGCCGAGCGTCCACGCGCGGTCGCGCGGCGCGAGCCGGCGGATCGTCGCCTCGACGTCGTGGGTGATCGCCTTGTACTGATCGCTGCGCGACTTCTTCCCCGGGGCCGCCGCGGCGAGCTCGAGCACGCGCTGGTACGGCACGAACGGCCCGACGAACGCCGCGACGTGCTCGCCGCGCTTCGGCAGGTAGCGTCCCTTCGGCATCGCGTCGTGCGTGCCCGCCAGGTACATCGGCAGGATGCCGCACCTGTTCGTCATCGCGAGGTAGCCGAGCGACGGCTTGAAGTCGCTCATCACGCCCGTGTCGCTGCGCGTGCCCTCGGGGAAAATGAGCAGGATGTAGCCGTCGCGGATGACCTCGCCGGCGAGGCGCAGCGACTCGCGCAGGGAGCCGTGGCGCTCCATCGGCACGAGGTTCGTGAAGTTCTCGAAGTACATCCGGCGCACCGGATCGTCGAAGAAGTAGTCCTTCGCCGCGAGTGCGACGAGCGCCTCGCCCTGCTCGCCGAGCGCGTACTTCACGAGGCCGGTGTCGAGGTGGCTCGCGTGGTTCGCCGCGACGATGTACCCGCCGAACGGCGGCACGTTCGTGTGGCCGTGCACGTCGGTCTCGAGCACGCGCTCGTACAGCGCGCGCATGCCGCCGCGCAGCGCGCGCCGCCCCAGCGACACGATCGGGCGCGGGACGTCGATGTCGTCGTCCTCCTTGCCGCTCTCCTCTTCCTTCGCGTCTCGTGCGTCCTTCTCCTTCCGGAGACGATCGCGCTTGGGCTTCTCCTGCTTCGCCTTCGCACCCAGGCGCGCGACGAGCTTCTCGACGTCGGCGACGGTCTCGAGGCCCTGCAGCTCCGACGGATCCGGCAGGTTGACGCCCGCCGCTTCGAGCGCGACCGCGAGCTCGGTGAACATCAGCGAGTCGAAGCCGAGCCCGTCGAGGCGCGCGTCGCTCGTGACGTCGGCGCGCTTCTTCTGCGCGACGTTCGCGAGCAGGTCGAGCAGCCAGTCGGTGCCGCCGCTCGCCGCGCCCGCCTGCGCCTCGGCGCCGCTCTTCGCGGCCTTCTCGAGGCGCTGCAGCTCCTTGATGACCTCGCGCCGCTTCGGCTTGCGCGACGCCGTCTTCGGCAGGTCCGCATCCGACAGGTGCACGACCTTCAGGCGCTTGTACAGCGGCAGCCCCTTGCCGACCTTGCGCACGTGCTCGCGCACCGCCTCGCGCACGTCCTCGCGCGCGACGCCGTCGTGGTCGTAGTCGGGCACGATCAGCGCCGCGACCGTCTCGAGGTTGCCGTCGCTCGGGAGCCCGACGATCGACAGCTCCTTGATGTACTTGCTGTCGCGGTACAGCTCCTCGAGCTCGTCGGGGTAGACGTTCTCGCCGCCGGCGCCGAGGATCATCTCCTTCTTGCGCCCGACGATGTAGAGGTTGCCGTCCTCGTCGAGCTTGCCGAGGTCGCCGGTGTGCAGCCAGCCGTCGCGGATCGTCGCCGCGGTCGCATCCGGGTTCTCGAAGTAGCCCGACATGACGTTCGGGCCCTTCGCGATGACCTCGCCGACACCGCTGCCGTCGGGCTGGTCGATGCGCACGTCGATGCCGGGCAGCGGCCGCCCGACGGAGCCGGGGATCGCCTTGTCGCCCGGGCGCGTCACCGTCAGCACCGGCGACGACTCGGTCATGCCGTAGCCCTCGTACAGGTTGAAGCCGAGGCCGCGGAACGACTTCAGCGTCTCCGCCGGCAGCGCCGAGCCGCCGCTGATGAGCAGGCGCATGCGCCCGCCGAGCTTCTTGTGCACGGGGAAGAACAGCAACTTCCCGGCGCCGATGTCCCACGGCAGCTTGTCGCGCAGCGAGCGATTGAGATCGACGATCGAATCGAACGCCTTCTCGGCGAGCACGCCCGCATCCGACACGTTCTTGTAGATCTTGCGCTCGAGCAGCTGCCACAGCGCCGGCACGCCGACCATGCCGGTGACGCCCTCGTCCTCGAGCGCGCGCGCGAGCGTGTCGGCGTCGATCTCCTCGAGGTAGTCGATCGAGGCGCCGTGCATGAACGGCATCAAAAAGCCGGCGGAGAACTCGAGCGTGTGGTGCAGCGGCAGGACGCTGAGCAGCTTGTCGTGCGTGTACAGCGTGAACAGCGACGACAGCTTGCTCACCATCGACGTCAGGTTCTTGTGCGTGAGCATCACGCCCTTCGGCGTGCCCGTCGTGCCCGACGTGAAGATCAGCGAGGCGAGCATGTCGCCCTTGAGCGCGGGCTGCACGGCGCCGACGGCGACGTCCGGCTCGACGAGCAGCTCGTCGAACCCGAGCACCTTGGCCTCGACACCCTGCCCCGCGAGCCAGCCCGCGAAGGCACCGTGCGCCGGCGACCACTGGCCGTCTTCCCCTCCGCTCGGTCCGGAGGAGCCGTCGGCGGAGGACCGAGCGGCCGAGACGGTGACGGGGACCGCGATGTTCGCTTCACCGGCGAGCCGCTCGACGACCTTGCGCGACAGCACGAGCACGCGCGCGCGCGACACCTTCGCGAGGTTCACGACCTCGGCGAGCGACAGCTCGCGATCGAGCGGCACCACCGTCGCGCCGGCGAGGAGGATCGCGAAGTACGAGATGCCCCACTCCGGGCGGTTCTCGCTCATCAGGATCGCACGCTCGCCCGCGGCGAGGCCGAGCTGGCGCAGCCCGCCCGCGCCCTGCCACGCCATCTCGCCGACCTGGCCGTAGGTGTACGCGCGGGGTTCCGCACCCTCCCCCGCTGGCAGGAGCCGGAGCGCCGGGCGGTTGCGGTGCAGCTTGACCGCGGCCTCGAACAGCTCGACGAGCTCCTTGTACGTGTAGACGGACTTCGGCTTCTGCCCGAACTCCTCGTCGAGCTTGTCGAACGTCCACTTCTGCAGGCCCGGGAAGTGCGTGTCGAGCCAGTACTTGCGCCAGTCGACGAGCTGCGGCGCCCACAGCAGGCGGTCCTGATCCGCGGGCGCCACGCGCGCCCACAGCGCGCGGATGTTGTCGCAGCGGAAGCTGATGTCGTGGTCGGTGGTGAACGGCTTGAACAGCTCGACGAGCTCCTTCACCTGCCCGGTGAACGTCGACACCTTCTTCAGCTCGTCGCGCGCGCGCTCGGCAAACGCCTCGAGGCGCGGGGCGCCCCAGCGAGGCAGCTTCTCGTCGATGACGTTAATCAGCCGATCCGCGACGCGCTTGAACATGGGCGCCGACTGGCGATCGAAGTGCTCGAACGTGACGGGCATCGCCTCGAGGCGCGCGCGCAGCCGCGAGCGCAGCGTGTCCTCGCCGCGGTCGGCCTTGTCGCGGAAGTGGCGGCGCACGGCGAGCGCGGTCAGCTCGGTGAGGCGCTTGCTCGAGATCCGGTTCGCGTCCGACGAGCCGAGCTGGTACACGGGCTCGTGCTCGCCGGCGAGCACCGCCGCCGTCGCGAGCAGCATGCCGGCCGCGATGAAGTCGACGGGGATGACGTCGAGCGCCGTGTCGGTGCCCATCGGCACGCTGCGGTGGCCCTTCAGGATCAGGTACATCAGCGGCGCGGTGGTGTTGAAGCCCTCGTTCCAGCCGGGGAACGGGTAGCGCACGCTGCTCTCGACGATCGCGGGGCGCACGATCGTGGACGTCACCGTCGAGTCAGCGAGGATGATCTGCTCGCCGAGCGACTTCGTGTACGTGTACGTGTTCGTCCAGCCCCAGTGCTCGGCGCGCTCCGTGCCGAGCTTGGTGAGGACGTCGTTCATCCAGATCTTGCGCTCGCGCGCGACGGCGAGCTTGAGGTCGTTCTCGTCGTCGGGATCGCGGCGCTGATCGCGCAGCGTCTTCGCGCCCTTCTCGCGGAACTCGGAGATGTGCTGGCGATCGTTGCTGCGCTCGCGCGCCTGGTCGATCACCTTCTGGCAGTCCGCGATCTCGGCGGCGGGATCGAAGTCGCGATCGAGGAGCTCGTCGTCGGCGCGTTGATCGCTCGCGATCTGCGTCGAGCGCGGGAAGTAGCCGACGACCGGCTCGTCCTCCCACACGTCGCCGTCGCGGCGGCCCGCGACGTAGCACGTCGACACGTGCACGAGCCTGGCCTTCAGGCGGCGCGCGAGGTCGAGGACGTTCTTCGCGCCCATCGCGTTGATGCGCACGGCGCTCTCGAGCGACGGCGTGAACGACACCAGGCCGGCGCTGTTGATGACGACGTCGACGCCGCCCGCGGCCTCGACTTCCGCGATCTGCTCGTCGGTGAAGTTGCACAGCGGGCGACCGATGTCGCCGGGGAGCGCGACGATCTTGCCGCGCAGGAATGCCTCGTAACCCTGCCCGTGCACGTCGCGCAGCGGATCGAACGCCTCCGACGACGCGACCTTCTTGTAGAAGCGCTCGTCGGCGGTATTGCCGGCGCCGGGGCGCACGAGGCAGTACACGCGGCGGACGTCGGGGTAGCGATGCAGCAGCATCGACAGCGCGACCTTGCCGACGAAGCCGGTCGTGCCGATGAGCAGGATGTTCTTCCCGCGCAGGATCTCGGTGACGTCGAGGCGCGGCTTGCCGGTGATCGACTCGCGCAGCGGCGTGAGCGGCACGCGCCGCGCATCGGGCCAGGGCGGCCTCGTCAGGTTCGGTCCGTAGGCGAGCTCGGTGTCGAGGTGGTACCCGCTGCGCCCGTTGCTGTGACCGTTGGTGCCCATCACATCACGTCGCTGATCACGAACGGCGGGTGATGCATCATCGTGATCTGCGCGCCGCGCCCCATCGTGCCGCGCGCCATCGCGACGGCCTCGGCGATCGAGCCGGCCGTCTCCCAGCCCATGATCTGCGGGACCGTCGCGTTGTCGGCGCCGACGACGATCACGCGCGACGTCTTCTCGCGCCCGCGCTGGCCCCAGTACCACATGAAGCACGGGTGCGCGCCGTGGTACGCGTTGCCGCGCCGGTACATCTCGATGTAGCTCGGGTTGTACGCGAGCTCGTCCTGGTACTTCTTCTCGATCGTGTACGAGTCCGTCGTCTCGGTGAGGACGCGGTTGAAGAACTCGATGTAGCTCGGGTGGTGGACCGGATCGAAGCGGTCGCTACACGGGTGCGTCAGGATGAGGACGCCGCCCTCGCGCAGGATCGGCTGGTGCCGGTACATGTGATAGAAGTAGCCGAGCGCCATCACCTGCACGAGGAGCGGGTTGAGCGCCTTGCTGTTCACGTTGTACGGCGAGATGTACGGGATCCCCATGATGAGGATGTCCGCCGCGCCGTCGACCTCGACGCAGTTCTGCTCGTTCTGCTTCGCGACGGTGCGGTCGTGCGTCGGATCGCACGCGCCCGCGTAGCAGGCGATCAGCTCGTACGCGGCCGGCGCGCGCATGAAGATCTCGCGGCGCGCGGCGAACGGCATCTTGTCGAGCGTCCACTTCATCGCCTCGAGCTTCAGGCGATCGGTCTCGGTGAAGTCGTCCTCGTTCTTCGTGAGGAACGCGAGCGGGCCGTCGAACGCGCGGTTGTTGAGGACCGTCTCGATGTGAAAGACCTTGAGCGTCTTCTCGATCAGGTCGCCCTGCCGCTTGAACGAGTGCGACAGGTACGACTTCGGCGGGTCCATGAACGAGCTCGACTCGACGATCGCCTTCGGGTGGTGGTGCGCCTTCAGCGACTCGTAGCCGCACAGGCCGACCGCCATCGACTTGTTGCCGCCGTTCATCGGCACGAAGTTGAGGTTCACGTAGATCGTGAGGTCGCTCTCGGCGACGCGGCGGTTCATCTCGACGAGCTCGCCGTGCTTGGTGTGGCCGAGCACGACCATGCCGTCGGGGTCGCAGCCGTCGTGGTTGTACAGGCGCTCGGGCCAGTACTCGTCCCACACCTTCTGCCCGACCATGCGGCGGATCTCGCCGTCGGTCATGCGGCGGTGCAGGCCGAGCGCGATGATGATGTGCACGTCGTCGACGCCGTGGTCGGCGAGCATCTCGCACACGATCTCGAGCACCATCTGCCGCACGTCGGGCGTGCGCATGATCGGCAGCGGCATCGAGATGTCGTCGACGCACACGCTGACCTTCATGCCCGGGCGGAGCATCGCGTGCAGCGGCGGGCTGTCCTCGGGGTTGTTGAGCGCGTAACGGATCGCGGCGCGCGGGTTCGCGACCGGCGTCATCGGCCGCTTCGGGTAGATGACGCGCGTCCCGACGGGGAGGTCCTCGATGTGGAGGTTCTCGCCGGAGAACATGATGCGCGGCGCAGAGTCCGTATCGATCGTGACGATGTGCTCGCGCGTGCGAGAGCGAGTCTTCGGCCTAATCGCGCGCATCTGATCTCCTGAGCTTGCGGATTGGGGCGAGCCCTTGCGGGCGGCGGGCCACGGAGCGGACCGGATCCTCGTCGAGATCGAGCACCGGCCAGTCGTACGAGCGCGCCAGCGACCGGAGGCGCAGGTCCGGGTTGCACGCCGTGGGGTGACCGACCACCGCGAGCATCGGGTAGTCGCTGAAGCTGTCGGTGTACGCCCACGACGCGGCGAGGTCGACGTCGTGCTGCTTGGCGTACGCGCGCATGATGTCGGCCTTCGTCGCGCCGGCGACGAACGGCTTCTTGAGCTTGCCGGTGGCGTAGTTGTCGACAAACTCGAGCTGGTTCGCGATGAGGTCGTCGACGCCGAGGTAGCGCGCGAGCGGGCGCATCGTGAAGTCGAGCGCGCCGGAGAGGAGGACCTGCCGGCAGCCCGCGCGGCGCGACTCGTCGATGAGGTCCTTCGCGCGCGGGTAGATGTTCGGCTTGATGACGTCCTCGAACAGCTCCTCGGCGAGGACGACGAGCCGATCCTCCGACGCGCCCTCGTACGAGCGGTAGAAGATCTCGTTGAACCACTTCCGCGATAGCTTGTCGGCGGCCCAGAACACCGGGATCGAGAGCGCGGTCTTCACCGTGTTGCGCGCGCTCCGGGCGAGCGACGCGTGGCGCGACGCGTAGAACGCGAACGCGTGCACGATGTTGATCTTGATGAGCGTCCCGTCGACGTCGTAAAACGCCGCGGAATTCTTATACTTCGGCTGGGCGTGCATACCGGGAGCGCGAGAGCGCCCGCACTCTTGCTCGGCGGCGCGGTGCTGTCAATGGTAGTCACTGTTCAGCTCGCATGCGCATCCCGGCCTGGCTCACCCTCGGCGTCGCGATCCTGGTGCTGATCTTCGGCGCGTTCCGCCTCTGGCTCGCATTCCGCCCCGAGAAGAAAGCTGCTGCGGACGGCGATGACGGCGCCGTTCGCTCCCGGTCGCGCGGCATCTACGCGATGCGCAAGCGCACGCACCTCCTCATCGGCATCATCTACATGCTCCTCGGCGTCGGTCTCACCGCCACCGTCTTTGGCTGGAACCCCTTCGGCAATTCGATCGGCCCCGGCACGACCGAGCCGACCCCGCAGACCGCTCCGACCAAGCAAACCATCCCGATCGATCAGCTCCCGAAGCCCGACAAGAAGTAGCGGCGCTACAGGATCTGGAGGCGCCGGCTGTGCTCGGCCTGCTCGCCGACGTACTCGAGGACGTGGGGGTGGGTCATGATGACCTCGCGGAAGACGGAGGCGGGGAGGCAGAGCGCGAGGGACTTGCCCATGGCGACGACGTCGGAGCGGAAGGCGCCGCCGGAGAGGAGCGCGGTCTCGCCGATGAGGTCGCCGGCGCCGAGCTGGGCGACGGTGCGCGAGGAGCGCGCGACGACGAAGACGCCGGCGAGGACGATGTAGAGGCCGTCGGGGCGCTGGCCGGCGCCGATCAGCGTGGTGCCGGCCTCGATCTCGAGGAACGTGAACTTCGCGGCGAGGTCGGCGCGCTGCCCCTCGTCCATCGGGCGGAACAGCGGGCTCGTGCGCATCCAGCGATCGACGAGGCGGTCGCGGATGAAGCGCAGGATCGCGCCGAGCATGTCGCCGTGCGTGCCGAGGACGTGCGACAGCGTCGGGCGATCGATGCGGAGGAGCTCGGAGAACGACAGCGCCGTCACCGTCGCCGAGCGCGGCTGCTCGGTGAGGAGCGCGACCTCGCCGATGAACGAGCCCGGGCCGAGCCGCTGCATCTCGACGCGCGGCGGGCCCTCGTTCTGCACGCTGAGCTCGCCGTCGACGACGACGTACAGCGCGTCGCCGGGGTCGCCCTCGTGGAACAGCGTCTCGCCGGCCTCGATCGTGAGCAGCGTCAGGTTCGCGACGAGCGCCTCGAGCGTCTCGCTCGGCATGCCCGCGAACAGCGGCGTCGCCGCGAGCGCGCGCGCCGCCGCCGCACCGATCGCGCGCGGCGCCGGCAGCGGGATCTCCTCGAGGTCCTCGAGCTCGAGCTCGTGCTGCGCCTCGACCTCGGCCTCGTAGCTGTCGTCGGCGACGTCGATCTCGATGATCGGCATCGAGCCGCGCTCCACGCCGATCGCGATCGGCCGCGTGATGACGTCGTCGCCCACGTCATCGACGGCGTCGATGGGGATCACGTGGATGCCCGGCATGCTCGCATCGCGCAGGTGCGCCTCGGGCACCTCCTTCGCGAGCTGCACCGTCTCGAGCGCGGCGTGCGGCGGCAGCGAGATCGGGCGGCTCTTGGTCCGCGACAGCGCGAGCGGCTGCGTCGGCACCGGCGACTGCGACGGATGCACGAACACCGGCGGCGTCGACGGCTTGTTGCGCCGGATCGGCAGCACGTCGCTGCGGAGCTGCTGCGAGCGCTGCGCGTCGGTGCGGAGCGGCTGCGTGCGCGACGGGTCGATCGTGCCGAGGCGCTGCGACCGCTGCTCCGCGAGCTCCTGCACCGTGCCGCTGTTGCGCCGGATCGCGGCGACGTTCGGGCTGTCGTGCAGCGCGAGGTTGTGCTCGGCCATGCCGGCGGCGCGCGTCGGGCCCTGCCCGATCTGCTGGTTCATCTGCGCGAGGCGTCGCAGCGTGTCGGCGTGCTCGGGGTCGATCTGCAGGACCAGCTTGCACACGGCGATCGCCTGCACGAGGAAGCCGTTCTGGGCGTAGCGCTCGACCGAGCGCTCGAACGCCTCGATCGCGTTCTTGTTGTTGCCGAGCTTGCGGTACGTCTCGCCGGCGCGCTTCGCCCACTGCGCGTCGCGCGGCTCCATCCGCTCGAGCTCGAGGTAGGCCGCCAGCGCGCGCTTGTGCTTGCCCTGCGCGGTCGCCTCCGCCGCTTCTTCGCGCAGGACTCGCACATCCTTCATCGCTCCGGGCGAATATACGCCCTCGGAGGCGATCACGAAATCGTACGCATCGCCACCGAGTAGGCATGAGCCAGCCTCGGGGTCACCGGACCGGTCTTGCAGAGGACCCCGTCGAGGACCGTGACCGGCACCACCCCCCGTAAGGAGCTCGTCACGAACAGCTCGTCGGCCGATCTCAGGTCGCGCGGGGCCAGATCGCGCACGCTCGCCAAAATCCCCTCGGCGGCGCACAGCTGCAGCACGCGCGCCCGCACGATCCCCGGCAGCGCCCCGCGCTCGATCGGCGGCGTGGCGACCGCGCCGCGCAGCACGGCGAACAGGTTGCAGGTCGCACCCTCGATGACGTGCCCCGCCCCGTCGAGCCGCACGGCCTCGTCGGCGCCCGCGACCCGTGCGAGCTCGCGCGCGAGCAGGTGCTCGACGTACGACAGCGTCTTGTGCCCGCGCGCCCCGCGCCGGGGCACCGGGAAGTCCACCGTCGCGAGCGTGATCTCGCCCGGCTGCGGCGGCAGCGGCTCGACGACGACGATCGACCTGCCCGGCCCGAGCTCGCCGAGCCGCGCCGTCACCGCTCCCGGCCCGCGCGTCAGCACGATCCGGATCCGCTGGTCGCCGCGCGGCCCCGGCTGATCCGCGTGGGTCGCCGCGATCGTGCGGTACACCGCCTCGACCAGGTGCTTGCGCTCGATCGTGCGCAGCGACAGGTAGCGCGCCGTGTCGTACAGCCGGTCGAGGTGCGCGTCGAGGTCGCGCGCGACGCCGTCCCACGTGCGCAGCACCTCGAAGCAGCCGTCGCCGTACAGGAGGCCGCGGTCGAACACCGAGATCCGCGCGGCGTCGGGAGCCACGAGCGCGCCGTCGATGGACACGCAGATCATCTGTGGAGCGTAGCGCCGGCCGCGGGGGCCGGGCGAGTTTCCTAGCGGCGCCCGCGCAGGCGCGGCGACGTCGCGACGACCTCGAGGATGCGCAGGTCGATCTCGGCGGCGATGCGCCACAGCTCGGAGTCCTCCGACTGCGGCGCGGCGATGCAGTCGCGGTACTCCTGCTGCGCGAGCGCGAGGTACTCGACCTCGTACGCGTTGAGCGTGCCGCGCCACTCGTTCTGCTTCTCGGGCAGGAACTCCGGCGGCATCAGCGCGTTCGCGAACGCCGACGCGAGCGCCGCGTACATGCTCGCGATCCGGTAGCGCGCCGCGACCCGGGCGACGCCGCCGCGCACCGCGATCGCCGCGTACGCGTTGACGAGGCGCCGCGTCGGATAGACGCGCAGGTCGATCGAGCTCGGGAGCGGGCGCACGAAGTCGAGCACCAGCTCCCGGCGGTTCACGCCCTCGAGCTGGGCCTCCGCGCGCGCCCACGCCGCCGCCGTCTCCGCCGGCACGTTGATCGTCGTCCCCGGGCGCGGGCCGCGCAGGTCGTCGGCGCCGGTGATGAGGAACAGGTCGTACTGCAGCCGGCGCACGCCGTCGAGGACGGCCGGGTCCGCCGGTGCCAGCGTCTCCGCGCGCTTGATCAGCTCGACCACGTGGCGCGTCCCGCCGAGCATCTCGATCTGCGCCAGGCGCAAGGTCGCGCGCGCCGTGACCGACGCGGGCATGTCGGGCGCGCTCACGAAGTGCTGGTACGTGTCGCGCGCCGCGAGCTGATCTCCGACGAGCTCGCCGAGCACGGCGTCGCCGAGGCCCCCGACGGCGTCGAGCGGCGACGCGGCGATCGCCGGGTCCGCGGCGGCCTTGCGGGGCACCGTCGTCGTCGGCTCGCTGATCGGCGCGGGCGCGGGCGCAGGCTCGCCGCACGCCGCCGCGGCGAGAATCAGCGCGGCGCCGGCACCGAGAAACCGGGGAGCTCTCGATGCCGGCGCCTTCGCCTCGCCTGCCCAAGGAGACACCCGGCGCGCCGCGCCTTTGTCATCACCCTCGTCACGCGCGGTCACGCAGATGCAAAACGTTGTCACGTTCTGGTGTGTCACCGGGCGGTCCATCGCACCGCCTCCCGCGGGACGTCGAGCTTGTAGCCGGCCCCGTGGATCGTCACGAGCCAGCGCGGCTTCTCCGGCTCGGCCTCGAGCGCGCGCCGCAGCTTGACCAGGTGGTTGTCGACGGTGCGCGTGTTCGGATAGTCCTCGTAGCCCCACGCCTCGTCGAGCAGCGTGTCGCGGCTCACGACCTCGCCGGGCCGCCGCGCGAACACCTTCAGGATCGCGAACGCGCGGTTCGGGAGCTCGATCCGCGCGCCGCCCCGCGTCGCCACCTGCCCGACCAGGTCGATGTCGATGTCGCCGAACGCGAGGCCCGTCGGCTCGGTCGCATCGCCCTGCGCGCGGCGCAGCACCGAGGCGACGCGCGCGAGCAGCTCCATCAGCGAGAACGGCTTGGTGACGTAGTCGTCGGCGCCGAGCTCGAGCCCGCGCACGCGATCGAGCTCCGCACCGCGCGCCGACAGGATGATCACCGGCAGCCGCCGCGTCGGGCCCTTGCTCGCGCGGATGCGCCGGCACACCTCGAAGCCGTCGATGTCGGGGAGCATCACGTCGAGCACCACGAGGTCGTAGCGCCCGCTCAGCGCGTGCTCGGCCCCGTCGACGCCGCGCCCGACGACGTCGACCTGGTAGCCCTTGGCCGCGAGCGTGTCCTCGAGGCCCATGCGGATCGACGGATCGTCTTCGACGACGAGGATCCTCGTCACGGCAGCTCCTCCTCGAAGTCGGTGGCATCGCCGGGTGCGCCCGGGATGCGCGGCAGCCGGATCGTGAACGTCGCGCCGCGGCCGAGCTCGGAGGCGACCTCGACGGTGCCGCCCAGCGCCTCGATGTGGCGCTTCACGAGCGCGAGGCCGAGGCCCGTGCCCTCGACGCCGGCGCGGTACGCCTCGGGCGCGCGGTAGAACTCGCGGAAGATGCGCGTCTGCTCGGCGGGCGGGATGCCCGGGCCGTCGTCGCGCACCGACACCCACGCGTGCGTCGCGTCGGCGCCGACGTCGACCGCGATCGGCTTCGCGCCGCCGTACTTGACGGCGTTCGACATCAGGTTGAGCAGCGCCTGCACCACGACGTCGCGATCGACCTCGACCTCGGCGTGCATGCCCTCGGACGACACCGCGACCGCGATGGGATTGCGCGCGGCGTCGCCGGACTCGGGGTTGCGGAGGGTCTCGAACGTGGTCACGGCGTGGCGCGCGAGCTGGCCGAGCTCCTGCCGGTTCGTGGCGTAGCGGCGGGTCCCGCGCTCGATCTGAGCGTAGTCGAGGAGGTTCGCGATGAGGAGGCCCAGGCGCTGGCTCTCCTGGACGATCACCCCGTGGTAGCGGGCCATCTTCGCGGAGTCGCCCTGGGCGACGCCCTGCTCGAGCATCTCCGCGAACATGCGGATCGACGTCAGCGGCGTCTTCAGCTCGTGCGACACCGTCGACACGAAGTCGCTCTTCAGCCGTGCGAGCTCGCGGGCGCGCGCCGCGCCGCGGATCATCGCGAGGAGGCCGAGGCCGAGCGCGACGGCGAGCGCGGACGTGTAGATCACGTGCCGGCGCGAGCGCTCGCGGATCACCTCGTCGAGCGGGTCCGGATCCGCGTCGGGGTTGACGAGCGCGAGGTTGAGGTGCGGCAGCATCGCGCCGAGCGGCACCTGCACGAGCAGGCGCCACCCGCGATCCGGCTCGACCCCGGCGGGCAGCACGAGCACGCGGATGTGCTGCGCGATGTGGGCGGCGAGCTCGAGGCCGCCGTCGCTCGGCGACAGCGCGCGCTCGAGGAGCTGGGCATCGGCGGTCAGGCCGATCGCGCCGCCGTCGGCGCGCCGGCGGTAGATGATCGTGCGCGCGGGCTCGCGCGTCGCCGGCCTGCCCTGCCACTCGGCGGTCGCCGTGCGCGCGATCTCGGCGACCTCGTCGGCGAGGCCGGCGGCGCGGCGCGCCTCGATGCGCATCGTCGCGAGCCGCTCGTCGAGGCGGCGCAGGCGCGGCGCCTCACCGGCGGGCAGCGCCTGCGCCGCGAGCGCCTCCTCGAGCGCGCGCCGCACGCGGACGACGGCGCCGAAGCGCGCGATCGGCGCGAGCTGGAACCCGCCGTCGAGCGCCTGCTCGGCGACGCGCAAGAGCGCGGTGCCGCCGGCGACCTGCGCGCGCAAGACGGCGATCGCGAGCCGGATCGGCACGCCCTCGACGACGCCGTCGCCGAACCTGCGCTCGAGCTCGGCGAGCGCCGCCTCGTAGGCCGACGTCTCGCCGAGCCGCACGCACACGCGCGCGAGCCCGAGCAGCGCCTCGAGCTGCGTGTGCGAGCCGTCGGCGGTCGCGCTCGCGTACTGCTTCTTCGCCTCGGCCCACTGCGCGGCCGCCTCGGCGCGCTGGCCGGCGTGCAGCGCGACCAGCCGCGCGCGGCGGATCTTGTGCTCGCGCGTGCAGTCCGCGGCGCCGAGCCGGTTGAGCTCGCACGGGAACTGCGCGGCCGGCTTCGACGGCGGTGGCGTCCTCGGCGCGGGCCGCGGCTCGCGCAGGCGCTGGTCGGCGTCGATCCAGAACCAGTGCTGCCCGAGCGGCGCCGCGACAGGTGCACGGCCGTCACCAGGTTCCATGGTCGTCGCGCGGTCGGCCTGGTCGAGCGCCTCGCCGATGCGTTGCTGGAGCTGCTCGGCGACGGCGATCGCGGCCTGGCGCTGGCGGTCGATCTGCGCCGCGACGGCGCCGCGCTCGTTCGTGTACGACACGGCGCCGAGGTACGCGATGCCGGCCGCGGGGCCCAGGAGGGCCGCGACCGACAGCACGTAGATCCACGCGCGGCGACGCACCTCCCTCGAGCATAGCTCGTCGCGTGTGCGCGCGACGCGGGCCCGACCGCGACGGCCGGCGGGCTGCCGGGACACGAACGTGACAACCGCGGTTGCGGCTTCGCGTAAGCGCCGCGTATCGTCCGCGGCGCATGGCGCAGTCGCTGATCGTGGTGCCGACGTACAACGAGCGCGACAACGTGCGCACCGTCGCCGCGCGCTTCCTCGCGGCGCTGCCGGGCACCGAGCTGTTGTTCGTCGATGACAACTCGCCCGACGGCACCGGCGCGCTCCTCGACGAGCTCGCCGCCGCGGACGGGCGCATCCACGTGATGCACCGCGCCGGCAAGCTCGGCCTCGGCACCGCGTACCTCGAGGGCTTCGCGTGGGGCATGGCGCGCGGCTACGACTACCTGTTCGAGATGGACGCGGACGGCAGCCACGATCCGCAGTACCTGCCGCAGATGCTCGCGCTCGCGGAGGACGGCGCCGACGCCGTGATCGGATCGCGCTACGTCCCGGGCGGCGGCACCGAGAACTGGGGCCTCGGCCGGCGGCTGATCTCGAAGGGCGGCAGCCTGTACGCGCGCACGGTCCTCGGGATCGACGTCCGCGACGTAACCGCCGGGTTCATCTGCTGGCGCAGGACGGCGCTCGAGGCGCTCGACCTCGGGGCGATCACCTCGAACGGCTACAGCTTCCAGATCGAGATGAAGTACCGCGCGCTGCAGGCCGGGCTGCGCCTCGTGGAAACTCCGATCGTCTTCGTCGATCGCCGCGTCGGGCAGTCGAAGATGTCGCGTGCGATCTTCGCCGAGGCGCTCGTGAAGGTCTGGGCGCTCCGCTTCTCGCGCAGGTCGCGGTGAGCTGCGATCCCGGGTAGCACCTACCCGCGGGCCTCTGCTACCGTCGGTCCCGCCGCGATGGTGATCCTGAAGTTGCGCATCCGCTCGGCGGACGAATGGCGCGAGCTGGCACCGGGCGACACCGTCGCCGAGCCGGTGTTCGTGCCGACCACCGACGAGCTCGAGCCCGGGCAGCAGGTGATCGTCGAGGTCTCGTCGCAGATCCTGCCGAACAAGGTGCTCGTGCGCGGCGCGGTGCAGGCGTGGCGCCCGGCGCTGCCGCGGATGCGGGTGCGTGCAGGTGCGACGGTCGAGCTCGCGACCGACGAGCAGACCAAGCTCACCTTTCTCCACGATGTGTTCTCGGGGAAGCGCACCGACGTCCAGCGCCGGCGCCACCACCGCCTGCCGGTGAACGTCACCGTGCGCTACCGCGTCGCCCACAGCTCGAGCTTCGTCGACTCGGCGATCTCGGAGATCGGCGTCGGCGGCGCGCTGCTGACGACGCACGAGCCGCTGCCGATCGACACCGAGCTCACGCTCGAGGTCGTGCCGCCGGGCGCGGCCGCCGCGATCGCGATCGCGGGGCGCGTCTCCTACCACGTCCCCTCGGGCGGCTCGGGGTTGCGCTTCGTCAGCCGCGACGGCGACGGCGACCGCCGCCTGCGCGAGCTGATCCGCCGGCTGCGCGCGTCGTGACGCCGCGCCGCCGTCTCGATTCGCCGCGGGCGAAGGAGACGCGGCCCGCCGCCGAGGCGATCGTCGACGCGCTCGAGCTCTACGGCATCTCCGAGGAGGTGCGCGCCGGGCGGATCGTGACCGAGTGGGCCGAGCTCGTCGGCCCCAAGGTCGCGCAGCGCACGCGCCCCGACGGCGTCGCCGACCGCGTGCTGTGGATCGAGGTCGCGTCGTCGGCGTGGCTGCACGAGCTCAGCCTCCTGAAGCCGCAGCTCGTGATGGGCCTCGTCGATCGCCTCGGCCAGCCGCGCCTGTTCGACGAGGTCCGCTTCCGCCTCGCCGGCCGCTCGCGCCCGCGCACGCTCACCGCGCCCCCACCGCGCCGCCGCCCTCCCCCGCCCCCGCGCGTCCCCACGCCGGCCACCGGCGCCGCCCGCGAGCGCATCGCGCGCGAGGTCGCCGAGGTCGACGACGCCGAGCTCCGCGAGCTCATCGCCCGCGTCCGCGTCACGCACGATCGCTAGCCGTACTCGTCGACGTCGAGCTCGACGCCCGTCTCGACGAGGAACTCGATCATCGCGCGGTCGAGGTGCCAGCCGAGCAGCTGGTGCTGGCCCTCGAGGACCTCGAGGTCGTCGTCGCGCTGCGGATGGCGCTCGAGGTCGCCCTCGGGATCCGCGAGGTGGCGCACGACCTGGAGCACGCCGTAGTGGCCCTCGGCGAGGAGCGTCGTCAGCGCCGCGCGCACGGGGGCGAGGCGCGCCATGAGCTCGCCGAGCTGCTCGTCGACGCGCACCGCGCGGTCGCAGCGGATCGTCCACGCGTGCAGCGCGGGGCGCGGCGGATCCGCGACGCGGCTCCCGCGCACCGTCGACTCGTCGGGGCCGAGGCCGAGGCGCGCGGTGATCTCGGCGGCGCTCAGGCGATCGCTCTTCACCGCGAAGTACGCGCGCTGCCGGATCCGCATGTCAGCGCGTCGCCTGGCCGACGGCCGATCCGGCGACCGTGAGCAGCGCGGCGATGTCCTCGTCGTTGAAGCGCAGCATGCCGCCGAAGAAGTAGTCGCGGCCGTAGCGGAAGTAGTCGAACTGGATGGGCACGTCGGAGTTGCCCTTCGCGATCGGGAGGTAGCCGGGCTGGTTGATGAGCTCGTCGACGCCGCCGATGATGTACACGTGGCGGAAGATCTCGTACGCCGCGGCGAGCTTCACGCGCGGGAACTTGTCGAACGTGAAGTCGAAGACGTCGGCCGACAGGCGCAGGCGGTGGCCGAGGAACGGCACGTCGGCGTCGGCGCCGACGCCGCCGGTCGATTCCTTGAGGCCGTAGCGCAGCGTCAGCCACGCGAACCGCTTCGCGAACTGGAACGTGAAGCGGATCTCGTCGCGGATGATCGACTTCCGGATCCAGTGGTTCGGGTCGATCGTCGGATCGAACTCGAGCGACACCGCCGGGTAGTTGCCGCGCGGGCCCTTCTCGAGCTCGATCAGGTAGAACTTGTCCGGGCGCGTGTGCAGCTCGAGCGTGATGTAGTTGCGCACGAGCGCCGAGAAGTAATTGAACTCGCTGCGCAGCCCGACGACGGCCTTCAGGCCGAACAGCGTGCCGAGGAAGCCGCGCGCGTCGTCGGTGATCGCCTCGACGTTGTCGGCGATCGCGGGGTCGTTCACGAGCTTGCCGAGCGTGCCGGTGTCGGGGCTGTCGATCTTGCGCGTGATCGAGCGCGTGTTCTCGATGACGCCGTCGATCTTGTCGAGCTTCTGGCGGAGCGAGTCGCCGGTCAGCGACAGCTCCTTCTTCGCGGTCGCGACGAGGTCCTTCGCCTCCAACGAGGCGTCGTCGAGGTTGCGCAGGATCCGCTCGACCTGCGGGTCGGCGCCCTTCGTGATCTTGCGCAGGTCGTTCGCGATCAGCTCGATCTTCTGCATCGAGCGATCCGCGCGCTCGATGATCGCCGCGACCGTGTCGGCCTCGCGCTCGACGAGCCCGTCGACGCGCTTGGCGACCGAGGCGAGCGGGCCGTTGACGACGCGGCGCACGTCCTCCGAGAGGTCGCGCACGCTGTCGAGGACGCGGTCGACGGTCGGCAGCGTCTGCTCGATGCGGCGCAGCAGCTGATCGGGCGTGGTCGCCTCGATGACGTTCGGGACCTGGCGGCACTTGTCGGCCGCGGGGCCCGAGCCGTGGTACTCGGCGCACTTGGGGCCGAGCAGCGCGAACTGGCGCTTGGTGCCGTCGGGGAGCGCCTTGATCTCCTCGCCGGGATCGATCTCGAGGTAGTTGTCGCCGAGCAGCGACGTCGCCTTCTTCACGACGACGCCGCTCGTGAACACCTGGATCTCGTCGTCGAGCTTGAACGTGACCTTCGCGTAGCGGCCGTCGACCTCGAGGCCGGTGACCTCGCCCTTGGGCAGGCCGGCGATCACGACCTTGCTGCCCTTGGGCAGGCCGCTCGCGTCGCGGAACTTCGCGAACAGGGTGTAGTTGCTCGAGCCGGCCGGGTTCTGGCCGAGGTTCTTCCACACGAGATATCCGCCGACCGCGACCAGCAAGAACAGGATCGCCACGCGGATTCCGGCGGAGATCGCCTTCACGCCCCGACCTTACACCTCTCTCAGTGCCCTTTGGCGGTGCCCAGGATCGAGAGGAGGATGTCGGTGAGGAAGTAGTCCACGACGAGCGTGGACACGCTACCGACGACGACAGCGCGCGTCGTGCCGATCCCCACACCGCGCCCGCCGCCGGTGGCGTGGAAGCCCTGGTAGCACCCGACGAGCGTGACGAGGACCCCGAAGAACACGCTCTTGATGAGCCCCTGGAGCACGTCGGCGGGCAGCACGATGTCGCGCAGGTTTGCCACCCACTGCCCTTGATCGACGTGCTCGATGATGACCGCGACGAGATACGCGCCGCCCATCCCGACGACGAAGAACAGCAGCGTCAGGATCGGCGTGACGATCATCGCGGCGACGAGGCGCGGCAGCACGAGGTACTGCACCGGGTTCACGGCCATCGACTCGAGCGCGTCGATCTGCTCGGAGATGCGCATCGTGCCGAGCTCGGTCGCGATGCCGGCGCCGGCGCGCCCGGCGAGCATCAGCGCCGTGAGCACGGGCGCGAGCTCGATCGCGAGCGCCTTGCCCGTCGTGCCGCCGGAGAACGACTCGAGGCCGAACTGGCGAAACGCGTAGACCGACTGCAGCGACATGACCATGCCGGTGAACGCGCCGACGAGCAGCACGATCGGCAGGCTGCCGAAGCCGATGTACTCGGCCGCCTCGAGGTAGTTCTTCCCGCGGAACGGGCGGCGCGGCAGCCACGCCAGCGCGCGCCCCATCAGGATCAGGTGACCGCCGACGTCGTCGAGGAAGCGCGCGACCGGCGAGCCGGCGTCGCGCACGCCGCGCCACACCGCCTGCCCGACGCTGAGCTTGGGCTCCTTGGGGGCCGCCGCGAGCGGCTTCATCTCGTCGGGCGTGTCGTCGATCTTCTCGGCGAGCTTGTCGGCGGGGGCGCCGTTCGTGCCGTGCGTGCCGTTGATGCTGCCGGCGGCGAGGTGCACCGACGTGGGTTCGTCGTCGGGGAGCCCCGGCGGCGAGCCCACGTGCTGCTCGCTCACGGCTCCCCCACGTACGTCCGCGGCACGCGCTTGCTCATGCCGCACGTGACCTCGTACTCGCTGAGGCCGGCCCACGCGCCGTACTCGGCGGTGGAGATCGAGGCGCCGCCGCCGGCGCGGCCGAGCAGCACCGCGGCGTCGCCGAGCGCGACCTCGGGCGCGTCCGTGACGTCGGCGATCGCGATGTCCATGCTGATGACGCCGACGAGCGGGAGGCGGCGCCCGCGGATCGCGACCTCGGCGTGGCCGGTCGCGCGGCGCGGCAGGCCGTCGGCGTAGCCCACCGGCAGCACCGCGAGCCGGCTCGGGCGCGGCGCGCGCCACGTGGCGCCGTAGCCGATCGAGTTGCCGGCGGGGACGTCGCGCAGCTGCGCCACCTCGGTGACCAGCCGCATCGCCTGGATGCGCTCCGCGCCGGCCGGCCAGCGGCCATTTCCGTAGATCGCGATACCGGTGCGCACCAGGTCGAACCTTGCCTCCGGAAACAGTAGCGCACCCGAGCTATTCGCAGCGTGTCGGATCTTCAACGGGGCCCCGGCGGCCGCGACGATGCGCTCGGCGTCGGCGAACCGGCGCAGCTGCGCGCGGGTGAGCGATCCGAGATCCTCGGGATCGTCGGTGTCGGCGCACGCGAAGTGCGTCATGAGCCCGACGACGCGGATGCCGTCGCGCCCGGCCTGCGCGGCGATCTCGCCGGCGCGCTCGACGGACACGCCGAGGCGCCCCATGCCGGTGTCGACCTTCAGGTGCGCGTCGAGGCGCTCGCCGAGGCGGCGCGCGGCGGCGGCGAGCGGTGGCAGGTCCTCCTCGGCGCCGATCACGGGCGTCAGCTTCGCGGCGACCATCTCGTCCTCGCCGCCGTGCTGGCTCGGGCCCATCACGAGGATCGGCGCGGTCACGCCGGCGTCGCGCAGCGCGATGCCTTCCTCGACGAGGCTCACGGCGAAGCCCTTCGCGGCCCGCGCCTTCGTGAGGGCCTGCGCGACGGCGGCGGCGCCGTGGCCGTAGCCGTCGGCCTTCACGACCGCCACGACGTCCGTCTTCACGAGCGCGGCGACCGTGCGCGCGTTCGCGACGATGGCGGCGAGGTCCACCTCGACACGCGTGCGCCGGATCATCGTCGACGCGTGCATCTGCGCCCGGCGATCAGACGACCCCGGCGCGGCGGTGTCAAGCGCGGGCACCGACAGGGTCCCTCCGAAAACGGAGGCGCTGTGCCGGTGCGATCGCAGTTTCCCGAGGGTCGTCCGAGGGTGGCAAAAGACCGCGCCGAAAATGAAACCGCCTCGGCGCGGGACCGAGGCGGTTCACGTGACGGGTGTCGCGAGAGGAACGCGAAGAATGCGGAGCCGCGCTACGCGGCCTTCTTCTTCTCGGCGCGCTCGATCAGCGCGGGCGTGACGACGAGCGAGCGGCCGCGCGGGATGATGAGGCCGTCGCGGGCGAGCTGGTTGAACGCGCGCGAGATCGTCTCGCGGCAGCTGCCGATCATGTTCGCGAGCTCCTGCTGCGTCGGGCGGCGGCGGACGACGAGGCCGTCCGGGCCCGAGGCGCCCTCCTCGCGGGCCAGGCCGACGAGGCGGTAGATGAGGCGCTCGTTGACGTCGCACAGCGCGAGCTGCGCGATGGTCTCGTCGGCGCGGCGCAGGCGGCGCGCCATCTCGCCGAGCAGGTTCATCGCCGTGCGCGGGTGCGCCTGCATGTGGCGCAGGAGGTCCTCGCGCGACAGCACGAGCAGCGTCGTGGGCTCGATGGCGAGGCAGTGCGCCGAGCGCGGCGCCTGGTCGAACAGCGACATCTCGCCGAACGAGTCACCCGAGCGCAGCAGCGACAGCGTCACCTCGCGGCCGCTCTCGCCGAAGATCACGACCTTCACGCGGCCGGACATGATCACGAACATCGCGTCGCCCGGCTCGTCCTGGGCGACGACCGCCGAGCCGACGGCGACCTTGCGGACGGACACGCGCGAGGTCAGGTCCTCGATGGCGGTGATGGGGAGAGCCGCGAACAGGGGCGCCCGCGCAATCGTCGCGCGGATCCGCGCGGGGTCCTCGCCCGCGATGCGTGGGTCCAGCGCACGAGCGGGCGTCGGGGCGGCGGTGGCGGGGGCGATAACAGGACGCGCGATTCCTAGAGTCATGTGCAGCAGCTCCTCAGGGTGACGACCCGCGGCTGCTTCAGTACAAGCGTCATGCCCGTCAAGGGGATCGGTCACGGATTACATGGTTTCAGTGCCTTGCCGCAGTGCGTGACGGTCGGGAGCGTGACGCAGGCTTCACAACATCGAGCAACACCACGGCATGGATGTCGTGGTCATCACACCTCGGCACCTCCGACGGAGATGGGGTCGCCGAACCCGACGGGGACCGCTCCCCCTCACCGCAGGTGGTAGGTTCCCGTCCCGATGTCGACGAGCATCGACGTGGTCATCAACGGACAGCCTCGGAGCATCGGCTCCGGGACAACCGTGCTCGTACTTCTCGAGGAGCTCGGGCTCCTCGGCAAGCGCGTCGCCGTCGAGCGCAACCGCGAGGTCGTGCCTCGCGCACAGCATGCGTCGACGGTCCTCGCCGACGGCGACCGCCTCGAGGTGGTCACGTTCGTCGGGGGTGGCTGATCTTTCCGTAGGGAGAACCCTCATGTCCGAGACCGATACGTGGACCCTCGGTGACCGCACGCTGCGCTCGCGCATCATCGTCGGCACCGGCAAGTACGCCTCGCTCGACGAGACGCGCGCGGCGCTCGCGGCGTCGGGCGCCGAGATCGTGACCGTCGCGCTGCGGCGCGTGGACCTGTCGAGCAAAGAGCCGACCGTGCTCGACGCGATCGATCGCAGCAGGTACGTGCTCTTGCCGAACACCGCCGGCTGCTACAGCGCCGACGAGGCGATCCGCACGCTGCACCTCGCGCGCGAGCTCGGCATGGACGACCTCGTGAAGCTCGAGGTCATCGGCGATCCGAAGACGCTGTTCCCCGACAACACCGCGACCGTCGAGGCGGCGCGGCGGCTCGTCGCCGAGGGCTTCCAGGTGCTGCCCTACTGCTCGGACGACCTCATCACGTGCAAGCGCCTCGAGGACGCCGGCTGCCTCGCCGTGATGCCGCTCGCCGCGCCGATCGGCTCGGGCCTCGGGATCCGCAACCCGCACAACATCCGCCTCATCATCGACAACGTGAAGGTGCCGGTCATCGTCGACGCCGGCGTCGGCACCGCCTCGGACGCGGCGATCGCGATGGAGCTCGGCTGCACGGCAGTGCTGATGAACACGGGCATCGCCGGTGCGAAGAAGCCCGTGCTCATGGCCGAGGCGATGCGCCTCGCCGTCGACGGCGGCCGCAAGGCCTTCCTCGCCGGCCGCATGCCCCGGCGCGACTACGCGAACGCCTCGTCGCCGACGAGCCACCTCATCGAATGAGGTTGGCCGGCGTGCGGCTCGTCGCGATCACGGATCGGCGGCGGATGGTGCCTGCGGACGTGCTGGAGCGCGGCAGCTGGCCGGCGATCGCGGCCGCGTTCGGCGCGGCGGTGCAGCGCCTCGTGGATCGCGCGGGCGCGGGCCTGCTCGTGCAGGTGCGCGAGAAGGACCTCGACGGTGGGCCGCTGCTCGCGCTCGTCCGCGTGGCCCTCGCGACCGGCGCGCGCGTCGCCGTGAACGAGCGCGTCGACGTCGCCCTCGCCGCCGGCGCGCACGCCGTGCACCTCCCCGAGCGCGGCCTCTCCGTCGCCGACGCGCGCTCGCTCGCCCCCGACCTCGCGATCGGCATCTCCTGCCACACCGTCGACGCCGTCCGCGCCGCCGCGCAGGCCGGCGCCGACCTCGCACAGCTCGGCCCGATCTGGGCCACGCCCGACAAGGGCCCACCCCTCGGCGCCGCCTCCCTCGGCGCCGCCCGCCGTGCCCTCGCCTCCTCCCCCACCCACCTCGTCGCCGTCGGCGGCATCGACTCTCCCGCCCTCGCCGCCGCCGCCCTCGCCGCCGGCGCCGACGCCACCGCCGCCATCCGCGCCGCCTGGTCCGGCGCCCTTCCCGGCTGACCTCGCCCTTCACGCCGCGTTCGCCGTAGCGGCCTCCGGCCAGTCGTCAAACGACGGCGTCTACGCTGCAAGCGACGCGCAACTCACCTGGTGAGGAACGGGGGCACGTGACCGGCCTTGCCGTTCCGAATTCCGTAATGATCTGGAGCCGGTGGCCGGGTATGATCCGGCGACCTACGGTTTACGAAACCGTTGCTCTACCACTGAGCTACACCGGCAGGTCGGAGGTAACTGGTACCCGACGCCTGGGGATTTCGCAAGGCCTCACGGTGCCGCCTTGCGCCGATCACCCATCTTCGGAACCAGCTCAGCTCGTGGCTCGTGCGAGCGCTGGGGCGAGGGTCAGAGCGCACGGCATCGGCGGAGGTTGATATTGATTTTGGCCTCGGGCTACGCGCGCTCACGCGGGATGCTC
Organism: Deltaproteobacteria bacterium; assembly: GCA_019637375.1. GTDB lineage: Bacteria > Myxococcota_A > Polyangia > Haliangiales > Haliangiaceae > JABFXX01. The sequence continues at coordinate 45,405 of JAHBVW010000037.1, read as the reverse complement.
GATGCCTCGTGCACGCTGCAGACTCGATTCCTCCGGGAATGTGTTTGGGCCCTTCTGCTCGTGCACTCCGCGGGGCGAACGCGAGGCCGGATCTCTGCTCGCACGATCACGTCAAGGCGCGATCGCGTTCGCCGCGAGGTGGCACTCCAACAACCCTTGACCCCTGCAACCTCAAGGTGCGATCGCGTTTCGCCTCGAGGGCGCTCCAGGGCGGCCGGCGCCCTGCTTGCTGATCGCGTTTCGCCTCGAGATGGCGCCGCAGACCGGCCCTCGACGATCGCGTCAAGGCGAGACGTGTTCGCCTCGAGTTGGTGCAACTGGCGATTGTCATCGCGATTCGACAACTTGATTTCTGTAGCATCCGGTGATGAATGGGCGAGGTGAGGTCGCGGCCAACGCGCGAGAATGACCGATCGAGTTCTCGCCTTGACGAGATCGTGTGAGGGCAGAGGCCGCGACGACGAGGCGAACACGAGTCTCACGCGTGCGTCGCATCGAAACGGTCGTCGTCGTGCATCAGATCGAGCCGATCGCCGTGAGCACGATCGACTTCTGCGTCGCGAGGCCCCACACGCGGGTCGTGCGTCGTCGGCGATGGACATCAGCCAGCAAGAAGCTCGCGGCGAGTACCTCGCCAGTGCCGCGAGGTCGCGCGCGATGTCAAACGCCGCAAGGAACGCGCGTGCCTCGACACGCGCATCGTCGTGCTCGAGACGTCGACCGGAGCGCGGTTCGCAGCACGCTGATGTCAGGTGCCACGAAAATTGCCCTCGCGCCACGAACCGGTTAGGTGAGCGAACGGTACCGGCCTCTTCGTCGTCCTCGTGTGCGCTTTGAGCGACCATTCCCACGACAGCGAGATCGCGTCGCCGGCGCGAGCGCTCGTGGCAACGCGGAACCACGGATCAGTTGATGTCTTGGCGGGCGCTTGACAAGACCACGTCCGGGTTAGTCTGAGCGTATGCGTACAGCGTGGTGGGTGTTGTGCTTCGCGATCGGTGCGTGCGGCGGGACCGAGGGACGGCCTGACGCTGCGGAGCCGGTCTTTCTTCGATGCGAAGAGCTCGAGGTTGACCCGACCTTCCGCGTTGTCGAGCCGCGGGCGGCCTGCGTGTTCGACGTTCGCGGACTGTTCCTCTTCACTCCCGACGGAGCCCCCTACTCGCACCAACCTGCACGACGCACGTTGTCGATGGCAGCGACGCCGAACGGGGATGGCCGTTGGCTTGCGGATGCGATGGAGTGGCAAGGCGACGTTGGACACGTCGGTGTGGCGGTCAATGTCTATGACCCGAAGTCCCATCTCACCTGCGTCTGGCGACGGTGCGATCCGTAGCTCGGCGGACATGAGCATGGTGGTCGGCACTCCGTCGTGCCCACTCGTTGAAGCGCAAATATACAACGTTGGACTCGGTCGGTGTGTGTGGACGACTCCGTCGTGGACGCGCTCCGACTGCGGCGAGGCTTCGCGGATCGGCCACCGGCTCGAAACCTCAGGCGATCCAGCTGGGATGGCTGAAGCCATGATCGAACCGACCCGGTTCGGCCATCACCGACCATGCGTGTTCGGCATCTCGTGGTCGCGTTCGTGGCGGCGTGCGGTGGTGGTGGTGGGGATGATGAGCCCGACCCGGCGTCGGTCGTGGTGAGCGATGGTGCGGGGGCGCCGGCGGTGCGGGTGGAGTTCGGCGCGACGAACGTCGGGCAGAGCTCGGGTGCGATGCTCGTCGTCGGCAACGGTGGTGGGGCGCCGCTCGGGCCGATCACGGTGGCGACGTCGGGGGCGGCGGCGAGCGACTTCGTGGTCGCGGGGACGTGCTCGGGGGCCACGCTCGGTGCAGGCGAGAGCTGCGAGATCGCGCTGACGTTCCGGCCGACGGAGCGCGGCGACCGCCTCGCGACGCTCGTCATCGCCGCGCCGAGCGCGTCGGCGACGGTGGAGCTGATCGGGCATGCGCTGACGCCGGACCTGCACTTCGTGCCGCCGGCGTTCGACTTCGGGCAGCTCCAGATCGGGGTGAGCGCGCAGGCGACGTTCGAGCTGCGCAACGACGGCGCGACGCCCGCGGCGATCGACGCGATCGCGGTGACCGGCGGTGGGTTCGCGCGCGGCCTCGGTACGTGCGGCGCGGAGCTGGCGCCGGGTGCGAGCTGCGACATCGTCGTGAGCGCCACGCCGCAGGCACTGGGGGCCGGCGCCGGTGCGCTCACCGTGCAGTCGGCCGGGGAGAGCTACGACGCCGGGCTCGCGGCGCGCGGCGCCCGGCGCATCACGGTCGTCGTCGAAGGCACGGGGACGATCACGTCGAGCCCGAGCGGGATCGACTGCGGCGGCGACTGCACGGGGCTGTTCGAGTCCGACGTGACGCTCACCGCGACGCCGGGTGCGAGCGCGCAGCTCGTCGGCTGGTCGATCCCCGAATGCGGCGACAGCGCGACGTGCACGCTGCCGGCCGACGTCGCCCCGGCGACGGTGACCGCGTCGTTCGTGTCCGCCGGGCCGAGCTCGATCGACATCACGTTCGCCGGTGACGCCAGCGGTGAGGTGCAGGTCTGGCTGGAGGGCGTGGCGACGCCGGTGTCCTGCTTCGCGAGCTGCAGCATTCCCGCGATGCCGGATCAGCGCGTCGAGGTGCTCGCGTCGACGCCGTCGGGGTTCGGCGGGATCACGGGTGACTGCGACGTGTCCGGTGGCTACTGCTTCCTGACGGCGCCGCCCGGCACGGCCGCGATCACGGTGACGTTCACGAAGGATCCGAAGGAGCAGTGGACGCGGTTCGTGAGCCCGGGCGTGCGGACGGCCGCCTTCGACGGCACCGACGCGCTCGTCGTCGGCGGCAGCGCCGGCATCAGCAAGCTCTCGCCGGCGGGGGCGACGGTGTGGTCGATCACGCTGCCCGCGGTGGCGCTCGCGGTCGGCCCGGCCGACTCCATCTACGTCAACACCGGGACGCACGTCGTGAAGCTCGACGCCGGCGGCGCCACGCAGTGGACGGTGCCACTCGACCCACGGAGCGTGGGATGCCCGGCGACGGGCCACTTCGTGCACTGCATCGCGGTCGCCCCCGACGGCGCGGTGGCCGTGCACGGCTCGACCGGCGTCGCGCGCTGGGATGCCACCGGCGCGCCGACGTGGTCGGTGCCGATCGCGCTCACGCCGCACTTCGGGGTCGCGATCGACCTCGCGGGCGTGGTGATGGCCGAGAAGGAAGATCCGGCCACGGCCGAGTCCGTCGACGTCGTTCGGTTCTCGCCGGCCGGCGTCGCGCTGTCGACGCTCGAGGACGTGTCGCCCCAGTACCACGGGATGATCACCGTCGACGGTGCGGGGAACCTGATCACGAGCTCCTCGGGACACAGCCGCGCCTACCTCCGCGCGTACACCCCGACGCCGATCTCGCGCGACCTCACCATCGCCAGCAGCTCGTTCGTGGAGAACGGTGTGGCTTCGCTCGGCACCGGCGAGCTCGCGTGGATCCACTTCCTCGGCGACCTCACCCTCATCGCCGACTGGAGGGTCCGGCGCATCACGTCGACGGGATCCGAGCCGTGGACGCTGACCCGCCGGCGCATCAGCAGCGTCCTCAAGGAGAGCGGCACCGTGCCGATCGACATCGCCGGCTCGCCGACGGGCCGCATCGCGATCGTCGGCCAGTACCACGGCCTCACCACGGCCTCCGGGTGGGTTCAGACGTACATCCCGTGATCCGCACGCGCCGGCGGCTCGTCGTCGATGTCGGCCTCGCACGTCGATCGCGCAGGCGGAGTCAGCCGTCCGCGAGGCGCTCACGCAGCGGCGCGAACGCGCAATGCCCTACGCCGGCGTCACGAAGATGCCGGCGCACACGAACGTGTCGAGGACCTTCCAGGTGCGGTCGCCGTCGAGGATCTTGATCGGGACCTGCGCCATGGCGTGCGGATCGAGGAGGCGCGCGTTGAGGGCCAGGCGCGCGTCGGCGCGCTTGTCGTTGGACTCCCAGCACACGACGCAGCCGCACGTCGCGCAGTGGACGAAGCGGAGCCGGCCGCGCGGGCGGCGCTTGTACGGGACGAGCGCCCCGCGCGGCGCCGCGATCGTCACCGCGCTCCGCCGGTAGTAGGCCCACAGGGTGCCGTAGCGCCGGCACACGGAGCAGTTGCACTGGGTGAGGCTGCGCGGCCGGCGCGCCGCCGCGAGCTGGACTGCGCCGCACAGGCACGCCCCGGTGATCGCCATCGTCTACTTGTAATACGCGAGCCACGCGGGTGCCGCGGGCAGGTCGTACTTCGCGATCTCGTCGGCGCTCAGCACCTGGATCGGGTGGCCGAGCGGGATCGCGGCCATCGTGCTGCTCGGGAAGCTCGCGCCGAGCTTCGCCTTGATCGCGGCGTCGTCGAGGCCGGAGACGTCCTCGCCCTTGATGCAGTTGCCCTTGCCGGGATCGAGGTACGTGAAGCCGATGTACGGCGTGCGGCGGTCGAACAGCGTCGTGCGCACCCAGCGCTCCCTCGGGAACTTCGGGTCCTGCTCGATGTGCAGCACCGGCACGCGCTGCCCGGGGAGGTCGTCGTGCAGCGGCGCGCGCCGCCGACGGCCCGCCGTGGCGAGGACGAGGACGACCGCGAGGACGAGGAGGGCGAAGGCGACGTACGTGATCATGCGAGTCGCCTCAGCAACCGATGCGCCAGGCACCGCGCACACAGTCTCGCGCACCTGCACCATCTCACCCACCGACCCACCGTCGGATCGACCGGTCGATCTGTCAGGGGATCTCGTGCAACCGTGGGGTGGGCTCGCGTGTCTAGTCACGCTTCATGACGTCGAGCGTCAAACGGACCTTCGCGATCGCCGGCGTGCTCGCGGCGATCGCGATCGCGTGGTGGCTGTGGCCGCGGGGCGGCTCCCCCACAGAGCCCGTCGCCGGCGGCGGCTCGAGCGGCGAGGTCCTCACCAGCACCACGCACGGCCCCGACGGTGTCGTGGCGATGAACCGCAAGCCGCCGGCGTGGTTCGTCGGCCGCGGTGCGCCGCGCCGGGTCGCCGGCCGCGTGTCGCTCGACGGCGCCCCCGTCGAGGGCGCCGTCGTGTCGCTGCACTCGGCGCTGACCAAGACCGGGCTCGCGCCGCTCGTCACGCGGCGGACCGGCGCCGACGGGACGTTCGACTTCGGCGCCGTCGCCGTGGCGCAGTACTCGGTGTCGGCCGAGGCGCCCGACCTCGTCCCCGCGTTCAGCGTCATCGACCTCGCGGATCCGACGCTGAAGCCCCCGCCCGATCAGCTCGAGATGCGGCTGCGCGCGTGCCGCGCGTTCGTGGCCGGCACCGTCTACGACGCCGCGAACGCGCCGATCGCGAAGGCGAAGGTGCTGTACGGCGGCTTCGCCGGCGCCACGACCGACGCGAAGGGCGCGTACAAGGTGTGCCTGCCGCTCGGCGAGGTCATGCTCGAGTACAGCGCCGAGGGCTACGGCGGCGTGACGCTCGCGATGTTCGTGCTGGGCGAGCACCAGCAGGACATCGTGCTCGTGCCCGAGGCGACGCTGACGGTGAAGGTGCTGCGCGCCGACGGCGATCACCCGGTGCCCGACGCGCTCGTGTGGCTCGCGCCCGCCGAGTGGGGGCGCGATCGCGCGACGGGCGCGACCGCGATCACCGACGCCGACGGCAAGGCGAAGGTCGACGGCCTCGTGCCGGGCTCGTACCGCATCGGCGCGTTCGCCGACGGGCTCGGCTGGGAGAACACGGTGATCGCGCTCGCCGAGGTCGGCAAGGCGAACGAGGCGACGATCCGCCTCGCCGCGATGGCGCGCATCACGGGCATCGTCAAGAACGGCACGGCGCCGGTCGCGGGCGCGCAGGTGTTCGCGATCCGCAAGTCGCCGGTCGCGCGCAGCCAGCCGTCGATGAGCGCCGCCGACGGCACGTTCGTCCTCGAGCGCGTCCCCGTCGGCGACACCGTGTTCAGCGCGTACCCGTACGAGGTGAAGAAGCCGGCCGGGTTCAAGGTCGAGCGCGCGCAGACGTACGACGGCATCGTCCTCGACGTCGGCACGCTCGGCTCGATCCGCGGGCGCGTCACGCGCCTCGGCAAGCCCGTCGTCGGCGTCAGCGTGTGCTGCGTGCGCACCGCGAGCTTCGAGCCCGGCCGCACGACCGACGCCGACGGCAAGTACGAGTTCGTCGGCGTCGCCGCGGGCGAGTACGAGCTGTACGCCGAGACCACCGACATCGGCGCGTTCGCCCACCCGTCGAAGGTCACGCTCGGCGACAACGAGGACAGGACCGTCGACATCGAGCTCGATCAGGCGGGCGCGATCGCGGGCGTCGTCGTCGACAAGGAGGGCAAGCCGGTGCCCGGCGTGCACGTGCGGTGGACGCACGAGGTGACCGGCGACCAGGGGCGCGCGATGACCGACGCGCGCGGAAAGTACCGCGCCGGCGCGATGACCGGCGGCGGCAAGTACCGCTCGGGCGTGTACGCGACCGCGACGTCGACGACGCCCTACCCGACCGCCGACGGCGCACCGTACCCGTCGCTCGAGGTCAAGGACGCCGCGACCACGCTCGAGGACGTGCGCCTCGCGATCGCCTACCAGCATCTCCCGATCCGCGGGCGCGTCGTCGACACGAACGGCGCGGGCATCGCCGACGCGTCGGTGAGGGCGCTGCAGGCGCGCCCGAATCAGCCGGCGCAGTTCAACCCGTGGATGAAGCTGCCGATCACGTTCACCGACGCCGACGGCAACTTCGCGCTGCAGGGCCTGTCGCCGGGCGAGTACGCGCTCCAGGCGCGCTCCGTCGACGGCGGCGAGGGCGTCGCGCCGAGCGTCGCGGCCGGCGCGACCGGCGCCACGATCGTCGTCGCGCGCCCCGGCGCGATCGAGGGGACGCTGACCGGCTTCCCGAGCAAGCCGGTCGTGTACGCGCGCATGCTCGACGGCGCGGGCCGCTTCGTCCCGGGCGACGTCGAGGGCGCCGCGTCGTACCGCGTGCGCGGGCTGCGCGCCGGGCGCTACCTCGTCGGCGCGCAGACGACGTTCGAGGGCGAGGCGCAGATCGTCGAGGTCAAGCCGGGCGCGACCGTGCAGCTGCCGCTCGTCGCGCGCGGCCGCGGCGCGATCGACGCGACCGTGCTCGACTTCCGCACGAAGACGCCGCTCCCCGAGGCCGTGTGCCACGTGGTCGCCGCCGCCGGCGGGGTCCACAGCGTCACGAACTGGGACCCCGGCGGCCTCCCGCGCAGCGACCCGCGCGGCAAGCTCACGCTCGATCCCGCACCCGCGGGCAACGTGACGATCGAGTGCTTCATGTCGTCGTTCCGCTGGTCGCCGCCGTCGCTCGACCTCACGCTCGCCGCCGGCACGCGCGCGACCGTGCAGCTGTACTCGGTGGAGTTGCTCGCGCAGTACACCGGCGCGACGGGCCTCGACTTCGACTTCGCGGTCACCGCGCCGCGCGTCGCGCACGTGCGCCCGAACGGCGCCGCCGCGCGCGCCGGCGTCCTGCCCGGCGACCTGATCGTCGCCGTCGACGGCACGAGCGTCGACGGCCTCAACGCCGACGGCGTCCGCCACCTGATCTTCAGCCACGCGATCGGCTCCGACGTCACGCTCGGCGTCCTCCGCGGCGGCGACAAGAAGACGCTGACGATGCGCATCGATCCCGACGGCGCACAGTAGTTTCCTTCCGTTGCGCGAATCCGTGAGACGCCCGGCGCGCCGGCCCGTCACCTCGGCATGGCAACCATCAAGTCCCTCCTCCTCGCCGCCGGCTTCGTCGCCCTCGCGATCTCGGCGACCGCCTGCCGCACCAAGTCCGCGCAGTGCAGCGACGTGATCGAGACCTACAACGCGCTCGGCGAGGAGATGCGCAAGGGCATCGGCGACGGCACCGACCCCGCCGCGATCGAGAAGGCCGCCGACGCCATCGACGACAAGGCCAAGGCCTTCCTCGCCGTCGACATCAGCGAGGCCGCCCTCAAGTCGGCCCGCGACGGCCTCGCCGACACCGTCGGCAAGCACACGAGGCTCCTCCGCGAGATGGCCGGCGCCGTGCGCGACTCCACGGACGCGAAGAAGTCCGACGCCGCCATGAAGACCATCGACGGCGCCAGGTCGCAGTTCGACGCCATCGCCACCGCCATCGGCTCGCACAAGCAATCGATCATCACCGTCTGCAACGCCACCCCCAAGTGACCGCGACCTCGCCGTCCCGAGCGTTCAGCTCCTGGGCGCGGTGAAGGCGGTGTCGAGCTCGGCGAAGGAGGCGGCGCCGGCGAGGGTCTCGAAGGTGCCGTGCTCCGCGATCTCGCGGACGCTGCGGAGGACGGCGCCCCAGGCGACGCGGGCGAGCGCGGAGCCGAGGGAGATGCGGCGGACGCCGAGGGTGCGGAGGGCGTCGACGGTGAAGCCGGGGATGGGGGTGGAGATGAGGACGTTGACGGGGGTGGGGGCGACGGCCTTGACGAGGGTGTCGACGAAGGCGAGGTCGCGGATGCCGGGGGCGAAGACGCAGTCGGCGCCGGCGGCCGCGAAGGCGGTGAGGCGGTCGAGGACGGTGCGCTCGGCGTCGGGGTCGTTCACGAGGAAGGCCTCGCAGCGCGCCGTGAGGACGACGGGGATGCCGGTGCCGGCGATGGCGCGGCGCGCGCTGCGGACGCGGGCGATCGCGTGGTCGCGCCCGTACAGCGGGGCGACGGCGTCGCCGGTGGCGTCCTCGATCGAGAGGCCGGCGACGCCGGTGTGGACGCAGCGCGCGATGTTGGACGCCATCTGCTCGAGCTCGGGGGCGAAGCCGGACTGGAAGTCGGCGTTGACCGGCAGCGGCGTGGCGCGCACGAGCTCGGCGAGGTGCGCGAGCACGGCGTCGACGGGCACGCCCCACACGGTGTCGGGCATCGCGCGCGTGAACGCGAGCGCGGCCGAGCTGCTCGCGATCGCCGGGAATCCGGCGCGGTGCAGGAGCACGGCGCTGCCGACGTCCCACGGGTTCGGCATCACGAAGCAGCCGCTGCGGTGCAGCGCGCGGAATGTCTCGACGGCGGTCATTCGTCCTCCTACCGGTAGGGCATCTCGCGGATCTGCTGCTGCGCGGCCGACTTGAGCGCGGCGTACGCGACCGAGTCGGCGGAGCTCACGAACGCCTGGAGGTCGGCGCGCGCCTTGGTGAAGTCCTTCTTGCGCGCGTAGATCTGGCCGCGGCCGAAGCGGGCCTTGTGGTAGTCGCGCTTCGCGTCGATCACCTTCGTGTACGCGTCGATCGCCTTGTCCTCGAGCTCCTTCGCCGTCTTGCTGCCGCGGCTGGCGTCGTCGTACGCGACGGCGAGCTCGTAGTTGAGGTCGGCGGCGTCGCTCGCCGACGGGATGTTCTGCACGACGGCGCCGGCGACGTTGACCGCCTGCTCGGCGTGGTCCCACTTGCGGTACAGCTCGACGAGCAGCACCGCCGGCGCGATCGCCGCGGGGTTCGCCCGGATCGCGCTCGTCAGGTGCGTCGCCGCGTCGAACGCGCGGTCCTGCGCGAGCAGGATCCGGCCGGCGTAGTAGTGCGCGCGCCACAGCTTGGGATCGGCCTTGGCCGCGCGCAGCAGCGGCTGCAGCGCCTCGTCGAGGTCGACCTTGCTGAGGTCGGCGACGACCTGGTCCGTCGAGCGCCGCGTCAGGCGCGCCTCGGTCTCGCGCGCGATCGCGTGCACGGCCTCGAACTGCGCGACGCCCCACATCATCTGGTACATGGGGTCCTCGGGCGCGAGCAGCACGGCGCGCTCGAACGCCTGCTGCGCCGGCGTGTACTCCTTGCGGCCGAAGTACGTGAGGCCGAGCAGGTACCACGCCGCGTGGTTGTCGCCCCACCCGCGGATCGCCTTGTGGCACTCCTCGAGCGCGGCCTCGATGCGCGTGCGCTCGAGGTCCTGCGCGCAGTCGTTGCCGTTGCGGATCGACGCGTTGCGCGCCTCGAGCTCGATCGGCTTCTTCTCCTGCGCCTTCATCGCGGGCGGCGTCGCGAGCGCCGCGGCCGGCGGCGCATCGGCGATCGTCGTCGGCGTCGACTTCTCGAGCGCCCGGAACTGGAGGAGGCCGTCGTAGTTGCGCTCGCCGCGCCGCGACGTGTACGTGAACTTGCCCGACACCGCGACGTAGTCACCGACGGCGAACTTCGGGACGGCCGGCCACTCCGCGAGGTCCTCGCGTGGCAGCTTCTCCCGCTCGAGCTTGTTCGGCGGCCGCGGCACGTCGACGACCCACAGCACCTGCTTCGCGTCCTTCGTCGCGCCGAGGTGGAACTTCGGCATCTCGCACAGCGTCGGGTCCGCGTCGATCTCCTTCTGCACCGACGCCGCCGTCGCCGGCGCACCGCGCAGCGCGAGCAGCGCCGCGTTGCAGTCGTAGACCCACGTCACGTAGCCGCGCACCTCGATGTCCTTCTCGAGGAACTGCTTGCCGCGGACGCGCAGCTCGCGCGGGTCGTGCACCGTGGGATCGAGCGCCGGCAGCGAGAGCTCCGGGATCGCCGGCAGCGAGATCTTCGCCGGGTTCGCCACGACCTCGCGCTCCGGGAACTTCAGGTTGTCGGGCCCGTCCGCCATCTTCGGGCCCTCTTCGCTCTTGCCCCCACCGCACCCGGCGAGGCCGGTCACGACGAGGAACGCGAACCACCGCGGACGCACCATGCGCCGTGTTGTAACACCGCGGCCTCGCCGCCGCCCGCGCTAGCCCATCGAGTAGAAGAACTCTTCCTTCACGATCTTGCCGTTCTGCACCGTGAACAGGCCCATCTCGTCCATCGTGAAGCGCCGGTTCGAGGGCTTGTTCGTGACGTCGTAGACGAACTTCACGATGAAGCGGTCGTCGTGCGGCCACGGCCCCTCGGTGACCGCGCTGTGGATGATGTGGTTGTCGGCCCACCACTTGCCCTTCGCCTCGACCGCCTTCAGCGCGTACGACGCGCGGTCCTGGCCCGCCGGCGCGCCGGCCTCGACGCTACAGATGTCCTGCGAGTACAGCGTCTCCTTCACTTCCTGCGTCTTGCCCTGCTTGCACAGCTCGACGAGCTTCTTGCCGACTTCGAGAGTGGTCATGTCGTGTCTCCTTGTGCGAACGACCATGAGCGCCCCGCGCGCGCCGGTCAACGCGGGTCCCGTCCGTTACATGACACATGGACGTCAGCTGAATCCGCCTTGACACAGTTCGACAAGCGTCGTACTGACTCGTCGTGGCCAAGCCGGACCCCGTCGATCGCCTGGCGCGCATGTTCAAGGCGCTGTCGAACCCGAACCGGCTGCGGCTGTTCATGAACCTGCTCGAGGAGAGCCGCCTCGACCTCGCGAAGGGCCGCACGCACGACTGCTTCCTCGCGAAGCTGCTCGGCGGCCTGGAGCTCGGCGCGCCGACCGTGTCCCACCACGTGAAGGAGCTCGCCGACGCCGGCCTGATCCAGACGCAGCGGGAGGGCAAGCAGCTCGTGTGCACCGTCGACCCCGAGGCGCTCGCCGAGCTGCGCGCGTTCCTCCCCGCCCTCGTCGCCGCGCGCTGACCGCGCCCCCCTTTTTTTGCCCTCACACTTCGATACTTAAGAAACTATCAGGAGACACGCACCATGCACCGCGACATCGTCATCGAGAAGTACGGCACCGCCAAGACGCTCACGCTCCGCGACCTCGCACCGAAGCCGCCGGCCGACGACGAGGTCGCGATCGACGTCGCGTACAGCGGCATCAACTTCGCCGACATCCAGATGCGGCTCGGCTTCTACCCCGACGCGCCGAAGCGCCCGTTCGTGCCGGGCTACGAGGTCTCGGGCGTGGTCACCGCCGTCGGCAAGGACGTGCGCGACGTCCGCCCGGGCGACGACGTCGTCGCGGGCACGTACTTCGGCGGCTACGCGTCGCACGTCACGATCCCGGCGCGCCAGGTGTTCAAGCTCCCGCCGAAGATCGATCTCGCCGCGGGCGCCGCCCTGCCCGTCGCGTACTTCACCGCGCAGCTCGCCGTCGGCGAGATGGCCCGCGTGCGCCCCGGCGACAAGGTGCTGATCGAGTGCGCGACCGGCGGCGTCGGCGTGATCGCGACGCAGCTCGCGCGCCACCTCGGCGCCGAGGTCACGGGCCTGACGACGAGCGCGCACAAGAAGGGCTTCATCGAGGACCTCGGCGCGAAGGCGCTCACCCTCGACGAGCTCCGCCGCGACGAGTCGCAGAAGGGCTTCGACTTCATCCTCAACTCGAGCGGCGGCGCGCACATCAACTGGCAGCGCGCGCGCCTCGGCCTCACGGGCCGCATCGTGTGCATCGGCCTGTCGTCGGGCGTGAAGGACGGCAAGCGCAACTTCGTCCGCATCGCGACCGCCGCGCTGCGCACGCCGAAGATCAGCGTGCTGAAGCTGTTCGACGCGAACCAGGGCGTCTACGCGCTCAACGCGCTGCACGTGCTGCGCGACCCCGTGTGGGTCGAGCGGCTCACGCGCTCGCTCGCCAACGTCGAGGCGATGAACCTCGCGCCGCACGTCGGCAAGGTGTTCCCCGCGGCCGACGTCGCCTCGGCGCACAGCTTCCTCGAGACGAAGCAGGCGACCGGCAAGGTCCTGCTCGCGTGGAAGTAGCGGCTACTGGACGATCGGCGCGGACGTCGTGACGGCGGCGCCCCACCACTCGGGCCCGTTGTCCTGCACGAGCGTGGCGACGCCGGTGTTCGGGTTGATCGTGATGAACTTGCCCGTCTGCGTGAAGCCGAACACGGTGCCCTTCCAGAACGCGACGCCCCAGATCTGACCGAAGCCGGTGCTCGACGGCGCCGGCGAGCCCGCGAACGTCACCGGCGTCAGCTTCGTGAGCACGTCGAACGGCGCGCCGAGCGTCGTCACGACGGTGCCGAAGTTCTTCACCGACACGATGTCGCCGCTCGACTGGAACGCCGCGCCCATGTTGCCGACCTCGTCGGCGGCGCCGGTCATCGGGTCGACGCGGAACACCTTGCCGTCGTCGTTGCGCGTCGCGACGAGGACGTCGGGGCCGGTCTGGCCGAGCATCTCCGCCGGCACGAACGACAGCCCGTTGAACGCCCCGCTCAGGCTGCCCGGCAGGCGCGTGGTCGCGGCCGTCGCCGGATCGACGCGGTACACCGAGCCGAACGAGATGCCGATCATGACGTTGTCGCTGTTGATCGCGAGGTCCGTCATCTGATCGCTCCCGCCGTTCGGCCACTGGAACGCGCCGATCGTCGACACCGCGAGCGTGTCGGGGTCGATCCGGTAGAGCGTCGACGGGCTGTGCGCGAACACGAACGCCATCTCCGACGGATCGAGGTTGCCGTCGGGCTGCATCGAGTCCGGCGGCGATCCGTCGTCGTCACCGCCGTTGCCGCCGCGCCCGGCCGGCCCGCAGGCGGCGAGCGCGCAGGCGATCGCGAACGCGTGGAGGTCCCTCATCGGCGCGGACGATACACGCGCCGCGACGAGGCGGCCGAAAATTCGACCCGGCTCAGTGACCCGACGGGCCGGTCGCCCCGTCGATGCACGCCTGGAGCTCCTCGGTCGGCGTCCAGCCGCACGCGCCGTCCGCCTGGCGCTCGCAGGTCGCCGCCTGGTAGCAGGCGTACTCGGGGCGGAAGTCACAGGTCGAGATCACGCCGTCCTGGTCCGAGCAGATCTGGCCGGAGCAGCCGCCGACGAAGCACGCCGGGCCGTCCGCGAGGCGCGAGAACGCGGCCGTCGCCGTGCGGCCCTTGGCCTTGCGGCCGCCGACCTTCACCGTGTAGCGGTCGCCGGCGACGATGATGCCGCTCGGGTTCGTGCGCAGCTCGCCGAGGAAGCCCTCGATCTGCTCGGGCGCGAGCTCCGCGGGAGCGAAGTCGAGGTCCGAGATCATCGCCGAGCGCGACGTATTGAGGCCCTTCTCCTCGACGGACGGGCACGGCGCCGTGATGCAGACGATGCCCGTGTTGCGCGCCTTCACGAACACGCCGTCGGCCATCGTGTCGCTCGCCGACACCCACGCCTCGGTGACGATGAAGCGACCGAGCGAGGGGCTCGAGGTGGTGAGGTTCTTCTTCGCGAAGCGGCCGCGCACGAGGCCGTGCGTGCCGTTCGCGGCGAACGCGCCCTTGCTCGCGGCGGCGATCAGCTTGTCCTGCTGCGCGGCCGACAGGTTCGCCTCGGACCAGTCGAGCTCCGGCGTGTAGCAGGCGGCGCTCGACTTGCCGTCGTGGCAGACCGTCGTCGTGCGGTTGAGGCGCTCGAGGAAGAAGCCGCCGCACAGCGGGGCCGAGCACTTGCGCATGTCGCGACGGATCGCGAAGTAGGTGTACGCGCCGCTTTCGGCCGAGTCGGCCTTGCCGTCGATCACGTCGTCGGCCGACGACTCACCGGCGAGCTCGTCGTACTCCGCGCCCTGCGTACAGCCGAGCACGAGGGTCAGCGGCAGCGCCGCAGCGATCAGGTTCTTCATGTCACCACTCCCAAAGCAAACGAAGTTGATGCGCCGCGGCCAAGCAAGCGGTAGGCCTATGTAGGCACATCCTGAAGTGAAGCGATCGCAAAGGGTTAGGGTAGTGAGACGACCGGTTGACGCACCGCGTCCCATGGCGAGTCGAGCTGCCGATCGCGCCAACCTGGCGCACCGGCAGGCTACGGGACGCGATCACCGAGGTGATCGCCGGCGCCATCGCCGTCGACCCACGCGACGGGCATCGTGGCGCTGAGCTGGATCGCCGACCAACCCGTGGCGTCGACGGTGATCGCGCCGGCCTCGCGGCCGGTCAGCGCGCGCAGCTCGGCGAGCGCCGCACGGGCGGCCTCGCGGGGGCCGATCCCGGCGGCGATCGCCACCGCGATGCGGTGCGCGAGCGCGGCGCGGATGATCGACTCGCCATGGCCGGTGGCGGAGATCGCGCAGCGATCGTCGGCCCACGTGCCGCAGCCGGGGAGCGGCGAGTCGCCGACGCGCCCGGGCCGCTTCGCGTTCGTCCCACCCGTCGACGTCGCCGCGGCGAAGCGACCGGCCGCATCGCGCGCGACCGCGCCGACGGTGCCGGCGCCGGCGAGCCGCGCCCGCGCGCGCTCGGTGATCAGCGCGCCGGGCGGCGCCGGGTGGAAGCCGCGCTCGCCCGCGAACTGCCACGCCGCCGGCCCGACGAGCAGCACGTGCTCGCCCGCCTCGAGCACCTCGCGCGCGAGCGCCACGGCCTCGCCGAGGTCGGGCACCGCGGCGACCGCGCCGATCCGGCGCGTGGCACCGTCCATCACCGCGGCGTCCGCCTCGACGGTGCCGTCGCGCGTCAGCGCCGAGCCGGTGCCCGCGTTGAACTCCGGATCATCCTCGAGCACGCGCACCGCCGCGACGACGGCGTCGAGCGCGCTGCCGCCGGCGGCGAGGATCGCGTGCCCGCGCGCGGCGGCCGCACGCACGCCGGTGCGCAGCCGTTCGTGCCGCTCCGCCTCGACCTGCCCTGCGCCGCCGTGGACGACGATCGCCGGCGTCACTGCGGCTCGGCGACGTCGGCGGCGCAGCGGAAGCCGACGATGACGTGGCGCGCGCCGCGGTGGCGGCCGTGCGACGACGCGCCCCGCCCCAGCCCGGCCCAGTCCTCCCACGCCGAGCCCTTCACGAGCATCTTGTCGCCGCTCGGCGCGGGCGTCGCCGTCCACTGGAACACGTTGCCGGCGAGGTCGAGCACGCCGAAGGGGCTCGCGCCGTTGCTGTACGCGCCGGCCGGCGTCGTGTCGCCGGGGCCCTGGACGCGGCTGTTCAGCTTGTCGGCCTCGTAGGTCTGCCCCCACGGGTAAGCGAAGCCGGCCTCGCCGCGCGACGCCTTCTCGTACTCCTCCGCCGACGGGAGGCGCCGCTTCGCGCCGGCGAGCTCGCCGCGCCACGCGCAGTACGACTCGGCCTCGGTGTGCGTGACGAGCACGACCGGGTGGTCCTCGCGGCCGTGCGGCGGATGGACGTCCTGCCACACGTAGCGCGTGACCTCGGTCTGGTAGTCCTGCTTGAAGCCCTGCGCCTTCCACGCGCCCTCGTCGATCGACGGCCGCGGCACGCGCCCGGCGTTGACGAACTCGGCGTACTCGACCTGCGTGACGGGCATGAGGTCGATGCGGAACGTGGGGAGCCGCGCGACGTGGCGATCCTCCTCGTTGTCGAACCACTTGTGCTCGCGCGCGGTGTCGTTGCCCGCGGTCGTGAAGAAGTCGTCGTACGCGGCGAGGCGCTCCTCGGGCGTCGAGCCCGAGATGTACTGGCCGGCGGGGACCGTGACCATGCGCGCGTCGGCGGCGAGCGAGAGCTGCGCGTGCGCGCCGCTCGGGCGCGGCTTGGGCGGCGGACCGCAGGCGGCGAGCGCGACGAGCACGGCGGCACGGCCCATCACGGCGCCGCCTCCGGAGCCGGCGGCGGCGGCTCGGGGTGCTGTTGCTTGTGGATGGCGATCGCGGCGGCCATGATCCTCGTCAGCTCGAGAAGGTACTCTGGATCGGCGCGCAGAGCCTTGGCATCGAGCGCTCTCGGACGGATCGCGGGAGTCAGCCGTGGGATCGCACCACCGCGGTCCTGGAGCATCCGTGCGACAGGCGCCGTGTCGCGGACGTCGACGTGCACGACGGACGAGAACAGCGCGCGCCGGTCCGCGCCGCGCAGCACCGAGGTCGCGAACACGTAGCGCCCGTCGGGCGACCACACCGGATCTTCCTCGTCGGTGAGCGGTAGCTCGACGAGCGGCGCCGCCCGTGCGCCCGGCCGCCGCGCCAC
The DNA here is from genome assembly GCA_019637375.1 of Deltaproteobacteria bacterium. Classification (GTDB taxonomy): domain Bacteria; phylum Myxococcota_A; class Polyangia; order Haliangiales; family Haliangiaceae; genus JABFXX01. The sequence goes on along the minus strand of JAHBVW010000037.1, from coordinate 28,687 downwards.
GCGCCACAGCTCGGTGTCGACGACGCTCAGCTCGAGGAGCGTGCGCTGGATGCCGCGCGTGAACACGATCGTGCCGCCGTCGGGCGACACCGCCGGCGCCCCGTCGGTGGGGCCCTCGGTCACCGCGCGGATCGCCCCGCCGGGCGTGCGCTCCTCGATGCGGCTCGTCGCGTGCGGCGACGCCGGATCCTCGACGACAGTCACCGCCGCGTACAGGATGCTGCCGTCGCGCGCGACCGAGGGCATGACCTCGTGCGTGGTGGCGGACGTCAGGCGCTCCGGCTCGCCGGCGGCGCGCCCGTTCGCGATCGCGAGCCGCCACAGGTCGAAGTCCCCCCGCGCGCGCGTCGACGCGAACACGATCGCGCGGCCGTCGGGGGTCCACGTCGGGTGGCTGTCGATGCCCGCGCTCGTGAGGCGCACCGGCACGCCCTCGATGCCGAGCGGGACGATCCACAGGCTCGTCCCGTCGACCCGCTCGCGCGTCGACGCGAACACCACCCACGCACCGTCGGGAGAGATCGCCGGGCGGATGTCGCGCGCCGCGGCGGGCACGACCAGCGCGAACTGCGAGTCGCCGTTCTCCGCGATGCCGACCAGGCGCATCCCGTCGGGGCCGAGCTCGGACGCGACGATCACGCCGCGCTCGAGGCGCGATCGCACGGGGGCCCCACCGCACCCGAGGGTGGCGGCGGCGACGGCGGCGAGCGCGAGACGCCTCACGAGCCCCAGGCTAACGCCAACGCTTCCGCCGAAAGTAGAAAAGCCGCCGCTCGAGGAGCGACGGCCTTCGTGGCTGGAGCAGACAGAGAGGTGTCGGTTACTCCGACTTCTCCTCGGTCATGGGCTCTTCCTTCTTCTCCTCGGCCTTGGGCTCTTCCTTCTTCTCCTCGGCCTTGGGCGCCTCGGCCTTGGGCGCCTCGGCCTTCGCCGCCTCGCGATCGACCTGCTGCGCGTCGGAGCACTTGCCGTTCTTGTCGAGCTTCTTGCCCGACTCGCACTGCTTCGCCGGCTCGACGCCGAACTGGATGCCGAGCGCCAGCACGAGCACGACCACCCCGGCGATGCCGCTGAACGCCCACGCCTTCAGGTGGGACGACTCACCGCGCTTCTCGAACGGGATGAACGACTGCTCCTGGTCCGTCGGCCACGAGGTCGACAGCTTGCCAGGGTTCATCGCGTTGATCATCATGATGACGATCAGGCCGCCGAGCGTCAGGAGCGCGGCGATGCTCGTGATGATGATGATGACGGAGGCGATTTCGTCGAGAAACGTCGGCTTCTCGGCGGCGGGGGCCGCGGCGGCGGCGGCGGTGTTGGCGGCATCGGCGAGCGTGGCGAGAAGCTGAGACATGGTGGACCTTCCCCGGGCTCGATCTTTAGGTGGATTCCAACCCCGTTGCAATCGCGGGGTCGCTTGAGGTGTCTGGAGATGACGTGCGCAGACGCAGACGAAGCTGGATAGTCGAAAGCGGCCGTAGGACACCTCCCCTCCGGATCGGTTCCCGGTTTCTGCTGTTTTTGTTTCCTGCGATCTCCATCGGTTGCGGCAGCCGCACCGAGGCCGAGCCCGCCCCGGCGCCCAGAACACCCGTCGAGGCCGTCCGCACGGCGAAGGAGATGGTGAAGCCGCCCGATCCCCCTGCCCCCGAGACCCGCCTGGGGGTGGCGGACAAGGGCATCTGGGCCGATCTCGACGACCGCGTGCAGCTCACCCTGCCCCGCGTCGCGCCGGAGCGCGTGACGGCGCGCCTCGACCGGGAGCGCGCGCTGCTCGTCGTCGCGATCGACGGCTTCCCGCGCAAGGCGTACCCGCTCGGCGGCACCGCCGCGCTCACCGTCGGTGGGCACGAGCTCGCGCTGCGCCCCGGCGATCGCGCCGAGCTCGCGCCGCTGCTCACGGCGGCTGCGAGGATCTCGGAGGGTGCCGCCGCGCACGACCGCGACGGCGACGGCATCTCCGATCCGCTCGACGTGCTCATCGGCGCGAAGAAGACGGTGCTCAACGCCGACGACTACACGGAAGGGTACATCGACATGACGTACCCGATGGGCGACGTCCCGCGGAACGTCGGCGTGTGCACGGACGTGGTCATCCGCGCCGTGCGCAACGCCGGCATCGACCTGCAGAAAGAACTGCACGAGGACATCGCGCGCGCGCCCGCGGCGTATCCGATGGTGAAGGGCCGCGGCGACTACAAGATCGACCAGCGCCGCGTGAAGACGCTGTTGCCGTACTTCCGCCGCCACTGGCAGGCGCGCGCGGCCGCCGTCGACGACGCGAAGGATCCGCTGCGCCCCGGCGACGTCCTGTTCATGGACACGTTCCCGGACCGCGACGGCCCGGACCACATCGGCATCGTGTCCGACACGATCGGCGCGAGCGGCCTGCCGATGGTTATCAACAACTGGACCAACGGCACCGTCACGCGCGAGATGGATCTCCTCGGCAGCGTCCCGGTGCTGTACCGCTTCCGCCTCCCGGACTGACGGCCGCGGCCGCGGCGCGGCGTGTTACCTTCCAGCCTCAGATGAGGCGGATCTGGGTCCTCGCGGCGCTGATCGCCGTCGCCGTCGCCGCCGGGCCCGGCGGTGTGCGCGCCGACCAGGCGCGGACCGTGATCGATCGCGTCGACCTCGAGCCGTCGCTGCTCACCGGCCAGCGCCTGTCGGTGCACCTGTCGGCGATCTCGCTCAACGGCTCGGTCGTCGAGCTCGATCGCGGCGCGATCAAGGCGGTGGCCGGCGGCGACCTGAAGGCGCCGTTCGCGCTCGGCCGCTACGGCGCGACGAAGTCCGTCACCGCGATCGCGATCGTCGTGCAGTCGACGCTCGAGTTCACCGACGCGCTCCCCGTGATCGCCGAGGCGCTCGACGCGAACGTGCTCGGGAGCCTCAACGAGCACACGCAGGTCGCGCTCATGGCCTACGGCGAGGCCGTCGGCGCCGGGCGGATGTCGTCGGTGAAGGCGGCGCGCGGCCGCATCAGCTCGCTCGCCAGCGACGGCACCGGCGGCGATCCGATGCTGCTCGACACGATCGACCGCGCGATCAGCCTCCTCAAGAAGGTCAAGACGAACCCGCCGAACCTGCCGGTCCGCAAGATCATCGTCCTCATCAGCGACGGCCGCGACGCGTCGGGCGAGAAGGCTCCCGAGAAGCCCCCGACGCCGCCAACGCCGCCACCGGCGCCGACGCCGCTGCCCGCCCCGCCGGCACCGGCGCCGGGGCCCAAGCCGAAGGCCGGCGCGGGCTCGGCGCCCGCCCCCGCCCCGGCGCAGCCCGTCGCCAAGCCGGTGTTCGTGCCGCACGAGACGGCGGATCGCGAGCGCGTGAAGAAGCTCGGCGACCGCGCCGCCAAGGACGGCGTCCGCATCCACTCGTTCGCGTACGCGCCGACGCGCCAGCGCCGCCCGCTGCTCGCGCTCGGCGAGCTCAGCCGGCGCTCGCTCGGCACGTTCCGCTTCATCGACGCGCGCGAGGGCTGGGCGCCGGCGATGAAGCAGCTGCGCGACGAGATCAACCAGCAGTACGTGCTCACGTACTTCCTGCCCGCCGAGCAGGACCTCACCGGCAAGAAGGTCAAGATCGTCACGGCGGGCCGCATCGAGTCGACGTCGAACGACGCGCGCATCCCGGCGCTCGGCTGCGGCGGCGAGCCGTGCGAGGGCCAGGGCGGCTACTGCGCGAACGAGCGCTGCATCGTGCCGCAGCAGGTGAGCGGGCGCGGCATCTTCGGCTGGATCATCTTGCTCGCCGGCATGGCGGTGCTCGCGCTCGTCACGCTGTCGCTGATCGGCTTCGTGATCTCCAAGGTCCAGGCGCGCAAGATCCCGCTGCCGCCGGGCGTGCCGCCGCCGCCGGGCTCGATCCCGCCGGGCCCGCCGTTCCCCCCGGGCCCCCCGGGCACCCCGGGCAAGCTCGGGCGCGGGACGCTGCTGCCCGGCAGCATCCCGGCACCGGTGGCACCTCCACAGCCGGCGCCGCAGCCCGTGACGTCGGGTCCGCGCCTGCTCGTCCTCTCCGGCCCGCACAGCGGCGAGACGTTCGCCGTCAAGCACGGCTTCACGATCGGCAAGGTCGCGGGCTGCGACCTCATCATCGAGGACGGCTACACCTCGAGCCACCACGCGCAGATCCACATGGATCAGTTCGGGAACTGCCGCGTGTTCGACCTCAACTCCACGAACGGCACGTTCGCGAACGGCGTCCGCGTCACCGACTACGCGCTGGACCACGGCGCGTCGATCCGGGTCGGCTCGACGGAGATCCGCTTCCTGTCACACTAGGAGACGGCCATGGCCCTCACGCGCAAGACCGGCAACCTCATCATCGGCGGCAGGACGTTCAACGTGAACGCGCCGGTCGTGAACTGGCACGAGAACGGGTGGGATGCGACGTCGGCGTTCTGCATGTCGACGAAGACCGACCCCAAGCCGCCGTGCGAGTACAGCTCGTCGCCGCCCGGCAACTACCCGTACGGCCTGATGCCGCTCGGCCGGTACCTGCCGCGCTACGCGACGCGGCCGGCGCTGCGCACGACGGCGTTCAACAACGGCTTCAACCCGTCGTACGAGGCGGCGCGCGCCGTCATCAAGAAGTTCGTGATCCACTTCGACGGCTGCGCGACCGCGGACATGTGCTGGAGCGTGCTCCAGAACGAGCGCGGCCTGTCGGTGCACTTCCTCCTCGACAACGACGGCACGATCTACCAGACGCTCGACCTCGCGCTGATGGGCTTCCACGCGTCCGAGTTCAACGGCGACTCGATCGGCGTCGAGCTGTGCAGCCGCGGCGACGCGCGCAACGACGGCGGCTTCTACGCGGCGCGCGGCATGAAGCGCGAGACGAAGGGGTGCCGGATCAACGGCCACAACATCCTCGCGTGGGAGTACACGCCCGAGCAGTACGACGCGATGGACATGCTCGCGAAGGAGCTGCTGCGCCTCCTGCCGAACATCCCCGCCGACTACCCGCAATCGAGCCCGGGCGTGCAGGTGTGGGACACGCTCCCGTCGCGCGACAGCTGGAACTTCAACGGCTACCTCGGGCACTACCACCTGACGACCAACAAGTGGGATCCCGGTCCGTGGAACTTCAAGGACTTCATCAAGCGGATGCGCGGGGCCTTCACGTTCCCGGTGTTCCCCCGGGGTGCGCCCGACAAGGACAAGGACCAGGACGACAAGCCGAACATCCCGACGCAGGTGTCCGAGCTCCACGCCCAGCGCGACCTCTTGTACGGGCTCAACGAGCAGAAGGCCGACGGCGGGTACTACCCGCTCGGGCCGTGGGGCGAGGCGCGGATCTGGCACGGCGGCGTCCACCTCGCCGGCAAGGAGGGCGCGCAGGTGTTCGCGCCGTTCCCGGCGCGCCTCGTCGCGGCGCGCATGGGCGCGAGCTCGACGCCGATCGGCTCGGTCAACTTCGTGCTGCTGCGCCACCAGATGTCGGTCGGCGCGCGCAAGGTCGAGTTCTACTCGCTGTACATGCACCTCGCCGACGAGCTCACGGCGGAGAAGCCGCCCGAGTGGGTCACCAAGGCGCGGCTCGACAAGGACGGCAAGCCGCGCGCGATCAAGGCCGGCGAGGTGCTGCTCCTCGACGAGGCGATCGAGGCCGGCTCGTACATCGGGCGCATGGGCAAGGCCGGGCCGGCCGACCTGTCGCGCACGCAGGTCCACCACGAGATCTTCTCGGTGCGCGACCTGTTCGACGGATATCCGGGCTCGCCGTGGATCGTCGTCGACGGCACGAGCGGCGGGCGGTTCAGCGAGACCGACGAGATCAACTCGCTGATCGACCAGAACAAGGACGGCATCCTCACCAAGGCCGAGGTCACGCAGTTCTTCCAGAACGGCAACGGCGCGGCGCTGCGCTTCCACGTCGTGCGCCACGTCTCCGAGTGGCACGGCGATCCGAGCTGGAGCGACGCGCTCCGCCAGCCGAAGGACTTCAAGACGATGAAGCCCGACGAGATCGACGCCATGGTCGCGGACCAGATCACGCCGTCGCTGTGGTGGACCGACGAGGTGGCGACCCACTGCCGCCTGCCCCACGACGCGGTCGTCTACCACTACCACCCGATCTCGTTCACCTCGTGGTTCAACCAGATGCTCATCGAGGCTCCCGAGGAGAAGGAGATCGACAAGAAGGACACGCGCGACGTGCCGCCCGGCGTCACCGACGACTTCGGCGACAAGGACGGCTCGTCGATGCGCTCGGCCGACGTCTTCCTCGAGGACCCGTGCAACGAGAAGCTCAACCTGAAGGACATGGTCCTCGGGTACGAAGCGCCGGAGTGCCAGTGAGCGACGGCATGGCCCCGAAGGCCCCGGCCGCGAGCTGGCTGCGCAAGCCGCCGACCCGCCGCGGGTTCGTCGCGATGCTCGGGGCGGTGGCCGCCGCCGTGGCGCTGCGCGAGCGCCGGCACGCCGTCGTCATCGAGGAGGACGACCTGCCCCCGCGACCGTGGGAGGGTCACACGCGCTGGATCGGCCACGGCTAGACGGGCGGCAACCGTGATATGTCCGAGGGCATGACGGTTCGCCTGCTGACCATCTCCACCGTCCTGTTCGCGACCGCCGCGGTCGCGTCCGCGGACGCGAAGAAGGCCCCTGCTCCTGCCCCGGCGAAGGCGCCGGCGCCGAAGGGCCCGGTCGCGCCGGCGAAGGAGGCTCCGGCACCCGTCGCGGCGCCGTCCCCGACGCCGACGGGGACGCCCGCGCCGACGACGCCGGCCTCGCCGGGTGCGCCCGTCGAGATGCCCGAGGATCCGCCGCCCCGCGACATGGACGGCCGCGACGAGAACCCGGACCGGCCCAAGGGCGTCGGCGTCGAGGACGACCAGCCGGCGATCGTCGTGCCGGTGAAGAAGCCGATGAAGTCGGCCTACCCCGTCGAGGAAGTGCTGCGGCCGATCACGCTGCCGCAGAACATGTCCGAGGTCGGCATCGCCCCGCACGCGCAGCTGTCGCCGTACCTCATGTCGGACGCGCTGCGCGCGCGCTACGGCATCACGCGCCAGGTGCAGCTCGGCCTCACGTACCTGCTCGGCGGCGTGTTCGACGACCCGAAGACGCCGGCGATGGTGTCCGACAAGATCGGCGTCCACGCCGGCAAGGCCGTCGGCCTCGACCTGACCGTGCTGCTCACGGACTGGATGGGCGTGCGCCTCGGCGTGCCCGTGTACATCAACCCGGTCGCCGTCTCGCTGCAGCTGGGCGTGCCGATGAAGTTCATCGTCAGCGACAAGTTCGCGTTCGGCGGGCTCGACGACCTCCTCACGATCACGCTGAAGGAGTTCCCGCCGAGCTTCTACCAGGAGCAGATCAACGCGACGTTCGCGAACAACGCCGGCTCCGGCACCGTGAAGTCGCGCGGCGGGATGCGGGTCTCGGGCTTCGGTCAGTACCAGTGGAAGCCCAAGACCGCGATGCTCGCGCGGGCCGGCGTCAACGTCGACGACTTCTCGTCGACGGCGACCGCCTCCGGCGGCGGGCTCACGACGTTTTTGCGCGCGGGCCTGCAGTGGACGCCGCGCAAGTACGTCGACCTCGGCTTCTCGCTCGGCTTCGACGACCTCGGCGACGTCGGCTCGTTCGGCCCCGCCGGCATCCTCAACTTCCGGATCTGATCACGGCGCGGCGTCGGGCGCCGGCGCGGCGGCGTCGGGCGCCGGCGCGTCGACGACGCCGGCGTCTCCCGGCGGTGTCGGCCTGGCATCGTCGACCGACGTGCCGTCGGTGGCGAGCACCTCGAACTTGCGCACGCCGACGAGCTGACCGCCGACGGTCCACGTCTCGCACGACCACATGCCGCGCGGATCGGCGGGCCGGTCGGTCTCGAGCGGGAACTCGCTGACGAAGACGTCGCCGTCGCCGTCGCAACCGTCGAGCTTCTTCGGGGTCACGCGCACCTCGAGGCCCTTGTGCTTCCAGCGGTGCTCGACGGACTCCTTGAGGCCGCCGGGCTCGCGCAGCAGCGAGCCGCACCGCAGCCCGTCGAGCTGGTTGACGCGCATCGCGTGCTTGCTGCCGGGGAGGCACTCGTACGAGCCCTTCGTGCCGTGCCCGACGGCGGACTCGGGCATCGCGAGCGGCGCCGGCGGGATGAACGCGCGCCCGTACCACAGAACACCGAGGAGGATCGCCGTCGAGCCGATCGTGAGGAGCGCGCCCTGCGGCGACAGCACCTGCTTCATGCGGAACGACAGCATCGCGACGGAGGCCGGCGTCGCGAGCGCGGCGATCACGAGGCCGGTCTTGTGATCCATGCCGGCGACGAGCGGCAGGAGCACGTTGAGCACGCCGAACATCGCGAGGCCGTACATCGACGACGCGAGCCAGCGGCGCTCCATGATGAAGTTGTCGAAGACGAGGTCCATCGTCGACACGACGCCGCAGATGAGGAGGATCGGCGCGATCCACCAGTTGAACGACGACAGCGACCACGTGGCCGACGACGCGTAGAGCGGCGTCAGGAAGAAGAACATCTGCTGGTAGAACTGCTTGATCACGTAGTTCGTCGCGAGGCGGACGCCCTTGCGCGCGACGGACTCGTTCTCCCTGCGGTTCGTCGGGCCGACGATGAAGCGCAGCGCGACGAACATGAGCAGCCAGCTGATGCCGGCGGCCATCATCACCTTGTCCGCGTGCGCGAGGCCGGCGCGCGCGAACAGCATCACGCCGACGCCGAAGAACAGCGCGAAGAACGAGTGGAACCACCAGATCTTGCGGAGGATGCGCTTCAGCTTGCCCGGCGGCGGCGCGGCCTCGACGGGCGCGCCGTGGCCGGCTCGGGGGTCGGGCAGCGAGACGGGGGCTCTGGGATCACGACCCACGCGCGTAGCCTAGCCTATCGATCCGACGAGGTCAGGATCGACGGCTCCGCACCCGCCTCGAGCGGCGGCTGCGCGGGCGCGGGCGGCGGCGGCGACGTCACCGGTTGCGGCGGCGGCGTTACGGGCTTCGCCGGCGGCGCGCTGACGGCGACGGCGCGCGGCAGCGCGCCGCGCGGCTCCGGCGTGGGCCTGGGCGGCGCGAGCATCACGACGCCGGCGTCGGCGTTGCGGAAGCGACGCCGCAAGAGGACCAGGCTGATCGCACCGTACAGCGCGAGGCCGATGATGACGGCCCAGACGATGTCCTCGCGATCGGGTACGAGCGCGAACACGACCGCCGCGGCGACGAGCCAGACGAGGCTGCGCGCGACCTCGAGCGCCACCCAGCCGACCGAACGGCGCTTGCATCCGACGCAACGCAGGAGCCGGCGGGTGCGGCGCGCGTCGGCCGCCAGCGCCGGTTCGGCCGCGCTCTCCATCGCGTCGCGGTGATCGATGTAGGTGACGTCCGCCTCGCCGTACGCGTCGACCGAGACGTGCATCGTCGCGCCGCAGCGCTTGCACGTGACGACGCTGCGGCTGACCGCATGGACCTGCGCGATCGTTCTCGTGCTCACGCGCAGGTCGTACGCGATCGCACGCGACGAGACAAGGCGTCGATCGGGCCGGCCGGACCGCGGCTACGCCGCGTTCGCGATGAGGTCGCGGAAGCGCTCGAGCGCCAGCTCGAGGCGCGCCATCGCCGGGCCGAACGAGAAGCGCAGGTGGCGCACGAAGCGCGACGGGCGGCCGCCGCGGCGCTTGCCCGGGTTGACGTCGAAGAACTCGCCCGGGACGGTGATGACGTTCTTCTCGAGCGCGGCGCGGAAGAAGCTCATGCCGTCGTTGATCGACGACGGCAGGTGCTGCGCGGAGGCCCACACGTAGAACGTGCCCTCGGGCGGCAGGTCGACGGTGAAGCCGAGGTCGCGCAGGCCGTTGAGGAGGCGGTTGCGCTTCTTCGCGAACTCGGTGTGGATCGCGCGCGTCTCGGACATCGCCGCCGTCGGCGCGAGCAGCTCGGCGGCCTTGCGCTGCAGCGGGCGCGAGCCGCCGCCGTCGAGGAACGAGCCGGCCGAGGCGACGCCCTCGATGATCTTCTTCGGCGCGAGCGTCCAGGTGACGCGCCAGCCGGGGTAGCGCCAGTTCTTCGTGAGCCCGTCGAGGATCACGACGGGGTCGCGGTCGACGTCCTCGACGTAGCGCGCGGCGGTCTCGACCATGCCGTTCGCGACGAGGTCGGGGCGCCACACGTAGTGGGAGTAGAACTCGTCGAAGATGAGGGCGCAGTCGAGCTCGCGCGCGACGCCGACCCACTCGGACAGGTCCTTGCCGCCGATCGCCTTGCCGGTCGGGTTCGACGGGTTCGAGAGGAGGATCGCGCCGAGGCCGCGGCCCAGGATCTCGCGGCGCAGGTCGGCCGCGGAGAACGCGTAGCCGCGCTCGCCCTCGAGGAGGATCGGGATCGGCGAGAACAGGCGGAAGACGTCGAGCAGCTCCTCGTACGCCGTGTAGTCGGGGAGGAAGTGCCCGAGGTTGATGTGGCCGAGCGACGCGGCGACGCGCGTCAGCGCCGAGCGGCCGCCGCCGGAGACGGCGACGTTCTCGGCGGTGTACTTGCTCTTCATGCCGCGGCGGAACAGCTCGTTGTAGTAGCCGGCGATCGCCTCGCGCAGCTCCCACAGGCCGGCGACCGGCGCGTACTCCTGGTCGCCCTCGCGGATCGGCAGCTCCGTGATGCGCGGCGGCGCGCCGGGCAGCGCGTCGGCCTCCGGCATGCCCTGCCCGAGGTTCGCCCAGTCCTCGGAGGCCTGCGTGTAGCCGCGCCGCTGCGCCTCCGTGGTCACGAAGATCACGCCCGTGCGCGGGACCTCGCGGAACGCGGCGAACGAGGGCGGCTGCGGATCGGCCGACGGCTGCGGACCGGTGCCGGTCCTGGCGCGGGGGAGCTGTGACATCGCCGGACGTATAGCACCGCCGCGCGCTGCGAGATTCCCGGGTGCCGCGCGATGCCGGCGGGGCGGCGGCGCGTGCTAGCGTGAGCGCCTCACCGTGAACGCGTGGGAAAACCTCGGTCAGGACCGCGTGGTCGCGCAGCTGCGCGGCGCGATCGCGCGCGGCAGGCTGCCGCACGCGCTGCTGTTCTCGGGGCCGCCGGGCGCGCCGCTCGTCGACACGGCGCAGGTGCTCGCGATGGCGCTGAGCTGCCAGACGGCCCGCGGTGAGGGCTGCGGCGCGTGCGTCGCGTGTCACAAGATCGCCGCCGGGATCCACCCCGATGTCGTGACGCTGGTGCGCGAGGGCGCCGCCCAGATCGTGCCGATCGAGAGCGTGCGCACGCAGGTGATCGCGCGCCTCGGGCTACCGCCCCACGAGGGCGAGGTGCGGATGTTCATCGTCGAGGAGGCGACCGCGATGGCGCCGCCGGCCGCGAACGCCCTCCTGAAGACGCTCGAGGAGCCGCCGCCGCGCACGATGTTCGTGCTGTGCACGACGGCGCCCGAGCAGCTGTTGCCGACCATCCGCAGCCGCTGCCAGCGCGTGCGGTTCGGCGGCGGGCCGGCGGTCGGCGCCGGCGGCGGCGATGCCTCCGCGGTCGCGCGGGCCGAGCGCGTCGCGGCGCTCGGCGACGAGCTCGCCGCGGACACGCACGATCCGACGCTGCCGTCGCGGATCGCCGAGGGCAAGGGCGACGCGGCCCCGGTGCTGGTCGCCGCGGCGCGCTCGCTCCACGTGCGGGCCCGCGACGCCGCGGTCGCGAACGACCCCGGGTCCGCGCGCCGGGCCTCCGCGCGCGCCCAGACGATCCTGTCGTGGCACACGGCCGTCGCCGTCCACAACGCCAACCCGGTGCTCGCGATCGACGCGCTGATCGCGCAGCTCGCCGAGCTTCCCCCCGCGAGATCCCCGTGACCCCACCCGGCGACGACGGCTCCTCCGGCGACGCGCCCCACGCGCACGACGCGCCTGGGCCCCACGCCGCCGCGCCGGCGCACGACGACGGCCGCGACGACGACGGCCCCGACGACGACGGCCCGTCTGCCGAGGGCGCCGAGGGTACCGACCCCACCGGCCGCCGCCGCCGCCGTCGCCGCCGCCGCCGCGGCGAGCGCCGCGACGATCCCGCGAGTCCCGCGAGTCCCACGAGTCCCACCGGTGCCGCCGGCACGCCCGCCGATGCGCCCCGCCCCGAACGCCCCGAACGCCCCGAACGCTCCGAACGCTCGGATGGCCCGCGCCGCGAGCGCCGCCAGTGGGGCGATCGCGCGCACGCCCGCCCCACCGCCGAGGCACCCGCCGTCGAGGCACCCGCCGTCGATGCACCCGCTGCCGGCGCAGGTGCCGACGCGGATCCGGGCGATGGTACCGGCGGCGAGCGCCGCGAGTCCCGCCGCGAGCGCGCGCGCCGCCGTCGCGAGCCTCGCCCGGCGCGCGACGGCGCCGCCGCCCCCACCGACACCTCTCCACCCACCGCATCGCCCACGAGCTCGCCCCCAACCCCGCCCGCCGGCGAACCGCGGCGCGACGGTCGCCCCGACGGCCGCGCCGACGTCCGCTCCGACGCCCGCTCCGACGGTCGCCCCGACGGCCGCGGTGGCCGTGATGCCCGCGATGCGCGCGGCGGACGCGGCGAGCGCCGCGACGGCAACCGCGAGCCGCGCACCGAGCGCCGCGACGCCCGGGATCCCAACCGCCGCGAGCGCGAGGACCGCGCCGCGCAGGATCGCGTCGCCGATCAGGTACGGATGCTCGAGCCGGCCTCGCCGCGCCTCGAGGCCCGCGCGCGCCCGGCGGCCCACCCCACCGACGACGACGATCCGGTCGCGGAGACGCCGTCGGAGGCGTGGGGCACCGACGAGCCCGGGCCGCCGCCCGACGTCCGGCTCGCGGCCGACCTGCCCGACGACGCCCCACCCGACGACGACGATCCGTCGACGCTCCCGATCGCGGAGGCGCCGTCGGCGACCCTCGGCGACGACGTCGTCTCGGCGGTCGGCGTCCGCTTCGTCGCGAACGGCCGCATCACCTGGTTCGACGCCGGCGATGCCGACTACCGGAGCGGCGAGCGCATCCTCGTCGACGGCGAGCGCGGCACGCGGCTCGCCACCGTCGCGATCCCGCCGTCGCGCAAGTCCCTCGCGGGCCGCGAGCGCCCGCGGCGCGTGGTCCGGCGCGCGAACGAGCACGACCTGCGCGGCGAGCGCGACGGCGACGCGGATCGCGGCAAGGCGCTGCGCATCGCGAAGGACGTCGCGGCCGCGCTGCGCATGCCGCTGAAGGTGTTCCGCGTCGAGCTCGCGGGCCCGCCCGGCCGCGCCGCGAAGGCGAACGTCTACTACACGAGCGACGAGCGCCTCGACATGCGCGACCTCATCCGCGACCTCCAGCGCGAGCTCGCGCGCGGCCTCGGCGGCAGCCCGCGCATCGAGCTGCGCCAGCTCGGCGTGCGCGACGAGGCCAAGGCTGTCGGCGGCATCGGCTCGTGCGGCCTCACGCTGTGCTGCACGACCTGGCTCCCCGACTTCGTCCCCGTCTCGATCAAGATGGCGAAGGACCAGGGCCTGGTCCTGTCCCCGACGAAGGTCTCGGGCCAGTGCGGGCGCCTCAAGTGCTGCCTGGTCTACGAGCAGGCAGGCTACGCCGAGCTCCGCAAGGGGCTGCCCAAGCTCGGCAAGCGCGTGATCGGCGCGCGCGGCGAGGGCCGCGTCGTCGAGGTCGACGTCCTGCGCCAGCGCGTGCGCATCTCCTACGGCCCCGGCGACACCGAGGTCGTGCCGGCCGCCGAGGTTCGCCCGATGTTCCCGTCGGGCATGCCGCCGGGCCAGCGCCCGACCGGCCCGCAGCCCGCCGCGACCTCGTTCGACGACGCGGCCGACGACGACGCCGTCCCGGAGACCGACGATCCGAACGCGGTCTCCCTCCTGCGCGCGACCGCCCCGGTCAGCGCCGAGCACGCCGTGCCGCCGCCCGACGCCACCGACGATCCGGACGATCCGGACGATCCGGACGACGACCTCGCGGACGTCGCGGATCTGCCCGACGAAGATCCGTCGCGCGACCCCAACGCCGACGACTGATCGGCTCCCGCGATCGGCAGCGGCGTAGTACGAACCTCTCCGCGATGAGCACGTTCTACGTCACGACCCCGATCTACTACGTGAACGACGTCCCGCACCTCGGCCACGCGTACACGACGATCGTGTGCGACACCCTCGCGCGCTTCCACCAGATGCGCGGCGACGACACGCGCTTCCTGACGGGGACCGACGAGCACGGCCAGAAGATCGAGGAGGCCGCGCACAAGCGCGGGCTCACGCCGGCGCAGCTCGTCGACCAGGTCGCGCCGCGCTTCGACGACGCGTGGAAGACGCTCGGCATCGCGGACTATCGCTTCATCCGCACCACCGGCGAGCGCCACAAGCGCGTCGTCGCCGAGCTGTGGAAGCGCATCCGCCGCGAGAACCCCGACGACATCTACCTGGCGTCGTACCAGGGCTGGTACTGCGTCGGCTGCGAGGCGTTCTACACGGAGAGCCAGCTCGTGAAGGACGCCGAGCAGTGGGTGTGCGCGACGCACAAGCGCGCCGTCGCGTGGCTCGACAAGGAGCGGAGCTGGTTCTTCCGGCTGTCGCGCTTCGCCGCGCCGCTGCTCGCGCACATCGAGGCGCACCCCGAGTTCATCCGCCCCGACGCGTACCGCAACGAGATCGTCGCGTTCCTGCGCTCGGGGCTGCGCGACCTCAGCGTGTCGCGCACGTCGTTCGCGTGGGGCATCCCCGTGCCCGAGCCGGACCCCGAGGGGCTCGCGCACGTGATCTACGTGTGGATGGACGCGCTCACGAACTACCTCTCCGACCTGTGCCCCGACGACGGCACGATCGGCGGGCCCGACGTCGCGCGCTACTGGCCCGAGGCGCTGCACGTCATCGGCAAGGACATCCTGCGTTTCCACGCGGTGTACTGGCCGGCGTTCCTCATGGCCGCGAACCTGCCGCTGCCCAAGGGCATCTTCGCGCACGGCTGGTGGACGGTGCGCGGCGAGAAGATCTCGAAGTCGCTACCGGCGACGCGCATCGATCCCGTCGTGCTGTCGGATGCGCTCGGGGCCGGCAGCGCGCACGGCCGCGCGATCGGCATCGATGCGATGCGCTACTACCTACTGCGCGAGGTGCCGCTCGGCAACGACGGCGACTTCACGTTCGAGTCGCTGTTCGGGCGCTTCAACGCCGAGCTCGCGAACGACCTCGGCAACCTCATCAACCGCAGCCTCACGATGCTGACGAAGTTCGGCGCGGAGTTCCCGCCGGCGTTCGACGCCGCCGCGCACGCCGCCGAGGGGCCGGCGCGCCAGCTCGAGCAGGCCGCCGTCGAGGCGAGCGCGCAGGCGGTCGCGTGCTTCGAGGCCGTGCAGCCGTCGCGCGCGCTCGAGGCGATCTGGCGCTTCGTCGGCGTGGCGAACCGCTTCATCGATCAGACGCAGCCGTGGGCGATGGGCAAGGCCAAGGATCCGGCGCTGCGCCACACGCTGTGGGCGCTGCGCGCGAGCCTGTGGGCGATCGCGCGCATGACCGCGCCGGTGCTGCCGGCGGCGTCGCAGGCGCTGCGCGCGTGGATCGGCGACGACGGCCCGCTCGCGTGGCCGGTCGCGCGCGAGGGCAGCGTCCTCGTGCACGCGCCGGCGAACCTCGGGTCGAGCCCGCCGTCGCCGCTGTTCCCGCGCCTCGACGACAAGGCGCAGGCCGCGATCCTCGAGAAGGTCGTCGGCCTGGCCGCGGTGCCCACGCCTCCGCCGGCACCCGCGACGCCGGAGGAGAAGCCGGCGGCCGCGACGATCGACTACGACGCGTTCGGCAAGATCGAGCTGCGCGCCGGCAAGGTGCTCACCGCCGTCGCGGTGCCGAAGGCGAAGAAGCTCCTGCACCTGAGCGTCGACCTCGGCGAGGCGCAGCCGCGCTCGATCGTGGCCGGCATCGCCGAGGCGTACGCCCCCGACGCGATCGTCGGGCGCACCGTCATCGTCGTCGCGAACCTCGCGCCCGCGACGATCCGCGGGATCCGCTCGGAGGGCATGATCCTCGCGGCGGGCGACGAGGCGATCCTCGGACTTTCCGCGCTCGATCGCGACGTTCCGCCGGGAACGCGGGTACGATAGCGCGCGATGCCCGAGCATCGTCGCGCCGTGCGCCTCGTCGTCAACGCTCCCGCGGTCGTGGAGTCGATCGGGCAGGTGCCGATGACGCTGCATCCGAACCTGGCGGCCGTGTTCCGCCGCGTCGACGCCGACGAGTCCACCGTCGGGCGCCGCTTCCCGGCGGTCGTGCGCGACCTGTCCACGAACGGCGCGTTCATCTCGGGCGCGCAGCTGCCGCTGCTCACGCGCGTCGCCGTGAAGTTCGACGTGCGCGGCATCGGGCCCGTCGACGCGATCGGCTGGGTGCTGTGGCAGCGCACGGCCGACTGCCAGCTCCCCGGGCCGCAGGGCAACGTGCCGCTGCCGCAGGGCTTCGGCGTGCTGTTCGAGTCGATTCCCCTCGAGACGCGCACCGCGATCGCGCAGCACATCAACGGGTAGGAATAGCGACGCGCCCGGCGTGGTACGCCCTTACGTGATCGCCGTGGCAGCCACCCTCCATCGCTTCAAGCCGCGCTTCCGGGGCCTCGCGTGGTCGGCGGTCGGCGTCGGCGGCGGGCTCGCAGGGTTTGCAACCGTGATCGGCTTCGTCGCCCTGCCCTTCGCGACCGGGCTCGCCGGCGTCGCGCTCGGCACGGCGTACCTCCTGTCGCCGACGTGGCGGCTCGCGGTCACCGTCGACGACGACGGCCTGGCGGTCGGCTCGCCGGCGCGCCAGCGCTTCCGCCTCCTCTGGCGCGACGTCGTGAAGGTGGTCGCCGCGCCTGCGACGAACACGTGCTTCGTGGACGGCGGCGCGCCCGAGCGCAGCCTGCTCGTGCCGGGCGACGGCGCTCCCGCGCCGTACGACCTCGAGGATCGGCCGGGCCTGGTGGCCGCGATCCTGTCACATGTCGATCCCGCGCGTATCCAACACGTCGAATCGCTCGAGGCTGCGAAGAAGGCAGCCGTCGAGAAGAGCTAGTCGCGCCGCTCTGCGACGAGTTGTTGCAGCGTGCAGCAACCTGGTCGCACCCGGCGTGCGTAAGTGTGCGCAGGTGTGACGGTATGCGGGCTGCACCAGGCAGCCGCATGGGTCTATTCGACAAGCTCAAGGGTAAGGTCAAGGACGCCGCGGCGGCGATGCAGCCGCAGCAGCAGCAGGCCGCCCAGCCGTACCAACAGCAGCAGCACTACCACCAGCCGGAGCCCGAGCCGGAGCCGCAGTTCGACCTCGCCGGGTTCGATCCGATCCACGACGAGACGTCGTTCTTCCACGCCGTCCTCCACATGGAGTCGGAGGGCCAGTTCGGCGGCACCGACGAGTCGCGCGCCGAGATCTGCGCGCGCTTCGGCATCCGCGACCGCAGCCACTGGCAGCTCGTGAAGGACTCGAACTACGCGATGCTCGTGCGCAAGTACGGCTCGATCGACGAGGTCTCGCAGCAGGAGCTCAACTGGCGCCAGGGCCAGATGCAGCACCACATGCAGAGCCAGATGCAGCAGGTCGCCGCGAGCGGCGGCTTCACCTCCGTCGAGGGCGTCTCGCTCGAGGCGTGGGCCGCGCTCAACGCCGCGATCGTCGGCGGCGCGAACCACGTCGATCTGCTGAAGGGCGCGGGCCTCGATCAGGGGCGCTGGGACCGCGTCAACGCCGAGTGGAACGCCCGCATGGCGCGCGACACGACGTTCGCGATCGCGACGGTGTACGGCAACGCGTTCCAGGCGGCGTCGAAGGGCCGCTTCGGCGACTACGCGCGCGAGGCCGCGGCGGCGCGCTCGCAGAACCGCGACCCGTCGTGCGAGCCGCCGATCGCGTGGGAGCAGTACTACGAGATCCTGCTCGAGCAGAAGTACGCCGACAAGCGCGGCGTCGACCCCGTCGAGTCGCTGCGCGCGAGCGGCCTGTCGATCGTCGACTGGACCGACCTCGGCACGTTCATGGGCTACTACTTCCACCGCACGGCGGGCCGGTTCCAGGCGCAGTACCAGGAGATCCACCAGCGCGTCGAGGCGCGCGTCGCCGCGAAGTACCCCGGCGTCGACGTGGACATCCAGTTCTGATGCTGGTGATGGTCATGCTCGGCGTGATGGTCGTGATCCTCGGCCTGCCGGCGGGGCGCGCGCCGTGAGCGCGATCGCCCGCTGGGACACGTTCCTCGCGCAGATCGAGCAGCGCCACCGCGGCGTCCTGGCCGACGGCGAGGCGGAGGGCCGCGCCGTCGTCGCCACCGTCGCCGCCGGCGGGGACCCGGCGCCGCTGTCGCACCGGCTGGCGGCGGTGTGCGGCCGGCTCTCCGACCTCGAGCGCATGATCGAGGACACGTGGCACGCGAAGGCCGACGACGCGATCTGCGGCGAGGGCCACACGCAGTCGACGCGCACGCGCGCCCGCGAGCGCGGCGAGGCGCTGCGCCACGCCCTCGAGGACGCACGCGACGAGCTCGGGCCGCGGCTGCACGCCGAGCTCGCGCGCGCACGCTACGCGCACGCGATCGCGGCGCACCGGCTCGTCACCTGCCCCGCGTGCGGCGCGAGCGGACCGGCGCCGATCGCGTTCCGCGCGATCGAGCTGCGCTGCGGGTGCGGCGCGACCGTGCCGTTCGAGCCGGGCGAGCTGATGCGCAGCGTCGCCGCGATCGGCACCCACGCGCTCGCCCAGGAGGCCGTCGTGGGCGAGTGGCGCGCGATGCGGGCGACCGAGCGCGCGCTCCACCGCCACCGGCCGCCCCGCCCGCTCGAGCCCGTCGTCGAGCACGAGCGCGCCCAGATCGCGTACTGGTGGAGCTACCTCGCGAACCGCGCGCAGTTCGAGCCCGAGCTCGGCCGCGACCTCGCGATGGAGGTCCGCTCGCGCATGGAGCACTGGTACCGCGCCTCCGCCGAGTTCGAGCCCGCCTGGGTGGCCGCCGGCCGCCCCCGCGCGATCTGAAGTAAGCTCGCGCGCGGAGGGGTCACATGAACAAGCTGGTTTTCCTCGTCCTGCTCGCCGCGTCGCCCGCGCTCGCCGACGTCCGCTACGTCGACAACAACAAGAAGGTGAAGCACGACTGCGCGAAGGAGCCCGACACCGCGATCCTCGGCAACAACATCGAGCTGACGCTCGAGGGCGTCTGCAACCGGGTCCTCGTCGCCGGCAACAGCGCCAAGGTGCAGGGCACCGCGAAGCTCGTCTCCATCGCCGGCAACAAGAACACCGTCGACCTCGACGGCGCCGGCGAGCTCGACGTCAGCGGCAACTTCAACACCGCCAGCTGGAAGCAGGGCCTCGAGAAGGGCAAGGACCCCACCGTCCGCAACACCGGCACCAACAACAAGGTCACCCAGGTCAAGAAGTAGCGCGACACCGCTGTCAGGCCGCCCGATCGGCGTCCGGCCACCGGACAGCCGATGTCCGGCGCTCACCGCGCAGCGTCCGCCCCCCGGCCAAATCTGTACGATCTGCGCAGAAAATAGGTCGGACTTATTTCCCGCGGGTGTGTCCGAGATCCGGCCGGTGCTAGGGTGCGGGCGTGTCGTTTCTGTTCCCGAGCGCGACGATCACGTTCGAGGCCGCGCTGCGCGACCTCAGGCAGGGAAGCCCGAAGGCGCGGGCGTTCGCGGCGCACGCGCTGGGCGGGGTCACGGACCCGGCGGAGCGGCGGCGCGCGGCCGAGGCGCTGATGGGGGCGCTCGACGACGATCGGCCGGAGGTGCGGGCCGAGGCGTGCGCGGCGCTCGGGGAGCTGCGCGAGGTGATGGCGATCGCGGCGCTCGCGAAGCGGCTGACGGATGGGACGGCGCCGGTGCGGCAGTGCGCGGCGATCGCGCTCGGCTCGCTCGGGGAGCTGGCCCGCGGTGCGGGGTTCGATGCGCTCGTCGAGACGCTGCGCGAGGGGCCGGCGGATGCGCGGTTCCAGGCGGCGACGTCGCTCGCCGAGATCGACGCGGTCGCGGCGTACGGGCCGATCTGCGGGGCGCTGTCGGATCGCGACCCGCAGGTGGTCGGGGCGGCCGCGCTGTCGCTCGGGGCGATCGGCGACCGCAGGGCGGTGCCGCTCCTGCTCGACAAGCTCAACCACGAGGATGCGGGGACGCGCTTCGACGTCGCGTACGGACTCGCGGAGCTCGGGCAGACGGCCGGGCGCGAGATCCTCGCGGCGGCGCTCGTCGACGCCGAGCGCGCGTGGGATGCGGTGACGGCGCTCGCGCTGCTCGAGCCGCCGGAGCTGGCGCTCCTGCGCGGCGCGCTCACGAACAAGAAGGTGTCGCCCGAGGCGACGGTGCTCGCCGCGGGCGCGATCCTGCGGCGCGAGCCCGGCGACGAGCCGGCGCGCCGCGTGTTGCTCGCCGCGCTCGCGGCGCGCAAGGTCCACGTGCGCGGGCTCGCCGTCGAGCAGCTCGAGGACGTCGGCGGCTCGTGGGCCGTGATGCCGCTCGAGAAGCTCGCGCGCGGCGGCAAGGGCGCCGAGCTCGTCGAGGCGATCGGCGCGGCGCTGCGCAAGATCGACGAGCGCAAGCGCGAGGAGGACGACGCATGATCGCTGCGAGCTCCCACGACACCGGCGACACCGGCGACATCGCCGACATCGGCGACATCGGCGACACCGGCGACACCGGCGACATCGCCGACACCGACGACACCGGTGACACCGGCGACACCGCCGACATCGCCGACACCGCCGACACCGCCGACGAACCGACGAGGGGCGCATGACGGCGCGGCCGATGCTGTTCGACTCGCACGCGCACGTCGACGGGCCCGAGTTCGACGCCGACCGCGACGAGGTGCTGGCGCGGGCGCGGGCCGCCGGGGTGCAGCGCATGATCGCGATCGGCGCCGTCGGGGACACCGCGAGCGCCGAGAGATCCGTCGCCCTCGCCGAGCGCGACCCGGACGTGTGGGCGACGGTGGCGACGCACCCGCACGACGTCGCGAAGATGACGCCCGCGTGGTGGGAGGTGCACGAGCGCCTAGCGCGCCACCCGCGCGTCGTCGCGATCGGCGAGACCGGGCTCGACTACTACTACAACCACTCGCCGCACGAGGATCAGCGCGCCGCGTTCGCCCGCTTCATCGAGATCGCGCGCGAGGTCGGCAAGCCCGTCGTGTGCCACATCCGCGACGCGCACGAGGAGGCGCGCGAGATCCTGGTGCGGCATCGCGCGCCCGAGCTCGGCTGCGTGATCCACTGCTTCACCGGGACGCCCGACGACGCGCGCGCGTACGCGGCGCTCGGCTGCTACGTCTCGTTCAGCGGCATCGTCACGTACAAGACCGCGCAGCCGCTGCGCGACGCGGTGCCCCTCGTGCCGCGCGATCGCGTCCTGATCGAGACCGATTGCCCCTACCTGGCACCGATCCCCAAGCGCGGAAAGCGCAACGAACCGGGGTTCCTGGTCCACACCGCCGAGGTCGTGGCGGCATGTTCCGGCATGAGTTTCGAGGAGTTGGCCGAGCAAACGGCACGAAACACGTGCGCGGTGTTCCGCTTGACGCCTCCTTGACGTGCAGTGTTCTCGCGGGTATAGAACTCCCCCCTCAGGAGTCGGTTCCCATGACGCAGAAGATCGGCCTGCTCGGCAAGAAGCTCGGTATGACCCAGGTGTTCGCGGAGGATGGCGAGGCCATCCCGGTGACGGTCATCCAGGCCGGGCCGAATGTCGTCGTCGGCATCCGCACGCAGGAGCGCGACGGTTACTCGGCGCTCGTGCTCGGCTTCGAGGAGAAGCCGGTGCGCCTCGCGAACAAGCCGGAGCTCGGCAACGCAAAGGCCACGAACGGCAAGCCGTCGCGCTTCGTCCGCGAGCTCCGCCTGCCCGCCGACGAGGTCGCGAAGTACCAGGTCGGCCAGACGCTCAACCCGAAGGACGTGTTCACGGACAACGCCGCCGTCGACGTCGAGGGCTGGAGCAAGGGCAAGGGCTACCAGGGTGTCATCAAGAGGCACCACATGGCGGGCATGACGCGCGCCCACGGTACGCACGAGTACTTCCGCCACGGCGGCTCGATCGGCTGCCGCCTGACCCCGCAGCGCGTCCACAAGGGCAAGCGCATGGCGGGCCAGATGGGTAATTACAAGGTCAGCATCCAGAACCTGCAGCTGTTCCGGATCCTCGCCGACGACGGCTGCATCCTCGTGCGCGGCTCGGTGCCGGGCGCGTCGAACGAGTACGTCGTCGTGACGATGGCCGCGACGCGCACCGCGTACAAGCGCAAGGGCCAGGGCAAGGAAGAGGTTCGCTCGAAGAACCCGCTCAAGGCCTCGAAGAAGGCGGCTGCGGGCCGCGGCTAGGCCGCCGCGAATTGTCACCGTCACGACGCCCGGGTCACTCCCGGGCGTCTTTGTTTTTCAGCGATATTTAGCAAGCTCCCAAGTCCCATGGCCCGGCTCGACGATCGAAGCACCCGCCGCGATCGCTTTCACAAGAAGGCGAAGAAGGAGGGGTTCCTCGCGAGGGCCGTGTACAAGCTCGAGGAGATCGACACGAAGCACCAGGTGCTGCACGCCGGTGACCGCGTGCTCGACCTCGGGTGCGCGCCGGGATCGTGGCTGCAGTACGCGCGCGGCGTCGTCGGCGAGAGCGGGATGCTGGTCGGGCTCGACCGCGGGCCGCTGCAGAAGCCGCCGCCGGGCGCGCGCATCGTCGTCGGAGACGTCGCCACGATCGCGGTGAGCGAGCTGCTCGGCGAGCTGCCGGCGTTCGACGTGGTGCTGTCGGACATGGCGCCCGACACGACGGGGATCCGCCAGCTCGATCAGGCGCGCTCCGAGGTGCTGTTCGAGCGGGCGCTCGAGATCGCGATGACGACGCTCGCCCCGGGCGGGAACTTCGTCGGCAAGCTGTTCCAGGGGCCGGACTTCAAGCGGCTCACCGAGGTGGTGCGGTCGAAGTTCGGCGCGATGAAGATCGCGAAGCCGGCGTCGAGCCGGCAGATCTCGATCGAGCAGTACGTGGTCGGCAAGGGCTTCCGCGCCGAGCGCTCGGGGGAGAGGTGAGCGGCCCGATGCGCCTGCAGATCGATCGCTGGGGAGCGCCGTCGCCGCGCAAGGTCGAGGCCGCCGTCGAGGTGCTGCACAAGGGCGGCGTCGCCGCCTACCCCACCGACTCGATCTACGCGCTCGGCTGCGCGATCGAGGCGCGCGATGCGATCGAGCGCATCTACCGCGCGAAGGGCATGCACAAGAACCAGCGCCTCGCGCTGATCTGCCCGGACCTGTCGACGGCCTCCGAGTTCGGCATCTTCTCGCAGACCGCGTTCCGGATCGCGCAGCGCATCTTCCCCGGGCCGTACACGCTCGTCGTCCCCGCGACGCGCGCCGTGCCCAAGACGCTCACCGACTCCAAGCGCCGCACCGTCGGCATCCGCATCACGAGCCACCCCGTCGCGCAGGCGCTCGCGAAGGGCCTCGGCCGCCCGCTGCTGACGTCGAGCGCGATCGCGCCCGACACCGGCGAGCCCTGCCACGACGCCGAGGAGATGCTCGCCGCCTTCGGCAAGCACATCGACGTCCTCGTCGACTACGACGACTCCGACGAGGACGAGCGCGACCACGCCCCGAACATCCCGTCGACGGTGATCGCCATCGACGGCGACGACATCACGCTCATCCGCCGCGGCCAGGGCTCGCTCGAGGGCATCATCGACGCCCCCGACGAGGAGCCCGTCGCGGAGGCCGCGCCGCCCTCGGGCAAGCGCCGCTCCGCTCGCTAACCGCGCTACCGGGGCGGCGGCATCGCCCGCAGGGCGGCCGCGTAGGCGTCGGAGATGCGGGCGACCTCGGCCGCGTCGACGGGGACCTCGCCGGCGCCGACGGCGCGCTGGAGGTCGAACACGCTCCACGCCTTCGCATCGCGCGGCATGGTCGCGTAGCGCGGGACCATGTGGGCGTGGAAGTGCGGGTGGCTCTCGCCCATGGCGGCCGTGTAGATGCGCAGGGCGCCCGTGACCTGCTCGAGGACGCGCTCGAAGTGGCGCAGCGCGGGGCCGAACGCGGCGGCCTCGCGGTCGTCGAAGTGGGCCGGGCCGCCGACGTGGCGCTTGGTGATGAGCAGCATCCAGCCGGGGACGCCGGCGGGCTCGGCGTGGCGCACGTGCCAGAGGTCGTCCTCGTACAGCGGCGCGGACGGCGTGTCGCCGGCGAGCGACTGGCACACGCCGCAGCTCGCTTCGAAGGTCGGGTGCTTCATGGCCGCGCAGCCTAGCGCAGCCGCACCGCGCCTTACTTCTTCTTCGGGTCCTTCTTCTCGTCCTTGCCGCCGGCCGGGTCCGGGAGGTCCAGCTCCTTCGGCAGCTTCGGGTCGATCAGCGAGGCGATCCGCCCGAGCTCGGCATCCGGCGCGCCCGGCTTGCCCTTCAGGGCCTTCAGCAGCTCGGTGGCCTTCGCGGTCAGCGCTTCCTTCTTCGACGACGCGTAGACCTCGGCCTGCGTGAGCTGCAGGTCCATCGTCGGCTCGAGGTCCTTGATCGCGAGGACCTCCTCGAGGAACGGCAGCGCCTGCTCGGCGTTGCCGTCGCGCACCAGCACCTTCGCCATCATCAGCTTCGCCGGGACGTAGCCGAGGTTCGGGCGCAGGAACGCACCGAACACCGTCGGCGCGTTCTTGTCGTCGACGGCGGTGATCTTCGTCGTCGAGCCGATCTGCAGCTCGGGGCGCGTCTTGATGTCGCCGTTGAGCACCCAGTTGAGGTACTTCGACGCGAGCGGCAGGTCCTTGTTCGCGACCGCGATCTCGGCGAGCGCCGTGAACGTGCGGTACGCGATCGGGTTCGGCTCCATGTACTTCGTCGCGGTCAGCGTGCAGTCGTTCTGCGGGCAGATGTCGAGCGCCTGCTCGAACGCCCGGCGCGCGTCGTCGAGGTCGCCGCCGGTTGCGCGGCGCGCCACGCCGAGCGCGTGCTTGCCGATCTTCGTCTTGAACGGGTTCGCCTGCGACTTGAGCTCGGCCTCCGCCTTGTCGCGCTCCTTCGCGGGCGCCGTCATCAGCGCCGCCTGCGTGCTGATGAGGAGCGCGTGGCGGCAGCCCTTCGCGATCTCCTTGTTGTCCTCCTCCGTGCAATGAGCGCCGCGCTCCGAGAGGAACTTCTGGATCGCGACCGCCTCGGCGAGCGCCTCCTTCGGTTGGCCCTTGTCGAGCCACGCCTGCGCCTTGAGCAGCCGCGCGCGCGTCCCGGCGAGGTTCTTCGCGAGCGCGAGCGTCCGATCGGGCACGCCGGCCGCCAGCTCGAGGCCGGCCATCACGAGCTGCGTCGTCGGATCCGGCTCGGGCTTCTTGCCGATCCGGGTGCGCCACAGGACGGCCTTCTCGAGGTCGCCGAGCACGTACTGGATCCACGCGATGCGCGCCACGAACCGCGACTCGCCGGGCGGCTTCGTGTTCGCCGACGACGAGATCGCCTTCTGGAGCTCCTCCGCGGCGGCCGGGTGCTCGTCGTTCGTCAGGTTCGCGAGCGCCAGCACCATCGACTTGTACGCGCGGATCTTGTGCGGCACCTTCGCGTCGGCGAGCGTCGGCACTGCGAGCGCGTCGAAGATCGGGTTCGTGTCGAGGTACGACTCGGCGCGCGCGAGCGCCCCGGCGAGCACGGCGAGCGGGTGGTTCTTGACCTTCGCGTCGACCTCGCCGACGAGCTTCAGCGCGTCGTCGATCTCGCCCTCGTCGATCATCATGTGCGCGAGATCGATCTTCGCGACGAGCAGGCCGTCGGTGCCGTCGGACGTGGTCTTGAACAGCGTGCGCGCAGCCTTGCGCTCGCCGAGCTCGAGGTGCGCGCGCGCGCGCAGCCAGCCCAGCCACTTGTCGTCGGGCGTCTTGCCGAGGTGCGTGTCGAGGTACTTCGCGACCTCGTTGAGCGCGGTCGTGCGCGGGTCGTCCTTCGCACCCTTCTCGACCTGCGGCAGGTCGTACACGCGCGCGAGCCCGACGGCGGCGTGGCCGATCACGAGCTCGCGGTAGCCGGGCTCGCCCTCGGGGATGTCGTCCTTGACCTGCTTGTAGGCCTCGTCGGAGTCCTGCGTCGGCGTGCCGTAGAGGAGCGCCGTCAGGCCCGCGACCTCCGCGGTGTACGCCCACGTCAGCGAGTTCTGGCTGTTCTTCTTGAGCGCGTCGGCGAGCTTGCCGAGCGCGTCGGTGAAGCCGCCGTAGTCGCTGTTCGCGAGCGCGACCTTCGCTTCCTTCTGCAGGCGCCCGACGGCCTCGGCCGTCTGCTTCTCGCTCCACCAGTACCAGGTGCCGCCGCCCCCGATGCCGACGACGAGCACGACGAACAGGAAGATGAACGCGCGCCGCGTCGAGCGGCCCCAGCGCCGGTCCGGGCGCAGGTCGTACTCCTGCTCGGGGACGCGCACGCCCGCGACGTCGAGCAGGCCGCCCGTGAGCAGCTCGTTGAGGTAGTTCTCGCCGACGGCGGCCGACTGCCGCAGCGACGCGGCCGCGGCGTTCTGCACCTTCGCGCTCGACACGATGCGCGGGCGCACGCCCTCGATGTTCGACGGCGGCGGCGTCGCCACCTTCGCGGCGGGGCGCGGCGCCGGCGGCGGCATCGGCGCGGGAGGCGGAGGCTGCGGCGCGGGCTGGGCGTCCCAGCCGTTGTTGGCGGCGCCGGCGTTGCCGCCCCACGCCGGCTGCGGCGGCGCCGGCGGGACCGCGATCGTCGGCATCTGCGGCGGCGCGACGGGCATCGGCATCGGCGCCGGCGGCGGCTGCGCCGGCATCTGGCGCGAGCGCGCCGGCATCGTCGGGCCCGGCGGGGTGCGTCCGCCCGGCATGTTCGAGTGGACGATGCCGCCGCGGTTGTCGGTCTCGCCGCGCGGCGGCACCGGCTGCGGGATCGGCGGCGGTGGGTCGAGCGCCTGCCCGGCGCGCGCGCGCCGCAGCATCGTCAGGATCGCGGGGCTCGTCGGATCCAGGTTCTGCGCGTGCTGCAGCACCGGCACCGCGCGCTCGTAGTCGTTGCGGCGCAGCAGCACCTCGCCGAGCAGCGCGAAGCCGTGGCGGCTCGAGCGGTCGACCTTGACCACCCGCAGGAGCTCCCCCTGCGCTTCCTTCCATTGATGGAGCGCGGCGAATGCCTTCGCGAGCATGACGCGCCCCTCGAGGTTGTCGGGAGCGGCCTCGAGGCCGAGGTTGCCGACCTGGATCGCGTCGCGCGGCCGGCCGAGTGCGAGATATGCCTCGCCGAGATCGATGAAAGCCGGCGACCCGGGGTCCCTGCGGACCAAGTCGATCAGCTCCTCGATTTCCTGCGCAGTAGGCCGGCGCTCAGGATCGACCATCAGCTCGACCAAGGTATCAACTGTGCGCGCGGTGCACAAACCTACATTGTGCTCCCGCCGGGGCTAGACTCGGTCCGTGGGAAGCGAGCTCGGCGAGCTGTTCCGGATCACGACGTTCGGCGAGTCACACGGGCCGGGCCTCGGCGTCGTCGTCGACGGGTGCCCTCCCCGGCTCCCCGTCGACGAGGCGCGGATCCAGGCGGCGCTCGATCGCCGCCGCCCCGGGCAGAGCCGGCTCGTCAGCCAGCGCAAGGAGGGCGATCGCGTGGAGATCCTCTCGGGCGTGGAGGACGGCGTGACGCTCGGCACCCCGATCGCGATGCTCGTGCGCAACGAGGACGCGCGCGGCAAGGACTACGACGACATCGCGCGCGCGTACCGCCCGAGCCACGCCGACTTCACGTACGACGCGAAGTACGGGATCCGCGCCGTCGCCGGCGGCGGCCGCGCGAGCGCGCGCGAGACGATCGGGCGCGTCGCCGCCGGCGCCATCGCCGAGCAGCTCCTCGCGCGCTGGGGCGTGGAGCTCGTCGCGTGGGTCGACGAGGTCGCCGGGATCGCCGCCGCCGTCGACGGCGATGCCGTGACGCGCGCGGCGGTGGATGCGAACGACATCCGCTGCCCCGACCCGGCCGTCGCCGCCGCGATGATCGAGCGCGTCGAGGCGGCCCGCAAGGACGGCGACTCCGTCGGCGGCGTCGTCCGCGCCGTCGCGCGCGGCGTCCCCGCGGGCTGGGGCGAGCCCGTGTTCGACAAGCTCGAGGCCGATCTCGCGCGCGCGATGATGTCGATCCCCGCCGTGAAGGGCGTGGAGAACGGCTCCGGCTTCGCCGGCACGCGCCTCACCGGCAGCCAGCACAACGATCCCTTCTACCGGCGCGCCGACGGCCGCATCGGCACGCGCACGAACCACTCCGGCGGCATCCAGGGTGGCATCTCCAACGGCGAGCCGATCACGCTGCGCATCGCCTTCAAGCCTACCGCCACGATCATGCGCCCGCAGGACACCGTCGATCGCGACGGCAACGCGACCGTCCTCGCGCCGCGCGGCCGCCACGACCCGTGCGTCCTCCCGCGCGCCGTCCCCATCGTCGAGGCCATGCTCGCGCTCGTCCTCGCCGACCACGCCCTGCGCCACGCGGCGCGCCAGCTGTTCTAGCTCGCACGCCTTCTCCGGCGCCGAGCTTCAAGCGATAGGCGATGGCGTGGAGCCGGAACGCGTTGGCCACGAAGCGGTGACAGGACAGTCGGTCGGCTTGCTGCGCGTTCTTGAAGTCGTTGATGAAATTCGTTTGGCATCGCAACCAACGAAACCTGCGGACCCACACCGAAACTCCGGCGACGCGCACCTCACGGCGCGCTCCCATCCGGTTCGTGCTCGACGCGGGCCTCCCGACGGTGAACGCGCGACGTCCGGATGGTGGTGCGGTGCGGGCA
>JAHBVW010000036.1 GCA_019637375.1 Deltaproteobacteria bacterium | reverse complement strand
GGCTAGTCGGGGCGGCGTACGGTTGCGAGCCAGGTGACGATGCGGCAGCGCCGGCGATCCGGATGCGCGCGCCACCACGCCGCGAGGTCGTGCCGGATCGCGTCGGCGTCGGTGGCGGCGAGCTCGTAGCTCGCGCCGAGGAAGGACCACGCGGCGTCGAAGTCGGCGAGCTCGACGACGTGGCGCGCGAATGCGAGCTCGCGCCAGCCCGCGAATAGCTCGCGCCAGCCGGCATCCGAGCGCGCGCGCGGATCGCCGAGGCGCGGCGACGCCGGGGGCGCGAGCCGCGCGAGGAGCGCGAGGAACGCGTGGAACGCGTCGTCATCCTCCTCCTCGCCGGCGACGGGCCCGCCGCCGAGGGTCGCCGCGAACGTGCCGCCCGGGACGAGCACGCGCGCGAGCTCGGCGACGACGGCCTCGACGTCGTCGAACAAGAGGAACGCGAGGTGGCTGACGGCCGCATCGAACGCCCCGGCCGCGAACGGCAGCTCCGACGCGCGTGCCTGCACCACGCGCACACCCCGCGCCCGCGCGAGCGTCGCCTCACCCCGCGAGACGTCCACGCC
The DNA here is from genome assembly GCA_019637375.1 of Deltaproteobacteria bacterium. Taxonomy (GTDB): domain Bacteria; phylum Myxococcota_A; class Polyangia; order Haliangiales; family Haliangiaceae; genus JABFXX01. The sequence continues at coordinate 104,354 of JAHBVW010000036.1, read as the reverse complement.
GATCACCCCGTCGCGGGCGAGGAGGGTGCCGAGGTGGCCGTCGCCGCAGCCGAGGTCGAGGATGCGGGAGCGGGCGGAGACGGTGGCGACCAGCCGAGAATAGCTGTCGGTGGCCGCGAGCGCGGCGGAGGTCAGGCCGGGGCGCGCATCGTGGAACGACCGCAACCAGGCCTCGCTGTGGCGCGGCCGCGACACTGGTGAAGGTTCAACAGGCGGCGGCTAGCGCTTGGCGTCGCGCGCCTTGCGGGGGCGCTCGACGACGGCCGTGCGCGGCAGCGTCGACTGGCTGGGCCGCCTCGACGGCCCGGGGTCGTCGCGGACCGTGCCGGGCGGGAGGTGCCGCAAGTAGAGGTGCCCTCTGATCTTCGCGGAAGCCGGTCGCGAGGCCGAGGTCATGTGTTCAATTTTCACCATCCCGGGCCCAAAGGGCATAAGGGAAAGTGGCAAATCGCGATCGCAGATCGCTCCGATCACAAGAAGTACATGATATCGCCATCTTGCACGACGTACTCCTTGCCCTCCACCCGCAGCTTGCCGGCCGCCTTGATGGCGCCCTCGCTCCCGTACGACTCCAGGTCCCCCAGCCCGTAGACCTGGGCGCGGATGAAGTTCTTCTCGAAATCACTGTGGATGACGCCCGCCGCCTCCGGAGCGAGCGCGCCCTTCTTCACCGTCCAGGCGCGGATCTCCTTCTCGCCGGCGGTGAAGTACGACTGCAGCCCGAGCAGCCGGTAGCACTCGCGCGCGAGCGTCGCGAGCGCCGGCTCGGTCAGGTTGTACGAGGCGAGCAGCTCGCCGCGGTCGTCCTCGGCGAGCTCGGCGAGCTCCGCCTCGACCTTGCCGCACAGGATCACGACGCCGGCGCCTTCCTTCACGGCGCGCGCCTTCACGATGTCGCTCCACGCGTTGCCGTTCGGCAGGTCCGTCTCGCCGACGTTGCAGCAGTAGAGGACCGGCTTGGTCGTGAGGAGGCCCCACGTGTTGACCAGGGCGCGCTCGTCGTCGCCGAGCGCCAGCGCGCGCGCCGGCTTGCCCTCGGCGACGTGCGCGTGGACCTTCTCGACGAGCGCGAGCTCGGCCTTGCCCTCCTTGGCCCCGGTCTTCGCCGCGCCCTGCGCCTTCTTCAGCCGCTTCTCGAGGCTGTCGAGGTCCGCGAGCGATAGCTCGACGTCGATCACGTCGATGTCGCGCATCGGATCGACCGAGCCGGCGACGTGGATCACGTTCGGATCGTCGAAGCACCGCACCATCATCAGCACCGCGTTCGTCTCGCGGATGTTCGCGAGGAACTTGTTGCCGAGGCCCTCGCCCTGGGACGCACCCTTGACGAGGCCGGCGATGTCGACGATCTCGACGATCGCCGGGATCACCTTCTGCGTCGCGATCTTCGCCTGGATCCTGCGCAGGCGAGGATCCGGCACCGGCACGACCCCGACGTTCGGGTCGATCGTACAGAACGGATAGTTGGCGGCCTCGGCCTTGCCGGCCGTGAGTGCATTGAACACCGTGCTCTTGCCCACGTTGGGCAAGCCCACGATCCCGACGGACAGGGGCATAGGGGGCAATGCCTACCACGCAACGCCCCGCCTCGGGTGGCTACCAGATGCCAGCGACGCGCGATCGCGCGGGCCCAGCCGTGTAGCAAACTACCCGGATGCAGCGCCTCGCCCGGTTCGCCGCGCTCGCGGTCGCACTCGCTCTGGTCGCGTGCGGCGGCGACGACGACTCCACCCTGCGCGACAAGCTGCGCGCGCTGCCCGGCGTGACCGTCGACCCGGAGCCGACGGACACTGCAGGTTACTCGTACTACATCCTCCGCTTCACCCAGCCCGTCGACCACGACGACCCCGGCGGCCCGACGTTCCAGCAGCTGGTGTCGTTCATCCACCGCGACGACGGCGCGCCGATGGTCGTGCACACCACCGGCTACTGGGACTACACGAACGACCGCCCCGTCGAGCTCACGCGGCTCCTCCGCGCCAACCAGCTCTCGATCGAGCACCGCTTCTTCGCCACCTCGCGCCCCGAGCCCGCCGACTGGACGAAGCTGACGATCAAGCAGATGGCGGACGACCAGCACGCGATCATCACCGCGCTGCGCGGCATCTTCCCCGACGTCGCGTTCCTCACCACCGGCGGCTCGAAGGGCGGCATGACCGCCATGTACCACCGGCGCTTCTACCCCGACGACGTCGAGGGCACGGTGCCGTACGTCGCGCCCCAGTCGTTCGGGGCGCCGGACCCGCGCTACGCGACGGTGTTCGACACGATCGGCCCGCCCGCGTGCCGCCAGGCCGTGCGCGACCTCGCCGTCGAGATGCTGCAGAACCGGCGCGCCGCGCTGCTCGCGCGCGCCGAGGCGCAGGCGGCGACCGACGACCACGTCTACACGCGCATCCTGATCGGCCCGGCCGTCGAGAGCTCGGTCGTCAGCCTCGAGTGGGCGTACTGGCAGTACTTCGGCAACAACTTCTGCGACAAGCTCCCGGCGACGACCGACACCGATCAGAAGCTGTTCGACTTCCTCGAGACGATCTCGCCGGTCGGGGACAACGACGATGCGTCGATCGCCGGGTTCGAGGCGTACTACTACCAGGCCTACGCGCAGCTCGGTTACCCCGACGGCGGCACGGCCTACCTCGAGCCGTACCTCATGTACACGGACCGCGACTACGACAACGTCGTGCCGACCGGGCTCCCCGCGTACGACGGCGGCGCCGCGATGCACGACATCGACGGCTTCGTCCGCGCGAGCGGCGATCGCCTGCTGTTCGTGTACGGCGAGTGGGACCCGTGGACCGCCGGCCGCTTCGAGCTCGGCGGTGCGACGGACTCGCTCTCGCTCACGCAGCCGCGCGGCACGCACGGCGCGCGCCTGGCCCGCCTCGCCGACGCCGACCGCGAGGCCGCGTTCGCCCGGCTCGAGGCGTGGACCGGCGTGAAGCCGGTGATCCCGATGGCGCCGAGCAAGCCGTCGGCGCGCGAGCCCGACGAGCCGCGGCTCCCGCCGGCCGTGATCCGGCGCTTCCACGCACGCCGCTAGTGCGGGTATGGTCGCCGCGTGACCACGACCCGCGTCGCCTTCATCACCGGATCCACGGACGGCATCGGTCGCGCCACGGCGCGCGCGCTGGCCGCCGGCGGGATGAAGGTGATCCTCCACGGCCGCACGAGGCCCAAGGTCGACGCCGCGCTCGCGCAGCTCGCCGCCGAGCTGCCGGGCGCCGAGCTCGAGGGCGTGTCGTTCGACCTCGGCTCGCAGGCCGCCGTCCGCAAGGGTGCGGCGCAGCTCCTCGAGCGCGCGCCGCAGCTGCACGTGCTCGTCAACAACGCCGGCATCTTCGCCGGCGAGCGCACGCTCACCGAGGACGGCGCCGAGCTGACGTTCGCCGTGAACCACCTGGCGCCGTTCCTGCTCACGGAGCTGCTCGCGCCGCGCCTGGTCGCGAGCGCCGGCGAGCACCCGTCGCGCGTCATCAACGTCGCGAGCGTGGCGCACACGCGCGGCCGCATCCACCTCGACGACCTGACGCTCGCGGCGAGCTGGACCGGCTACGCCGCGTACGCGCAGTCCAAGCTCGCGAACGTGATGCACGCGCTCTCGCTGTCCGAGCGCCACGATGCGCAGAAGCTCGTCGCGTACGCGCTGCACCCGGGCGTGATCGGCACCAAGCTCCTGCGCCAGGGGTTCGGGCCGATCGCGGGCTCGTCGGTGGAGGCGGGCGCCAAGACGCCGGTGCGGCTCGCCGGCGCCGACGCGGTCACCGAGCCGTCGGGCACCTACTTCAACGACGGCGTGGCGACGCCTCCGTCGGCCGCGGCGCGCGACGCGGCGGTGCGCGCGCAGCTGTGGGACGCGTCGGCGAAGCTCGTCCACCTGTGACGCGATGGCCGACGATGCTCCGCCCGGCGGCGACGGGGATGGCAACGGCGACGATCACGCCGCGTTCGGGCAGCTGCGCGCGCAGCTCGGCTGGCCCGCGGGCCGCTCGATCCCGGTCGCGGAGCTGCCGCGCTGGCTGCGCGTCGTCGGCGAGCTCGCCGCGCGCCGCGGCGCCTCCGACCTCGCGATGCTCGCCGACGAAGCCGTCCGCGATCCGGACAGCCCGGATCGGCTGTACGACCTCGGCTACGCGCTGATCGACGCCGGCGCACCGGCGATCGCGGCGACCGTGTTGTGGCGCTGCCTCGCGCTCGTCGGCGAGAGCGAGGAGGTCGTGTGCGAGCTCGTCTCGGCGCTCGAGAGCGCGCTCGCGTACGAGGACGCGCTCGGCGTGCTCGCCGAGTACCCGGCGCTGCGCGCGCGGAGCTTTCTGTGCCGCTACCTGTACGCGTTCAACGCCGCGATGACCGGCCGCCTCGACCTCACGCGCGAGGCGCTCGGCTCGCTCGCGCCCGACGCCGAGGAGGCCGAGACGATGGCCGGCACGATCGCCGCGATCGTGGCGCGCGCCGATCACGTCGCCGGCGTGTGCCCGCTCGACGCGCGCGACCTGCGCGGCTGGCACTACGTGCTGTCGGGCGGCCTGCTCGCGCACATGTCCCCCTACGGCTACGACGAGCCGATGCATGGCCGCTACGCGTGGCTCGCGGACTCGCTCGGCCACGTCGCGACGGGCCTCGAGCGGCTCGCCCGGCTCGTGCGCCCGCTCGACCTGCCGTGCATCTACGCGCCGCCCGGGCGCGACCACGAGATCGTGGCGCGCGCGGCGTCGATCCGGCTCGGCCTGCCGATCGCGCCGTGGCCGGCGATCGGCGTCCCCGCACCCGGGCTCGTCGTCCTGTACGACCTCGCGCAGCTCCCGCCGGCGGACGTGCCGCGGCTCCTCGCGCGCCGGCCCGAGCAGATCCTGTTCGCGCACGCGAGCCCGTGGACGACCGACAGCCCGATCGCGCCGGATCTCACGACGCTCCTCTACCAGACGCTCGTCGCGCCGTGGGGCGAGTCGCTCGGCGTCGACCCCGACACGCGCGAGGTCCGCACGACGCCGCCCGACGAGCGGCCCGCCGCCGCCATCGCCGCCGAGCTCGCGGCGCACCCGGGCCTCGACGCCACCGACACCGCGTGCGATGCCCCGGCGGCGTGGGCCGCGCTCGTGGCGCGCGCCTGGCCGCCCGCGCCCGGGCTGCGCGCGCGCCTGTGGGCGGGTGGCCCCGTCCCGTCGAACCGCTTCGGCTAACGCGAGCGCGTGCCGTCCCACGGGAACAGCGCGAGGCCGAGCGAGATCCCGAACGTGCGCTCGTTTTCGCGGAACAGGCTCGCGCTCGCGAAGCCGGAGACCGACACGTGCGGGGTCAGCCACACGCCCGCGTGCGCGCGCGCGTCGAGCACGAAGCGCGCGTCGGGCACGTAGGGCTGCGGGGCCGCGCCGACGAACACCACGCCGAGGCCGACGCCCAGCTCGGCGCCGAGCATGAGGCGGCCGGCGCGGACCTCGCGGCCGAGGCCGAGCTTCATCGCCGCGATCGCCCCGTCGCGGGCGCCGGTCACCGGCGCCTCGCCGCGCGCGGCGGCCGCGCCGATCGGCTCGACGGCGGGCGCCTCGAGGAGGCGCCACGAGATCGCGGTGTCCATCGCGAGGTAGTAGCCGAGGTACCCGGCGACGACGCGGAACCCGACGCCGCGCGCGTCGACGGGACCGCCGGTACGGATCCGGCCGGTCAGCGCGCCGTTGTCGTCCTCGCCGATCATCGGGCCGATCGACGTGTGCTGCGCGACCGGCCCGAGCTCGAGGCGCAGCATCGGCGGGCGCCAGCCCGCGGCGAACTGCCCGCAGCGCCCGACGATGATCTGCGGGCAGCCCTTGTCGGCATCGGTGCGGAAGCCCCACTCGGCGCGCGCGGGCGCCGACGCCCCGAGGACGAGCGCCGCCGCGGCGATCGCGACGCGCGCGGTCACGACGCACCTCCGGCGCGCGGGTCGAAGCAGAACCGGCGCGTGCCGACCCCGGGGAGCGCGGCCGTGAGGTCGACGCACACCGTCAAAAGGAGCGGGCGGATGCCGCGCTGCGCCGGCATGTACTCGATGGCGGCGCGCCCCGCCCACGATGCGGCGACCTCGCGCCGCCCGAGCTCGCGGCGCGGATCGCGCGCGACGAGCGGCACCTCCACGCCGTCGGCGGTGATGCCCCAGGCCCGGACCGCGTGGAGGTCGGCGAACGCCTCGCGGTCGCAGCGGTTGCCGAGGGCGTAGGTCACGACCGGGGCGTCGTCGCGGCTGGCCTCGTGCGGCCCGACGCCGACGTCGAGACAGCCGGCGCGCGTCCGCGCCGCGGGGAAGTCGCTCCCGATGAATCGATGCGACCCGGGGCTGTAGCTACACCCGGCCGCGAGGACCAGGGCGAGGACTGTGCGGCGCATCGCGCTAGGATGCCACGCGGCCTCTACGGGTTTCGCGCAGATGATCGCGCCGATCCCGCGGACGGGACGGTGTTAGGCTCGCTCCCGCCGTGAAGAAGATCCTTGTCGTCGAGGATGACCCGGTGAACCAGATGATCCTGGCGGACTTCCTCGCGGCCAACGGCTACCAGACGGTCGCCGCGTCGTCGGGGCCCGAGGGCATCGAGCGGTTCGATCGCGAGGCGCCCGACCTGTGCCTCGTCGACGTGCAGCTCCCGCGCAAGAACGGGTTCGAGCTGGTGCGCGAGATCCGCAGCCGCCCGACCGGGCCGCGCACGCCCGTGCTGCTGATGAGCGCGGTGTACAGCGACCGCGACCAGTCGAACCGCACGATCCAGCTCGGTACGCTCGCCGACGGCTACCTGTCCAAGCCGTTCGACCTCGTGTACCTGCTCGAGCAGGTGCGCACGCTGCTCGGCGAAGTCTGACGTGAGCACGTCCCCGCACGCCGGCACCGGTCGCACGACCGCAACGCTGCGCGTCGTCGGGCGGGCGCGCACGATCAGCGAGCTCGTCGGCGAGATGGCGGCGCCGGTGAACCGCCCGAAGCTGTGGTTCGGCATCTGGACCGGCTACGGCATCGCGATCGCGCTCGGCCTGATCGCGACCGCCGCGAGCTTCTTCGAGCTGACGCCGTGGCGGTGGGCGTACGCCGGCCTCGTCGGCGCGAAGCTCGCGACGAACACGCTCGCGTGGTTCGCGCTCGCGCGCGACCGCCACGTGATGGGGACGCAGACGCTCAACACGATCACCGACGTCGTCGTGCTAACGGGCGCGATCTACTTCACGGGCGGCCCGTGGAGCCCCGTGCTGCCGGCGTACGTGATCCTCATCTGCGTCCTGTCGCTCCTGTCGAACACGGGCATCACGCTCCTCATCGCCGGCCTCATCGTCGGGTGCTTCTCGACGATGATCGTGCTGATGGCGACGGAGGTGCTCGGCCCGACGCCGGTGCTCGGCTCGCCGGGCACCGTGCCCACCGTCGGCTACACGGTCGTCGCGATCGCGTACTGCGCGCTCGTCGTCGGCGTCCCGGCGTGGTTCGCGGCGGCGACGCTGCGCCTCCTGCGCGAGCGCGAGGCCGACCTCGAGCGCCGCACGGCGCAGATGATCCAGGCGGCGACCCAGCGCAGCCAGTTCGTCGCTTCCATGACTCATGAGCTACGCACGCCGATCCATGGCGTCCAGGGCCTCGCCGACGTGATCGCCGCCGGCGTGTACGGGCCGGTCACCGACAAGCAGAAGGACGCGTGCGCGTCGATCAAGCGCAGCGCGCAGTCGCTGCTGTCGCTCGTCGACGACCTCCTGGCGCTGACGCGCGCCGAGGCCGGCAAGATCGACGCGCGCCCCGGCGAGGTCGACGTCGCGGGGCTCGTCGAGCGCGTGTCGGCGTCGGTGTCGTGGGTCGTCGGCACGAAGAACCTCGCGTTCGAGGTCGACGTCGCGCCGGACCTGCCGACCGTGTGGTCCGACGAGCGCTGGCTCGCGCACGTGCTCGTCAACCTGCTCGCGAACGCGGTGAAGTTCACGCCCGAGGGCGGGCGCGTGTCGGTGCGCGCCCACGAGCGCCGCGAGCGCGCCGCGATCGTCCTCGCGATCGAGGACACCGGCATCGGCATCGCGCCCGAGGACCGCGCCGCGATCTTCGAGCCGTTCCACCAGAGCGAGAAGGGCGACACGCGCGGCTACGGCGGCGCCGGCCTCGGCCTCGCCCTCGTCGCGCGCCTCACCGACCTCCTCGGCGCCGAGGTCGAGCTCGACTCCAGCGTCGGCAAGGGCTCGACGTTCCGCGTGATCGTCCCCACGGCGTGGCGCGGCCGCACGACGACCCAGCTCCTGCGTCCGCCGCGCCCACCGACGCTCCAGCCCGACTAGGGCTTGCCGCACAGGTTGCGCAGGATGTCGACGACCTGCAGCTCCGTGCGCTGGTACCTCCGCGCCACGCGAGCGCTCTTCTGGCTACGCCGCGCGCTCTGCGCTCGGCGCGCGCGGCTGCGCGTGCGCGCCGCCTGGGTCAAGCTCCGAGCGAGAAGATCGCGGCTGCGAGCTTCGCCGGCTGGTGGCGCTGGAGCGCGTGCCCGGCCTGATCGAGCACCAGGTGGCGCGCGTTCGGGAAGCAGGCGCGCCGGGCGGCGCGCTCGGCCTCGTGCAGGTTGAGGCGCGACTGCGCGCCGTCGACGATCAGCGTCGGGCACGTCACGCGCTCCCAGTAGCGGCGCGCGCTGTCGACGCGGAACGGGTAGGGCCCGAACGTCGTGTGCAGCGGGTCGTGCTTCCACACCAGGCCGCCGAACACCTCGCGCGTGCCCGCCGCGGCGATCCGGCGAGCCAGGTCCTCGCCGAGCAACTCGTCGTTCTTGCGCAGCCGGCGCACCGCCTCGTCGAGCGACGGCATCGGCCTGACCTTGTCGCGCGCGCCGCGCCACGCGTCGATCCACGCCACCGTGCGCGTCGGCCCGTCGGTGCCCGCCATGTCGGGAGGGCCGAGCCCCTCGAGCAGTGCCAGCGCGGTCAGCCGCTCGGGGCGGACGCCGGCGTAGTAGCCGCTCACGCTGCCGCCCATCGAGTGCCCGACGAGCGTGACGCGCGGGCGCGCGAGCTGGCGGATCACGTCGTCGAGATCGGCGACGTAGTCGAGGAAGTGGTAGTAGCCACCGCGCCCGATCCACTCGCTGTCGCCGTGGCCGCGCAGGTCGGGCGCGAGGACGTGGCCGCGCTCGGCGAGCAGCGGCGCGACCTCGCACCAGCCGAAGCCGAAGTCGGTGAAGCCGTGCACGAGCACGTACGTCGTCTCCGACGCGGCGGGGCCGCTCCACTCGTAGACGTTGTAGTCGAGGCCGGTGGCGAGGTGGATCTTGCGCGTCGTCGGTGCGGTCATCGGCGTGATCAGGGGCCTGCCTCCAGGTGATAGACGTTGCCCTGGGTGTCGGTCAGGTACAGCTCGCCGGCGGCGTCCTCGTGGAGGCTCGACGGGACCTGCGGGAACGTGCCCGGCAGGTCCTCGACCGTGAGCGTGTCGTCGGCGTTCAGGCGCGCGCGCGACAGACCGTGCTTGGAGTAGTCCGTGTAGAAGTACCAGCCGACGAGGTCGGCGTAGCAGCTGCCGCGGTAGACCTGGCCGCCGGTCACCGACAGCCAGCCGTCGGCGTGCGTGCGCACGTCCTGCGGCATGACGAGGCCGTCGGTCGCGCAGTCGGGCGGGCGGAAGCACGTCGTGCCCTCGAACTTGCTCCAGCCGAGGTTCGCGCCCCGCTGCTGCGCGGGGCGGAGCGCCGTGATCTCCTCGTAGCGGTCCTGGCCGACGTCGGCGAGCCACATGTCGCCGGTCTCGCGGTCGAACGACCAGCGCCACACGTTGCGCAGCCCGATGATGAAGATCTCCGGTGCGCCGCCGCCCGCGGCGAACGGGTTGTCGGCGGGGATGCCGTACTCCTTGCCGGGCGCCTTCCGGTCGACGTCGATGCGCAGCATCTTGCCGAGCAGCGCGACGGAGCTGCCGCTGTCGACGAGCGCCTGGCCGTTGCGGTTCGGATCGCCGGCGCCGCCGCCGTCGCCCGTCGAGATGTAGAGGAAGCCGTCCTTGCCGAACTCGATCATCCCGCCGTTGTGGTTCGACGCGAAGTCGGGGATCGAGAGCACCTCGACGCACGACGCTTTGTCGGCGAGGTTCGGATCGGTCGCGCTGCGCCGGCAGCGCGCGAGCACGTCGCGCAGCGGGTTGCCGCCGATGCGCGTCGTGTAGAACACGAAGAACGTCCCGTTGGTCGCGTACTGCGGGTGGAACGCCAGGCCGAGGAGGCCCATCTCGCCGCAGCAGCGCACCGGGCCATCGGCGTCCTCGCTGAGGTCGACGAACGGTGCGTCGAGCAGCGCGCCCGTCGCGTCGAAGATGCGGATCGCGCCGTTCTGCTCGAGGACGAACAGCCGATCGTCGCCGGGCGGCGACGTCGCGAGCGTCGCGGAGCCGCCGACCCGGCCGATCTTGCGAAACGTGACCGTGCTCCCCGGCGCGGGCGTCGCGCAGCGCGCGAGCGGTGCATCGCTGCCGCCGATGGCGGCGTCGCTCGCCGACCTGCCGCCGCAGGCCGCGGCGCACGCGGTCACGGCGAGCGCGAGTCTCACGGCCCGGCCTCGAGGTGGTACACGCGGCCGCTGATGTCGGTCGCGTAGATCTCGCCGCGGCCGTCCTCGTGGATGCTCGAGAGGTTGATCGGGAACATGCCCGGCAGCTTCGCCTTCGTGAGCGTGCCGTCGGCGTTGAGCACGGCCGTGTGCATCGCCGTCACGAAGTGGTCCGTGTAGAAGTACGTGCCGACGAGGTCGGGGTAGCACGTGCCGCGGTAGACCTGGCCGCCGATGATCGAGCGCCAGCCGTCGGGGGTGCGCGACTTCTCGTCGAGCGGGAACGTGAAGCCGGCCTGCGCCGGGCACGGCGCCTGGTTGCAGCGGCTCGCCTCGAAGATGCGCCAGCCGAAGTTCGCCCCCTTGAGCGTGCCGGCGCGCATGACGTCGAGCTCCTCGAGCGCGCCCTGGCCGACGTCGCCGATCCAGATGTCGCCGGTCGCGCGATCGAACGACCACCGCCACGGGTTGCGCAGGCCGAACGCGAAGATCTCGGGCTCGCCGCCGCCGGCGGCGAACGGGTTGTCGGCGGGGATCGCGTACTCCTTGCCGCCGGCCTTGTTGTCGACGTCGATGCGCAGGATCTTGCCGAGCAGCGCGACGCGGTTCGACTGCGGCACGTTCGTGAGCGCCTGCGCGTTGTTGTTCGGGTCGTTCGCGCTGCCGCCGTCGCCGGTGCCGATGTAGAGGAAGCCGTCGGCGCCGAACTCGATCATGCCGCCGTTGTGGTTCGACGCGAAGTCCGGGATCGCGAGCACCTCGGTGCACGTCGCGTCGGCCCGGTTCGGATCCGCGGCGCTGCGCTGGCAGCGCGCGACGACGTCGCGGGTCGGGTTCGTCGCGTCGCCGGCCTGGCGGCGCGTGTAGTAGACGAAGAACTGTCCGTTCTGCGCGTAGCTCGGGTGGAACGCGAGCCCGAGCAGGCCCTGCTCGCCGCCGGCGAGCACCGGGCCGCCCGCATCGACGGAGAGGTCGAGGAACGGATCGGGCAGGAGCTGCTCGGCGGCCGTCACGACGCGGATCGCGCCGCGCTGCTCGATCACGAACAGGCGATCGTCGCCCTGGGGTGCCGCCACGAGCATCGCGCCGCCGACGACGCGCAGGTCGCCCGACGCACCGAGCGGCCGCAGCTTGACGTTGGTGCCGCGCACCGGGGTCGCGCAGCGCGCGGCCGGTGGCGCATCCGCCGCCGGCGCATCCTTCGGCGGCTCGACCGCCGCATCATCCTTCGCGCTGCTCTTGCCGCCGCAGCCGATCGCGAGCAGGCACACCGGCACCCACGTGAGTCTCATGCGGCGAGCATACGCCCAAGCCCGCAGACGGCGGCGATAACCACCGCTGCCGCGGGTGCTGTCACGGTGTCTCGCCGGCCTGCTTCTTCATCTTCTTCGCGCCGTTTGCGTCCTTCGCGTCCTTCACACCCTTCGCGTCCTTCACACCCTTCGCACCCTCGACGCCCGGCACGCTCGCGCCGATGCGCTCGGCCCACGCACCGAACGCCCACAGGATCCCGCCGACGAGCGCGAACGGCACCAGGAACACCCAGCCGACGAAGCCGTCGTGCGTGCCGTAGTACGCGAGCGCGGCCATCATCGCGAGCACCCAGAACAGCATCGCGGCGAGGTAGCCGGTGATCTGGATCTTGCGCTTCCTGATGGCGGCCTCGAGCTTCGCGAGGAAGTAGGCCGCCTCCTCGGGCGCGAGCTTCTGGATCGCGTGCGCGAGGTCCTCGTGCTTCGCGGCGTCGAACGCCTGCTGGACGAGCGGATCCTCGTTGGGCTTCGCCACGCAGCGACCCTAGCACGGCACCGAGCCGCCACGTCGCGGACCCTCAGCGGCGCAGGTACTCGGTCGGGCTCTTGCCGGTCCAGCGGCGGAACGCGCGGCTGAACGCGCTCGCCTCGGAGAAGCCGAGGAGGAACGCCAGATCGGTGACGCTCGCCGACGGTTGCACGATCTTCTGGAGTGCGATGTCGCGGCGCGCGAGGTCGACGAGCTCGCGGAAGGTCGTCCCCTCCTTGCCCAGCCGGCGCTGCAGCGTGCGCGCGGACATCGCGAGCGCGCGGGCGCAGGCGTCGATCTCGCACGGCTCGCCCTCGCGGATCAGGCGCGCGATGGCCGCGCGAACCTCATCGGGAAACGAGGTCCCGCCGGGCAACTCGGCGAGCTCGCGGGCGAGCTGGGCCTCCAGCGATTGCACGAGGCCCGGGGCCGACTCGGGCAGCGGCGCATCGAGAAACGCGCGGCCGAACACGAGGCCGTCGTGCTCAGCGTCGAACTGGACGACTTCGCCGTACGCGCGGACGTGGGCGTCGCGCGCGGCCGGTGCGGCATGGCAGAGGGTCACGGCGCGCACGATGCCCGCGAGCTGCAGCGAGCGCATCCGGCCGATCCAGATCGCGAGGATGAACTCGGTGAAGTGTCGCGACCGCGCGAGGTCGCCGCCGAAGCGGTGCCGCATCGCGCAGGTGTCGTCGAGCTGGACGATGGTCGATGCGTTCGCGTCGTGGAACAGGCGCTGGTATCGGAGGAAGCGCGCGATCAGCTCGCGCATCGTCCCCGAGCGCTGGAGGACGTAGTCGATCGAGTCGATGCGCGGGACGCCGACGATGGCGGCGGCGGTCAGGCCGAACGCGGGGTCCGCGCAGCGCGCCGCGAACGTCTCCCACACGCGGATCACAAGGGTGTGCGGCACGCGGGCGGCGGTGTCGCCGAGGATCGCGACGTCGACGCCGACCTCGGCCGCCAGCTCGGGCATCGGGCGGCCGGTCCGTGCGGCGGCGGCGAAGAAGGCGGCCCGGATCGCCTTCACGCACACGGTGGGCTCGGGCTGCACGACCGTCGAGGATAGCAGTTGGCGCGCCGGGTCTGGCGATTGGCGTCGCCGGTCGCGCGCGGATCCGGGCCGCGACGCATCGTGGGGACATGCACCACAAGCTCGGCTCCTGGATGCTCGCCGCGGCGATCGCGGCGTGCGGCGGCAACCCACCTGCGACCGGCGACGACGCGCCGCCCGACGATGCGGCGCCGGCGCCGCTCCCTCCGACGCGCGCGCAGCTCGTCGCCGGCGGCGGCCGCATCCACGCGGGCACCCTCACCCTCGACGTCCAGCTCGGCGAGCCCGGCTTCGCGGTCGCCGCGGGCGCCGCCACGCTCGGGAACGCGCCCGTGATCGGCGGTGCACGGTGAGGCGCGGAGCGCTCCCGCGCGCCGGCCTCGGCGTCCTCGCCGCGCTCGCCGTCCTCGCCCCGCTCGGGGCGCGCGAGGCCGGTGCGGCCGGCGACGTCCCGCAGGGCATCCCGTTCGTCGCGCGCCTGTCGAGCGCCGGTGTGGCGGTCTCGGGCGCGCATGACTTCGAGCTCGCGCTGTACGATCGCGCGATCGGCGGCGCGCGCGTCTGGAGCGAGCGCCACCCGGGACTGGTCGCCGGCCCCGACGGGCTCGTGTTCGCCGAGCTCGGCACGGTCACGGCGCTGGATGCGGCCGTGTTCGACGGCTCGCGCCGCTTCCTCGAGATCACGGTGGATGGCGCGGTCGCGACGAGCCGCATCGCGATCGCGAGCGTCCCGTACGCGATCCGCGCCGGCGTGGCCGCCGACAGCGAGCATCTCGGGGGCCGCTCCGCGGACGAGCTCCAGGCCCGGGTCCACGGCGCGTGCGCAACCGGGGCGATCCGCGCGATCGACGACGACGGCAACGTTGCGTGCGCCGTCACCACCGGCCCCGAGGGTCCGATCGGTCCGCCGGGCCCGATCGGCGCGACGGGGCCGGCCGGGCCGCAGGGAGCCACCGGCGCGACGGGGCCGGCCGGGCCGCCGGGGGCGATCGGCGCGACGGGGCCGGCCGGGCCGCAGGGTCCGGAGGGGCCGATCGGCGCGACGGGGCCGGCCGGGCCGCAGGGAGCCACCGGCGCGCCCGGCGCCGCAGGGGTGAGTGGGTACCGGCGCCAGATCTCCAGCCTCAGCTTCTGCCCGAGCGCCACGACCTGCAACAAGCAGCTGGGCTGCAGCAGCGGCACCGTCGTGCTCTCGGGCGGCATGGAGCTCGTGAACGCCGACGAGATCACGAAGGAGAACGTCACGATCTTCGAGAGCTATCCCACCGGCGACACGACGTGGAAGCTCAGCCTGAAGAACTCCGGCAACGTGTCGGTGGCCTATCGGCTCCACCTCGTCTGCATCACGGCGCCCTGAGGCTCGACCATGATCCCACTGCGCGGCAGAGTCGATGGCCATCAGTACGCAGGCTGGACACCGTCGCGCCTCGCCGACGAGAGACTCGGGTGGAGCGACCGCGTGCGCGGTCGCATCCGCGACGGCTACATGCACCTCGACGTCGAGGCGCCGCCGTACTTCGCGCGCAACACGGTGCACCACGGTCGCTCGTACCTCGAGCTCGACGTGCTGTGATCGCGGGGATCGGGCGGTTTGTGCCGGGGCCGGATGGAACTCGCCCGATCATCGAGGGAGAGTAGCTACCCATGCCGATGACCACGCTGCGCGACGACCTCGGGCGGCAGCTCGTGTTCGCGCAGCCGCCGCGCCGCGTCGTCTCGCTGGTGCCGAGCGACACCTACTCCGTGATCGCGCTCGGCGCGGGCGAGCGCCTCGTCGGGCGCACGACGTACTGCGAGTCGCCGGAGGCGGCCGCGGTGCCGGCGGTCGGCGGCACGAAGGACGTCGACGTCGAGGCCGTCGTCGCGCTCGCGCCGGAGCTCGTGATCGCGAACCAGGAAGAGAACACGCGGCAGGCGCTCGAGGCGATCGCGGCGCGCGGCGTGAAGGTGCTCGTGTCGCTGCCGCGGCGCGTGCCCGACGGGTCGGCGCACCTCGCGCGGCTCGCGCGCATCCTCGGGGTCGGCGAGCGCGATCCGGCGCGCACGCTGATCCGGCGCGCGTACGCGTTGCCGCCGGCCTCCGCCGCGGAGACGGGGCCGCGCGCGTTCGTGCCGATCTGGAAGGACCCGTGGATGACGCTGAACGCCGACACGTTCGGCTCGGACGTCCTCGCGCACGCGGGTGTCGCCAACGCGTTCGGCGATCGCCAGCGCCTGTACCCGCTCGCCGCGGACCTCGGCAAGGGACCGGCGATCGAGGCGACGGGGCGCGACGTGCGCTACCCGCGCGTCACGCTCGACGAGGTGCGCGCGCGATCGCCAGAGCTCGTCGTGCTCCCGTCGGAGCCGTACGCGTTCACCGCCGGCGACGAGGCGGAGCTGCGCGCCGCGCTGCCCGGCGCGCGGATCGTGCGCGTCGACGGCAAGGACCTGTTCTGGTACGGCGCGTGGACCGTCGACGCGCTCGCGCGGCTCGCCGCGGAGCTCGCGGCGTGAGAGCGCTGGGGGCGATCGCGCTGGTCGCCGCCTGCAGCTCGCCGGCGCAGCCGCCCGTGCACCGCGGTGGCGCGGGGAGCGCCGCGCCGATGCTCGCGGCGCTCCCGAAACCGGAGGCCGTCGCCACCGCCGCCTTCGTCAGCGTCGCGCCGTGCGCGCGCTGCCATGGCCCGGCGGAGAAGGCGATGCGCGACGCGCAGGGCCGGGACATCTCGCCGGTCACGGACAGCGCCGCGACGGTGATGGCGCTGTCGGCGCGCGACCCGTACTACCTTGCCGCGTTCCGGCGCGAGCTGCTCGCGAACCCGGGCGCCGCCGCGCAGATCACGGCGACGTGCATCCGCTGCCACGCGCCCGTCGGGTTCGCCGAGGACGCGCGCCTCACGCTCGACGACCTCGAGCGCGGCACGTCCGACGCCGCGGTGCTCGGGCGCGAGGGCGCCGGGTGCGCCGGCTGCCACGCGCAGCCGCCCGAGGGCCTCGGCACCGAGGCCACGTTCACCGGGCGCGCGGCGCTGCGCACGGACCGCGTCGCGTTCGGCGCGCTGCCCCGGCCCGAGGCCGAGGCGATGGTGACGATGGTGCGCACGACGCCGATGCGCGCGGATCACGTGTCGGAGAGCCGCCTGTGCGCCGGGTGCCACACGGTGCTCGTGCACGCGCTCGACGGCACGGGCGCGCCGGCGGGCGACGAGGTCCCCGAGCAGGCGACGTACCTCGAGTGGCGCAACTCCGACTTCCAGGACGAGACCCGACCCGCGGGCCCGCGCGCCCAGACCTGCCAGGGCTGCCACCAGCCGGTGGAGCAGGGGCTCGTCACGCCGTTCTCGACGCGGCCCGTCGACGCGCCGACGCGCAGCGGCTACGAGCGCCACACGCTGTACGGCGGCAACGCGTACCTGCTCGATCGGCTCGCCGCGAAGACGGCGTGGCTGAACGCCGCCGCGACGCCGGAGCAGCTCCGCGACGCCGCGCGAGGCACGCGCACGAACCTCGCGAAGGCGGCGCGCCTCGCGCTGCAGCGCACCGGCAACACGCTGCGCGTCACCGTCGAGAACGCGACCGGGCACAAGCTGCCGAGCGGCTACCCGACGCGGCGCATGTGGCTGCACGTCGCGGCGCGCGCCGCGAACGGGCGCGTCGTGTTCGAGACCGGCGCCGTCGACCGGCGCGGCGCGCTCGTCGACATGACGGGCCGCCGGCTCGACGGGCCGGGCGCGATCCTGCCGCACGTCGACGAGATCGCGCGCGGCGATCAGGTGGCCGTCTGGGAGGCCGTCCCCGTCGACGCCACGGGCGCGCGCACGCACCTCCTGCTCGGCACCGCGCGCTTCGCGAAGGACAACCGCATCCTCCCGGCCGGATGGAGCGACAAGCACCCCGACGCGCCGCGCACGCGCCCGATCGGCGTCGCCGGCGACGCCACGTTCGTCGCCGGCAAGGACACGGTCACGGTGAAGCTCCCCGACGGCGCCGCCGAGGTGCTCGTCGAGCTCCTCTACCAGCCGATCCCACCCGAGACGATCGAGTCCTACAAGGCCACCGACTCGCCCGAGGCCGCGCGCTTCCTGGACGTGTTCGACGCGCCGCCGCCCGCCGAGGTCCTCGCGCGCGAGACGCTGCCGCCGCCGGGCGCTCGCTAGGACAGCCGCCGGCGCAGCCCGGCGACGAAGCGGTCGGCCGCGTCGGGGCAGCGCGGGAAGAACAGCGACGGCTCGACGAGCTCGAGCTCCATCACCATCGGCTGCCCGCTCGCCGCGCGCGCGAGGTCGACGCGGCCGTACAGGAGGTCGGAGGCGCCGGCGGCGGCGAGCGCGGCGGTCGCGACGGCGCGCTCGTCGCCGGCGATCGGGAACGGCCCGTCGGTGCGCTCGTCCTGCCCGGAGAAGCGCGGCGACTTGCGGATCGCGTGCGACAGCGCGCCGTCGATCGCGATGATCGAGCGCTCGCCGTAGTCGTCGACGGAGTCGACGTAGGGCTGCACGAGCGCGGCACCGCCCGCGACGAGCGCGGCGAGGTGGGCCGCGGCCTCGGGGTCGCGCCCGTCGGCGAACGTGCGCGCGCCGAGCGAGCCGGCGCCGACCTCGGGCTTGATCACGATCCGGCCGAGCGCGGAGAGGTCGCACGTCGCGCCGCGCTCGACGAGCGTCGTCGGTACGACCGGCACGCCGCGCGCGGCGAGGGCGAGCAGGTAGCGCTTGCGCACGTTCGCGCGCACGACCTCGGGCGGGTTGAGCAGCGGCGCGGCGCGGGCCGCGCGGTCGACCCACGCGAGGAACTCGTCGACCTTGCGCGCGTAGTTCCAGGTCGAGCGGATCACCGTCGGGATCGGCGCGTCCCAGTCGACGCTCGGGTCGTCCCACGCGAGCAGCTGCGCGTCGAAGCCGCCGGCGGCGAGCGCCTCGGCGAGCGGCGCCTCGTCGGCATCCGGCTCGGGTAGCGGGCGACACGTGGCGATGCGGATGCGGAGACGGATCACGCGATCGCCTGTACCAGATCTTCGAACAGGTCGTCCTCGTGCTCGAGCCCGACCGACAGGCGCAGGAGGTCCGGCGGCGCCGGCGTGCCCGGCCCCTCGACGGTGAACCGGTGCTCGACGAGGCTCTCGACGCCGCCGAGCGACGTCGCCGGCACCCACACGCGCATCCGGCCGATCGCCGCGAGCGCGCGCGCCGCATCGCCGCCGATCTCGATCGACAGCATGCCGCCGAAGCCGCGCTCCATCTGGCGCGCCGCCACCGCGTGCTGCGGGTGGCTCGCGAGGCCCGGGTAGCGCACGCGCACGCCGCGCTCGGCGAGCCGCGCGGCCAGCGACTGCGCCGTCCGGCTCTGGCGCTCGACGCGCGCGAACAGCGTGCGCATCCCGCGCAGGAGCAGGAACGACTCCAGCGGCCCGAGCACGGCGCCTTCGTCGTGCCGCGCCTCGGCGATCCGCGCCCACAGCTCGGTGTCGGTCCGCGCGGCGACGAGCATGCCGCCGAGCAGGTCCGAGTGCCCGCCGAGGTACTTCGTCGCCGAGTGCATGACGACGTCGGCGCCGTGGGCGATCGGCCGCGTGTGCACCGGCGTCGCGCACGTCGAGTCGACGGCGAGCGTCGCCCCGGCACCGCGCGCCAGCTCCGCCACCGCCGCCAGGTCGGTCACGTCCCACAGCGGGTTCGCCGGGGTCTCGATCCACACCAGGCGCGTCGCCGGCCGCAGCGCCGCGCGCACCGCCGCGACGTCGGTCGTGTCGACGGCCTCGACGGCGACGCCCCAGCGCGCGCCCCACTTCTGCGCCCACGCGCGCAGCGCGAAGTAACCGACGCGCGGCACGATCGCGTGGTCGCCGGGTGCACACGCCGCGCGAAACACGGCGGTCGCGGCCGCCATCCCCGAGGCGAACGACAGCGCGCCGTTCGGCGGGCCGCCCTCGAGCGCCGCGAGCACGCGCTCGGCGTGGACGAACGTCGGGTTCTCGTCGCGCGCGTAGCCGGGGCCCGCGAGCCGGTACGCGCCGTCGCGCGCGAACGTCGTCGCCATCTGGATCGGCGGGACGATCGCGCCGGTCTCCGCGTCGATCGCGTGCAGCGCCTGCGCGGCGAGCGTCTCGGGCCGCAGCGTCACTTGCGGTCCTCGGGGAGCTTGAACCCGTAGCGCGACATGATCTCGCGCCCCTCGCGCGTCTCGAGGAACGCGGAGAACTGGCGCGCGCGGTCGGCCTCCTCGCCAGCGCCGCACACGACCAGCTGCTGGTCGAGCGGGTCGTGCAGCGACTCGTCGAGCGTGAGCGACTCGCCGCCGCTCGTGACGATCGCGAGCGACAGCGCGACGATCGCCGCGTCGACGTCGCCCTTGCGCGCGAACAGCATCGCCTGCGAGACGCTGTCGCCCTCGACGATGCGGTCCTTGATCGCGTCCCAGATGCCGAGCTTCTGCATCGCCTGGCGCGCGGCGCGCCCGTACGGCGCGTGGTCGGGGTTCGCGATCGAGATCTTCTTGAACCGCTCCTCGGTGAGATCGGTGATCTTCCGGGGCGGCGTCTTCCCCTGCGGCGTCCACACGACGAGCCGGCCGCGCGCGTACATCCGCGCCGACGCCGCGTCGCAGCGCTCGGCCTTGATCACGCGCTCGACGTAGCTCTTGTCCGCCGACGCGAACAGGAAGTAGCCCTCGCCGTTCTCGATCTGCTTCGCGAGCAGCCCGCTCGAGCTGAACGTGAACTCGGGCGCGATGCCGGTGCGCGCCTGGAACTCCTTGCCGACCTCCTCGAACGCCTTCTGGAGGTCCGACGCCGCCCCGATGCGCACGACCTTTCCCGACGAGCGCCCGGAGCACGAGGCGAGCAGGGCGAGGCACACGCAGGCGCGGACGACGGCGATCACCGGAGGGCGAGCGTAAGCCACAGATCGGCGGAGCGTCACGCTGTCACGGCATCGTAACGGTGCGGTATGCTCGCAGGGATGGAACGCCGGGTCGTGATCATCGAGGACGAGCGCGACGTCGCGCGGTTGCTCGAGTTCAACCTCAAGAGTGCGAGCTTCGAGGTCGCCACCGGCGGCACCGGCGCCGAGGGCATCGCCGCGGTCCACCGGACCAAGCCCGACGTCGTCGTCCTCGACCTGATGTTGCCCGACACCTCGGGCTACGAGGTGTGCAAGCAGATCCGCGCCGATCCGGCGGTCAACGACGTCGGCATCCTCATGCTCACGGCCAAGGGCGAGGCCGAGGACCGCATCCTCGGCCTCGAGGTCGGCGCCGACGACTACGTCGTGAAGCCGTTCGTCGTGCGCGAGGTCGTGCTGCGCGTGACCGCGCTCGCGAACCGGCTCGCCGAGCGCCGCGCGCGCCCGACCGCGAGCGATCCGAGCGGCGTCATCCGGGTCGGGCCGATCGAGCTCGATCCGGTGACGCACGACGTGCGGATCTCGGGCGCGCCGACGCAGCTGCGCCCGCTCGAGTACAAGTTGTTACAGCTCCTGGTCAGCGACCCCGGGCGCGTGTTCTCGCGCGAGGAGCTGCTCGAGCAGGTGTGGGAGATGCGCGGCGACATCAACACGCGCACCGTCGACGTCCACGTCCGCCGCCTGCGCGTCAGCCTCGGTCCCGCGGCCGACGTCATCGAGACCGTCCACGGGTTCGGATACCGAGCGAAGCGCGACAGCTGATAGGCTGCCCGGAGCGTGCGCACCTCGCTCCGCAATCGCCTGCTGGTCACGTTCCTGGTGCTCGTGATCATCGTCGGGGCGGGGACGCTGTTCGCGATCGAGCGCACGCTCGCGAACGACCTCGTCGCGTCGCTCGACTACCGCATGACGAAGCAGGGCCAGGCCGTCGCGTCGTGGCTCACGACCGCGGGCCACCCCGATCGCCTCGCGCCGCGCCTCGCGGACGTCACGCGCACGCACATCACGATCATCGGCGCCGACGGCCTGATCCAGGGCGACTCGCACGAGAAGTCGGTGATCGGGCGCCCGATCGGCGACGCCTACGAGGTCGCGCGCGCCCGGCGCGGCGAGATCGGGCGCGCGATCCGCCAGCTGCGCGACGACGAGCCGCCGCAGTACCTGGTCGCCGTCCCCGCCGACCTCAACCGCGTGATCCGGCTCGCCGTGCCGCTCGGCGACGTGCTCGAGACGCGCGCGCGCATGCGCTACCGCCTCGTCGTCGGCGCCGGGTTCGGCTTCCTCGGCTGCCTCCTCCTGTCGTGGATCTTCATCCGCGCGATCACGCGCCCGCTGCAGTCGATGACGCGCACCGCGGAGAAGCTCGCCGAGGGCGACTACGACATCCCGCCGCCCGCCGACGCCGGCGGCGAGCTCGGCGTCCTGTCGCGCGCGATGTCGCGCATGGCCGGCGAGGTCAAGGCGCGCGTCGCCGAGCTCACCGAGCAGCGCGACCTCCTCTCGGTCGTGTTCGGCGGCCTCGTCGAGGGCGTCGTCGTCATCGACCGCACCGGCACCGTCGCCCTCGCGAACGACGCCGCCAAGCCGCTCCTCACCGAGGAGGGCACCGTGCCCGCCGCGATCCGCCCGCTCGTCGAGCGCGCCCTCGACGGCGAGCAGGCCGATCGCGAGCTCGAGCTCGAGGGGCGCCACGTCCGCGCCAGCGCCCGCCCGCTCGGAGATCCGGGCGCGATCCTGGTGCTCTACGACGTCACGCGCATGCGCGCCCTCGAGAGCGTGCGCCGCGAGTTCCTGTCGAACGCGGCGCACGAGCTGCGCACGCCGGTCACGTCGATCTCGGGCTACGCCGAGACGCTGCTCGGCGGCCCCGTCGATCCCGAGACGTCGCGCGAGTTCCTCCAGACGATCCACCGCAACGCCGAGCGCATCGCGGGCCTCGTCAACGACCTGCTCGTCCTCGACAACCTCGGCGGCCGCGCCGCCGTCGTCGGCGATCGCGCGCCGATGCCGCTCCAGCAGATCTGCAACGACGCCGCGCGCACCGCCCGCGGCGTCACACCGACCGCGCTGATCACCGTCGACGTCGCCCCCGAGCTGCGCGTCCTCGGCACGCGCGACGGCCTCGACCACGTGATCCAGAACCTGATCGACAACGCGATCAAGTACGGCAACGAGACGCCGGTCGGCGTCGGCGCCACGCGCTCCGGCAACCACGTGCGCGTCGCCATCGCCGACCGCGGCCCCGGCATCCCCAAGGGTCAGGAGGAGCGCATCTTCGAGCGCTTCTACCGCATCGACTCCGGGCGCAGCCGCGACCGCGGCGGCTCCGGCCTCGGCCTCGCGATCGTGAAGAGCCAGATCGAGGCGATGGGCGGCCGCGTCTGGGTCGAGCACGCCGAGCCCGGCGCGCGCTTCATCGTCGAGCTCGACGTCGCGCCCTGACGACCCCGAAGCCCCTGAAGACCATGAAGACCATCGTAGTCACCACCGCACTCGCCGCCACCGCCGCCTGCTGGAAGGGGCCCGCGAAGGACCCGGCGCCGCCCGCGCGCGAGCAGCCGCCGTACGTCGAGCTCGTCGCGATCCAGATGTCGACGATCACCTTCCTCGCGTCGTCGCCCGGCGGTGGGCTCGGCACGACCCGCACGGTCGAGGCACCGGTCATGATCTCCGGCTACCGCTGGCTCGGGCGCGACCTCGGCGTGATCGGCGGCGATGAGAACGGCGTCGACAGCGTCGGCCTCGTCACGCAGCAAGGCTATCAGGCGATCCCGATGCCGCCGGCGACCGCGTGGCCGGATCTCCAGAAGCCCGACCTCGATCACTTCGACACGCCGTCGTGGAATCTCACCTCGACCGCGAGCGGCGAGCTGTGGCTGGGCCGCTGCGAGTGGGGCTACGACGCCGACCGCCGAACGTGTACCGAGTGGGCGTACGCGAAGATGTGGCCCACCGGCGACCGGCCGCGGATCGTCATCCAGCCGCCGCCCGTGCAGCGCCCCGACGCCTACAAGCTCGTGCCGGCGCCGGCGCCGGCCGGCATCCGCACCGAGCTCGTCCGGATCGAGGCCGGCGGCGAGCCGGGGGACGAGCAGGGAGACGCGGTGGCGCGCCATTTCCTGCGCTGCACCCAGAAGGGTCACACCACCGAGTACCCGGCGCGCGACGACCGCGACATCGAGACCGGCTTCGTCGACATGGGCGAGGTCGTGTGGCTCGCGACCGATCCGCCGATGTTCCGCGCCCCGCGCAGCGACACCTGCCTGGACGTGTGCACGACCGAGATCACGTTCGAGGGCTGCACGCCGTCGAAGCGCTTCGAGAGCTCGCAACTCGTCCCCGGACCGGGTGGCGCCTACGCGCTCGTCGTCGCGAAGCGCACGTCGGTGCGCTGGCGCGGCGAGGAGATCGGCGCGCTCCACGAGCACGTGACGTGGGTCGACTTCGTGCCGCCGCCGTAGCGAGCCTCTCAGTCGTCGTAGATGGTGACGATGTCGTAGCCGCGCGGGTTGTCGCGCGCGGTGTACACGACGACGAGGCTGCCGCGGCCGCCGGTGCACGTCAGGGCCACGGCGCCGCCGTTGCCGACCCACTCGTTGACGTGCGTGCGCAGCGTCTCGTAGTCGGGCGGCGTGCCGGCGGGCAGGGGCTCGTAGGGCTGCCCGAGGAGCTTGCCGTACTTCGTGCGCGGGACGCGCGCGGTGCATGCGCCGGTGCCGACGGTGCGCTGCACGAACCGCTTGTAGAAGCGCGTGACGTTGCGGCGCTCGCGCTCGGCGGGGTAGGGCGTGCCGTCCTCGAAGCGGAACTGCTCCTTGACCTTCTCCGACAGGTTCGACAGGCGCCCGTTGAGGTCGTAGCGGTGGAGCAGGATCTCGAACTCGCCGACGGCGGCGAAGTCGAACATCGCGGCGAACGCGGCCTCGCTCTCGAGCACGGCCTTCTCGAACTCCGCGACGACCCGGCGCCCCGTCTCGGTGATCGACGGGTCGGGCGGCGCCGGCGTCACCGGCTGGTCCGCTGCGGGCTTCGCCGGTCGTGCGCTGCCTCCGCCACCACCGCACGCGGCGAGGAGGATCACCGCGATCAGGCCGCGTGCGCCCATGTGTCTCCGTAGTCCTCGACGGACGTGCCGACGGGGATGCCCAGCGCGGTGAAGCCCGGCACCAGCACCTCGCGCACGCAGGTCGAGAAGATCACGCGCTCCTCGGCGGGCGTCATGAGGCCGTGCGTGCGCACCGCCTCGGTCACCTCGCCGACGGGGCGCTCGCGCTCGACGACGTTCGCCACGCCGCGCAGCGCGCGCGGCAGCATCGCCGCCGCGGCCTCGACGACGCCGTCGCCGCCGATCTCGATCGCGTGGCGCAGGTACGACCAGCCGAGGCGCGCGTGCATGACCTCGTCGGAGTAGATCGCCGTCAGCACGGCGTGCGCCGTCGGATCCGTCGTCAGGTCGCGCGTCGCCGACAGCACCGTCGTCGCGTACGTCTCCGACACGCACGACACGAGCATCGTGTTCGCGAGCGCCTGGTGCAGCTTGGGCCGCTTGGGCTCGTCGGGGAGGTAGCTCATCCCGGGCGGCGGCAGCTGCTGCTCGCCGGAGTACAGCTCCGCCATGCGGATCGCCATCTCGGCGTGGCGAACCTCGTCGATGCCGGCGCGCAGGCACAGCGACAGCACGTCGGCCGGCGCCATCGCCGCGACGAGGTCGATCGCGAGCACGGAGAACGTCGACACGGCGAGGTACTCGGCCTGCGCGCGCCGCATCCACGTCGCCGCGAGCCGCGCGCGCTCGGCCGGCTGGAGCTGGCTCGCCGTCGACGCCGCCCACGGGATCGCGACCGAGCGCCGGCGCATGAGCCGGTGGTGCTCCGCCTCGAGCGGCGTGCCCGACAGCCACCACGGGCTCGTCGGCTCGTAGCCGTCGTCGCGCCCCTGGGCGTCGACCTCGTCGAACAGGTCGGGCGTCTCGTCGTCGTCGTCGTCGGAGCTCACGCGATCACGCGAGGATGAAGCCGCGGCCGATCGGACGCTCGTCGTCGGGCTTGCGCGGACGCTCCTGACCCTCCGGGTCCGTCGCCTCGCCGGTCGCGGCCGAGCCGGAACCGTCGGCGGCGTCCGTCTTCGGCGGATCGGCCGGCTTGGCCACGGGCGCGGCCTTCTTGCCGCCGCAGCCGCCGGCCAGCGGCGTGCCCAGCATCGCACCGGCGACGACGACCGTGCGCCAGATCTTGCTCGAGGTCCTGCTCGCGTTCCCCATAGGCCATCGACGATGACACCACGGGCACGCGGATGCCAGCGCGGCTACGAGAGAATGAAGCCGCGTCCCTCGCCGCCGCCCTCGGGATCCTCTTCGTTCGTGCCGCGCGGGCGGCCGTCCTCACCCTCGCCGCCGTTCGCCGCCGCGTCGCCGTCCTTCGGCGGCTCGGCCTGCTTCGCCTCGGCCTTGGGCGCGTTCGGCGCGGCCTTCTTGCCACAGCCCGCGGACGTGCCGAGCATCGCTCCTGCGAACACCACCGTTTTGAAGATCGTGGAGGCCGTGCTGCGCTTCATGGCGGTCGAGCCTATCACTTGTCGGGCTCGGCGGGCAGCCGGATGGCCGCCCCCGACACCACCGGCGCGGGCGCCTGCGCCATCATCCCGCGCATGCGCTTGACGAGCTCGGCGACGATCGCCTGCGACATCTCGGGGCGCTCCGACATCACGCGCTTGAAGCCCTCGCCGGGCACGCGCAGCGTCCGCGTGCGGTCGATCGCGCGCACGGTCGCCGAGCGCGGCGACGCATCGAGCACCGCCATCTCGCCGATGCACGCGCCCGCGCTGAGCTCGTTGAGCAGGCGCTCGGGGCGATCGGTGCCCGCGCCGCCGGTGAACACGCTCACCGCGCCCTTCACGATCAGGTAGACGGCGTCGCCGGGGTCGCCCTCCTTGAACACGTCGCGTCCCGGATCGATGCGGCGCTCCTCGACGACACCGGCCAGCTCCTCGAGGTCATCCGCGGAGAGCTCCGCGAAGATCGGGACCTGCCGGATCAGCATCATCTTCTCGATCGTCGTGAGCGACGCCATCGCGGCGTTCGCGTCGAGCGTCGCGTACACGCCGGGCTTGCCGACACCGCGCGTGGTCTGCGCGAGCATCGACGGATCGAGCGCGGGCATCTCCGGCGCCGTCGTGCCGCCCGACACCGCGCGCACCGCCGCGTGGCGCACCGTTGGATCGCGATCGCCGAGCACCTTCGCGAGCAGATCGCGCGTGAGCCGGCTCTTCGCGCCCATCGCGCGCACCGCCGCCTCGCGCACGATCGGCTCGGGGTCGTCGAGGAACGCGAGCAGGCCGTCGCGCGCCGCATCGTCGTCGAAGCGCGACAGCAGCATCGCTCCCGCCGCGCGCAGGTGGCGCGACGGATCGCGCGCGATCGCGAGGATCGGCGCGGACGCGAGCTCCGCCGTGCCGCCGCGCTCGAGCCGCTGCAGCACCTCGACGAGCGGCACGCGCAGCGACGCCTGGACGCCGCTCAGCATGTCGAGCTGCGCCACGCGCACCGAGCCGCGCGCCTCCGCGTTCACCCGCACCATCTCGACCTCGGGCCGCTTCGTCATCACGGCGAGCACGCCGAGCGCGTGGATCGCCGTCTCGTGGGCGCGCCGGCGGGCGAGGTGCCGCACGATCGCCAGGCTCGCGGAGTCCGTCCCCACCGGCGACACCTGGTGGACCGCCTCCGCCGCGGCCACGAGGCGCGCGACCTCGGCGAGCGCGCCGTCGTAGATCGCGGCGATCGGGCCGCCCGGCGCGAGGATGCTCGCGAGCTCGCTCGCCTCTTCCTCCTCGGACACGCCGCGCTCCGCCCGCAGCGCCGCGAGCGTCGACGGCGACGGCGATGCACCCGCGCGCGCCGCCTCGACGACGAGCCGCTCGAGGTCCTTCCTGTACTGCTCGCCCTTCAGACGCTGCTCGACGCTGCCGCGGTACTCGGGGTCGAACAGCTGGCGCTCCTCGGCGGACAGCTCGCCGACGATCTTCTGGTGGTCCTTGTCGGTGATGCCGAGCTGCGCGCGCAGGCTGTCGAGGATCACGAGCTCGGCGCGCGTGACCGTGCCGTCGGCCACCATCTCGCGCACCGTCTCCTTGTACGCGCGCAGCCGCGCCTCGCGCTGCTTCGTGCGCTCGGTGTGGAGCAGGTAGATGTCCTTCAGCTCGTCGGACGGCGGCGCGTCGCCCCACTCCCACTTCTTCAGGATCTTCTGCGCGAACTTCTCCTGGACGTACTTGTCCTCGCTGCGCGTCACCCGGCGCGCGAAGATCGCCGTCGACGCGAACACGACGACGAGGCCCCACGCCGTCACGACCCACGCCGGCAGGAGGCGCAGCGACGGCTGCCCGGCGAACAGGTAGAACGCGTTGAACGCGACGAGCCCGCACACCGCGAGCAGCGCGTGCCGCACGCGCACCCGCTCGGCCTGCTTCGCCTCGCCCGACGAGCCCGGCGGCAGCCGCCGGAGGCGCCGCCCGACGAGCACGCGCTCGATCGCGGCGAACAGCGCGAAGCTCGCGGCCCCGAACGCGACGAGCGTCAGCGGTGCGGCGACGAGGCGCGGCACCGGCGCGAAGTAGAAGCCGTCGTCGAACATCCGCGAGGGCAGGGCGCGGTCGTAGGCCCAGCGCCCGTCGAAGTAGTCCGACCAGCGGCCGTCGACGAGGAAGTAGTACGTGTAGAACGCGACGACGATGCCCGGCCACGCGAAGTACGCGACGCGCCGCGCGCGCTCGGCCGCTTCCTTCCAGTAGCCCTGCTCGAGATCGATGTCGGGGCAGTGCTTCTTGCACGCGACGCACGGCGCGCACTGCGAGGTCGCCTCGCCGACGTTCGCGGCCGAGCGCGACGGCTCGGTGTGGATCTTCTCGACGAGCCCGACCGGGCAGAGGAAGTTGCACCACGTCTTGCCGCCGTAGACGAAGCTCGTCGCGATCGCGGCCGCGACGACCGCCCCGAGGAAACCGGCGAGCCACACGTCGCTGCCGTTCGTCGCGACGAGCCGCAGCGTCAGCGCGAGCGTCATGAGGCCGAGCTGCACGAGGATGTAGTTGCGGGCCATCCAGTCGCCCATGCGCCGCTGCCCGGGCCGGCCGACGAGCCGCCCGACCTGACCCGCGACCGCGAGCGGGCAGATCCGCCGCCACACGTGGTAGCCGAACGCCATCCAGAAGAACGGCAGCGCCGCGATCGCGATCGTCCACACGAGGCGGTTGCCGTGTGCGACGCCCAGGACCGTCGGGATCGTGGCCGCGAGCGCGAGCACCATCACGACGCGCGCCGCGGTCGCCCACGCCGGCGCGGCGCCGCCGTCGGTGAACGCGGCCCAACCGCCGGCCTTGGCCTTCGCGGCCTTGCCCTTGGGCTTGTCGACCTGCGGGAGCGGCTTCGCCACTACTTCTTCGTCGCGAGCGGGCAGCCGAGCCCCTTCGCCTTGCCGGGCAGGAACTGGTCGTACATCTGTTTGCCGCGGCACTCCTGGTGCTTCAGGAACTCGAGCGTGAACGTCTCCCACTTCGCGCCGGGCACGATCTGGAAGTTGAGCGTGTCGATGCGGCGGTTCTTCGTGGCCGGCTTGCCCTTCGACGGGTCGACGTTCGCCGGGTCGCTGTAGTCGTGCATCGCGAAGTTGCGGATGTGGCACTGCGAGCACGTCATGCCGTTCTCCTCGCCGACGTCGCGCCGCCCATCCTCGAGCGCGAAGTCGTTCGCGATCATGTCCTTCATCTTGTGGCGCAGGTACAGGTTGTTCGCGTCGATGCGGCCGCCCTTGACCTTGTCGCCGCTCTCGTCGGGGAGGTCGACGAAGCCCATCGTCTTGCGGCACAGCACCTCCCAGCCCTTCTCGTGGCTGGGGTCCTCGGGGTTGAACTTCGACGCGCAGCGCGGGATCCACGCCTTGCCGTCGGGCGACGGCACCGTCTCGGTCCAGAAGCCGGGGATGATGACGTTGACGTACTGCTGCGTCGTGCCGTCGGGCGTCTGGAACGGCTTCTGCGCGCTCCAGCCCCAGCCGTCACCGCTGCGGTACTGACCGTCGGGGTTGCGCGCCGAGCCGCCCCCCATGCGCGCCTCGAGCGCGATGCCGATGACGAACGTCTTCAGGTACTCGGCCTTCTTCTGGTCCTCGAACGCCATCAGCTCGTTGAACAGCGCGGCGACGGCCTTGCCGTGCGCGACCTCGTCCTTCAGGAACTTGTCGCTCGGTGCGCCGTTCGGCAGGAGGTGCTTCGCGACCATGCCGAGGAAGATCTTGTTGTTCGCCTCGCGCTCCGCGTCGGGGCGCGGCGTCGCCGGCACGTACTCGACGACCGGGCGGATGCGGAACATCGCGAACACCGGCTCGTGCGCCTTCACCGCCTGGTAGACGATGCGCATCTCGGTCCACGCGCGGTCGATGCGCGGGCGCACCGTGACGATCTTCCACGCCGCCGGATCGCCGAACACGTCCCTGTCGAACTTCGGCGACGCCGGATCGAGCCGCGGGTTCTTGTGCGTCTGCGCGAGCGCCGTGAGGAAGCCCTCGAACAGCTTCTGCTTTTCGAGCGTGCCGGTCAGCTTCGCGCGGTTCTCCGCCGAGAACTGCCACTTGAAGCCCTCCGCGCCGGCGAGCAGCACCTTGTCGAACGGCCAGTCCTTGTTGATCTGCTCGAGCCGCTTGGGCTCGCGGATCATGAGGAGCGTCTCGATCGTCGCGCTCAGGCGCTCGGCGACCGGCTCCGGCTGCGCCTTGTCGGTGACCTCGATCGACCAGTCGATGCGGTCCTGCTTCTTGCGGAACGGCTGCCGCACCTCGAGGACGAACTTGCCCGCCGGCTGGTCCTCCTTCGACGGCGTCCACACGACCGTCTGCGTGATCGCGTCGAACTTCGCCGTCTTGGGCATCGACGTCACCGTCACGCGCGTCTCGTCGAGGTCCTGGTCGATCACCGCCGTCGAGAACGAGATCGTCTGGCCGACGCCGACCTTCTTCCACGGCGGCGCGAACGTCTCGTACGCCGTGTCGGGGCCCGTCGGCGTCCACTTCTCGACCTTCGAGCCCTCGCCGCCGCCGGGATCGGCGCAGGGATCCGCGCACGGATCGGCGCACGGATCGCCGTGCTCGTCCCACGCCTGCGAGCCCGAGCCGGGACCGGGCTTCGTGGGATCGGCGATCGGTGGTTTCACCGGATCAGGACCCGGTTTCGCCGGGCCGCTGCAGGTGGCCAGCGTGGTGAGCGTGAACGTACCGAGGACGATGGACAGAGCGGCGCCCCTCATGGAGCCGCGTATGGTAGCACCGCCCCACGATGACCGACCTCTCGACGCTCGCGATCAACACGATCCGCACGCTCTCGATCGATGCCGTGCAGAAGGCGAACTCCGGCCACCCGGGGCTGCCGCTCGGCGCCGCACCGATGGCGTACGCGCTGTGGCAGCACCACCTGAAGCACGACCCGCGTGCGCCGCAGTGGTTCGATCGCGATCGCTTCGTGCTGTCGGCCGGTCACGGCTCGATGCTCCTGTACGCGCTCCTGCACCTGACCGGCTACGACGTCTCGCTCGACGACCTGAAGGCGTTCCGCCAGTGGGGCAGCAAGACGCCGGGGCACCCGGAGTGGCACCACACGCCCGGCGTCGAGGCGACGACGGGGCCGCTCGGGCAGGGCGCCGCGAACGCGGTCGGCATGGCGCTCGCCGAGCGCTTCCTCGCGCAGCTGTTCAATCGCCCCGGGCACGACATCATCGACCACTACACGTACGCGCTCGTCTCCGACGGCGACGTGATGGAGGGCGTCGCGTTCGAGGCGGCGAGCCTCGCCGGGCACCTCGGCCTCGGCAAGCTCATCTACCTGTACGACGCGAACGAGATCACGCTCGACGGGCCGCTGTCGCTGATCATGAGCGAGGACGTCGGCAAGCGCTACGAGGCGCTCGGCTGGCACGTGCTGCACGTCGCCGACGGCAACCACGACCTCGCCGGGATCGACGCCGCGATCCGCGCGGCGCAGGCGGAGAAGGCCCGGCCGTCCATGATCGTCGTGCGCACGACGATCGGCTACGGCTCGCCGAAGAAGGCGAACACGAGCTCGGCGCACGGCTCGCCGCTCGGCGACGCGGAGGTCGCGGCGACGAAGGCGGCGCTCGGCTGGGACCCGAAGGCGTTCTTCCACGTGCCGGCCGACGCCGCGGCGCACCTGGGCGAGGCGGTCGGGCGCGGCGAGGCGGCGCACGCGGCGTGGCGCGAGAAGCTCGCGGCGTACAAGGCCGCGCACCCCGACCTCGCGCGCGACCTCGAGCGCGCGTTCGCGAACGAGCTCCCTCCGGGCTGGGACGGCGCGCTGCCGAGCTTCACGGCGCCGGTCGCGACGCGCTCGGCGTCGGGCAAGATCATGGGTGCCCTCGCGCAGCAGATCCCGTGGTTCGTCGGCGGCGACGCCGACCTCGGCGGCTCGACGAAGACGATCGTCGCGGGCGGCGACTACGAGCGCACCGGCCTCGGCCGCAACCTGCGCTTCGGCGTCCGCGAGCACGCGATGGGCTCGATCATGAACGGCATGCTCTACCACGGCGGGACGCGGCCCTTCGTCGCCACGTTCTTCGTGTTCTCCGACTACATGCGCCCGCCGGTGCGCCTCGCCGCGCTCAACCAGGCGCCGGCGATCTACGTGTGGACGCACGACTCGATCGGCCTCGGCGAGGACGGCCCGACGCACCAGCCCGTCGAGCACCTGATGTCGCTGCGCGCGATGCCGAACCTGGTCACGTTCCGCCCCGCCGACGCGAACGAGACGATCGCCGGCTGGCGCGTCGCGATGCGCCGCACGCACGGCCCGACGGCGCTCGTGCTGTCGCGCCAGGACCTGCCGATGATCGCGCCGCCCGGCGCGCCCGACGCGGAGAAGGGCGCGTACGTCCTCGCCGACGGCGCCGACGTCCTCCTCATCGCGACCGGCTCCGAGGTCTCGCTCGCGCTCGCCGCGCGCGAGCTCCTCGCGAAGGACGGCATCGCCGCGCGCGTCGTGTCGATGCCGTCGTGGGAGCTGTTCCGCGCGCAGCCCGCCGATTACCGCGACGCGGTGCTACCGCCGGGCCAGCGCAAGCGCATCTCCGTCGAGGCCGGCGCCACGTTCGGCTGGCGCGAGCACATCGGCGACGCCGGCATCGCGATCGGCCTCGACCGCTTCGGCGCGTCCGCGCCCGGCGAGGTCCTCCTGGAGAAGTTCGGCATCACCGCGCAGCACGTCGCCGACGCCGCGCGCAGCCTGCGGTAGCCGCTACTTGAAGACGAGGGGCGTCGACGCGACGACGACGTCCTTGTCCGTCACGAGCTTGACGACGTAGGACTTGCCCTTCGCGAGGCCGTCGTCCTCGGAGATGCTGATCTCGCCGGTGAGCACGCCCGACTTCGGGTCGATGTTCTCGAGGCGCTTGTCGGCGGCGTACGTCTTGCCGTCCTTGTAGAACTCCATCTTCAGGCGCGTGTCCCCGGAGCGGTTGAGGAACGCCGTGTAGTGGAAGTGCCAGTACGTGACGTCCTCGTTCGCCTCGCCGACGACTTCCTTCAGCTTCTCGGCGTTGATCTTCGCGATCGTGTCCTTGTCGGTCTTGGCCTCGCTGAGCTCGGCCTTGGTGACGACGAGCTGACCCTTGAACGTGGCGATCACGTTCCGCGACGTGATGTCGGCGGAAGCAGAGCCCGCACACACGACGGCGACTACGACGACTGCAGACATCAGGTGACGCATGGGCAGTCCTCTCTTCGGCAGAGTGTATCCCGTAGACACCGTCGAACGTGCGCAGTTTCGGCGGTGTGATCTGGCTGACGCTAATCGGACCGGCTATTCGGCCTTCGGCGCCTCCGCCGGGGACTCCGACGGCGGCTGCGTATCGACGACCGGCTGATCACCGCTATTCATCGGGTGCGCGGGACGCTGCGCATCGCGCTCGGCCTGGCGCTTCGCGCGGCGCTCCGGATCCCAAGGCTTTCCGTCGGGTCCGAGGCCATTCGCGTCGGGGCCGATGGGCTTGCGCTCGCGCCGGGGGCGCGGCGGCAGGGGCTGCCCGTCGGGGCCCAGGCGCGGCTCCCGCGGCCCCTCGTTGCCGCCCGAGCGGGGACGGTGCTCGCGAGGCGGCTGATCGCCGGGACGACCCTCGAACGGCAGGGGCTGCCCGTCGGGACCCAGGCGCGGCTCGCGCGGCCCGCCGCCGCCACCACCACCACCGCCGCCACGGGGTCCGCGGGGACCGCGCGGACCGCCGCGATCGTGACCACCCGGCCCGCCGCCGGGGCCGCCGGGGCCGCGAGGTCCGCCCGGACCACGGCCGCGACCGCGATCGCGACGATCGCCGCCCGGGCCACCGCGACCGCGACCGCGGCCTTCGCCGCCGGCATCGCGCGGCGCGGCCGTCAGCTGCCAGCCGATGCCGGCGCGCGGCATCTCGCCGCGACCGACGCGCTCGTCGCCCTTGGGCTCTTCCTTCGCGGCGCCGTGCACGAGGCTGCCGAGGCCGCGCGGCTTGTCGCGCCGCTCGCCGCCGCCGAAGCCACCGCCGCCGCCACCAGGGCCGCCGCCGCCGCCGCGACCGCCGCCACCACCACCACCACCACCGCGACCGCCGCGATCGCCACCGCCGCGGCCGCCGCGGTCGCCGCGATCGTCGCGGCGCCGGCCGCCGCCCTGACCGGCGACGCGGTCGATGACGTAGTGGAACTCGCCGCGCGAGACCGCGCCGTGCGGACCGGTCTCGCCCTGGTACACGCGCACGAGGCGGACCTGGTCGAGGCGCCCGCCGATGATGTCGAGCGCCTCGAGCAGGCGCGCCGCGCGATCCGGCTGCACCGACAGCTCGTTCGCGACGTGGTCGATGACCTTCTGCATGCGCGGGTCGGGCGCCGCCGCCGCGGGCTCCGCCGCGACTGCTTCGCCGCCCTCGGCGCCTGCACCTTCACCTTCACCTGCACCGTCACCACCGCCTTCAGCGGCCTCACCGCCTTCGCCGCCTTCGACGGCGGGGGCGGGCGCCGCAGCTTCTGGAGCCGCGGCCGCCTCGGGCTCACCGGCGCCCGCGCGGGCCTCGGCGGCTCTGCGGAGGGTGAGCGTCGAGAACTCGGTGAGCGTCTTCATGGGACGCTAGCTACACCAAAGTCGCTCCCGCCGCCACGGTCACCCGTGGCTTTCCGACGAACGAACGAGAAACTCAGCCGCCGCCGAAGCTGCCGCTGGCCGAGGCCGAGACCGACACGGAGACGCTGACGTTCGCCTCGATCTTGCCGACGGCCTTCGCGGCCGCCGCGATCTGGCCCGTCACGCACAGCGCCTGGTCCTTGAACTGGTTCGCGAGGCTGGCGCCGGCGCTCTTCAGCTCCTGGGCGCTGGCGACCCAGTTCTTGACCGCGGACGCGAGCGGCACGAGGCGCGACTTCACCGAGAGGATCTTCGGGAGGCCGGCCTTCAGCGCCTTGATCGTCTGCTCCGCCTTCGTCTTGTCGACGACGAGCTTCGCATCCGTCTGGATGTCGACGGACGGCTCGGTGCACTGCACCTCGACCGACGCCTTCACCGACGCGCTCGCGCGGCACTGCGCCGACGCGTTGACGTCCGCGGAACCCTCGCACTGGCCGTTGCACGTGCCCGAGCACTTGCCGTCGCACTTGCCGCCCGCGTTGCCACCCTCACAGGTGCCGTCGCACTTGCCGTGGCAGACGCCGGTGCACGAGACCTTCATGTCGGCCGAGGCCTTCGCCTCGCACTGCGCGGCGGCCTGCGCCTGGGCCTGCGCGTCGACGCGGCACACCGCCGGCGTGACCTTGATCTTGATGCCGGCCTGCGCCTTGAACGCGACCTTCATCCCGTCGGTGATCCGGCCGTAGACGGTGGCGCAGATGTCCTTGGTCTCGCCCTTGTAGTCGGCATCGGTCATGCCGAGCTCGTTGCCCATGATGATGCAGCTCTGCTTCACCACGTCGACCGTCTCGGTGGTCGCCTTCTCGAGATCCTGCGTCGCCTGCAGGAACAGCTTCAGCTTGCGGCCGGCGTCACCCGCCGACGCGAAGCCGCCGCACCCGTTCGCATCGACGGGCCCGTCGCCGGACGCCGCCTTGGCGTCGTCGGCCTTGTCCTTGATCTTCGAGAGACCGCCCGTACCGGGAACGCCGCCCTTGGGACACGCGGTCAGCGTCGCGATCGCGAGCCCCGCCAGAAGAAGAGTGTGAAGACGCATGTGTTGCAGGCTCCTTGTGCTGCAACGGATATCAAAAAGTCTCGGCGAGGTGGCGGCCCCGAACCGAAAACATTCGGGGTCACATCGCCGATGGGGCGGTTCGCCACGGTTCGATCGCGCGACGAGGCTGTAAGCTCGACGGCGCCTCGACGTTAGGCCCGCTCACGTTCGACGGGAACACCAGACATTCCCGCAGCGGATCGAGCACCGTCTGCGTCACGGTGAACGCCGGCGTCGGCACGTCGATCGTCTGCGTCGTGCCGTTGCGGAACGTGTCGACGGCGACGAGCGCCGTCTCGCCGGGAGCGCCGACGAGCATCACGCTGAACTTACACGTGCGCTTGCTCGGGTTCGTCTGCGTCACCTGCAGCGTGCTCGTGCCCGCCGCTCCCGGCGTGAAGGTCAGCGCGATGCGCGGCCACGCAGGCACACCCGTCCCCTTCAGCCACGCGTTCGCGTACTCGGTGAGGTCGAGCCCGGTCGCCTGCGCGAGCGCCGCGACCAGCTCGTCGACCGACAGCGCGCGCGGGCGCCCGAGCACCGTCTTCAGCGCGGCGATGACCTGCTCCCGCGACGTCAGCACCTCGAGCTGGCGGAACAGGATCATCGGCCCCGGGCCGTACGCGTCGCCGTAGTAGTCGAACAGCTCCGGCTTCTCGCCGGGCACCGGGAAGAACGTCGCGCTCGACGAGAAGCTCTTCCACGCGGCGACCGTCGCGTTCGCCGCCGGCCGATCGGCCATGTCCTCGTAGACGTACGAGAGGTACTCGGCCATCGCCTCCTTCCAGACGAAGTCGTAGGTCGCCGCGAGC
Source organism: Deltaproteobacteria bacterium (assembly GCA_019637375.1). Lineage (GTDB taxonomy): Bacteria > Myxococcota_A > Polyangia > Haliangiales > Haliangiaceae > JABFXX01. The sequence goes on along the minus strand of JAHBVW010000036.1, from coordinate 68,069 downwards.
GTCGTCTGATCGCCGGCCCACATGTGCGCGATCTCGTGATCGAGGACGTGCGCGACCGGGTGCAGGTACGACGACCCACCGCGCGCGAGCGTGTCGGCGAGGATGATGTTGCCGGGGTGCTCGAAGCCGCTCCAGTACGTCGGCGCCGTCAGGATGCGCAGCTCGCCGCCGAACGGATACGGCCCGAACGTCGACTCCATGAACTTCACGAAGCCGTCGTGGTACGCGGGATCGATCGCCGCCGCGACGTTCGTGCCCGGGCGGTCGTACACGATCGCGTGCGTCGAGCCCCACATGCCCTTGTCGGTCTGCGGCCACGCCGCCGCCGGGTACGCGGCGACGCCGAACGTCGAGTACGTCGGCCCGCCGTCGGCGGTGAAGTCGCACGTCGTCTCGGTCGGCGAGACCTCGGTGATCGCGCCGGGGCAGCGCACCATGATGCCGTCGGGGTGCGTGACGTGGAACGTGTACGTCGCGAACGCCGACGGCGCCGAGTCGCACGGCCCGAACTGATCGCAGCCGTTGACCCAGCTCACCAGGTAATAGAACGGGTTGTCCTGGGCGTCCTTCTTGATCGAGAAGCCGACCTGGCTCGTCGACAGCGTGCGCCGCGGGATCGCGAGGTCGACGTCGAGCGTCATCGTCTCGCCGGCGGCGTGCCCCGGCCCGCACAGCGTCAGCGTCGAGCCGTCGAGCGTCGAGCCGGCCTTCGGCGCGGCGCCGTCGACCTTCGCCGTGTCGGCGGCAAAGCCCTCGGCGCGGAACGGCAGCGAGATGCAGTTGCCGGCCGTCTCGACCGCGGCGGTCACCGTCGCGTGCGCCGCGAGGCTGTCGAGGTCGAAGCGATAGTCGTAGTGCGTGATGCGCGCGCCGATCGGCCCGACGGGCCCGTCGTCGTCGGCGCCACACGCGAGGAGGAACACGAGCAGACCGGCACGCACGCGCATGGCCGGCGCATACCATGTTTCCGCACGCGCCCGCTGTGATTCAGCGCTCGCGCTGGCGCGCGGCGGTCATGCCTCCCGACGCAGCCGCCGCGAGGTCCACCCCGGGCATCGGGCGCCCGACGGTCATCTTCACCTGCAGGCCCAGCTCCTCCGACAGGAGGTCGGCCTTGCGCAGCAGCTGGGCGTCGTCGCGGGACGGCCCGTCGCGCACGACGAGGTCGAGCACGATCGCGTCGCCCATGCGCGTCGCGACGACCTGCTCGACGCGCGAGCGGTGGTTGGAGTCGAGGCTGTCCGCGAGGCGCAGAAACGCGGATAGCTTGCGCACCTGGGCGCGCAGCTCCTTGGGCAGCGGCGACTCGGCGATCAGCTGCTTCGCGCGCGCCGCGTCCTTGCGATGCGTGCGCGCCATCAGCGCGACCATCTCGCGCGACGTGTCGTCGAGCCCGGGGATGCGCGCCCACCGGATCATGTACTCGCTGTGCTTGTGGTGGCCGCGCGGGTTCACGACCTCGCCGACGTCGTGCAGGAGCGCCGCGACCTCGAGCAAGACGCCGCGGTCGTCGGGGACGCCGTGCACGTCGCGCAGCTGGTGGAACAGCGCGCGCGCGAGCTGCCGCACGTGCTCGCCGTGCGTGGTGTCGTGGTCGACGCGGTTCGCGAAGCTGCGCGCCGCCGTGAGCAGCGCCTTGTCGTGCGCACCCTCGGCCCGCTGCGCCTCCTCGCGCGCCGTCTCGGCGAGCTCGAGCAGCACGGCCTCGCGCACGCCGACGCCCGGCGAGTACAGCCGCGTCAGGCCGAGCTGGCGCGCCGCCGTCGCGAACACGAGCGCCGCGATGCCGAGCACCTCCGCGCGGTCGCGCTTGACCCCGTAGCGATCCATGCGCTCCTCGACGCTCGCGCCGACGATCGCCGGCAGCGCCTTCTCGAGCGCGCCGAGCTCGAAGCTCGGCAGCTGCGGGTGGCTGTCGCCGAGGATCTTCACGAGCGCCTCGGCGTTGCCGCCCGTCGCCGCCGCGACGCCGCCCGGCGGCGGCGAGTGCGGGATCTGCATGAGCGTCGCCGTGTAGCGGCGCACCATCCCCGCCTCGGCGTCGTTGATCGGCCCGTTCAGGCCGAACGTCTCGAGCAGGCGCACGGTGCCGACCGGCAGCGAGTGCGCGCGCCACGCCGACCCCGAGCGCAGGTTGACCTCGAGGCTGCCGCCGCCGAGGTCCAGGATCGCGCGCAGCGACAGCCCCGGCGGCAGGCTCGTGCCGACCGTCGCGATCGGCGAGGGTCCGGAGGAGCCGCCGGCGTAGGACCCGAGCCTCGCGATGACGGCCTTGCGCACGAGCCGCGCCTCCTCGTCGCCGTCGATGACCTCGAGCTCGATCCCGGCCTCGTGGTAGAGGCGGTGGAGGAGGACGTCGCGGTTGGACGCGGCCCGCACCGCGCTCGTCGCGACGGCGCGGTACAGCGTCACGCCGTGTGCGTCGAAGCGCTCGCGGAAGTGGACGAACGCGGCGACCGCGTGATCGATCGTCTCGGAGTCGAGCTCGCCGCGCGTGAACGCGCCGTGGCCGAGGCGCACCGGCACGCGCTCCGCCTCGATGCGTACGAGGTCACCCGGGACGAGCTCGCCGATGACGACGCGGATCGCGTTCGATCCCGCGTCGATCGCACCGAGCCGGGTAGGGGGCATCGAGATCCGACGCTAGCACGCGTCGGAGTGTCCTCGGTAAGGGGGCTCCTGTGAGGAGATCCTGTGAGGAGATCTCGCAGGTTCGCTACTTCCGCGCCCCCGGCGGGCGACCCGGGCCTTTCCCACCGGGGCCACCGGGTCCACCGGGACCGCCGCCCATCATCGCCGGGCCGGCGTTGTCGGGGATCTTGATCCGGTCGGTCGGGGCGACGCCCTCGAGGACCTCGACCTTGATGCCGTCGGAGAGGCCGAGCCTCACGTCCTTCTTCGTGAACATCTGCGGCGCGCCCTCGATCTCGACGAACGGCTTGTCGTCCTTGTACTGCACGAGCGCCTCGCGGATCGTGAGCTTGTTCTTCACCTCCTCGAGGACGATGTCGGCGTTCGCGCTGTAGTTCGCGCGGATCGTGACGTTGTCCTTCTTCTTCACCGCCGCCTTGATCTCGAACTGGATCGCGCCGTCGATCTCCTTGCCCTTGGGGGCGATGAACTCGAGCGTGCCGTCGAGCATGTCCTTGTCGAGCGCGCCGACCTTGATCGCGAGCTTCATGCCCTCCTTGATCTTCGCGACCTCCGCCTCGTCGACGCGGCCCTGGAAGATCATGTCGTCCATGTTCGCGATCACGGCGATCGTCGTGCCGGCGTTGAAGTTGTTCGCCTGGATCACGGAGAAGCCGACCTTGACCGGGACGTCGATGACCATGCCGTCGACCGTCGCCGTCACGATCAGCGTCGACGCCTTGCCCTGGTTCGCCGTCTGACCCTCCTTGACGAGCTGCAGGTTCGAGCCCGCCGTCGCGAGCTCCTGCTGGCGCAGGCGGAACTCGACGCGGAACTTCTGCAGCTCGGCGTCGGCGATCACGCCCTTCGCGAACAGGTCCTCGTTGCGCGCGAGCTCGCGCTTCGCGTTCTCGAACGCGATCTGCGCCGTGCGCACCGCGGCCTCGGCCTGGTTCGTCGCCATCGCGTCGGGGATGATCGCGATCTTGCCGAGCGGGTCGCCCTTCTTCACGATCTTGCCGGCGTCCACGTAGAGCTCGGCGAGCACGCCCGACACCTTGGGCTTCACCTCGACCTCCTGGCGCGGGATGATCGATCCGGTCGCCACCGTCTTCTTCGTGACGTCCCCGTTCTCGGGCGTCTCCGTCTCGTAGATGACGTCCTTCTTCTGCGAGGTGACGTAGAGGAACGCGAAGGCCGCGATGATGGCGCCGGCGATGATGAGGGCGACGAGGTACGTGAGGATACGTTTCATGGGCTGGCTCACTCGGCTCGAAGCGCCTCGATCGGCTTGATCGAGGCGGCGTGGGACGCGGGCATGATGCCGGCGAGGGCGCCGGCGGTGACGAGGATCCCGACGGCCTTCATCACCGTCCACAGGCTGACGTCGGGCGGGCCCATCGGAGAATCCTGCGCCTGGGCGAGCGCGAAGTGGCCGAGCGCGAGGAAGCCGACGCCGACGGCGACGCCGATGAGCCCCGCGATCGCGGTGAGGATGATCGACTCCTTCATCACCATCGTGACGATGGAGTAGGGCGTCGCGCCGAGCGCCTTGCGCACGCCGATCTCCTTCGTGCGCTCCTTCACCGTGATCAGCATGATGTTCGACACGCCGACGACGCCCGCCAGCAGCGTGGCGCCGCCGACGAGCCAGCCCAGGAGCGCGAGCACGAGGAACACCGTGTTGAGCTTGTCGAACATGACGAACATGTTGAACGAGCCGATCGCGAGGTTGTCCTCGGGCGCGACCCGGTGCTGGCGGCGCAGCGCGTCCTTCACCTGCCGCTCGAGCTCGGGGCCGTCGACGCCGGGCTTCGCCGTCATCGCGAAGAAGCCGACGCGGTCGCCCATCTTGAATGCGGACTTCAGCGTCGTGAACGGCACGAAGATCGTGTTCGCGTCGCGCTCGCCCTGCTGGCCGGTGCGCAGCGTCGTGGTGACGCCGACGACCTGGAAGTAGACGCCGCTGATCTTGATGTAGTCGCCGATGACCTTCTCGCCGGGCTCGAACAGCTGCTCGCGCACGGCCTTGCCGATCACGCACACCTTGCGGTTCTCGGCGATGTCGCGCTCGTTGATGAAGCGCCCGGCCTCGTACGCGAACGCGACGATGTTCTTGAACTCCGGGTAGTCCGCCATCACCGTGAACGAGCCGGTCTTGCTCTCGCGCCCGACGGTGAAGTTGTTCATGAAGCCGCCGAGCTGGAGGCGCGGCGCGAGCCACTCCACGCCGGGCAGGCGGCGCAGCACCTCGATGTCGCTCGTCTTGAACCGCACGCCGCGCCCGGGCGGCAGGCCGTCGTACGCGACGGTCGTCTGCTGGCCCCACACGAACAGGAGGTTCGTGGCCATCCCCTTCATCTGGCGCTTCGAGCCCGACTCCAGCGAGCTGCCGAACATCAGCATCAGCATCAGCATCAGGATTCCCCAGAACACGCCGAACGCCGTGAGGAACGTGCGCAGCCGGTTCGAGCGCAGCGTCGCCCAGATCTCCTTCCACTTGTCGAGATCGAACATCGCTACTGATCCCTCAGCGCGTGGATCGGGTTGACCTTCGCGGCGGCGCGCGCCGGGAAGTAGCCGGCGAGCGCGCCGGCGAGCACGAGGAAGATCGTCGCCGAGACGCCGGTGCCGATGTCGATCCGCGGGTTGACGATGAAGTCGCTCTCGACCCAGCGCTCGACGAGCTGGAGCGCGAGCACGCCGCCCGCGAGGCCGAGCGTGCCGGCGACGCCGGTCAGGAACACGGCCTCCTGGATGATCATGAAGATGATCGAGCGCGGCGTCGCGCCGAGCGCCTTGCGCACGCCGATCTCCTTCGTGCGCTCCTTGACCGCGATCATCATGATGTTCGACACGCCGACGACGCCGGCCGCGAGCGTGCCGAGGCCGATCACGACGACGAACGTCGAGATCATCCAGAACAGCGACCGGAACCGCGCGGACACCTCGACGTTGTTCTGCACGCGCACGGCCATCTTGTCGGTCGGCGAGAAGCCATGGCGCTCGGACAGCTGCCCGCGGATCTGATCGATGATCGCCTCGGTCTGGGACGCCGAGGCGTCGCCCACCGTGAGCTGGATCGTGCCGATCTTGTCGCCGCCGGAGAACGCGAGCTGCGCCGTCGTCACCGGGACGTACACCTGGCGCTCCTGCTCGCTGCCCTGCGGGTCGCTGAACACGCCGACGACCTCGAACGGCACGCCCGCGACGAGGATCCACTCGCCGACCGGGTCCTCGCCGGGCGCGAACAGGAACTCGCGCACCATGTTGCCGATCACGGCGGACTTGCGCTTCTCGAGGATGTCGCCCGCGCTGAGGAAGCGGCCCTGCACGATGTCGTGCTTCGCGAGGAAGTTCGCGTCGGCGTGCACGGCGTTGATCGCGAACGCGTTCGCCTTGCCGTTGCGCCGGGTCATGAAGCCGCCCCAGCGCTGCCCGCGGATCCAGTGCTGCGCCGCCATGTGCTCGACGCCGTCGACCTTCTTCGCGCGGTCGTAGTCGCGGTTGTCGAACATGATGCGGCGGCCGATGTCGAAGCCGCCGTACGGCTCCGACGTCTTGCCGGCGCTCATCCACACGCCGTTCGTCGCGTCGCGCGCGAAGCTCTTCTCGACGCCGTTCGACAGGCCGCGGCCGAGGCCGAGCAGGAAGACGAGGACGAAGATGCCCCACGCGATGCTGATCGCGGTGAGCGCGGTGCGCAGCTTGTTGCGCCCGATCGTCGAGAACACCTCCTGCCAGCGGTCGAGCGAGAACAGGTCGCGCCACTGCATGACGCCGATGAAGCCCATGCGCGCGAACGCGATCGCGATGTAGAGGAGCAACAGCAGCAGGCCGAGGGCGAGCGGGAGCCCGAGCACCAGGAGGACGATCACGTCGCCGCCCGCATCCCCGGGTGGCTCGCGGCGGCCGCGGCGGCGGCGGCGGCCTCGGGGCTCATCACCTTGCCGTCCTTCAGGCGGATCGTGCGCTGGCAGCGCGCGGCGACCTCGGGGTCGTGCGTGACGATGAGGACCGTGATGCCGCTGCGGTTGATCTCGGACATCAGCTCCATGATCTGGGCCGAGGTCTCGCTGTCGAGCGCGCCGGTCGGCTCGTCGGCGAGGATCAGGCGCGGCTTGCCGATGAGCGCGCGCGCGATCGCGACGCGCTGCTTCTGACCGCCCGACATCTCCGACGGCGTGTGGTCCGCCCAGTCGCGCAGGCCGACGCGCTCGAGGAAGCCCATCGCGATCTGGTTGCGCTTGCGGCGCGCGACGCCCTGGTAGTAGAGCGGCAGCGCGACGTTCTCGAGGGCGGTCTTGAACGGCAGCAGGTTGAACGACTGGAACACGAAGCCGATGAGCCGGTTGCGGAAGTGCGCCGCGCGGCTCTCGGACAGATCGCGGATGATCGTGTCGCCGAGGCGGTACTCGCCGGAGTCGTAGTCGTCGAGGATGCCGAGGATGTTGAGCAGCGTCGACTTGCCCGAGCCCGACGAGCCCATGATCGCGACGAACTCGCCGTCCTCGACCTCGAAGTCGATGTCGCGGAGGACGTGGAGGCTGTGCGTCCCGACCCGGTAGTACTTGTTGACCTTGGTCAGGCGCAACACGGTCCGGTCAGGCTAGCTCCGTCGCCGATGACGCGCCAGACCTGCGGCGCGTGCGACACGTGCGACGACGCCGTCGGGTTTACGACAGGGAGTTGATCGCTTCATCGACAGTCGCCGCGGTGGCCGGCGCGACGACGAGCTGGCCGTGCGCACCGCGCAGCTCGCACGTGGGCGCGCTATCGCACCGATCGAGGCACGTCACGGTGCGCAGGCGAAACGCCGGGGCGTTCTGCCACTTCGTCACCAGGTGATCGAGCAGATCGAGTGCTCCGTAGCGCTGACACGTGCCGGCGCACACGACAATTTCGAGCGGCGCATCGCGATCCGGCGGCGCGATGGCGAGCTCGGTCGCGAGCGCGACCGCGGCGAGGTAGTGGCTCGCGGGGCGGCCGCGATCCTCGGCGAGCTCGACGAGCGCGGGCAGGGTGATCGCGCCGTCGTCGCCGGCGAGCTCCTCGAGCTCGAGGCCCATCGACGACAGGCGTGCGAGGGGGACGTCTTCGTGCGTCGGGGAGCGGGTGGGGAGCTTCGCCATGGTGCGCGTTATACGTGATACAGCGTGGCCCGTGATCACGGTCCACCACCTCAACAACTCGCGCAGCCAGCGCGTGCTGTGGCTGCTCGAGGAGCTCGAGCTCCCGTACGAGATCGTGAAGTACGAGCGCGACCCGCAGACGATGCTCGCGCCGCGCTCGCTCGAGAAGATCCACCCGCTCGGCAAGTCGCCGGTGATCTCCGACGGCGGCGTCGTGATCGCGGAGTCGGCCGTGATCCTCGAGCACCTGGTCGAGCAGCACGGCAAGGGGCGCCTCGTGCCGCCCGCCGGCACGCCGGCGTACCGCGACTATCGCTACTTCATGCACTACGCCGAGGGTTCGCTGATGCCGAACCTGCTGCTGAAGCTGGTGTGCAACCGCATCAAGGCGAAGGCGCCGTTCCTCGTGCGGCCGGTCGCGAAGAAGATCGCGAACACGGTGAGCGACACGTTCGTCGATCCGAACCTGAAGCGGCACCTCGCGTTCCTCGACGATCACCTCGCGAAGCACGCGTGGTTCGCCGGCGACGAGCTGACCGCCGCCGACATCCAGATGAGCTTCGGCTGCGAGGCGATCGTCGCGCGCGGCGGCGGCCTCGGCGTCTCGGTCGAGCGGATCCGGAAGCTCGTCGACACGTTCCGCGCGCGGCCCGCCTACCAGCGCGCCCTCGACAAGGGCGGCCCGTACTCGCTCGAGTCGTAGCGGCGACGGAGGTCAGCCGCCCTTCGAGGCGGTGTCGACGTCCTGCTGGAGCTGGTTGAGATCGCGCTGCAACCCGGTGCGGTAGGTGACCCAGGTCTTCTCGGTCTGGTTGCCGGCCTCGCCGATCCTGCGGACGACCTGCTCGCGGCGGACGGTGAGCTGTTGCGCCTGGTCCTTCTTCGCCGGGTCGGCCTCGATGGTCGTGATCTTCTTGTCGATGACCTCGACGCGCTTCGCGGCGTCGTTCGCCAGCTGATCCCGCTGCGAGAAGTCGTAGGCCTTCATCCCGCCGCCGTCGCTCGCGCCGGGCTTGTTCGCACCGGCGCCCATGTCGCCGCCGGTGTCCGCGCCGGTCGCGCCGGAGGAATCCGGCGTGCTCGGCGATGACGGCGTGCTCGGCGGCGGCGTGCTCGGCTGCGGCTCACCCGAGCTCGGCTGATCCGGCTGCGTCGCCGTCGGGCCCTGCATGCCGCCCGACGTGCCCGTCGGACCGCCCGGCATGCCGGACGGTCCCGATGTGCCGCCGGGCTGCGGCGACTGTGCGGACTGCATCGGCTTGTCGGGGGTGTCCGACTGCGCCGACTGCCCCGACTGCTGCCCCGACGTGTCGGGCGGATCGTCTTGCTTGCCGGGCGACGACGACGAGTCCTTCGTGCCCTGCTGACCCGACGACGGAGAGGGCTGCGTGCTCTCGGGCTCGGACTCGCGGGCCTTCTCCTGGCCCTTCTCCTGGCCCTGCTCCATCTTCTCCTGGCCCTGCTTGAGGTTCTCCTGGCCCTTGTTGAGCTGCTCCTTGCCCTTGTTGAGCTGCTCCTTGCCGGACTTCGTTTGTTCTTCGACAGACTTCTTCGCCGCACCCTTGTGCTCGTTTTCGCGGCACGCGCCGCCGGTGGCGAGCAGAAGGACGCCTGCGAGAAGCCAGCTTGTGCGCTTCATGGGACTCTCCTTGTGGGAGAGTGGGTGCAACCGAGGTGCCCCGCGCGGCGCTCAGTTCTCGTACACGGGAACGAGCAGCCCGTGCTCGCCGAGCGCGCGCACCAGCTCGGCGGACAGCTCGCGCTTGCGCTGGAGCTTCTCGGGCATCATCGCCTCGTGCAGGCGGCGCCGCGCCTCGTGCATGCGCCACGCGATCGTCCCCTCGCTGACGTTCTGCACGACCGCGACCTCACCGTGCGACATGCCCTGCAGCGACACGAGGATCACCGTCGTGCGCATCTCGGCGGGGAGTGCGTCGAGCGCGCGCAGGAGGCGCGCGTAGTTCTGGCGCAGCTCGGCGGCGCGGCTCGGGTTGCTGCGCGCGTCGACGGCGACGGCGAGCTCGAGGCGCGGGTCCTCGCCGTCCTCGCCGCGGCGCGTGCGGTCGCGGCGCGCGTTGAGCGCGCGGTTGACCGTCATGCGATAGACCCACGTGAAGAACTGGCTGCGCCCCTCGAACTCGGCGAGCTTGCGGTACGCCTTCAGGAACACGTCCTGGACGATGTCGTCGGCCTCGCTGGAGGAGCCGCTGACGTGGAGCGCGAGAGCGAAGATGCGCTTGCGGTAGCGCACGACGAGCGCGTCGAACGCGCGCGGATCTCCCGCCTTGGCGGCGTTGACCAGCGCGTTCGCAGTGGCCGCTTCGCGTTCGGCCCTCGTGAGCATCGTCATGGGACTACGGCCGTATAGACGCTCAGCTTACGACAGGGCTTTGCGTTATTTCGGGGGCGACCCGGACGCACATCCACGCTTTCGACCCAAGTGCGTGGATCAATTGGTTTCGATCGGACGCAACGGCGATGCCAACGAGAACGGAGCGATCACCGCGTCGAAGAAGCTGCCGTCGTCGCGCCACATCCGGTAGGTGCCATGCATCGTGCCGACGGGCGTCGACAGCACGCATCCGGACGTGTAGTGGAACGTCTCGCCGGGCGCGAGGCGCGGCTGCTCGCCGACGACGCCGTCGCCGCGGACCTCCTCGATCGCGCCGCGACCGTCCGTGATGATCCAGTGGCGCGTGCGCAGCTGCGCCGTGAGGTCCGACTCGTTCGAGATCGTGATCGTGTAGGCGAACACGTAACGGTCGTCACGCGGCGACGACTGGTCGGCGATGTAGTGCGACTGCACGCGCACGCGGATGCCTTCGGTCATCGCGGCAGATGTCGGCTCGGCGACGGTGGGACGCACGGCCGGAATCTGGCGCGGCGACGACTCACTTGCAAGATGCGGCCGTGTCATGATCGACGGGTGGGCCGTCCAGTCGGTAAGGGCAAACAGATGCGTGCTTGGATGCTCGCTCTCGGTCTCGCCGCGTGCGGGCCGATCTATCCGCAGCAGAACGGACAGCAGCAACCCGCCGGTGTGACCACGCAGAGCGGACCGCCCGGCGGCGCCGGCGATCCGTGGGCCGGGCAGGGCGCGACGCAGCCGACGGATCCGTACGCCGGCACCGGCGATCCCGCGGATCCGTACGCGCAGCCCCGGCAGCCACCGGTGTCTGCGGCGCCGTCGCCAGCGCCTGCGCCGTGGCCGTCGGCATCGCCTGCACCGTCGCCGTCGCCGTCGCCTTCATCGTCGCCATCGCCAGCACCGTCGCCCTGGCCATCGCCTTCGCCAGCACCGTCGCCGTCGCCTGCACCGTCGCCGTGGCCGGCCGCAGCGCCGCCTCCGGCGCCGGCCGCAGCGCCTGCGCCGCCTCCACCGCCGGTGAAGCCGGTCGCCGGGCTACCGCGGCAGGAGCAGGCGCTGCTCGACGCGCACAACCGGCTGCGCGCGCAGCACTGCGCCGCGCCGCTGGCGTGGTCGCCCAGGCTCGCGGCGAGCGCGCAGTCGTGGGCGAACGAGCTGAAGTCGCGCGGCTGCGTGTTCGGCCACAGCGGCGGTAGCTTCGGGGAGAACCTCGCCGCGGGCACCACCGGCAGCATCGACGGCAAGAGCGTCGCGCAGATGTGGTACGACGAGGTCAAGCTGTACGCGTTCGATCGCGGCGGCTTCTCGCAGGACACGGGGCACTTCACGCAGCTCGTGTGGCGCGGCTCGACGCAGCTCGGCTGCGCGATGTCGCAGTGCAACGGCAACGACATCTGGGTCTGCCAGTACGACCCGCCCGGCAACTGGCAGGGCCGGTACAAGGAGAACGTGCTGCCGGCGAGCTGCCAGGCCTCGTCGACGTCGGCCACGCCGCCCACGCCACCGACGCCGCAAACACCGCCGACGCCACCGGTCGTCGGGCCGTCACCCACCCAGCCGCCGACGCCGCCCGCAGCGTCGGGCGTCACGAAGGATCAGCAGGCGCTGCTCGACGCGCACAACCGCGTGCGCGCGCAGCACTGCGCCGCGCCGCTCGTGTGGTCGCCCAGGCTCGCGTCGGTCGCGCAGAGCTGGGCGAACCAGCTCCGCGACAAGGGCTGCTCGTTCGGCCACAGCAACGGCAAGTTCGGCGAGAACCTCGCCGCCGGCACCACCGGCAGCATCGACGGCAGGTCGGTGCTGCAGATGTGGTACGACGAGGTTCGCGACTACAACTTCGAGCGTGGCGCCTTCTCGATGAAGACGGGCCACTTCACACAGGTCGTGTGGCGCGGGTCCACGCAGCTCGGCTGCGCGGTGTCGCAGTGCAACGGCAACGACATCTGGGTCTGCAACTACGACCCGCCCGGCAACTACCAGGGCGAGTTCCAGAAGAACGTCCTGCCCACCGGCTGCCGGTAAGAACCCCACCCGTCGCGGGGGCTACGTGCGCTGATCGATCGGCACGAACTTGCGCGGGCGCTCGCCGGTGTAGACCTGGCGGGGGCGGCCGATCTTCGTGTCCTTGTCCTCGACCATCTCCTTCCAGTGGGCGATCCAGCCGGGGAGGCGACCGAGCGCGAACATGACGGTGAACATGTTCGTGGGGATGCCCATCGCGCGATAGATGATGCCGCTGTAGAAGTCGACGTTCGGGTACAGCTTCTTCGAGACGAAGTAGTCGTCCTTGAGGGCGATCTCTTCCATCCCCTTCGCGAGCTCGAGCAGCGGGTCCTTGATGCCGAGGTGCGCGAGGACCTCGTCGCACATCTTCTTCAGGATCTTCGCGCGCGGGTCGTAGTTCTTGTACACGCGGTGACCGAAGCCCATGAGGCGGCGGTTGTCGCGCTTGTTCTTCACGTCGTCGACGAACTTCTTGTAGTCGCCGCCCGAGAGCTTGATCTCCTCGAGCATCTCGATCACGGCCTGGTTCGCGCCGCCGTGGAGCGGGCCCCACAGCGCGAGGATGCCGGCGGCGATCGCGGCGTACACGTTGGCGCCCGAGCTGCCGACCATGCGCACCGTCGACGTCGAACAGTTCTGCTCGTGGTCGGCGTGCAGGATCAGGAGCTGGTTGAGCGCCTTCTCGAGCACGGGCGACACCACGTACTCCTCGCTCGGCACCGCGAACATCATGTGGAGGAAGTTCGCGCAGTACTTGAGCGAGTTCTTCGGGTACATGAGCGGCTGGCCGATGCTCTTCTTGTACGAGAAGGCGGCGATCGTCCGCACCTTCGACAGCAGCCGCGCGATGTGCAGGTCCGTCGGCGAGTTGCGGTCGAGGCAGTCGGGGTAGTACGCCGACAGCGACGTCACCATCGCCGACAGCACGGCCATCGGGTGGCTGGTCGGCGGGTACCCCGCGAAGAAGTGGTGCAGGTCCTCGTGGATGAGGCTGTGGCGCGTGAGCATCGTCCCGAACTGCTCGCGCTCCTGGGTGTTGGGCAGCTTCCCGTAGATGAGCAGGTACGACGTCTCGACGAAGTTCGACTTCTCCGCGAGCTCCTCGATCGAGTAGCCGCGGTAGCGCAGGACGCCCTGCTCGCCGTCGAGGTACGTGATCGCGCTCGTGGTCGAGCCCGTGTTCATGTACCCGGTGTCGATCGTGATGAAACCCGTCTCGTTGCGGAGCGAGCGGATGTCGATCGCGTGCTCGTCTTCGGTACCAACGACGACCGGAAGGTTCGCCTCCTTGCCGTCGGGCAGCGTGAGTTTCGCAGAGAGCTTCTTGTCAGCGGCGGCGGACATGGCGGACTCCTTGATGCAGCGCGCCGGGACGATACCCGATCCCGATTCCACGTCGACGGATCGCGGCATAAAACACACGGTTCAACACGCTTCAAAACACGAGAGCCCCGCCGGTCGGGCGGGGCTCTCGAGGTAGCCGAAGATGCGACGCGTGCGCTACTCGAGCGTCACGAGCGGTCCGCGGCCCAGCGGCGTGTTGAACCGGTACGTGTAGCCGACGCCGGCGTAGCCGAACGCGCCGCCCCGGTCGAGGCCGACCTCCATGCGCGAGAAGCCCTCACCCGGCGGCGGGTCCGCGAACACGGCCGAGTAGAAGTTCACGCCGATGCCGGCCGACAGCACGTGCTCCTGGCGGTAGCCGAACGCGTACTGCAGGCCGAGCTCGAGGCGGCCGCCGATCGCGGCGTAGTTGAACACCGACTCGCCGAACTCGTTCTGCTCGCCGAGCGGCGACATCAGCGACAGCTGCACGCCGGCGAGCGGGCGCAGGCACAGGTTCGGCGCGCTGCGCGGGCACAGCTCCTTGTAGAGGCCGATGCCGAGGTCGATGATGTCGAGCGTGTTGACGCCCGACAGCTGGTTGTTCGGGTCCTCGTCGAAGTGCGTGACCTGCAGGTACGCCTGCGAACCGACGCGCGACTGCCGGTTCAGCATGTAGTCGCCCTTGATGCGCAGACCGAACGCGGCCGTGCCGTACACGCCCTCCTGGCCGATCGAGCCGCCGCCGCCGAACAGCTCGGCGCCGAGCGTCCACGTGTAGAAGTTTTCCGGCGTGACCGCCGAGTACACGCTCGGGCCCGTCGGCGCGCGGCCGCGCGCGAACTGGATCGGCGGGCCGCCCTGCGGCGCCTGCTGGCACATCGGCTGGTTCGGGTTCTCCGCGCACGTCGGGTCGGGCGGGGGCGGGGCCTCCTGCTGCTGGCAGCTCGGGTCCTGCGGGTTGACGACGCACACGCGCAGGCGCTCGGCCTCGGGGCCGGAGCCACCGCCGCCGCCCTTGAGCGCGACGCCCTGGGCCTTCGCCTCACCCTTGATGCGGACGAGCAGCTTCTCCGCCTTCGTCTTCAGCTCGGGCGACGACGACTCGTTCGTGCCGACCGCCTCGCAGGCGACGATGGACTCGTCGAAGCGTCCCTCCTGGAACATCGACGTGCACAGGTTGAAGAAGTACTTCGGCTCCGCGACGCGGGCGACGGCCTGCTGGAACTTCAGCGTCGCCTCCGCGTAGTTGTTCACGTAGAGGGCGGACTTGCCCTCCTCGTTGTAGCGGTTCGCGATCTCCGACTGGGTCTCGGCGCTCGCAACGCCCGTGGTGATCGAGGCGCCCACAAAAAGCGCCCCAACCGAAGTCAGCCTGTTCATCGTGAATATCCTCTCCGAGACGGACAGTGACGGTCGAACGGCGATGAATGTATCACCATTTCCGTCGCCGGATTCCGACGTTCGCGCGTCGAAAACCTTCCCTGCGATCTCCCGGACCGTCGATCAGGACTTGTGGCCCTTCGCACGCGGGCGCGGCGAAAGGAACCGGTCGATCAGCCGGCGCGCGGCTTCGTGGCCGCGCAGGTGCCAGCTCTCGGGATTGCCGAGCACCACGGAGACGATCACCTGGGGCTTCTGCTGCGGCGCGAAGCCCACGAACCACGAGTGCTCCATGTAGAAGGGCTCCTCGCGCGTGAGCGTGCCGGTCTTGCCGGCGACCTTGTTGTCGCGGCGGCCGCCGAACGAGCGGGCGGCGCTGCCCTTGTCGCACGTGCCGGCCATCATCTTCGCGACGGCGGCGGCGGTGTCGGGGGAGACCGTGCGGCGCGCCGGGGCGCCCGGGACCGCGACGCCGTCGATCGCGTCGACGAGGCGCGGCACCGGCTGGGCGCCGCTCGCGGCGAACGTGCCCGCGAGGACCGCGCCGCCGAGCGCCGACAGCTTCGTGTTCGAGAACCCGGCCGCGGCCTGGGCGAACTCGAGGTCGCGCGCGCTGCCCATCATGAGCTCGCCGCCCACCTGCGCCTGGAGCTCGGGGTACGCGCCCGCCCAGCCGAGCAGCTTCGCCTCGGCCTCGAGCTTCTTCGGCTCGAGCTTCTGGAAGGCGAGCTTGCCGACGATCGCGTTCTGCGAGTGCGCGATGCCGTAGGCGAGCGAGTCGCAGCGGCCGTCGCGCTTGGGATCGTCCTTCAGGTTGTGGTCCTGCACCGCGCGCAGCCCGCCGTGGTAGCAGACCTTCTCGGCGGGATCGACGCCGGCGTCGACGAGCGCGGCCGCGGTGACGAGCTTGAAGATCGACGCCGCCGGCGCCCACGGCTGGGTCGCGAGCGATCGATCGATCGTGCCGCTGAGGCCGCCCTTGGGCTCGGCCGTGCGCCGGCCGGCGAGGGCGAGGATGCGCCCGTCGGGGGCCATCACGACGATGCCGCCGCGCGGGGCGCGCGACTCGTCGAGCAGCTTCTCGGCGAGCGCCTGCATGTTGGGGTCGAGCGTGAGCGTCGCGCGCTTGCCGTCGGGGAGCGGCGCGTAGTAGCGGTCGCCGTCGCGCACGATCTTGTCGAGGTCGACGGCGAGGTTCGGGATCGCCGGCTTCGGCGCGGCGGCCGGCGCGATCGCGACCTTGTCGGCGAGGTTCACGAACGCCGCGGTGTCGAGCGCCGATCCCGTGGCCCCGATCTCCGCGGCGGGAGGGGGCGACGAGCTCCCGAAGCCGGTGCCGACGAACACGGCCGCTCCGGTGATCGCCACGGCACCCGCCACGACCAGGTGGTTGCGTCGCCTGGACTTCACGAACACGCCTCTTCGTAGCCGCATCTGCGCGCCGGCACAAGAATCTTTCGACTCACTCTTGATGTAGGTTCCGGGGATGCATCCGCGATGGATCGTGGCGCTCGTCGCACTCGGAGCAGCGTGCTCGGGCGGCCATCGCAAGCTCCCGGTGCGCGCGATGCCCGCCCCGTCGATCCAGGTCGGCGCGTGCGGCGAGCCCGGCCGCGACGGTGTG
The DNA here is from genome assembly GCA_019637375.1 of Deltaproteobacteria bacterium. GTDB lineage: Bacteria > Myxococcota_A > Polyangia > Haliangiales > Haliangiaceae > JABFXX01. The sequence goes on along the minus strand of JAHBVW010000036.1, from coordinate 51,604 downwards.
ATGGGCCGCTCGCCCAAGGTCGACCGCAGCGCGGATCGCGACCTCGACGGCGATGGGACGCCGGAGCCGATCGTCGTCGATCGCACGCTGTGCACACCGGAGGGCAACTGCTACTGGAACGTGTTCGTCCCACCGCGCGGCGCGGAGTGTGCGCGCTACGCCGGCACGTTCGAGGCCGCCGCCCTCGAGCCGCTCCCCACGAGGGGCGACGACAACATGCGCGACGTGCGCGCGTACTTCAACCAGAGCGGCGGGCGCCTGCTCCTGCAGTCGTACCGGTTCATGCGCGGCGGCTACCAGATCGTCGACGTGATCCAGTGTAAGCGCGGCCCCGACGATCGCCTCGAATGCGCGGACCACGAGCGGTGAAAGCCCATGCATTCTGTTAGGATCATAGACGGGTGAGCGATACCGGCCGCAACAAGACCGTCGTCACCGCGATCTCGAAGATCAGCGATCGACCGGTCGCGAAGGAGGCGTGCCTGGTCGTGATCTACGGCCTCGAGCTGGGGAAGAAGTTCAACCTCAACCGGCCGCAGATCATCATCGGGCGCTCGTCGAAGGCCGACATCCAGATCGATCAGGAAGCGGTCTCGCGCAACCACTGCAAGATCATCAACACCGGCAACGCGATCATGCTCCGCGACATGGGGTCGACGAACGGCACCTACGTCAACGACGAGATGATCGACGAGTACGTGCTGCGCGACGGCGACTTCATCAAGGTCGGCCGCTGCATCTTCAAGTTCCTCAGCGGCAACAACATCGAGAACGCGTATCACGAGGAGATCTACCGGCTCACGACGGTCGACGGCCTCACGCAGGTGTTCAACCGCCGCTACTTCGTCGAGACGCTCGAGCGCGAGATCGGGCGCGCGCTGCGCTACCGGCGCGACCTGTCGCTGATCATGTTCGACATCGACCGGTTCAAGGGCGTGAACGACAGCTTCGGCCACCTGGCCGGCGATCACGTCCTCAAGCACCTCGCGTCGGTGATCAAGACGCGGATCCGGCGCGAGGACGTGCTCGCGCGCTACGGCGGCGAGGAGTTCGCGATCGTCCTGCCGGAGATCGACCACTACAACGCGATGCAGTTCGCGGAGAAGATCCGCAAGCTCGTCGAGGTGGCCGAGTTCAAGTTCGAGGACGCCGTCATCCCGGTGACGGTGTCGATCGGCGTCGCGAGCCTGCGCGGCGAGATCGAGGACGCGCTCGAGTTCATCAAGCAGGCGGACACCCACCTGTTCACGGCCAAGGAGGGTGGCCGCAACCGCGTCGTCGGGTAGCTGATGGGACGCCCGGAGACCCAACCCGGCGGAGCCAAGCGACGCCCTCCGTACGATGATCCCGACGGCGACGGGCCGGACGCCCCGTCGTCGGGGAGTCCGACCGATGGTGGCGATGCCGAGCAGGAGCTGCGCGCGAAGAAGCGCGTGCTCGCCGCGCTCGTGGTGCACGACCTGCGGAGCCCGCTGTCCGCGATCCAGGGCTACCTGCAGCTCCTGCGCGAGGAGCTGACCGAGACGGAGGAGGGCGAGCCCGCCCCGTCGGCGGCGCTGCGCTACATCGACGACGCGACGACGCTCGTCGGCAAGGCGCTCGGCCTTGTCGCGACGATCCTCGACGTCGACGAGCTCGAGGACGGCATCCTGCACGCGCAGCCGGCGCCGCTCGCGATCGCGGAGCTGATCGAGCGGGCGCGCGCCGGCAACCGCGCGCACTTCGAGGTCCGCCAGCTCGACCTCGAGGTCAGCTGCGACCCGGCGATGGTGGTGCGCCTCGATCGCGACCTGTTCGCGCGCGTCCTCGAGAACCTGCTCGACAACGCGTGCCGGTACGCGCCGCGCGGCGGGCGCTGCACGGTGCACGTCGCGCGCGACGAGCGCGGCGTGGAGATCGCCGTCGGCAACAACGGCCCGGTGGTGCCGCCGGGGGAGCGCGAGAAGATCTTCGGTCGGTATTTCCAGGTCGAGGCGCGGCGCGCGGCGGCGCGGGCGAACCGCGGCCTCGGCCTTTACTTCTGCAAGCTCGCCGTCGAGGCGCACGGCGGCACGATCCACGTCGAGCAGCGCGGGGACCTCGGGGCGGTGTTCGTCGTCCGAATTCCGGAGTAAACAAGGCGCGCATGACCTGGGCGCCGCTCTGGCTCTCGTTCGAGATCGCGGCGCTCGCGACGGTGCTGACCGTCGTCGTGGGGACGGCGCTCGCGGTGCTGCTCGACTGGAAGCGGCTGCCGGGGCGCGACTTCCTCGACGCGCTCGTGTCGGCGCCGCTCGTGCTGCCGCCGACGGTGCTCGGCTACTACCTGCTCGTCGTCCTCGGCAACAAGGGCGCGATCGGGCGCGCGTGGGAGAGCGTGTTCGGCTCGACGATCGTGTTCAACTACCCGGGTGCGGTGATCGCGGCGGCGGTCGGCTCCTTGCCGCTCGTCGTGCGCGCCGTGCGGGTGGCGCTCGAGGGGATCGATCCGAACCTGATCTTCGCGGCGCGCACGCTCGGCGCGCGCCCGGTGCGCGTGCTGTTCCGCGTGACGCTGCCGCTCGCGGCGCCGGGGATCGTGGCCGGCGCGATGCTCGGCTTCGCGCGCGCGCTCGGCGACTACGGCGCGACGCAGATGGTGGCCGGCTCGCGCCTCGACGGGACGTCGACGGCGTCGATCTACGTGATGGACCAGCTGCTCGCGAACAACGACGACTCGGTGTTCGCGATGTCGGCCGCGATGACCGCGTTCGGCGTCGCGATGCTGTACCTCGCGAACCGCCTGACGCGCCGGAACCGCCGTGGCTGAGCCCGCGCTCGAGGTCCGGATCCGCCTCGCGCGCGCCGACTTCACGCTCGACGTGGAGCTGACCTGCCCGAAGGGCATCACGTGCATCATGGGCCCGTCGGGGTCGGGCAAGAGCACGATCCTCGGCGCCGTCGCCGGGCTGGCGTCGCCCGACGGCGGGCGGATCGCGCTCGGCGACGACGTCTGGTTCGATCGCGACCGCGGCGTCGCGGTGCCGACGCACGACCGCTGCCTCGCGTACGTGTTCCAGAACCTGGCGCTGTTCCCGCACATGACGGCGCTCGGCAACGTCGAGTTCGCGATGCACGGGCTCGACAAGGCCGCGCGCCGGCCGCGCGCGCTGAAGCTGCTCGAGCGCGTCGGCGTCGGCTACCTCGCGCACCGGCGCCCGCGCACGTTCTCCGGCGGCGAGGCCCAGCGGGTGGCGCTCGCCCGCGCCCTCGCGCGCTCGCCCAGGCTCGTGCTGCTCGACGAGCCGTTCTCCGCGCTCGACCGCGAGCTACGCGCCCAGCTCACGGCGCTCGTGCGCTCGCTCGTCCCCGAGCTCGGCGTCCCGATCGTCCACGTCACGCACTCGGTCGCCGAGGCCCGCCAGCTCGGCGACCAGATCGTCCGCGTCGAGAAGGGCCGCATCGTCGCGCGCGGCGCCCCGGCCGAGGTGCTCGCCAACCTGACGTCGCTCGACGAGTAGCGTCGCCGGCCGTCGCGACAGGTGCTCGCGGAGGTGACGCCCGCTCGACGAGGAGCGGCGCCATCCGTCGCGACAGGTGCTCGCGGAGGTGACGCGCGCTCGACGAGAAGACGCACTACGGCGGGAAGTTGCGGGCGTTCGGGACGCAGCCCTGGATCTGCGGGCGGTCGGCGCGCTCGGCGAGGGCCGGGCGGGCGGAGCACGGGTCGGTCGTGGCGCCGGTGGGCGGGGCGGCGCAGCGCCCGAGGACGCGGTCGTGCGGGTAGTCGATGTCGAGCTCGGCGTCGCGGATCGCCTGCGTGCCGAGGATGCCGTCGACCTCGGGCTGATCGGGGCGCAGCTCGGTGCGCAGGGCCTGCAGCGTCGGGTTGGCGTCGTCGATGACGAGCACGTCGATGCCGGCGGGCGGCTGCAGCTCGAGGACGGCGGGGATCGCGCAGAACTGGTCGCCGTTCTCGCACGGGCAGTCCTCCTCGCCGTCGCAGTCGCGCGCGGTGAGCAGGCGGTGCGCGTAGACCTGGCGGCACGGCGCGCGCGGCGAGCTCGACGACGTCGCGACCAGCGCGAGCCGCGGGATCGTGACGCTCTTGCCGGTGATCGGGCCCGACGGCAGGAACACGGTCGCGTCGGGCCGGCCCTCGATCGCGGGCGCCGACGGCACCGCGTTGCGGTAGCGGCGGTACGCGGACAGGCCGATCACCGTCGGGGCGACGCCCGTCGACGCGACCAGCAGCAGGTCCGCGCCGCGCCGGCCCTGCACGACCCCGGGCCCGGCGTCGAAGCCGGCGCACGTCTGCAGCGTGACGCGGCGGCCGCTGAACGACAGCTCGGTCCCGGCGATGACCAGCGTGCCGCCGCCGCGGTACGGCGACGGGAACACCGAGTCGCACGCGTACGTGCGGTCGCGGTCGCCGCCGCCGATGTCGGCGAACACGAACACGCGCGCGTCGCCGAGCCGCAGCCGCACGGCGTCGCCGGCGAGCGCGTTCGCGCCGATGATCGCCTGGTACCCGCGCGGCGCGGCCTCGGAGCCGACGGCGCACGACGGCGCCTGGCACGGGTGGAGCGACAGCACCTGCGTGTCGAGGAACGCCGCGCGCGGCACGTCGAGCGTGCCCGTCGCGCGCATCCCGAGCAGCGTCAGGTCCGCCCCGCCGACCCCGGTGCTCCCGGCGGGCCCCGGATCGATCACCGACAGCGGCGACAGGATGTCGAGCACCGCCACCCGGTCCACCGGCGGCGTCCCCGTGCGCACCCCGACGACGACCGCGCCGCTCGTCAGCTCCACCTCGATCGGGAACGGGTCCCCCGAGAAGTCGTTGGTCGCGAAGCTATCCGTGATGAGGTCACACCCGGCACCCAGCACCGCGACCAGCGTCGCAGCGCCGAGCACGCGCAAGCGCGACCCGGCGACGGTCGCGACCGGCGGTCGCACGGAGCGCACGTCGGCGAGCGGCGGTCGCACGTCGGCGAGCGGCGGTCGCACGGAGCGCACGTCGGCGAGCGGCGGTCGCACGTCGGCGAGCCGAGGGCTCGCGACGCGGCGCCCGATCACGCGGGGAGCTCGAGGACGCGCGCCGGGCGTCCTGCGACGGTGACCGTGCCGCCCGGATCCCAGGTCGTGCGGTGAAGGTAGGCGAGGGCGAGGACGGAGCTCCCGTCCTCGGCGAGGGCCGACGAGGTGACGACGCCGGCGTTGTCCTTGGCCGGGTGCGCGACGGGGGCCTTCGCGGCGAGCGGGTCGGCGCCGTCGACGACGAGCAGCCGCAGCGTGCGCGCGGCGTTGCCCTGCGCGTGCACGCGGAAGACGGGCTCCTGGCCGACGTAGCAGCCCTTGCCGTAGTCGAGCATCGCCGCGAGCGGCGTCTCGAACGGGAAGTGGTCCTCGTCGACGTCGAGGCCGTAGCGCAAGAAGCCCGCGCGCAGGCGCATCCGCTCGACGGCCTCGTCGGTGTCGGGGCGCGCGTCGGGGTGCGGGCCCTCGACGATCCCGGCGGCCCACGCGCCCTTCGCGTCGGGCCACAGCTGGTGCGCAGGGCCGGCGAGCGGCTCGAACGCGACGTCGTCCATCACCGCGTAGCGCTCGAGCAGCTGCTGCGTCTTCTCCGCCAGCGCCGGCTCGCACGCGACGACGAAGCCGTCGCCGCGGTGGGCGATGTCGATCACCGACAGCACGCGGCCCTTCGGCGACAGGATCGCGCCCCAGCCGTGGGCGCCGTCGTCGAGCGCCTGGACGTTCACCGTCGTGAGGCCCTGGAGGAACCGCACGCGGTCGCCGCCCGTGACGCGCAGGCGGCCCCAGCTCGAGCGATCGACGACGACGGGGCCGCTCACGAGCGCCTCCCGGCGGCGCGCAGCCGCTCACCGCGGCGGCGCTCGGCGTCCGCGGCGCGCCGGCGATCGTCGTCGCCCTCGAATTCGAGCGGCGGTAGCAACCGCGGCTTGCCCTGGTCGTCGATGCCGACGAACGTCAGGTACGCCTTGGTCACGTAGCGCCGGCTGCGATCGACGAGGTGCTCGGTCTCCACGCGGCAGCCGACCTCCATCGAGGTCCGCGCCACGTAGTTGACCTGCGCCTGCAGCACGACGATCTCGCCGACCTGCACGGGTGATAGAAAGTCGAGCCGATCGATCGAGGCGGTCAGCACGGCACCGGCGGCGTGCCGCATCGCGGCCACCCCGGCGCACACGTCGATCCACTGCATCATGATCCCGCCGAACATGACGCCGGCCACTCCGTTGGTGTGCATCGGCATCACGATCTGCGTCATCACGCAGCGTGTCTGGTTCGGCGTCACTGCTGCCGACTGTACCGCACCGAGCGCGCTGTGCGAGCTAGCCCTTCTTCTTCGCCGGCGCCGGCGCAGCGGCCGGCTTGGCGGCGGCGGCCTTCGCCGCTCCGATCTTGCGCTTCGTGCGCGCCTTCAGCTTCTTCTGGCTGCGCTTGCGGCGCATCTTCGGGGTCTGACGATTGTCTCCGCGTCCCATGGGGTCTCCTTCGGGACCGGCATCTTGCGGATGCAAGGACCGCGCGTCAACCGGTGATCCCACGTACTATGGGTGGGTCATGCCGGCCACGACACCTGCACGCGCCATCCCCGTGTCCCCCGCCACCGCCGCCGGTGGAACCCGCACGCTCGCGATCGACATCGGCGGAACCGGCCTCAAGGCGCTCGTGCTCGGCCCCGACGGAGCCGTCCTCACCGACCGCGCCCGCGTCGAGACGCCGCGCCCGGCGACCCCCGCGAACATCCTGCGCGACCTGTGGGCGCTGATCGAGCCGCTCGGGGAGTTCGACCGCATCAGCGTCGGGTTCCCGGGCGTCGTCATCGAGGGCGTCATCAAGACGGCCCCGAACCTCCACGAGGACTGGGAGGACTTCGACCTGGCCCGCGCGCTCGCCGAGGGCTCGCGGCGCCCGGTGCGCGTCCTCAACGACGCCGGCGTGCAGGGCTACGGCGTCGTCGAGGGCCGCGGCGTCGAGATGGTGCTCACGCTCGGCACGGGCCTCGGGTGCGCCGTCTACAACGACGGCAAGTACGTCCCGAACCTCGAGCTCGCGCACCACCCGTTCGGCAACGGCAAGACCTACGAGCAGTACGTCGGCAAGAAGGCGCTCGAGAAGATCGGCAAGAAGAAGTGGAACAAGCGCGTGCGCGAGGTCATCGCGCAGGTGCTGCCGATCTGGAACCCGCGCAAGCTGTACCTCGGCGGCGGCAACGCCAAGCACATCAAGTTCGCGCTCCCCGACAACGTCACGATCACCCCGAACATCGCCGGCCTCGTCGGCGGGATCGCGCTGTGGCGCGACGCCAAGCCCGCCGTGCCCGCGCCCGTCGCCCCGGCACCGTGATCAGCTGCCCTCGATGATCTCGAGGCGCATGCCGCGGCGCTCCGCGGCGCTCGTGATCGCCGCGCGCTGGGCCGCGCTGAGGCCGCGGCGCGCGACGGTGAGGTGGTCGACGGTGCTGGGGAGCGCGCCGACGGTGTCGACGTTGTACGGCACCATGCCGTCGAGCGAGAGCTCGGCGCTGCGGTAGTGCGGCGTCCCGCGGCTCGCGAGCCGCATCGCGAGCCGCCAGGTGCCGGTGGTGATGCGGAGCCGCAGCGCCGGCACGCGCGCGCGCTCGACGAGGCCGGGCAGCCCGGCGAACGGCCGGTCGCCGGCGCTGTACGCGAGCTCGAGCTCCTCGAGGCGCGCGAGCACGGGCCCGGCGAGGACCGCGCCGAGCGCGTCGGCCGTGACGTCGCGCGCCAGCGTCACGGCGAGCGTGCGCAGCCGGGGCAGGGCGGTGCACGCCTGCAGCGCCGCCGTCTCGCGCGCACCGCCGCGCGCCGTGTAGCGCAGGCTCTCGATCGCCCGCGGCGCGCCGGTCAGCAGCTCCTGCCACGCCGCCGGCTGCTCCTCGAGCTCCACCGCGCGATTCGCGTCGAACGCGAGCGTGCGCAGCGAGCGCAGCGCCGGATCGACGGCGATCGCGGCCGACCCCGACAGCGTGTGCACCGTCGACCACGCCGGGTGCCCGACGAGGCGCCGCACGAGGTCGCGGTCGTCGGCGATGACCTCGGCGACGGCGAGGAAGCCGCGCTCGAACTCGCACCTGCGGATGATCGGCGCGAGGTCGCCGAGCCACGTGCGCCGGTGCGACGCGAGCAGCACCTTCTCGCGCCGCCGCTCGGCGGTGCCGAGGTCGCGGCGCAGCTGCAGCGCGATCAGCTCGCCGCGCGGATCGTTGCGCTCGAGGAGCGCGTCCGCGAGCACCATGCGCGGCCCGTCGTCGTCGGGGCTCGCGTACACCGCCTCGAGCAGCGCGTCGCCGACGGCCCGGACGTGCGCCGGCACGCGGTCGGCCGCGCGCGTCGGCACCGCCCGCGCGCGGATCACCGCGCCGGGCAGGGCGCGCACCGCCGCGAGCACGGCGCCGGCGTCGCCGTGCTCGGCGATCGGCAGCGTGGAGGCGACCAGTGTGCCCTCCGCGATCGCGGCGAGCTCCGCCATCTGCCGGCGCAGCACGCCGCGGATCTTGCGCGCCCGGTCGGCCGACGCGATCGTGCCGTCGAGCGCCTCGAGGCGCGGCGACAGGCGCGGATCGCGCGCCCGGCGCAGCACCGCGAACACGGCCGCCCACAGCCGCCGCGACTGCTTGTGGTCGTACGGCAGCCGCTCGAGGAGCCCGACCAGCGCCGCCTCGATCCGCGGATCCGGCGGCCGCGCGGCGAGCGCCTCGACGCGCACGCGCCCGGCGTGCATGTTCGCCGCCGCGAGCACGTCGAGCAGCGCCTGCAGCTCGGCGGCGCCCGCGACGGCGATGCGCGCGAGCCACGCCCGCTGCGCCGGCTCGCCGTCGCCCGCGACGTCGGCGCCCGCGGGCGCGCGCACGCGCAGCGCGACCTCGTCGACGAGATCGCCCAGCGTCGGGTGCGCATCGCGCCGCCACGCGGCGAGCACGCCCTCGAGCGCCTCCTCGCCGCGCCCCTCCGCGAGCGCCGCCGCCACCTCCCCGAGCCGCATCAGAACTGCGCGCGCGCGGCAAAGTTGATGTGCCAGCGGCCGCGCGGATCGTCGCCGAGCCGCGGCCGCAGCGGGATCGCGCGCTCGAACACGAGCGAGCCGAACGGCGTCAGGAAGCGGGCGAGCGCGACGCCGACGGCGGGGCGCACGTCGTCGAGGTTCGCCGTCGTCCACTGGTTCGTGATGATGCCGGCGTCGAAGAACGCGCCGCCCGCGACGACCACGCCGAACACCTTCGCGAGCCGCAGCTGCGCGTCGATGCTGCCGAGCATGCGGATGTTGCCGCCCGCGGGCAGGACGCGGATCTGCTGCACGTTCTCGAGCGGCGGCACGCCGACCTGCACGACCTCGGTCGCGAGGCGGTCGTCGTTGTAGCCGCGCACCGTCGCGTCCCCGCCGCCGAAGAACCGCTCGACTTCCGGAAGCAGCGCCGCGTTGCCGAGCGGGAAGCCATGGTCGTAGCGGAAGTCGGTACGCAACACGAGGTTCGTGCCGATCGGCTGGTAGCGGCTCGCCGCCGCCGACACCTTCAGGAACGTGTTCTGGAACACCGGCGTCGCGTACGCCACGTGCCCCTCGAGGCGGTACCCGGCCTCGGGCGCGAGCGGCTGCAACGTGCCCCCGCGGTCGACGCGCTGCTCCCACTCGCCGGTGATGCCGACGGTGCCGGTGCGCGTCGTGATCGGCACCTGCGAGTCGTCGTCGTCCGCGCCGATCGGGCGCAGCACGTCGACGTTGCGCGTGCGGCTGCGGAAGTCGAGGTGGAGGCTGACCGTGCGCGCGCGGGCGGGGCGCTTGCCGAGCCGCGGCCGCTCGGACGTGCGCGACAGGCCGAGCGTGGCGCCCGTCGAGATCAGGCGCCCGAACCGCGGCGTCTCGCGCCGGTCGTGGAACGCCGTGACCTCGGTCTGGAACTCGAGCGGCGACCACGTGGTCAGGTAGCGCGGGAAGCGCAGCGTCGCCTCGCCCGACAGCTGGCGCAGCGTGAGCTCGCGCTCGACGACCGCCCGGCCGAGCTCGAAGCCGACGGTGCCGGCGAGGTCGAGCGAGATGCCGCGCCCGGCGAGGTTCTTCAGCGACGGCAGGAAGCGCAGGAACGCCCCATTGTAGCTGGAGTAGCCCATCTCGGTCTCGAGCTGCGCGAAGAAGTCGAAGCGCTCGGTGACCTCGAGGAGCGCGTTCACGCGGCCCTGGCTCGTGTGCTCGAGGTCGGGCATCGTGATGTTCACGGAGTTGAACAGCGCGGTCGCGCGCAGGCGGCGCGCCCCGTCGGGGAGGAGGTCGCGGCGCAGGAGGTCGCCCTCGTTCACGCGCAGGAGCTTGCGGATCAGCGCCTCGCGCGTGCGGAAGTTGCCGCGCACGACGACCTTGCCGAGCCACAGCTTCTGCGTGTTCCGCAGCGCGTAGTGCACCGCCATGCGGTGCCCCTTGCCGTGCACGCTCTCGGCCGAGTAGCGGACCTCCGCGCGCGGCAGGCCGTGGCCGAACAGGCGATCGCGCAGCTGATCGCCGATGCCCATCACCACGCCCTCGCGGAACGCCGCGAGCTTGTCGTCGATGAACGTCGCGCGGTCGCTCGGATCGTCGGCGAGGTACACGATGCACCGCTTCTCGGGCTTCGCGGCGATCGCCCGGATCTCGTACAGCGCCGCGAGGTCGGCGAGCACCTGGTGGCACAGCTCGCGGTCCTCGGGCGTGCGGATCTCGGCGCTCCGATCGCTGCTGAGGTCGACGTGCAGCTCGGAGATGCGCGTGAGCGGGCCCTCGTCGATCGAGAACCGCACGTGCAGGCCGCTGCCGCGATCCGTGAGGATCATCGCGACCGTCGCGACCGCGCTCGCGAGCGTCGTCGGGTCCGGGCTCGCCGTGACGTGCACGCGCGCGTCGCGGTAGCCGATCGTGCGGTACCGCGCGCGGATGCCGTCGGCGTCGGCGGCGAGCTGGTCCGTGGTCGTCGACGTGCTCGCGCCGAGCACGCGCGAGGACAGGCGCGCCGGCCGCGTCGCGATGACCTCCTCGAGCGCCTCGTCGTCGAGGACGCGCTTGGCCGGCCAGAACTGCACCGACTTGACCTCGCGCGACCGCCCGGGCTCGATCGTGAACACGACGTGGTCGTACGGGTTCGGATCGCGCGACGGGGTCCGGTTGCGCACGCCCGGCGTCGCGCGGCACTGCGCGTTCGGGCAGCGCTCCGCGAGCACGAGCGCGTCGAAGTAGCCGCGCGACTGCAGGTACGTCATCACGGCGCGCGCCGACACCTGCATCTCGAGGTCGTCGGCGCTCTGCGCCTTGTCGAACGTGAGCTTCTTGCGCAGCGTCTGCGTCGACGCGATGCCCTCGTTGCCCTTGAACTCGACGTCGAGGCCGCGCCGCGGATCGATCTCGATCGCGAACCACACCGTCTCCGACGGGCGGTCCCAGAACAGCGGGATGTCGGCCGGGTCCTTCACCGACAGCTCGGGCGCGTCCTTCGGCTTCACGAACCCGACGCGCACGCCCGGGTACTGGTTGGCCTGGAACAGCTCGACGACCTTCTGTACGTCGGCCAGGACCTGCGCCTTCGAGTAGTGCGCCTTGCGGTAGCACAGGTACGTCGCGATCGCGCAGCTGCCGCGGTGCTTGAACAGCGCCTTGGCCTCGTCGAGCAGCGTCGGCCGCACCGGCGTCGTCGAGCGCACGGTGACGCGGTCGATGTCGATCGCGTACTGCGCGCCCAGGTTCACGTAGACCTTCAGCACCGCGTGGTCGTCGCGATCGACGGTGTCGAGGATGACCTCGGCGTCGTAGTAGCCCTCGTCGCGCAGGTACGTCGCCACGGCGCTGCGCTCGCGATCGAGCACGCACGCGCGGTCGCGCGGCTTCCACGGCAGGTAGCCGCCGGGGCGCAGCGCGATGCGGCGGCGCACCTCGTCCTCGAGCAGCGAGCCGAACAGGCTCTGCGCCATGTCGACGTCGACGCGGCGGATCATCGGCATCGGGCTCAGGTGGATCTGCGCGCGCCCGCTGCGCGTGCCGAGCCCGACGAGGTGGTACCCGAACGTCGCCGCGATCTTCGCGATGTCCTCCTTCGCGCCGTCGGTGACCCAGCTGTGGCGATCGACGGTGGGCTTGAGCAGCGCGCGCACGGTCGGCTCGGGGTCGCGCAGGTCGCCGGCGATGTCGAACCCGGTCCACGTCTCCGACGGGCGCGGCGTCGCGAACCTGCCGCCGTTGCCGTGGCCGTTGCCGCCGAACGCGTCGCGCTCGCCGGGCTCGGGCGCCTTCTTGTCGAGCACGTCGCGGCACTGGAACGGGTCGAACTTCGTCGGCGTCAGCACCTCGGCGCTGTCGGTGATCGGATCCGCCGCGCCGCCGCCGGCGAGCGCGCACACGATCAGGAGCGAGAGAGAGAGACGCACGAGCCGCATCACCAGATGAACCGGCGCAGCACGAGCTTGACGTTGTAGTCGGTGATGTCCTGCTCGGCCGGGTCGTTGAAGTTGCGGTTGAGGTACGCGCCCTGGAGGCTCACGCCCTTCGTCGTCTTCCACTCCGCGCGGACGTTGTTCGTGTTGCCGCGGAACGTCTGCTCGGTGTTGCCGATCAGCTTGAAGTTGTCGGCGATCTTCTTCTCGGCGTGGATGCCGATCGAGCCGGTGCCGATCTCGATGCGCAGGACGTCGAGGCCGGTGAGCTTGCTGAGCGAGTCGCCGAGCAGGCCCGAGACCCAGTCGCCGGCGAGGTCCTTCACGATCTGGTCGGCGAAGCCCTGGCTGGGGTTCGTCGTCGGGTCGCCGCGCGTCGGATCGGTGCCGAGCGTCTGATCGCCGAGCGAGCGCCGCAGCTGCTCCTGGTTGCGCCCGAGGACGAGCAGCGTCAGCGTCTGCGACTTGTTGTAGCCCGTCGACGTGCGCATGTCCCACTGCAGCGCCGACAGCTTGCCGAAGATGCGCAGCGAGATGACGTGGTCCTGGCCCGACGGGTCGCGGTAGTCGGCGTCGCTCTTCACCTCGAGCTCGGGGTTGATCGGCTCGATCGAGCTGAACGCGATCTTGCCGGTCGTGCGCTCGAACGACGCGCGCGTGCCGGGGATGCGGAACTTGCCGTACACCACGTTGATGTCGCCGTTGACGCGCGGGTCGCGCGGCGTCCCCGAGATCTCGAGGTTGCTCGCCGACAGATCGATCGTCGCGATGTTGTTCTTGATCGCGAACTTCCGGATGTTCACGCGGAAGCGCAGCTCGGCGGACCCGAGGAGCGGGTACTCCTCCCACACCGGGCGCGGACGCGGCGTGTTCTCCGCGATCGACGTGATGCGATCCGTGAGCGCGAAGTTCTGCAGGTAGCTGCCGTCGTTGATCTCGATCGTGGTGTCCTTGTCGCCGATCAGCAGCGTGCCGTCGGAGTTCGTGCGGATGCGGACGTTCTGCGCCGACAGGATCAGGTCGAGCGTGCCGGGCAGCTTGAACGGGATCGACGTCGCGGCCATCGTGACGTCGAGCCCCGAGACGGTGCCGTCGCGCAGCTCGAACGAGCCGGTGATGTCGGTGATCTTGCCCTCGCCGGCGATCTTCGCCGTGATCGCGCCGAGCCACACGCCGTACGTGTGGCGTGCGCCCGACGTGGTCGTGCCGATCTCGACGAAGCCGCTCTCGAGCTCGACCTCCTTGCGCACGCCGCGCGGCGTGATCGACAGCGGGCGCTCGTCGGCGCGGCGGCACGGCGAGCCGTCGGGCATCTCCTTCGCGCCGGCCGGGCACACGTCGCGCGGGAACAGGATCGTGCCCTCGATCATCGGGCGGGGGCCCCTCCCGGTGAGCTGGATGTCGCCGTCGATGAACGCCACGCCGCCGGCCTGCGAGACCGCGCCCGGCGCGAACGCGAGCAGCATCTCGCCCGCGAGCTTGCCGTCGACGAGCAGGCCCCACTGCACGGGCGTGAGCCCGTCGAGCGCGATGTTGCCCTTCACGTGCAGCTCGCCGACGCCGGTCGAGCGGCGCTCGTCGTGGACCTGCACCCGCACGTCGGTGAAGCCCAGGCTGCCGTTCGCGAGCTTGATGAGGCCGCTCGGCGCCGCGAGCACGGTGTCGCTGCCGACGGGCTTGGCCCGCACGCCGGCGAGCTCGATCGCGGCCTCGAACTTCGGCGCGGCGAGCGTGCCGGTCACCGACGCCGCGAGCTCGGCCTGGCCGACGAGCTCGTCGAACATCGAGTCGAGCATCGGCGCGACCTGGCCGAGCTCGAGCGTGCCGCGCGCCTCGATCGCGACCGACTTCTCGCGCGCGTAGCCCTTCACGGTCACGATGCCGGCCGGCGTCGCCAGCTTCGTGCCGCACGCGACGCGGCCGGCCTTGCCGGGAGCGGCCTTCGGGTCGCGGCACGCGAGCTCGACCGAGCGCGGCGTCGCGAAGAACGACATGCGGATGCGCTCGGCGCCGTCGCCCTCGAACGCACACGCGGCGGTCGGATCGGCGGGATCGATGCGGCACATCGCGTTGACGACGAGCGGCGTGATGCGGCCGTCGCCCGACTTCTGCGTCACGGTCGCGCGCAGCTCGGTCAGCTCGACCCACGCCTCGGGCTCGACGACCTTCCCGGCGGGCGGTGCGAGCTGGTGCTTGACCGTGATCGTGCCGCTCGCCCAGCCCTGCACGGGCACCGGCAGGTTCAGCCGCTTCTGCAGGTCGACGAACAGATCGAGCTCGACGCGGTGGCCGCTGATCGTCATCTCGACGGGGAAGGGCGCCTCGGTGCCGAGCGTGCCGCTGATCTGGAGGCGGCTCGACAGCGCGCTGCCGCGGAAGCCGAGCGCCGGCTTGCCGCCGGGCAGGGTCGCGGGCGCGAGTGCGAGCTGCGCGTCGCCGATGAACGCATCGGCCACCCACGTGCGCAGGAGCTGCAGCGCGCCGGTCGCCGTCGGCGAGGCCGGCGAGCCGTCGAGGTGCAGCGTGATCGACGCGAGGCCGCCGATCCGCGGCGGCTCGGCCGGCGCGCCGGGCTTGGCCGTCGCCCGCATCAGCCCGTCGACGATCGACAGCGGCACGTCGGACAGCTGCACGGAGCCGCCCATCCGCGCGGGCGTCGCCTTGCCCTTCGCGTCGCGCGCCGGTGCGAGCTTGGCGATCGTCGCATCGAACGTCCCGCCGGCGTCGCGCCGCGCCGAGGCCACGGCGCAGAACGCGGGGGCGCGCCGCCGGTCCTTCTTCGCCTGCTCGCACTGCGCGAGGTCGTCGTCGTCGAGGTACGATGTGCGGCCGCGGCACGCGGTGTCGCCCTTGCGGTTGATGCACACGCCGAACGCGGAGAACGCCTCGCCCATCACGTTCAGGTGATCGGCGTGCGCCTCGAGCTCGACCATCTCGAGGTAGTCGAGCGGGGACGCGCGCGGCGCGAGCGAGCCGGCGAGGTCGACGTCGACGGTGTCGAGGATGCCCTTCACCTTGTTGCCGAGGCCGCACACGCGCGACACGTCGAGGCGACGCCCCTCGAGGTGCAGACGCTCCGCGTACGCCGGCGTCGTCTTCAAGTTCACGCGCCCCTTGCCCGTCAGCTTGCCGCCGAGCCCCGTCGACGACAGGTCGCTGACCTCGATGAAGTCGCCCTCGAGGACCGCGCTGCCGACGTGCACCTTGTCGAGGCACGGCACGCCCATCAGCGTCGTCGCGACCGTGACCTTGGGCTTCGCGATGGGGCCGTTGATGATGATCGTCGTGCCGCCGCCGGCGCTCTTCGCGAACGCCGGCAGGTCGAAGCGCCGGAGCCACAGGTCGAGGTCCGGGAACACGGCGTCGGACAGGACGATGTTGCGCGCGGCGTTCTCCTCGATGTCGAAGCCGCCGTTGACGCGCGCGTGGCTCTGACCGGCCTGGATGTCGACGTTCTGGATCTGCAGGCTCTTCAGCTTGTCGCCGGTGAACAGGCGCCCGTTGTAGACGCGCAGCGCGCGGTTGTTCGGGCTGGACCCGAGCGACAGGTCGAAGTTCTCGAGCGCGAGCTCCTTGTCGAGGTCGCCGACCGCCGACAGGCGCCCGTGCAGGAACCGGCCGACCGACGTCGACACCTTCGGCGGCAGGAAGCGCGCGATGTCGATCGCCTTCACGATCTCGACGTGCGCGCGCGCGTTGTACGGCTGGTAGCCGAAGTTCGCCGACAGCAGCACCTCGCCCGGCTCCTTGCCGCCGCGGATGAGCGCCGTGGTCTTGTCGATCGTGCCGACCTCGTTGACGAGGTCGACCGACGCCTGCACGTCGGCGAGCGTCAGGTGCAGCGGCTCCTCGTCGGCGCGGATGGGCACGTCGAAGTCGAGGTTCTTCAGCGACAGGCCGATGCGCGGCAGCGCGACGAACGGGCCGGTCGCGGTGACGGTGCCCTCGAGGTGCTCGCCGCCGAACTTCGAGTTGATGCACGTGCGCACCGTCGGGCCGAGGTTCTTGCCGGCGAGTGCGAGGTTCCACGAGCCGTCGTAGGGGCGGTCCCAGTAGTTGTGGATCTCGCCCTTGAAGTGGAGCGTGGCGCCCTTCGCCGGGTCGGGCCTCGGCTCCTCCTCCGTCGGGCACGGCAGGGTCTTGCCCTCGATGTCGAGCTCGATCGAGTTCGCGACGTACTCGCGGCGCGCCCACTCCGTCGGCAGCTGCGCGAGGCGGTTCACCTTGATGTCGGTGAGCGGCAGGTTGTAGCGCTCGGTGCGGCCGGGCGGGGGCCACGCGACGCCGCCGCCCGGCAGCGGATCGGGGATGCGGAACGCCGAGCGCAGCCCCTTGTCGTCGAGGCGGACGTGGCCGCGCGCGCCCGTCGCCGTGAGGCGCACGTAGAACTTGGACACCAGCGGATCGACCTGGTCCATGTACAGGTACGAGTCGTTCGTGGTCTTCGGGGTCGCGTCGACGTTGATGCCCTCGAGGCGCCCGGCGACGGCGAACCGCACGCGGTCCTTGTCGTCCTCGAAGATGGGCGGCAGGTACGCCGCGCGCGCCGCTTCATCGGCTTGCGCCGCCTGTTGCTGGATGGTCTTCCAGGGCGTCGACAGCTCGATGGCGCTCGGCTGGAGGTGGACCGTGAGGTTCAGGTTCTCGACGTGGATGTCGCGCAGGTCGAACAGCGGCGGCGCCGAGTCGGCGTAGATGCCGATGCGAAAGCCCGGCTGCATGCGCGGGTAGAACGCCGTGATGATGCTGACGATGACCTTGTCGTACGCGTGGAGCGGGTAGGGCTCCTGCGCCTGCTCGAGCAGCGCCTCACCGCCGTGCAGGCGGACGTTGCGAAAGACCAGGTCGTGGTTGCCGAACATCAGCGCGTGGACGTCGAGCTCGGCGGTGATGAGGTCGGTGCGCAGGAGCAGCTTCCTGGGCTTGCGGCGCGAGTACGGATCGGGATCCGGGTGCTCGTCGGGCGTGCAGTCCTCGCTCGGGTCGTCCATGCGCAGCGCGTCGGTGGCGACGGCGGCGGTCGACAGGACGCAGTCGTCCCACACCTTGACCTGGCGGAGCTCGATCGGGACCCAGCCCCCGGTGACCAGCTTCTTCAACGAGCCGGTGTCCCAGTGGACGGCGCCGACCTCGATGCGGCCGCGCATCGCACGATTCACCACCGCGGAGATGTTCGCTCCGAGAGCTTCGCCCTCGAACTTCGTGCGCAGCACGACAAAGCCCGTGCCCAGGAAGAGCACGACCGCCAGGCCGATGACGAGCCACCAGCGTTTGCGCCGGGATTTTCGGACCACGTTCTTTGCGCCTCCCCGACGGGACGGACGGCGGGGGTGAGATCGAAGGTACCACGACGACCTTCCCAAAAATCAGGATGGTCTTGGCTAACCTCGACGCCTATACTGGTTTTGAAGGACCGAAAGCGAGGCCATCGAGATGTCTGACGAGAAGCCCGAGGAGCAAGCGACGCCCGGCGGGGCGTTGGCAGAGACGAGTCCCTTGCTGCGGCGCGAGGCGCTGCTGCCCAACGAGCGGAGTCGTGGACTGGGGACGGTCGCCGTCGTTTGTACGATGGCGGGTGTCGCCTCGGGGCTCGCGCTCGCGACCACGCTGATGGCGATGCAGGTGGCCGACACGATGTCGGCGCGCGGTTGCGGCTACCGCGCCGCGGCGGCGGCCCACGTCGACCGCGACCATGGCTTCCTCGGCATCCGCTACGTGTTCCGCAAGGACACGGCGGTCGTCGAGAGCGTCATCCGCGGCACGCCGGCCGAGGCGATCGGCCTGCACCCCGGCGACCGCGTGCTCAGCATCGACGGCAACCGCATCGACTCGGCCGCCGAGCTGCAGGACCGGATCTACGGCGCCCGCCCGGGCAGCCACCCGGTCCTCGAGGTCGACCGCAACGGTCAGGTCCACAAGATGCGGCCGACCCTCACGACCTGGCCGATCAGTTACTGAAGTCGTTCGCGAAGCGGTTCGCTAAGGACTGCAATACGTCGTCGAGCTCTGCGTGCCTTCGCGGAGCACGATGCAGGTCGACACCGTCTGGTCGTCGTTCTCGAACGTGACGATGACCTCGTGCCCGACCACCGCCTGCAGCGGGTCGGTCGGTCCGACGCTGCCGTCGGGGCGCGTGTTCTCGATGACACCCTTCCCGAGCGTGCGGTTGTAGACGTACACGATCGAGCCCACGTAGTTCTCCGTCGCCGGGTACGCGAACGTCACCGTGTCGGTCCCGGCGACGAAGTCGAACTGCATGCGCGCCGGATCCGGGGGCGGGATCGGGATCGACGGCGTGATGCAGGCGCCGAGGATCGTCCCCAGCACCACGAGCGCGAAGATCCACTGGGGTCGGCGCATGGATGACTCCAGGTGGCGGACCGAGCAAGTGCCGGTCCACGAACAGCCTACAGGATTTCAAGCACCTACAAGAACGCCCTGCCAATTTCGTTGGCAGGGCGTACAGCCGGGTGGCACCGGCGGTCAGGACCGCGGCGGTGCTACGGGGTGCGCTTCACGCGGGTCGGGAACATGATCGACACACCCGCACCGAAGAACAGGTGGTGGATCAGGCGGCTGTCCTGCGAGTCGACCGCCTGGTCGGGGCCCTTGTTCGGGCCGCTCACGTCGGCGCCGCTCGGGTTGTCGCTGAACGCGTAGTCGCGGATCGAGAAGTCGAGCGCGATGAAGTCGTTCACGAACACGTGGATGCCGCCGCCGATGTAGAGGCCGATCTTGGTGCCGTTGTTGACCGGGTCGTCGTTGTTCGGGTTGAGGTCGGGCGGCATGATCATGCCGCCGACGTTGCGCGGCTTGCCGGGCGACGGGTCGTTGCAGACGTTGACCTTGTCGCAGTTGCTCTCGAGCGTGGCGATCGAGATGCCGCCCTGGAAGTAGAAGTCGAAGGCGACGAACGCCTGGCTGAACGCGGCGAGCTTGCCGTACCACGGCGTGAGGCTCACGTACGCGGCGCCGTGGAACGGCATCGAGTTGAGGCGCTGCTCGAACTCCTCCTTCGAGGGCTCGCGGATCATCATCCCCATGCCCTCGAGCGCCTTCTTCTCGCTCTGCGAGAGGAGGGTCGGCGTGATCTTGTCGACGAGGCCGGTGTTGATGGCCGTCGACCCGACGCCGATGAAGCCGAAGGAGAACATGTCGCTGAAGTGGTACTCGAGCTTCGCGCCGCCGCCGACGATGTGGCGGAAGTCGGCGTTGATCGTCGACTCGAACAGCGGCGACAGCTCGAAGCGCTTGGAGACGAGCAGGCGGCGGTGGCGGACGGCCTTGTCGGTCGACAGGCCATTCACGCGGCGATCGGCGGAGGCCTCGGGCACGAGTGTCGCGAAGACAGCGCCGAAGGCGAGGGCAGCGAGGGTCTTGTTCATGGTGTGTCCTCGGTTCAGCGGTTCAGCGGAAGGTCGTGTACTCGAAGGAGGTCGGCACCCAGAAGCTGATGCCGATCTGGAACATCACGTTGTTGATGAAGGCGCTGTCCGCGTTGTCCCTCGCGGCCTGCGCGGTGTCGTTGATGCCCATCGCGCGGTTCGTCGGCTCGAACTTGTCGATGAACGCGTAGTCGCGGATGCCGGCGTTGATCGTGAGCCACTTCGTGATGAAGAAGCGCATGTTCGCGCCGACGTTCGGCATGATGAGGAAGTTCGTGAAGCCGGGGAACTTCGTGTCGCGCGGGATCACCTCGCTCTGACCCGCGCCGATACCGGCGGTGAAGGCGATCTCCCAGGTGATGAGCTTCTTGTCGAGGATCGCGAACTTTCCGTACACGGGCACGTAGTGGAAGTTCAGCGCGGCGCTCCAATTGTACTGGTTCACCGTCGGCAGGCGGCGCGCCTGGCGCGCGACGAGGTCGAACGGCTCGCGGAAGCCGGCGATGTAGTAGTTGCCCTCGACGCCGACGGCGAGCGTGTCCGAGAGGTAGTACGCGAGCTCTCCGCCGACCGTGTAGTGGCGGATCATGTTGTCGTTCATCGTCGTGCCGACATACGGGTACAGCTCCGTGCGGTGCGACTTGAGGAACGGCTTGCGCACGACGACGACGATGTCTTCCCACGACAGCGGCGTCTTGCGGATCGGGCCGCTCTTGACCGCGAGGTTCTTCTTGTCGGCGGCGGCCATGTCCTTCTCGAGATCGCCCGGCGGGCTGTTGCCCGGATCCGGCTGGCTCATATCGATCTCGCCCGGGTCGGGCGCGCTCATATCGATCTCGCCGTCATCCTTCTTCGGCGCAGGAGTCTTCGGCGCTGGCGCCGGCTTCTTGGGTTGAGCGAGCGCCGAACCGGCGGTGAACGCCAGCCCGACGACGAAGAGCACGACGGATCGGTGGAATGCCCGCATTCGTAGGCGCTTCATAACACGTGCCTTTTTGCCCACTCAAGCGCTCTGCACGCCCGGTCGCGCAGACGGAGTAGGATTTGCTCGCGACACGCCGTCGAGGGACGGGTTGCGCCTAGGCGGCCTCACCGACGCTGGCATCGGCGTAGAGTGCCTCGAGGAACGCCGCCGAGTCGAACGGACGGAGATCTCCGATTTTCTCGCCGACGCCGACGAACCGGACGGGGAGCTTGAGCTGGTCGCAGATGCCGAGGACGACGCCGCCCTTCGAGGAGCCGTCGAGCTTGGTCAGGATGATGCCGGTGACCTCGAGGTCGGCCTTGAACTTGTTGGCCTGGGAGATGGCGTTCTGGCCCGTCGTGGCGTCGAGGACCATCCAGGTCTCGTGGGGTGCGCCGGGGAGGGCCTTGTCGCACACGCGGCGGATCTTCTTGAGCTCGTCCATCAGGCCCTGGTCGGTCTGGAGGCGGCCGGCGGTGTCGCAGATGACCACGTCGAAGCCCTCGTCGACGCCGCGCTTGACGGCCTCGAACACGACCGACGACGGATCGCCCTTCGGCTTGCCCTTCACGACGGGGACCTTCGCGCGGTCGCCCCACACCTCGAGCTGCTCCGTCGCGGCGGCGCGGAACGTGTCGCCGGCGGCGAGCAGGACCTTCTTGCCCTCGTCGGTCCACTTCTTCGCGAGCTTGCCGATCGTCGTCGTCTTGCCGGCGCCGTTGACGCCGAGGACGAGCAGCACGAACGGCTTCTTGTCGAGCGCGAGCGGCGGGGTCTCGACGGCGAGGATCTCGCGCGACGTCTTGCGGATCTGCTTCCAGATCTGGTCGGAGCTCTCGAGCTCGTTCTTCGACAGACCCTTCTTCACCGCCTGGAAGATGCGGTCGGCCGTGCGCGGCCCGATGTCGGCCGAGATCAGGACCTCCTCGAGCTGATCGAGCTGCGCGGGGTCGAACTTCTTGCGGCCGAACAGCTTGCCGAGCCGGGCGACGAAGCCGCCGCGCGTCTTGGTGAGGCCCTCCTTGAACGCGGCCTTCGCCTCGGCGTCGGCGGCCTCTTCCGCTGCTTCCTCGGCCTCGGGCTTCGCGGCCTCTACCTCTTCTTCCTCTTCCTCCTCCTCGACCTCCTTCTTCTTGGGCTTGGCCTTCTTCGCCCGGGCTTCTTCCTCGCGGCGCTGCGCCTCCTCGGCGGCGCGCTGCTGCTCGGCCTCGATCTCGCGGCGGCGCTTGCGGCGCGGCGCGCCCTCGGCCTCCTCGAGGCCGATCCGCTCGCGCACGCTCGCCGCCGTGTTCGCCTTGCTGCTGTCCGAGGCGCGGCGGAGCACCCACAGGAGCGCGATGATCGCCACGACCGCGAGGCCGAGATACACGTACTCCATCGCGTTGCCTTATACCCTAGCTCGCTCGCGGATCGCCCGATCCACGCGTTCCGAGGCATCGCCGAGGACGGTCTCGGGAGCGAGGCGCGGCGAGAAGTAGATCTCCTCGACGAAGTCGGTGAGGTCGGCGAGCGCCGGGCTCGGGCGCTTTGCCTTCACGTGGTCGATGATCTGGCGCGGCGACCAGACGCCCCACAGGCGCGGCTCGGGCAGCGCCGGCTCGGCGGCGCGCCGGTAGAGCTGGAACACGCGCTCGCGGACGGGGACGAGATCCACGCGGACGCCCCGCAGCTCGCCGCGGTGCGGGATCGAGACCGCGAACTTCTCGGTGAGGTGGCCGGGAGCGCCGACCTCGGCGCGCCATTCGCCGACGGCGAGGCGCTCGATCGCGAAGCTCCCGTCGGCCGACGTGGCGAGCTCGTGCGTGTCGGCGTCGAGCGTCAGGCGGACGACGGCGCCCTCGACGGGCCGGCCGCGCACGGTGTCGCGCACGACGCCGGAGAAGCCCTCGTCGTGCGGGCGGCGCAGCGTCGAGACCAGGCCGGGCTTGGCGACGACGAGCCCGCCGTCGGCCTCGGCGCCGTCCCCCTCGTGCTCGGGGGCGTCGGCGGGCGGGGCGGGGCGGCGCAGGCGGCGCCAGGGCTTGGCGCGCGCGGTGAAGAAGCCGCCGGCGGCGAGCGCCGTCGCGACGAAGGCGGCGATCGTGTACGAGACCGGCACGGGCTGCGGCGCGGCGATCTTGACGTGCGCCGGGTCGGAGTGGCTCGGGCGCATGTACGACACGCCCGGGTCGGACTGCACGAAGATGCCCCACGTGCCCTGGCCGACGATCTCCGCCTCGACCTTGAACGCGTACGTGCCGTCCTCGGTGGTCGCGCCCTGCGCGAGGCGGCGCGTGGTGGTGTTGTCGTTGGCCATGAGCGTCACGGCCGCGCGCCGCACGGGGCTGCCGTCGTCGTCGACGACGGTGCCGCGGACGAGCAGGTTGTCCTCGTACGCGAGCGACGTGTCCGCGACGTCCATCGTCGTCCTCGTCGCCGAGCTGAGCTCGATCGTGACCTCGCCGTGCGCCGCCTGCTTGTCGCCGTCGCCCGCGAACGATGCGCGCACGCGCTTGGGGCCGGGGCCGCCCGCCATCGCGCGCGTGAGGACGAACGTCGTGCCGGTGTCGACGGGCTTGATCGCCTTCATCTCCTCGTCGCCGGGCGCGCCGACCGAGAGGACGACGGTGAGCGGCGTGGGGTTGTCGTCGACGGTGGCCGACACCGAGATGCGCGCGCCGTCGGGGACCATCTCGGCGCGCACCGTGAGGACGACGGGCGCCTTCGACGGGTCGGTCACGAGGCTGACGGGCGCGGCGCCGTCGAGGTTGCCGGCGCCGGGGAACGCGAGGTGCACCTCCTGCGGTGCGCTTCCGGCGGTCAGCCGCGCTCGGAACTTGCCGTCGGCGTCGGTGCGCGCGCGGACCTCCTCGTCGCCGATCCTCACGCGCACGTACTGGTTCGCGAGGCCGTCGCTCGTGAGCTTGTCCGTCAGCTGACCGATGACCTCGACCTGGCGGTCGGAGGTCAGGCGCACGCGCTCGAGCGTGAGGCGGGTGTGCGCCTTGATCTCGACCTGCGGCGCCGCCCGCACGACCCCGGCTCCCACCGCCACCACGAGCATGAGGACCGCGAGCCAGCGCACGGGATAGGTGATAGCACCTCTGGGCATCGGGTTGTTTCTCCCCGGTGGGTCGCGTTCGAGCGTCCGTCAAGCCGCTCGATGTCATAGGGTCGAGGCACTGTCCACGCGCCATGCGTATCAAGCGGGTCGAGATCATCGGCTTCAAGTCGTTCTGCGATCGGGCGGTCGTCCAGATCGGCGAGGCGATCACGGGCGTGGTCGGTCCCAACGGCTGCGGTAAGTCGAACATCGTCGACGCGATCCGGTGGTGCATGGGCGAGCAGAGCGCCAAGCACCTGCGCGGCAAGGGCATGGAGGACGTCATCTTCGCCGGGTCCGAGTCGCGCGGCCCGGCGCCGATGGCCGAGGTCTCGCTGACGTTCGACGACGTCGGCTTCTCGCACCAGACGCTCGAGCTCGCGCGCAACAGCGACGAGGCCGAGGCGGAGAAGGCGCTCGAGGGGCTCGACGAGGCGGCCGCCGAGGCGACGGAGGCCGTGGCGCCACCGGCGCCGGTGCCAGAGGACGCGCCGGCTCCGGAGACGGCGGGCGTGTGGGTCGACGAGCAGGGCAACCGCATCGCGTCCCCGACGGAGGAAGCGGCGGAGCTGCTCGCGGATCAGCCGCCGGCGTTCGACTTCGCGCGCTACACCGAGGTCACGATCACGCGCCGCCTCTACCGCGACGGCGTCTCGCAGTACTTCATCAACAAGACGCCGTGCCGCCTGCGCGACATCACCGACTTCTTCCTCGGGACCGGCGTCGGCACGAAGGCGTACGCGATCATCGAGCAGGGCCGCATCGGCCAGATCGTGAGCTCGCGCCCGCAGGACCGGCGCGCGATCATCGAGGAGGCCGCCGGCATCACGAAGTTCAAGGCGAAGAAGAAGGCGGCGGAGAAGAAGCTCGACCAGACGCGCCAGAACCTGATGCGCGTGTCGGACATCGTCGCGGAGCTCGACAAGCGCATGGGCACGCTGCGCCGGCAGGCGCAGAAGGCCGAGCGCTACCGCAAGTACAAGGCCGAGGTCCGCGACATCGAGCTGTGGAAGTCGTCGCACCGCTGGCTCGAGCTCGCGGGCGAGGGGCAGCTCGTCGCCGGCAGGCTGGGGGAGGCGCGCACCGAGCTCGAGGATGTGCGCGCGGTGTGGTCGGCGCGCGATGCCCACGTCGTGGCGGAGCGCGCGGAGCTCGGCGTCGAGGAGCGCCGGCTCGTCGGCGTGCAGGAGAAGGTCTACGAGCTCGACAACCGGATGCGGCTCGCCGAGAGCAAGATCGGGTTCGAGCGGCGCGAGGCCGACGAGCTCGACGGGCGCGTCGCGGGCGCGCGGCTCGAGATCGACGACCTGGCCGGCCAGCGCGAGCGCGGCGCCGCCGAGCTCGCGCAGCGATCGGAGGAGCTCGCCGCGCTCGAGGCCGACGTCGAGCGCGAGGCCGGCGAGGTCATGGACCGCGAGATCGCGGCCGGCGAGGCGAAGCAGCAGGTCGCGAACGCGCAGGGCCGCCTCGACGAGGCGCGCGCCGAGCTCGGCCGCCGCCGCACCGAGATCGCGACGGCCGACGCCCAGCTCGAGGCGCTCGTGCGGCGCCGCGACGAGGCCGGGCGCCGGCTGGAGCGCGTCACCGGCGAGACGAACCAGCACCGCGAGCGCCAGAAGGAGCTCGAGCGCGAGGGCCGGCGCGTCGACGGCGCGCTCGTCGACCTGCGCCAGACGCGCCTCGACCTCGGCAACCAGAGCACCGAGTTCGAGGAGCGCCGCGAGCAGCTCGCCGACGAGGTCGCCCGCGGCGAGACGCAGGTCGAGACGCTGCGCGCCGACCTCAACCGCCGCACGTCGCGGCTCGCGTCGCTGCGCGAGATCCAGGACCGCTACGAGGGCTTCGCGCGCGGCACGCGCGCCATCATGCAGGCCGAGCGCATCGCCGGCCTCGACCTCGGCACCGCGATCCGCGGCATCGTCGCCGACGTCGTGCGCGCCCCCGAGCGCCTCGAGGTCGCCGTCGAGGCCGCGCTCGGCGACCGCCTCGGCGGCGTCCTCGTCTCGCAGCCCGAGGTCGGCCTCGCCGCGATCGGCTTCCTCAAGCAGGGCAACGGCGGCCGCAGCGCCTTCGTGCCCCTCGAGCCCGTCGTCGACACCATCTCCGTCCCCGCGATCCTCACCCCTCTCGACGTCGCCCCCCTCTCCGTCACCCCCCACACCGCCTTTGAAGGCGAGGGCGGCGCCTCCAGCTTCATCTCTCCCGCCTGGGACCCCGCCGCCATGGACGGCGTCTCCCTCCCCGCGGCCCCGATCGACCCCGTCACCGGCGTCGATGCCGTCGATGCCGTCGATGCCGTCGATGCCGTCGATGCCGTCGATGCCGTCGATGCCGTCGATGCCGTCGATGCCGTTGATCCGGATCAGGTCACTGCCGACGTCGTGGTTGCCGATGCCGGCGTCACGGACGTGGTCGCGTCGGAGGCCGTGGCAACCGACGTGATCGGTGACGGCGCGGTCGTCGATGTCGTCGAGGTGGTCGCCACGGAGGCGGTCGCCACGGAGGCGGTCGCCTACGACGGCGACGAGCTCGGTGGTGCCGAGACGGATGCCGCCGATGGCGACGAGGGCGCGGTGCAGGCGGCGCCTGCGGTCGACGCCGAGCGGCGCGCCCCGGCGCCGTTCCTGGTGTTCGGGACGTTCGACATCGGCACGACGCCGCTCACCGCCGACGAGCCCGGCCTGGGCTCGCTCGACGTCGGCGCCGGCGCGCTCGACGGCCTCGCAGCACGCCACGCCCAGGTCGCGGAGACCGAGGTGGTCGCCGAGGACGCCGTCGCGTCGGTGGAGCTGGTCGACCACGCCGTCGCGGCCGAGCCGGTCGCCGAGGTGGTCGCCGAAGCGGAGCCGGCCATCGCGGCGGAGCCGGCGGTCGAGCCGGAGCAGGTCGCCGAGGTCGCCCAGGTCGCCGAGGTCGCCCAGGTCGCCCAGGTCGCCCAGGTCGCCCAGGTCGCCGAGGTCGCCGAGCCGGTGCGGGTGCAGCTGCCCGCGCTGCCGGAGGGTGTGCTCGGGCGGATGGCGGACCTGGTCGGGTTCGCGGATGGGTTCGAGGGGGTGGGGCGCCGGCTGCTCGGGGGCACGATCGTGGTGGAGAACCTCGATCGCGCGATCGCGCTGCACCGGAGCGGGGTGAAGGACCGCCTGGTGACGATCGACGGCGACGTGGTCGACGAGGATGGCGTCGTCGCCGGTGGGTCGAGGGATGCTCAGGGCGCGGGTGTGCTCGCGCAGAAGCGCGAGATCCGCGACCTCGAGGAGATGGTGTCGAGGCTCGAGCACGAGCTGTCCGAGGCCACCACGCGCCTCGTGTCCGCACGCGCCGAGCTCAAGCAGCTCACGAAGGCGCTCGAGGGCCTGCGCAAGCAGGTCCACGAGGGCGACCTCGCGATCATGGGTCACGAGAAGGACGAGACGCGCATCCGCGCCGACCTCGACCGCTATCGCGACCGGCTCCAGCACCTCGGGACCGAGCAGCTCGAGCTCGAGGAGCGCCTCCGCGCGATCACCGCCGACGAGGAGGGCATCCGCGGCAAGCGTAGCTTCGCCGAGGAGCGCATCGGCGAGCTCGAGCGCATCCAGCTCGATCTCATCTCGCTCGCGAACGAGCACCGCGACCGGCTCGACGTCCTCGCGCAGGCGCTGACCGAGGCGCGCATCCGCGCGGCCCAGCTCGGCGAGAAGCGCGCGGCGGTCGAGGCCCAGGCGCTGCGGCTCCAGCGCACCGACGCCGAGCTCGCGGCGCGCGGCGAGCGCCTCACCTCGGAGATCGAGGATGCCACCCGGCGCGCCACCGGCCTCCGCGAGGGCTGCGACCAGCTCGCGGCCGAGCTCGTCACCGTGCGCGAGGAGCGCGACGGCCACGCGCGCTCGCTCGACGAGGGCCGCAGCGCGTACCAGACGCGCGTCACCGCGCTCACCGAGGTCGAGATCGAGGTGCGCGAGCTCCGGTCGCGCGGCGACCGGCTCGCGACCGAGGTCACGCAGCTCGAGGTGCGCGACGGGCAGGTCAAGCTCACGCGCAAGGTCGTCGAGGACCAGGTGTCCGAGCGCTACCAGCTCGAGATCGCCGACGTCCTGCCGGACTACCACCAGCGCTCCGTGATCGGCGAGACCGAGGACAACCGGCTGACCGAGCTGCGCGAGCTCATCGAGCGCATGGGGACGGACATCAACCTCACCGCGATCGAGGAGTTCGCCGACGTCAGCAAGCGGTTCGAGTTCCTGTCCGCCCAGAAGATCGACCTCGAGCGCGCGGTCGATCAGCTGCAGCGCGCGATCGACAAGATCAACAAGACCAGCCGCAAGCTGTTCAAGGACACGTTCACGGCGGTCAACGCGACGTTCAAGGAAGTGTTCCCGCGCCTGTTCCGCGGCGGTCAGGCGGCGCTGTCGCTCGCGCTCGGCAACGAGCGCGGCGGTGGCGGCGCGGCGGCCGCGGCCTCCTCCGATGGCGCACCGGCCGGCGAGGGCGGGGCGGCCAAGGGCAAGGACAAGGAGATCGACCTGCTCGAGGCGGGCATCGAGATCATGGCGCAGCCGCCGGGCAAGAAGAACACCACCGTCGACCAGCTCTCCGGTGGCGAGAAGGCGCTCACCGCCGTGGCGCTCGTGTTCTCGATCTTCCTGATCAAGCCGTCGCCGTTCTGCATCCTCGACGAGGTCGATGCGCCGCTCGACGAGGCGAACGTCGATCGCTACAACGAGCTCGTCCGCGAGATGACGGATCGCTCGCAGTTCATCGTGATCACGCACAACAAGCGCACGATGGAGGCCGCGGATAACCTGTACGGCGTCACGATGCAGGAGCCCGGCGTGTCGAAGCTCGTGTCGGTGAATCTCTCGAAGCTCGGGAGCCGCACGAACGGCGCGACCGTGCGTCCCCCCGCGAACGCGGTGGTGTGACCCCGCAAAGCGGGGCTAGATAAGGGTGTGGCAGCCGAGCCGTCGACTCCCGGCCCGAAGCGGCGCGCACACCTGCTCGCGACGCTCGGCGAGCTGATCGCGCGCAACGGCGCGGCCGACTTCCTGTGCGCCCCGGTGGCGCCCGGCAAGGCGGCGTTCCCCGAGCCGTGGCGCGCCACCCGCGGCGGCGTGCACGCGCTGCTGCGCCGGCTCGCGTGGTACGCCGACTTCGACGAGCGGGCGATCGTGGTCGAGGACCGGCGGCTCGGGAAGCGCGCGACGCTGCAGTTCGAGGAGACGCGCGTGCCGCTGCGCGAGGTCCGCCGGCACGAGCTCGTGTTCGAGCTCGTCGCGATCGGCGACGACGACATCGGCGGGACGCTCGCGCACGAGCTCGGCGTCGCGTTCGCCGTGGAGAACCGGCCCGACAAGCCGGACCCGTATCGCAGCGCGGATCCGCCGGCGCTCATCGTCGACCCCGACGTCGATCACGAGCGCGGCTCGATCGCCACGGTCTACCTGGGGCTCGGCGTGATCGCGGCGAACGCGGCGTACCAGCACTACACGGCGCCCGAGCGCCCGGACGGCTACGCCGGGCTGCGCTACGAGGTCCTGAGCGGCGGGTACGTGAAGATGTCCGACCTCGCGTACCTGCTCGCGGTGCAGGCGGTCGTGCGCGGCGAGGCGCGGCCGCCGGCGGGGCTGTCGGCGCCGCAGCGCGACGAGGCGGGGGCGTGGATCGACGCGCTCCTGCCCGAGCGCGCCGAGCTGTGCACGCAGCTCGGCGTCGATCCGGCGGAGCGCGGCACGGCGCGCGGCCCCGTGGCGCCGTTCACCGACCTCGACCTCGAGGACGACGCCGCGCAGACCGCGTTCCGCTGGCACACCAAGCGGATCGGCCTCGGCGCGATGCTCGGGATGGTCGGCGGCGCGCTGATGTTCCTCGTCGCCCCGGAGCTCGGGCTCGCGGGGATGTTCGCCGGCGGCCTCGTCGGCGCCGCCCGCGGCCGCACCGTCATCGCGACACGCTGCTCCGCCTGCGCGACCGTCGTGGGCCGCGCCGCGCAGACCTGCCGCAAGTGCGGCGCCCTCCTGCGCGGCGACATCCAGAGCCTGTCCGAGCGCCTCGAGGCCGAGGAGCGCGTGCGCGAGACGGGCGAGACGGAGGTTAACGGTGAGGAGCACGCGACTCCGTCACCGCGCGACACTGCAACACAGGTCGCCGAGTCGGGCGAGTAGCCGGGAGCGCAGCGTCGAGGCTCCGCGCCGCGCAGCTCGGCGGTCCTCGTCGTCTTGCCGTCGAGAGCGTGTGGGAAGTCGTCGCGCACATCCGCCAGGTCGGCCGCAGGCGTCGCTGCGAGCGTGTCGTGGATGCACAACACATGATCGAACACGCGGGAGTGATCGGGTGCGACGCCGCAGGACACGCGCGACACGTGTCCGCCGTTCCGGCGATTCGCGTATCTCATCATGGTGAGTCCAGACACGTGTAGGCGTGTCGGCGTACGCGCGGCACATTTCGCGATCCCTCGAGGAGAAACGCGATCTCGTGTGGCTGAATCGAAGGCGTTTTCCATGACACTCGTCGCACGACTTGGTAATTTCTATCGTGGGCATTCTCTCGGCCCGAAGGAGGATGGGATGAGCAAGAACCTGAACCAGATCGAGCGCCGCCACGGCCGCGATTCCTGGAAGGACGCGCTGTTCATCGGTCTCGCGCTCCTGCTGACGGCGCTGTCGATCGGCGCGGTGACGTCGAAGGCGACCGGCAAGCCGATCGAGACGAAGTGGGAAGTGACGGTCAAGGAAGGCGTCCCCACCGTCCAGCGGTAGGCGCTCCGCGGCACGATCACGCTACGGGCAGCCGTCGGCGGCGGAGCGCCGGAAGATCGAGAGTTGGGAGACTCGATCGACCGGCGACCCGCCGAAAACGACAGGAGCCCCGTCGCGCGGGGCTCCACCAAATCACGGCATCAGCTCAGGGCGGTGACGACACCCGCGCCGATCGTGCGGCCGCCCTCGCGGAGGGCGAATCGGACACCGGCCGGAGCACCGACCCCAGGATCCCAAGGCTCGCGCGGTCAGCGCCGGAGGCGCGGGAGGAAGTCGGCGATCGCGCGGTCGAACGCGGCCGGCGCCTCGAGGTGCGGGAAGTGGCCGGCGTCGGGGATGGTCGCGAGCGTCGCGCCGCGGATGCGCTGCGCGAGGTCGCGCCCGACGGTGGGTCCGCACATGAAGTCGCGCGCGCCGGCGACGACGAGGGTCGGCGTTGTGATCGCGTGCAGGTCGGCGCGCGCGTCGAACGGCAGGTCCCATACGCGGCGGCGGAACACCTCGAGCGTCAGGCGCGCGCGCTCGACCGCGGGCCGGTACTCGTCGGCGCGCCGCGTCCAGTCGGCGAAGTAGAACGGTACCTCGAGGCGGAACGCGGCCGCGGACTCCTCGTCGGTGGTCGCGTCGCGCTGCATGAGCATCCCGAGGAGCGCGTCGGCGTACCAGGGCTCCTTCTCGAACCAACGTCGGTTCGCGGTGAGGTGCTCCGACCACGCGCGGTCCATCGCCGCCGTCGTCGCGTAGAGGATGAGGCCGGTCAGTGTTGCGCCGTGCGCGATCGCGTAGCGCTGCGCGACCATGCCGCCGTACGAGTGCCCGATCAGGCACACGCGATCGAGGCGCAGCGCGGTGCGGAGCGCCTCGACGGCGGCGACGTCGAGCTCGACGGAGTACAGCTCGTCGGCGGCCAGCCGGCTCGACGCGCCGGTACCCGGCAGGTCGACGTACAGCATCGTCAGGTGCCGCTCGAGCGGCGAGCCGCGGTAGTAGCCGGCCGAGAACCCCGGACCGCCCGCGAGCCCGACGCACGGTGGCCCGGCGCCCGCGACCTCGTACCCGAGCTCGAGCGCCGCCGCGCGCCCCGGCACGCGGACCGCGAGCGTGTGCGCTCCCGGCGCGAGCCGCGGATCCGGCGGCGGCGCATCGGGCGCCACCGGCACGATCGGCGCCACCGGCACGATCGGCGCCACCGGCGCGACCACCGCCGCCGGCTCCTCCGGCCGGGGCGACCCGCACGCGGCGGCGCACGCGAGCAGCACGACCGCGATCCGCACCTACCGAGCCTGACACGCCCGGCGCACCCGGAGCCACTCCGCCCGCATCAGGCGACGAGCGACGACGGCCACCGAGCGACCGCCTTGCCCGACCGGCGCACAGGCGACGAGCGACGACGGCCACCGAGCGACCGCCTTGCCCGACCGGCGCACAGGCGACGAGCGCCGACGGTCACCGAGCGCGACTGCCGTCAGGCGACGAGCGTGGTGCCGACGGAGCCGGGCTCGCGCACGGCGCGCACGAGGTCGCCGGGGGCGAGCTTGCCGAGGATGTGGATCGCGCCGACGCCCTGGTCGACGACGGCCATCGCCTCCTCGAGCTTGGTGATCATGCCGCCGGTGACGACGCCGCTCGCGATCGCGTCGCGCGCCTCGGCGCACGTGATGCGCGTGAGGCGCGAGGCGGGGTCGTCGAGGTCGCGCAGGACGCCCGGCGTCGACGTCACGAGGAACAGGCGCTCGGCCCGGAGGGCCGCGGCGAGCTGGTTCCCGACGAGGTCGGCGTTGATGTTGTAGACGGCGCCGCGCTCGTCGGCGCCGAGGCACGCGATCGTCGGCACGTGGCCGGCGGCCCACAGCGTCTCGAGGAGCGCGAGGTTGAAGCCGGTGACGTCGCCGACGAAGCCGAGGTCGATCGGGTCGGGCCCCGCGCCGGCGTAGACCTTCGGCGGGCGCCGCGCCGCGCGCACCACGAGCGCGGACGCGCCGTGCAGCCCGACAGGCGAGAGCCCCGCGGCGACGAGCGCCGCGCACAGGTCGACGTTGAGCTTGCCGGCGACCGCCATCTTCATGACGTCGAGCGTGGCCGCGTCCGTCACGCGGCGGCCCGCGACCTGCCGCGTCTCGAGGCCGAGCTGCTTCTGCAGTGCGGTGGCCTGCGGCCCGCCGCCGTGCACGATGCCGACGCGCGCGCCGCCCTCGACGAGCACGCGCAGGTCCGCCGCGAGCGACGCGGCCTCGCCGGAGCCGATGACCTCGCCGCCGATCTTGACGACGATCGGCCGCACCGCACCCGCGGCGCTCATGGCCAGTTCCCCGGGTCCTCGAGGCTCGCCTTCTCGTCGCAGCCGAGCACCAGGTTCATGTTCTGGATCGCCTGGCCGGCGCCGCCCTTGATCAGGTTGTCGATCGCCGCGAAGCAGGTGACGGTGCGCTTGCCGCCGGCCACCGTCGGGCCGACGGAGAAGCCGACCTCGCAGTAGTTCGAGCCGGCGACGGCGACGACCTCGGGGAGCCGCTTCTTCGGGCGGCGCACGAACGCCTCGCGCGCGAAGCTCTCGTCGAACAGCGCGCCGAGCTTGCCGGCGTCGACCTCCGCGGGCAGCTCGAGGAAGCAGGTCGTGAAGATGCCGCGCGTGAGCGGCGCCGACACGGGCACGAAGCGCAGCTCGAGGCCCTTCGCGCCGGCGTCGGCGAGCGTCTGCACGACCTCGGGGACGTGCTGGTGGTCGAGGGGCTTGTACGACTTCAGGTTGCCGGCGCGGCTCGGGTGGTGCGTGCCGGCGCCGGGCGCGATGCCGGAGCCCGACGAGCCGGTGATGCCGGTGACGTGGACGACGGCGCCGTCGAGGAGCCCGGTGCGCGCGAGCGGCAACAGGGCGAGCTCCATCGACGTCGCGAAGCAGCCGGGCGAGGCGACGTACTTCGCCTTCTTGATCTCCGCGCGGTTGAGCTCGGGGAGGCCGTACACGAACGTGCCGAGCAGCTCCGGGTGCGGGTGCTGCGCGCCGTAGAACTTCGCGTACGTCGCCGCGTCGCGCAGGCGGAAGTCGCCGCTCATGTCGACGACCTTCACGCCGGCGGCGATGAGCTCCGGAACCTTCGCGGCGGTGACCTTGTGGGGCAGGGCGAGCAGCGCGACGTCGCAGCCCTTCGCGGCTTCGGCGGGCGTGAGGTCCTCGAACGTGAGGTCCGTCAGGCCCTCGAGGTTCGGGTGCACGGCGGAGAGCGGCTCGCCGACGTGGTCGATCGAGGCCACGCGCGCGAGCTCGACGTCGGGGTGGAGCAGCAGGCGGCGCGCCATCTCCGCGCCGCCGTAGCCGCTGCCACCGATGATCGCTGCCTTGAATCGCTTTGCCATCGCGGGACAGGGTATGCCATGCCCCACAGACGATGGGAACGTCACCCGACATCCTCGAAGCGGCGCTCGCCGCCGTGCGACGCCGCGAACCCGAGATGCACGCGCTCGTGCGCAGCTGGGTCGAGATCAACAGCTACACCTCCAACGTCGAGGGCGTGAACCGCGTCGGTGCGCTGCTCGCCGAGGCGTTCGAGCTGCCGAGCCTCGTGCGCACGGCGATCCACGCCGGGCCGCAGTACGGCGACCACCTCGTGTGGCGCACGCAGGGCGCCGGCGCGTCGCCGATCGTGCTGATCGGCCACCACGACACCGTGTTCCCGCCGGGCCACTTCGAGGGCTGGCGCGAACAGGGCGATCGCGCGGTCGGGCCGGGCGCGCTCGACATGAAGGGCGGACTGTCCGTGATCCGGACAGCGCTCGCGGCGCTCGACGAGGTCGGCGCGCTCGCGCGGCTGCCGGTGATCGTGGTGTGCGTCTCCGACGAGGAGGTCGGATCGCCGTCGTCGGCGCCGCACCTGCGCGAGCTGGCGCAGGGCGCGGCGTGCGCGCTCGTGTTCGAGAGCGGGCGCGCCGGCGACGCGATCATCACGCGGCGCAAGGGCGTCGGCGCGATGACCTGCGTCGCGCACGGCGTCGCCGCGCACGCCGGCAACAACCACAAGGACGGCGCGAACGCGATCTGGGCGTTGTCGCGCTTCGTCGATGCGGCGCAGCGGCTGACCGACTACGCGCGCGGCGTCACGGTCAACGTCGGCGCGTTCGGCGGCGGCACCTCGAAGAACACGGTGCCCGAGCGCGCGGAGTGCAGCCTCGACCTGCGCTACGAGACCGTCGCGGATGCCGAGGCGCTGGTCGCGGCGCTCCGCACGGCGGCGACGGCGGCCTCCGACTCGATCCCGAACACGCGGATCGAGGTCAGCGGTGGTGCGAACCGGCTGCCGCTCGAGCGCACGGCGGCGTCGGCGGCGCTGCGCGACGAGTACGCGGCGTGCGCGCGCGCGTCGGGCCTCGGCGACGGCGAGGCGGCGCTGCTCGGCGGCGGCTCCGACGCGAACACCGTCGCGCCGCTCGGCGTCCCCGCGATCGACGGGCTCGGGCCGCGCGGCGCGGGCTTCCACACGACGCACGAGTACGTCGAGCTCGGCACGTTCGTCCCCAAGGCCGAGGCGCTCGTCCGTTTCCTGGTCGGCCGGCTTCCGCCGGGTTAGCCCGAGAATTCATCGCAGAACGCTTCGCCGGGACGTGCGTCTGGATCACGCATGAACCGCAGAAACTTCCTCGGCGGCCTCGGGGTCGGGGTCGCCGCGCTCGGGACCGCCGCCGCGTCGGCCGGGGCCGAGTCGTTCGCGCGGCCTCCCGCCGATCCGCTCGATCCGCCGGATCCACCCGGCGACAAGCCGCCGCCCGTGCGCGATCGCAAGGTGTGGCGCGAGGCGCTCGCCGCGGCGCGCACCCGCCACATCGCGCGGCTGTCGATCTACCGCGACGTCGGGCGCTTTCCGCTCAACCACCGCGTGCTCGGCAGCATCCCGACGTTCATCGACCACCGCGGCGCGCCGTGCGCCGTCGGCCACCTGATGCAGCAGTCGGGGCACGCGGCGCTCGCCGCCGACATCGCGCGCACGAACAACAACGTCTACGTCGAGGAGCTCGGCGACGGCCCGGCGCTCGACTGGATCCTGTTCTCCGGGCTCACGCGCGAGGAGTGCGCGCTGATCCAGCCGAGCTACCGGTGGCGGGAGCCGCGCCGGCCCGTACCGCAGCCCGAGCTGCCGCACCCCGAGCAGGACACGCTGCGCCAGCACTTCACGCTCGTCGAGCGGCGGCTGCGCGGGGACACCGAGGTCGCCCTGCGCCTCGCGATGGCGCGCCTCGAGCCGAGGATCGAGCGCGGCGTGCAGCTCAGCCGCGTGGTCGGCTGAGCAGGCGGTCGATCGCCCAGCAGCGGTCGCCGTGGTCGCCGGGCTGCTGGCAGTGCGCGAGCAGCTCGGCGTCGGTGCAGCCGGCGCGCTCGAGGGCGTCGCCGAGGACGGGCAGGTCGGCGAACGTGCGATCGCGCGCGATCGCGGCGGCGAGGTCGGCGACCACGCCGTCGTGCCAGCGCGCCTGGTGACCGCACAGACGCGCGGTGACGAGGCCGGGGCGGTCGAACGCGACGAACGTCTTCGCCGTCGGGTGGAAGCGCGTCGCGGCCGGGTGCGCGTCGTGGAGGAGGCGCGTGCCGCGGTCGACGTCCCACGCGGTCGTGCCGGCGTCGCCGGCGAGGGAGACGAGGACGCCTCCGTCGAAGACGAGGTCGCCTGCGGGCGGGCCGGGGAACCAGTCGATCTCGCGTTCGGAAGGGACGTCGAACACGCGGATCGCGGGGAGCAGCGGATCGTCCTCGCCGAGGCCCCACGTCGCGAGGCGCGTGCCGTCGAGCCAGCACATCGGGCCGTCCCAGAAGTACGCGGCGGCGGCGAGGCTTCGCCGCGTCGGGCCGTCCTCGGACTCCCACACGTTCGTGTCGAGCCAGGCGTCGAGGCTCCACGCGATGACGACGCCGTACGGGTGCCAGACCCAGCCGTGCTCGCAGATCGAGCGCTGGTCGGGCGAGACGAGCAGGCCGCAGTGGAAGTAGTCGAGGTAGTGCGCGGGGCGCTCGTCGCGCGCGTACACGGGGGACTCGCGGACGGTGAGGAGCTCGCCGGTGCGCGCGTCGGAGACGTCGAGGCGGTTCCAGTCGGTGCCGTGCACGAGGAGCGTGCGGCCGGCGCGCTGGACGAACGCGCACGGGTACTCGCAGTGCTCCTCGTGGTAGTCGCCGCGCGACAGCTCCATCGTGGTGCGGCCGGTCTCGAGGTCGACGACGGCGCCGCCGCGGCCGCGGCGCTGCACGACGGCGGCGAGCCGGGCGTCGCGCGCGACGTGGAGGCGCAGCGGGTCGGGGCGATCATCCGTGCGCTCCAGGAGCGCGGGGCTGATGCGCGCGAGCGGCGCGACGGTGCGGCGGTCGAGGTCGAGCCGGAGCAGCTCGCCGTCGTGGGTGAGCGCGATCCAGACGTCGCGGTCGCCGCCGAGCTGCGGGCGGAGGTCGGCGAGCGGGCCGTGCGGCAGGGGCTCGCGCGGCGCGCGGTCGACCCACAGCGCGCTCGGCTCGTCGACGATGCCGGGCTTGCCCTCGTAGCGGTCGCGGCCCTCGGCGCCGGCGGCGTCGTGGCACGCCCCACAGGCGAGCGGCAGGTCGGGCACCGGAGAGGACGCCGAGGTCGCCGAGGTCGCAGACGACGCAGACGACGCAGACGACGCAGACGACGCAGACGACGCAGACGACGCAGACGACGCAGACGACGCAGGCGACGCCGCGCATGCGAGGCACATGCGATCGTGCTGCTTGCCCTCGCCGGTGAAGCGGTCGACGTACGACGCCGGTGCGTCGAGGAGGTGCGCGCAGACGCGGAAGCGTCGCTCGGCGGGGTCGTGCGTGCAGGCGCCCACCCGCACCAGCATCGCCGATCGTCAGCGCTCGCGCGCGACGGACGTGCGGTAGTTTGCCGCCCACGCGGGGCGGAACATCACGGCGATGCGCGGGCCGGCGTGCGCGACCTTCGGGATGCCGTGGCGGAACGTGCGCTGGCACGTGCCGCCCATGACGACGAGGTCGCCGCCGTGGAGCGGATACGGGCGGGAGGGCCCGCCGGCCGCCGGCCGCACCTGGAGCGTGCGCGCGGCGCCGAGGGAGATCGTGGCGACGAGCGCCCGGTCCATGTCGCGCGCGGTGGTGTCGCCGTGCATCGCGACGCTGTCGCGGCCGTCGCGGTAGAGCGCCGCCGAGGTGAACACGAAGGGTTCGCCGTAGTGCGCGGACAGCGCGCGGCGCATCGCCGCGATGGGCTCGAGCTCGTCGGGGACGCGCGCGAGGAGCCGCGGGACGACGACGGTGCGGTCGTAGATCGTCATCGTCTCGGTGCGCCACGGGAGGGCCTGCTCGAGCTGATCGAAGAGGGCGTCGTGGTTGCGCACCCAGCCGCGCGTGTGATCGATCCAGGCCCCGTCGCCGAGGTCCGCGCGGCGCGCGGTGGTGAAGGCGGCGTCGAAGCTCGGGGCGCCGCGCGCGAACAGGTCGAGCTGCCGCGGGATCACGCGGGAGATCTAGCACCCGCGCCGGGACCGGGCCTCGGGGGTTCTCGCGCCGCGGCCTACGGCACGCCGCGGACGAGGAGGGCGGCGCCGGCGAGCGGGTCGGCGGGGGCGGGGAGGTCGGTGCCGTCGGCGGAGGTGCGCGCGGTGTGGGTGATCGCGGCGAGGAAGCCGCCGGGGAGCGGCGCGAGCGCGGCGATCTCCTCGCGGCCCTCGCCGGTGAGCGGCCAGCTCGCGACGACGGTGTCGCCGTCGAAGGCGGCGAGGAAGGCGTCGTCGCCGTCGGCGTGGTGGGCGCGCGCGCCGAGCTGGATCGTGGTGGTGAAGTAGCCCGCGACGACGACGCGATCGCCGGTGGCGACGATCGCGCGGAGGCCGTCGGCCCCGAGGCCGCCGACGAGCGTGGCCGAGCCGAGCGTGCCGTCGGCGCGCCACCACGCGACGAGGCCGTCGGCGTCGCCCTGCGCGACGAGGTCGCTGCCGCCGACGTGCACGGTCGCGCGCGCGCTCGCGGCGACGACGGTGCGGCCCTTGCCGTCGATCGCGACGCCGGCGACCGCCTCGTCGAGCTTGCCGCCGAACGCGGCCGACCAGCGGCGCGCGCCGGTCGCGGGATCGAGCTCGCCGACGAAGCCGTCGAGGTGCGGCGACTTCTCGTCGAACGCCGCGAGCGGCGCGCCGAGCAGCTCGGCGCCGCTGCCGCTGAACGTACCCGCGATCGCGACGCGCTCGCCCGTCGCCGACGCCGCGACGCCCTGCACCGCATCCGCGCCCGGCCCGCCCACGCGGATCAGCCACGTCACCACACCGGTCGCCGACATCCGCGCGACGAAGCCGTCGGACCTGCCGCCGCTCGACACGATCTTCGACGCGTCGCCCGCCGCACCCGTCGGGACCGTCGCGCCCGCCGCACCTGTCGCGCCCGTCGGGACCGTCGCGCCCGTCGGGACCGTCGCGCCCGTCGCGACGGGGGATGCGCGCAGCGTGCCGCTGAACGAACCGCCGACGAGCACGTCGCCGGTCGCGCCGATCGGTGCGAGCGACGCGATCACGGCCCACTCGCTCGCATCGATCGCCGTGCGCCAGCGCGGCTCGCCGGTGGCGGCGTCGAGGCCGACGACCACGCCCGCCGGTGCGCCGCGCAGCTGCACGCCGGCGACGTCGCCGGCGCCGCCGACCGCGGCGACGACGAGCGACCCGGAGCGCACGATCGCGCTCGCATCGCCCGCGAGCGCGCGGCGCCACCCGCCGCGCGCCTCGATCGTCGAGCGAAACGACGCCGCGTACGCCTCGCCGCCCTCGGCCGGCGCGCGCCACGCGACGTACCGCCGCTGCGCGTCCGCCGCGACGCCGCGCAGGGTCTGCCCCGCGACGCCGATCTCCTCGGTGAGCGGGGCGATCACGCGCGGCGACCTCGGCCCGGGACAGCCGGCCGCGGCGAACAAGACAGCCAGCGCTACGCGACGAAACATCCAGGAACCGGCCCGCACTCTAACCGACGCGGGGCTGATCGGATTCGAACCGATGTCCTCCGGACTGACAACCCGGTCGCGACGACCTCTGCGCTACAGCCCCTCGAACCCATCGTGGAGCCGACCGGATTCGAACCGATGTCCCTTCCCTTGTGGAGGAAATGCGACGACCCCTGCGCTACGGCTCCTGCGGGGAGCGTATCGCAGCCGGCGCGCGAGGGAGCGGGAGGAGCTAGAACTTCTCGCCGCGAGCGCGGAGCTCGGCGAGGACGGCCGTGAGACCGAGCTTGTCGATCCGGCGCATGCCGCGCGCCGAGACGCGGAGCGTGATCCAGCGCTTCTCGTCCTCGATCCAGAAGCGCTTGTCCTTGAGGTTGACCTCGAAGCGACGCTTCGTGTGACGGTTGGAGTGGCTGACGTTCGAGCCGACGAGCGGCCGCTTTCCCGTGACCTGACAGACGCGCGACATACCAACGGCCTTTCTAGATCTTCGACTCTTTGAACTCGACGTGCTTGCGAACGATCGGGTCGTACTTCTTCAGCACGAGCTTGTCCGGCGTACGCTTGCGGTTCTTCGAGGTCGTGTAGAAAAAGCCGGTGTCCGCCGTGGATACCAGCCGGATGAGCTCGCGCCCCGATTTGCCCTTTTTCGCCATGGGATTGGTCTCCGGAGGA
Source organism: Deltaproteobacteria bacterium (assembly GCA_019637375.1). Classification (GTDB taxonomy): domain Bacteria; phylum Myxococcota_A; class Polyangia; order Haliangiales; family Haliangiaceae; genus JABFXX01. The sequence continues at coordinate 11,424 of JAHBVW010000036.1, read as the reverse complement.
GGGCTTTCTTACATGGCGGGCATGGCCTTGGCAAGAGCCAATGGCCTCAGTGGCTCGTCTCGTCCTCGTCGGTAGATCCGGCGGGGTCCTCTTCATCCGTCGGATGGGTCGGGAGCCGGTTCCCGGTGGCCGCCTCGACGGGCAAGACCCCGGGGAGTGTCGTGGTCTTGCGCTTGGCCCGGCGCTGGTCGATCGACATCGCCACGATCGTCATGTCGTCGCCCTGGGCCTGCTCGGTGGCGTGGCCGTCGATGTCCGCGAGGATCGCCTTGATCACGTCCTCCGTCGTCCCGCGCGCCGTGCGGATGCGCCGCGACAGGCGCGACAGCCCGTACTCGTTGCCGCGCTGGTCGCGCGCCTCGAGGATGCCGTCGGAGACCATGATCAGCATGTCCCCGGAGTGGAGCTGCACGCGCGCCTCGCCGGCCTCGAGCTCCGGGGTCACGCCGAGCGGCGGCGTGTGCGCGCGCTCGGCCTGCAGCGGGAACACGCGGTCGCCGCGCCGGAGGAGCGGCACGCAGTGGCCCGCGTTCGTGAACACGAGGCTGCGGTTCTCGAGGTCGTAGATGCAGTAGACGAGCGTCGCGAACATCCCGTCGTCGCCGAGCTGCGCGATCTCCTGGTTCACGCGGCGCAGGAGGCGCGCCGGCGTCCGCGCGATCGCCGCGCGCGACCGCAGCTCCGACGTCAGGCGCGCCATGTACAGCGCGGCGCTGATCGCCTTGCCCGCGACGTCGCCCACCGCGAGCCCCAGGTGCGCGGGGTCGTGCCAGATGAAGTCGTAGAAGTCGCCGCCGATCTGGTACGCGGGCTCGTAGTGCACCGCGAAGTCGAGCCCCACGACCTGCGGCACGTTCGCCGGGAGCAGCGAGCGCTGGATCTGCCGCGCGACGCGCAGGTCGCGCTCGAGCTTCTCGCGCCGCACCAGCTGCGCGTTGATCCGCGTCGCGTGGATCGCGAGGCCGGCCTGGGTCGCGATCGCCTGGAGGAGGTCGACGTCCTCCTGCCGGAAGCCCGTCGACTTGCTCTCGACGTAGACGACCCCGTAGTGCGCGCCGTGATAGATGAGGGGCGCGCCCATCCGGTTGCCGACGCCCTCGTCGTTCTCGTCGTTGCTCTCGCTGAGCAGCACGCCCCGGCGGTCCGACACGACGTGCTGGATGATCGTCCCCGGCACGCGCAGGTCGCCGCCGAACGCCTGCTTGCGGTGCTTCTGGCACTGCACGCGCAGCTCGCCCGTGCGCTCGTCCTCGACGAGGACGCCGACGTCGTCGGCCTGCGGGAACAGGTCGAGCAGCGCGTCGACGAGCTTCTGCAGCAGCGCCTCCGCCGTGTCGCTCGCCGCGGTCGCGTGCAGGATCTGCGTGAGCGCGTCGAGCTTGCGCTCGATGAGGCGGATCGCGCGCTGATCCGCGACGCTGATGAGGCCGCTCGACACGATCGGCGTGCGCCCGGAGTCGGAGTTCTCGCGGCTGCGGATGATCGAGCTCGCGCTCGCGTCGACGATCGTGACGGCGTTGCCCTCCGTCGGCCGCGACGACGAGTCGAGCGCCGGATCGCGCGCCTCGACGCGGATCCGGTTGTTCGCGATCATGATCTCGTCGTCGTGGCGCAGCTCGGTCGCCTGCTGCAGCCGCACGCCGTTGATGAACGTGCCGTTGTTGCTGCCGAGGTCCTCGAGCGTCCAGCCCTCGCCGTCCTTCTTCCACAGCCGCGCGTGCTGTCGCGACACGCGCATGTCGGGCACGAAGATCTGGCAGTCGCTGCGCCGCCCGATCACGTACTCGCCGTCCGCCAGCTTGTACCGGCGTCCGGCGATCGGACCGGCCAGGAACACCAGCGAGGGCATCTTCCGCGCGTAGTTAGCACAGAATTTCGCAGTCGTAACCAGGGGATCGGGCTCACATCGCCAGGCAGCGACTTTCTGGTCCGGGCAGCCAGCTTGACCCACCGGGAGGCGGCAGGTGTACTTCCGCGGTGCAAGCGCTCGGCAACTTCATCGGAGGCGCCTTCGTCGCACCTTCCGGACAGGCCCTGGTCTCGCGCAACCCCGCCGCCGACGGCGCGGTCGTGTTCGAGACCGGCACCACGGTGGGGGCGGTCGGTGAGGCCGCGGCGGCGGCCGCGGCGGCCCAGCCCGCGTGGGCGGGGCTGACGCCGGCGGCCCGGTGGGCCCACCTCGAGCGCTGGAAGCAGGAGATCGCGAAGGCCGCGGACGCGCTCGCCGATGCGATCGTGCTCGAGACCGGCAAGATCCGCAGCGAGGCGAAGGCCGAGATCACCACGCTGCTCAACCGGTTCGACCTCGCGCGCGGCGCGATGGCCGGCGACCTCAAGGCCGGGCAGGTCGCGCCCGGCGAGCACCTCCGCTACCAGGCGCTCGGCGTCGTGGGCGTGATCGGGCCGTTCAACTTCCCGCTCCACCTGTGCCACGCGCACGTCGTGCCGGCGCTGCTCGCCGGCAACGCGCTCGTCGTGAAGCCGAGCGACATCACGCCGCTCACCGGGCAGCGCTACGCCGAGACGATGCTCGCCGCGCGCCTGCCGGCCGGCCTCGTCAACGTCGTCGCCGGCACCGGCGAGGTCGGCGCCGCGCTCGTCGCCGAGCCGCGCCTGCGCGGGCTGTGCTTCACCGGCAGCTGGGCCGTCGGCAAGCGCATCCTCGCGGCGGCCGTCGAGCGGCCCGAGCTGCTGGTCGCGCTCGAGATGGGCGGCAAGAACGCGTGCGTCGTCCTCGACGACGCGGCGCTGCGCCAGGCCGTGCACGAGGTCGCCGTCGGCGGCTACCTGTCGGCCGGCCAGCGCTGCACCGGCACCGAGCGCGTGCTCGTGCACCGCAAGATCGCGGACCGCTTCGTCGAGGCGCTCGCGCGGTGCGTGCGCGAGCTCCGGTTCGGCCACCCCGACGACCCGTCGGTGTTCGCCGGCCCGCTCGCGACGCAGGCCGCGCTCGCGAAGGTCGACGGTGCGCTCGAGGCCGCGCGCCGGGCGGGTGCCGAGCCGGTCGTCCCGGGCGCGAAGGTGCCAGGCGGCTGGTACCGCACGGCGAGCCTGCACCGGCTCCCCGACGGCGTGCACGACGTCGCGGGCTACACCGACGTCGAGCTGTTCGGCCCCGACCTGTGCGTCGAGACGATCGACTCCGACGACGAGGCGATCGCCGTGATCGAGGCGAGCCCGTACGGGTTCGCGAACGCGGTGTTCACCGGCTCGGCCGCGCGCTTCGAGGCGTTCGCGCAGCGGACGCGCTCCGGCATCCTCAACCGCAACCGCTCGACGAACCTCGCGAGCGCGAAGCTGCCGTTCGGCGGCGTCGGCAAGAGCGGCAACTACCGCCCGGCCGGCGCGTGGGCGCACCGCAACGTCACGGTGCCGCTCGCGATGCTCGAGAACCCGCTCGGCGCCGTCACGCCGCACGCGCACCTCGCCGCGATGCTGCCGCCGCCGGACCTCGACCGGCTCGAGGCGCAGCACGTCGCCGAGGAGGCCGGCGAGGCGAAGCGCCACCTCATCGATCTGCCGCGCCCGATGCACCTCGGGCGCCCGGCGGGCGGCCGGCTCCCCGACAGCGAGGCGCTGCTCGCGCGCCTGTACGCGGGCGAGCGCGTGCCGCGCGAGAAGAAGCCGCCGATCTTCGATCACCTGCGCTCGGCCGGCCCGTGGATGGTGTCGATCGATCCCGAGCCGCTCAGCGTGATCGACGGCATGAGCCAGACGGCGACCGTCGTCGGCGGCTTCGCCGAGGACCCGGTCGTGCGCGCGTACACCGAGGGCGAGTTCGGCGACACGCTCGTCGGCAACGAGGACACCGCGGTCGCGGAGACGCCGGCGGCCGCCGCGTACGCGTCGACGCTGCGCCAGCTCGTGCCCGGCCTGCCGCACGTCACGTTCGTGGCCTCGGGCGCGGAGGCGAACGAGAAGGCGATGGCCCTGTGCCGGATCAACTGTCCCCGCAAGCAGGCCATGAAGGTCCTGGCGTTCGAGGGCAGCTTCCATGGCCGCACGCTGCTGTCGCTGCACGCGACGCACTCGCCGAGCAAGCGCGCGCCGTTCGAGCTCGAGGGCTACCAGCTGCAGTTCGCGCCGTTCCCGCTGTGGAATCCTACACCCAATACGGTCGGGCCCGGCGAGGAGCCGGCGGCGCCGAGCGGCTTCTACGCGGCCGCGGCGACGGGCGACATCGCCGAGCTCGAGGAGCGCTTCGGCGACGCGAAGGAAGATGCGCTGCTCGCGGCCGAGGTCGCGTCGCTCGCGGCGGTGCACGCGGCGCTCGCGACCGGCGAGTACTTCTGCACGATCATCGAGCCGATGCAGAGCGAGGGCGGCGATCGGTTCGCGACCGAGCGCTTCTTCCGCGCGCTGCGCCTGCTCACGCGGTTCCACCAGACGTGGCTGGTGTTCGACGAGGTCCAGGTCGGCTTCGGCCTCGGCGGGCCGTTCGCGTGGCACGCGAAGTTCCGGCTGCTCAACCAGCGCGGCCAGCCCGACTACCCCGACGCCGTCACGTTCGCGAAGCGCGCGCAGGTCGGCGTCGTGATGTCGCGCTTCGCGGATCCCGAGGCGGCGAGCGCGCACAACGCGTCGCTCGTGCGCGGCCGGCTGCACGCGGACATGGTGTCGACGAGCCACAACGCCGAGCGCCTCGAGAAGCTCGTCGTGCCGCGCCTCTTGCAGATCGCACGCGCGTTCCCGCACCTCGTGCAGCATCCGCGCGCGGCGGGCTACGCGTTCGCGTTCGACCTGCCGACGCCGGCGCAGCTCGACGCGTTCCTCGGGCAGCGCTTCTGGCGCGGCGCGATCGTGTTCGGCGCCGGCACGCGCACGGCGCGCTACCGCCTGTCGGACAGCTTCCTCGCGCGCGAGATCGATCAGCTGTTCGACGCGATCCGTCGCTCGCTGTCGTGGCTCGACGCGCACGAGGGCAAGAAGCCCCCCGAGTGGGAGGACGGCGTCGCCGCCGCGGCGCCGGCCGCGGATCCGGGCGGGGTCACGTACCGCGTCGTCCCGCACGACGAGGCGATGCAGCACCTGCCGACGATCCTCGACATCGAGTACCAGGTGTACGAGCCGGCGCGCCGCACGCCGCCGGCGGAGATCCGCGCCGCGATCGAGGATCCGGAGGGCTCGCTCGTCGTCGCGGAGTCGGCGTCGGGCCCGGCGCAGCTCGTGGCCTTCGCGATCGGCGCGCCGCTCGAGCACTGCAAGGACGTCGAGGGCCCCGACGACGATCCCATGCTCGGCAAGCACAACACCATGTACTCGGTGTCGATCACCGTCGCGCCGAGCTTCCAGAGCGGGGGCATCGGGCGGAAGCTGAAGGAGATGCAGCTGCGCGACGCGATGGCGCGCGTGCGCGCCGACGGCAGCCCGCGCTACCGCTACGTCACCGGCCGCAACCGCGTCGGGCGCACCGCGCGCATGACGCACCTCAACCGCGTGTTCGGCGCGCACGTCGTCAGCGTGCTCACCGGCCAGTACGAGGATCCCGAGGGGCAGGCGATCTACTACCGGATCCCGCTCGGCCCGATCGTGCCGGACCCGGCGGTCAAGCGCGAAGCCCTCGCCCGGGAGGCCGGGCGCTCCGACAAGGAGCCGCACGAGGACCTGGCGTCGGGCCTCACGCGGGTGTTCGCCGACGGGCCGGCGTCGCTCGTCGCGGCGGAGGAGCAGGGCCTCCTGTACGGCCCGGCGGTCAACAAGCTCACGCTGATGAACTACGTCACGGCGGGGACGGTGCGCGCGCTCGAGTGGATCGGCGCGCTCGTGCCGGAGCTGCCGCACCTGTACCTGACGTCGAGCCGCGACGAGGCGTTCGACAAGGCGCTGCGCCTGATCCGGTGCACGCGCAAGACGGGGCAGGTCGCGATCGGCCTCGACGGCGGCTACTACGGCCACACCGCGGCGTCGGCGCGCTCGCTGTCGGATCCCGAGGTGCACGCGGGCGGGCCGGGCCACTTCGCGTGGCCGCGCATCCCGCACCCGGCGGTGGCCGGCACGGAGGCGTCGATCGCCTCGCTGCGCGCGGCCGTCGCGGCGGCGGGGAAGGACAAGGTGCTCGGCTTCGTGTACGAGCTCGTGCAGGAGCGCACCGGGCGCGTGCTGCCGCCGGAGTTCGTCGCGGCGCTGCGCGCGCTGCGCACCGAGCTCGATCTGCCGCTGATCGCGATCGAGACCACGACGCACACGTACCGCAGCGGCAAGGGGCCGTTCCTGTCGCCGGCGATCGGCCTGGTCCCCGACGTGCTCGCGTGGTGGGGCGGCGGCCAGACCGGCTATCTGCATACGAGCGCGCGCTGGTTCATCGGCACGCCGCTCACGCTGGTGTCGACGTGGGACGGCGACGAGCTGTCGCTCGTGCGCCAGCACCACTACCTGCGCGCGGCGCGCCGGCTGGACGTCGAGGCCCAGGCGGCGCAGCTCGAGCAGGCGCTCGCGAAGATCTGCGAGAAGGAGAGCGCGCCGTTGCATGGCCTCGGCGCCTATCGCGTGATCCACGCCGGCGAGCGGGCCGGGGCGATCGCGGATGCGCTCGCGGAGAAGGGCGTCGCCGTGCGCCGCTTCCCGGGTGGGCGGCTCGGCATCATCCCCGCGCTCGACCGCATCGAGCACAGCGCCCGGGCGGTGAAGGACGCGCTGTCGTGAGGCGGCTCGAGCTGCCGGCCGGCGCGTCGCCGCGCGCGTGGGGCCACATCCACGGCGAGAGCTTCCGCGGCGAGGTGCAGGCACTCGCGGCGATCCGCACGTACCTGTGCATGAAGGTCGGCACCTTCACGAACCGCGACCAGGTGATGGCCGCGGCGCGCGCGCACCTGCCGGTCCTCGAGGCGTACCACCGTCCTCTCTACGAGGAGCTCGTCGGGATCGCCGAGGGCGCGGCGTGCACGCCCGAGGAGATCGTGGTGGCGAACCACTACACGGACCTGCGCGACCTCGACCCGGATCCGGCGACGTGGCGGCCGGCGCCGACGCGGGACACGCCCGGCGCGCGCGGTGGCAACGGCGTGCCGAAGGAGCCCGACGGCTGCAGCGTGCTGTGGGAGGAGTCGTCGTCGGGGCGGATCCTCGCGCAGACGTGGGACATGCACGCCACCGCGATCCCGTACGTCATGGTGCTGTGCGTGCCGGCGTCGGACGACGGCCCGGCGGCGACGCTCCTGACGGTGACTGGCTGCCTCGGCATGGCCGGCATGAGCGCGGCGCGCGTCGGCATCGCGATCAACAACCTGTTCTCGACGGACGCCACCGTCGGCGTCGTGTGGCCGGCGATGGTGCGCCGCGCGCTGCACCAGCCGACGGCGCTCGCGGCGCGCGACGTCATCGCGGCGAGCCCGATCGGCTCGGGCCACCACTACTTCGTCGCCGACCGCACGCACGCGTTCGGCCTCGAGGCGAGCGGCACGCGGCGCAAGCACGTGTTCGCGGGCGGCGCCTCGTACGCCCACACGAACCACTCGCTCGACGACGACGTGGCCGCGGTGTCGAAGGTGCCGCCGACGTCGTCGACCTACGACCGCCTCGCGTGGCTGCAGCGCGACCTCGGGCGCGCGCCGGTCGCCGACCTCGACGACGCGTGGCAGCGCCTCGGCAGCGAGGACGGCTGGCCGCGCAGCATCTGCACGAACCTGGCGACGCCCGAGGCGCCGCACGGCGTGGCCACCTGCGGCGCGATCGCGATGAACCTCGACACCGGCGAGCTGTGGGCGCAGCAGGGCTTCATCCACAACGTCGCGGCGGAGAAGTGGCAGCTGTGACGGAGTACCCGTTCTTCTTCACGTGGACCGCGCAGAGCGCCGTCAAGCCGTTCGAGCTGACGGGCGGGCAGGGCGCCTGGTTCACGACGTCCGACGGCGGGCGGTGGCTCGACCTCGGGGCGCTCGCGTACCAGGTCAACGCGGGGCACGGCGAGCGGCGCATCACCGACGCGATCACGCGGCAGGCCGACGAGCTCGCGCTGTCGATGGCGAACGCCGTGTACCCGGCGAAGGTCGAGCTCGCCGAGCGGCTGCTCGCGATGGCCGGGCCCGGGTTCTCGAAGGTGTTCTTCACGCTCAGCGGCGCGGAGGCCAACGAGAACGCGATCAAGATCGCGCGCCAGGTGACGGGGCGGATGAAGCTCCTGTCGCGCTACCGCAGCTACCACGGTGCGTCGATGGGCGCGCTGTCGCTCACCGGCGACTGGCGGCGGCCGCCGCTCGAGCCCGGCATCCCCGGCGTCGTGCACGTGCACGACTGCTACTGCGACCGGTGCCCGTTCGGGCAAGAGCTCGCGACGTGCAAGCGCGAGTGCGCGACGACGATCGGCCAGACCCTCGCGCTCGAGGGCGCGCGCTCGATCGCCGCCGTGTTCCTCGAGCCGGTGCCCGGCGCGAACGGCGTGCTCGTGCCGCCGGATGACTACTGGCCCATCGTGCGCGAGGCGTGCACGGCGGATGGCGCGCTGCTCGTCGCCGACGAGGTGCTCACCGGGTTCGGGCGCACCGGCAAGCCGTTCGGGTTCCAGCACTGGAACGTCGTCCCCGACATCATCACGTGCGCGAAGGGCCTCGCGAGCGGCTACGCGACGATCGGCGCCGTGATCGTGCACGAGCGCGTCGCGCGCCACTTCGACGCGAACGTCCTCGCGTGCGGCCTCACGTACTACGCGCACCCGATCGCGTGCGCCGCGGCCGTCGCGACGATGAAGGTCTACGAGGAGGACGGCATGTACGACCACGCCGCGCGGCTCGGGCCGGTGCTGCGGCGCGAACTCGACGCGTGTGCGCGCCGGCTGCCGGCGAAGTCGTACGTGCGCTCGCTCGGCTTGCTCGCGGCGCTCGAGGTCGAGGCGCCCGCCGACGCGTGGACGCGCCTCGGCGCGGAGCTGTCGCGCCGCAAGCTGTCGCTGCACGTCGACGGCAAGCGCGGCACCGCGATCTTCGCGCCGCCCCTGTGCATCGGTGAAGAGGAGCTCGTCACCGGCATGCGTTCGTTCGCCGACGGCGCCGTCGCCGCGTTTGCCGGGCGAGGGTCCAAAGACGCAGCCAGCGGAGGACCCGAGCCATGAAAAGAGAGGCAACATGAGCGGCCGACATTCCGACAAGGTCCACGCCTCGATCCGCGAGGCCCTCGAGCCGCTGCGCGACGGCATGACCGTGCTCGTCGGCGGCTTCGGCCTCTCGGGCAACCCCGAGGCGCTGATCCGCGGCGTCGTCGACAAGGGCGCGCGGGACCTCACGCTCGTCTCGAACAACGCGGGCAACCTCGGGAAGGGCCTCGCCCAGTGGCTGCGCGCCGGCCTGATCAAGAAGGTCATCTGCAGCTACATCGGCAACAACGAGGACCTCCACACGCGCATGGCGTCGGGCGAGGTCAAGGTCGAGATCACGCCGCAGGGCACGCTCGCCGAGCGCATGCGCGCCGCCGGCGCCGGCATCCCGGCGTTCTACACGCCGACCGGTGTCGGCACCGTCGTCGAGGAGGGCAAGGAGACGAAGGAGATCGACGGCCGCCGCTACGTCCTCGAGCGCGCGCTGCCCGGCGACCTCGCCCTCGTGCGCGCGTCGGTGGCCGACCGCTTCGGCAACGCCCGCTTCTGGCGCACCGGGCGCAACTTCAACCCCGTCATGGCCACCGCCGCGAAGACCACGATCCTCGAGTGCGATCGCCTCGTCGACAACGGCGCCATCGACCCCGACGACGCCCACCTGCACGGCATCTTCGTCCACCGCATCATCCACGTCCCCGAGCACGAGAACGCGTTCGAGTACAAGACCACCCGCAAGCGCCCGGCCTCGCCCTCCTAGCGACGGCGCATGCCCTGGCGCCACGACGGGATCGAGGGGATGAAGCCGAGCTCGCCGCGGGCCTTCGCGTTGGAGACGGCGCGCTGCTGGGTCATGAGGTACACGGCGTAGGGGCCGGCGAGGATGCGCGCGAGCCAGACGGGCACGTGGAAGGGGCGCTTGGCGCCGACCTGCTCGGCGAGGAACGGGATCCACAGGCGCGACGGGGCGGGGTCGTTGTCGACGATGTTGTAGACGCCGCGGCCGCGCTCGAGGGCGCGCACGGTGGCCGCGGCGGCGTCGTCGACGTGGCAGAAGCCGAACATGCCCTCGCCGCGGCCGACGATCGGGAGGCGCCGGCGGCGGATCTGCTCGATCATCGAGCCGTCGTCGTCGAACGTCGTGTGCGGGCCGTAGAGGAAGCCGTAGCGCAAGACGACCGTCGCCAGGTCGCCGGCGCCGGCGAGCATCGCCTCCATCTTCGCGGCCGCCGCGAACGTGTGCGCCACGCTGTGCGGCGGCGCGTCCCACACCGGCTCCTCGCCGGCGGGCGACGGGCCGTCGGGTGCGAGGATGAACGAGACGCTCTGGGCGATGAACCTGTTCGCCCCGGCGGCGCGCGCCGCGGCGAGCAGGATCTCCGTGCCCTCGGTGCGCAGCCGGTTCGTGGGCTCGAGCGCGACGCCCGCCTGCTGCGGCGCGAAGGCGCGCGGGATCGCCGTCAGCTGGTGGATGACCACCTCCGCGCGCGCCGCGCTCACCGCCGAGATGATCGCGTCGCGGTCGTAGACGTCGGCGACGGCCGGGCGCACGCCGGCGTCGCGCAGCGCTCCCGCGTGCTTCTCGCTGCGGGTGAGGCCGGTCACCTCGTGCCCCGCCGCCACGAGCTGCTTCGTCAGCGGCCTACCGATCACGCCGGTCGCGCCGGCCAGGAACACGCGCATGGGCTAGCGTCAAGCAAGCGCTGCGCCCGTCGGCTAAGGTAGCCGCCGATGCCGTACTCGACCGAAGACATGGCGCGCCGTGCGGCGCGGGAGATCCCGGCGGGCTCGATCGTCAACCTCGGGATCGGATTGCCGACGCAGGTGGCCGACTACCTGGTCGAGGGGCACGCGTGGCTGCACTCCGAGAACGGCCTGCTCGGCATGGGTCCGTTCCCGTACGAGGGCGACGAGGATCCGAACCTCATCAACGCCGGCAAGCAGACCGTGACCGTGCTGCCCGGCGGCTCGACGTTCGACTCGGCGACGTCGTTCGCGATGATCCGCGGCGGCCACGTCGACCTCGCGATCCTCGGGGCGATGCAGGTCGCCTGCAACGGCGACCTCGCGAACTGGGCCGTGCCGAACGGCAAGGTCATGGGCATCGGCGGAGCGATGGACCTCGCGAGCGGCGCGGGCCGCGTGATCGCGATGATGCAGCACGTGACCAAGAAGGGCGAGCACAAGCTCGTGCGCGCCTGCGACTACCCGCTCACGGCGACGAAGACGGTCGCGCTCGTCATCACCGACCTCGGCGTCTTCGAGCCCACCGGCGACGCCTTCCGCGTCGTCGAGCTCGCCCCCGGCGTCACGCCCGATCAGGCCGCGCAGGCGACCGGTGCCCCGCTGACCTAGTGCCCCTCGAAGCTCGGCGCCGGAGAAGGCATGTGAGCTAGCCAGGG
>JAHBVW010000035.1 GCA_019637375.1 Deltaproteobacteria bacterium | reverse complement strand
CGGCGCCATCGAGCAGATCGGCAGCGAGCGCATCATCCGCGCGATCAAGGGCATGCTCGATGCCACGGCGCCGCTCGATGTGGCCGGTTTCCTCGGGGCGCTGGCGCGGCGCGACACCATCGCCCGCGCCTGGCAGGTGTTCTTCGAGGATTATGACGCGCTGTTGCTGCCGGTGTCGTATCGCGAGCCGTTCCCGCTCGATCTCGATCAGCAGGACGGCGCGATGCCCGGCGTCATGGCGGCGCAGATGCCGCTCCTGGCCGCGTCGATCCTCGGCCTGCCGGCCATGTCGGTGCCGACCGGCCTCCTCGACGGCGTGCCGACCGGCGTGCAGATCGTGAGCGCCCGCTTCCGCGAGGACCGCTGCCGCATGGTCGCGGCGCGGATCGAGCGCCATGCGCCGTCACTGACGCCGCACACGCCGGGAGAAGGTGAGATCCGGGGACCGTTCCCGGGCCCGATCCGCAAGCCCGCCGGTCGGGCTTTTTGCTGGCCGGGGCAGGCCATTTTCCGCTAGTCGAACCAAGCATAACTGTATGGTGGATAGAAGGCCGCAAAGGAATAGCGCGGTTTTACCGCGCAAAATGACGCATTTGACATCGGAATAATTCAAAGATAAGCCATACAGCACTGTATTGTAGCCGCGGCAACAAGCGGCCTTGCTCAAGGGGAGGATGGCATGGTGGTTCGGTTCGCACGCGGCGCGGCTGTTTCGGCCGGCTTGCTGTTGATCGCCGGGTTCGGCGCGGGATCTCTGGATGCGCGCGCGCAGGAAGTCACCATCGGCGTGACGCTCGGCGCCACCGGGCAGACGGCGTCGATCGGCATTCCGATGAAGCAGGGCGCCGAAGTGCTGCCGCAGAAGATCGGCGACGTCACCGTGCGTTACATCTTCCTCGATGACGGCGGCGATCCGGGCGTGGCGGTCAAGAACATGCGCCAGCTCACCGAACAGAATCAGGCCGACGTGATCCTCGGTTCCAGCTCGATCCCGTCCTGCACGGCCATGGCCGAGGTCGCGTTGCAGACCAAGACGCCGCAGATTTGTCTGAGCCCCTCGCGCACCAACGCGTTTAGCTTCGCCATGGCGCAGCCGGCGGCGCTGATGGTCGAAGGCATGGTCGAGCACATGCACGCCAAGGGCTACAAGAACATCGGCTATATCGGCTTCGCCGACAGCCTCGGCGAGCACAATCTCTCGTCGATGCAGAAGCTGATGGAGCCGCTCGGCATGAAGCTGGTCGCCAGCGAGCGCTACAACCGCACCGACACGAGCGTCACCGCACAGGTTCTCAAGATCGTCGCGGCGAAGCCGGACGCGATCTTCGTCAGCGCCTCGGGCACGCCGGCCGCCCTGCCGCAGCTCGAACTGGTGCAGCGCAACTACAAGGGCCAGGTCTATTTCCTGCACGGCGTCATCAACCGCGACTTCCTGCGCGTCGGCGGCAAGTCGCTGGAAGGCGTGATCGCCACCGCCGGCCCGTTCGCGGTCGCCGCCGAACTGCCTGACAGCAATCCGATCAAGGCCGAGGCGCTGAAGTTCACCAAGGTCTACAACGACAAGTTCGGCGCCAATTCGGTCAACACCTTCGCCGCCTATTCGTGGGATGCGTTCAAGGTACTGTCGGCGGCGGTGCCGGTCGCGCTCAAGACCGCGAAGCCCGGCACGCCGGAATTCCGCGTCGCGCTGCGCGACGCCATGCAGAACAACCCGGATATTGTCGGCGCCAACGGCATCTATAAGATGACCGCGACCGACCATAACGGCCTCGACAAGCGGGCGCGCGTGATGGTCACGGTCAAGGGTAACGCCTTCCATCCGCTGCCTTAAGCGAAACGCCGCTCTCCCGCAGGCGCGCACAGCATGACGTGGGATATCGCGCTGATCCTCGCCGAGGACGGCATCCTCACCGGGGCGATCTATGCGCTGCTGGCGCTCGCCTCGGTGCTGGTGTTCGCGACCACCCGCATCATCTTCGTGCCGCAGGGAGAGTTCGTCACCTTCGGCGCGCTGACGCTGGCTGCGTTCCAGCTCGGCCAGACGCCGAACATCATCTATCTGGTCGGCCTGCTGGCCGCGATCGTCTGCGTGATGGACGGCGTCGCCTTGGTGCGCGCCCGCCGCGTGCACCGCCTGCCGCACATGCTCGTGGTCAATGCGCTTCTTCCGGCGCTGGTCATCGCCGCCGCGATCTATTTCGGGCCGCGCAAGCCGGCGGCGCTGATCCAGATCCTGCTCACGGTGGCGCTGATCGTGCCGCTCGGTCCGTTCGTCTATCGCATCGCCTTCCAGCCGGTTGCCAACGCCTCGGTACGGCTCCTGTTCGTTATCGCCATCGCCGTGCATTTCGTGCTGCAGGGCGCGGGGCTGCTGTCCTTCGGACCGGAGGGCTTCCGCGTCGATCCGCTGATCGACGGACAACTGACGTTCGGCACGATGACCGTCAGCAGCCAGGCGCTGCTGATCGTCGGCACCGGCATCGCCTTCGCGATCCTGCTTTATCTGCTGTTTGAATTCACCGTGCTCGGCAAGGCGCTGCGCGCCACAGCGGTCAACCGCCTCGGCGCGCGTATCGTCGGCATCAGCTATCCCATGGTCGGCAAGCTCTGCCTTGCGCTCGCGGCTTTGATCGGCGTCATTTCCGGTATCCTCGCCGGCGGCTTGACGACGATTTATTACGACTCCGGCTTCATCATCGGCCTGAAGGCGTTCGTCGCCGCGGTCGTCGGCGGCATCGGTAACGTGCGCGGCGCGGCCCTCGGCGCCGTGATGATCGCGGGCGTCGAGCAGTTCGGCGCGGCGTACTTCTCGACGAAGCTCCAGGACGTGTACGTGTTCCTGATCCTGATCGCGGTGCTGCTCGTGAAGCCGAGCGGCCTCCTCGGGCGCGCCGTCACGGAGAAGGTGTAGGGCGATGGCCGACGACAAGCAGGACGAGAAGGCGGACGAGAAGGCGGACGAGAAGCCAGGCGAGACGTCGCCTCCGCGTCTGCACGAGCGCGTCGCCGCGCAGCCGCGCTCGTGGGTCGCGTCGATCCTCGGCTCGCTGTGGCCGGCGCTCGTCGGGCTCGTCCTCGCGTGGCTCCTGCAGCGGGCGCTCGCGCCGATGCTCGGTCCGTACTGGGCGCGCATCCTCCTCGACGTCGGCATCGCGATCGTGCTCGCGGTGTCGCTCAACATCGTCAACGGCTTCACCGGCCAGTTCTCGATCGGCCACGCCGGCTTCATGCTGATCGGCGGCTACACCGCCGCGTTCATCACGTACTACGGCTCGATCAAGCTGTGGGGGACGGCGGACCTGCACGGCGGCTTCCTCGGCAGCAGCGACCAGCTGTTCCTGTTCGCGTGCCTCTGCGGCGGCCTCGTCGCGGCGCTCGCCGGCCTCGTCGTCGGCCTGCCGTCGCTGCGCCTGCGCGGCGACTACCTCGCGATCGTGACGCTCGGCTTCGGCGAGATCGTGCGCGTGCTGATCACGCTGACGAACGACGTCGCGCTCCCCGAGGATGCCAGGGACGCGAGCCTGTGGTCGCTCGTCGACAACCTCGGCAGCTCGGCCGGCTTCGCGCCGAAGCCACCGACGTTCGTGTCGCCGACACCGTGGATCGAGGCGACCGGCCACGCCGGCATCTTCTTCGCGTACGGCTTCGCGATCCTCCTCTGCATCGTCGCGTACCGGCTGAAGACGTCGAGCAAGGGGCGCCAGCTGCTCGCGGTGCGCGAGAACGAGATCGCGGCCGAGGCGATGGGCGTCGACACGGCGCGCGTGAAGGTGGTGTCGTTCGTGCTCGCCGCGTTCTTCGGCGGCATCGGCGGCGCGCTGTTCGCGCACGAGTTCGGCGTCACGCTGTCGCCCAAGGACCTCGGGTTCCAGAAGTCGATCGATCTCGTGATCATCGTCGTGCTCGGCGGCATGGGCTCGATCACGGGCGTCGTGCTCGCGGCCGGCATCCTGACCGTGTTGCCGGAGCTGTCGCGCGAGTTCTCGCAGTACCGCATGATCGTGTTCGCGCTCGCGCTGGTCGTGGTGATGCTCGTGCGGCCGCAGGGCCTGCTCGGCATCCGCGAGCTGTGGGAGCTGACGCCGTGGAAGCGGACCGTCGGGAAGGCGTGGGCGCGGCTCGAGGGCGCGATCGCGCGGGCGTGGCGCCGGCCGGTCGCCGTCGCACCCGCCGTTGTCGCAAACGCCGCGAAGGCCGCGAAGGCCCCGAAGGCCGCGACGGCCGCGACGCCCGCGCTCGAGGTCAAGCAGGTGTCGATCGCGTTCGGCGGCCTGAAGGCGGTGTCCGACTTCTCGCTGTCGCTGCCGGCCGGCGGGCTGCACGGCCTGATCGGCCCGAACGGCGCCGGCAAGACGACCGTGTTCAACCTGCTCACCGGCGTGTACCAGGCGCAGGAGGGCGAGATCCGGCTGCGCGACCGCCGCATCAACGGCAAGAAGCCGAACGCGATCGCGCGCGCCGGCATGGCCCGCACGTTCCAGAACATCCGCCTGTTCGGCGAGCTCAGCGTGCTCGACAACGTGCGCACCGCCGCCGGCGTGCGCGCGCACACCGGCCTGTTCCGCACGATCGGCCGCTCGCCGCTCCACCTCGCCGAGGAGCGCGCGATCGTCGAGCGCTCGCTCGACCTGCTCGACGTGCTCGGCATCGCGCACCGCGCGCACGAGCAGGCGAAGAGCCTCCCGTACGGCGACCAGCGCCGCCTCGAGATCGCCCGCGCACTCGCGACCGAGCCGCGCGTGCTGCTCCTCGACGAGCCGGTCGCCGGGATGAACAGCGGCGAGAAGCGCGAGATGGCCGCGCTGATCCAGTCGCTGCGCGCGCGCTTCGACGTCGCGATCCTCCTGATCGAGCACGACATGGGCCTCGTCATGGAGATCTGCGAGCACATCACCGTGCTCGACCACGGCGTCACGATCGCCGCCGGCGTCCCGGCCGACATCCAGAAGGATCCGAAGGTCATCGAGGCCTACCTCGGCGTCCCCGACGACGAGGATGCCGCGCCCGACGAGCCCGACGCGCCCGGGCCCACCTCCGACGACGGAGCGAACTGATGGCGCTCCTCGAGGTCCAAGGGCTCGACGTCCACTACGGCGGCATCCACGCGCTCAAGAACGTCTCGTTCGACGTCGAGGCCGGCAAGGTCGTCACGCTGATCGGCGCGAACGGCGCCGGCAAGACGACGACGCTGCGCGCGATCTCCGGCCTCCTGCGGCCGAGCAAGGGCTCGGTCCACTTCGACGGCGCGCCGATCACCGGCCTCCCGGCGCACAAGATCTTCGGCCTCGGCCTCGCGCACGTCCCCGAGGGGCGCGGCATCTTCGCGAACCTCTCCGTCGACGAGAACCTCCAGATGGGCGCGTACCTCCGGCACCGCGACACCGCGGGCGTCGCGAAGGACCGCAAGCGCGCGCTCGAGCTGTTCCCGCGCATCGCCGAGCGCCTGACGCAGAACGCGGGGACGCTGTCGGGCGGCGAGCAGCAGATGCTCGCGATCGCGCGCGCGCTCGTCGCGCGGCCGAAGCTGCTGCTGCTCGACGAGCCGTCGCTCGGGCTCGCGCCGCAGATCGTCGCGCTGATCTTCCAGATCGTGCGCAGCATCGCGGCCGAAGGCACGACGATCCTCCTCGTCGAGCAGAACGCCCACATGGCGCTCAAGGTCGCGTCGACGGCGCACGTGCTCGAGGTCGGCGCGGTCGTGACGTCGGGTCCGGCCGCCGAGCTCGCGCGCGACGACAAGATCCGCAAGGCGTACCTGGGCGTCCACTGATGCGAGCCGCGGTTGCGCTCGCCGGGCTCGTCTCCCTCACCGGCGCGTGCAGCTCGCACCGCAGCGCCCCGAAGCCGGCGCACGGCAGCGGCGGCGGCAGCGCGGTCGCCGTCCTGCCCGACGTGCCGTTCGCCGACCTCGACCGCGAGCAGCGCGCGCAGCTCATGCGCGACGTCGTCGTGCCCGCGCTGAAGCCGCGGTTCCAGGCGCACGACCCCGCGAAGCACGCGGGCTTCGGGTGCGCGACCTGTCACGGCGCGAGCGAGCGCTTCGAGATGCCGAACCCCGCGCTGCCGGCGATCGATCCGCGCGACCTCACCGCGTGGCACGCGCGCGACGTCGAGTTCATGGAGCGCGTCGTCGTCCCGGAGATGGCGCGGCTCCTCGGCCGCGCTCCCGACGGCGCCGGCTGCCTCGCGTGCCACGTCCGCAAGTAGCCTGGCGTGGACGATGCACCTCGCGCCGGCAACCAAGGAGGTTGCTCGTGCCCGAGAAACGGATTGTCGACAAGGCCAAGCGTGATCTGCGCCGCGGCAAGCGCCCGACGACGGCGGCCGGTGAGCTCGTGCGCGAGGAGGTGCGCCACGTCCGCGAGGGCAAGCACGGCGCGCGCTCTCCGGAGCAGGCGATCGCGATCGGCCTGTCGAAGGCGCGGCGCGCCGGGGTCCCGCTGCCGCCGCCGCCGAACGGGCGCGGCGACGGGCGCCGGCGCGTGACCGGATCGAGGCGTTCGCGCGCGGCGGGGCCGGCGCGCGCGCAGTCGACGCGGCGGGCGCGCGCACAGCGCGCGATGGCGAACCGTGCCCAGGCGACCGGCAAGCGCGGGCCGTCGAAGAAGCGCGCCGCCGCGATGCTCGGCGTCCTCGATCGCGAGCCGCGCACGTCCGCCTCGCGCAGCGCGCTCGCGAAGCAGGCACGGCGCGCCGCGCGGCGCCGCGGTCCGGCGGAGCGCTCCGCCGCAGCGCGCCGCGGCGCGCGCACGAAGTCACCGGCGGAGCGGCGCCAGGCGGCGCGCAAGGCCGCGAGGACGCGGCGCCGCGACCAGAACGGCTGACCGCGGATCCTCGGATCTCTTGCGACGGATCCGGAGTCGCGTGGCGTCGAACCTGCACACCCCTCCGCTCATGCGGCTGGCGGTCGAGCCACACGGCGTGACGGTCCGAGCGGGATCCGTCGCGCTGCTCGGCGATCTCTATCTCCCGCCCGGTGCCGTCGGGCTCGTCGCATTCGCGCACGGTGCGGGATCGGGGCGCACGAGCCCGCGCGACCGCGCGGTCGCACAGGCGCTCGCGAGTGCGGGACTCGCCTCGCTGCTCTTCGATCTGCTGACGCGCGAGGAGGCGCTCGAGGATCGGCACACGGCGGAGCTGCGCTTCGACGTCCCGCTGCTCGCCGACCGGCTGCTCGGCGCGATCGAGTGGACGCGGCGCCAGGAAGCTCTGGCGAGACTCCCCGTCGGCCTGTTCGGCGCATCGAGCGGCGCGGCGGCGGCGCTGACGGTCGCGGGGCGCGCGGAGATCGCGGCCGTCGTCACGCGCGGCGGGCGTCCGGATCTCGCGGGGCCCGCGCTCGGCACCGTCCGCTGCCCGACGCTGCTCGTCGTCGGCGCGCGCGACGCCGCCGGCATCGGCCTGC
The DNA here is from genome assembly GCA_019637375.1 of Deltaproteobacteria bacterium. GTDB lineage: Bacteria > Myxococcota_A > Polyangia > Haliangiales > Haliangiaceae > JABFXX01. The sequence goes on along the minus strand of JAHBVW010000035.1, from coordinate 99,494 downwards.
ACCGGCGCGCGATGCATCAGATGACGACGCTCGCGTCGCTGTACGTCGTCCCCGACGCCGGTCACCTGTTCGAGGAGCCGGGCGCGCTGCGCGAGGTCATCGACGCGGCCTCGGAGTGGTACCGCCTGCACCTCGCCGCGACGCGCCGCGAGGAGGCGGCGGTCGAGCTCGTGTGAGTCAAAGGAGCTGTTCGCATGGACCCAACGAAGTACGAGCGAGGCCACCCGCTGATCGGCGGGCTCGTCGCCGGCCTGATCGGCGGCGCGGTGCTGGCCGCGATGCTCGCCGGCATGAGCGCGGCGCGCGGCGGGGACGTCTGGGTCGCCATGAAGGGTGCGGCGGCGCCGTTCCTCGGCGAGCGCGCGCAGGTACCGGGCCTGGACGCGGGTGCGGTCGCGCTCGGCCTCGTCTGCCACTTCGGGATCGCGATCGTGTGGTCCGTCCTGTTCGCCGCGATCAGCTACGGGCTGTCGCGCGGCGCGACCGTCGTCGCGGGAGCGCTGTGGGGCGTCGTCGTGTGGTTCGGGATGTACTACCTCGTGCTGCCCGTCGTCGGACTCCCGCAGATCGCGCGCAGCACGCCGCTCTCGGACGCGATCCTCACGCACGTCGTGTTCGGGCTCGCCGTCGGCCTCGGCTTCCTGCCGTTCCAGCACGAGCGACCGACGGCGCCGCCGGTACGCCGCGCACCGATGGGCGCCGGGTGAATGAAGCGCGCACCGCTCGCGCGCGGCCGCGCGCTGTGGCGTCGGCGAGCACTCCCGCGGCGCGATCGTGGCGTTTCCCCGCGCACCCTGTGGCATGCGTATCGCTTGGGCGCACCCCGCAAACTATCTCCTCGAAGGGGGACCCGACATGAGCATGGAGACGACCAAGGAGAGCGGCGGACTGATCCGCGGACTGCGCGATCGCCTGCAGCGGCGATCGCAGCGCACCACGACCCATCGGCGCCGCGACGCGACGACCGACCTCGTGCGGCGAGGCGACTACGCGTTCGAGCTCGATCCGTTTCGCATGATGCGCGAGATGATGCGCCTCGATCCGTTTCGCCTGCTGGGGTCGGACCAGGCCGACTGGATGCCGAGCTTCGAGGTCCGCGAGAACGGCGCGGCGATCCGCGTGATCGCCGACGTGCCCGGCGTGGGGCGCGACGACATCGACATCACGATCAGCGGCAACCGGCTGATCGTCGCCGGCGAACGCGAAGCGCAGGAGCGTTCGCGCGACGAGAACGTGCACGCCTGGGAGCGCCGCTTCGGTCGCTTCGTGCGCACGTTCGTCCTGCCCGACAACGTCGACGGCGAGCACATCACGAGCGAGCTGCGCGACGGCGTCCTCACCGTCGTCCTCCCGCTCAAGCAGGGCTCGGCGGCGCCGCGGAAGATCGCCGTCGGCGGCGCCGCGCCGCGCGCCTGACACAAGTTCGCGGAGCGCGCACCGCCGGTCTCGACCGGGTCGGTCCGGCGGTGCGCCTCGCGTACTACTCCCCGAAAACGTGACGAGGACGCGCGTGCGGGGGGCACGCGCGTCCTCGGTTGTTGTCCTGTCCGTTCGCGATCCGTGGATCAGCCGCGCCCCGTGCCGTCCGGCATCGGCGGCGACGGCTGCGGCGACGGCTGCGGAGGCAGCGGCTGCGGCTCTTGCCCCTGCGCGCCCTTGTGCGGCTCTCCGGGCGACGGCGGCGGCGACGTGCCTTCTTCTTTCGGCTCCTCCTTCGGCATGCCGGGGTCGTCCTTCTTCTGGTACGTGCCGACGAGGTCACCCTCGGCGAGGACGTGGCCCTCGATCGCCGCGTTGAGCTCCGCCTTCGACAGCGACCTGTCGAGCGGGATGTCGAGCGCGTACACGTGGAAGTGATAGTCGTGCTTGCCCGTCGGCGGACACGGGCCCGCGTAGCCGGTCATGCCCTTGTCGTTCTTCGCGACGACGGCGCCCTTCGGCGGCGCCGCACCCTTGTCGAGCTTCTTCACGTTCGGCGGGATCCCGACGATCAGCCAGTGCGTGAAGTTCCCGCCGACCGCGTCCGGATCCTCGACGAGGACCGCGACGCTCCTGGTGCCCGCCGGCACCTTCGACCACGCCAGCGGCACCGACGTCTCCTGCCCCTCGCAGGTGTACTCGGACGGGATCGCGCCGCGGTCCTTGAACGCGGGCGACGTGACCTCGAGCTTCTTCACGTCCTCTGGCTTCTTCATCCCCTCCTTCGGCGGCACGTCCTTGGGGCTGTCCGCGCCCGGCGGCTGGGCCCAGGCGACCGCCGGCGCGAGTGCCAGGAGAACGATGGATAAGATCGGTTGACGCATGGCCCCACACGATGCAACGCGTGTTCCCCTGGGCTCAGCGATCACCTGGGCTAGACTGCGGCCCACGTGAGCACCGTCGACGGAGCCGAGCACGACCTCTCGGCGCATGCCCATCACCAGGACGAGGGCGAGCACAACCGCGCCGGCGAACGGCGCACGGTCTGGGTCGTCATCCTGACCTTCGCGATGATGGTCGGGGAGCTCGTCGTCGGCTCGTTGACCGGGTCGATGGCGCTCACCGCCGACGGCTGGCACATGGGCACGCACGTCGGCGCCCTCGGCCTGACGCTGGTGGCGTACTGGTACGCGCGCACGCGCGCGGGCAACGACGTGTTCAGCTTCGGCACCGGCAAGGTGTACGCGCTCGCCGGCTTCACGAGCGGCGTCATCCTCGTGATCGTCGCCGCGTGGATGGCGGTCGAGGGCATCGAGCGCCTCGTCGAGGGCGCGCACGTGAGGGACTACAACGAGGCGCTCCTCGTCGCGGTGATCGGTCTCGTCGTGAACGTCGTGTGCGCGCTGATCCTGGGCACCGGCCACACGTACGGTCACGGCCATCACGGCCATCACGGCCATCACGGCCATCACGGCCATCATCACCACCACCACGATGGCCACCGTCATGGGAACGGCCACAGCAACGGTCACGCACACGCGCACGATCACGACGACGGCAAGCCGAAGGCGGGTACGCTCGACTTCAACCTGCGCGCGGCGTACGTCCACATCGTCGCCGACGCGCTGACGTCGCTGATGGCGATCGTCGCGCTCTCGCTCGGCCGCTGGGCGGGGCTGTGGTTCCTCGACCCGATGATGGGCCTCGTCGGCGGCGCCGTGATCACGTGGTGGGCGATCTCCTTGTGCCGCGCGGCGAGCCGGCAGCTGCTCGACGTCGTGTCGTCGCCGGCGCACGAGCGCCTCGTGCGCGAGAAGCTCGAGGCGATCGACGACGTTCGCGTCGCGGACCTACATGTGTGGGAGCTCGGTCCGGGGAGGCGAAGCTGCATCATCTCCCTCGTCACGACGACGCCGCGCGACGTCGCATTTTATCGGGACACCGTCTTGTCGGCGCTCTCCGTCGCGCACCTCACGATCGAGATCCACAAGTGCGCGCTGGCCCACGCGACGACGGCACCCGTCGCCGAGGTTGCGCACGCGCACGAGCACTGACCACGATCGTGTGCATTTGCCTCGCGCAACCGGCCGAGGTTGCGTGTTAGGACGTAGGCCTCCGACTTGCTGGCGAAGGCACCATGAACCGCAGAGGGGCGATTCTGTTCGTCGGGCTATGCGCGTGCGTCGACATGCCCGGCCTCCCCGACGAGGCATCGACGTCGACCGTCACGTCCAAGGCCGTCGTGTGCGGCGACGGCCCGACCGTGAAGGGCGTCGACGTCTCGTACTACCAGGGGACGATCGACTGGGCGGCCGCCCGCGCCGACGGCGTCGAGTTCGCGTTCGTGCGGGTCTCCGACGGCCTCGCCACCGCCGACACCAAGTTCGACGCGAACTGGGCCGGCACGCGGGCGAACGGCATCCTCCGCGGCGCGTACCAGTTCTTCCGCCCGGCGCAGGACCCGATCGCGCAGGCCGAGCTGCTGCTGTCGCGCATCGGGACGCTCGAGCCGGGTGACCTGCCGCCGGTGATCGACGTCGAGGCGGCGAGCGGCCTCGCGCCCGCCCAGGTCGCCGCGTCGGTGCGCGCGTGGATCGACCACGTGACGCCGGTGATCGGCCGCGCGCCGATCATCTACACGGGCTTCTACTTCTGGCGCGACCAGGTCGGCGCGGCGGACATGACGTCGTCGCCGCTGTGGCACGCGCAGTACACGTCGGCGCAGTGCCCGAACATCCCGCCGCCGTGGACGGACTGGGCGTTCTGGCAGTTCACGTCCGAGGGCCGCGTCGCCGGCATCACCGGCAACGTCGACGTCAACCGCTGGAACGGCACGCGCGAGCAGCTCGACGCGTTCGTCGCGCCGGCGCGCCCGTGCAACACGATCCCGCCCGACGGCGGCACGATCGAGGAGAGCGACGCGTGCTTCGTCGGCGGCGGCCCGCGGCAGTACCTGCGCCGCGTGGCGACGGCGGGCGAGGGCGGCTCGCTGATCTGGACGCACACGACCGACGCCGCCGAGGAGGCAAACTTCGGCCGATGGAACCTCGTCGTCGAGGAGGCCGGTACGTACCTCGTCGAGGTCGCGACGCCGGCGGCGTTCGCGCAGTCGAAGCAGGCCCGCTACGTCGTGCGCGCGAGCGGCGCGGAGGCGGAGATCGTGATCGACCAGTCGGCCGTCGACGGCTGGCAGCCGCTCGGCGAGGTCGAGCTCGCCGCGGGCGGCGACCAGTACATCCACCTCGGCGACAACACGGGCGAGCCGCTCGCCGGCAACGTCAAGCTCGTGTTCGACGCCGTCCGCCTCACGCGCGTCCGCGGCCCCGGCGAGGACCCGGGCGAGGATCCGGGCAAGGACCCGGGCGGCGACGAGCCGCGCGACTCGGGCGGCTGCCACACCGGCGCCGGCTCGACGGGGCTCGCCACGGGCCTCGCGCTCCTCGCGCTGCGCCGCCGCCGCGCGCGCTGATCCGTCAGTCGGAGCGGCCGGTCGGGCGTGAGCCGGAGCGGCGCTTGGCCTGCTTGCCGACGGCCGTCGGCTGCACGGCCGCGTTGATCGTCGGGGCGCCGACCATGAGGTGACCCGCGTCGTTGTCGAGGTCGTCGCCGCGCACGTTGTTCTTGCCCTGCGCCGCGACGGTGTGGGCCGTGCGGCTGACCTCGGCGACGAGCTCGCGCGCGTTGCCCGGCCACGGGCGCAGGAGGCACGACTCGATCAGCGTCGAGTGGATCTGCAGCGCCGGCTCGGCGCTGCGCACGGCGTCGTGGACGAGGAACGCCATCTCGTCGGGGCGGTCGCGCAGCGGCGGGACGATGATCGTCTTCGGCGCGAGCCGGCGCGCGAGGTCCGGCGGGATGCCGAGGTGGTCGAGCTGCATCACGGCGGTCGTGACGACGCGCAGGGTGACGCGGGTGTCGAGCAGCTTGCCGAGCGTCGCCAGGTTCGCGGTGCCGAGCTTGCCGACCTGCTCGAGGATCAGCGTCTCGATCGTCGGCCCGACCACGCGCTCGAGGGGCACGGCCTGGATCGTCGGGTTGAACACGACCTCGGGCCGGTTGCGCGTGCGCGCATAGCCGCGGGCCAGGCGACCCTTGCCGCTGCCCGGCTCGCCGAGGATGAGGATGTTCGCGGCGGCCACGGCGGCGGCCTCGACCTGCTGCCAGATCGGCGCCGTGCTCGCGCCGACGATGGCGTCGTGCTTCGTGGTGATCGCGGTGCCCTCGAAGCGGCGCACGTCCTCGAGGAGGACGGACACCGTGCGCCCGGTGCGCACCACCGACGGCGGCGTCACCGTGACCTCGCGGTCGACGAGCGGGTGCCCGCCGGCGTACGTGCCGTTGCGGCTGCCGAGGTCGGTGACGACGAAGCGCTTGTCGCGCCACATCACGCGGGCGTGCTGCCGCGAGATGCGGTCGTCGGTGGTGTTCTCGAGCAGCTCGCGCCCGAGGATGAGCCCACCCGCCGGGATGCGGAACGCCGCCACCACCGGGTTCGCGCCGCTCCACACGACCACGACCCCGGGGACCGGGGCGGACGCGGGGGAGCCGTCGGCCATGGACTCCAGTATACCGCCCGTTAGCTCCCGTGCGGTACAAGGGGATATCTCGGTACCGGTCATCACCTTCGACGCCGGCCAGACGCTGGTCGAGCTGGACCTTGACTTCCTGCGCCGGCGCCTCGCCGAGCGCGGCACGGACGTCTCCGTCGAGGCGCTCGCGGCGTCGGCGCCGGCCGCCTGGGCCCGCTACGACGAGCTGGTCGCCGCGAAGGGGCACCCCTGGCACGAGCTCATGCAGGCACTGCTCACCGGTGCAGGGATCGCGGCGCCGGCCCCCCTCGTGGCGTGGCTGTGGAGCGAGCAGCCCCGCGCGAACCTGTGGCGCAGGCCGATCCCGGAGATGGTGACGCTGGCGCGCGAGCTCGCGGCGCGCGGGTACGCGGTGGGCGTGCTGTCGAACTCGGAGGGGCGGATCGCCGAGCTGCTCGCCGAGGTCGGCATCGCGGACCCGTTCCGTGCCGTCGTCGACTCCGGGCGGCTGGGGATCGAGAAGCCGGACCCGCGGATCTTCGCGCACGCGCGCGCGGCGCTCGGCGGGGGCGAGGCCATCCACATCGGCGACTCGTGGCCGGCGGACGTCGCCGGCGCGCGCGGCGCCGGGTGGCGCGCGATCTGGTACGGGCGGACGGCGCGCGGCGACGTCGACGACCCCGGCGTCGCGGTCGCGCCCGACGCGGCCGGCGTGCGCGCCGGGCTCGCGCGGTTCGGCATCTCGTTCGGCTAGCCCCTGCGCTGAAGCTCGCGATCCGCGCGACCACATCCGCTCGCGGCGCTCGCGGCGCTCGCGGCGCTCGCGGCGCTCGCGGCGACAAGGCGTGTGCTCGAGCTTCCGATCGAGGGCACCCAGGCGATTTTGCGAGAGCGCCCCGGCGCGCGGCGCCACGGCGATGCGCTATGCACGGCGCGATGGCGCGCGGATCCGACTTCGACCTCGCCGCGGCGCTCGCCAGGCCGGGGTTCACGCCGGGCCGCGGCGACGTCCCCGCGCTCCTCGACCTCATCGCCGGTGGTGCCGACCCCGCCGCCCAGCGGGCGGCCGCGGCGCTCGCCACCCTCGGCGACCTCGGCCTGCAGGCCGTCCTCGCGCGCCTCGCTCCGGTGGAGGGAGCCCCGCTCGGGGAAGAGGGCGCGCGGGCGCGGCTCGTCGGGGCGGCGGGGATCCTCGCGCGCCGTGTGGGGCCGGTGGGGGAGGCGGCGGTCGCGCGGCTCGTCGCGTGGACCGCGGATCCGCAGGTGCGCGTGCGGCGCGCGGCGATCGCGGCGCTCGGCAAGGTCGGCGGCGACGCGGCGCGGGCCGCGCTGATCGCGCGCTGGGATGCCGGGGATGCGCCGCCCGACGAGCGGCGTACGCTCGCCGAGGCGCTCGGCAAGGTCGGCGGGGCCGAGGCGCTCGCGCGGCTGCGCTCGACCGACACCGGCGACGATGCCGAGCTGGCGCGCCGCCGCGACCGCGCCGTGCTGATGGCGGATCGCGAGGCGCATCGCGCGGAGCCCTCCGAGGTCGCCGCCGATGCAGCGCCGCCGGCGTCGATCGCGCCGCCCGTCGTGCGCCTCGGGTGCAAGGCGGGTCTCGCGCCGCTCCTGTACGAGGAGCTGCGCGGGCTCGGCCTCGCGGGGCCCCCGCCGCGCCGCGACGATCACGTCGACGTGACGCTGCGCGGACCGTGGTCGACGCTGTTCGCGTCGCGCCTGTGGGCAACGGCGGCCATCCAGCTCGGCGCGCTCGACGTCGCGCGCGGCGCGGAGCCCGAGGTGCTGGGGGCGGCGATCGTGCGGCTCGTGACCGCGGAGCCGACGCGGGCCCTCCTGCGCGCGTGGACGCGCGGGCCGATCCGGTGGCGGCTCGGCTTCGCGCGCGGGCACAAGCGCGCGATCGTGTGGCGCGTCGCGCGCGACGTCGCCGCCGCGGCGCCCGAGCTCGTGAACGATCCGACCGCGACGACGTGGGAGATCCTCGTCGACGACGAGGCCGGCACCGCCGAGCTCGTGCCGCGGCGCCTCGCGGATCCGCGCACGGCGTGGCGCAGCGCCGACGTCCCGGCGGCGAGCCACCCGTCGGTCGCCGCGGCGCTCGCGTACCTCGCGACCCCGCGCGAGGGCGACCGCGTGTGGGACCCGTTCTGCGGCTCGGGGCTCGAGCTCGCCGAGTGCTGGCTGCGCGGCGCGCGCTCGCTCGCCGGCAGCGACCTCGACGACGCGGCGCTCGCCGCGGCCCGCACGAACCTCGACGCCGCAGGTGCGACGGTGGCGCGGCTCGCGGCCGGCGACGCGCGCGCGTACGCGCCGGCCGACCTCCTCGGCGGCGCGCCCACGCTGATCATCACGAACCCGCCGCTCGGCAGCCGCGTCGCCGTCGCCGCGCCCGCGCTGCTCGCGGAGGCGATGCACAACTTCGGGCGCCGCCTCGCGCCCGGCGGGCGCCTCGTGTGGATCACGCCGGCGCCGAAGCGGACGTCGCCGGCCGCCGAGGCGATCGGCCTCTGCCTCGTGCGCGCGTTTCCCGTCGACCTCGGCGGCGTGCGCGGCCGACTCGAGCGCTGGGACCACCCGGCGAAGTAGGGTACCGTGCGGCGCGTGCCCGCCGCCCGCAGCGCCGCCGCGATCGCGCTGCACGCGTACGCGCGGTACGTCGTACCGCTGACGCTGCTGTCGGTCGTCGCGTTCGCGCCGGTGATCTTCCTCGCGCTGAAGGTGCCGAGGCCGGCGAACCTCGAGCAGCTGAACGGCGTCCTGCGCACGCCGTGGGTGCTCGCGGGCGTCGCGTGGATCTTCCAGCTCGCGCTCGTCGGCGCCGCGGCGCCGCTCGTGCAGTCCGTCGCGCGCGGCGCCCCGCTCGCGCAGACCGCGGCACCGCGCGCCGCGCTCGTCGGGCTGGCGCGCGGCGTGTTCCCCGTCGGGCTCGCCGCCGCGGCAGTCGTCGTCGGGTGCCTCGCGCTCGCGCTGCCGGGCGTCGCGCTGCTCGCGCTGCTGTCGCTGACCGCCGCGGTCGCGGCGACGTCGCCGGAGCTGGCGCTGCCCGAGCAGCTCGCCACGAGCGCCGCGCTGGTCAAGAAGGCGCCGCTCGGTGTGGCGCTCGTGGTCGCGGCGATGCTCGCCCTCGACGTCGGCGCCGTCGTGCTTGCGAAGGCGCTGCTCGTCACCGGCGCGATCGGCAAGGCCCCGACGCCGGCGCAGCTCGCGGGCGGCGCGGAGGTCGCGCGGGTTGCGGTCGCGGCGATCGTGCTCGCGACGCCGCCGGTGGCGTGTATCCTCGCGTCACTCCACGCGCGCCGGCAATCTTGAATAAGCGGGCGCGGCGCGGTCGTTGGGCCCGGTATGCGCTGGGCCACCGTCGCCGCTGTTCTTCTTGGTGTTGCGGGCACCGCCTCCGCCCTCCCGAACCCCGACCCGCGGTTCCGCGGCGGCGCGAACCACCACGTGGGTGATGACAGCTTCCGGGCGCGCCACGGCCGCGCGCCGGCGGTGGAGGACGGCGAGCCGGCGCGGATGAAGGTGCACCTCGAGCACGTGCGCGCGCTCCTCGCCGCGCGGCCGGCGACGCGGGCGGAGCTCGCGGCGCGGCGCGGCGAGCTGCTCGGGTTCCTCGACGAGTACATCGCGAAGGGGAGCGTGCCGAAGAACGCGCACCTGCCGTGGCGCAGCGCGGTGTTCATCGACGACGACGGTGCGATCTGCGCCGTCGGCTACCTGATCGAGCGCAGCGCCGGGCGTGCGCTGCCGGAGAAGATCGCGGCGACGCACCGGTACGACTTCCTCGAGGACATCGCCGCGGCGATGCCGGAGGTCGACGCGTGGATCCGGTCGTCGGGCTTCACGCTGGAGGAGCTGGCGTCGATCCAGCCCGCGTACGCGAGCCCGAACGTGATGACGTGGCGCACGTGGGACCTCGTGAAGCACGCGCCGCCGGATGGGCCGTTCTCGATGGAACCGGGCTGGCGCGGCAGCGCCGCTGCTGGTGCGTTCCTCGGGAAGAAGCTGCACGGCGCGTGGACCGTCACGAACAAGGCCGGTGTCGTGATCGGCAGCGGCGAGCTCGTGCGCGGCAACGGCACGTGGCGCAGCTACTACGCCGACGGCAAGGCGAAGATGGCCGAGGGCCCGTACGTCGACAACGTCGCGCACGGCCGGTGGACGCTGTACCACCCGAGCGGCAACGTCGCCGCGACCGGCTCGTTCGTGCGCGGGATGCGCGCCGGAGCGTGGCAGTTCTACAACGATATTGCGGGTGGGAAGCTGCTCGCCGAGGGCGCGTTCGACGGGGACGGCAGCGTCACGGGGACGTGGAAGCACTACGACGCGACGGGGGCGCTGCTGGCGCGCACCTACAAGGAGTCGGGCAACCGGATCGACGTCGTCCCGGCGGCGGACGGCGTCGTGCACCAGATCCACCAGTGGACGTACGACGGCATGGGGCCGAGCGAGGACTACGTGCAGGAGCTCGAGCGGCTATCGCTCGGCGGCGAGCAGATCTACGTGCACACGACGGAGTTCCGCAAGGATTCGGAGGGTGCGGGCACGATCGTGTACGACGTGAACGGCTTCAAGCTCGAGCGGGGAGACGGAGGCGGCTGGACGGCGTCCGACTGCCACTGGTCGAAGAAGCGCGCCGGGGTCGCGCGCGCCGGCGAGCTCGCCTGGCTGCACGAGATGCTGTTCAACGAGTCCGCGGCGAAGGCCGTGACGGTGGAGAAGGCCGACTACGGCCCGTACGTGATCCGCACGATCCACGGCGAGTCCGGCCCGAAGTGCGACGCCCCGGTTGCCGTCCCCGCCGCGCGCGGGGCGGTGCTCGACAAGCTGATCGCCCCGCGCGCGGCGCTGCGCGCGGCCTCCCCGACGTTCGTGCGCGAGCTCGTGCTGCGCGAGGAGGACCTGGACGGTGTCCTCGACGAGGGCAGCGCAGACTCCGAGCTCAGCGCCGATGCCGCCGATCTGCGCCGCACCCTCACCGCCTACACCCTGCGCCACGTGGAGTGGCCGCACATCGACGGCCGCTTCGACCGACTGTTCGTCTCGATGGCCGGCCGCCTCTCGTGGGAGTGGCACTCCAGCGACCTCGAGGCCGACGGCACCAGCCCGCTCGAGAATGCGTACAAGGAGCGGTGCGCGAGGGACAAGAGCTGCGACTAGCTCACCGGCTTCTGCGGAGGCCCGGCCGCCTCCGCCTTCGCCTTCCCTGCAGTGCCTTCTCTACGCAGGACCGGCCGCGTCTCCTCCGGCGGAGCGGCTGCGCACCTGCCTTCTCTGCGCAGGCCCGGCCGCCTTCGCCTCCGTCGTGGCGTCTGCGCAGCTGCCTTCTCTGCGCAGGACCGGCCGCTTTCGCCTCCGTCGTCGCGGCCTCGCCCTCGCGCCTTTCGCGCACCGCCCCGCGCCGAGCGCTGTGCGTCGGTGCTGCGCGTGCCGCCGCCGCGCCGGCGGGCGCTCGCGTGACCGCGTTCCTTCGGATGGGCGCTCGTCACGGGTCGTGCGCTCCGGCGCGTTCGGGCGAGAGGCCGCTCCGCCGGAGGCTCCGGGGGAATGCTTCATTCGCGTACGTTCTGCCTTGATGCGCGGTCGGGAGACTTCGGGCGTGTTGGTGCAGTCCCCCGCAGCGGCGGCCCGTCGAGCGCGCTGTGCGCTGTGCTCGGGCGTGCGGCCCGTCGAACGCGCCTTGCGCTGGCGTGCGTCCGGACGAACGCGTCGTGCGCTGTGCTCGGCGTGCGGCCCGTCGAGCGCGCTGTGCGCTGTGCTTCTTGCGTCCGGCGCGGCGGACGCGTCTTGCGCTGGTGTGCGTTCCGTCGAGTGTGCTCGGTCGTGCGGCTCGTCGCGTGATGTACGGGTGCCGGGCGTGCGGCCCGTCGAGCGAGATGTGCGGCGTGCGGCTCGTCGCGCGTGTCGTGCGCTGTGGTTGGGTGCGCGCGGCCTCGAGCGCGCCGCACGCTGCCTTGAGGCGAATTCGTACCCACGTGGGTACGAGGTCGATTCATCACCGTCACGGTAATCAGCTATTCAGTTGTCAGTCATCGTCATGTCGAGGTTGGAGTGTGAATCGGACTCGTACCCACGTGGGTACGAGTCCGATTCAGTGCCGTCGGTGAGGTCGTAGGTGCCGAGGTCGAGGACGCGGTCGCCGTGATCGAGGATGCGGTGGAACTCGATGCCGGTGGGGGTGCGGCGGATGGCGAGCTTGTTGTGGTGGTGGAGATCGTGGTGGAGGTAGCAGAGGGAGATGAGGTTGTGGAGGTGGTGGGTGCCGCCGTCTTCCTGGTGATCGATGTGGTGGAGCTGCAGGGCGAAGGTGCTGCGGCAGCCGGGGACGGTGCAGGTGCCGTGATCGCGGGCGAGGACCTGGCGGCGCATGCGCGGGGTGACGGTGGTGGTGACGCGCTCGGGCGAGGCGGCGTCGAGATCGCCGAGGTGCTCGGCGTCGCATAGCGCGCGGTCGCGGGATGCGGGCGAGACGTCGACGACGATGCCGGCGCCATCTGCCGTCGTCGCGCGGCAGTTGCGGCACACGGTGTACGAGACCTGGGCCGCCGGCCGCTCCGGCGACGCGGCGCCCGAGCCGGCGAGCCCGCGCTGGCACGAGATCGCGATGACCTGCTCGTCATCGAGCAGCTCGCCGCACTCGTCCGAGAGCGTGGCTTTCCACCGCCGGAACAGCGCGTACGTCTCCTCGGTCATCTCGATCATCACCGGGCGCTTCGCGAGCTCCGGCTTCGTCGGGTCCGTCGGTAGATCGCCCTTCTCGTGCCCGCGCACGAGGCCCTCGATCTGCCGCACGTTCATGTCCTGCGCGGCATCGAGCCACGCATTCTCCGTCTCCGGCGTCGCCACCCGGGTCAGCTCGCGGACCTTCGACCACGGCAGGCCGTGCTTCAGCGACTCGTACATCGTCGGCAGCTCCCGGAGCGCCCTCGCGACACGCTCGCGCTCGAGCGCGAGCCGCGGCCCGTACCCCATCACGTGCTCGAGGTACGCGGTCAGCGTGGTGATGCCGTACTCGACCCACACGCTCATCTCGATCGCCTCGATGATCGCATCGGCCTCGGCCGCATCGATCTCGCCGCGCCTCCGCGCCATCTCCACGAACCGCTCGTGCAGCTCGCGACACGCCTGCGCGTGGTTCGCCCGGATCTCCTCCTGCGCCCCGGCATCGAGATACCTCTCCACGCCATCGACCAATGCCATGTGCGGTACTTGCCTATCCATGCACCCTTTTTACCACTCGATATTTCGACTCCATCGCATCCCCTCTGCGCTCTCCAATCGCCCTCTGCCCTCCATCGCCACCCCAGCCCTCGCGCGCGCGCTCCAGCGCGCTCCGGCACGCTCCTCGACGGCATTCCTGGCTCTCTCTCGCCCGTGCCTCCGACTGCCCGCGGAAGTCGGTCAAGCAGAATCGAAGAAAAATGCATATTGCCATCTGTCCGGATACCGGACACGACGCGCTCGACGGGCCGCACATCGCGAGCAGCGCGCACGACGCGCTCGACGGGCCGCCCCTGCGGGGGACTGCACCAACACGTCCGCGATCACCCGACCGCTCGTGTCAGCACGACGTCTGCGCAAGAAGGCGTTCCCCCGGAGCCTCCGGCGTCGCGGCCTCTCGCCCGAACGCGCCGGAGCGCACGACCCGTGACGAGCGCTCATCCGGAGGAACGCATTCGCGCGAGCGCCCGCCTGCGCGCCGATGGCCCGCACAGCACCGACGCGCCGCGCTCGGCGCGGGTCGGTGCGCGAAAGGCGCGAGGGCGAGGCCGCGACGACGGAGGCGAACGCACGAGTCTCCGGCCCGACGGAGCACCACGAAGACGGCGCATGCGGAGAACGCACGCGTCTCCGGCACCCCACCACCCCTCACCTCAGGATCGCATCGAGGGCCCGCTCCGCCACGGCCGCGATCGTATGCGAAGGGTTGCGCATCGGATTCGCAGGAAGGACGCTGCCGTCGATCACATACAACCCGGGGTTGTCGTGCACCTGCAGGTCGCTCGCCCGCACGACGTCGCCCATCGCGCAGCCGCCCGTCGGGTGCACGGTGAACGCCGTGCCGTCGAGCTCCCACGGCGTCTGCGCGACCTGGCCCCCGAGGGCGCGCACGATCGCGCGCGCGGCCTCGATCGAGCCCACCGGCGGCGCGTACGCGCGGCCGCCGACGACCGCGTTGCCGCCGTCGTCGTGCACCGTGATCGTCCCGGCCGTCCCCTGCTTCCCTACGATCGCGATCCCCAGCATGTGGCGCCCGAGCTGGTGAAACGACTGCTTGTACGCACGGCCCCAGTCCTTCGCGATCCCCGGCAACCGGGCGCCGAGCGTCACCGCGACGCCGACCGGAACGCCGTGGATGTCCTCGAGGACGTAGTCGCCGAGATCGACGTACGTCATCATCACCGTCCCGCGGAAGCCATCCACGCGCTGCGGGATGAACCCGCCCTGCACGAAGTCGCCGGTGCCGTCGATCCCCACGCCCAGGCGAGCCGTCGGGAACGCGCGCAATCCCTTCGCCGCCGCGACCGATCGCGCGAGCAGCGCCGGCGACTCGATCGCGCCGCCCGCGACGACCACGACATCCCCGGCGATCTCCTCCATCGCACCCGTCGTCACGCGGTGGTAGTCGCGCGCGACACCCACCGCATCCGTCCGCCACGCGTGCACCACATAGCGCCCGCCCTTCCTCCCCACGTACGCCGCCTTCCGGTGCACCCGGATCTCCAGCCGCCCGGTGCGCTCCGCATCCGCCAGGTACGTCTGCGTCATCGTCGCCTTCGCGCCGAACGCGCAGATCGGCACGCACCACCCGCAGCGCGTACACGCCGGCGTCATCGCGAGCGGCATCGGCGCCGCCGGCGGTAACCCCGCCTTCTGCGCGCCCTCCGCGAACAGCTTCCCGCGTCCATACGCGAGCGCGTCCCCGAGCGCCGCCACACCCAGCCGCTGCTCGACGCGCGCGTAGTACGGATCCAGCGCCTTCCGCGTCCACCCCGGCGGCCAGCCGTCGAAGGCCTGCGCGGGCGCGCGCAGATGGATCCCCGAGTACACGAGCGATCCGCCGCCGAGGCCCATCCCGAGCGCGACCGTCACCGGCGGCTTCGTGCGCACGTGATCCACCGGGTAGTCGCGCAAGAGCCGGAACAAGAACTTCGGGTCCTGCGACTGCTGCGCCTTCCGCAGATCGCGCCAGTCCTCGCCGAGCTCGAGCACCGTCACGCGGTGCCCGGCCTGCGCGAAGCGCGCCGCGGCGATCGACCCGCCGAACCCCGACCCGATGACGATCACCTCCGCCACGTGGCCTCGTCGAGATCCGTGCGCACGCGCAGCGACCACGCCGCCAGCTCGCCGCCGCCCGCGGCGCGCCCGATCTCCAGCCGCCACGCGCCGGCCGCCGGGCCGCCCGACAGCACCGGCAGCTCCACGTCGTTCACGACCCCACGCCCGCCGTCGTCGCTGCGCACCGCCAGATCGAAGAACCGACCGTCCGGCGCCTTCACCCGCAGCGTCGCGCGCGCATCCTCGCCGACGGCGACCACGCTGGCGCGCACCGTCGCGATCGCACCCGCGCCGTCGATCCGGATCGTCGAGCCGCCGCCCACCACCAGCGGCCGCGGCGTGTCCGCCGCCGCCCATGCCCCGCCGGCGCTCGCCGGCGCCCACCCGCGGCTCGCGCCGGGGAACGCCAGATACCCGAGCCCCAGCCCGCCGCGCAGCCCGCCGAAGTACGCGAGCTTCGTCAGCGCCAGGATTCCCTCGTACGCGGGCCGGTACCACGACGCGATCACCATCCCGCGCAGCCCCATCCGCTCCTCGAGCGCGACCTCGCGGTCCTCCGGCGAGAGCGCCACGAACGTGCGCAGCCGCCGCGCGACGCACCACGCATCCACATCCGCGACCACCTCCGCGAGGTACGGCGTCACCCCGTACGCCGGATCCGCGATCGTCGCGTACGCATCGACATCCGTCGCGCCCGGCGCGCCGTCGCCGCCCGGCAGGAACGTCTCCGCGATCGCCACGATCGTCGCGCGCTCGTGCTCGTCGAGCATCGCCGCATCACCGCCCCGCGGCCGCGCCCACGGCCGGCACCCCAGCAGGGCTCCCGCCGCCAGTCCGCCGGCGAGGAACGCGCGCCGTCTCACCTCATCATGATCGCACGCCCGCGCGCCGGCGCCGTGAGAAACACGTGATCCGCGCGCGCGCTACGCCTGCGCGACGAACGCACGCGCGACCGGCGTCTCCTTGCCCGCGTGCCACAGCGCCCGCTCGATCGCGAGCAGCAGCGGCCCGAACGTCGACGGATCCAGCGCCGACACCACGAACCCGCCGCCGTGTGCCGCGAGGTGGTCGGCATCTGTCGCCTCCAGCCGGTCGGCCTTGTTCCACACCAGGATCCGCGTCTTCTCCGCCAGCCCGAGCTCGGCGAGGATCGCGTCGACGGCGCGGATGTGCTGGTCGCGATCCGGGTCCGACGCGTCGACGACCTGCACGAGCAGGTCCGCGTCCGCCATCTCCTCGAGCGTCGCGCGGAACGCCTTCATCAGCTCGTCGGGGAGGTCGCGGATGAACCCCACGGTGTCCGTGATCACCACCTCGCGCTCGTGCGGGAAGCGCAGCCGCCGCGAGATCGGATCGAGCGTGGCGAACAGCTTGTCGGCCGCGATCGCGTCGCCCTCGGTGAGCGCGTTGAGCAGCGTCGACTTGCCCGCGTTCGTGTAGCCGCACACCGCGAGGATCGGGATGTCGCGCTGCGTCCGGCGCTGCCGCCGCAGCCGCCGATCGCCCGCGAGGTCCTCGAGCCGCTTCTCGAGCAGGTGGATGCGCTCGCGCGCGCGGCGGCGGTTGATCTCGAGCTTCGTCTCGCCGGGGCCTCGCCCGCCGATGCCGGCGACGCCACCGGGCCCCGCCGTGAGGCGCGACATCATCGTGTTCTTCTCGACGAGGCGCGGCAGCGCGTAGCGCAGCTGCGCGAGCTCGACCTGCAGCTTGCCGTCGCGGCTCGAGGCGTGCTGCGCGAAGATGTCGAGGATCAGCATCGTGCGATCGAGCACCTTCAGCTCCGTCGCGTCGCTGATCGCGCGCGCCTGGCCCGGCGTCAGGTCCGGATCGAAGATCACGCACTCGGCGCCGAGCTGCATCGCGCGCAGGAGGATCTCGTCGAGCTTGCCGCGCCCGACGAGGAACTTCGGATCCGCCTCGGGGCGGCGCTGCACGAGGACATCGAGAACCCGCACGCCGGCCGTCCGGCACAGCTCCTTCAGCTCCGCGACGCGCGCCTCGCTGTCCCGCGCCCGCCCGAGCCCGACGTGCACGAGCAGCGCCGGGTCCTTGCCCTTGCCGACCTCGATGCCGCGCCGCTGGCGGCCGAACTCCGCCTCGAGCTGCGAGATCAGCGCAGCGAAATCGATGCGGCACGCCGTCGCCTGCTCGGCCGGCAGCTCGCGCCACGGCCGGTCCGGCGGCGCATCCGCGTACAGGTGTCCCGCGAACAACTTGCCCGGTCGACCTGCCGCGTCGACGGTGATCGCCGCCACGAGGTCGAGCCGGAGGAGCGCGAGGTCGGTGAGGTCGTCGCGCGTCAGCGACTCGCCGCGCAGGTGCGTGTGCACGAGGCGCAGGCCGCGGAAGCGCCCCTGACCGCCGCGCATGCGGCCGACGTCGGGGAGCACGATCTTCGACGCGTCGCCGACCATGACGTGCTGGATCGTCCCGCGCCGATCGATGAGCACGCCGACCTGTCGGTGCAGCTCCGCGCTCTGCTCGGCGAGCTGACCCGCGAGCTCGCTCGACACGATCTCGGTGGGTGCGACGCGCCGGCGGTAGAGGCGCTCCAGCGCCTTGATCTCGCTCGCCTTGAGACCCTGGACGTTCCCGGTGACTTCGTCTTGCAACGCGCCTGCCTATTCTTCGTTGTCTGAGGAGTTACCATGGATATAGTCCTCGCGTGAGCCGGCGTTTCCGGGCCCTCGTGACCCACCCGCACGTCGAGGCGCTCGGCGAGCTCGCCGAGATGCTGGGTGGCGTCGGGCTCGTCGTCGAGACGGCGCGCTCGACGGTGGAGGCGCTCAACAAGCTGCGCAGCCAGCCGGCGCACGTGATCGTCGCATTCCAGGTGTCGTCGACGTCGAACCCGTTCGACGGCGTCGGCTTCCTCGAGGCGTCCGTCGGGCACGCACCCGATGCGCTCAGGATCGCGCTCGTGTCGTCGCCCGACGAGGCCGTCGAGCTCGACTACCGCCCGGCGCAGAGCGGCACGATCATCCGCCTCGTCGCCAAGCCGAGCGAGCGCAGCCGCCTGGTCGCGCTCGTCGGCGAGGGCATGAAGCTGATGAACCTCGTCGAGGAGCAGCGCGACCTCGTGCGCAAGCTGTCGATCGACCAGAGCAAGCTGCAGCGCCGCGAGACGCTCCTCGACGTCGTCGTGAAGGAGCGCACGAAGGAGCTCGAGGAGAGCTACGAGAAGCTCAAGATCGCGAACCGCCAGGCGCTGTTCGGGCTCGCCGAGGCGATCGAGGCGAAGGACCCGTACACCAAGGGTCACTGCGGGCGCGTCGCCGCGTACTCGCTCGTCCTCGCGAAGGAGGCGGGCTACCCGACGGACGGGCTCGAGACGCTCGAGTTCGGCGCGTTCCTGCACGACATCGGCAAGATCGGCATCCGCGACGCCGTGCTCCTCAAGCCCGGCCCCCTCGACGACAACGAGTGGACGCACATGCGCGAGCACCCGGTGAAGGGCTACGACATCGCGTCGAAGATCGAGATGCTGCACCCGATCATGCCGGCGGTGCGCAACCACCACGAGCGCTGGGACGGCAGCGGCTACCCCGACAAGATGCGCGCCGAGGACATCCCGCTCGCGGCGCGCATCGTCGCGATCGCCGACGCGTACGACGCGATGGCGACCGATCGCCCGTACAAGAAGGCGCTGCCGCTCGAGGAGTGCGAGGCGATCCTGTCGAAGACCGCCGGCAAGATGTACGACCCGGAGCTCATCCAGGTGTTCGTCACGCGCCGCCTCGGCGCGCTGTACCGCGACGACTACGACGCGCTGCCGTTCGACGACGGACACGCAGCCCTTCCGTGACGTAGGCTCGCGGCGATGAGATCGCTCGCGTTCGCGCTCCTGGTCGCGTGTGGTGGAGGCGGCTCGGCGGAGCCGGCGCCGGGCTCCGCCGAGGACGAGCCGCGACCGCCGGCGAAGCCGCCCGCGCACGTCGAGGGTGTCGACCTGCCGGAGGTCGACGCGCTCGGCTACGCGCCGACGGACGTGAAGGCGCCGCTCGTCACCGTCGCACGCACCGCGGTCGCCGTCGCGGGCAAGCAGGTCGTGCGCCTGAGCGACGGCACGTTCCTCGCCGAGGACCTCGAGGCCCCGCACAGCCGGATCGTGCCGAAGCTCCGCGATGCGCTCGCGAACGTCGCCGGTGACGCCCCGCGGCCGCCGCTCGTCCTCGCGCTCGATCGCACGGCCACCTACGCGACGATGGTGCAGGTGATGTACGTGGCGAAGCAGAAGGAGGCGGGCTGGACGACGTTCTCGCTGCTCGCGACGAGCGGCGGCAAGCTCGTCGCGCTGCCGGTCGCGCTCCCCGACAAGGCGCCGTCCGCGATCACCGTCGCGAACGCCGGCAAGCTCGACGCGACGCCCGACGGCTTTCGCGCCAAGCTCGAATCCGCGTACGCACCGGAGATCAAGAAGTGCTACACGGCCGCGCTCGCGCGCGACAAGACGCTCGGCGGCAAGGTGATCCTCGAGTTCACCGTCACCCTCGACGGCGCGGTGAAGGACGCGCGCGCGCGCGGCTTCGACAAGGGGTTCGACGGCTGCATCGCGCGGCTCATGCCTGCGTGGCGGTTCCCGAAGCCGGAGGCGGTCACGCAGGTCCACTTCCCGATGCGCTTCACCTCCGCCGACACGGTCGTGACGAAGGATCCCAGGCCGGACGCCGAGCTCATCCGCAAGCTCGCCGCGCTCGAGGGGCCGATGTTCCTCGAGTCGCGCGATAGGGCCCTCGTTCGCGAGCAGCTGAGGATGGTCGTGAGCGTGCAGAAGGATGACATCCTCGTGTGGTCGCTCACCGGCCGCGAGGGCACGCTCGCCGCGCCGAAGGCGAGGTTCCCGCGCGGCGACGAGGCCTCCGTGGCCCAGGTGCGCGACGCGCTCGCCGAGATCGTGAAGCGCTATGACAACCACAAGCCGCGCGAGCCGTCGACGCGCGCGGCGCTGTTCATGGCCGACCCCAGCGTCCCGGTCGCGCTCGTCGCGAAGCTCCTCGGCGCGATGCGCGGAGGCGAGGGCGACGCCGCGATCTTCCCCGACGTGCAGCTGTCGCTCGGCTTCGAGTAGCGGCTACTTCTTCTTCGGCAGGTCCCGCCGCAGCACCGCCGTCCCGGCGAGCGTGTAGCCGACGCCGGCCTTGCCGTCCCACGGCGACACGATCGGGTCCGCGTCGGTCGCCGGCTCCTCGTTCCACGTCGCCTGCGTGAAGCCGACCGCCGGCCTCGGCTCGACGAGCAGCTCGGGGCCGCGCGCGCCCTTGCCGATCCGCCACGCCGACTCGAGGACGTTCGCGCCCATCTCCTTGCGGACCTCGAGCTGCGCGAGCGGCTCGAGCCTACCGGCGGCGACGACCCACAGCATCAGGAGGTCGCGGCTGCCGCCGTTGCCGCTCTGGCGCACGACCGCGGCGATCACCTGCTGGTCGCGCGGGCCGAGCGGCAGGAGCTCGACCTTCTTCACGTCGGCGGGCTTCGCCGCGGGCAGCGTGACGTACGCGAACCGGTCGGTGAGCACGCCGATCGCCGTCCCGCCGGCGACGACGCGCTCCTTGCCCTTCCGGTCCGGATCGAGCTCGGCGAGCGCGTCGAGGCGGACGTCGGCGCGGCGCAGCTTCACG
The DNA here is from genome assembly GCA_019637375.1 of Deltaproteobacteria bacterium. Lineage (GTDB taxonomy): Bacteria > Myxococcota_A > Polyangia > Haliangiales > Haliangiaceae > JABFXX01. Next base: position 78,649 of record JAHBVW010000035.1, on the reverse strand, counting down.
GCGCGCAGGAAGTCGTCGAGCAGGTCCTTGCGATCGCCGAGCTCGACGACCGTCGTCAGCTCGAGCCGCTGGGTGCTGCCGCCGGTCGCCATGTCGGAGTCGTCGAACACGACGCGCAGGTCGAGCGACGGCGTGCTCGCCGACAGGCCGTCGATCGCCGCGGCCGGGATGCGCGCCTCGATCGCGAAGCCCTTCGGCTGGAGCGCGTCCGCGACGGCCACCTTCGGCGGCGCCGCGATCTTCGCCTTCGCGATCGCGGTGCCGGGCAGCACGCTGATGCGCACCGGCGCGCCGCCCGCACCGACGACGATGTCCACCTTGTCCTCGTGCGCCGCGCCGCTGCGCACCCGCACGACGCGCTGGTCCTTGATGTCGACGGCGACCGCGAGCGCGGTGCCGTCCCACGAGCAGCGCAGGTCGATCGCGCCGTCGGCCGGCGCGCCGATGCGGGCGAGGGCAGGGCCGGTCCACTCGTCGAGGAGCCCGTCGATCGCGAGCTCGGCCGTCGAGAGGTTGTCGCAGCGGATGTGGGTGTCGGGGCCGGCCTCGGCCACGCCGGCGGCGGCGCACGCGAACGCGACGAGCCCGGGCGCGAGCATTCTCATCGCGCGGAACGTAGTCGCTCGTACGCTCGCGATCCACGGGAATGCTCGCACCGCCTCCCCGGGTTGGCGGGTTGACGGCGCGGCGTCGCCGCTCCAAGCTGAGGAGACGTCCGATGGCGATGGCGAACGTAACCCTGCGCGGTCTCCTGGCGAAGCTGACCGCGCTGGCGCTCGCCACCGCCGGCGCGCCGGCGCTCGCCGCGGCCGCGCGCCCGGTCGACCCCGACCTCGACACGGACAGCGATCTGCACCCGTGCACGCGCATCGACGCGGGCACCGTCCCGCAGGGGGAGGCCGTCGAGAAGCTCGGCCGCGCTCTCGCCGGGACGCTGACGGGGCTCCGCCCGCTCCAGGCCACCCAGCTCGTGGCGTCGTGGGCGGTGTCGCCCGACCCGCTGCGCCGGCACGCCGTGGCGACGGCGCTCGAGTGGACGTTCCCGCTCGTCGGCGACGAGCTCGCGCTCGACCACCTGTCCCGCGACACCGACCCGTCCATCCGCGCGGCGACGGCGCGGGCGGCGTGGGCCCGCCGGACGACCTGCGGCGATGCCGGTGTGCTCGAGCGGCTCGCGGCGGATCCGGACCCGGACGTGCGCGCCGTGGCCACCGCGGCCACCCGCTGATCGTGCTATAGGGTTCGACGTGTTAGAGACGCTCGCCAAAGGATTTCGCGCGGCTCGCCAGCGCCTGACCGGCGTCGCCGAGCTCACCGACGACGTGATCGAGGACGCGCTCCGCGACGTCCGGCTCTCGCTCCTCGAAGGCGACGTCGAGTTCAAGGTCGTCAAGCGCTTCCTCGAGCGCGTGCGCGAGCAGTCCAAGGGCAAGCAGATCGAGCTCCGCGCGAAGAGCAAGGAGTACGGCACCAAGTCGATCACGCCCGAACAGGCGTTCATCGCGATCTGCCAGGACGAGCTGATCAAGATGATGGGCCCCGTCGACACCGAGCTGCGGTGGGCGAAGAAGGGCGCGACGGGCATCATGTTCGTCGGCCTCCAGGGCTCCGGTAAGACCACCAGCGTCGGCAAGCTCGCGCGGTGGCTCGAGAAGAACCACAAGAAGAAGCCGATGCTCGTCGCCGCGGACATCTACCGTCCCGCCGCGATCGAGCAGCTGAAGACGCTCGGCCGTCAGCTCGACATGCCGGTGTGGTCGATGGAGGGCAAGGACCCCGTCACCATCTGCAAGGAGGCCGAGGCCCAGGCGGCGCAGAAGGGCTGCGACGTCATCATCTACGACACCGCAGGGCGCCTCGCGATCGACGAGCCGCTCATGCAGGAGCTCGAGGACATCGACAAGGCGGTCACGCCCGCCAACATCTTCCTCGTCCTCGACGCGATGACCGGTCAGGACGCCGTGAACGTGGCCGACACGTTCAACCAGCGGCTCAACCTCGACGGCGTCATCATGACGAAGCTCGACGGAGATGCCCGCGGTGGCGCGGCGCTGTCGGTCAAGGAGATCACCGGCAAGCCGATCAAGTTCCTCGGCATCGGTGAGTCGCTCGACAAGCTCGAGGAGTTCCGGCCCGAGGGTCTCGCGTCGCGCATCCTCGGCATGGGCGACATCGTCGGCCTGGTCAAGGACTTCGAGCAGGTCGTCGACGCGGAGAAGGCGGAGGAAGACGCCCTCCGCATGCTCAAGGGCAAGTTCGACATGCAGGACTTCCTCGAGCAGATCCGGCTGATCCAGAAGATGGGATCGCTGAAGGACCTGTTCGAGAAGCTGCCGTTCTTCAACGGCGGGCTGCCCGAGGGCGTGAACCTCGACGACCGCGAGCTCACGAAGATCGAGGCGATGATCTCGTCGATGACCCGCGAGGAGCGCACGAACCCGCAGGTGTTCGTCGAGACGACGTGGGAAGAGTTCATGGCGCAGTCGGGCCGCCAGGCCAAGCGCCGCCGCGCCGACTTCGACACGAACCGCGTGAAGCGCGTGTCCAGGGGCTCCGGCCGCAGCGAGCAGGAGGTCAAGGAGCTCCTGCAGAAGTTCGCGCAGATGCGCCAGATGATGGTGCAGCTCGGCGCCTCGACGGGCCTGATGGGGAAGATCCCCGGCTTCAAGCAGTTCCAGCAGATGAAGCGGCTCGCGAACATGGACATCAACGCGCTCATGGCCGCCGGCGGCCCGGGCGGCCCCGAGGGCGGCGGCATGCCGAACATGCCCGCGATGCCGGGCGTCCCCGTCGGCAACATGCCGGGCCTCCCGAAGGGCTACACCCCGCCGGGCACCAAGGCCCTCGTCGGTCAGCAGCGCGCCGCGGACAAGCAGAAGGCGCGCGACAAGCGCAAGGCCGAGAAGGCCGCGCGCAAGAAGAACCGCCGCTAAGCGAGCGCGCGCTACTTGTCGTCGCCGGGAGCGCCGCGGTCGCCGCGCGCGGCCGCGCCCTGGTGGATGCCGCGGGCCTTCTGTTCCTCGAGGAACTTGATCATCCGCTGCTTGTCGGGGCTGTCCCACTCGGCGTCGGAGAGCTCGTCGGCGGCGTAGGAGCGGGTCGCGTAGGTGCCGGCGAACGGCGGCATCTGCTCGAGGTCGGGGTCGCGCGTGGTGTCGAAGCGCGCGCCGCGCAGCTGGCCGATGTGGAGGCGGCCGCGCGCGTTGCGATCGACGAGCGCCTTGCCGAAGAACACGAGCGGGACCTCGGCGCGGCCGGCCGCGAGGTCGACCTTCGCGCGCGTCCACGCGATCGGCTCGTCGCGGTCGTCGTAGAGGTTGCAGTCGACGATGTACTTGCCGGCCTGCGCGACGTCGACGCCGGCATGGATGACGAGCGAGCCGGCGGCGAGGTCGTCGCGGAACGCGCCGGTGAACGTCGCCGGGATGCCGCCCGGCGGCGTGTACTCGAAGTCGAAGTGCGCGCGCTGGCGAGTGCCGCCGTCGCCGTAGGCGAGCTCGACGTAGACGCCGATCCGGCCCTGCCGCGCGAGGCGGTGTGCGCCCGGCGCGACGGTGCCGGTGTAGGTGCCGTCGGGGCGCGCGGCGAGCGCGAACGGGATGCGCTGCGGATCGGGCACGTGCGGATCGGCGATCGCCGTGAACGCCTGCGCGATCGCGACGGGGATCGCCTTGCCGCCGCGCCGCACGTCGAGCGTGACGGCGAGCTGCTGGGCGCCGATCACGAAGTAGCGGTCCGCCGTGAACAGGAAGTCGACGCCGTCGTCGGCGTCCGTCGGGCGCCGCTGCTCGTGGCGCTGGTTCGGGAACAGCAGGTCGAGGTGCTCGCGCGTGAGCGGCCGCGACGTCGGCGGATAGACGTTCGCCTTGCGGTACGCGGTGAGCGGATCATCCGTCGCGACGCCCGCCTGCCCGAGCTCGGGATATGGCACGACGCCGCCCGATGTTGCCGTCAGGAACGGCACCGGCGAGCGCGCCGTGGTCGCGGGTGGAGCCGGGGAGGCGGCCGCGGTCGTCGCGGGAGCCGCGGCGCGCGCACCGTCGCTCGCCGCCGCGCTCGCCGCTCCCGGCTCGTGCCGCAGGCGCCACACGACGAACACCAGGCACGCGAACGCAAAGGCGATCGCGCCGAGCCCGCGCCACGGCACGCGGCGGCGCGGCGCGGCGACGACCGGCGCGATGGGCGGGGCCGGCCTCTTGCGCGCGCGCCGCGACCTCGGCTTTCCCGTCACGGACAGCCCTTGGCTCCACCGTCGTTGCAGACGTGTTTCATCTTGAGGTCGTTGTGGTTCAGCGACCCGTACTCGCACGACCACCAGGTCTGGTGGTTTGTCCATTTGCCCGCGTAGCACAGGGAGTCGTAGCTGCCGGCGTACACGTAGCCTCCCGACGAGTGCTCGGCGACCGCGCCGTCGTCGTGGCCCGGCAAGATGCTCGACTGCGCGTACGGTGCGAGCCAGCCGTTGCCGCCGATCTGGCCGATGATGCGGCCGTTCGTGTCGTGGTGGTTCCACCCGTTGCGGTGGTCGCTCGGGCCGATGCGCCCGGCGAGGTAGCAGCCGCCGAACACCTCGCCGACCCAGCCGGTGCCGCCGAGCTCGCTGCCGCCCTGGTTGCCGGCGGCGACGACGACGTAGCCGATGTTCCAGGTCGTCTGCGACAGCGACAGCGTCCGCGAGACGACCGCGCCGCCGTTCGAGTACGTGTAGATGTAACAGTAGTTGTTGCCGGTGCAGTACGTGTTGAGCGTCGACGCGAGGTTCGCGGTCGCCGTCGCCATGCTGTCGCGCTGGTCGACGGGCGCATCGATGCTGACCTCACCCGCCCACGACCCGAGGTAACCGCCGCCCTTCCCGCCGGAGAATTGCGTGCTGCAGATCCCTCCCATGTGGATGTTGTAGGTCGTCGCCGCCGCCGTCAGCGGCGAGGCGAGCACGATTCCGATCGCGAGCAGCAGGGACTTCCTCATGTGACCTCCTGAAGGCACGAGTCGCTCAGCTTGGTCAGCATCGTGAATCGCACGCGAGATGGCAAGAGTGTCCGAGGTCCGGACAGTCGTTTCTCCGACGAGAACTACGCGCGCCTACACGCAGCGGTGAGGTCCGCTACGCACGTTGCAACGGCGCGTTGCGCTATCCGCGCCGCACGAAGCCGACGGCGATCCCGAGGAGCACGACGGCGCCTCCCGCGGCCGCGTGGATCGGCGGCTGCTCGCCGAACGCGGCCCACGTGATCAGCGACGAGCCGATCGGCTCGCCGAGCACCGCGAGCGCCACGAGGTGCGTCGGCGTCACGCGCACGGCCGCGTTGAGCAGGGTGTGCCCGACGAACGACGCGACGAGCGCGGCGCCTGCGCAGGCTCCGTACACGTGCAGCGGGAGCCCGCCGAGGTCGGCGCCGACCGCGAGCGCCGCGATCGCGAGGCACCCTCCCGCGATCGCGTTCACCGCACCGAGGTAGGGCAGGAGCGGCACGCTCCCGCGCAGCCGCCGCCCGACGACGAGGTAGGCCGCGGCGCTCGCCGCTCCGACGAGCGCGAGCCCGTCGCCGATCAGCGCGTCGCCGCCCGCGCTGTAGTCGCCGCCCGCGAGGACCGCGCACCCTCCCGCCGCGATCGCGATCCCGCCGAGCTCGCGCGGCGTCACCGTGTCGCCGAGGAGGCGCCCGAACAGCGCCGCGAAGATCGGGTTCGTGCACACGAGCGCCACCGACGCCGCCGTCGACGTGAACGACAGCGACGCGATCCACGATCCGAAGTGCAGCGCGAGCAGCGCTCCCGACAGCGCGATCAGGCCCTGGTCGCGCCGCGCCAGCCCGCGCAGGCCCCCGCGCTCGCGCCACCCGGCGACGCCGAGCAGCACCGACGCCATCGCCACGCGGAGCGCCGCGATCGCGATCGCCGGCGCCGGCGCCGCCCACCGCGCGAACGGCGCACCGGTCGAGATCGCCAGCACCGCACCGGCGAGCTTCGCAGGGCCGGCCTTCATCGCACGGGCGGGAGCGCGACGGCGGCGAGCCGCCTCACTTCTCCTTGCCCTCGACGGGCAGCCCATCGGCGTCGAGCACCGTGAGCGCGATCGCCATCGCCTTCTTGGCGCGCGCGACCGCCGCCTCGTCGGCCTTCATCTTCTGGTAGGCGCGGAGGACCTGCTCCTGGTAGTTCGCGTTCTCCGTCTCGAGCGTCTCGATCTCCTTGCGGAGGTCGAGGATGCGCTGGTCGCGCTCGGCGATCGCGGCGACGTGGCCGCGCAGCTCGGCGTTGCGGTCGGCGATCGACTGCACCGCCGTCGCGAGCTCGGCCTCGGTGCGCTTGTGCGCGTCGCGCGACGACGACAGCCCGCGCGTCAGCTCCTCGCGCTCCGTCGTGAGCTCGCGCAGCTGGCGGGCGCGCTCCGCCTCGAGGTCCTTCACCAGCTTCTGGTGCTCGGCGTCCCGGGCCGCGAGCGCCCGGCTGTGCTCGACGTCGCCGAGCGCCTTCGCGCGCACGACCTCGCCGTTCGCGATCGCGAGCGCCCGCTCGTGCGCCGCCCGCTGCTCGGCCAGCGCCTGCGCGTGCGCCTCCACGAGCGCCTCGCGGTCCGCCTCATGCTGCTTCGCCACGTCGTCAGCGGTGCGCTTCGCCGCGGCGGCCGCCGCGCGGAGCTCGGCGAGCTCGCGGTCCGCCGCCTCGCGCGCCGCTGCGTGCTCCTCGCGCAGCTGCGCCGCGGCCCGGTCCGCCGCGGCCTTCGCGTCGGCCGCGCCGCGCTGGAGCTCGTCGAGCGCGCGCTGCCGCTCCTCGCCGAGCTTCGCGAGCTCGGAGGCGTGCGCCGCCGCGAGCTCGCGCGCGACCCGCGCCGCCTCGGCCTCGTGGTCCTGCTGCGCCTTCGCGTGCAGCGCGAGCGCGTCGTCGAGCTCGCGCCGCGCGCCGTCGAGCTTCGCGCCCGACGCCGCCGCCTGCCGCTCGAGCTCGCTCCGGTGCTCCTGCTGCGCCTGCGCGTGCTCGCGCTCGCGCGCCGCCATCGCCGCCGCGTGCTGGTCCGCCTGGTTCGCCAGCTCCGCGGCGTGCGCCGCCACGCGCTCGGCGAGGACGCGCTCCGCCGCGGCCGCCTCGCGCACGGCCTCGCCCTTCGCGCGCTCGACCTCGGCGCGCAGCTCGGCGATCTCGCGGTCGTGCGCCGCCGACGTCGCCGCGCCCTCCGACACCTGCGATCGCTTCAGCTCCGCGAGCGCCGCCGCGTGCTCCGCGTCGCGCTGCGCGAGCGCCGCCGCGTGCTCCGCGTCGCGCTGGACGAGCGCCGCGGCGTGCTGCGCGAGCTGCGCCGCCGTCTCCTGCGCGCGCCGGTCCGTCGCCGCGCGGTCGTCGGCCGTGCGCTGCGCGAGCTCGGCCGCGTGCTGCTCGCGCAGCTGCTCGAGCGCCGCCGCGTGGTCGCGCTGCAGCGACGCGATCGCCGTGACCCGCTCGTCGTCGAGCGCCTCGACGACCGCCGTCTTCTCGCGCTCGAACGCCGCGTCGGCCGCGGCCTTGTCCTTCGCCGCCTGGTCGCGCGCCGCCTGCGCCTGCTCGGCGAGCTCCCGCGCGTGCGCCTGCCGCAGCGCCTCGACCTGGCCCGCGTGGTCCGCGCCCAGGCTCGCGCGCGACGTCGCGAGCTCCTGCTGGAGCCGCTCGACGGTCGCCTTGCGCTCGGCGACCGCCTCGGCGAGCTGCTGCTCGAGGGAGCCGATCTCCTCCTGGATCGCCGCGAGCGCGTTCGCGTGCTCCTTCGCCAGATCCTCGCGCGCCGTGACCAGCCCGGCCTCGTGCTGCTCGCGCAGGACCGCGAGCGCGGCCGCGTGATCGACACGCGCGGTCTCGAGCTGGCGCTCGATCGCCTGCGTCGCCTCGCGCGCCATCGCAATCGTCGCGCGGTGCTCCTTCTCGACGGAGTCGATCGCCGCGAGCCGGTCGCGCGCCGCCTGCGCGAGCGCCGCCGCGTGCTCCTGCCTCAGCGCGGCGAGCGCCGCCGTGCGGTCGTCGCCCGCGATCGCCAGGACGCCCACGTGCTCGGCCCGCAGCGCCTCGACGGCGACGGTGTGCTCCTGGCGCAGCGCCGCCACCGCCGACGCGTGCTCCTTCTGCGCCTGCCCCAGGTTCGCGGCCGCCTCGGCGAGCGCCGCCGCGCCCGCGCCCTGCAGCGCGGCGAGCTCGTTCGCGTGGTCGTCCCGCAGCTTCGCCTGCGCCTCGTCGCGCTCGCGGTGCACCCGCGTGAGCGCCGCCGCGTGCTCCTCGGCGACCCGCGCGGCGTCCGCCGCGTGCCGGGTCTCGAGCTGCTGGATCCCACGCTCCGCGTCGCGCTGTGCATCCAGCCGCGTCGCCTCGAGTGCCGCCGCCAGCGCGGCCGCGTGCGCACCGTCGAGCTCGCGCCGCAGCTCCGCGAGCGCGGCCGCCTTCGTCGCGGCCGCCTCCTTCTCGACGACGCCGAGCGCCGCGGAGTGCCGCTGCGCGAGCGCCTCGGTGTCGGCGCGGTGCCGGTCCGACGCCGCGGTCGCCGCCGCCTCGCCCTCGTGCCGCACCGTCGCGAGCTCGGCCCGCGCGGTCGCGAGATCCTTCTCGATCGTCCCGAGGGCGAGCGCGTGCGCCTTCTCGAGCCCCTCCTTCTCGGTGCGCAGCGTGTCCGCGGCCGCGATCGCCTGCGCCGCGAGCTCCTGGCGCAGCGTCGCGAGCTCGGCCTGGTGCCGCCCCAGCGCCTGCTCGCGCTCGACGCGCATCGCGCGCTCGGCATCCGACGCGCTCGCCGCCCGCACCGCGCGCTCCGACGCCAGCTCGCGCTCGAGCGCCGCCCGCGCCGACTCCGCCGTCGCCAGGCTCGCGCCGCGCGTCTCGACCTCGTGCTGCGCGGCGCCGAGCTGCGTCGCCAGCGTCTTCTCCTTCGCCTCGAGCGCCGCGATCCGGCTCCCGCTCGACGCGTGCTGCTGCTCGAGCTCGGCGAGCTTCGCGTCCGCCGCGGCGCGCGCCTGCTGCACCTGCGCGAGCTGCTTCTGCAGGTCGCCGAGCTCGGCCGCCTTCGCGGCGACGTCCTGGCGCGTCCGTCCGAGCTCGCGCTCGGCCGCGTTGATCTGCTCCTTGAGCCCGAGGAACTCGCTCGCCCGCGTCGACGAGCCGCGCGGCGCGGCCTCGGCCGTCGCGCGCGCCCGCTCGAGCTCGCTCTTCAGCTGCGCGACCTGGCGCTCGAGCTCGCCGATCTTGCGCAGCGCCTTGCGGTCGTACACGCCCGACTGCTCGCGGTCGGCATCCGCCGCGACCTCGTCGAGGCCCAGGTCGAACGACGGCACGTTCGTCGCCTTGTGCGCGCGCACCGGCGGCTCCGGCGGCACCGTCGCCGGGCGCGGCATCGGAGGCATCGCAGGCATCGGGGGCGGCGTCGGCGCGCGCGAGATCGCCGGCGGCGGCTCGTCCGCCTCGACGACGGCCAGCGGCGGCGGCTCGGGCTCGGGCTCGGGCGCAGGGGCGGGCGCGGGCGAAGGCAGAGACGCGGCCTGCGGCAGCGGCGGCGGCGGCTCGGGCGGCCTGCTCTCGCGGATCGCGGGCGCCTCGTCGCTGCCCTCGTCGTCGTGCATGCCCATCGGGTGCGGCACCGGCTCGGGCACGCCCCCGCTGTCGTGGTCGCTCGCGTCGAGCAGGTCATCGGGCCGCAGCTCGATCGCCGACGCCGAATGCCGCGGGGGCTCGAACGCGTCGTCCTCGATGTGCGGCGTCCCGTCGTGGATCACCGCGCCGGGGATCGCGTCGGTGACCACGGAGATCTCGGTGCTCGAGTCCTCGTCGATCTGCGTGCTCGCATCCACCGGCGGCGGTGCATCGGTGATCGCATCCGTCATCGCCTCGTGCGCCGCCGCATCGGCGAAGCCTCCGCCCGTCAAGAAGTCGAACGCGCTGTCGACCTCGGCCGCGACGACCTGGTTCGACGGGCCCCCTCGCTCGGATCCGTCGCTCGTGCTCGGCAGCCCGGCGCCCGTCCCCGCGAAGCCGTCCTCGACGACGACGTCGCCGTCCGACAGCGCCGCGTCGTCGATCTCGACGGGGATGTCGAGGTCGTCGTCCGCCATCTCGCCGAGGTCGACGAGGTTGTCGATCTTCCCGAGCAGCTCGTCCTTGCTGAACGTGCGCTTGTCCAGGTACGCGTCCGCGCGCACCTTCAGCGTCGCGTGCTTCGCGAAGCTGTCGGCCGACACCGACCCGGTGACGAGCATGATCGGCTTCTTGCCGAGCGGGCCCTTCTTGAGCCGCTGGAACACCTTGAACCCGGCCTTGTCGGGCTCCTCGACGGCGACGATCGTCAGCTCGGTCGGCGCCGACGACACCGAGGCCGCCGCCGCGATCGCCTTGTCGGCCTCGGCCTCGGCGTAGATCTCGAAGCGGTAGCGACCGAGGTGCGTGTCGAGGCTCGCGCGGAAGGCGGGATCAGCGTCGATCAGCAGGATTCGGCGGTTCATGCTCCCCGGCGCGAGAGCATAACGCTTTTACCGTGTTACTGTCCGCGCTGGGCCCGGCCGATGAGGTCCGACGTCACCACGAGCTGGAGCAGCTCGTGCGGCGTCAGGCGCTCGGCCGCGAACGCGTAGCCCATGCCCTGCTCGTCGACGTAGGTCACCGCGGCGCCGTCCGGCTGCTGGAACAGGTGCAGCGTGCGGTCGCCGACCTTGAGCGCCTGGCCGCCGGCCAGGTCGTCGGACGAGAGGTTGTCGATGATGACCGTCGTCAGCCGGAACTGGTTCTGCCCGATGACGACCTTGTAGTGCACCAGCGCCGCCTCGTGCCCGGAGACGTCGGTGAGGCGCGCGCCGAGCAGCTGGATGCCGGGCGTGGCGAAGCGCGGCGGCTCGACCCGCCGGAAGTGCTCGGCCAGCCACGGCCCGGTGCTCGCACCCTGGACCTCGAGCGGCATCGAGCGGTTGTGCGTGCGGATCGTCGCCGTCGCGACGGCATCGCCGGTGTCCTTGTGCGACACCGGCGCCGTCTTGATCGCGACGAACGCCGCGATCGAGGCCGCCGCGGCGATCATCGCCGATCCGGGCAGGAGCCACGACCCGAGCCGCCGGCGCGTGGCGCGCGCCGAGTCGCGGTCCTCCTGGTCGAGGGCGCGCGCGATGCGCATCTTCAGCATGTCCGGCGCCGGCGGCGCGACGAGCGCCTTGCGCACGAGCGACAGCTCGGCGCGCTCGTTCTCGACGTGCGCCTTGCACGAGACACAGCCCAGGAGGTGGAGCTCCAGCTCGCGGTGCTCCTCGGCGACCAGCTCGTCGTCGAGGTACGCCATCGCGAGCGTGTCGATGCTCTGACACAGACTCATCGCGAACCCTCGCGCGCCTTCGCGGCGCGATATTTCTCGAGGTCCACCGTCTTCTCGTCCTCGACGATGGCCCCCGCGTTCCTGGTTTCCTCCCGCACGTACCCCTCGGCCTGCGCGAACTCGCGCAGCGCGGTCGCGAGCAGCTTGCGACCGCGGAACAGACGGCTCATCACGGTGCCGACCGGCGTCTGCATGATCTCGGCGATCTCTTTGTAGGAGAGCCCCTGGACGTCACACAAGACGACGGCGGTGCGAAAGTCATCGGGCAGCGCGTCGAGCGCGCGCTGGACGTCGTCGGAGACGCTGCGCTCGAGCAGCGCGCGCTCCGGCGACTTGCGGTCGTTCGCCTCGGCGTGGACGAGGATGCCGTCGGTCGCATCCTGCTCCGCCGTCGCCGCGTCGAGCACCTCGCGGCTGCGCTTGCGGCGCTGATACTCGTTGATGAACGTGTTCGTGACGATGCGCAGCAGCCACGCCTTGCAGTTGGAGTCCTGCTCGAACGAGTCCCAGAACCGGTACGCGCGCAGCAGCGAGTCCTGCACCAGGTCCTCGGCGTCGCGCGCGTTCCGGGTCAGGCGATACGCAGCCCCGTACAGCGCATCCACGTGCACGAGCGCCTGCCGCTCGAACTCGGTGCGCTTCTCTCGAGCGGCCAGCATTCGGGATGGTCTACCTGGGTCCACATCCCAATTGTTCCCGCCTTTTCGTTTCTCGGCTCGGGATCTGTAGGCCAGATAACGCCTCGAAACACCTCGGAAGACCTCCGAGGCAACCCGACGTTACGCCTTGAAGGGCGTGTGCGGGACGCTCAGGGCCTCGGCGACGGCCGGGTGCGGAACCCCGCCCTTGTACGTGTTGATGCCGGTCACCATGTGCGGCACGGCGGCGACCGCCTTCTCGAGGCCGTTGTCGGCGAGGGTCACGACGTACTTGATCGTCGCGTTGGTGAGCGCGTACGTCGACGTGCGCGGCACCGCGCCCGGCATGTTCGCGACGCCGTAGTGGATGACGTCGTGCACGAGGTACGTCGGGTTGTCGTGCGTCGTCGGGCGCGCGGTCTCGACGCAGCCGCCCTGATCGATCGACACGTCGACGATCACCGAGCCGGCCTCCATGTCCTTCACCATCTGGTCGGTGACCAGGCGCGGCGCGCGCGCACCGGCGAGGAGGACGGCGCCGACGACGAGGTCGCTCTCGAGGACCGCGCGCTCGATGCTCAGCGGATCCGAGAACTGCGTCGAGATGCGGCCCGCGTAGATGTCGTCGAGGTACGCGAGCGTCTTCAGGTTGACGTCGAGCACCGTCACGTTCGCGCCCAGGCCGACGGCCATCTTCGCCGCGTTCGCGCCGACGACGCCGCCGCCGATGATCGTGACGCGGCCGCGCTTGACGCCCGGCACGCCGCCGAGGAGGACGCCCTTGCCGCCGCGCTCGCGCTCGAGGTACGTGGCCCCGGCCTGCACCGACATGCGCCCGGCGACGGCGCTCATCGGCGTGAGCAGCGGGAGGTCACCCGGCGTCGGCTCGATCGTCTCGTACGCGACGCCGTTGACGCCGCGGTTGAGCAGCTCCTTGCCGAGCTCCTGCGCCGCCGCGAGGTGGAGGTACGTGAACAGCAACAGGTCCTTGCGCATCAGCGCGAACTCGGGCGCGATCGGCTCCTTGACCTTCACGACCATGTCCGCGCTGCCCCAGACCTCCTCGCGCGACGGGACGATCTTCGCGCCCGCCTTGACGTAGGCCTCGTCGGGGATCGCGGAGCCGCCGCCGGCGCCCTGCTCGATCAACACCGTGTGGCCCCGCGCCGTGAGGATCGCGACGCCGGCCGGGGTCATGCCGACGCGAAACTCTTGAGTCTTGATCTCTTTGGGAACGCCGATGCGCATGTGGTTGCGGCGCAGTATCGTCCTGCGTTCCTCGAAGATCCATCGACGCGCGGCCATTCGATCGCTGACGCAACGCGCCGGAGGCACGCGCGGGAGCGCGATCGCGTCGTGCGATCGGTGCACATCCGCAGCAACGGATGAATCAGCCGATCGCGCAGAGGCTCACTCGGAAGCTGCCGCTTCCTCGTCCTTGCCGTGGCACTTCTTGTACTTCTTGCCGCTGCCGCACGGACACGGGTCGTTGCGGCCGACCTTGGGGCGCTCGCGGCGGACCGGCTCCTGCTTGGCCTCGGGCTCGCCGGGCTTCCGCGCCGGGCCCTTGCCCTTGCCGCCGCCCGTCGCCGCGTCCTGCTCGGCGTTCTCTTCCTCGGACTTGTTCGCCGCGCCGCGCTCCATCATCTGGCGCTCCTTCTCCTGGAGCTGCGGGACGGCCTGGCGCGTCTCCTCGCGCTGGATCTGCACGCGGAACAGCTTCGTCACGACGTTCGTCGAGATGCGGTCCATCATCTCGGTGAACAGGCTGAAGCCCGCCTTCTTGTACTCCTTCTTCGGGTCCTTCTGCCCGTAGCCCTGGAGGCCGATGCCCTCGCGCAGCGCGTCCATCGTCTTCAGGTGCTCGATCCACTGCTGATCGATCTCCTCGAGATAGAAGTGGCGCTGGAAGTACATCAGGTACTGGCGGCCGAGCTCCTTCTCGCGATCCGCGAGCAGCTTCTCGACCACCGGCCACACCTGCGCCGCGGCCTCGTCGGGCGTGCCCGGCTCGACCTCGAACTTCGTGTTGAACTGCTCCTCGAGCGTGTCCTCGAGCTCGTCCCAGTCCCACTCGTCGTCGTTCGCGTCCGCCGACAGCACGTGCTCGATCACCGACGCCATGCGCAGGTCGGCCATGTCGTACATGCGCTCGCGCTGCTGGATCAGCGAGGCGCAGACTTCCTTCGCGCAGAAGTCGATGAACGCCTCGTCGTCGTCCTTGTCGTAGCGCAGCTCGATGTCGAGCAGCTTGCCGAACTGGCGCCAGATCTCGGCGCGCAGCACGCGCCAGCCCGGGCGCGTGTCGCCGACGTCCTCGCCGGCGGCGACGCGCTCGTCGCGCTCCTTCACCGAGCGCTTGATCGCCTTGATCATCTCGGCGAGCTGCGGCCGGATCTCCGGCTCGAGCGACTCGAGCGTCCAGTCGCCGCTCGACTCCACCGGCTCGGGCTCGAAGTTGGCCTTCTTCTCCTCCTCGGTCGGCTCGCGGTGGTAGCGGCCGTCGAGCACCTGGCGGCGCAGCGCATAGATCGTCTTGCGCTGCTGGTTCATGACGTCGTCGTACTCGAGGACGTTCTTGCGCTGGTCGAAGTTCCGGCCCTCGACCTTCTTCTGCGCGCCCTCGATCGAGCGCGTCACCATCGGCGACTCGATGGGCACGTCCTCCTCGAGGCCGAGGCGCTCCATCAGGCCCGTCATGCGGTCGAGGCCGAAGATGCGCAGCAGGTCGTCCTGCAGCGACAGGTAGAACCGCGACGAGCCCGGATCGCCCTGGCGGCCGGCGCGGCCGCGCAGCTGGTTGTCGATGCGGCGCGACTCGTGGCGCTCGGTGCCGATGATCTTCAGGCCGCCGGCGGCGAGCACCTCCTCGCGCTCGGCGTCGCACTGCTCCCGGAACTCCGCCGTCAGCTCCTTCAGGCGCTCCTCGTCGTCGACGGACAGCTCGGTCGAGCCGCGGTACGGCTCGGTCCCTTCGCCGTCCTCGCCGACGGCGGGCTTCGCCTCGTCGGGGCTGGTCGCGAGCTTCTTCTTCTCTTCCTCGAGCGCGTCCTTCGCCATCGCCTCGGCGTTGCCGCCGAGGATGATGTCGGTGCCGCGGCCGGCCATGTTCGTCGCGATCGTGATCGCGCCCTTCCTGCCGGCCTGCGCGACGATCGACGCCTCGCGCTGGTGCTGCTTCGCGTTCAGGAGGCTGAACTCGAGGCCCTTCTGCTTGAGCAGATTCGCCACGACCTCCGACTTCTCGACGGAGACCGTGCCGACGAGCACCGGCTGCCCGCGCTTGTGGCAGTCCTCGATGTCGTTGACGACCGCGCGGAACTTACCCGCCTCGTTCTTGTAGACGAGGTCCGGCTGGTCCTTGCGGACCATCGGCTTGTTCGTCGGGATGACCGAGACCTCGAGCTTGTAGATCTGGTGGAACTCCTGCGCCTCGGTGTCGGCGGTGCCGGTCATGCCGGCCAGCTTCCCGTACAGGCGGAAGTAGTTCTGGAACGTCACCGTCGCGAGCGTCTGGTTCTCCTCCTCGACGGTGACGCCCTCCTTGGCCTCGATCGCCTGGTGGAGGCCGTCGCTCCAGCGGCGGCCCGGCATCGCGCGGCCGGTGTCCTCGCTGATGATGACGACCTTGCCGTTGTCGATGAGGTAGTTGACGTTGCGCTTGTACAGCGTGTGCGCGCGCAGCGCCTGGTTGACGTGGTGGACGAGCTGGATGTTCGTCGCCTCGTAGAGGTTGTCGACGCCGAGCAGCTTCTCCATCCTCTCGACGCCGTCGTCCGTCAGCATCGCGCTGTGCGCCTTCTCGTCGACGGTGTAGTCGACCTCGCGCTTGAGGCGCGGGATCAGGCGGTCGATCTTGACGTACAGGTCCGCGCTCTCCTCGGCCGAGCCCGAGATGATGAGCGGCGTGCGCGCCTCGTCGATGAGGATCGAGTCGACCTCGTCGACGAGCGCGTAGTTGAGGCCGCGCTGGACCATGCGGTCCGGCGACGTCTTCATGTTGTCGCGCAGGTAGTCGAAGCCGAACTCGTTGTTCTGGCCGTACGTGATGTCGCAGTTGTAGTTGCGTTGGCGCTCGTAGTCGTCGAGGCCATGGACGATCACGCCGGTCGACAGCCCTAGGAAGCCGTGCAGCCGGCCCATCCACTCGGAGTCGCGCTTGGCGAGGTAGTCGTTGACCGTGACGACGTGGACGCCCTTGCCGGTGAGCGCGTTCAGGTACGTCGGCAGCGTCGCGACGAGGGTCTTGCCCTCGCCGGTGCGCATCTCGGCGATCTTGCCCGAGTGCAGGATCATGCCGCCGATCATCTGGACGTCGTAGTGGCGCATGCCGAGGCGGCGCACGCCGGCCTCGCGCACGACGGCGAACGCCTCGGGGAGGATCTCGTCGAGGGTGGCGCCCTTGTCGAGGCGGCGCTTGAACTCGGCGGTGCACGCCTTGAGCTCGTCGTCGCTCTTCTTCTTGAGGCCCGCCTCGAGGTCGTGGATCCGGCTGACGATCGGCTGGAGCTTCCTCAGCTCGCGCTGGTTCTTGCTGCCGAAGATCTTCTGTAGAAGTCCCATGGATATCCCGTGTGGTGCGGTGCTCTTACCACGACCTGGTCAGCGAACCGGCCGGAAGCTGCGGAGGAAGCTCCACAGGTGACGCTTGTAGTCGAAGGCGGTCTCGCACCGGCCGATCCGCCGGCGCTTCTCGTCCAGGATCTCGGCGGGCAAGTACGTGAACGTTCGGAGGGGTGAGAGCCAAGAGATGTCCTTCTGACCGACGAGCTCGTACGGCTTGCCGTCGTCGCCGGTGAACGACAGCTCGTACCTGATGATGCGCTGGCCGATCGGACGGATCGTGATCACCCCGAGGAGGGCCGCACCCTCCGCGATCGGGGGGGCGTCGATCGTCCCGGTCAGCTCGGCGCGGCCGTCCGCCAGGTGCTGCCGGGTCGACTCCGCGTGCGCCGTCACGTCGAACTTGAACGGATGGGCAACGTCGGGGGCGCTATCCCAGCGCACCGTCCCGGCCATCGTCTCGCTGAACTCGAACCCCATCGCGGGCTGGAGCTTATCTCATCCAGGCCCGAAACGCCGACGGGCCACCGTCAGGTGGCCCGTCAGTTCCGCACGAGGTTGGAAGGAGCTGTTCGGTTAGGGAGCGAGCGAGATGCAGCCGTTGAACGTGAAGCTATCGCACACGCAGTTCGCGCCCGGCGAGGTGCACGACGCGCCGCTGGTCGGGTTGCGGCAGTTGACGCCGTTGTAGACCGCGCCGCACGCGCCGCCGTCGGTGCGCTCCGTCGCGCGGAGGCAGTCCGCCTCGTGGACGAGCACCTGGCAGGGCGGGGCGACGTCGCACAGCGAGATCGTCTGGCACACGTTCGTCGGCGAGTAGCAGCCCTTGAACGTCAGCGGGACCGTGCCCTCACCGCACGACGGCATCGTCGTGGTGTTGCCCGCGGTGCAGACGGTCGCGTCGGCCGCGGCGCACGACATCGCGACGCAGTTGCCGCCGTCGCACGCGTCCGTCGGGTCCTCGCACGCCGTGGCCGCGCTGCACGAGTCGGGGATGCACGACGAGCGGTCATCGCAGTGGAGACCGTCGGCGCAGTCCGCGTTGTCCTTGCAGAAGCCCGCCTCTTCGCACTTGCCACCCGCGCCGCAGAAGCAGCCCGCGGCGCAGTCTTCGTGGGTCGCACAATCCGCCCCTGGGGTGTTGCCGCCGCTCGGACAGGTCGCCGAGGCCCAGCTGCAGTTGTCACCCTTGCAGGTGTAGAAACCGTCGCTCCCGCAGTAGCTCCAGTTATCTCCCCCGGACTCGCCGAGGTAGAGCTCACATCCGCCGAGTGCGACGGCGACGACGGCGAAACCGAGGAGGGTGATTAGCTTCTTCATGGTCCTTCGTTTTCCTTTGGGGGGTCGGTCGTGCGGTAGGCGCTTGCGCAAGCATTGGTCGTGCCACTACGGCAACGGGATCGAACTATTTGGGAATCCAGCAACGTTTCGACACGGCACTTCGGTCTGCTGGGAATCGGCGATGGATCCCTGACAAAAATGCCCGAAAAATCGCCGGCCCACGAAACAGACTCCTGACACGCGTGACCCGGTGGACGTCGCGCGAGTGGGAGAGCGCGGTACCTCACACCGGTGCGATCCCGGCGACTGTGAACCCCGGGCCACACCCCCTGTATCGCCACGCCACGCCGGCGCCGGGCACCCGTAGCGGGAGCCGACAACACCGCCGGCGATGGAGGGGCTGATGGTTTGTTCAGCGGAGTGCATGGTTCGAGGCGTGCGTGGTGCCCTGCCGAGAGACGATCGTTCACGCGGGCTCGTCGACGGCGTGGATCGTCTCGCGCAGCCCGAGCTGCGGGCGGAAGCCGAGCTCCGCCGAGGCGCGCCTTCCGTCGACCATGCAGACGTAGCGTATGAAATCTAGCTCCGCCACCGGGAAGCTCGAGATCCCCAGACGGAATGCGAGCTGGAGCACGGGTCGCGCGACGGGGTGTGGGATCGCGAGCGGCTGGCGCCCGAGCTCGCGGAGCACGGCGGACAGCGGCACCTCGCCGGGACCGACGAGGTTGTAGATCCCGCGCCGCCCGGGAGTGAGCGCGAGCGCGATCGCCTCGGCGACGTCGTCGACGTGGATGAGCTGCACCATCGGATCGAAGCCGAGCAGCACGGGCGGGCGATCGATGCGCAGGTAGTTCGACGGCGCGTTGTGCACCGGCCCGATGATGTGCACCGGGCGCAGGATCACGGTGTCGACCTCGCGCGCGCGCCACATGAACGTCGACACCAGGTGATCGATCTCGACGAGGTCGCGCATCTGCGGGAAGCGCTGCGCGGCGAGCAGCGGCGCGTCCTCGGTGAGGAACTGCGGGTTGTCGGGGCGCGGTCCGTAGACGTTCGCCGACGACAGCAGCACGACCTTCGGCACGCGGTACGCCTGGCAGTACTCGAGCAGCTTCGTCGTGCCGGTGATGTTCCACGAGTAGATCTCGGCGGGCCGCGCGCGCGGGTCGTGCATCACGCCGAGGTGGAGCAGGGCGTCGACGTCGCCGGCCCGGAAGATGTCGCGCGCCTTCTTCGATCGGAGGTCGACCTGGTGGTGCTCGATGTCCTTGGGCCGGCCCTGCATCGGGCGGCGATCGAGGCCGACGATGTGCCAGTCGAGCTCGTGGTGCAGCCGCTTGGCGACGATGCGCCCGAGCCGCCCTGAGATCCCGGTGATGACGACCTTGCGCCGCCGCGCCGCCGGCGGCCGGCCGTTACCAGAAGACGTGTTCTCGCTCACGCAACCCCACGTGGAGCATCGACTGGATGCGGTTCTTGACGGTCTTGACCTGGGCGTCGAGCACGTCGTCGTCGTCGTCGGGATCGCCGGCGAAGCGCATCGGGTCGCCGAAGTACACGCGGTACTTCACCGGCAGCGGCACGAGCGGGACGAACGGCGGGTACGGCACGATGGGGAACGACGGTGCGCGGAACAGGCGCGCGAGCGGCTTCAGGTTGACGGCGGGCGCCTGCTCCTCGGCGCCGATCACCGCGACCGGCACGACCGGCGCCTGCATCTCGAGCGCGAGCCGCATGAAGCCCTTGCCGAAGTCGGCGAGCTGGTAGCGGCGCGAGAACGGCTTCGAGATCCCGCGCGCACCCTCGGGGAACACGAGCACGGCCTCCTCGGACGCGAGCAAGCGGCGGCAGTTCTCCGGCGTGCCCGTGATCTGCCCCCAGCGCGAGAACAGGTACGACGCGAACGGCACGCTCGGCACGAAGTACTCGACCATCGAGCGCACGAGGCGCGGCTGCTGCGGCTCGAGGAACGCGGCCGACGCGATGACGAGGCCGTCGAACGGCAGCTGCCCCGAGTGGTTCGCGACGAAGATCACGCGGCCGGTGGCCGGGATGTGCTCGACGCCGAACGCGCTCGCGCGGAAGTACGATCGATAGATCCAGCGCGCGACCTTCGCGGCGCTCGCGAACGAGTCGCGCGACAGGCCGAAGGGGTCGTAGCCGAACTCGTTGCCGTGGACGACGAGGGCCCGGGCGCGCCCGTCGATATCATCGTCGGGCGGCGGGTGCGCTCCTCGAAACTGTCGCAGCCGGTCCAGCAACCCCACGGGCGCGAGTATATGCTGACCACCGTGAGCGAGAGCTTCGTTGACCTCGGTTACCGCGGGCTGGCGCTGGGCAAGCGGCTGCGCCTCAGCCAGGTCCGGCCGAGCGCCGGCTATGTGGAGTCGCCGGCGCCGATGCCGGTCGGCACGACGATCGCGATCACGACCGACGAGGGCGTGACGTTCGAGGCGAGCGTCGCCGCCGTGCACGAGCAGGTGGGCGGCTCCGCGCACCCACCGGGCATGCTCGTGCGCCCCGTCCTCACCGAGGACAAGGCGTCGTTGTGGTGGCAGGCGCGCGTGACGCTCCCGGACGACGCGCCGGCGATGCCCGCCGCGCGCGAGCGGCCGATCACCCTGCGCCCGCGATCGAAGACGATTCCGGAGCCGGCGCCGCCGACTCCCGCCGCTCCCGCCGCTCCCTCCCTACCTCCCGCTCCCGCCACGATCCTCGACGACGCGGCGCCCACGCTGCGCGAGGCGCAGGCGCCGTTCCCGCCGGCCGAGCCGCTCCCGCCCGTGCTGCCGCCGGTGTTGCCTCCGGTGCTCCCGCCCGACGAGGGCAAGAAGACGGTGGTGATGAGCCCCCTCGATCGGGAGGCGCTCGCGAAGCTCACGCGCTCGGATCGCGACACCGATCCGCAGCCCATGCGCGAGGGCCACGGAGAGAGAGACGGCGAGAGCAACGGCACGCCCCTGCCGCCGCCGGCGCCGTCGGAGGGCGATCACCCGATCGTCGACGACGGCCTGCGCACGACCGTGATGGCCGCCGTCGACATCAGCGCGCTCGGCCTCGGCATCGAGGTGTCGTCGAGCGGCTCGATGACGATGGTGCACGACGACGACCTCCCCGAGGGCGACGGCGGCGAGTCGGGGCCGACGGCGACGTCGACGGACAGCGGCCCCACCGACAAGAAGCCCGCGGGGAAGAAGCGCCGGAAGCGCCGGTGACGCTGATCCCGCCGCGGGTCGAGCGTGGGCAGACGATCGGCGTCGTCGCGCCGGCGGGGCCGATCAAGCCGCCGCGGCTCGCCGCCGGGCTCGCGCGCCTGGGCGATGCGTTCCGCATCAGGCTCGCGCCGTCGCTCGAGACGTGGGAGCGCGCCGCGGGGACGCCGAGCTACCTGGCCGCCCCCGACGAGCAGCGCGTCGCCGAGCTGATGGCGCTGCTCGCGGATCCCGACGTGCGCGCGGTCGTCCTCGCGCGCGGCGGCTACGGCCTCATGCGCCTCCTGCCGGCGCTCGATCCGGACGTCCTCCGGCGCGATCCCAAGCCGATCGTGGGCTTCTCCGACGCGACGGCGCTGCTCGCGTGGGCGCACCACGCCGGCGTGCGCGGGATCCACGGGCCGATGATCGGCCAGCTCGCCGACCTCTCGGTGCGCGAGGTCGGCGACCTGATCGCGATGCTCGGCGAGCCGGTCGCGCGCGGCGTGATGCCGTGGCGGCTGGCGGCGCAGGTCGGGCAGGGCGTCATCCGCGGCCCGCTCGTCGGCGCGAACCTGACGATGATCAGCATGCTCGCCGGCACGCGCTGGCCGGTGCCGGTCGCCGGCGCGATCGCGCTCGTCGAGGAGGTCGGCGAGAAGCCGTACGAGCTCGATCGCTACCTCACGCAGCTGATCCTCACCGGCGTCCTCCCCACCTCCGCGGCGTGGGTGCTCGGCGACCTCGTGCGCTGCACGGATCCGCACCCGCCGGCCGGCGAGGCGGATCCGTCCGACGCCGCGCTGCGCGTGTTCGTCGATCGCCTCGGCGCCGCCGGCATCCCGTTCACGTACGGCGCGCCCGTCGGCCACGGCACGCGCAACGAGCCCGTGCCGTTCGGCGCCGCCGCCGAGCTCGACCTCGACACCGGCACGCTCGCGATCCTCGACGCCGCCGTCTCCTAGTGAAAGACGGGATCGTCCTCGGACGAGACGTCGATCGTGCCGTAGCGCTCCTCGTAGCGCTCGAGGTTCTTCTGCAGCGCCTGGAGCAGGCGCTTCGTGTGCCTCGGCGACGAGATGACGCGCGCCCGGACCTTCGCGCGGCCGTTGCTCGGCTGGATGAACGCGAAGTCGAGGACGAACTCGTTCTCGGTGTGGTTGATGAGGACGAGGTTCGAGTACACCCCCTGGGCGATCTCGTCATCGATCTGGACCTGGAGCTTGGGGCTGGGCTCGTCCGACATGGAGACAGAACGTAGCGCAACGTCGCGCGTTGGAGACACGCCATGAGGACGCAGCTCGCGCTGATCGCGGCGATCGTGGCCGGAGTCGCGAGCACGAGCACGGCGCGCGCCGAGCGCACGGCGTGGGAGAGCGGGGTCGGGCTGTGGATCGGGAGTGTCAACATCAGCCGGCAGCGCACGCCCGAGGCGGACAACGTGCTCGGGGTCGGCGCGCACCTCGAGCTCGGCGCGCGGCGCGGCCGCTGGCTGCTCGCGACCGAGCTCGGCTTTCTGTCGGCGCAGGATCCCGCCGGCATGATGGCGATTCCCGACGATGCGCGTCCCGGTGCGCTCGTCGCGCGCGCGGGTGTCGCCGCGCGCTACAGCTTCAAGCAGGTTCGCAGCGCGACCTCGGTCCTCGGCGCGGGCGGCGATCTGTGGCTCGACTTCGGCGCGGGCGTGCAGCAGGTCCGCCGCAGCGACGGAGATCAGCACGTGTTCTCGCGCGGCGACGTGAAGCTCGGGCTCGGCGGCGAATTCAACATGCGGCGCGATCGCCGCCCGCGGTTTCACCTCGGCTACTACTACGCACTGACCGTGTTGCTCACGCGCGTCGACGTTCCCGCGCATCATCCTGCGACGTGCGTCGGTCCCTGCGACAGCGCGACGCGTCCGATCCCGATCGAGGAGACATTCCTCTTCAACGTCGGCATCACGTTCGGCGGCTGAGCGACGATCAGCGAGCCAACTCGACACGGGTGGCCACCAGACTGGCCAGCGCTGAGAACCACGGGTGACAGGACCAGTCGCCACCACTGCAAACGACCGACGTCGCCGACGCTGTAACCCGCGGTTTCCTGGTCGGCGCCCTCCCGATCCGTATTCACCGCGAAGTGGCCCGGATTCTGCTCCAGATTTGGAGCAACCAAGCGACGACATCTCGACTCCAAGGAATACGAGCTCGAGTTGACCGGTTGGCTGACAACTCAACGAATCCCGCGCGCGACGCAGGTGCGAAAGTTTCGACTCGGTGGATGATCGGCGGTTCCCTCCCCCCTCATCCCGCTGGTCTCCCCCACCACCTGAGGCAACAAGTAGCCCTTGCGATCTGCGCCCAGGCCCCGCTTGGCCCCCCCATGCGGGGCCTTTATTTTTTCGGCCTCTTCCGAGCCACACCATGCGCGCACTTGGACTCGACGTCGGCAGTAAGACGATCGGCATTGCCCTCACCGATGAGGTGGGCATCGCCGCACACCCGCTCCTCGTGCTCGAGCGTGTCGGCAATTCTGGCGATGCCGTCAAGATCGCCACGCTGGTGGCGGAGCATCAGGTGTCGGACGTGGTTGTCGGGATTCCCTACGAGCTGTCGGGAAAGATCGGGCACCGGGCGAGGCGCGTGCGCACGTTCGTGGACGCCTTGCGTGCGGCGATCCCCGGGGTCACGCTTCACGAACAGGACGAGCGCTTCACCACCGCCGAGGCCGAGCGCGTGCTGCTCGAGGCCGACCTGTCGCGCGCGCGGCGGCGCGATCTCATCGATCAGCAGGCGGCCGCGCTGATCCTTCAGACCTGGCTCGCGGCGCGCCAAAAGATATAGAGTTCCGAGCGTGTCGAAGCGATCGTTTCGAACCGCCCTCGCGGTGGTGATCGGGTCGATCGCCATCGTCGTCGGGATCGCCGTGTTCTTCATCTCGCGCGCGTTCGCGTATCCGGACAAGGCGCACGAGGGCGACGGCCGCGAGGTCGAGGTCGAGATCGTGTCGGGGATGAGCTTCCCGCAGATCGCGTCGCTCCTGTCCGAGAAGGACCTGCTCGACAAGCCGACGTGGTTTCGCCTGTTCGCGATGTGGAACGGCAAGACCGCGGACGTGAAGACCGGCAAGTACGTCATCAAGGACAACCTCACGCCGCGCGAGGTGCTCGACATCATCGTCACGGGCGTCAAGGAGGTGACCGTCGCGGTCAAGCTCAAGGAGGGCGAGCACATGCTCGAGCTCTTCCGCGTCCTCGAGGAGAAGGGCGTCGCGCCGGCGAAGGAGCTCGAGGCGCTCGCGCGCGACAAGGTGTTCCTCGGCAAGCACGCGATCACCGGCGACACCGCCGAGGGTTACCTGTTCCCCGACACGTACCAGTTCCGCAAGAACGACAAGCCCGAGCGCGTGCTCGCCCGCCTCATCACGAAGCACCAGGAGGTGTGGAACGAGCTCGTCGGCAAGCACGTGCGCGACCGCGAGAAGCTCAAGGACAAGCTCGGCTGGAGCGACCGCGACATCCTCACGCTCGCGTCGATCGTCGAGAAGGAAGCGGCGGTCGATCAGAAGGTCCACCCGCTCGAGCGGCCGCGCATCGCGCAGGTGTTCGTGAACCGCCTCGCGTCGCCGACGTTCAGGCCCAAGCGCCTCGAGACGGACCCGACGATCCGCTACGGGTGCACCGTTCCGCTGCAGCGCTCGCTCGCGTGCACGGCGTGGCACGAGCCCTGCCTGAAGGCCGGCAAGCCGCTCGGCTGCGATCGCCTGCACCGCGAGCAGCTCGACGACAAGGACAACCCGTACAACACGTACCAGCACGAGGGGCTCCCGCCGGGGCCGATCTCGAATCCGGGGCGCGCGTCGATCGAGGCCGCCCTGGCTCCCGACGGCAGCGACTACTACTTCTTCGTGGCGAACTCGAAGACGTCGCGGACCCACGCGTTCGCGCGGACCCTCGAGGAGCACCGCCGCAACGTCGAGAAGTACCTGAAGAGCGGCGAGCCCTGACCGTTCTCCCGGTAAGAACGGCGGCTCTCGCGGCACCCCTCCTCGCGTCGAGGGTGGTACCGTCGTGTCCATGAGTCTCGTGGGTCAGATCGCAGAGCTTCAGAACTACGCGACGTACAAGGAGCTCTCCTGGGAAGGCAGCTTCGAGGACTACCTGGCGCTCGTGCGGCGCACGCCGCAGGTGACGCGCAACGCGTACCAGCGGCTCTACGACATGGTCCTGTCGCACGGGGTCGAGGAGTACATCGACAACAAGAAGAAGCTCGTCCGCTACAAGTTCTTCCGCGACGAGACGCACGGCGGGAAGGACGCGGTGTTCGGCCTCGACGTGCCGCTCATGCGCCTGATGAACGTCCTCAAGTCGGCCGCGCAGGGCTACGGCACCGAGCGCCGCATCATCCTCCTGCACGGGCCGGTCGGCAGCGCGAAGTCGACGATCGCGCGTCAGCTGAAGAAGGGCATCGAGGACTACTCGCGCACCACCGACGGCGCGCTCTACACGTACTACTGGACGCTGCCGGGGCAGCTCAGCGAGCACGCGGGCGGCGCCGAGGTGTTCCCGTCGCCGATGCACGACGAGCCGCTGCGCCTGATCCCGCGCGAGTGGCGCGAGGACGTGATCGGCAAGCTGAAGCTCGGCTCCGACGACCACAAGGTCAAGGTCGACGGCGACGTGAACCCGGCGTGCCGCCTGATCTTCAAGGAGCTGATGCGCCACTACGGCGGCAACTTCGAGAAGGTGATGGGCCACGTGCGCGTGAAGCGCCTCGTCCTGTCGGAACAGGATCGCGTCGGCATCGGCACGTTCCAGCCCAAGGACGAGAAGAACCAGGACTCGACGGAGCTGACCGGCGACATCAACTACCGCAAGATCGCGACGTTCGGTTCGGACTCGGATCCGCGCGCCTTCAACTTCGACGGCGAGTTCAACATCGCGAACCGCGGCATCCTCGAGTTCGTCGAGATCCTGAAGCTCGACGTCGCGTTCCTCTACGACCTGCTCGGCGCGACGCAGGAGCGCAAGATCAAGCCGAAGAAGTTCGCGCAGACCGACATCGACGAGGTCATCATCGGCCACACGAACGAGGCCGAGTACAAGAAGCTCCTCAACAACGAGTTCATGGAGGCGCTCCGCGACCGCACGATCAAGGTCGACATCCCGTACATCACGAAGGTCAGCGAGGAGGTGAAGATCTACAAGAAGGACTTCACCAGCGAGCGCGTGGGCAAGCACGTCGCGCCGCACACGCTGTACGTCGCGGCGCTGTGGGCCGTGCTGACGCGCCTCGAGGACCCGAAGAAGCACTCGCTGTCGCTGATCCAGAAGGCGAAGCTGTACGACGGCAAGACGCTGCCCGGCTTCACGCAGGACAACATCAAGGAGCTCCGCAAGGAGAGCCAGCGCGAGGGCCTCGACGGCATCTCGCCGCGCTACATCCAGGACAAGATCGCGAACGCGCTGGTGAGCGACAAGGCCGACGGCGCGATCAACCCGTTCATGGTGCTCAACGAGCTCGAGAGCGGCCTCAAGCACCACTCGCTGATCTCGTCGGAGGAGCAGCGCAAGCGCTTCGGCGAGATGTTGAGCGTGGTCAAGCAGGAGTACGAGGACATCGTCAAGAACGAGGTCCAGCGCGCGATCAGCGCCGACGAGGACATGATCGCGAAGCTGTGCGCGAACTACATCGACAACATCAAGGCGTACACCCAGAAGGAGAAGGTCAAGAACCCGTACACGGGGCAGGACGAGGAGCCGGACGAGCGCCTGATGCGGTCGATCGAGGAGAAGATCGACATCCCGGAGAGCCGGAAGGACGACTTCCGGCGCGAGATCATGAACTACATCGGCGCGCTCGCGATCGAGGGCCGGCAGTTCGACTACAAGACGAACGAGCGCCTGCACAAGGCGCTCGAGGCGAAGCTGTTCGAGGACCAGAAGGACTCGATCAAGCTGACGTCGCTCGTGTCGAACGTCGTCGACCGTGACACGCAGGCGAAGATCGACGTGGTCAAGCAGCGCCTGATCAAGAACTTCGGCTACGACGAGGTGTCGGCCACCGACGTGCTCAACTTCGTGGCGTCGATCTTCGCGCGCGGAGACGTGAAGAGCTGATGCGCGAGGTCCGGAGGAGCCGCACGCACGCGGAGGACCGAGCGCTGTGAGTGACCCAAGGGGCGTCGGCACGGTCACGGTCGAGCTCAACCACACGCTGGCGGAGCTGCTGGCGAGGCTGTGCGTCGAGCTCGAGACCGACGACGTGACGGGCGTGCTCTCCCGCGCCCTCGGGCTGCTCGAGATGGTCCAGCATACGCGCCGCCACGGCGGCCGGCTATGCTTCGTGAACGACCGCGGCGACATCGCCGACGTGGTCTTCTAGGAGGAGCGCCGCATGTCGCAGAAGATCGATCTCGACCACGGCCGCTTCCGCCAGATCATTCGCGGCAAGATCAAACAGAACCTCCGCAAGTACATCTCGCAGGGCGAGATGATCGCGAAGAAGGGGAAGGACACCGTGGCCATCCCCTTGCCGTCGGTGGACATCCCGCACTTCAAGCATGGCGACAAGCAGCAGGGCGGTGTGGGGCAGGGCGAAGGCGACGTCGGCGACTCGCTCGGGCAGGACGGCCAGCCGCAGCCCGGCGCGGGCAAGGCGGGCGACCGCCCGGGCGATCACCTGCTCGACGTCGAGATCTCGCTGCAGGAGCTCGCCGAGATCATGGGCGAGGAGCTCGAGCTCCCCCGGATCCAGCCCAAGGGCACGGAGAAGATCGTCGCGTGGAAGGACAAGTACTCGGGCATCCGCACGACGGGCCCCGAGTCGC
The DNA here is from genome assembly GCA_019637375.1 of Deltaproteobacteria bacterium. Lineage (GTDB taxonomy): Bacteria > Myxococcota_A > Polyangia > Haliangiales > Haliangiaceae > JABFXX01. The sequence continues at coordinate 50,864 of JAHBVW010000035.1, read as the reverse complement.
TGCGCCACTTCCGGCGCACGTACCGCCAGGCGATGCGGCGCCAGATCGCGATGGGGACGTACGACGCGAAGAACCCCATCATCGTCCCGATCCGCGAGGACAAGCGGTACCGCAGCTGGCGCAGCGAGCCGCTGCCGCAGTCCAACGCGGTCATCATCTACATGATGGACGTGTCGGGCTCGATGGGCGACGAGCAGAAGGAGATCGTGCGCATCGAGAGCTTCTGGATCGATACGTGGCTGCGCTCGCAGTACCACGGCATCACCAGCCGCTACATCATCCACGACGCGATGGCCAAGGAGGTCGATCGCGACACCTTCTTCAAGACGCGCGAGTCGGGCGGCACGATGATCTCGAGTGCCTACAAGCTGTGCGCGAAGCTGATCGCCGACGAGTATCCGTCCGATCTGTGGAACATCTATCCGTTTCACTTCTCGGACGGCGACAACTGGAGCGTCGACGACACGCACACGTGCGTCGAGCTGCTCAAGAAGGACGTGCTGCCGTTCGTGAACCTGTTCTCGTACGGACAGGTGGAGTCGCCGTACGGCAGCGGCCAGTTCATCAAGGACCTCACCGAGCACTTCGACGAGGACGAGCGCGTCGTGACCTCGGAGATCAAGGGCAAGGACGCGATCATGGACTCGATCAAGGAGTTCCTCGGAAAGGGCCGATGATGCGAGCAGTCAGCGGAGGAGCCGCGAGCGAGGGACGATGATGACGATCAAGCGCTTCCCGGCATACCTGCGCGACATGCAGGAGGACATCGAGGGCTACGCGAAGGCGTACGGACTCGACTTCTTTCCCATCCTGTACGAGGTCCTCGACTACAAGACGATGAACGAGGTCGCCGCGTACGGCGGCTTTCCGACGCGCTATCCGCACTGGCGCTTCGGCATGGACTACGAGCAGCTGTCGAAGAGCTACGAGTGGGGTTTGTCGAAGATCTACGAGATGGTGATCAACACCAATCCGGCGTACGCGTACCTGCTCGAGGGGAACTCGCTGACGGATCAGAAGATCGTGATGGCGCACGTGTGCGCGCACGTCGACTTCTTCAAGAACAACTACTTCTTCTCGAAGACGAACCGCAAGATGATCGACGGCATGGCGAACCACGCGTCGCGCGTGCGTCGCCACATGTCGAGGCACGGGCAGGACGTCGTCGAGGACTTCATCGACACGTGCCTGTCGCTCGAGAACCTGATCGACCCGATGTCCGCGTACATCGTGCGGACGCCGAAGAAGGTCTCCGAGGAAGAGGAAGACCAGAAGGACAAGTCGGGGCGGCTGCGGGCGAAGGGCTACATGGAGTCCTTCATCAACCCGCCGGAGTACCTGGCGGCGCAGAAGAAGAAGCGCGAGGAAGAAGAGAAGAAGGCGAAGCGGCGCTTCCCGGAGCAGTCGCAGCGCGACGTCCTGCAGTTCTTGATCGAGCACTCACCGCTCGACAACTGGCAGCGCGACTGCCTCGAGATCGTGCGCGACGAGGCCTACTACTTCGCTCCGCAGGCGATGACGAAGATCATGAATGAGGGCTGGGCGTCGTACTGGCACTCGAAGATCTTGACGGAGAAGGCGCTGACGGCGGCGGAGGTGATCGACTATGCGGATGCCAACTCCGGTGTGCTCGCGACGAGCCCGGGGCGGCTCAATCCGTACAAGCTCGGCGTCGAGCTCTTGCGCAACATCGAGGACCGCTGGAACCGCGGGCAGTTCGGCAAGGAGTGGGACGACTGCGACTCGATGGAGCAGAAGCGCAACTGGGACCGGCGCACCGGCCTCGGGATGAAGCGCCTGTTCGAGGTGCGGAAGCTCTACAACGACATCACGTTCATCGACGAGTTCTTCACGCTGGAGTTCTGCATCGAGCAGAAGTTCTACTCGTTCGGGTTCTCCGAGCGGAGCGGCAGCTGGGAGATCATGAGTCGCGAGTTCAAGAAGGTGAAGGACCAGCTGTTGCGGCAGCTCACGAACCGCGGGCAGCCGGTGATCATGGTGGAGGACGGGAACTTCGAGAACCGGAGCGAGCTGCTCTTGCGGCACGTGCACGAGGGCATGGACCTGGACAGCGCCCAGGCGCGGGACACGCTCCGGAACGTCGCGAAGGTGTGGACGCGGCCGGTGAATCTGCTGACGAAGATCGAGAACAAAGGGAAGCTTCTGCGCTGCGAGGACGGAAATCTGTCCGAGCGGAGCGCGGAGTACACCTGAATGCGGTTATGGGCCTGGGGCCAGAGCGATCCGGGGCGCAAGCGAGAGCGCAACGAGGACTCGTATCTCGTCGATCCCGAGACGGGCGTGATGGCCGTCGCGGACGGCATGGGCGGGCACCAGGGCGGTGCCACGGCGAGCCGGATGGCGGTCGAGTTCCTCGGGCGCGAGCTCGCGGACGCGCGCGGTGACTTCCAGAAGGCGCTCGACGCGCAGATCAAGGCGAGCCTGCGCACGACCGAGGAGATGCCGGCGGTCGACCCGATGCTCGACATCACGCCGGCGTCGCCGCGCCAGCTGTTCTCGCGCGGCGACCTCGCGGTGCGGGCCGAGTCCGCGGTGCGCGGCGACGATCCGACGCTGCCGGCCGGCGCGATGTTGATCTTCTCGCCGGCGCTCGAGCTGATGCGCGGGGTCGTGCGGCGCGCGAGCCAGGCGATCTTCGAGGCGGCGTGGCAGAAGCCGGAGCTGCGCGGCATGGGCACGACGCTGACCGCGGTGCTCGTGCACGGCGGCCGCGCGCACCTGGTGCACGCCGGCGACTCGCGCTGCTACATGTTCCGCGACGGCCAGCTGCGCCAGCTCACCGACGACCACTCGTGGATCGCCGAGCAGCTGCGCTCGGGCGCGATCAGCGAGGCCGAGGCGAAGTCGAGCAAGTTCCGCCACGTGATCACGAAGTCGATCGGCTTCGAGCGCGAGATCGAGGCGGACATGAAGTCGGTGCCGGTGTCGGCGGGCGACTGCTTCCTCTTGTGCTCGGACGGCATGTCGAACTACGTCGAGCACGGCGAGCTCGAGCGCATCGTCGCGATGACGTGGTACCGGCGCCTGCCGGAGACGCTCGTCGAGCTCGCGAACAGCCGCGGCGGCGACGACAACATCACGGTCGTCGTCGGGCTCGTCGCGAACGCGCCTCCGCCTCCGCCGTCTTCTCCGACTACGACGACTACTACGACGGCGTGAGCGCGATCGACCGCGCGATGCCCTCGCACGCGGTGCGGCTCGCCGGCGTGTCGGGGCCGACGCACGTGACCAGGAGGAACTGCGACTGCGCGACGAGCACGTTCCAGCCGAACAGGCGTTCTTTCTTGGCACCGGTGCCGCCGGCGATCTCGTAGCGGCGCGCCGCGACCCCGGCGAGCGTGATCGGCTCGTTGACGGCGATCTCGCCGCCGCTCGCGCGGGCGAGCTCCTCGGGGAGCTGGGCCATCTCGTCCATCGTCTTTCCGGGGAGCGGGCCGTCGAGCGTCGTGACGAGGCCGACCTCGACGTTGACGGCGCCCGCAGCGGCGGCGCGGGCGTGGAACGCGTCGACGTTCTCCTGCTGGACGACGATGCCGTCGAGCGTGGGCTTCGAGGGCAGGGTCAGCTTCAGCCGACCGGCGCCGTCGGACAGCTCGTGGGCGCCGGCGCGCTCGACGGTGCGGAACGAGGCGCGTTCGCGGACCTCGGCGGTCAGCGAATGGGCGGCGTCGGCGGGCGGGGCGTCGGCGGGGCTGGCAGCGGAGCCGGTGATCGTCGTCGCGGGGGCGTGGTTCGAGGGCGGTGGCGGGCGCTCGTTCTTGCAGGCCGTCGCAAAGATCACGAGGAGCGCGGCCGCGCCCGGGTACCGCCGTGGCATCCGCGGTACGATGCCATGATGAGGACGGCGTGGATCGCCCTTACGCTCACCAGTGCGCTCGCTGCTTGCGGCCCGGAGGCCACCTCGCCCCGGGGCATCGTCGCCGCGGACTACTTCGCGAACTTCGAGTACCAGGCCGGGTCGATGGCGACGCTCGACTGCGCCGACGACTCGCTCGACGGGGTGACGCCGATGACCGGCATCCTGACGCTCGACGGCTCGACGACCGCGGCGATCGCCGAGCTGGCGCAGCCGGGCGCGCCGTGCCCGGGCCTCCTGTTCGACCTCGTCGACGGCGTCGCGACCGCGCGGCCGAACCAGCACTGCGTGCGCACCGTGAACAACGCCAGGTTCGACTCGCTGTTCACGAGCTACACGATGGCGCTCGACGAGACGCGCACGATGCTCGTGATCGAGGGGCTGGCGAGCGCGAACGTGACGGGCGCGGTGACGACGGTGTGCACGTCGACGATCTCCGCGATGGCGCTCAAGCGGCAATGACGCGATGACCGAGGACGTGGAGGCGAAGTTCCTCGAGGACATCCGCCTCAACCCCGACGACGACGAGCTGCGGCGCGTGTACGCCGACTGGCTCGAGCAGCGCGGCGACCCGCGCGGCGAGTACGTGCGCCTCGAGCTGCTGCTGCGGCGGGCGCCGGCGCGCCTCGCCGAGCTCGCGGAGCTGCTCGACCCGGCGTGGATGCGCGCGGTCGGCTGTCGCTACGCGTTCGCGCTCGTGCCGCCGATCACGATGAAGATCAACGCGATCAAGCTCGTGCGCGAGCTCGCGAACATCGGGCTCAAGGACGCGAAGGACCTCGTCGAGTCGGCGAGCCACGAGCGCCCGGCCGTCGTGGTGCGCGACGTCGAGCGCGAGGTCGCCGAGCTGCTGGCGCAGAAGTTCGAGGGGATCGCCGGGACGACGCTCGTCCCGGTCGTGCGCCCGCCGCCGGCCGAGATGGTGCGCGTCGAGCTCGCGTCCATCGCGCCCGGCCGCAGGATCGACGCGATCAAGCTGGTGCGCGAGCTCACCGGGCTCGGGCTCAAGGAGGCGAAGGACCTCGTCGACGTCGTCGCGGCGGGGCACGCGCGGCCGCTCGGGATGTTCGAGGCCGAGCGTGCGCGCGGCCTCGCGGCGCGGTTCGCCGGCTGCGCCGAGGTGCGGCTCGTGTGACGCGCTCGCTACCGCGCGACCGTCGCGGGAGGTGACTGCGGCGGCGGCGGGACGACGATGATCTTGATCTCGCGCGTCTGGTCGCCGACGAACACGCGCACGCGCGTCGTGCCCGGCTGCTTGCCGACGACGACGAGCCCGGCGACGGTCGCGCGGCCGTCCGCGGCGCGGCCGTAGGCGGGGCTGCCGTCGAGCGCGTGGCCGGTGCCGGCGTAGGGGCCGAACCCCGTCGGGGTGAGCGCGCCGATCGACGCCTGCTTGACCTCGGCGATCGCGGGGTCGTCGCTCTGCACGACCATGCGGCGGCACGGGCCGCCCTGGTCGCACGTCATCGCGAGCGCGACGCCCTGCGAGATGTCGAGGCGGTAGGAGAGCGTGTTGCCCCAGAAGCCCTTGATCGGGTCGAGGCGCGCGGTGCGACCCGGGGGCGCCGCCGATTGCGCGACGAGCGTCGGCGCGCAGCCCGACAGGCCGGCGAGCGCGGCGACGAGGACGAGCGCGGCGAGCGCGTAGACGAGGCCCATCCAGCTCGCGGCGTCGTCGCGGTCGTGCGGCTCGGGGCGAAGATAGCTCGAGCTCGAGGCCGCGCTCACGGGACCACCTCGATCTCCACGGAGGCCTGCACGTCGCCGGCGGCGACGGTCACCGTCGTCTTGCCGGGTGCGCGCGCGCGGATGCGGCGGCGATCCGCCGAGCCGTCGCGCAGGACGCTGACGGCGCCGTCGTCGGACGCCGTCCACACGGCGTCGGCCTCGCCGGTGAGGCGCTGCGCGTCGTTCCACAGCGCCGGCACGAGCGTGACGTCCTCACCGACGGTGAGGCCGATCGCGCCGCCGACGCGGTCGCCGTCGCGGCGCGACAGCGTGATGCGCGTGATCGGCGCGACCCAGACGTGGACGAAGTCGACGACCGAGCCGTCGTCCGTCGTGATGAGGACGGCGCTCGCGCCGGGGTGCTTCGCGCGGATCGCGCCGTCCTCGATCGCGAGGATGTCCGACGCCGCGCTTTCGAGGCGCAGCGTCGGCGTGGAGGTACCGGCGAGGTCGGCGGAGATCTCGGGGTGGAAGCGCGCGCCGACGGCGATCGGCGCGAGTGCGTGGCGGCGCGAGCAGGCGGCGTCGCCCTCGGCGCACTGGCCGGCCAGCGTCGCCTGGCGCAGCGCGCCCTGGGCGCCGCACGCCCCGCCGAAGAGCGGGACGACGAGGGTGGAAGGGATCAGCAAGGAGCGCATATGCACGAACGAACGAGCGCCGGCGGAGCCCCTTACATGTGGCAAGACGTCGACACCGTTGGACTTCTGACACCCGAGCATGTGCTCGTACCGACGCGACAAACGCCTCCGGCATGCACGCCATGCGCTAGGCTGCCGGAGCGTGCTGTCTCGCGTGATCGCTCTCGCCCTGGTCGTCGCCTGCAACAAGGACAAGGCGCCGACGCCCGCTCCGACACCTCCAGCGCCGGCTCCCGCCCGCGCCCCGGCTCCGGCGCCGGCGCAGCCGGCGTCGAGCTGCAAGCTCGATCCGCTGCCGCTGCGCCGGCCGGCGCCGAAGCGGCTCGTCGCGATCGGCGACCTCCACGGCGACCTCGCCGCGGCGCGCGCGGCGCTGCGCACGGCCGGTGCGATCGACGCGAGCGATCGCTGGATCGGCGGCGACCTCGTCGTCGTCCAGACCGGCGACGTCCTCGACCGCGGCGGCGACGAGCAGGCGATCATGGACCTGCTGTTCCGCCTCGAGGGCGAGGCCGCGGCCGCCGGCGGCGCGCTGATCATGCTGCTCGGCAACCACGAGCTGATGAACGGCGCCCTCGACTTCCGCTACGTCCCGCCCGAGGGCTTCGCCGACTTCGACGACGTCCCCGGCCTCGACCTCGCCCGCTGGAAGGACGTCCCCGCCCAGGCGCGCGGCCGCGTCGCCGCGCTCGCCCCGGGCGGCCCCTACGCGAAGCAGCTCGCGCGCCACGACGTCGTCGCGATCGTCGGCGACACCGTGCTCTCGCACGCCGGTCCCGCCGGCGAATGGGTGGACCACCTCGACGAGGCCAACCGCAGCGCCCGGTGCTGGCTCGACGGCCAGGCCGGCGACTTCCAGCAGCGCCCCGCCGTCTTGACGTCGGACGACAGCCCGGTGTGGACGCGCGCCTACGGTATGCCCGAGGCCGATTGCGCCGCCGCCCGGGCCGCGCTCGCGGCGCTCGGCGCGAAGCGCCTCGTCGTCGGCCACACCGTCCAGCCCTCCGGCATCACCTCCGCCTGCGACGGCACCGTCTGGCGCATCGACGTCGGCCTCGCCAAGCACTACGGCGGCCCGATCCAGGTCCTCGAGATCACCGCGAGCGGCGCGAAGATCCTCTCCGGCGAGCGACGCTAGCCCTGACGAGCGACGCCGTCGGGCTCGGTCACTTGCCGCTGAACTGCACGCCCTCGAAGACGAGCGTCGGCGCGAGCGTCGACGAGAACTTCCAGGGGTCGTTGCCGAGCTCGACGAGGCGGCCGAACAGGTCGACGATGTTGCCGGTGACGTTCATCTCGCCGATCGCGGCGCCGATCGCGCCGCCCTCGATCAGGTGACCGCGCGCGCCGAGCGAGAAGTCGCCGGTGGTCGGGTCCATGTTGCCGCCGAGCCACGACGTGACGTAGACGCCGTCCTTGGCCGCGGCGACGAGCGCGTCGCGGTTGCGCGTGCCGAGCGCGACGACGCGGTTCGAGCCGCCGCCGGTCGTCGGCTTCACGCCGAGCTTCTGGCCGTAGTAGGTGTCGACGTAGAGGCTCTTGAACACGCCGCCCTCGATCAACGGCAGCCTGGCGGCGGCGATGCCTTCGCCGTCGAACGGCCGCGAGCCGAGCGCGCGCGGGATCAGCGGATCGTCGACGACGGACAGCTTCGAGCTGACCATCGCCTTGCCGAGCTTGCCGCGCCAGAACGAGCGCTCCTGCTGCACCGAGGCGGCGCTCGCGGGGCCGAGCAGCCGGCCGATGAGGCTGCCCGCGGCGCGCGCGTCGACGATCATCGTCGTGCGCAGCGTCGGGCCCTTCGTCATCCCGAGCCGCGCGCGCGTCAGGCGCAGCGCCTCGTCGGCGATGCCCGCGACGGGGGGGAGCGCATCGACGTGCCGCGCCCAGGCGCCCATCCAGTCCTCGGGTCGCTTGTCGCCGTCGTCGAGCGTGATCGACGTCGAGTACCCGATGTTCGTCGTCTCGTACGCGTGCTGGAAGCCGTTCGAGCTCGCCGCCGCCACGACCGAGGTCGTGTCGTCGACGCTGCTCGTCGCCGAGATCACCTTCGGCGCGCCGGCGACGCGCTCGTTCATCGCGTTCAGCCAGGCGAGGCGCGTGTCGCGCTCCAGCTTGCCGACCTTGCCGTCGTCGAGCTGCAGCGCGGGGAGCACCGTCGGATAGAGCGCGCGGTCCGCGAGCCGGCGATGCGGATCCGGTTGCATGGCGCGCGTGATCGCGACGCCGTTCTCGACGAACAGCCTCAGCTGATCCGGGCGCAGATCCGTCGTCGCGTGCGCGGAGTAGCGACCGTCGACGAACAGCCGGATCATGAGGCCGCGCGAGGTCGAGTCCTGGACCTTCTCGAGCTTGCCGTTGCGCAGCTCGTACGACACCTCGCGCGAGCGCGACACCGCCGCCCACGCATCCTTCGCGCCGGCACGCTTCGCCGCCTCGACGGCGCCGCCGGCGGTCGACAAGAGCTCCTTACGCATTCTCGCCTCCCACGGTCATCTTCGAGACCAGGACGGTGGGCAGCCCCTGCGAGACCGGGACGCCCTGGCCGTCCTTGCCGCACGTCCAGCCGCCCGTGTCGAGCTTGCTGTCGTTCGCGGCCATCGTGATCCGCTTCAGCGACTCGGGGCCGTTGCCGATGATGTTGACGTCCTTGATCGGCGCGGTGACCTTGCCGTCTTCGACGAGCCAGCCGTTCTTGATGTAGAACGTGTAGTCGCCGGCGCCGATCTGGACCTGACCGTTCGTGAACGTCTCGGCGATGATGCCGGTGCCCTTCACCGCGGCGATCACCTCCTCGCGCGCGTGCGGCCCGTTCGTCATGAACGTGCAGCGCATGCGCGGCAGCGGCGCGTGCCGGTACGACTCGCGCCGGCCCGAGCCGGTCGGCTTGAGCTTGTAGTGGTCGGCGCTGATCTGGTCGTGGAGATAGCTGCGCAGCACGCCGTTCTCGACGAGGACGGTGCGCTCGGTGTCGTTGCCCTCGTCGTCGACGTTGAGCGCGCCGCGCTCGCTGTCGAGCAGGGCGTCGTCGACGATCGTCACGAAGTCGGGCGCGATCTTCTGCCCGATCAGCTTCGAGTAGATGCTCGTCCCCTTGCGGTTGAAGTCGGCCTCGAGGCCGTGGCCGATCGCCTCGTGGAGGAGGATGCCGCTCGCGCCGGCCGCCAGGATCACCGGCAGCTCCCCGGCGGGCGGGCGCTTCGCGTCGAACAGCACCAGCGTGCGGTCCACCGCCTCCTTGGTGACCTTCGCGAGCGCCGCGTCGTCGAGCGAGGCGAACCCGCGGCGGCCCGCGAGGTTCGAGCCGTTCGACTGCGTGACGCCGTTCTTCTCGGCGGTGACGCTGACGTACAGCTGCGACATCGGGCGCTGATCGGTCGCGATGCGACCCTCGCGGTTGACGACCAGCACCCGCTCCTCGGAGTCGGTCCAGTAGATCGTGACCTTCTTGATCGACGGGTCGTTCGCGCGCGCGAGCGCCTCGGCCTTCTGGATGCGCGGCAGCTTCTTGTCGACGCCGACCTCGCTCCACGGGACGGCGATCTTGTAGTAGCTGCGCTCGTCCCCGCGGTACGCGAACTTCTCGGGCCGCGAGCCCGGCGAGCCGCTCGCGATCGCGGCGGCCGTGCGCGCCGCGGCGACCATGGCCGCCTCCGTGAGATCCTCGGTGAACGCGAACCCGACCTGATCGCCGACGACGACGCGCAGGCCGACGCCCTGCTCGATGTTCGACGAGGCGCGGCTGATGATGCCGTCCTCCATCACGATCGAGTTGTTGCGGACGTGCTGGAAGTACGCGTCCGCGTGCGTCGCGCCGCGGCTCGTCAGCTCGGCCATCACGCGGCGGAGCATCGCCTCGTCGATGCCGAACCAGGCGAGGAACGGATTCTCGGGCGTCACCGCCGGCAGCGTCGAGGCGCCGTGCTTCGCGCACCCCACGAGGAACTGCGGCATCGTCAGGAGGGCCGTGCCCGCCCCCGCCGCGCGAAGGAATCTTCGTCGGTCGATCATGCCCGGACGCTAGCGAATCGCCGCGCGTCGAAACAGCGACAAAGCTCATCGTCGCAGCCGTCCCAGGAGGCCGCAGGACGTCGCACGGCTCGGCACCCGTGGCGGGTCGCCGGCACGAGCTCGCCGCCGCGCCGCACGAGCGGTGTGGTCAGGCGCTCGGGCGCGTCGTGGCGCTCGAGGGACTGGCTCGTGCGCCGGCACAGAAAGCCGCGCGTGATCGGGTGCTGCTCGTCGCCCTGGAGCTTTGCCCAAATCGCGAGCTTTGCCCAAATCGCGAACGATCGACCCGAGTTCGCGCTTGCGCGCCGTGCGCGCATGCGTCAGCTTGACCCCACTTCTGGCCGTGACGACGTTCGGTCCTTATCGGGTCTGTGAGCCTCTCGGTATCGGCGGGATGGCCACGGTGCATCGGGCCGAGATCGTGATCGACGGCGCGCTCTACGAGGTCGCGCTGAAGTGTCTCGACGAGGAGCTCGCCCGCGACCGGACGTTCGTGCGGCGCTTCATCGCCGAGGCGCGGCTCGGGCAGCTGCTGCGGCACCCGAACATCGCGCGGACGCACGAGGTCGGCTGCATCGACAACATCCACTTCATCGCGTTCGAGTGGATCCCCGGCGTCACGGTGATGCAGCTGTTCGACCTCGCGCGCGAGACCCGGCCCACCCCCGTGCCGATCACCGTGCGCGTGATCACGCACGTCGCGCGCGCGCTCGCGTACGGCCACGAGCTGCGCGACGAGCAGGGCCAGCGCGTCGGCCTGATCCATCGCGACATCGCGCCGTCGAACATCATCGTCGGCGACAACGGGACGACGAAGCTGATCGACTTCGGCGTCGCGAAGTCGACGCTCGCGCACGTCAACACCGCCGCGGGCTCGGTGATCGGCAAGCTCGGGTACGTCGCACCGGAGTACCTGCGGACCGGCAGGTGCGATCCGCGCGCCGACCTCTACTCGCTCGGCGTGATCGCCTGGGAGATGCTCACCGGCCGGCGCCTGTTCGAGTCCGAGACGCTCGACGGGGCCGAGGCCGAGCGCGCCGCGCCCCTCCCGCGGCCGTCGAGCCTCCACGCCGACGTCCCGCGCGAGCTCGATCGCCTCGTCCTCGGCGCGCTCGCAGCCGATCCGGACCGGCGCTGGCAGTCCGCCGGGGAGCTCGCCGATGCGCTCGACGCCTTCGCGGCGGCCCGCGGCCTCACCATCGCCGACGCCGACGTGTCCGCGTGGGTGATGGCCGAGTTCGGCGCGCCGGATCGCGTCCCCGCCCGCGCGAAGACGGCCGAGATCGTCCTCGACGTCGAGCTCGGTGTCGAGCAGGCGTTCGCGCGGGTCCGCGCACGCACCGAGCCGGGGTGACCGCCTCTTCGCTCACTTGCAGTGCGACGGGCGCTTCGCGGGGATGCCGGGGTAGCGGGCGCCCTTGCAGCTGTGCTGCTCGAAGCGGTCGTAGATCAGGCACTCGTGGGGGGTGCCGTTCGCGAGGTTGCCGTCGTCGTCGTCGACCGCGAGCATCGCGCTGTACCACTGGGAGCGGGTCTGGCCGATCGCGATCGGCAGGAGCATGAGGCGCTTGAGCTCCTCGCCGTCGAGGCCGAGGGCGCGGAGGTCCTTGTAGATGTCCCAGACGATGGCGCCGAGGAACTGGCCGGCGTCGTGGACCTCGGTGCGGCGCGGGTCGTAGCAGGCGAAGGCGGGGTCCTCGAGGTCGCGCACGGCGCCGCCGCCGTCGACGAAGAAGCCGGGGCCGAGCTTGGCGTCGCGCGTCTGGACGAAGGAGACGAGGTCGCCGATGAACTCGCCGAGGGCGCGGTCCTGGACGCCGCCGGGGGCGTTCTGGTCGAGGCCGTGGCCCCACTCGTGGGCGATCACGTCGAAGATGCGGCCGGTGTTGTTGCACTGGGCGCTCTCGCGGAAGAAGTTGATCGTCGAGCCGTCCCAGTACGCGTTGCACGTGTAGCCGTGGTTGACGTTCGCGACGAGCGGGCGGTTGATCCACGCGAGGTTCGGGAACACGGTCGCGACGAACCGGTTCGTCACGTTCGTGCCGCGGAACGTGTCGCGCTCGTCGGCGCGCGAGTTGTGGTCGTTCCACCCGACGATGACCGGTTGCCCGGCGCGGATCGTGCCGGTGTACCGCGCGCCTGGGCCGCGCTTGTTGCGGACGTCGGCGTACGGGCCGCGCATGCCGGCGTTCACGGCGATCGGGCCGCCGGCGTCGTCGCGCAGGCGCCCGACGGACGCGGGGAAGCGGAACACGCCGTTCGCGTCGCTCGTCACCGTCGCGTCGCCGGCGCGCGCGTGCTGGAACGCGCCGGCCTCCGACAGCACGTCATCGCCGACGGTGCGCGCGTCGACGTCGTTCGTGATCGCGCCCGGGTAGCCGCCGCGCGCCAGCGGCGGGTCCGACGAGTCGTACGCGCGCGCGTCGTACGCGTGGAACAGCTCGTTCGTGTGCGCGTCGACGTACGCGACGACGTCGCGCTCGCGCTTGTGGCTCGTGACCTCCCACGCGAGGCGGAAGGTCGGGTGCCCGGGGACGACCACGAGGCGCCCGGTGTCACCGGCGCCGTCCTCGAGCCCCGCGAGTGCCCTGTCGACCTCGACGAACGCCGCCTCGAGGGGCGACTCGATCGTGAGGCTGGTGTCGACGTCGAAGAGGCGCCCCTGCACGAGCACGACGCGCCCGTGGTTGAACGTGATGCCGACGTGCGCGCCGACGACCGGGACGCCGCCGTACAGCTGCCGCAGCTGCACGGTCCACACGTCGTCGACGCCGGCGCTGCCGTCGACCTCGAGCGCGTACTCGGCGAGCCGGCTCGTCCGGTAGACCTGCATCGCGGCGCGCACCGCGTCCGCATCGCTCGCGATGTCGAAGCGGTCGTGGCCGCCGCCCGTCGCGCGCCGCAGCGTGCGGTCGCGCGGGTCGAGCGTGACCTCCCACGTGCCGGCCAGCCCGAGCGCGCTCGGGGCCGACGCGAGGCCTGCCTCGGCGTGGTCCGTCGGACCCTCGCCGAACACCACACCCTGGACCTCGTCACCGCGCCCGCGGCACGCCGCCGCGAGCAGGAGCGCGACCGTCGCCAGCTTCTTCATCGCCGTCCAGTATGACCCGGCGGCGCCGCTTCTTCGATGCTTCCGGACGGGGTGCGACCTCGCGCCCGGCCGGGCACATCGGAGCGCCCCCCAGTTCGTCGCCCACCTGGACGACACCGCCCACCTCGGGGCCGCGCCGGCCGGCCGCGCCCGTCGGAATCGGCCTACTGCGGCAGCGTCATGTTGAACGTCCAGATCACGATGGAGCTGACCGCCCGGTCGTCGGTGTCGCGCGCCGGATCGAACTGGATCTTCCGCGCCCGCTCCATCGCCAGCTCGTCGAGGCCGTGTCCGAGGCGGTTGAGCAGCGTCGCCTCCCGCACGCGCCCGTCGTCGCCGACGACGAGCTTGACGCGGATCGCACCCTGGATGCCGAGCTGGCGCGCCTCCGGCGGGTAGTCGCGACCTGCGTCGATGTAGCCGTAGTCGCCCTTGGGCATCGCCCGCTTCTTGATGGTCGCCACCGACACCGGGGCAGGGGGCGCCGAGCTGCTGCCGGCCCCGGAGCCCGATCCCGCGCCGCTGCCGTGCCCGCCGGCGCCGCCGCTCCACGCCTTCTTCTTCTGGCTCACGACGGCGTGGGCCTCGCCGGCGTCCGGCGTGAGCTGGAAGTTCGTGAGCGTGGGCGACTCGCGGCCGCCGGAGTCCGTGCTCGCGTTCGGCGGCGGCGGCTCGTTCGTCGGCGGCGGTGGGGTGGCGCGCGCCTGCTGCGGGCGCACCGCGGGCGCGGGCTTCACGGGCGTCTTGACCGGCTCGACGGCCAGGTCCTGGTCCACCTTGAGCTCGGGCGGTTTCGGCGGCTCGGGCGGCTTGGGCTTGGGCTTGGGCGCGACCTTGATGTCGACGAGCTCGATGCGCGGCGGGATCTCCGGCTCGTCGGGAGGCATCGCGACCATCACCGCGTCGGCGCCGACGAGGAGGATCGTGTGGATCGCGATCGTGCCCGCGAGGGTCAGCACGATCGGGGAGTCCCACTTCACCCGTCCGAGCGTAGCAGAGCCGCTCGGCGCGTCACGGGCGCTCCCGCGCTTTGCCTACTTCTCGTTCTCGAGCGCGAGGGCGGTGATGCCGGCCTCCTGGACGAGGTCGATCGCGCGCATGATGCCCTCGTACTGCGCCTTGCGGTCGCCGGCGATGATCGCCTTCGGCTTGTCCGTGTTCTGCGCGTAGACCTTGATGAGGTCGATCGCCTGGGCGTCGCTCGCGATCGGCACGCCGTTGACGTGCAGGCCACCCTTCGCGTCGATCGACACGCGCATCGTGCTCGGGATCGGGCCGCCGTGCGCGGCCTTCGGCTTGTCGATCTCGACGCCACGCGCGACGATCAGCTTCGCCGTCACCATGAACACGACGAGCAGCACGAGCGCCACGTCGACGAACGGCGTGACGTTGATCTCGGTGATCCCGGGCGCGTCCTCGTCGTTGTAGAGGCTACTTCCCCCCGCCATCGGCGCCCTCCTTCTCTTTCTCCTGCTTCTTCGTCTCGTCGAGCCGCTCGATCGTGGGGCGCTCGTGGGCGCGCGCGTGCAGGAGCGACAGCACCTGGTGCGCGGCCTCGTCGGCGCCGGACATCATGACCTTCATGCGCCGCGAGAAGTAGTTGAACGCGATGACGGCGGGGATCGCGACGAGGAGGCCGAACGCCGTCGCGGCGAGCGCCTCGCGGATCTCGTTGAGCGTCTGCTCCTCGGCGGCGGCCGTCTTCTGCGACAGGTAGGAGAACGCGTTCATCACGCCGAGCACCGTGCCGAACAGGCCGATGAACGGGACGTTGTTGCCGAGCGTGCCGAGGATGATGAGGCCGCGGTCGCCGGTGCGGCGCCAGCGCGCGCGCTCCTGGTGCATCGCCTCGGCGGCGGCCTCGGGGCCCCGGTCGCGCTCGGCGAGGCCGCGCAGCGCGACCTGCACCGCCACCGCGGCGTTGTCGCGGTACTTCGCGAGCGTGCGATCGAGCTCGTCGCGCTCGAACGCGCCGCGCAGCTCGCGCAGGAAGCGCTCCGCGTCGGTGTCGCGGTCGCGGAACCACAGGAAGCGGTCGATCATCACGCCGATCGAGATGACCGACAGGCCGATCAGCAGCCACAGCACCCACTCGGCGCCGAGCTTGGCGAAGTCGACGAAGGCCTTGGAGAGGTCCATTCGAGGGGAAGCCTAGCCTCGAGCATCCCCGAGACACACACTCCGGGCCGGCAAAATCATCGAGGCAACGCGCGCGGTCACTCGCGAGTCAGCTCGGGTTCCGGATCCGCGCCGGGCTCGGGCTCGGGCTCGGCCTTCATGACCTCCCGCATGACGGTGGTCGCGTAGGCGCCGGCCGGCAGCGTGAACGCGACGTCGACGGTGCCCGGCTCGAGAGGCTCGACGCTCGCGGAGGCGTCCGTGATCGGGATCGCAGCGTCGCGGCGCGTGCCCTCGGCGAGCGCGCGCACGGCGGCCCACGCCTCGCGCGGGATGCCGGCGCCGTCGAGGATCGCGGCCTCGCGCGCGGCGGCCGGCGTGCGGTCGGCAGGGCGGCGCATGCGGTCGCCGAACATCGGCCCCGTCGGCACGATCTCGCCGGCGGCGAGGCGCGCCGTCTCGGCCGCCGCGTCGGCGCAGTCGAACATCCCACCCGGCGCGCCGTCGCGCGGGCGCTTGTGCATGACGTCGCCGGGGAGGGCGGTGCGGTAGAGGTCGTCGGCGAGGCGCGCGGCGAGCCAGGCGTTGAACAGCTCGGCCTGGAGCGAGGACACGAAGAAGCGGTCGCGCGAGCGATCTCTCGATCGCTCGCCGAGGAGGATCGCGCGGCCGCGCGCCGCGTTGTCGCCGGCGCGGCCGAAGCGCTGCTCGCCGTAGAAGTTCGGCGCGCCCGGCGCCTCGGCGAGCCGCACGAGGATCGCGCGCGCGCGCTCCGCCGCGCCGTCGGTGACGCCCCGCACGCGCAGGCGGAAGCGGTTCGCGCGCAGGTGGCTGGTGCGCAGCTTGTGGTTGTGGCGCGCGACCTCGAGCACGCGGATCCCCTCGAGGGCGAGCGCGGCGACGGCGTCCGGTGTGACGGGCGGCGGCAGCGAGATCCACTGGGTCGTGACGGCGCGCCGGTCCTTGAGGCCGGCGGTGCCGATGTCGCGCGCCTGCACGCCGAGCGCGGCCGCGATCAGCTTCACGGCGAACGGCGTCGCGTGATCGCGCTTCTCGATGCGCGCGAACACGTGATCGCCCGCACCCGACGGCGGGTAGGCCGGTACCTCGTCGACGACGAAGTCCTCGGCGCGCGCACGCAACGCGCCTCCGATGCCCGAGAGGTCGGCGGTCAGGAACGGCAGGTCCACGGCGCGACGAGTCTGCCACGGTGCTAGAGTTTCGAGATGCCGAAGGTCGCCCTCCCGGTCCTCGTCGTGCTCGTCGGTTGCGGCGGCCGCTACCCGAAGGGCCCGGAGAAGCCGGCGCCGATGATGAAGGGCGGCATCGAGGCGGCCGCGCTGCCGTTCCAGATCATCGATCGCGGCGGGCACGAGACGGACGCGGCCGCGTTCTGGGCGAGCGTGCAGAAGGCGCGCGCCGTGTGCGTCGGCGAGGACCACCCGAACCCGCACCACCACTGGGTGCAGCTCCACGTCGTGCGCGAGGTCGCGAAGCGGCTCGGCAAGGGCGATCGCATCGCGCTCGGCATGGAGATGTTCCAGAAGCCGTTCCAGGGCGTCGTCGACGACTACGCCGCGAAGAAGATCGACGCCGAGGCGCTGCGCTCGCGCGCCGGCTGGGAGGAGCGCTGGGGCTACGACTGGGGCTTCTACGCGCCGACGATCGACGCGGCGGTCGCCGCCGGCGGTCACCTGCTCGCGCTCAACGCCGCGCGCGAGCTGACGAAGAAGGTCGTGCGCCAGGGGCTCGAGGCGCTGACGCCCGAGGAACGCGCGCAGGTGCCCGAGCTCGTGCTCGACGACCCCGCGCACCGGGCATGGTTCGACGCGCTCATGGAGGGCCTGGGCGGCACGCACGGCCACGCGCAGAAGAAGGAGGAAGCGCCGCCTCCGCCGTCGTCCACCACGCCGCCGGCGCCCGCACCCGCGCCGCCGCCGTCGTCGCCGCACGGGCAGGGCAACGTCGCGATGCCGAGCGCGGATCGCGTCTACACGGTGCAGGTGATGTGGGACGAGACGATGGCCGACGGCAGCGCGAAGTGGCTCGCCGCGAACCCGCGCGGTCACCTCGTGATCCTCGCGGGCAACGGGCACTGCCACGACCACGCGATCGTGAACCGCATCAAGCGGCGCGGCGTCGGCGACGTCATCTCCGTGCGCCCCGTGATCGACGACGGCGAGGGCAACGTCGCCGAGGTGCTCGCGAAGCCGATGAACGACTACGTCCTCGTGCTGAAGATGCCGAGGCACGTCGAGCGCGCGCACCCCGTCAGCGCGTCTCGCTGAGACACGCGCACAGTGCGAACTCGGTACACGCGGCGCGTGCAGCGAGACGCGCGCGCACGAAATCGCGTTCTCGTCGACAAAAAACAGTGCGCGGGTGGACGCCGCCGCGATCGGCACCCACAACCCTGGGTATGAAGGCCACCCTAGCTACGTTCCTCCTCGCGAGCCTCTTCGCTTGTCACCGAGGCTCCTCGTCGAGCGCGACGACCGCGACTGCGACGACCCCGCATTGCGAGCCGATCGCGGCCACCACGCCGCAGGAGCAGCCGATGGAGCACCATCCCCAGCCGGCGGCGCCGGCGCCGCAGCCGCAAGCCAGGATGGTCGCGGCGCAGGCGGACCTCGCGCCCGTCGGGAACACGCGGATGAAGCCGGTCTCGGTCGTGATCGAGCAGCAGGAGGGTCAGCCGGCGAAGATCAGCGAGGTCGACTTCCAGGGGCTGCACCCCGGCAAGTACCAGCTGGTCGTCCACGAGAACGCCGAGTGCGGCGCGAACGCGTCCAAGGTCGGCCGCGCCACGATGCCCGTCGCGGCGACCGTCGACGTGGCGCAGGGCGCCCCGGGCAAGGTCGAGCCGGGCCAGGTCGAGGTGACGCTCGAGGGCGATCAGTCGATCATCGGCAAGACGCTCGTGCTCCACGAGGTCCGCGGCGGCAAGCCGAGCGTCCCGCAGGCCTGCGGCCAGATCTCGCGCCTCGAGGAGGCTCCGTCGCCGGGCGGCGCGGGCGCCGGCGCGGGCTGATGCACCGCAGAGCACCGCTCGGCGCGGCGCCGATCCTCCCCCGCGGTCGATCAGGGGTCGAGCGCGGAGCCGGGGCGCGGGCCGTGCTCGTCGTTGACGACGCGGATGTAGAGCTGCGCGCTCCGGTTGTTCGGGTCGATGGCGAGGACGGCTTGCCACTCCGCGAGGGCGGCGTCGCGCCGCCCGAGGGAGAACAGCGTGACGCCGAGATGGATGCGCGCCGGGATGAAGTCCGGGCGGATCCGCTTCGCGTGCTCGAACTCGGTGATCGCGGCGTGGTGAACGCCCATGTCGCGGTAGACGTTGCCGAGGCGGACGCGCAGGTCGGCGAACTCGGGGCACAGGTCGAGCGCCTTGCCGTACTCGCGCACGGCCTCGTCGTACATCGCGAGCCCCGCGTACGCGGCGCCGAGGTCGGCGTGCATGTTGGCGAGCTTGCCGCGCGCGAACCGATCGAGCGCGTTCGGCTGGTTGATGCTCGCCGACACCGCGCGCGAGTAGACCTCGCGCGCACGGTCGTACTTGCCGCGGTCGTTGTACGTGACCGACAGGTTGAGCGCGGCCTCGGTGTAGCGCGGGTTCAGGCGCAGCGCGTTCTCGAACGCCTCCTCGGCGTCGGAGAAGCGGCCCTGCGCGTGGTAGATGACGCCGAGCATGTTGTACAGGTCGGGGAAGCCCGGGCGCGCGGCCGCGGCCTCCGACAGGTACGGCTCGGCGCGCTCGTACTCGCTGGCGTTGTAGTGCTCGCGCCCGAGCGCGATCAGCTGCTCGACCCGATCGCTCACCCGGGCGATCTTACCCGCTTAGCGGGGCGCCGTCGTCGTCTTGGGCGTCGCGAGCGAGGCGATGCCCTTGCGCGCGTCGTTGGCGTGCCGGCTCTGCGGGTACTTGTCGACCAGCTCTTTCCAGATGATCTTCGCGCGGTCCGGCATCGCGACCGCGACGTACGCGCGACCGAGGAGCCACATCGCCTCCTCGTCGTAGCCGACCCCGCGGTAGCGCTCGAGCAGGCGGCGCAGGCGCAGCACGGTGCCCATCGGCTTGCCTCGGTCCCAGTAGTAGCGGGCCACGTACCACTCGTGGTCGGCGAGGCGCTTGCCGACCTTCACGAGGATCTCCTTCGCCTTCGGGCGGTACGGCGAGTCGGGGTACTTCTCGAGGAAGCTCTTGAGCTCGTTGACCGCGTCCTCCGTCGACGACTGGTCCTTCTCGTACGACGGCGGGAACAGCCAGAAGTCACCCGACAGCTGGCGGTAGTACGACTCGCCGATCCGGAACGACGCGTAGCCGTTCGCGACCATCTCGTGCGTCGGGTGGAACTTGATGAACAGGCGGTAGCTGTCGATCGCCTCGATGTACTGCTCGGCGCCGAACTCGGCGTCGGCGAGCCGCAGCTCGGCGAGGACCGCGTAGCGCGAGTACGGGAACCGGCTCTTGATGAAGCCGAAGTACTTCGACGCCGCGACCCAGTCCTTGCCCTCGAGCTCCTTCAGCCCCTTCTCGTAGTTCTTCGCGGCGGAGACCGAGTACTCGACGGCCGCGCTGCCGCTCTTGCCGCCGCAGCCGACGGCCACGGCGACGAGGATCGCGGCACAAGCCACCAGAGATGCCAATTTGTTGGAAATCATTGATGTTTGCCGACGGGCAGCGGTTAATACCACGGTTCGACCGCTGGTAAGCGATCGTCGTTGCCTGCGATAAGAGGGCATGCGCCCGCTGGTTTTCCTCGTCATTTCGGCCGTCTTTTGGGTGTCGTGCGGCGGCGATCGCCACCAGATCAAGATCGGCCCGGTCCCGGACAGGATGACACGCGGGTCGCTGGCGGGCCCCTTGTGCAGCGGGACCGAGTGCAAGTGCCGCACGGACGGGCAGGACGTCGGGGCTCCCGAGCAGGAGGGGCGCAAGCGGTTCGAGCTGCGGCTGCAGTCGCCGTACGAGCTGTGGGTGACGCTGCCGAACGGCACGCTCCTGTACAAGAACGCCGAGCGCGCCGAGGCGTGCTTCTACGTCGACATCGCGCCGGGCCAGCACCCGGTCGAGATGCGGGCGTCGAACGCGAGCGGCGTGTCGGCCTCCCTCGAGGTGCACGAGCTCGGCGACAAGGGCGCCTACGACACCTTCAAGTTCAACTGCGGCAACCCGGGCGTGTGCAGCTACGACCAGGTCTCGGCCGAGATGTCGCGCTACCAGGCGATCCCGAAGGCGCTGCACGACCCGTGCGGCTCAACGAAGATCCGCGGCATCGGGTGGGACCATGGCAAGGACCCCGACCAGCTGCACCCGAGCAACCTGGTCCTCCAGTTCACGCTCGACGTCTACAAGTTCAAGCCCGAGCACGCGAGCGGCGCGGGCGAGGTGTGCGGGAAGCGTGCGGCCAAGGGCGACGGCGGCTAAGGTTCGCGCGCGGTGGCCTACGAGTATCCAGATAGCTACGACGTGATCGTCGTCGGCGCCGGGCATGCCGGGTGCGAGGCGTCGCTCGCGGCGGCGCGGATGGGCGCGCGCGTGCTCGTGCTGACGGGCAGCCTCGACATGGTCGCGCAGATGTCGTGCAACCCGGCGATCGGCGGCGTCGCGAAGGGGCACCTGGTGAAGGAGCTCGACGCGCTCGGCGGCGAGATGGCGGGCGTGATCGACGCGACGGGGATCCAGTTCCGCCGGCTGAACGCGTCGAAGGGGCCGGCCGTGCGGTCGACGCGCGCGCAGGCCGACAAGCGCAGGTACCGCGACGAGATGCGGATGCGGCTCGAGCGGTGCGAGCGGCTCGCGCTGCGCCAGGGCGAGGTCGCCGAGCTGGGCGTCGTCGACGGCGCGGTGTGCGGCGTGACGACGACGATGGGCGTGCGCTACCGGGCGCGCGCGGTGATCCTCACGACCGGCACGTTCCTGCGCGGCGCGATCTTCGTCGGCGAGGCGCGCGCGGCGGGCGGGCGCGCGGGCGAGGCGCCGGCGGTGGGCCTGTCGCACTCGCTCGCGGCGCTGCAGTTTCCGCTCGCGCGCCTGAAGACGGGCACGCCGTGCCGGCTCGACCGGCGCACGATCGACGTCGCGGGCCTCGAGCTGCAGCCGGGCGACGAGCCGCCGCCGATGTTCCGCTGGAACGGCCTGCCGGCGCCGCCGCTGCCGCAGGTGCCGTGCTGGGTCACGTACACGAACGAGCGCACGCACGACGCGATCCGCGCGAACCTCCACCGCTCCCCGCTCTTCTCCTACAAGGAAGGGCGCAAGGAGATCGCGGGCACGGGGCCGCGCTACTGCCCGAGCATCGAGGACAAGGTCGTCCGGTTTGCGGACAAGGAGCGCCACCAGATCTTCCTCGAGCCCGAGGGTGTCGAGGTCGGCCTCGGCGGCGCGGGCGAGGTCTACCCGAACGGGATCTCGACGTCGCTGCCGTTCGACGTGCAGCTCGCGTTCCTGCGCACCATCCCCGGCCTCGAGCGCGCCGAGATGACGCGCCCCGGGTACGCGGTCGAGTACGACTTCATCGATCCGCGCGAGGTGCAGCCGACGCTCGAGACGCGGCGCGTGCGCGGCCTCTACCACGCGGGGCAGATCAACGGCACGTCGGGCTACGAGGAGGCGGCGATCCAGGGCCTGCTCGCCGGCATCAACGCGGCGGCGGCGCTCGGCTTCGGCGACGGCTCGCGCACCCCCGTGATCCTGCGGCGCGACGAGGCGTACGCGGGCGTGCTCGTCGACGACCTCACGACGCGCGGCACGAAGGAGCCGTACCGCATGCTGACGTCGCGCGCGGAGTTCCGGCTGCTCCTGCGCGAGGACAACGCAGCCGATCGCCTGATGCCCACCGGGCGGCGGCTCGGCCTCGTCGACGACGAGCGCTGGCGCGCGTTCGAGGCGTGGCGGCGCGACCTCGCGGCGGCGTTCGAGCGCGCGCAGCGCGCATCCGTGACGGGCACCGATGCGGTCAACGCGGCGCTCGCGCGCCACGGCTCGGCGGCGATCGTCGGGAGGCGCGCGACGCTCGCCGAGCTCGCGCGGCGGCCCGAGCTCGGCTGGCGCGCGATCGAGGAGGTCGCGGCGGCCGGCGGCGTGGCGGCGCCCGACGTCTCGCCGGCGGCGCTCGAGCGCGTCGAGATCGAGCTCGCGTACGAGGGCTACCTGCGGCGGCAGGAGAGCGAGGCGGCGAAGCTGCAGCGCAGCGACGGCGTGCTCGTGCCCGCGGACCTCGAGTACCGCGGCATCCCCGGGCTGTCGAACGAGGTCGTCGAGAAGCTCGAGCAGATCCGGCCGCGCTCCGTCGGGCAGGCCTCGCGGATCAGCGGCGTCACGCCGGCGGCGATCGCGATCCTCATGACCCACATCACGCTGCGCGCGGCGCGCGCCCGTCAGTAGCCTCCCGAAATAGGATACGTTGCGAGGCACGTATGAAGCTTCGCGAGCTCGTGCTTCCCACGTCGCTGCTGGCCGTGATCGCCGCCGGTCACGACGCCCGCGCCGGCGGGTTGTTCCTGCCCGGGTCGGGGGCGATCTCGACGGCGCGCGCGGGCGCCGCGGTCGCGTCGACCGACGACGGCGAGGCGCTGTCGATCAACCCCGCGGGCCTCGCGAAGTCGAGCGGCACGTCGATCACGCTGTCGGCCGCGATCATCAGCTACTCGATGCAGTTCACGCGGCGCGGCACCTACGACGACCTCCCGATGGAGGACCAGCCGTGGGAGGGCACGCCGTACCCGACGGTGACGAACAACCCCAGGCCGAGCCTCGGCATCGGCTCGTTCCAGCCGGTGCCGGTGTTCGCCGTCGTCAGCGACCTCGGCAAGCGGGTGAAGGGCCTGACCGTCGCCGCCGGCGTCTACGCGCCGAACGCGTACCCGTTCCGCGACATGACGAACGGCTACCCGCTCAACCCCACCGACAAGTTCGACCTCGTCGACTTCTCGAAGCCGCCGCCGCCGACGCGCTACGACATCCTCAAGCAGGACGCCGCGGTGATCCTGCCGTCGATCGCGGCGGCGTACCGCATCAACGACCAGCTCGACGTCGGCGCGCGCCTCTCGCTCGGCTTCGCCGACGTGAAGACGTCCGTCGTGCTGTGGGGCAACGCGTCGAACTTCGAGGAGGATCCCAAGCAGGACAGCCTCCTCGACGCCGAGGCTTCGGCGGTCGGCGTGTTCGGGTACGGCGCGGGGGCGACGTACCGCCCGACGAAGAACATCGAGCTCGGCGCCGTGTTCAACTCGGGCTCCGACATCCACGCGAAGGGCACGGCGCGCGACGCGAACGGGCCGGGCGTCCTCGTCACCGGCGCGTCCGCCGTGTCGATCCGCCCGCGCGACGACATCGACGCGCGCTGCGCGAAGGGCGGCACGCAGGACGCGAAGAAGATCTGCGTCGACTTCGCGCTGCCGGCGACGGCGAGCCTCGGCGGGCGCTACAAGTTCCTCGACGGGGCGGGGCGCATGCGCGGCGACGTCGAGCTGCAGCTCGGCTGGGAGAACTGGTCGGCCAAAAAGGCGAGCACGTACTTCGTCGTCGTCGATGCGCGCGCGGCGCTGCTCGGCCCCGACGGCGAGGAGACGGGCAGCATCATCCTCAAGGACAGCGAGGTCGCGCACAACTTCCAGGACACGTTCAACGTGCGCCTGGGCGGCAGCTTCGTGCTGCCGCAGGGCGGCGGCAACGAGATCGTCCTGCGCGCCGGCGTCGGCCACGACACGGCGGCGGCGAAGCCCGGCTGGCTGCGCGCGGACGTCGACGGGGCGGCGCGCACGACGTTCACGGTCGGCGGCTCGTTCAAGACGCGGTCGTGGACGATCAGCGCCGGCGGCGGCTTCATCTACGAGGGCTCGCCGTCGAACCCGGGGACGTGCAATCCGACGCGGCTCAACACGTCGCCGGGACCCGGCTGCGTCGGCGACGGCACCGAGAACCCGGTCGGGCCCGATCGCGCGGGCCCCGATCCGATCCATCCGATCATCGACCCGGCCCTGCAGGCGGAGAGCCCCGTCGCGCAGGGCGATTACAAGTCCCACTACGTGCTGTTCATGCTCGGAGCGACCGCGAAGTTCTAGTCCCGCCTCCGCCTCGCTCGTGGCATAAACCGGGAATGAGTAAGGCTCTCGTTCGACGCGGCGGCGGCCGCGGTGTCGTCCCCGCGGTGTGCAGCGCAGTGGTCCCGGGCGTCGGTCAGCTCATCAACGGCGAGACCGACAAGGCGATCGGCGTGTTCGCCGTCTACACCGTCGCCGGCCTGTCGATGATCGGCGCGATCCCGTTGCTCGGGTCGGTGGCCACCCTCGTGTGGGGCGCGACCTGGCTGTACGGCGTGGCCGACGGCTACATCACGGGCAAGAAGAAGGGCTAGCCCCGCATCGACAGTCAGCCCTGACCGTTTTTGCCAAAACAGGGTAAGGTTCGGCGTGATGTCCGACGCCGATCAGCAGTTCGACCAGTTCCGCGGCACGTCCAGCTACATCGCCTCCGAGGAGCTGCGCCACGCGGTCAACGTCGCCGTCGCGCTCGCGCGGCCGCTGCTGGTGCGCGGCGAGCCGGGCACCGGCAAGACGCTGCTCGCCGAGAACCTGGCGCGGTCGCTCGGCCTCTCGCTCATCCGCTGGCACGTGAAGTCGACGACCAAGGCCAAGGACGGCCTCTACGTCTACGACACCGTCGCACGCCTCCACGACAGCCGCTTCGGTGGCGACGGCCACGACGTGCGCGACATCGCCCGCTACATCAAGCTCGGGCCGCTCGGCGAGGCGCTCGCGGCGCCGTCGCGCGTTGTCTTGCTGATCGACGAGATCGACAAGGCCGACATCGAGTTCCCGAACGACCTCCTGCTCGAGCTCGACGCGATGCGGTTCCGCATCGACGAGACGGGGCGCGAGGTCGTCGCGGCGGAGCGGCCGGTCGTCGTGATCACGTCGAACAACGAGAAGGAGCTGCCGGACGCGTTCCTGCGGCGCTGCGTGTTCCACTACATCCAGTTCCCGACGCGCGAGCTGATGACGGAGATCGTGCGCGTGCACCACCCCGACATCACCGACCGCGTGCTCGACAACGCGCTCGAGATGTTCTTCGGGCTGCGCGCGACGCCGAAGCTGCGCAAGAAGCCGTCGACGAGCGAGCTCATCGACTGGATCTGCGCGCTCCGGAAGGCCAACGTCGACCTGTCGCGCGTGTCGGGCGGGATCCCGTTCCTCGGCACGCTGCTCAAGACCGAGCACGACGTCGAGCTCGTGAGCAAGCGGGCGAAGGCGTAGGGCGCGCGCCGTGCTCGTCGACTTCCTGTTCGAGCTGCGCGCGAAGAAGGTGCCGGTCTCGACGCACGAGTGGATGGCGCTGATGGAGGCGATGGCGCTCGGGCTCCACGAGAGCTCGCTCGACGGCTTCTATCACCTGTGCCGCACGATCTGCGTGAAGGACATCGCGCTGTACGACGCGTACGACGAGGCGTTCCTCGCGTACTTCAAGGACGTGCACGCCGACGCGCTGAAGCTGACGGAGGCGCTGCGCGCGTGGCTCGCGGATCCGCGCGTGCTCGAGGGGCTGACCGAGGAGCAGCGCCAGGCGCTGCGCGAGCTCGACCTCGAGAAGCTGCGCGAGCTGTTCGAGAAGCGGCTGCGCGAGCAGAAGGAGCGCCACGACGGCGGCAACCGCTGGATCGGCACCGGTGGGACGTCGCCGTTCGGCACCCGGGGCACGAACCCGACGGGGATGCGCGCGGGCGGCGGCGGCGGGCGCAGCGCGATGGCCGTCGCGGACGAGCGGCGGTTCAAGGAGTACCGGCGCGACATCGTGCTCGACGTGCGGCAGATCGACATGGCGCTGCGCGGCCTGCGGCGGCTCGGGCGCGAGGGTGCGCAGGAGGAGCTCGACCTCGACGAGACCGTCGACAAGACGTGCAAGAACGCCGGCGACATCGACATCGTCTTTCGCCCGCCGCGGCGCAACCGCGTGAAGGTCGTGCTGCTGATGGACGTCGGCGGCTCGATGGATCCGCACGCCGAGCTCGTGAGCCGCCTGTTCACCGCGGCGTCGCGCACCGGGCGGTTCGCGAAGTTCCGCAGCTACTACTTCCACAACTGCGTCTACAACTCGGTCTACGAGGACGCGGAGTTCCGCAAGGGCGTCCCGGTCGCCGACCTGCTCGCGAACAGCGATCGCGACGAGAAGCTCGTGCTCGTCGGCGACGCGCTCATGCACCCGGCCGAGCTGCTCGATCCCGGCGGCTCGATGTACCTGTACACGCAGCAGCGCGCGTCGGGCATCGAGTGGCTGCGCCGGCTCGCGGCGCACTTCCGCAGCTCGGCGTGGCTCAACCCGGAGCCGGAGCGCTTCTGGCCCGGCACGACGATCGAGGTGATCGCGTCGGTGTTCGGCATGTGGCCGCTCACGCTCGACGGCCTCGCGGCGTCGGTGCGCTACCTCGTGCGCGGCGGCGAGCGCCCGAAGGTCGGCGAACCGAGCAAGTGGGCGAAGGCGATGGGCGGATAGCCATCCTCGCCGTCGTCGTCTGAGCTTTTCGTAGACGACGTGGTTTGCGACGTCGCTGACGTTCGCGGTCCGCACAAACGAATTCGCGTTTCTCGTCGAGGAATCGCGCGAAGCGACGTCTAGGCTCTCGGGTCATGACGCGATCTGGGGTGATCGTGCTCGTGGTGTGCGCAGCGTGCGCTGCGCCCGCGACGGGCGAGCTTCCACCGGGTGGCGGCGGCGTGCCGGGTGATGATGCTCCCGGCGGAACAGGAGGGCCGGTCGATCCACCGCCGACACCGGCGGAGTTCGACGTCGCGCTCGTCCCCGACGGGGCGAGCGGCGCGCAGCTCGTGAACTTCGCGATCCCGCTCGCGCAGGGCGCGCTCTCCGATGCGAGCGCGATCGCGATCCGCGCCGGCGGCGCCGTGTTACCGGCGGCCACCCGCGCGCTCGCGAAGTACGACGACGACAGCCTCCGCAGCGTGCAGGTCCAGGTGACCGTCGACGTCTCCGCACACACGAAGCTCACCGTCGCGCTCGGCGCGGCGGGGCAGGCGGCCGGCACCGAGCTCGCGCCCGTCGCGTCGACGCTGGCGGGCACCGGCGCGAACGTGCACCCGCGCGTGTGGGCCGTGCTGCCGGCGCGCGTGCTCGTCGCGAGCGGCGTCGCCGGCCCGATCACGGCGCGCGACGACTTCGCCGACACCGCGCTCGATGCGTGGTCCCGCGTGTGCGACTACGAGCGCTGGGGCACCGACGCGTTCCTCGTGAACGCGAACGCGAGCCGCGACGTGTGGCTGTACGACCGCGTGACGGCGATGGTGCGCGGCTACATCACGACCGGCCAGCTCCCGCCGCTGCGCTCGGCGTACCGCGAGGCCGCGCTGTACCGCGACGGCATGACGATCGCGAACGGCGTCGCCACCGCGATCGCGGTGCCCGGCGCGTCGACGGACCTCAAGTACTACTACGCGCAGGGCCTGGCGCTGCACTACCTCTTCACCGGCGACGACCGCTTCCGCGAGGCCGCCGAGGCGGTGTCCGCGAAGGTCGCGACGATGTGGAACCCGAAGTACGACGGCGGCGACCGGTTCTGGACCGAGCGCCACGCCGGCTTCGCGCTGCTCGCGCACGAGTGGGCGCTGCGCGTCACCGACGACAAGGCCGCGGAGATCGCGGCGCGCGCCGAGGCCGCCGTCGCGGCGTACCTCGACGAGCAGGCGCGGTTCCCCGTCGGCTACACCGACACCGAGGCGCGCTGCTTCGCGCACTCGGCCGCCGCGCACGGCGAGGACTTCGGCACGTTCGGCTGCAGCCCGTGGATGAGCGCGATCCTCGCCGACGCCCTCGATGCCCACGCGCGCCGGGTCGGCGGCGAGCGCGCCGCGCAGGTCAACGCGTCGCTCGGCCGCCTCGGCCGCTCGCTCGCGCGCGACGGCCGCGACGGCGCGGGCAAGCCGTACTACTGGATGGGCGTCGGCAGCGCCGCCGACGTGCCCGACGAGTACGAGGAGCACTGGGGCGAGACGGCGTACGTCGTCGCACTCGCGTGGCACGTCACGGGCCGCAGCGACGGCGCGCTCCGCCAGGCCGCCGACCAGCTCGTCGCGGGCCTGCGCACGCGCGGCGCGGTCGGGCAGGTGCGCAGCTTCAACTGGCAGTGCCGCAGCGCGATCATGACGCCGACGTTCCTGCGGTGAGCGCGCGCTACTCGCCGTAGAGGTTGCCCTGCGGGGCGCGGCGCACGATCAGCTCGAGGAGCGCCGCGCCGAGCTCGACCTCGACGGGGAGGTCGTCGTCGCCGAGCGTATCGGCGTCGGCGGTGAAGCGCTCCTGCGCGGCGCGCATGATGCCCTCGGCGCGCGCCGGGTCGGCGCCGTAGACGGCGGCGGCGTCGTGCATCGCCTCGGTGAACAGCGCGAGCGCGGTCGTGCGCGCGACGCCGCGCTGGCCGTACCAGTGGCCGCGCTCGTCGACGGGGCGCCCGTCGTGCGCGAACGCGGCGGTGTCGGTCACCTGCTCGCCGGAGGCCTCCTCGTAGCGGAACGCGAGCCGGCCGGTGAGGCCGTCGGGCGTCGTCGCGCCGGCGGGCGGCGTCAGCGCGGCGAGCAGCGCGCCGCGGCGGCGCGACAGGAACACGGTCTGCGCCGTAAGGCCGAGCTGCTCGGCGTCGGAGGCGGCCGGGAAGCCGAGGCCCCGGTCGATCGACCACGCGCCGCTCTCGATCGAGACGCGCAGATCGAACGCGATCGGCGTCGTGAACCACGGGTACTCCTCGGCCATGAACGTGTCGAGCTCGCTCGTGCGCGTGAGGCTGAACGCGTTCGCGCCGCGCAGGCTCGCCATGCCGCGCATGATCTCGGGGTCGATGCCGAGGCCGAGCGCGAGCACGGTGGTGTGCACGCCCTTCTTGGCGGCGCGCGACACGATGTCGCCGAACTCGCCGGCGCCGGTCGCGCCGATGTTCGGGTTGACGTCGGTGAACAGCACGATGCGGACCTGCGCCGTCGCGCCGACGGCCGCCTCGCCGACCTTCACCGCGCGGCGCATGCCGGACTCCATGTCGGTCGCGCCCTCGCTGTCGAGGCGGTCGATCGCGGCGTGGACGGCGGTGCGCTCGGCGCCCGAGCGCAGCGACAGCGCGGTGCGCGCGTCGCTGCCGTAGGTGACGATCGCGACCTGGTCGTCGGGGCGCAGCTCGTCGGCGAGCTTGTGCAGCAGCGCGCGCGACAGGTCGCCGGCGCTCGGGTGCACGGCGTCGTTGAAGCCCCAGCCCATCGAGCCCGACACGTCGACGGTGAACACGAACGTCGTCGACGGACGCGTGAAGGTGTCGAGGTCGATCGCCGTCGACAGGCCGATCTGCGCCCACCCGCGCGGCGCCCCGTCGAGCTCCGGCGCGAAGCCGGCGGCGGCGTCGAGGCACAGGGTGCGCGCGCACGCCGGGCCCTCGACGGGCAGGTCGTGCTCCGCGAACATCGCCTCGACGAGCAGCGCGTCGGCCGGCGGGATGAGGCCGCGCCCGATCAGCTCGCGCGCGAGCCGCAGGTCCTTGACGCCGCCCGGCGTGGCACCGCCGCCGCCGCCGCCGCACCCCGGCGCGGCGAGACAGGTGAGGAAGCCGACGAGCAGGCCACGTACGAGCAGAGTCCGCATCCCCGCCGCTTCAGCAACGGCCGTGCCCCTCGGCCACGGTCTAACCCGGCGAGATCCGGTCTCGTGGTCGGCGCGCCCAAGGTCATTCGCGACAGGCGTGTCGCGAACGCGGATTCGCAAGATCTCGTGCAACCCGCCGTCCGACCTCGTACAACCAAGGGATGAACCTCGCCGAACGCGGCTGGACGACCCCCGCGCTGCTCGCGACCTCCGTCGCCACCGCCGCCGCGCTGCTGCTCCTCCCAAGCTCGCCGAGCACGCCGAGCGCGCCGCCGATCGACCGGGACCGGCCGGTGGTGACGCACTGCGCGCCGCGGCCGCTGGCGCGTTGCCCGGCGGCCGTCCTCGCGAAGACCGGGCTCGACGCGAACGCGGTCGTCGCGTGCGTGAAGGCCGAGGTCGGCGAGCCGGCGTACTTCGTGTTCGGTCACTACACGACGACGGAGGCGTGGGAGCGCCTCGGCGTCGTCTCCGCCGACGGCGCGCGCGAGCTCGTGCCGTTCGTCGACCGCCCGACGCGCGCGGGCTACCGGATCGAGACCTACGCGTCCCTCGACCTCGACGGCGACGGTCGCCACGAGGTCATCGCCATCTCCCGGAACGGCCACGCCAGGCGCGCCGAGGTCGTCACCGCCGCCGGCGGCGAGCTCCAGTTCGCGTCCACCGCCGACACCCGGTCGAGGAGGCTCTGCGACCTGCGCGTCCGTGGCGCCGAGGTCGTCGAGGTCCCGGCGGCGAACGAGGCGGCGGCGTGCCGTTTCGCCGACGTGCTCCGCGCCGTCGACGGCGGGTTCGTCCGCTGATCAGCGGAGGGCTTCGTTGCCCGGAGGCAGCGCGACCGCCGGGATGCCCGCGCCCAGGCGAACGATCGTGGCGATGACGAGCGTGCCGCTGCACGCCTGGTCGCGGCCGCCGACCGTCGCCGAGTAGCGCAGGTCGGCCTTGCGCGCGCCGATGGCGAAGCGCTCCGCCGCGCCGCGCGTCGAGACGTCATCCCAGCCGTCGCGGCGCAGCGAGTCGGCCACCTTCACGACGGCGTCGCGGCCCGTCGCGTCGGCGATGCACCAGATCGAGATCAGCTGCGCGTCGGTCTGCGCGCGGATCTGCTGCAGGACTCCGCCCTCGAGCTCGGGCTGCGCGTCCTCGAGCGACACCGTCGTCTTCGCGGCCGAGCCGGAGCCGACGACCTCGAGCTCCTTCTTCTTCGCCTCGGGCTTGTCGGTCTTGCACCCGGCGAGGCAGAGCAGCAACAGCAGCAGCGCGCGCATCACGGAGGCGGTGTATCGCCGGCGCCGCCCTTCATGAAGCCGGGCTCGGGCTCGGCGCCCGAACCGGCGGGCGGGGGCGGCGTACCGGAGCCCGCGGGTGGCGGCGTCTCGCCCGAGCCGCCCGCCGGCGTGCCCGAGCCGCCCGCCGGCGTGCCCGAGCCGCCCGTCGCCGAGCCGCTGCCCGCCGAGCCGGAGCCGGGGTTCGGCCGGATCACGACCGGCGCCGCGGCGAGCTTCTCGTCGACCTTGAACACCTCGGCGACGTCGTCCTCGACGTACGCGTCGGCGGCGACCACCTTCTCGAGGCCCTTGAAGCCGGCCTTGTACAGGCGCACGCGCACCGTCTTCTTCGCGGCCTTCGCCGGCTCGAGCGTGTACTTGTACGGCGTCACGTGCGCGGTCGGCGCGTCGTCGATGAAGATCAGCGCGCCCGGCGGTGTCGACGCGATGTCGAGCACGCGCGGCTTGGGCTGCAGCTTCGCGACCGGCTTGTCGGGCTGCCCGCCCTTCACGTCGAGCTCGAGCGCGAGGTGGTGCGGCGCGAACACGCGCACCTTGTACGCCTTGTCCTTCTCGAGCTTGGCCTTGAACGGCGCCGGGCCCTTCTGGTCCGTCCCGACGATCTCGATCTGCGCCTTGTCGACGCTCGCCGCGATCTCGAGCTCGACCACCTCGACCTTCGGCGGCGGTTCGGCGCTGCCGGTCTCGCTGCCGCTGCCGGCCGGCGTCTTCACGCCGCCCGATCCGCTGCCCGGCTCCACGGTCTCGACCTTCTGCGAGCCCGGGCCCGGATCCTTCTTGTTGCTGCCGCCGTTGCCGGCGGTCTTGTTGCCGCTCTCCTCGGCGACCATGTCGCGCAGCACGAAGAACCACAGCGCCGCACCACCGCCCGCCAGGATGACGAGCAAGAGGATGACGAGCGGCGCCTTGGACTTCCGCTGCTCCGGCAGGCGCGTCGGCGCGGTCGGCTCGGCGGCCACGGCGCGGACGCCGGGAGGCTTCGGCGCATCCTTCGCGACGAGCGGCGGCGCGGGCGGCGGCGAAGACGGCGCCACGGGCACGGGGCCGGTCGCCTGCCGCGTCTGGACGGGCACCGGCTCCATGCCGAGCTTCGTCTTCTGGAACTGCTCCATCGGATCGGCCGCGCCCTCGTTGCGGGGCGACGGCGTCGTGTCGAGCAGGCGCTTGGGGGGCGCGTCGGCGTGCGCGTCGTTCGCGCCGCCGGCGATCGGCGGGCTGGGCAGGTTCGGCGCCGAGTCGCGATCGAACGGCGCCTTCGGCACGCCGACGGCGGTTCCGCCCGGCGGGAGCGTCTCCTCGACCGGCTCGGGATCCGTGACGGTCGCGTCCTGGCGACCCGCGGGGGCCGGAGCCGGCGCGGCCGCGGCGGCGGCGCGCCGCGCGGCGAGCTCGTCGAGCGGGTTCGGTGCGCCGCCCAGCTGCTGACCGGAGTCGAGCGCCGTCTGCGCGACCAGCTCGTCGAGGGCGCGCACCTTCGTGGCCTCCTCGAACGCCTCCTCCGGGAACTCGTCCGCGTCGGAGTGGAACGGCATCGGCTTGGGCAGCGGGGTGTGCTGATCGTTGAACGAGTCGTTGCGGATGCGGCGCTCGGACGCCGTCCCGCGCAGCCCCGCCGGCTCGTTGCCGAGCAGCGCGTCCTGCACCGGCGGCGGTGCCACGCGCGTCGGCGTATCGGTGAACAGCGGCGGCTTGGTGCCGGCGTCGTTCGTGCGCACCGGTGCCTGCTTCGCCTTCTCCGACAGGATGCGCTCGAGCACCTGCTGGCTGCCGTCGGCGAGCCGGTCGAAGCGGACGCCCATGCCGGGCGCGATCGCGGGCCGGCTCGGGTCGTTCTCGCGCGTCCACACGACGGTGCCCTCCCCGCCGATGAGCGGTGAGGCGTCGCGCAGCTGGAACTCGAACCGCATCTGCGTTCCGACCGCCAGCGGTTCTTTGGTGCGTATGAAGATGCCGCCCTGGCTCACGTCCACGGCGTAGCGCTCGATGAACTGCTCCAGCGTCTCGCTCTTGAACTTGATCTTGAGCGTGACCGGCGTGCGCTTTCCCTGTCGGGTGTTTGGATCGGCCAAGGCGTCTCTCCCCGATCGTGCCTCTTGGCTTCGCGCAAGGCTCCGATTTGGCTCGATTCTAGGCTCGTGTCCGCCGCAATGCAACGCGCGGCCGTGTATGGTCGCGGCCCATGTCGTCGTCCTCGACCGTTCGCCCCCGGCCGATCCGTCGTGTCCTCGTCGCAAATCGCGGCGAGATCGCGGTCCGGGTGATGCGCACATGTCAGGAGCGCGGGGTGTCGACCGTCGCCGTCTACAGCGATGCCGACCGGCTCGCCCCGCACGTCCAGCTCGCGGACGCCGCCGTCCACATCGGCCCGCCGCCCTCCGCGCAGAGCTACCTGGTCATCGACAAGATCCTCGAGGCGTGCCGCGCGACCGGCGCCGACGCCGTCCACCCCGGGTACGGGTTTCTCTCGGAGAACGAGGATTTCGCGGACGCCTGCGCCGCCGCCGGCATCACCTTCATCGGCCCGTCCGCGGACGCCATGCGCCGCATGGGCAGCAAGACCGAGGCGCGCAAGACCGTGGCCGCCGCCGGGACTCCCGTCGTGCCGGGCGACAACGGCCCGACCGGCGAGGGCTTCCCGACCGCCGAGCTGGCGCTCGCGTCGGCCCAGAAGATCGGCTTCCCCATCCTCATCAAGGCGGCGGCGGGCGGCGGCGGCAAGGGCATGCGCCTGGTCGCCGCCGAGGCCGAGCTCGCGGCCGCGTTCGACGGCGCGCGCCGCGAGGCGACCGCGGCGTTCGGCGACGGCACCGTTTATCTGGAGAAGGCGATCCAGCGGCCGCGCCACATCGAGATCCAGGTGTTCGGCGACACCCACGGCAACCTCGTGCACCTCGGCGAGCGCGACTGCTCGATCCAGCGGCGCCACCAGAAGGTGATCGAGGAGGCGCCGTCGCCGGTCGTGTCGGCGGAGCTGCGCGCGCGCATGGGCGCCGCGGCCGTCGCGGCGGCCCGCGCGGTCGACTACGTCGGCGCCGGCACGTGCGAGTTCCTGCTCGGCGCCGACGGCGGCTTCTACTTCCTCGAGATGAACACCCGCCTCCAGGTCGAGCACCCGGTGACGGAGATGATCTACAACCTCGACCTCGTCGCGTGGCAGCTCGAGGTCGCCGAGGGGCGCCCGCTGCCGCTCACGCAGGAGCAGCTCGACGCGCGCCGGCGCGGCCACGCGCTCGAGTGCCGCATCTACGCCGAGGACCCGGTGAAGTTCCTGCCGTCGCCGGGGCGCATCACGCACCTGCGCGTGCCCGACGGGCCGTACGTCCGCAACGACAGCGGCTGCTACGAGGGCGCCGAGATCCCCGTCCACTACGACCCGATGATCTCCAAGCTCGTCGTGTGGGGCGAGGACCGCGCGGCGGCCGTCGGCCGGATGCGGCGCGCGCTCGACGAGTACTGCGTGCGCGGCATCGAGACGAACCTCGCGTTTCACCGGCGCTGCCTGCGCCACGCCGGGTTCGTCGCCGGCGACTTCGACACCGGCTTCATCGCGCGCAACGCGGCCGAGCTCGCGCCGCGCGCCGACGAGGCGGAGCTCGACGCCGCGATCATCGCGGCCGCGCTCGAGGCGGGCGCGCAGAAGAAGCCCGCGCCTTCGGCGACCGCGCGCGAGACACCGTACGTGAACGGCCTGCCCTCGTCGGAGCTCTCCGGGTGGCGGCGCCAGCTGCGCTGAGCTGGGATCTCTG
Organism: Deltaproteobacteria bacterium; assembly: GCA_019637375.1. GTDB lineage: Bacteria > Myxococcota_A > Polyangia > Haliangiales > Haliangiaceae > JABFXX01. The sequence goes on along the minus strand of JAHBVW010000035.1, from coordinate 15,740 downwards.
AGCATACGCAATTCGCGCCGCCGATCCAACGGCCGTCTTCATCCGATCTCGTCGGAGAGGACTAGCCACAGGTCGTGATTGCACTGCGGCGATGCAGTCGGTAGAAAGCTCCGGGCGCGCTGCTTGTACGCGCCTCGAGGTTCACTCATGGCGCAGCAGCAGACCAAGTTCGTGTTCGTCACCGGCGGTGTGGTGTCGTCCCTCGGCAAGGGCATGGTCTCGGCATCGATCGGTGCGCTGATGGAGAACCGCGGCCTCAAGGTCGCGAACATGAAGCTCGACCCGTACATCAACGTGGATCCGGGCACGATGAACCCCACGCAGCACGGCGAGGTGTTCGTCACCGACGACGGCGCGGAGACCGACCTCGACCTCGGGCACTACGAGCGCTTCGTCTCGACGAAGATGTCGCGGCTCAACAACATCACGACCGGCCAGGTCTACTCGACGGTGATCGGCAAGGAGCGCCGCGGCGAGTACCTCGGCTCGACGGTGCAGGTCATCCCGCACATCACCGACGAGATCAAGAGCCGCATCCTGCGCTGCGCCGAGGGCCTCGACGTCCTCGTCGTCGAGGTCGGCGGCACGGTAGGCGACATCGAGTCGCTGCCGTTCCTCGAGGCGGTGCGCCAGCTGCGCGTCGAGCTCGGCACGCAGAACTCCGTCAGCGTGCACCTCACGCTCGTGCCCCACATCAAGGCGGCCGGCGAGTTCAAGACCAAGCCCACGCAGCACTCGGTGCAGAAGCTGCGCGAGATCGGCATCCAGTGCGACGTGCTGATCGTCCGCTGCGAGCAGGCGCTCAGCGACGACGTGCTGAAGAAGATGGCGATGTTCTGTAACGTCGCCGGGGACGCGGTGTTCCAGTCGATCGACGTCGACACCGTGTACCGGCTGCCGATGGTGCTGTGCGAGCAGGGGCTCGACCACAAGCTCGCCGCGATCCTCAACATCTGGTCGCGCGCGTCGCGGCTGTCGGCGTGGGAAGAGGTGGTGAAGCGCGTCACCGAGCCGCGCCGCAAGGTCACCGTCGGCTTCGTCGGCAAGTACGTGCAGCTCGTCGAGTCGTACAAGAGCCTCAACGAGGCGCTCCTGCACGGCGGCATCGCGAACGACTGCCGCGTCGAGATCAAGCACATCGACAGCGAGGACCTCGAGAAGCCCGGCGCGTCGCCGGCGGCCCTCCTCGGCGGCTACGACGGCATCCTCGTCGCGCCCGGCTTCGGTGCGCGCGGCACCGAGGGCAAGATCGAGGCGGTCCGCTACGCGCGCGAGCAGCGGGTGCCGTTCTTCGGCATCTGCTACGGCCTCCACATGGCCACGATCGAGTTCGCACGCACCGTGTGCGGCCTCGAGCGGGCGAACTCGACGGAGATCGATCCGACGTCGCCGCACCCGGTGATCGACCTCATGCCCGACCAGCGCGGCATCGTCGACAAGGGCGCCACGATGCGCCTCGGCGCGTACCCGTGCGTGCTGAGGCCGGGCACGCGCGCGGCGGAGGCCTACGGGACCTCCGAGATCAGCGAGCGCCACCGCCACCGCTGGGAGGTCAACAACAACTACCGCGACGCGCTCGAGCGCCACGGCATGGTGCTGTCCGGCCTGTCCCCCGACGGGCGCCTCGTCGAGATGATCGAGCTGCCGCAGCACCCGTACTTCGTGGCCTGCCAGTTCCACCCCGAGTTCAAGTCGCGCCCGTCGTCGCCGCACCCGCTGTTCGCCCGCTTCATCAAGGCGGCGGTGGAGTACCAGGTGCGCGAGCTGACGACACCGTCGTCCAAGCCCGCCCTCGTGCGCTGAGGTTTCGGCTACCCGATCAAGACCGGCCGACGATCCGACCACTACCCGGCGTATCGTTAGTGTGGTCACCGTGAGAAGCCTTGTGCTGACGGTCCTCGTGTTCGGGTGTGGCGTCGAGCAGGCCGACGACGCTGCGCCCGAGGAGTCCCAGCTCGTGTCGGAGCTGACCTGCGCGGCCGGCGCGTGGTGCACCGAGACGGCGCCGATCGCGGCGACGACGATGCTGCGGAGCGTGTGGGCGGCCGATGCGAACAACGTGTTCGCCGTCGGCGACGCCGGCACGATCGTGCGGCGCACGAACGGCGCGTGGAGCGCGATGACGAGCGGCACCACGCAGACGCTGAAGGGCGTGTGGGGCACGAGCGCGACGAACGTGTGGGCCGTCGGCTTCGGCGGCACGGCGCTGCGCTTCGACGGCACCACGTGGACGCCGGTCAGCGTCGGCACGACGACGAACCTCCAGGCCGTGTGGATGTCGAGCGCGAGCGACATCTGGATCGCCGGGCCGAGCACGATCTGGCGCTCGACGAACGGCGGCACCTCGTTCACGGCGACCGGCAAGGCGGGCTCGCTGTTCGCGATCTCGGGCACCGGCCCCAACGACGTGTGGGTGACGGGCGAGAATGCGAACGTCTACCACTGGGCGAACAACACGTGGACGACCGTCAAGCCGACGACGAGCACGACCACGTACTACGCGGTGCTCGCGCTCGCCACGAACAACGTGTGGGTCACCGACTTCTATCCAGGCAAGGAGACGCTCCGCTACAACGGCTCGACGTGGACCGCGGCGACGACGTCGATCTTCAACGGCGGCATGTCCGCGCTGTCGGCGAGCGACGTCTGGGCCGTCGGCGCGACGAAGGTCGGGCGCTGGAACGGCTCGGCGTGGACGGTGACGGCGCCGCTCGGGACGTCGTCGTCGCTGTGGTCGGTCGCGACCGCCCCGGGCCACGCGTGGGTCGTCGGCAGCAACGCGCTGATCGGCCACTACACGTACTAGCCGCTGGCGCGGCCGCGCCAGCGCCGTATGCTCGTGCGATGCGCGCGCTGTGTCTCGTGGCGGTCCTGTCGACACCGGCGTTCGCGGACCCCGTGACGGCCCCGGCGTGCCGCGAGGCCGATCCGAAGGCGCCGCCGCCGAGGTCGGTGCGCGACGTCGACTGGTGCAACTCCGATGCGTTCACGTGGAAGGGCCGCCTGCGCGCCGGGCATGCCGAGGTGCACCTCTACCGCCGCCTCGACCAGCCGCACGACACGATCCGCACGCGCCTGCGCGGCGTGATCTACGGTGACCTCGACGGCGACGGCCGCGCCGAGGCCGCCGTGGTGATCGAGAAGTCGACGTGGACGACCTCGCACCAGGGCACCGTCTCGACGGTGTACGTCCACGGGTTCACCGGTGGCGCGCCCGTCCTCCTCGGCTCGATCCCCGCCGGCACGCCGGTGCGCGACGTGGCGTTCGGCAAGGGCGGCACGGTGACCGTGAAGGCGGGCGATCCGGCGACCGTCGAGACGTACGTCCGCGACCCGGCGGGCGCGTTCGTCAGGCAGCCGTAGCGCGACCGGCGCGCTACTCGGGCGAGGTCATGAGCCGGAGCTCGAACGCGCAGCCCTGGCCCTCCTCGGACGCGGCGTCGGCGGAGGCGCCCCACGGCGTGACGACGTCGCGCGCGAGGTCGCCGAGCGGGCCGACGCGGTCGCTGCCGGCGCCGTTGTCGGCGATCGTGACGAGCGCCCACGGGCCGTCGCTCGAGGTGCGGACCGACAGCGTCGAGCCGGGGAGGTCGCGCGCCGAGCGGGCGCACGTCGACACGAGCTGCGCGACGAGCAGCGCGAGCGTGCCCGGCGTGCCGCGCACGAGCGGCGTGTTCGCGAGGTCGATCATCAGCTCGAGGCCGTGCTGCAGGTGGTGGTTCGCGAGGCGGATGCCGAGGTCGACGGCCGTCGCGAGATCGAACCAGCCGGGCGGATCGTCGTCGAGCGCGCGGTCGAGCTCGTCGAGCCGGCGGGCGAGGGTGGTCGCCTCGAGGTACGCGGCCGCGAGGTCCTGGCGCAGCGCCTGGAGCGAGCGCCACGGGTACGGCGTCGGGCCCGTCGACGTCGCGACGTGGCGCTCGAGGTGATCGACGACGAGCCCCAGGCGATCGCGCAGCGCGCGCACCGGCTCGGCGAGCTGGCGCGAGACCTCGGCGGCGACGTCGCCGGCGATCTCCTTCGCGGGCGGGCGCGCCGTCACAGGCTCCCCGTGAGCAAGAACCAGCTCTCGCCGGTCGCCTTGTCGCCGTGGAGGCCGCGCGCGTAGCCGATCTCGAACGTGCCGGGGATGTAGTAGCCGAAGAACGCGTCGAGCCGGAGCGCGCCGCCGACCGACGTGCGCAGGTTGCGCTCGACGGTGAACACGTTGTCGAACGCGATGCCGGTGTCCGACAGCGCGGCGAGCGTGATGCGGCGGAAGTACACGGGCAGCGTCTGCAGGCCGCGCTCGATCCGGTACACCTCGTGACGGTACTCGAGGTTGAGGAGGTGGAACTGGTTGCCGGCGACCGCGCGCGCCTCGTAGCCGCGCAGGTAGCCGGTGATGCCGGCGCGCGTCGAGTCGACGATCGAGCGCACGACGTCCTGCTCGGCGACGCCGCCGAGCCCGAAGCTGCCGGTGCGCACGGCGTCGCCCGCGCGCAGGGAGCCGGTGAGGCGCGCCGCGAGCACGCCGGAGTTGCCGAACAGGCGCTGGTACCCGTTGAACGCGTAGCCGACGGTGACCTGCCGGAACTTCGCGCCGAGCGAGGGGTGATCGAAGCGCAGGTTCGCCGAGGCGTCGAAGCCGTACTGCGGGCCGATGCCGTACGTCACGCCGCGCACGCGCGAGTAGCCGATGCGCGCGCCGACGCCGGCCTGGACGTAGTCGGTGTTCGGCACCACGGGCACGCGCATGTTCGGATCGAGGACGAGGTCCTTCGGCGCCTCGACGAGGCGGAACCAGTCGACGTCGTAGTCGAACGACAGCGACCACGACGAGAACGGCCGCGCCTCGAACGGGATGCTCGACGACAGCGTCCAGCTCCAGTCCTCCTGCTTGTACGTCGCCGGCACGCCGTCGATGCGGAAGCCGCCGCGCCGCCCGATCGAGCGCGACATCGCGAAGCGCATGCTCGGGCGCAGGTTGTTGTACGCGTACACGCCGCCGAAGTTGAGCTCGCCGCTGTCGAGGTTGGTCGCCAGCGCGAGCGAGTACGCGTGCAGGTTGAACGCGTCGGCGCCGCCGGTCTGGAGCGACAGCGTCGGGCGGTCGCCGAGCTCGAGCTGCGCGGTGTACGCCTGCGGGGCGAGCGTCTCGAGCGGGCGGTACCTGCGCGGCGCGCTGATCCGCGTCGAGTCCGGGATGTCGACGGCGTTCGGGCGGTCGTCGATCGGGTCGCGCGCCGGGATCCAGCGGTCGCGCTCGACGAGGATCTCGGCGATGTCGTAGCCGCCCTTGGCGACGGCGGTCGAGAAGGCGAGGCGCTTGCCGTCGGGGGAGCTCTGCGCGCGAAAGGCCCCGCCGAGGACATTCGTGACCTGCCACAGCTTGCGCGCGACGGTGTCGTACGCGAACACGTTCTGGATGCCCGTGCGGTCGCTGTCGAAGTACAGCGTCTTGCCGTCGGGCGACCACGACGGGAACAGGTCGATCGCGCGGTCGCGCGTGATCTCCTCGACCTTGCCCGACGCCAGCTCGACGACGAGGATGTCGCGGCGCCCGCCCTTGCGCCACGCCGAGAACGCGATGCGCGCACCGTCGGGCGACCACGCCGGCTGGTACGCCTGGTCGTAGCGCTCGCCGCGCCACACCACCGACGGCGTCGCGCCGGGCACGACGTCGACGACGCCGAGCGTGCTGCCGGTCGGGGCGTTCATCGAGAACGCGACGCGCCGGCCGTCGGGGGACACGCTCGGATCGCGGGCGCGCACCCCGAGGGTGATGCGCGTCGACTGCTGCGTGCGCGCGTCCCAGCGGAAGATGTCCTGGTACGCGTACTCGCGGCGGAACAGGCGCCCCTGCTCGTACACCATCGAGTTGTCGGGGAGCAGGTCGAACGGGCCCATGCCGTCGACGCGGAACAGCGTGCGCGCCTGCTGCTGATCGCCGCCGACGGGCATCGCGCGCACGACGGGCGCGCTGTAGCCGTCGAACTGCAGCCACCACAGCTCCTTGCCGTCGGCGGTGTAGCGGGGATAGAAGTTCGCCTCGGCGGTGCGCGTGAGCGGGCGGCCCTCGACGAGGCGCTGGCGCTCGGCGGCCTGCTCCTGCAGCGCGTAGCGGTCGCGCAGGTAGCCCATCCAGTCGCCGTACAGCTCGGTGAACGGCGCGCCGGTGACCTTCGCGATCTGGCGGTTGATGCCGAACGGCAGCGGGTGCGCGCCGGACGTGTGCGACATCGCGCGCGCCGCGTCGTCGCCGTAGCGATCGAAGATGTAGCGCAGGAAGTGCGAGCCGTAGATGTACGCGGCGTTGCCGCGCGGGAACTGGCGCGGCGCACCGCTGACCTCGTCGAGCCGCAGCTGCTTGTCCTGCTTGCGCGCGATGCGGATGATCTGGTCGAAGCGCGTCCCGCGGTTGCGCCCGCCCGACGCGCGCTTGCTCTCCTCGTACACGGCGAAGCCCTCGATCACCCAGCGCGGCATCACCTGGTTCGGCGCCCACGTCTTGCCGAACAGCCGGTTGTAGACGGTCGGCAGGCCCTCCATCGTGTCGAGGTGGAGGATGTGCGTGAGCTCGTGCGCGACGAGGCCGTACAGCCAGTCGTCGTGGTCGTCGAGCTCGCTGAACGACGGCGGCGCGGTCGCGAACAGGTTGATCGTGTTGCGCGGCAGGACGCTGGCGAAGCCGTTCGCGCTGTCGGTGTCGTCGACGAGGACGAGGAGCGTCTTGTCCTTCGGCGTGTGATCGAGCGCCGGGACGAGCGTGCCGTACGCGTGCTCGGCCACGGTCGCCACCCGCCGCGCGACCTCGTCGAGCCCGCGGTAGTAGTGGACGACGAAGTGATCGCTCTCGATCGTCAGGTACTCGCGCCTCGGGTCGCCGGCGCGCGCGGCGGTCGCGGTCGCCAGCACCAGCCCGGCGGCGACCAGCGCCGCTCTCATGCGCGGCCCTTGTCCGCCGGTGACTGGGCGGCGATGCCGCCGCTCGCGGTGCGCGGCCGCGCGAGGCCGAAGATGAAGTCGCTGACGATCGCGCGCACCTCCGTCGCCGTCGCCAGGCCGCGGATGCGCCCGACGAGCGCCTCGGCGTCGGTGACCGTCATCGAGCGGATCGTCGACTTCACCTCGGGGACCGACACGGCGCTCATCGACAGCTCGCGGATGCCGAGGCCGACGAGCACCGGCGCGATCATCGGCTCGCCGGCCATCTCGCCGCAGATCGTGACGGGGATGTTCGCCGCCTTCGCCGCCGCCGCGACGGTGCCGATCAGGCGCAGCAGCGACGGGTGGAGCGGCTCGTACAGGTACGACACGTACTCGTTCACGCGGTCGACGGCGAGCGTGTACTGGATGAGGTCGTTCGTGCCGATCGAGAAGAAGTCGCACTCCTGCGCGAGCAGGTCCGCCGTGAGCGCGGCCGACGGCATCTCGATCATGATGCCGAGCTTCGTGTCGGGGTCGAACGGCACGCCCTCGGCGGTGAGCTCGGCCTTGACCTCGTCGACGACGGCCTTCACGGCGCGCAGCTCGCCGACGCCCGAGATCATCGGGAACATGATCTTGATCGGGCCGTGCGCGCTCGCGCGGAGCAGGCCGCGCAGCTGCGTGTGGAACAGCGTGCGCCCGAGCGGGGCGAGGCACAGGCGCGTCGAGCGCAGCCCGAGCGCCGGGTTCGCCTCCTCGAGCGCGGCGTCCTCGAGGAACGGCGCGAGCTTGTCGGCGCCGAGGTCGAACGTGCGGATCGTCGCGGGCAGCCCCTTGAGCTTCTCGAGCACCTGCACGGCGACCTGGTAGTGGCGCTCCTCGTCGGGCAGCCGGCCCTTCCCCATGAACAGGTACTCGGTGCGGAACAGGCCCACGCCCATCGCGCCGTAGTCGATCGCGTCGTCGAGCTCGTCGGGCCCGTCGATGTTGCAGAACAGCTGCACGGCCGTGTCGTCGCGCGTCCGCGCCGGCAGGTCGCGCAGCGTGTGCAGGTGCGCGCCGGCCGCGACCTGGCGCCGCTGCTCCTCGCGGTAGTCGGCGACGGTCTGCGGCGTCGGGTTGACGATGACGACGCCGGACGCGCCGTCGATGACGACCAGGTCATCCGTCTCGACGACCTCGGTGATCGTCTCGAGGCCGACGACGGCGGGGATCTCGTGCGCGCGCGCGATGATCGCGGTGTGCGAGGTCTTGCCGCCGGCGTCGGTGATGAGCCCGGCGACGGCGGCCTTGTGCAGCGTCGCCGTGTCGGCGGGCGACAGGTCGTACGCGACGACGATCGCGTCGGGCGGCGGGGCGAGCGGGCCGGTGTCGCGGCCGAGCAGGTTGCGCAGGACGCGCTCGAACACGAACTCGACGTCGCTGCGCCGCTCGCGCAGGTACTCGTCCTCGATCGAGTCGAACACGCCGGCGATGTCGTCGACGGCGCGGCGCAGCGCCCACTCGGCGTTGATCGTCTGCTCGCGGATGTAACCGACCGCCGCGCCGACCAGGTGCTCGTCGTGGAGCATCATCTGGTGCGCGGTGATGATGTGGTAGTCGCTCTCGTTCTCCGACGCGAGCTTCTCCTTGATCTTCGCGAGCTGCTTGTCGGACGCCGCGATCGCCTTGTACAGGCGCGCGACCTCGGTATCGACGTCGTCGGGCTCGACGTGGTGGCGCGGCGCCTTCAGCGTGTCGCGCCCGATCAGGTACGCGCGGCCAAAGGCGATGCCCGCGGACACGCCGAGTCCCTGCCTCCTGACTTCACCGCGCTCGGTCACGCACTACTTCCCCTCGCCGAACTTGTCGTCGATCAGCGCCGCGATCGCGGCGACGGCCTCGCCGGCGCGGTCGCCCCGCGCCCGGAGCGTGACCATCGTGCCCTTGCTCGCGACGAGCATGAGCACGCCCATGATGCTCTTGCCGTTGACCTCGTGGCCGTCCTTGGTCACGGTGACCTCGCACGGGAACTTCGAGGCGGTCTGCACGAGCTTCGTCGCGGCGCGCGCGTGCAGCCCCAGCTCGTTCTGGATCATGATCGACTTCTCGGCGCGATCGTCGGCAGCCATCACAGTCCTCGCTCGACGTCGCGGTGACGCACCATGATGTCCCACTCGCCGCCGAGGCGGCGGCGCAGCTCCTCGACGATCGCGACCGACCGGTGGCGCCCACCGGTGCATCCGACCGCGATCGTGACGTACAACTTCCCCTCCTTCTGGAAGTGGGGAAGGGTGAAGCGCAGGAGGCCCTCGACCTTCTGCACGAGCTCGCTGCCGTCGGGGCCGAACACGAAGCGGCTGACCTCGGGGTCGCGCCCGTCGAGGTGCGTCAGCGTCGGCTCGAAGTACGGGTTCGGCAGGAAGCGCACGTCGAACACGAGGTTGAAGTCGATCGGGAGGCCATGCTTGAAGCCGAACGACACCAGCGTGACGGCGAGCTTCCCGGTGCCGCCGTAGCGGTCCTGGATGATCGACTTCAGCTGGTGCATGTTGAGGTTCGTCGTGTCGACGACGGCCGCGCCGTGGCGCAGCTCGCCCATGAGCTCGCGGTCGCGGCGGATGCCGTCGACGAGGTCGTCGCCCGACAGCGGGTGGCGCCGCCGCGTCTCGCTGAACCGGCGCAGCAGCACCTCGTCGGTCGCGTCGAGGAACATCACCTCGAGGCGGTGACCGGCGCCGCGCAGCTTCGTCAGCGTCGCCTGCCACGCCGCGAGGTTGCGGCGCTGGCGCGAGTCGATCGCGATCGCGAGCTTGTCGCGCTCGCCCTCGTGCGCGAGGTGGTCGACCATCGGCGCGACGAGCGGCACGGGGATGTTGTCGACGCAGAAGAACTCGATGTCCTCGAGCGCGCGCAGCGCGGTGCTCTTGCCCGCACCCGATAGCCCGGTGACGATCACGATCTGCATCGCTACTCCACCGCGTCCATCGCGCCGTCGCGGGCGGCGAGCATCGCGCGATCCAGCTGATCGCGGAACGCGCGGGCCGAGTGGATGCCCTGGTACTTGAGCAGCTGGTTGCGCGCCGCGACCTCGACGAGCGTCGCCAGGTTGCGCCCGGGGCGCACGGGCACGCGCACCGCCGGCACCGCGACGCCGAGCAGGTCGTCGGTACGGTCGTCGAAGCCGAGCCGGTCGTACTCCTCGTGCGCGCTCCACTCGTGGAGCTCGACGACGAGCTCGACCTTCTTCGTCTCGCGGACCGCCGCGATGCCGAACAGGTCCTTGATGTTGATGATGCCGAGCCCGCGGATCTCCATGTGGTGGCCGAGGAGGCCCGCGCCGCGCCCGATCACATGGTCGCGGTGGCGGCGCAAGAGGATGATGTCGTCGGCGACGAGGCGGTGCCCGCGCACCACCAGGTCGAGCGCCGTCTCGCTCTTGCCGATGCCGCTCTTGCCGAGCAGCAGGCACCCGATCCCGAGGACGTCGAGGAGGACGCCATGGATCTGCTGCGACGGCGCGAGGCGATCCGTCATCCAAACCGTCACCGCGGCGATGAAGTCCGCCGTCAGCAGCGACGACGACAGGAGCGGCACGCCGCGCGTTTCGGCCGCCGCGCGCAGCTCCGGGGGCGGGGCGAGGCCGCGGCACACGACGACGCACGCCGGCTCGCTCGCGAACAGCGTCGCGAGCCCCAGCGTGCGCGCCGTCGCGGAGTCGGCGAGGTAATCGATCTCCGTGGCGCCGAGCACCAGCACGCGGCCGTCGTGCAGCTGCTCGGGCCAGCCCGTCAGCGCGAGCCCCGGCTTCTGGATGCGCGGCGCCGTGACCGTGCGCGAAAGCCCCTCCGTGCCCGCGATCGCCGTGACTCCCAGATCGGCCCGCTCCAGCAGCTCGCTCACGGTGATCGGAGTGGGCATCTCAGTACTTGGCGTCCTCGTCGGCCACCACGCTGTACATCGACTCCGCGTCGCCCGCGGCGAGCAGGCGCCTCCGGAACTCAGGGTCCTTGAACACGCGGCTGATGCGCGCCAGCGCCTTCAGGTGCGCGCCGGTCGACGACTCGGGGGCGACGAGCACGAAGAACAGATACGTCGGCTGGCCGTCCATCGAGTCGAACTCGACGCCGCCCGGTGCGCGCCCGAGACACGCGACGATCTCGCCGACGGCGCCGAGCTTGCCGTGCGGGATCGCCACACCCTCGCCGATCGCCGTCGACGCGAGCTGCTCGCGCTCGATCAGGACCTTCGCAAGCATCGCGCGATCGATCCGCGGGTGGTGACTCGCCATGTACGCGGCGAGCTCCTCGAGGATGCCGCGCTTGTCGGTCGCCACGAGCGCGGGTACGACCATGTCGCGCTTGATGAGGTCGACGATCTTCATCCGACGCGCTTCAAGGTACCACCATCCCACAACCGGGTGAACCCGCCCGCTGACGAGATCAGGCGCCCGTCGGCGTCTCGATCAAGCCGTACGCGCCGTCCTCGCGCTTGTACACGACGGCGACGCGCCCATCGGTGTCGAGCCGGAACACGAGGAAGGATTCGTGCGTCAGGTTCAGCTGCACGATCGCATCGGCGACCGACATCGGCTTGGCCTGGAAGTCCTCCTTCTTGATGACCTTGAACTCGGGAGCTGGCCCCGCGGCTGCGTGCGGCTCGGAGGCCGTCGGCGCGGCGTGGCCGTTCGTGCCCTCGGCCATGCCCTGGAACGCCTCGTGGACGATCGAGTGCGACCACGGCATCGCCTGCACGTGGTGCGGGCGCGCCTTCATGCCCTCGAGCTTGCCCTTGTACTTGCGGACCTGACGCTCGATCTTCGCGATGCACAGGTCGATCGAGCTGTACATGTTCTCGGTGGTCTCGTGACCGGCGACCGAGAGGCCGTTGTGCAGCTGGAAGGTGACGTCGATGCGGTGGTTGTGACGTTCCGTCGAGAGAACGACGTGACACGAGATCGGGTCCGGTAGGTACTTCCGAACTCGTTCCATGCGCTCTTTGGCGTACGACTTCAGCGCCTCGGTCGGTTCCATGTGGCGGAACGTCACCGCGAATTGCATCGAGCCCTCCTGTAATTGAACGGATCGATCATACGCCTCGACGTGCGCGCGGATCATCCGATCTGGAGGCGCGTTTTTGGGGAGACGCGCGCCTGCGCACGGCGGGTGGACCCGGTGTGGGTCTCTAGAAGACCTGCTTGCGCTTGCTCGAGGACAGGATGCCGAGCTGCTCGCGGTACTTCGCGACGGTGCGGCGCGCGATGTCGATGCCGCCCTTCTTGAGCAGCTCGACGATCTTCTGGTCCGAGTGCGGGCGCTTCGGGTCCTCGGCGTCGACGAGCTCCTTGATCTTCGACTTCACGGCCTGCGACGCGAGGTCCTCGCCGTTCGTGCGCGAGATGCCGCTGTTGAAGAAGAACTTGAGCTCGAAGATGCCCTGCGGCGTGTGCACGTACTTCGACGTCGTCACGCGCGACACCGTCGACTCGTGCATGCCGATGTCCTCGGCGACGTCGCGCAGGATGAGCGGCTTCAGGTGCGCGATGCCCTTGTCGAAGAACTCGCGCTGGAACTTCAGGATCGACTCGGCGACCTTGATGATCGTGCGCTGGCGCTGCTGGATGCTGCGGATCAGCCACTGCGCCGAGCGCAGCTTGTCCTGCACGTAGTCCTTCGATGCGGCGGAGTTGCCCATCGCGTTCTTGTAGAAGCCGCTGATCTTCAGCTTCGGCAGGCCGTCGTCGTTCGGCACGACGAAGTACTTGTCGCCGACCTTGTGGATGTAGACGTCCGGCGTGACGTAGTGCGGATCGTCGGTGTTGTACTGGCGACCCGGCCGCGGGTCGAACTCCATGATGACCTTCGCGGCCTCGTAGATCTCGTCGAGCGGCTGCTTCAGGTCGCGCGCGATCGCCTGGTAGTTCTTCTTCTCCAGGTTGCCGAGGTGGCTCTTGATCATCTTGACGACGAGGTCGTCGTCCTGGCCCGCCGCGATCGCCTGGATCAGCATGCACTCGGCGAGCGAGCGCGCGCCGACACCGATCGGGTCGAAGCTCTGGATGCGCTCGAGGACCTGCTCGCACAGCACCGCGTCGGCGCCGAGGTCGGCGGCGAGCTCCTCGACGGGCGGGTCCTTGAAGTAGCCGTCGGCGTCGATGTTCCCCAGGATCTCGAGCCCGATCTCGAGCTGCGCCTGGGGCAGGTTCGTCATCTTCAGCTGCCACGCGAGGTGGTCGTGCAGGCTCGCCGGCTTGGTCAGCGTCGCCTCGAGCGACGGCAGCTCCTCGCCGTCGCCGCGGAACGCGGGCATCGGCGGGCCCATCGTGTAGTTGTCGAGGTAGTTCTCCCAGTCGATCTCGGAGACCGCGGTCGCGTCGCCCTTGATCTCGGTCTGGGCGACGCCCTCTACCACCGACCCTTCCAGGGGGGTCTCGGTCGAGCCTGCCCCTTCGAGCTGGTGGAGCTGCTCCTGGTCGCTGCCGGCCTCGTCACGCTCGCGACTCCGCTCCTGATCGAGGTCGTGCTCGTCGTCGAGAATCGGGTTCTCGAGCATCTCCTCGTGCACGAGGTCGGCCAGCTCCATGCGCGACAGCTGCAGGAGTCGGATCGCCTGTTGCAGCTGCGGCGTCATCACCAGCTGCTGCGACAGCTTCAGTTCCTGGCGCATCTCCATTCCCATGGGGAGACTCCTTATGTCTTTCGCTGTGTTAGCATGCTTATCTTGCCCCTACTCCCCAACGCTCTACAGATGGTATGCGGATTGAAGTAACCCTACGCGACAATTCGCAACATGTAAAGGGGCCAGTGGCCCGGCTCTTGCTAACGCTACTCCCGCATTTGCCGATCGCCACGCACGCCGTGAAGCATGGGCGCACGTCCTGCCGTTCGGTGATCCCTGCGTCACGACGGGGCAATTTGACCTCGTCGTGGTTCTGGTGTGCCGAGATCTGCGAGGGGCTCGGAGGCCGGGTTGAGGAACGGTGAGGGCGGCCGAACCAGCCTTGCGAGATGTCGCAGCTGGATGGCCGGGTCCGTGATCGGTTGAACGACCTCGTGGCGCGCGGAGCGCTCCCACTCCCGCTGCTCCCCGAGGCCGCGGCGCAGGTGCTCGCGCTGGTCGAGCGTCCGAACTGCAATGCCAACCAGCTGGCCGAGGTGATCCGGCGCGACCCCGCGCTGACGACCCACGTGCTGCGCATGGCCGCGTCGCCGGTGTACGCCGCGTCGACCAAGCTCGTGTCGCTGCAGCAGGTGATCGCGCGCATCGGGTTCTCCGCGATCCTCGAGATCGCGCTCGTCGTCGCGAGCAAGGCGCGCGTGTTCGAGAACGCGGCGCTCGCCGACGAGGTGCGCGCCGACTTCAAGCACTCGTTCGTGACCGCGCTGTTCGCGCAGGAGATCGCGCGGGTGCGGCGAGCGACCGTCGACATCGCGTTCATCGCCGGCCTCCTGCACGACATCGGGCGCCCGATCCTCCTCGACGCGATGGTGCGCATCCACCGCGACCTGTGCCCGCTCCCCGACACCGCGACGCTCGTCGCGGCCGCGGACGAGGCGCACGCGCAGGTCGGCGGCACGCTCGCGGAGTCGTGGAAGCTCCCGCCGCGCGTCGCCGAGGCGATCCGCCGGCACCACACCCCCGCGGGCGTCGAGCTCGCGATGACCGTCGCACTCGCGGATGCGTTCGCGCACGCCGGCGGGCTGCCCGCCGACGGCGCCGAGGGCACGCAGTACGCCGCGGCGCTGAGCCTCGTCCCCGACGATCTGACGCTGATCGGCCGCAAGGCCGAGGACATCGCGCGGACGGCAGATTCGATCGCCTGACCGGATCGCCGGGGATCTGTCCCGGAGGCGGGTATGCTTTTGGCGATGGCTAAGGCGAAGTCGAAGTCGAAACCCAAGTCGAAGTCGAAGAAGCCCGCAGCGAAGAAGAAGGCCGCGCCGAAGAAGAAGGCGCCGGCGGCGAAGGCCAAGAAGAAGGCTGCGCCGAAGAAGGCCGCGCCGAAGAAGAAGACTGCGGCCGCGGCGAAGAAGAAGGCGCCGGCCGCGGCGAAGAAGAGGAAGGCGCCGGCCGCGAAGCCCCGCGAGGCGGTCGAGGCGGTGGCCACCGAAGCTCCGGAGACGTTCGAGCAGGCGGACCTGATGGTGATGGACGGGATGAACGTCCCGGATCGCGAGGAGCGCGCCGCGAACGTCACCGCGGCGCAGGCATCGCCGGGCTACGCGCGCGCGAAGCAGGCCGTGCTCGACCTCTTCCGCGCGTTCTATCCCGGCGAGGAGACCGACGACGAGGTCCTGCAGATCGATCCGAACGACTTCGACGTCGATCCGGGGCCGTTCTACGAGGAGCTCGAGGCGCGCCTCGGCATCGCCCCGGACCCCAAGCAGGACTACTTCGGCGGCTTCGGCGGCAAGATCGAGCACACGATCGCGTTCGTCGCGAAGCACTGGGACGGCAACCTGCGCGAGGAGGGCGGCGGCGGCGGCGGCGAGGAGGACGGCGGCGGCGAGGACGACGGCGGCGGCGAGGAGGAGGCCGCCACGGCCGGCGGCGATAACGGCAGCGACGACGGTGGCGACGCGGGCGAGGAAGCAGGCGACGACGCAGGCGACGACGCAGGCGACGCAAGCAACGACGACGACGAGTAGGCGCGGGCGCGGGCGACGGCAACATCGCCGGACGACGACGTCGTCGACAACGACGACGACGAGTAGCGCTCGCGACGGACGATGCTGACATCCGGCGACGGCGACGTCGCCGGATGAGGGGCTAGGGGTTCGGTCCTCGCCGCTTCCAGCGGGCCCGAGCTTTGGACGGGGGCTGCTCGTGGTCCCGCGTGCGGTCGTCGCGGT
>JAHBVW010000034.1 GCA_019637375.1 Deltaproteobacteria bacterium | reverse complement strand
GCTCGCCGCGCAGGTCGGCGCGCGGCGCCATCGCGCCTTCGCGACGCCGCGGCTCCTTCGCCTGCGGCTCCTCCGGAGTCTCGTCGAGGGCCTCGAGCTCCTTCAGGCGGGCGGCGGGGATCGCCGAGCCGGCGCCGTAGCCCATCGCGATGTTGTCGGCGATCGTCGTCGAGAACAGGAACGCTTCCTGCGGCGCGTAGCCGATCTGCGCGCGCAGCGAGGCGAGCGGCAGGTCGGTGATGTCGCGCCCGTCGATGCGGATCGTGCCGGGCGGCACGACGAGCAGGCGGCACAGCGCGTCGACGAGCGTGCTCTTGCCCGAGCCGGTGCGCCCGACGACGGCCGTGATCGTGCCGGGCTCGGCGGTGAACGAGACGTCGTCGAGGAGCTTGCGCTCGCCGACCTTCACCGTCAGGTCCACCACCTCGACGCGCGCGGGCTTGTCGGTGGCGGCGAGCGGCGGGCCGGCGCCGTCGGGCAGCTCGCTCGGCTGCTGCGACAGCGCGCACAGCCGCGACCACGACGCGCGGCCGCGCTGCACGAGCGCGAGCATGAACCCGAGCGTCAGCGTCGGCCACACGAGGCGCGCCATGAACCCGGAGAACTTCACGAGGTCGCCCTGGGTCATGTCGCCATGGATGAACGCGCGGCCGCCAAAGAGGATGAGGATCGCCATGCCGAGCGCCGCGAGCGTGTTCAGCGTCGGGCCGAGCTGGATGCGGACCTTCGCCGCCTCCATGTTCTCCTGGAGCAGCCGCTCGCTCGCCTCGACGAAGCCGGTGCGCCGCACGTCCTCGAGCCCGTACGTCTTGATCACCTGGATCGCGCCGAGGTCCTCCTGGATGCGCGAGGAGAGCGTGCCGAGCTGCTGCTGCACGCCGCGCATGGTCGTGTAGATGCGGCGGGACATCGCCTGGCCGACGAAGTAGATCAGCGGGAACGGCACGATCGCCCAGAGGGTGACGATCGGGTCGGTGTAGAGCATCACGCCGAGCACGCTGACGAACGCGATCACCGCGTTCGCCAGGTTGAGCAGCCCGGCGCCCCACATCGCGCGCACCGTCTGCACGTCGTTCGTGAGCCGCGACATCACGTCGCCGACGGGGTGATCGCGGTAGTACGCGGGCGACATCGTCATCATGTGCCCGAACAGATCCGACCTGAGGTCGTACTCGGCGGCGCGGGCCGCGTTGAAGATGTAGATCCGCGACGCGATGCGCGTGGCCGCCGTGAGGATCGCGAACACGGCCATCAGCGCGACGAGCTCGACGATGTACCCGCGCGGCTTCACGCCGAGCGCATCCACCGCGCGCCCCATCAGCATCGGCACGCCGAGGTAACACAGGTTCGTCGCGAGCAGCATCACGACCCCGATCACCATCGGCCGCCGATACGGCCTCAGGTATCCGAGCGACGACGGCTCGACGGGCTTCGCCTCCTCGGAGCTCATGCGGCGGTCGTGACCTTACCAGGTATCGCGCAGCGCATGGCCTGCGCGCCCCCCACCGATCGGGCAGCCTCGCGCTCACTCGTACACGGACGATCTCCTTGTCGCTCGACGGGCCGAAGACTTGTGCGTTCGCCTCCGGGGAATGCCCCTTGGTGCGTGCTGCCTGCTTGCACGTGCCGGCGGGCGATCACGTGCGCGTGGTGCAGTCCCCCGCAGCCACCTCCCGTCGAGCGCGTCGTGGTCAGTACGATTGTCAATGATAAGTGACAAACTTGATTTCGGCGTACTTTGTTGTCGTCGCAAATGTACGCGCTTCGAGACATGGAGTGCGACGCGCCCTGCGGGGCGCGGCTGAAGGAGAGTGCACCACGCGTACGTGGTCGCCCGAGGGCGGAGGTGGGCGCGGAGGCGGCACACGAGGAGCGCGCGTGATCCGCAAAACGCTGCTGAAGGAGAGTGCACCACGCGTACGCCATCGCCCGCCGGCGCGCGCAAAGCAGAGAGCGAGCGGCGCGCAGGTGCGCACGCCATCGCCCGCGGGCGCGCGCGAGCAGGGAGCACGCACCTCAGAGACGTTCCCGGAGCCTCCGGCGGAGCGGCCTCACGCCCGAACGCGCCGGAGCGCACGACCCGTGACGAGCGCCCGCCCGGAGGAGCGCGCTCGCACGACAGCCGGTGTGCGGGTCGGCGGCGCGCAAAGCACCGACGCAGAGCGCTCGGCAAGGGTCGGTGCGCGAGAGGCGCGAGGGCGAGGCCGCGACGACGGAGGCGAACGCACGAGTTTCCGGCCGGTGGTAGAGCCCAACCTAAGCGACGCGGCCCATCGCCTGGGCCTCGACCTCGGCGGCGCGCTTGAGGTGGTCGAAGCGGATGGCGGCGCCCTCGGCGGCGGCGAGGAAGGCGGCGCGGAGGACGGCGTTGCGGATGTGGCCGCCGGACATGACGTGGCGCTCGGCGAGCCACCCGAAGTCGGTGTTGGGGGCGACGTCGGCGCGGGCGGGGAGGTGGGCGCGCCAGATGCGCTCGCGCTCGCGCTCCTCGGGCATCGGGAACTCGACGGTGAAGGAGATGCGGCGCTTGAAGGCGGCGTCGATCGCGGTCGCGAGGTTCGTCGTGAGGATCGTGATCCCGGCGAAGCGCTCGAGGCGCTGGAGGAGGTAGTTGACCTCGAGGTTCGCGTAGCGGTCGACGCTGGAGCGGACCTCGCCGCGCGCGCTGAACAGCGCGTCGGCCTCGTCGAACAGGACGATCGCGTGGCCCGCCTCGGCGGCGTCGAACACCGTCGCGAGGTTCTTCTCCGTCTCGCCGATGAACTTCGACACGATCCGCGAGACGTCGACCTGGTAGATGTCGAGCCCGAGCTGGCCGGCGATCAGCGTCGCGGCCATGGTCTTGCCGGTCCCCGGCGGGCCGGTGAACAGCGCGGACAGGCCGAGGCCCTTCGTGTACTTGTCGGCGAAGCCCCACTCGTCGTAGACGCGGCGGCGGAAGCGCACGCGCGCGATGAACTCGGTCAGCGCGTCCATCACGTCGGGGGGCGCGACGAGGTCCTCCCACTTCTGCGCGCGCGTGAGGCGCGTGCCGAGCGCGGCGACGGCGGCGTCCATCGCGCTGCGCAGGCCGAGCTGCAGGTCGCCTTCGGTGATCGCGCCGTCGCGCGCCGTCGCCATCGCGGACGCGGCGTGGCTCGCGTGGACGAGCATGCCGGGCGTGACCGGGAAGCGCGCCGCGATCTGCGCGAAGTCGACGCCGGTCGCGCCGCGCAGCGTGCGCCGCCACAGCGTCTCGCGATCCGCCTCGAGGAGCGGCGGCGCCTCGAGCACGAGCGTACCGCGCGCGAGCTTCAGCGGTTGCGCCTGGCTGTGGCTCGCCGTCGCCGCGAGCGGGCGCCGCCACGTCGCGAGCGTCGCGTCGAGGAGCTGCTCGCGCACGCGCGACGGGCCGTCCTCCTCGGCCAGGCGGTGCACGTCGACGAGCACCGGCACGGCCTCGAGCAGCGTCGCCTCGCGCAGCGCCGCGCGCATCACCGCGCCGAACTGCGCGGGGTCGCGCGGCAGCTCGCCGGTGCGGATGCGCAGCACGCCGAGGCCGCACGCGTGCGCCGCGGCGCCGATCAGCGCCCTGCGCCCGCTCCCCGTCGGGCCGGCGAGCACCACGGCGGGCGACGTGTCCATCCCCGACGTGCCGCCGCCGACGAGCCCGATCAGCTGCTCGCGCAGCGCCGCCGGCACGACGAGCTCGTCGAAGCCCGCGGGCTCCGCGACGTGGTCGACGACGTCCTCGAGCTCCGGCGCCACGCGCAGGACGCCGGACGCGAGCTCGACGACGCGCGCGGCCGCGCGCAGCCCCTCGAACATGAGCGACTCGCGCCCCGGCAACACGTCGAGCAGCGAGCGCTCGAACACGAGGCCCCGCGGCCCGAGCTCGCGGTGCAGCCACGTGCGCCCGGCGCGCCCGTACACGAGCGTCTCGAGCAGCGTGCGATCGATCGTGTGGCGCGCCGGATCGTTCGCGAGGTAGCGCAGCAGCGCGCGGACCTGCGGCGACAGCTCCGCCGCGATCGCGACGTGGACCACGCGCTCCTCGCGCGGCGACAGCTCGAACGCCGCGCGCAGCCGCTCGAGCGGCAGCTCCGGGTGCACGCGCTCGGCGAGCTCGGCCTCGCGCCGCGCGAGCTCGGCGTCGAGCGCGTGCAGCCGCTCGGTGCCCGCGACCGTCGCCCCGGCGCCGCGCCCGAACAGGCGATCGACCTCGGAGACCGCGCTCGTGTCGGCGGGGCGGGGCAGGCGCCCGAGCTCCCACTGCGCGATCACCTGACGCTCGACGAGGACTCCGACGAGACCCAGCACCGCATCGAGGTGTTCGAGCGGCGTCGCGAAACCGGACACGACGCCACATTAGCAGTATCTTGCGACGCATGGACGGCGGCCTCCCCGATCAAGCTGCGGTCGGCGCGCGCGTCGGCGTCGCGGCCGCGCTCGTCGGTATCTCGGCCGAGACGATGGTGCGCCACCTCGGCGACGTCGTCTCCGGCGCGCTCCTCGATCCCGTCGCCTTCACCGATGCCGACGTCCAGACGCTCGCGATCGGCACGTCGCTCGCCGGCGACGACCTGTGGCTCGCGCGGCGCATGGCCTCGCTCGCCGCCGGCATCAGCCCGTCGAAGGCGCTCGCCCGCGCGGTCATGGCGCGCCGCGGCGACCTGTGGGTCGAGCGCGCGATCGGCCCCGGCGGCACCACCGCCGCCGGCCTCGACGGCGTCGCCGCGACGCTCGCGATCGCCGGCGCCGCGACGCTCGACGACGACCTCGCCGCCGCCGCCGCGATCCTGCGGCTCGGCTCCTCCGCCGACGGCGGCTCGCCGGGCGGCGCCTCTCCCGCAACGCTCACCGCGCTCGCCGCGCGCCTGCGGCTCCTCGACCCCGAAGACGGCCTCCGCGATCGCCTCGTGCGGATCACCGTGTACTCGGGCCCCGACGGCCGCGACACCATGGTCGAGCTCGGCGCCCAGCTCGGCGACGACGCGCTCGCCCGCATCCGCGCCGCCGACCTCGGCTGCTCCCCCGCGCAGCTCCGCCTCCTCGATCAGATCCACCCGATCCTCGCCGGCGGCCGCCCCGTGTGGATCCGGTGCGCCGTCGCCACCGATGTCGCCACCGGCCTCCTCCCCGGCGCCACCCTCACGTACCCCGGCGGCACGCTCGACCACGCGCTCCGCGTCGTCGGCGGCCTGTCCACCACCGACGGCGCCTCCGCCCGCTTCGGTGCCTTCGTCGGCGCCCTCGGCGCAGATCGCGTCCGCTCGATCGAGCTCGCGATCGGCCCCTCGGATCCCGTCCGCGCGCGCATCGGCGTTCCCGTCGCCGCCTCCTGAGCTTCAGACTAGCCCACCACGACGCAGTCGTCGCGATCCGGCGGCCAGCCCATCGTCGCGGAGGGGCCGGTGAGCCAGGGGCGCTTGCCGTAGCTGCGCTCGAGCTCCGCCGCGAGGGGAGGGCGGTGCACGATGCGCTGGCCGCCTTCCTCGTCGATCGTCGGCGTCGGATTCGCCGGGTTCTCGTCGAGCGACAGGTACAGCACCTTCTCCAGGTACGGCGACGCCGCGAGCGCCTCGACCCCCGCCTCGCCGATCGCGTTCGCGTACAGCGACAGCCACCGCAACCCCGCCGCGTGCCGCGAGCCGGCGAGGCGCGCGGCCTGATGGTCGCCGAACGCGTCCCAGCGGCGCTCGATCGCGAGCGAGCCGAGCTTCGCCAGGTACGGCGAGTCGGCGAGCGCGCCGATGTCGAGCGGGTCCTCGAGCGTCGCGTGCTGGATCGGGGCGAGCTCGAACAGCTTCGCGGCGTGCGCGAGGAACTGCGCGCCCGACATCCGCACCTGCGCGACGAGGCCGCGCCGGAACCGGTACTCGTCGACCAGCTCCGCGACACCGCCGGCCCACGCGCGCCCGTTGCGCTCCACCAGATGATCGATCGCGGCGTCGATCGCCTTCGCCGCGGCCGTGTTCGTCTTGTTCGTGCGCTCGAGCTCGCGATAGGCGAGCTGCTTCTCGATCAGCTCGGCCTGCGCGTTGCCCTGCGCGCGCCACGCCCGCTCCAGGACGCGCCGCGCCTCCGTCGATCCGGGCTGAGCCAGCACGCGTGCGAACGCATCCATGGCTCCACTCTACCGCGCCACCCGCGCGCGGTCCGCTACCCGGTGGGCTTCGTCTTGTCCCCGTCCTCGTCCTCGGTCGGCGTCTTCTCGGTGCCCTCGATCGGCTCCGGCTTCTTCTTCTTGACGTGCTTGTTCGCTTCCTCCGCGATCTGGCCGCCGGCCTCCATCGTGCGCGCATCGGGCGAGTCCGCCGTCAGCTCCAGCAGCTTCTTCCGCTTCTCGAGCTCCACCTTCTCCTCCGGGCTCGTGTTGACGCCGTCCCACGCGGCCGGGCCGAGGACGCGCACGCTGCCGTCCTTGCTCTCGATCACCGGCGCCTTGGTCCCCTTCTGCGCCTGCATCTCGATGCCGTCCTTCCCCTTGCCGAGGATCGTGCCGGGCGTCGCCTCGGGGCCGCTCGCGCTCGGGCGCGTGCCGCTCGTGTCGAAGCCCGCCGTCATCGCGACCGCGTCGTACTTGACCTGGTACGTGCGCATCTCCTCGCCGGTGCCGTACGCGAACGTCACGACCGCACCGGCGCCGCCTTCGCCACCCTCGATCGAGACGATGCGGTCCGTCGTCGTGTGGATGTTCGAGCCCGCCTTGAACGCATCCTGCGTGCGGTCGAGCCCCTGCACGCCCTTCAGCGAGCTCGCGTTGTCGCCCTTCTCGCCGGGCGCCGCGCCCGAGCCGCCCGCCCAGTCGACGCGCAGCGCACCCTGCTTGACCGCCTCGACGGCCGCCCACGCACCCGTCGGGCCGAACGCCACGACGAGCACGCGCTTGCCGGCGACCTTCGTGCCCTGCAGCAGCTGCTCGCCGCCGAACACGGTGCCGCTCTCGATCATCGCCTTGCGGTCGCGCTCGGTCAGCAGGCCCTCGTTCGGCATCGCCGTCGCGCCCAGGCCCGTCGTGATGTCGGTGTTGTGCGTGTACGCGTAGCGCAACACGCCGTCGCTGCCGCGGATCGCGACGCGCACCTTCGTGCCCTGCGCCTTCTCGTGCCACGGCGGGTCGTAGACCTTGCCCTCGGTGAAGATCTCGACGCCCTCGACCTTGCCGGGCATCGACACGACGCCGAGCTTCTTGCGCGCCAGGTCCATCGCGTCGTTGAGCTCGCCGACGTGGATGAACTCGCCCGCATCCTCGACGGTGTTGCGCAGCGTGCCGTTGCCGCCGCCGTCCGCGTCCTGGAACATCGGGTGCGCCGTCTTGCCGCCCTCGGGGTCGAACACCTCGGCGCGCTGGCCCCAGTTGCCCGTCGGATCGAGCCGCGCGATCAGGTCCGGCCCGCCGACCATGAGCAGCTGCTTCGGATCGATCTGCTTGCCCTGCTCCGACACGCCGAGCGACGCCACGTCGGCGAGCGCCGTCATGCCGGTGCCGACGACGACGCGGTCCGTGATGAACGGCTCGGTCGACTTGAACTGCTCCTCGAGCGCCTTCTGCGCCTCCTGCTGCGCGACGCGGAACGCCTCGGCCTCCTTGTGCGACTGCTCGGCGCGGAGGCGCGACTCGACGCGCTGCTTGACCGCCGGCACGATGTCGTTCTCGATCCCCGGGAACACCGCCGCGAGCTCCTTCAGCCGCGCCTCGTAGTACGCCTTGTCGGTGCCGCCGAGCTGCAGCTCGGCGAGCAGCTGCTTGACGCGGTCGACGTGCTCGCGCCGCCGCAGCGTCTCGCCCTTCGCGATCTCCGCACCCGACGCGTTGCGCTGGTCGCGCTGCCCGAGGCGCGCGTCGATCTCCTTGATCGTCTCGAGGTGCACGCGCAGCTCGAGGACCTTCGGCTTGTCGACCTCGGAGTACGGGCGCGTCTCGGCCGGCGCGTCGGGCAGCACCTTCGACCCGGCGAGCGTCGTCGCCTCCGTCGGCTGCGGGCGCGCCACCTTCGACGGGTCGGTGATCGCGGCCTCGGGCTTGAACCCGACCGCCTCGTGCGACGCGAGGTGCAGCCGCACGCGCTCCGCGAGGTCGGGCGGCATCTTCTTCAGCAGCGCGTCGCGCGCCTCCCCGGGCTGCGACAGCCCGAGCTTGTGCAGCAGCAGATCGATCTCGGCGCTGATGCGCGCCGGGCTCTCGCGCTTCCCTGCCTCCTGCGCGGCGAGCGTGACCGACTCGCTGTCGTTGCCGGCCGCCGGCGGCGGCGGCGCCTGCTCCGACACCGTGCGCAGGTGCGCGAACATCGCGTCGAGCTGACCGAACGACGACGCGTTCTCGTTCGGCGACTTGCCGGCGCGCGCGATCGCCTCGTGGATGATCGCCCCGAGCGCGCGCGGCACGTGGTCGTCCGTGATCGTGTCGGAGACGAACACGATCGTCTCGTTGTCGTGCGCGCCGCGCTTGAGGCCCGCCAGCTCGCCGTTCGTCGGGGCGGCGTCGATGATCTTGATCTGGTGCTCCTTGCCGTTCGGCAGCTCGACCCAGATCGAGTCGCTGCCCGCCGCGTGCTCGCGGCTCAGCGTGAACCCGAGCGGACGCTTCGCGATCTCGTCGAGCGCGCGCCGCACCAGCACCTCGCTCACCTTGCCGGTGTTCGTCATGCGCTGGCCGATGGTCGTGTCGGCGGCGACGTGCGCGTCGGCGTGCGCGGGCTGCTGCTCCTGCTTCTTGTTCTCGCGGATCTCGCCCGGGTTCTCGTTCTTCGCGGTGTGCGCCTCGTCGACCTTGGGCCGCGCGACCTCGATGCCGTGCTCGCCGAGGTACGTCTGCCAGCGCAGCTTCGCGATGTCCTCGCCCTGGTACTTGTCCGTCTTCAGCTGCTCGAACAGCCGCTTCGCTTCCTCGAAGCGCGCCTGCTGCTCGGGGTTCAGGCCCGGCGGGATCTCGCCGGGCTTCACCTTGCTGAAGTCGTGCGCCGTCGGCTTCGCCGGCGCCTCCGCCGTCGGGCCGGGCAGGGCGCGCGGCAGGAGGCCGCTCGCCTGCGCGAACGCCGTCATCGCGAGCCGCGATTGATCGAGCAGCGACAGCAGCGTCTCGCCGCGGCGCTTCGCCGACGCCGCGAGCTCGGCCTGGCGCGCGAGCTCGGGCACCTCGGGCGACGTCGCCGGCAGCTCGGCGATGCGCTTGCGGATCGCCGCCTCGGAGTCGGCGGCGGTCTTGACGAGGTCGGTCGCCTCCTTCTTCGCGGCGATCGCGCGGTCGAGCGCCGCCTGCGCCTCCTCGGCGGTCGCCGGCCGCTCGGCGGCGTGCGACTGCTCCTGCAGCTCGCCGATGCGCGCGACCGCGGCCTCGGCGTCGGCGACGTGGCGCTTGGACGTCGCGAGCGCCGGCGTCGTCTCGGCCGGCTTCGCGGTGGCGGCGGCGGAGATGACCTCCTGCGGGTTGCGGCCGCTGCGGATCGCCATCTCCTCGGACGTCGGTGCCTCGCGCACCCACGCCAGGAACTGCGCCTGCTGGTCGGCCGGCAGCGTCGCGAAGTGCGGGTTCTTCGTCGCGAGCGAGTGCGCCACGGCGTTGCGCGCCGACGCGAACTCGACCGCCGACGGCGGATCGCCGTGCAGCATCGCCGACTCGACCGCCTGCACGAACAGGCGCCGCTCGGTCTCGCTCTTGAACAGCTCGGGGTGCTTCGCGAGCTCGGCCTGCGCGTGCCGCTCGGCGCGCCCGCGCTGGACGCTGCCGTCGTGCAGCCCCTGGCCGACCTGCTCGACGCCCTTGGCCGTCTGCGTGGCGACGCTCGTCACGCCGCCGCGCACGTCCTTGATCTCGCCGCTCGCGACGCCGACGCCCGTGTCGAACACGGCCGTCGCGAGGTTGACGGGCAAGTCCTTGCCCGCCTGCGCGAGCACCCTCTCCATGCCGATGCGCTCGCCGGGGCGCGCCTGCTCGCTGATCGTGTAGCTCGAGCCGGCGACCGCGTCGCCGAGCATCGAGGTGATCGTCGAGCGCAGCACCGTCGCGGGCTGCGACCGCAGCGTCGTCATGCCGGCGTCGAGCGCGCGGTACCAACCCTCGTCCCAGCCGTGGACCCACACCGACGGATCCAGCGCGGAGCCCGCCGCGTCCGCAAAGCCGGTGAGCGTGCCCTGCACCAGCGTGCGCCCGCCGCCCTGGAGCACGCGCGCCCACGTGCTCGGCGCCTTCACCGCGATCTCGCCGAGCGCCTTGCCCTGGCCGGCGGCCGTCGTCGTCTTGACGAGGCTGTTCGTCAGCTGACCGGCGTAGTACTGCGCGCCGCCGGTGACAAAGCCGGTGAGCGCCGCCGACGCGATCTGCTTCGCGCCCTCGTTGCCGGCGTCGTAGTTGCGCCCGCCGAGGACGACCTGCTTCGTCACCACCTCGCCGGTCGCCGCGGCCGCCGCCGTGAGCGCGCCGTACATCATCATCGCGAGCGGCGTCGCGGCGCCCGCGGTCAGCGCCGTCACGACGACGCCGACGACCGTCCCGACGACGGTCGCGGCGAGCTGCGCGGCGGCCTCCTTCGCGGCCGCGTAGTCGGTCGCGCGCGAGTGGATGTCCTCGTCGAGCTTGTCGAGCTTGCGCCGGTCGCGCGCGCTGATGTCGCCGCCGCCCTCGTCGCGCGCCTTGTCCTCGGCGTCGCCGAGCTCCTTGCGGTAGTCGCCGAACGCGCGGTCGAGGCGCCGCCCCTCGTCCTGGCCGAAGAAGCTCTGGCCGTCGCCGCGCTGCTTCGCGTAGTCCTCCTGCGCGATGTGGAAGTTCGTGAGCGCGCCGCGCAGGCGGCTCGCCACCATCTGCGCGTCCTCGCTGCCCGTCGTGATGCCGAGCTTGGCCGACACCTTCTCCGCATCGAGCCCGCGGATGCGCTCGTTGAGCGCGCCGCGGTACTTCGCGAACTGCGGGTTCTTGCGATCGAGCTGCTGATCGGGGCGCGTCGTCGGGTCCTTGTCCTTCAGGAACGACCCGGCGTTCGGCAGCACGAGGTTCTCGAACTGCAGCGACGGCTCGACGACGTAGCGCGCGAAGTTCGCGCCCGTCTGCTGCTTCTTCTTCATCACCTCCGGCGAGGGCGGCGGCTGGCCGTCCTGCACCGCCGCGGCGGCCTTCGCGGTCCTGTAGTCCTCGTAGACCTCGGCGAACGACTCGCCGCCGGCGCCCGCGAACTTCTTCACCACGATGCTCGACCAGTTGTTGAGGATCTGGTCCTCGGACGCTTCCTTGATCGTCTTCTCGATGTCGGCGTCGTCGTTGAACATCGTCGCGACGCTCGAGAAGCTGCTCTTCAGGCGCTCGTCCGACGGATCGGTGAGCTTCATCACCGCGCGGTAGATCGTGTTGTCGTTCTTGTCGTTGCCGTGGTTCCGGTCGGCGGCCTCGAACACGTCGGCGCTGACGTCGTTCCACACGGCGAGGCGCAGCTCGCGCTCCTTCGCCTTCGCTTCCTCGTCGAGCTTGGCCTGATCCGCCTTGTGCTGCGCGTCGGCCGTCGCGGCCGCGCCGGGCTGCGGCGGCTCCGTCGACGCCGGCAGCGGCGCGAACTTCGGCTTGAAGTCGGCCTTGTACACCTCGACCGCCTCGCCGAGCAGGCGGAACCACGACGACTTCGCGCCCAGGTGCAGGCGCTGCATCGCCTGCTCCTTCAGGTACCCGAGGCGCTGCACCTCGGCCTCGTCGATCGTGCCCTTCGAGCCCTCCGCGAGCTGGTACTGCGCGGGCGCGGGCTCCGTCGCGCCCTGTGGCTGCGCCGCGCTCGCGTCGGCGGGCGGCTCGACCTTCTTCGCGCCGATGTCGGCGACGGCCGCGGCCGTGTCGAAGCCGAGCAGCTTGCGGAAGCGCGCCTGCTCGGCCTTGTCGAGGAACGCGCAGATGTCGGTGACGAGCTCGGGCTCGGCGCGCAGGCGATCGATCTCGCGCTTGGACAGCCGCGCGATGTTGTCGCGCGCCTCGCCGCCGCTCGTCAGGCCGGACTTCAGCTCGACGAGCTTGGTGATGTGGTCCTCGCCGACGGGCTCGTCGGACTGCAGCGCGAGCAGGATCAGCTTGCGGTTGATGATGCTCGTCGTGCGCTCGTACGTCTTCTGCAGGAACTCGGCGTCGTTGCGGTAGCGCTTGCGCTGCTCGGGCGCGAGCGCGCGCACCTGCGCGAGGATGTCGCTCGACCACTCGAAGCCATCCGACGTGATCGCGCTCGTGTTCGCGTCGGTGCCCGAGTTGAGCAACTGCCCCTCGATCGAGCGGCCGGTGCCGGTGACCTTGTTCGGGCCGCTCGTGAACCACGCCGGGAACTCGTTCTCGATCACCTTCCGCGCGTCGGGGTTGTCGTAGACCTTCAGCAGGTCGTCCTTCACGCGCGCGGCGACGGCGTCCTCGAAGTTCGGGTTCCGCTCCGGGGTCTGCCCCGCGTCCTCGAGCGCGCGCGTGTGGAACTCCTTGCGGCGCGCCGCGTAGTCCTTGATGTCGCGCTTCATCCCCTCGGTGTCGGTGTCCGAGAAGTGGCGCCAGAACGAGCTGTCGACGTTGCCCTCGGAGCGCGAGTACAGGCGCGTCGCCATGTCGGCGGTGCCGGTGAGCACCGCGTACACGCGATCGAAGTCGACGCCCTTGCCGAGCTTGTCGCGCAAGAGGCCCATCGTGGGCTCGTCGCCCATGATCTGGCGGCGCTGCTCCGGCGTCGCGTCGTCGATGATGCCGAAGATCTCGTTCTTGTCGGAGTTGTCGAGCGCGACCTTCACGCGCGTGAGGATGCCGACGCTGCCCTTCTGCGCGATGTCGAGCGTCTCGGTCCACGACCGCGCGTCCGACGTGTTCGCGAGCTGGCGGCCCGGATCGCTCTGGCCGTGCACGCCCTCGCCGCCGGCCGCGGCGAACATGCCGCCGCGCTGCGCGCCTTCGAGCGCCTGGCGCACGTAGAACTCGAGCTCGACGTCGCCCGAGAGCTCCTTGAAGAAGCGCTTGATCAGGTCCTGCTCGTCGGGGCGGCGGCCGTCGAGCTCGCGGCGCACGACGACGACGTCGCCGTCCTTCAGGCCCTGCCAGATCTTGTCGGCGGCGGCCTTGGCCTTCTGCGGCGTGTAGCCGC
The DNA here is from genome assembly GCA_019637375.1 of Deltaproteobacteria bacterium. Classification (GTDB taxonomy): domain Bacteria; phylum Myxococcota_A; class Polyangia; order Haliangiales; family Haliangiaceae; genus JABFXX01. Next base: position 95,267 of record JAHBVW010000034.1, on the reverse strand, counting down.
TCGGCAGCGGCTGCTCGGTCGCGACGTCGATCTTCGCCGGCGCCTTCACCTCGGCGCGGATCTCGTCCTTCGTGATGCCGAGCGTCTGCGCGAGGGAGGTGAGGTTGTTGTCGGCGGCCTGCTTGTCGGACTTGTCGTCGAACCGCGCCGCGAGCGCGCGCGCGACGTCGACGATGTGGCGGTGCGGATCGATGCCGTACTTGCCGCGGTACGCCGCCGAGAACGTCTGCGCGCCGCCGGCGGCGGGTTGCGCCGCGCCCTGCTGCTGCTGTGGTTGATCGTGCGACCTCGCGCGCGCCCACGCCTTCGCGACCTCCTCGCACGCGCGCACGTCGACGTGGTGCGAGTCCAGCATCGACTGCGCCGCAATGATCTTCTGGTAGAGGCCGTCGGCCTCCTTCTCGAGGTCGCTCTGCGGCGGCGGCTCGGGGACCTTGTTGCGCACGGCGACGGCCGCGGCGTCGAGGCCGAGCTCCTTGAGCGTCGCCGCCTTCTCGCTGTCCTCGACGCGCTCCTGGATGCGGCCGGCGAGGTCGCCGCCGCCCGGGACCTCGTGGAACACGTTGACGAGGAGCTCGATCGGGTGGAGGCGGCCCTTCATGCCGGTCTCCTCCTCGAGCGTCTGCATCACGGTCTTCGCGGGTTGGCCCTCCTTGACCTCGGCGGCCTGATCGAACATCGCGCGGAACGCCTGGAACGGCGTCGTGACGTCGACCTTCGCGCACCCACCCCACACGTGCCACGCGTTGAGCTTGTCGGCGATCTTCTCCGCGGTCGCGCGCGCGACCTGCGTGACCGTCGGGCCGCCCTTGGACTTGACCTCGCGCAGCGCCTGCATGAGCGGCACGACGCCGCCGGCGCGCTGGCCGTGCGCGTCGTCGGCGAGCGTGACCTGGCCGTCGATGCGCCCGACGGCGGCCGCGTCGACGCGGATCCCGAGCACGCGCTCGGCGACCTGGCGCGTGTCGTCGGACAGGCCGCGGTGCAGCTTGTCGCGGATGTTGCCGATGCGGGAGTCGGCGTTCGCGCGCGCCTGCAGCTCGACGCCGGGGTGCATCTTCGCGCGGCGGAACAGGTCGCGCATGTCGGGTGCCGCGCACGTGTTCTCGAACTCGAGCAGCGCGTCGATGATCGTCTTGTCCTTGACGTAGAACCAGCTCGCGAATTCGGCGCCGAGCTTCTGGACCGTCGGCGGGAAGACGGCGTGCAGCTTCGCCATCTCCTTCTCGTCGGGCGCCTTCTCGCCCGTCGGGTTCACGGCGTCCTGGGGCAGCGCGCTCTCGGGGTCCTTGCTCGGCGCATTCGGGATCACGCCCCACGAGCGCAGCACGAAGTCGTACGCGCTCGTGTGGATGCCCTCGACGACGACCTGCACGCGGTTGTTGCCGCTCTCGATCGCGTGGCGGAACAGCTGATCGCCGCGCAGCCCGTCGAACGACGGGTCGCGCGCCATCTCGATCGCGGCGCGCACGGCGTCCGCCGCCGACGCCTTGCCTGCGCCCGCGTCGTGCAGCGTGTCGATGGCCGACTTTTCGGCGGTGCCGCGCGCGACCAGGCGCGTGATCACCTGCTGCTGCTCGGCGGAGAAGTCGCCGACCGCGCGCGCGATGAACTCGTTCTGCATCACGCGCGAGCGCAGCGCCAGGTTCGCCGGGCCGGGGCGCGCGGCGAGGTATGCCTTCACCTGCTCGAACTGCTTGCCCTTGTCGAGCTGGCGGATCCCCCACCACAGCTGCATCACCGAGTCCGCGGACCACGCGACGTCCATGTAGTCGGCCGGGTGGCCGACGTCGGCGCGATCGGCCGCCGAGATCTCGGCGAGCTTCGCGGTGACCTTGAGGTTGCCGCGAAGCTTGTCGAGGACGCGCGCGTCCACCTTGCCGAGCTGCTGCGACAGCTCGCGGCGCGCCTTGCGGCCGACCTCCGAGCGATCCGCGACGTCGATCGCGAGGATCTGGTCGCGCAGCCCGTCGACCTGCGGCTGCAGCGCCTTGTCGTCGCCGGCGGCGTCGGCGCCCGCCTGCTTCGGCGCGATCTCGAGCGGCGCGAGCCTGGACTCGCCGAGGAGCAGGCTCTTCACCTCGGGGGAGGCGATGCCCTGCACGAACGCCTGCTTCCTCACGTACTGGCGCCCGGGCCCCGACATCTTCACGTACGCGGCGAGGCACTGCCCGTGCGCGCGCTGGAGCAGGCCGTCGTCCTTCGCGGTCGCGTTCGCGCCGAGCTGCACGACCGCGTCGATGATGTGCGCGAGCTGCGTGCGGTCCGGGTTGACCGCGGCGTCGGCCTCCTGCGCCGCCTTCAGGTACGGCGCCAGCGCCGGGTCCGCCGACAGGTACGCGGCGAACGCGTCGTAGCCGGGCTTGCGCTCGAACAGCAGCTCGTAGGCCGTGTTGCGGACGTGCGTCACCTTCTTCGGGTCGGACGCGGCGGGGATCTGGGCGAGCAAGGTCGACCACGGCCCGACGACGTTCTGCTTCAGCAGCGCGAGACGTTCGGCGTTCGGATCGGCCTTGGCGGCGTCGTTCGCGCCCTCGTGCCCGTCGCGGATGGCGGCGTTGGTCTTGGACATGGCGGTGGCAGCCGTACTACGCGGATTGTGCGGGTAATCTGCCCGCGCTGGATACGGGACCGGGCCGCCGCTTCGCGGTCGATCACCTCGCGCCGCTCGACTCCGGAGCCGCCCCGACACGCACGACGCGATCGCGCGAGGCGCTGCGATAAACCCCTGAACGAATTGGCCATCGGCGTTGTGTCCGTCCGAGGCGGTCGGTAGCATTTCCCGCGGTCGCCGGCCCGTTTTCCTCGGGCGGCTGGCCGCCCGGGACGCCATGGCCGATCTCTCGTCACTCCTCACCGTCATCGAGCACGACCCCGACGACGCGCAGGCGCTCCAGGCGCTGACCAACGCGGCGCGACAGACCCCGCCGGACGTGCGCGCGACGCGCTTTTCGTCCGCGCGCAAGGTGCTCGCGGGCCGCGGCCGTCCGGATGCGGTCGTGCAGCTGCTCGACGTCGAGCTCGCCGCGACCGGCGACGTCGATCGCAAGATCGATCTCCTCCTCGAGAAGGGCATCCTCCTCGACGGCGAGCTGCTCGACGTGCCCGCGGCGCGCGAGGCGTTCGTCGAGGTGCGCAACCTGCGCCCCGACGACACGCTGGCGAAGGAGGCGCTCGGCGAGATCGAGCTCGCCGCGTCGAACTGGAAGAAGTTCGCCGAGAAGTACGTGACGGAGGCGACGGCCTCGACGGACCGCGGCCTCGCGACGTCGCTGTTCGTCAGCGCGGCGGAGACCTACGTCCGCTTCCAGCCGGAGGCTCCCGAGGCCGAGGGCTACCTCCGCAAGGCGATCGAGATCGACCCGCGGAACACCAAGGCCGCGTTCCACCTCGTGCGCCTCCTGCGCCGCACGAACCGCTGGCAGGACCTGATCGCGCTCCTCGAGCAGCGCGCCGAGGTCGGCGCCACCGCCGAGGACAAGGTCGGCGCGCTGCTCATGCTCGCCGACATCGCGCGCTCGCAGCTCGACGCGCCCGATCGCGCCGAGGCCGCGCTGCGCCGCGTGCTGCAGCTCGATCCCGCGCAGCCGCAGGCGCTGCGCTCGACGGCCGACGCGCTCGCCTCCGCCGGCGACTGGAGGGCGCTCGTCACCGCGTACCAGGCCGCGCTCAAGGCGCGCCGCGACGTCGACAAGGGCGGCGAGGACGTCGGCATCCTCCTCCAGATCGCGATGGTGCTGTGGAAGCACCTGGGCGACCTCGACCAGGCCGAGGAGTACTTCCGCCGCGTGCGCAAGACCGAGCCGGCGCACCCCGTCGCGCTCGACTTCTACCGCCTGTACTACCCGCAGAAGGGCGAGCACCAGAAGCTCCTCGCGCTGCTGCGCTCCGTCGAGAAGGCGCCGCGCGCGAAGAGCGACAGCGTGCGCCCGATCGGGCTCGAGATCGCCGAGCTCGCCGAGCAGCAGAACAACCCGGAGAAGGCGATCGACGCGTGGAAGCAGCACCTGCGCGCCGATCCGAACGGTCCGACGTCCGGACAGGCGCGCGCGGCGCTCGCGCGGCTCTATCGCAAGACCGAGAAGTGGAACGCGCTCCTCGACCTGATGAAGGAGGAGAGCGAGCGGCTCCCCGAGAGCGACGTCACCGGCCGCGTCGCGAAGCTGCACGAGATCGTCGAGATCTACCGCGACAAGCTGCGGCTCGACGTGATGGTCATCAACACGTACAACGCGATCCTCAAGATCGATCCGGACAACCGGCGCGCGACCGACGAGCTCGCCGCGAAGTTCCGCACGCTGAGCCGCTGGAACGACCTGATCGCGGTGCTCACGCGCAAGAGCGAGATGCCCGACGTCCCCGACGCGGAGCGCGTGAAGCTGCTGCGCGAGATCGCGGACCTGTGGGCCGAGCGGTTCGGCAACTTCGCGAACGCGATCAAGCCGCTCGAGCGCGTCCTCGAGGTGTCGCCGGGCGACGCCGACGCGATCAAGAAGCTCAAGGACATCTACATCAAGCGCAAGCAGTGGCGCGCGCTGATCGACGTGCTCGGCCGCGAGGCGTCGACGCTCGCGGGCGACGAGCGCCGCGCGAAGCAGGGCGAGATGGCCAAGCTCGCCGCCGAGCGCCTCGCCGACACGCGCCTCGCGATCGAGATCTACAACCAGGTCCTCGCCGACAGCGGCCCCGACCACCCCGAGACGCTCGCGGCGCTGGTCGCGCTGTACGAGCGCGAGAAGCGCTGGCACGCCGCGGCCGAGGTGCTGCACCGCCAGGTCAAGGCGGCCGCGAACCGCGACGCGATCGCGCTGTACGAGCGCCTCGGGCAGATCTACGCCGATCGCCTCGGCTCGCCGGCGCTGGCCGCCACGGCGTGGCAGGAGATCCTCGAGCTCGAGCCGGGCCACGCGAAGGCGCTGCGCACGCTGCGCGAGCTGTACGCCACGGCGGGCGACTTCACGGGCCTCGAGAGGCTGTACGCGCGCCTCAACCAGGAGGAGGAGCTCGTCGAGGTGCTGCTCGGCATCGCCGATCGCCTCGACGCGAAGGCGCAGCGGCTGCCGCTCGTCGAGCGCGCCGCGCAGCTCGCGCAGCAGCGCGCGGACGCGGCGGAGAAGGGGAGCGCGAGCGGCGCACCGCAGCCGATCGTCGATCAGCCGTCGGGTCCGACGGCGGCGCGCCGGCGCATCCAGCGCTCCGGTGCCGGCGAGTCGCCGGCCGCGCAGGCGCTCGACCGCGCGCGCCAGGTGTGGGAGCGCGTGCTCGCCGTCGAGCCGCAGCACGTCGGCGCCGCGGGCGCGCTCGCGCCGATCTACACGAAGCAGGAGAAGTGGTCGAAGCTGATCCAGATCCTCGAGATCGAGCTCGGCGCGGCCCCCGATGCGGCGGCGCGCCTCGCGAAGATCGCGCAGATCCGCCAGCTGTGCGAGCAGAAGCTCGCGTCGCGCACGCTCGCCTTCACGTGGACGCTGCGCGCGTTCGACCTCGATCCCGGCAGCGAGGCGCTGTACGCGGACGTGCTGCGCCTCGCGAGCGAGGCCGAGCACTGGAAGGACGTCGCGGCGTCGTTCGAGCGCAACGCGAACCGGACGATCGAATCGCTCGAATCCTCCGCCGACGGCTCCTCCGGACCCTCGCCGGGCTCCGCCGCGCTGCCCGAGGCGACGCGGCTCAAGCTCTACCGCGAGCTCGCGCGCATCGCGAGCCGCCGCCTCGCCGACCCCGAGCGGGCGCGCACGTACCACCGCCAGGTCATCGCGCTGTCCCCCGACGATCGCGAGGCGGAGCAGCACCTCGAGGAGCTCGCGATCCAGCTCGCCGACTGGCCCGAGCTGCTCGCGTCGTACCGCCGGCGCGCCGCGCGCGAGAAGGACGCGACGGAGCGCGCCTCGCTGCTCATCGAGATCGCCTCGCTGCAGGAGGAGAAGCTCGTCGATCTCGACGGCGCCGCGGCGACGTACCGCGAGGCGCTGCAGACGGTGCCGGGACAGCTGCGCGCGCTGCGCGCCCTGTCGCGCATCGAGGAGGCGCGCGGCGACTGGGAGTCGCTCGTCGAGGTGCTCGACGCCGAGCTCGCCGTGCATCCCGCGGACGCGGCGCAGCTGCGCTTCGACCTGCTCATGCGCCTCGGCAGCCTCGAGGAGGCGCAGCTCGATCGCCCCGAGCGCGCCCTCGCGTATTACCGCGACGCGCTCGCGATCAAACAGGGCAGGGGGAGCGAGGCGGAGGCGCGCCCGGCGGCGGTCGCCGCGCTCGCGCGCTACCTGCCGGCGCAGGGGCCGGGCGCGAAGGTGCCGCCGGCCGATCGCGTCGGCGCGGCGCGCCTCGTGCTGCCGCACCTCGAGAACGCCCCCGACCGCAGGACGCAGCACGCGCTCGCCCTCGAGGTGATCCGCGCCGGCGAGGCGACGAGCCCCCCCGAGCGGCTGCACCTCGATCGCCAGCTCATGCGCATCTACCACACCGAGCTCGGCGATCCGGGCGCGGCGTGGGGCGCGGGCCTGCGCGTCGTCGGCGCCGATCCGGCCGACGCGGAGACGCGGCGCATGCTCGGCCTCCTCGCCGGGCAGCTCGGCCGCGACGGCGAGTGGGCGCAGCAGCTGACGGCGGCGCTCGCGGCGCTGAAGGCGACGGGCCCGAGCGCGGCGAGCGAAGGTGGACACCAGGTGCGCGCGGTGGCGACGGAGCTCGCGCTGCTCGCGGGCGAGCGGCTCGCCGACAAGGCGCTCGCCGAGCGCGCGTGGCTCGCCGTGCTCGAGGTCGAGATCGACGCGGCCGACGCGTTCGACGCCCTCACCGGCGCGTACCGCCTCGACCAGCGCTGGACGGATCTGCGCGCGCTCCTCGTGCGGCGCGCCGAGGTCGCGCTCGACAGCGACCTCAAGCGCGCGGTGCTGCTCGAGCTCGCCTCGCTCGAGGAGGACGTCCTCGATCAGCCGGCCGAGGCCGCCGCGGCGCACCGCCGCGTGCTCGAGCTCGATCCGGGCTTCCTCGCGTCGTTCGCGGCGCTCGATCGGCTGTACGCCGCCGGCTCGCAGTGGCAGGAGCTCGAGGAGCTCCTCGCGCGCCAGGTCGATCACGCGCGCAGCCCGCGCGAGCAGGTCGAGCTCGCCTACCGCCGCGCCGAGCTGTTCGCGCACCGCCTGAACCAGCCCGTGCGTGCGGTCGATCTCCTCGAGGAGGTCATCGCGAAGCAGCGCGGGCACGCCGATGCGTGCGAGCTCCTCGAGGAGCTGCTGCCGCCGGCCGTCGAGCGCGAGGTCGCGGCCCTGGGCGCCGGCGGAGGGCGCACGGACGCGATCGCGATGCGCATCGCGCGCACGCTCGAGCCCCTGTACGAGCACGACAAGCTGTGGAAGGACCTCGTCGGCGTGCTGCGCGCGCAGCGCCGCCTCGCGACGGGGACCGAGGCCGTCGAGCTCCTCGCGCGCGTCGCCGCGATCGAGGAGGCCGAGCTCGCGTACGCGCCGAACGCGTTCGACGCGTGGATCGAGGTGCTGTCGCTCGACCCGACGCACGAGCGGGCGCGCGGCGAGCTGTCGCGGCTCGCCCAAACGCTCGGTCGCTGGCCCGAGGCCACGGCCGCGCTCGAGGCCGCCGCGTCGGCGGCGCCGGCCACCGACGTCGCCGCGCGCGGCGCGCTGCTCGGCGAGCTGGCGACGTACTACGACATCCAGCTCGGCGACGGCCAGCGCGCGATCGCCGCGTACCGCCGGCTGCTCGAGAGCGATCCGACGAACCCGGCCGTCGTGCGCCGCGCCGGCGCCGCGCTGGCGCGCCTGTACGAGGAGGCGCGCGCGTGGTCCGAGCTGCGCGCGGTGACGCGCCGCCAGTCGGAGTGGGCCGAGGACGCCGCCGAGCGCCGCATGCTGCTCGGCAAGGTCGCCGCGCTCGAGGAGGACAAGCTGTCCGATCGCGACGCCGCGATCGCGACCTGGCGCGACGTCCTCAACGACGCGCCCGCGGATGAGGGCGCGCTCGACGCGCTCGAGCGCCTGTACCAGCAGGGCGAGAAGTGGCGCGACCTGATCGACGTCCTGCGCCGCAAGCTCGACCGCGCCGACGACGAGGCCGCGCACGCGCTGCTCGCGCGGGTCGCCGAGATCCACGAGGTCATGCTCGAGGAGCCCGACGAGGCGATCGCCGCGCACCTCGAGATCGTCGACCGCGATCCGAACAACCGGCCGGCGCTGTCCGAGCTCGCGCGCCTCTACCGCGAGGCCGGGCGCCACGCCGACCTGCTCGACGTGCTCGAGCGCCAGGCGGTGCTCGATCCGATCGCGCGCCTGCCGATCTACATCGAGATCGCGCAGCTGCTCGCCGGGCCGCTGTCCCGCCCGACCGAGGCGCTCGAGCGCTGGTCGGCGGTGCTCGAGGCCGAGCCGCAGCACCCGCAGGCGATCGCCGCCGTCGAGAACGCGCTCGGCGATCCGGACCTGCGCGGCATGGCCGCGGACATCCTGCGCCCGGTGTACGACGCGACGAGCCAGTTCGAGCGGCTCGCGCAGCTGCAGCAGCGCGCGGCCGAGTGGACCGACGACGCGACGCAGAAGCTGCGCGCGCTCGCCGAGGTCGTGCGGCTGCGCGAGGTGCGCCTCGGCGACAAGCCGGGCGCGTTCGCGGCCCAGCTGCTCGCGCTGCGCCACGCGGCGACCGAGCCGGAGCTCGCGCGCGTCGTCGCCGAGACCGAGCGGCTCGCGGGCGAGCTCGGGCGCGAGAGCGACCTCATCGACGCGTACCGCGAGGTCGCGCCGGAGGTCCTCGACGCCGACATCCAGCGCCGCCTGTACCTCGACATCGCCGACCTGTCGCGCGCCGTGCGCCGCGACCTGAACCTCGCGCGCGACTACTACCAGAAGGTGCTCGACGCGCAGCCCGACGACGCCCGCGCACTCGCCGCGCTCGAGAGCATCTACCGCGAGACGAACGACGACGAGCGCCTCACCGAGGTGCTGCTGCGCCAGGCCGACACCGCGAGCGCGGACGTCGAGGACCGCGTCGCCGCGCTCGTCGAGGCGGCGGGGCTGTACGCGAAGCTCGCGCGCCCCGACGAGGCGATCGCGACGTGGGAGCAGGTGCTCGCCGTCGCGCCCGAGCGGCGCGATGCCGTCGACGCGCTCGAGGCGCTGTACCGCGAGCAGGGCAGGTGGCCCGACGTCGTCGACCTGTACGAGCGCCGCCTCGGGTTCGCGACGACGATCGACGAGGCCGTCGCGCTGCGCGTGCAGCTCGGCGAGATCCACGAGAAGCAGCTGCGCGACTTCGAGACCGCGATCGACAACTACTCGGCCGCGCTGTCGGGCGATCCGCGCAACGAGGTGGCGCTCGCCGCCGTCGAGCGCTACCTCGTCGATCCGGACCTGCGCGTCGTCGCGGCCGAGGTGCTCGAGCCGATCTACGTCGGCCAGGCGCGCTGGCACGACCTGATCCGCGTCTACGAGGCGCGGCTCGAGAGCGCGAGCGATCCGCGCGACCGCCTGAAGCTGACGCGCTTCGTGGCGCGCCTGTACGAGGAGCAGCTCGAGGACTTCGAGCACGCGAGCCACTGGTACGCGCGCGTGTTCCGCGAGGCGCCGAGCGACCCGACGTCGCGCGACCAGCTGCAGCGGCTCGCGTCGATCGTCGACAACTGGGCCTTCGTCGCGCAGACCTACCAGGGCTACCTCGACGACGAGAGCGGTGACTCCGAGGAGCTGCGCGAGATCGCGATCGCGGCGTCCACGATCTACGACCGCCGCCTCAACGACGCCGATCGCGCCTACGCGGCGGGGCGGCGCGCGCTGTCGATCCACGTCGAGGACGCGGTGCCCGACGCGCGCGAGCTCGTGCGCCGGCTCGAGGACCTGCTGTCGCGGCACGCCAAGCCGGCCGAGCTCGTCGCGATCTACGACGACGTGATCGGCCACGGCGACGAGACCCTGCGGCGCGAGGCGCTGATCAAGCGCGCGCGGCTGCTCGAGAGCGGCCTCGGCGATGCGGGGCGCGCGATCGACGGCTGGCGCGAGGTCGTCGCCGCCGTCGAGGCCGGCGGCTCGCCGCAGGCCGAGCAGGCGTACAAGGAGGCCGTGCGCGAGCTCGAGCGGCTGTACCGCGGCCGCGCGCAGTGGCGCGACCTCGTCGATCTGTTCGAGGCGCAGCTGCAGCGCGCGCAGTCGCCGCTGCACATCGCGGAGCTCCGGCTCGCGCTCGCCGAGCTACTCGAGACGCACCTGTCCGACACGCAGGCGGCGATCGATCAGCACGAGCACGTGATCGCCGAGGGCGCGCACTGGGATCGCTCGGTCGCGGCGCTCGAGCGCCTGGTCGTGCACGAGCAGCACCGCGAGCGCATCGCCGAGCTGCTCGAGCCGGTCTACCGCGAGCAGGACTGGTGGCAGAAGCTGGTCGTGATCCTCGACGCGAAGCTCGAGTACATCCGCGATCCGATCACGCAGATCCAGACGCTGCACGAGATCGCGACGCTGCACGAGGAGCGCGGCGGTGCGCTCGACCTCGCGCTCGAGGCGCTCGCGCGCGCGTGGCGGATCGACGTCGCCGAGGAGGACAGCCTCGCGAAGCTGCTCGCGCTCGCCGGTAAGCTCGAGGCGTGGGACGACGCCGTCGCGACGCTCGAGGCGGGCGCCGGCGCGGCGCCGCACGCCGATCTGTCCGCGGCCCTGTGGGCGCGCGCGGCGGCGATCCACGAGCAGGAGCGGCAGGACCTGCCGAAGGCGATCGCGGCGTGGCGCAAGGTCGAGGAGGCGCGGCCCGACGACGTCGTCGCGCTGGCCGCGCTCGACCGGCTGCTCGCGCTCGAGGGCCGCATCCCCGAGCTCGTGGTCGTGGTCGCGCGGCGCGCGGACCTCACCGACGATGGTGGCGTGCGCCAGGTGCTGCTGCACCGCGTGGCGGCGCTGTACGAGGAGATCCTCGAGGACAAGCCGGCGGCGATCGCGGCGTACCGCAGCGTGCTCGGCGTCGACGACGCCGATGACGTCGCGCTCGACGCGCTCGAGCGCCTGTACCGCGACACCGGCAATGCGGTGGACCTGGCCGCGACGCTCGAGCGCAAGATCGAGCTGTCGACCGACGTGAGCGCGCGGCGCGAGCTGCGCCACGCGGCCGCGGTCGTCTACGAGGTCCAGCTGCGCGACGTCTACCAGGCGATCGCGCAGCTCGTCGCCGTCCTCGACGACGACGCGGGCGAGCCGAAGGCGCTCGCCGAGCTCGACCGCATCTACGCGGCGCAGAAGATGGCGCCGGAGCTGCTCGACGTGATCGATCGGCGGGCGCTGCTCGCGATCACCGCAGAGGAGCGCGCGGACCTGGCGTTCCGGGCGGCGAAGCTCGTCGAGACCGAGCTATCCGACCCCGATGCCGCGGTGCCGCGCTACGGCGCGGTGCTGCAGGTGCTCGCGACGCACGCCCCGGCGCGCGACGCGCTGCTCGCGCTGATGGCCGCCGACGACCACGTCGAGGCGGTCACGCCGATCCTCGAGCGGCTGTACCGCGATCAGAAGTCGGCGGAGGGGCTCGTGCGCGTGTACGAGCGCCGGATCGCGCTCGGCTCGCGCGCGGGCGACCTGCGCGCGGACTGGACGGCGCTCGCCGAGGTGCACGAGACGCTCGCGGCGGACACGGCGGCGGCGTTCGCCGTGTGGTCGCGCGCGATCGCGGCCTCGCCCGAGGACCCGGAGTTGCTGCAGCCGCTCGTGCGGCTCGCCGCGACCGGCGAGGGCACGAAGCTGTGGTCGGATCTCGCGGCGCGCCTCGACGACCTGCTCGGGCGCTCGCTGCCCGGCGACGTCGAGCACACGTACGCGATGACGCTCGGCCAGGTCGCGGAGGACCGGCTGGCGGACCTCGCGCGCGCGGCGACGGCGCTCGAGCGGGCGTCGAACGGCGGCGATCCGCGGCCGGCGCTGACGGCGCTCGAGCGCGTGCTCGCGCGGTCGTCGCGGTGGGCGGACCTCGCGAACGTGCTGCGCCGCCAGTCGGCGGCCACCGACGACGACGCGCAGACGGCGGAGTATCTGTTCCGCCTCGGCGATCTGTACGAGACGACGCTGCACGACGCGGCGGCGGCCGTGTCGGCGTACCGCGAGGTGCTGAACATCGTCCCCGGCCACACGGCGTCGCGCGCGGCGCTCGAGCGCATGCTCGCGGCGTCGCCGGATCAGCGCGCGGAGATCGTCGACATCCTCGAGCCGCTGTTCGAGCAGGACGGCGACTCGGCGCGCCTGGTGATGGTGCTCGAGGCGCGGCTCGCGGTGACGCCGGATCCGGTGGACCGCGCAAGCTTGCTCGCCCGCATCGTCGAGATCTCCGAGCAGCGGGTCAACGACCGCGGCCGGGCGCTCGACGCGGCGCTGCGCTGGCTCGCGACGGATCCGTCGTCGGATCAGGCGCTCGCCGAGACGGACCGGCTCGCCGAGCGGCTCGGGCAGTGGCCCGAGGTCGCGGGGCGCGTCGGCGAGATCGTGAAGGAGGCGAAGGACCTCGAGCGCGAGACGCAGGTGACGCTGTGGACGTTCCTCGGGCGGATCCAGCGCAAGCACCTCGGTCAGCTCGACGAGGCGGCGGGCTCGTACCGCGCCGCGCTCGCGCTCGACCCCGAGGCGCTCGGCGCGCTCGACGACCTGGTGAAGATCCTGCGCCAGAACGGCGACCAGGCGGGGCTCGCCGACGCGCTGCTGCGCCGCGGCCGGATCGTGTCGGACCTCGTCGAGAAGCGCACGGCGTTCGCCGAGGTCGCGCTGATCTGGGAGCGCGCCGGCGACCGCGCGCAGGCGATCGCCGCGTGGAAGGAGCTGCTCGACGCCGACGAGACGGACCGCGGCGCGCTCGACGAGCTCGCGCACCTGTACCGCGCGACGTCGAACAAGCCCGAGCTGATCGACACGCTGCACAAGGCGGCGCGGCTCGCGTCGTCGACCGCCGACGAGAAGAAGCTGCGCGTCGAGATCGCGCAGCTCGAGAGCGACTCGCCGCGCGCCGCGACGTCGTGGCAGGCGGTGCTCGACCTGGATCCGGACGACCTCGCCGCGATGCAGTCGCTCGAGGCGGCGTACGGCAAGGCCGGCGACTGGATGGCCGTCGGCGACATGCAGACGCGGCGGCTCGGCCTCGCGAAGACGAGCAAGGAGAAGGTCGCGATCCACGCCGAGATGGCGCGGCTCGCCGAGGACAAGCGCCAGGCGATCGACGATGCGATCGCGAGCTGGTACGCGGCGCTCGACCTCGACAACACGCACGCGCCGGCCTACGTCGAGCTCGAGCGGTTGCTCGCGGCGGGGCAGCGCTGGCGCGACCTCGTCGAGCTGCTCGAGCGCTACGCGGAGCTGCAGGCGACGCTCGGCGACGCGGCCGCCGAGATCGGCGCGCTCGCGCGGGCGGCCGACGTGTTCGAGGACCGCGACAAGCTCGACGACGCCACGGCGGCCGGCGAGATCCTCGAGAAGATCCTCGCGCGCGAGCCGGGCTCGGTGGCCGCGCTCACGCGGCTGTCGAAGATCTACGAGCGCGACGGCGACTGGGACAAGTGCAAGGCCACGCTCGAGCAGGCGCTCAAGTCGAACCCGCCTCCCGCGGGGCGCGACGCCGCGGACCTGTTCTTCCGGCTCGGCGAGGTCGCGCGCACGGGCGACTCGGATCCCGACACGGCGGTGCTCCACTTCCAGCAGGCCCTCAAGCACGCGCCCGACCACGGCCCGGCGATCGCCGCGCTCGAGAAGCTGGCGCGCGAGCGCCGCGACTCGGCGCTGCTCGCGGACATGCTCAACCGCCGCGTCGCGACGATGACGTCGGCGGCCGAGCGCGTGGCCGTGCTCGTCGAGATCGCGGAGCTCGAGCGCAAGGCGAACCGCACCGACGGTGCGATGTCGGCGCTCTCGCGGGCTGCGGCCGATGCGCCCGACGACGCGCGCGTCCTCGCGCCGCTGGCGGACCTGTACTTCACGTCGGGCCGCCTCGACGAGGCCGCGCCGATCTACAGCCGCCTCGCCGACGAGGCGAAGGCCGCGCGCCGGATGAAGGACGTCGCGCGCTTCCGCCAGCGCCAGGGTGGCATCCTCGAGGCGCGCGGGGACCGCGCCGGTGCGCTCGCCGCGTACGAGGAGGCGCTGCGCGTCAACCCGACCGACGTCTCGACGATGACCGGCCTCGGCCGGCTGTACTTCGCGAGCGAGGACTGGGAGAAGGCGCGCCGCATCTACCAGTCGCTGGTGCTGCAGAACATCGACGCCGACGCCGGCGTCACCAAGGGCGAGGTCTACTGGGCCCTCGGCAAGATCCACCTGCAGCTCGGCCAGCCCCCGAAAGCGCGCAGCATGTTCCAGCGCGGCCTCGAGATCGAGCCGAACAACGCGCAGCTGAAGGAAGCGCTGTCCTCGCTGCCGTAGCGACACCGAAAAAAAGCTGGGTCCGCGGCGATGAAAAGCGCCCCTGCGGGCACCACCCGGTACAAGCTCGTTGGCCGGCGGTCGCGCTGCGGAAAGCGATTCCCTTCGTGCGGTCTTCAGCGCGGCCGTTGGCCGGCGGGTTTGTGGGAGCCGAGGTGTCATGCGTAAGGTGCTGTCCTCCATCTTGTTCATCGGGCTCGTCGGCGGCGCGGCCGACGCGCAGCCGGTCACGCAGCCGTCGCGCGCGTGCGACCTGACGATCTCGCGCGCTCCGGAGACGGTGCGTGCGGCGATCGAGGCGTGGGTGCGCGCCGAGCGGCAGTGCGCGACGGCCCTCGACGTGCGGGTCGTGCCGACGGACGGCGGCTACTACCTGATCGCGCGCGGCGGCAACGGCCGGCTGCGCGAGCGGATCGTGCCGGATGCGCAGAGCGCGGGCGTGCTCGTCGCGAGCTGGATGGCCGACGACACGGTGCTGCTCGCACCGGCACCGGCGCAGGTCGCGGCCGCGGCGCCCGAGGTGGCGCCGTCGTACGGTGTGATCGCGCCGATCGCGCCGTTCTCGCCGGGCGCTCCGATCGCGCCGTTCTCGCCGGGCGCTCCGATCGCTCCGTTCTCGCCGGGCGCTCCGATCGCTCCGTTCTCGCCGGGCGCGCCGATCGCGCCGATCTCGCCGATCGCGCCGATCGCGCCGTTCTCGCCGGGCGCTCCGATCGCGCCGTTCTCGCCGGGCGCTCCGATCGCTCCGATCGCTCCGAGTGCCGCCGGGGTGCCGCCGGTTGGAGCGTCGCTCGTCGCCGGGGCGCCGCCGTCGTACGGCGTGATCGCGCCGTACGACGGTGGCGAGACGCCCGCGGGCGCGGGCGAGGCGGACGGCGGCGCGCGCTCGTTCACGATCGGCCTGGTCGCGCAGCACGCCGCGGGCGGGCTGCGCGCGCAGCTCGACGTCGTGGAGCACGGCGGGTGGACGCTCGGCGCCGGCCTGCACGTCTCGATCGGGTCGAAGGCGGGAGACCCCGACCTGCGCGCCGTCCGCGGCGTCGGGCTGCTCGCGCGCACCCTGTCGGGGACCCGCTGGTCGCTCCGGTTGCAGGGCGGGCTCGGCGCCCTGGTGTACGGGACGATCGACGGCCACACGCTCCCGATCGCCGAGGTGTCGGCGCTCGTCGGGCGCGACGTCGGTCGCAACTGGTCAATCGTCGGCGGGCCGATCGTGACGTGGCTCCTCAGGAAGCAGGACCCCGCCGAGGGGCTGCAAGCGCGGCCGCTGCTCCCCGACGTCGAGGGCATGGTCCTCGGCGGCCTGCGCCGGCGGTTCTAGCGGGCGACGATGACGACGAGCACCCACGGCAAGCTGTTGCGCCTCCGCACCGACGTGCGCGGCGAGGATCTCACCGACGAGGGGCTCGTCGCGGCGTGCGCGACCGGCGACCGCGCCGCGCGGGCGCTGCTGTTCGAGCGCCACGTTGACGCCGTGCACCGGTTCATCTCGCGCATGCGATCGAGCGACGCCGCCTCCGTGGATGACCTCGTGCAGAACACCTTCCTCACCGCGTTCCGCGTCGCCGCGAAGTGCACCACCGCGAACGTGCGCGCGTGGTTGTTCGGGATCGCCGCGAACCTCGTGCGCACGTACGCGCGCGGCGAGATCCGCCGCAAGACGGCGCTGCGCGCGGCGGCCGAGCTGACGGTGGAGAGCGCCGCCCCGCCGGATCCCGCGGTGGTGGCGCGCCTGCCGGCGGCGATCGACGGGCTCGCGCACGACCTGCGGGCCGTGTTCGTCCTCGTCGACCTCGAGGGCGAGCGCGGCTCCGACGCAGCCGCCGCCCTCGGCATCCCCGAGGGGACCCTGTGGCGCCGCGTCTTCCACGCGCGCCGTGCCCTGCGCGCCGCGCTCGGAGGTGAGCGATGACGTGCCCGGCCATCGAGCGGCTCGCCGATCTCGCGACCGAGGTGGAGGCGCCCGACGCCGGCGTCGCCGACCACATCGCGGGCTGCGCGCGCTGTCGCGCGCTCGTCGACGAGCAGCGCTCGGTCCGCGCGCTCGCCGCGCTGCTCGCCGCACCGCCGCGCCTCGCGCCCTCGCGGCGCGAGTCCCTCGCGGCCGAGACGCTGGCGCGCGCGGATGCCGACGGGCGGCGCGAGTCCCTCGCGGCCGAGACGCTGGCGCGCGCGGACGCCGACACGGGTCCGCGGCGCGAGTCTCTCGCGGCCGAGACGCTGGCGCGCGCGGATGCCGACGCGCGGCGCGAGTCCCTCGCGGCCGAGACGCTGGCGCGCGCGGATGAGGACCAGCGACGGCGCCGCGAGGACCGGCACCGCGTCGACGCGGGGACGCGGCGCGGCGTGCGGTGGGCGGCGATCGCGGGGGTGGGGGCGGCCGCGGCGGCCGCGATCGTGCTTGCGGTGGTGCCGCGCGACGAGCGGCGGGCGCTCGCGGGGCTGGAGGTGCCGCGCGCGCCGGTCGTGGAGTCGGTGGCGCTGGCGCACGAGGCGGCGGCGGCGCGCGGCGCGGTGGCGTGGATCCCGGAGGCGAAGGTGAGCGCGGCGGGCGCGCGGTTCGAGCGCGCGGGCGACGTGATCCGGCTCCACGAGGGGACGGTGACCGTGGATGCGCGCGGGGCCGCGCCGGTGGAGGTGGAGAGCGGCGGGACGCGCGTCGCGGTCGAGGGGGCGGCGGCGACGGTCGCGACGAAGCGCGGCGCGATCGCCACGGTCACGGTGATCGCCGGTACCGTCGAGGTGAACGATCGCGGGCGCAGCTACGTCGTCGCCGCCGGCGGGATGTGGGAGGCGCCGGTGAAGCCCGAGCCGTCCCCGGCGGCCGACGAGGCGTTCGCCGCGTTCCGCGACGGCTGGACGGCCCTGCGCGCCGGCCGCGACGCCGAGGCGATCGAGCGCTTCGATCGCGCGACCCACCGCGACATCGCCGAGGATGCCGCGTACTGGGCGGCGGTCGCCGCCGAGCGCATGGGCGATCGCCCCGGCGCCGTCCGCCGCTTCGACGCCTTCCTGGCGCGGTTCCCCACGTCGGCTCGCGCCGACGGTGCCCGCGCCGCCGTCGAACGACTGCGCTGACTCGTGTCATCATGCGGGGGTGACGCCCGCCGAGCTCACGGAGGAGATCCGCAGGCATCTGGCGCCCGGCGTGCGCGCGGCGTGCGGGGATGCGCTCGCGGCGCGGATCGAGGTCGGGATGGCGGCGATCGCGCAGCAGTGGCCGCACGGGCCGGCGCCGGGCGCCGAGCTCGCCGCGTACGCCGCCGAGCGCATCGCGCGCCAGGACGACCTGGCGTCGGCGCTGCCGCGGCTGCGCCTCGACGACCTGTACCTCGCGTGGTGGGCGTGCCGCGGCGACGACCGCGGGATCGCGGCGTTCGAGGCCGCGTACGCCGCGGACCTGTCGCGGCTCGTGCAGCGGTTCCACCGCCTGTCCGCCGAGGAGCTGCGCCAGGGGCTGCGCATCAAGCTGTTCGTCGGCGGCGGCGATAGCCCGCCGCAGCTCCACAAGTACGGCGGGTTCGGCTTCTTGCAGAACTGGCTCAAGGTGACGGCGGCGCGCACCTTCCTCGACGCGGCGCGCACCGAGCGCGGGCGCAGGATCGAGGCGGAGCTCGACGACGACCTGCTCGAGGTCGCCGTCCTCGGCGGGTCGAACGACCCGCGCGAGCGCCACGAGTCCGCGCAGGTCAACGCCGCCGTGAAGCGCGCGTTCGCCGCCGCCGTCGCGGCGCTCGTCCCGCGCGAGCGCACCTTCCTGCGTCACGCGATGGTCGATCACCTCACCCTCGAGCAGATCGCCGCCACCTACCAGGTCCACCGCACGACCGTCGCGCGCACCCTCGCGAGCGCCCGCGCCCGCCTCCTCGAGCAGACGCGCGCCGGCGTCGTCGCCGACCTCGGCATCACCCCCGATCGCATCGACAGCGCCATCCACGCGCTCGACAGCAAGATCGACCTCTCGCTGTCCCGGGTCCTGCGCGACCCGCCCTCGGCCCCGTGACGATCGCAGGGCGCGCGTGAGCTGCCCCGATGATGACGTGCTGATCGCGCTCGCCGAGCATGCGTTGCCGGCGGCGGAGCTGGCGGCGATCGAGGAGCACGTGGCGGGGTGTGCGGCGTGCCGCGCGCTGATCGGGCACGTGGCGGCGGCGGGGGACGCGGGGCCGGAGGAGCTCGGGCGCGTGGGGCGGTACGAGCTCGAGCGGGTGCTCGGTGCGGGTGGGATGGGCACGGTGTGGGAGGCGCGCGATCCGCGGCTCGCGTGCCGCGTCGCGGTCAAGGTGCTGCACGACGACGTCGAGGCGCAGCACGAGGCGCGCCTGCTGCGCGAGGCGCGCGCGCTCGCGCGGCTGCAGCACCCGAACGTCGTCGCGATCCACGACGTCGGCTCGACGGACGGCCGCGTGTTCCTCGCGACCGAGCTCGTCGACGGCGAGTCGCTCGACCGCTGGCAGATCGATCGCACGCCGCACGAGCTGTGCGACGCGTACGCGCAGGCCGCGCGCGGGCTCGCGGCGGCGCACGCGATCGGGCTGGTCCACCGCGACGTCAAGCCGGCGAACATCCTCGTCGGTAACGACGGGCGCGTGCGCGTCGGCGACTTCGGCCTCGTCGCCGAGGAGCTGCGCCACGGCGACCCGGCCGAGCGGCTGACGCGCTCGGGGCACGTCGTCGGCACGCCCGCGTACATGGCGCCCGAGCAGCGCACCGGCGGCGCCGTCGACGGTCGCGCGGATCAGTACAGCCTGTGCCTCGCGCTCGCCGAGGCCCTGCTCGGCGGCCGGCCGCCGCTCGCGCCGAGCGCCGACGACCTCGCCGCGCGCGGCATCCCCGGCCCGTGGGCCGCGATCGCGCGCGGCCTCGCCACCCGCCCGGCGGATCGCTTCGCGCACATCGAGGAGCTCGCCGCCGAGCTCGCAGCCTTCGCCGCCGCGGCCCCGAGCGACCCGGCGGGCGACCCGGCGATCGACCCGCGCATCACCGTCCCGCACCGCGCGCGCCTCTCGGCCGCCGCCACGATCCCCGAGCGCCGGCGCCAGGCGGCTCGACGAGCCGACGTCGGCCGACCATCGCCCGCGCCGTCTTCGCCGCCGCCGCGTCCACGCGACGAGCCGAACCGACGCACGCCGATCCTGATCGCAGGCGCGCTGGCGTTCGCCGCCGCGGCCGCCGTGGTCGCCATCGCGGCGTGGCCGAAGAAGGAGGAGCCCGCACCGCCGCCCGTCGACGTGCTGCAGCCGCGCCTGCTCGCCGCGACGCGGCAGCTCGCGGCCGGGCAGACCGAGGCGTGCCTCGCGACGCTCGCGGCGCCCGAGCTGCTCCCGTTCCAGCGCGAGGTCCCGCTGCGCGTGCTGCGCGCGAGCTGCGCGATGGAGGCGGGAGACTGCGACGCCGCGACCGCGCTCGCCGACGCCGTCCCCGCCGCGGAGCTCGAGGCGCTGCGCCGGCGCACGTCGTGCAGCCCGCTCGAGGGGGAGCCCGCCGCGCGCGTCGCGGCGCTGCGCGAGCTCGTGCAGGATCCGGCGCGCCGCGACCGCCGGTGCCGCCACGTCGACCGCGAGCTGCGCGCGCTCCTCGCGCGCCGCGACGTCCCGATCGACGCCGCGCTGCGCGAGCTCGCGACGAGCGCGGTCCGCTGCTGGGGGCGCACCGGCAGGTGCGACGAGGCGCGCTCCCTCGCGGATGCGGCGCGCGCCGCGCTCGTCCTCGTCGGCGCCGACGGCGTCCCCGAGTGCAAGCTGTCCGAGCCGCCGGCGTTCGCGATCGACTACCTCGCCGCCGCGCGCCGCGACGCCGACCGCCCCGCGCAGCGCGCGGCCCTCCTCGAGCTCGCCTACGCGCGCCTCCAGATCCCCGAGCTCGCGTTCGAGGCCGCGCAGACCTACCGCGAGCTCGTCGACGCACCGCGCGCGACCGAGCGCCGGCCCGCGTACCGCCTGCGCGCGCTCGCGCTCTACGGCGTATACCTCGCGCGCCGCCCCGACGGTGCGCACCGCGCCGAGGCCGCCGCGCAGCTGCGCCGCCTCGAGGACATGCGCCCGCCCGCCGGCTCCGGCTTCACGTTCGCCGAGCCGCACGTCGACCCCGAGCTCGACCGCGCCCTCGACGTCCCGGCCGGCGTCGCCGCGTGCCGGCGCACCATCGCCGCGCGCGATGCGCTGCTCCTGTGCACCTTCGTCACCCAGCGCCCGCTCCGCCTCACCACCGCCCAGCTCCCCGCCGACCGCGACGATGATCCGGCCGTCGCCTGCCCGCAGCTCGCGCCGACGCTCGAGGCGCACCTCGCCGAGCTGCGCTGCGCCGAGTGACGCTGCGAGCCGGTGACAGGTCCTGCCAGACACCGGTGAAAGATCGAATCTTGGGCCCGGGCGTTGAGCGGGTTCGGAGGTTCACATGTCCGTCACGCGCCTCGTCTGCGCCGGGCTCGCCCTCGGCGCCGTAGCCCAGATCTCTGCGCGACCCGCCGCCGCGCAGGTCGCCGTCGCCGATCGACTCGAGGCGATGATGATCGCCAGCGATCGCAGCCCGGGAGCCTTCCCGATGCAGGAGGAGCGGCTCGCCGTCGCGATCGACGGCCAGCACGCCACGTCCACCCTCACGCAGGTCTACGTGAACAAGAGCGGCGCCGCGATCGAGGGCCGCTACCGGCTTCGCCCCGGCTCGGGCAGCGTCGTCGAGGGGTTCGCCTACTGGAACGGCGAGGAGAAGATCCTCGGCGAGGTGTTCGAGCGCCAGACCGCGCGCCAGGTCTACGACCGCGTCACCGCGCGCGGCCGCGACCCCGGCATCCTCGAGGAGGACGGCGACGGCGCGTTCGCGTTCAAGGTGTTTCCGATCGCGCCGAACGAGCGGAAGCGCGTCGAGCTGCGCTGGACGAAGTGGCTCGATCGCCGCGCGAGCGTCGTGCGCTACGAGGCGCCGCTCACGCGCCCCGACGCCGAGGTCGTGATCTCGGTGACCGGCGCGGTCAAGAACCTGCGCTCGCCGACGCACAAGCTCCACGTCGAGTCCGCCGCGGGCGGCGTCCGCCTGCGCTCCGACGGCGCGCGCGGCACCGGCGGCGGCACGCTCACGCTCGAGTGGGACGTCGACGAGCCGGGCTGGACGCCGTCCGCCTACGTGCACGCCGGCACCGGGCAGACCGACGGCTGGTTCGCGCTGTCGCTCGCCGCGCCCGACGCGCCCGCGTCCGCCGTCGCCGCGAAGGACGTCACGATCGTCATCGATCGCTCCGGCAGCATGACCGGCGATCCGCTGAAGCACGCGAAGGCGGCCGCCGCCGACATGATCCGGCGCCTCCCCGCGACCGACCGCGTGAACGTCGTGTCGTTCTCCGACGAGGTCGACCCGCTGTTCAAGCTGCCGCAGACGCTCGACGCCGACACGCGCGCCCGCGCGATCTCGTTCGTCGACCGCCTCCACGAGGGCGGCGGCACCGACATCGCGCTCGCGCTCGGCACCGCGATCTCCGGCCAGGACCCGAAGTCCGAGCGACCGCGCGTCGTCGTGTTCATGACCGACGGGCAGTCGGAGGTCGACAAGGCGATCAAGGCGGCGAACACCGACACGCGCGACGTGCGCCTGTTCACCGTCGGCATCGGCAACGACGTCAACCGCCCGCTCCTCCAGCGCCTCGCCGCCGTGAAGCGCGGCCGCTTCGTCGGCATCCAGACGACCGACGCGATCGTCC
This sequence comes from Deltaproteobacteria bacterium, assembly GCA_019637375.1. Classification (GTDB taxonomy): domain Bacteria; phylum Myxococcota_A; class Polyangia; order Haliangiales; family Haliangiaceae; genus JABFXX01. The sequence continues at coordinate 73,196 of JAHBVW010000034.1, read as the reverse complement.
CCGAGATGGCGCGCCTCGCCGCCTCGATCGCGAAGCCGCTGCTCGTCGGCGTGTCCGTCGACGTCGAGGGCGCGCAGGCCGTGCGCCTCTACCCGCGCACGCTGCCCGACCTGTTCGCCGAGGACGAGCTGCTCGTCACGGGGCGCCTGCGCGGCACGGGCACCGCGCGCTTCGTCATCAAGGGCAGGCTCGCGGGCAAGGACGTCGCGTACACGCGCACCGTCGACCTCGCGCGCGCACCGGCGCGGCCGTGGGTCGGCCGCCTGTGGGCGCAGTCGCGCGTGGCGCACCTGCTCGAGGAGCTGTCGCTCGGCGCGAGCGCACCGGAGATGAAGACCGAGGTGATCGAGCTCGCGCTCGCGTACAACTTCGTCACGCCGTACACCGCGTTCCTCGCGATCCCGGAGAGCGAGCTCGGCGCGATGCGCGGCACCGTCGAGGCCGCGCGCGCGCACAAGGCGAAGGTCCTCGCCGCCCACGAGGACGCGGCCGCGCTCGGCAAGGCGAAGCCGTCGCACGCGCACCACGCGAAGAAGAAGGCGGACGCCGACGCGGACGGCGCCGACGACGCCGACCTCGCCGAGAGCAAGCCGCGCAAGAAGTCGCATCGCCGCCCGGCCTCGGCGCAGGACGACGAGGACGACGGCGATCGGCACCACGGGAACGCGCGCACCGCGTCGCTCGACCGGGCGCCGATGCCGACCGCCGACATGAGCGCCTCGCGCGGCCGGCACGGGTGCGCAGGATGTACGACCTCCGGCGGCGGCGCGACGGCCGCGCTGGGCGTCGCGTTCGCACTGGTCGGCCTCCTGCGCCGCCGCCGTCGCTCGTAGCGCGACGCGATGTGGGGCATGTCCGCACGCGCGATCACGTGTATCCTCGACGTCAGCGTCCTCACGATGTGAGCAGGGGGTTGAAGGGAGGGCGCATTAACGTCAACGTTATCGTCGGGGTTAGCAGTCGATGTCGCGCAGCAACATGCACGAGCGTCCGTGGGGGATGACCCTCGGCGCGCTCGGTCTGCGAGGCCGCTGTGCAGAAGTCGTACTGCGCGAGCGCGACCGTGAGTTCCGCATCGTGTTCGACCGCGGGCTCGTCGTCGCCGCGAGCTCGCCGCTCGCCGCGGACGCGGTCGTGCGCGTCGCCCTCACGAACCACACGATCACGCCGTCGCAGGTCAACGACATCAAGCGCCGCATCGCGCTCGCGCCGTCGCTCGATGAGGTCGACGTGCTCGCCTCCGCGATCGGCCTCGCGCCCGACAAGACGGTCGCGCTCCGCAACCGCGTCATCACGCAGCGCGCGGCGCGCACGTTCGCGCTGGAGCAGGGCGAGTACCACGTCGAGGACCACGCGCCGTCGACCGGGCCGGTGACCGCCGGCGTCGACGTGCGCGCGGTGATCTACACGGGCGCGCGCATGAACCTCGTGGACGAGCGCATGGCGAGCGACCTGCGCCGCTTCGGCGCGCGCTACATCCTGCGCGAGGACGCGATCCCCGACCTGCCGAAGTACGGCTTCGGCGACACCGAGCGCCCGGTGCTCGCGGCGCTGCGCGACGGCACGAGCCTGCCCGAGCTCGAGGCGCTGCACCGCGAGCTCGATCCGCGCTCGGCCCAGGCGATCATCTACGCGCTCGCCTCGTGCGACGGCCTCGTGACCGATCCGTTCGCCGGCCTCACCGAGCGCGCGATCCACGCCGGCGCCGGTGGGCGGCGCGCCCCGTCGCAGTCGGGGCCGATCACGAAGTCGGGCCCGATCGCGAGGTCGGGCGCGGTGCACGGTGCGGTCTACGGCCACAACGTGTCGTCGACGGCGATCGGCTCGAACCCGAAGCGCCCGCCGTCGGCGCCGCACACGCCGATCCGCTCGCGGCTGACGACCGTCGAGGAGCCGCTGTTCGGCGACGACCCCGCGCCCGCCGGCGTGCCGCGCGACCTGCACGACGCGCACGCCGCCGAGACGCGCGCGGTGCCGATCGCGATGATGATCGATCCCACGACGACCGAGACGGTGCGCGTCACCGTCACGCCCGAGCTGCTCGAGCGCGTCGCCGCCGGTGTGCCGCCGTCGCGCGAGCTCATGGAGGCGTTCCGCACCGGCGCGATGACGACGGTGCGCCCGAACGCGCTCACGCGGCGCGAGACCGAGGTGCTGATCGCCGAGCGGTACGCGCTCGTCGACGGCGGCGCCGATCACTTCGCGCTGCTCGGCGTCGAGCTCGGCGCGCCGATCGAGGAGGTCCACGCGGCCTACGTCGAGCTCGCCCGCAACCTCGCGCCCGATCGCCTGATCGAGCTCGGCATCATCGACGACACGTACAAGGCGCACGCCGTGCTCGCGCAGGTCTCGATCGCGTTCACGGTGCTCACGGATCGGCTGCGCCGCCCCGAGTACATCGCGTCGCTGCAGCAGAAGCTCCGCACGCGCACGGCGAGCCGCCGCTGACCTGGCTGGAGCGTCCCGGCGCGCGATCCAGGACGCCCGTGCGACAATGCGGCGTGGGCCGCGACGAAGAGCCGGAGTCCGATACCGTCGTCGAACCGGCGCGCACGCGCCTCGGCGTCGGTGAGGGCAAGGCGAAGACGGGCGGGCCGCGCGAGCTGACCGGCGAGATCGTCGGCGGCTGCCTCATCGAGGAGGAACTCGGCAAGGGCGCGATGGGCACCGTGTACCGCGGCCAGCACCTGGCGAGCGGCCGCGTCGTCGCCGTGAAGGCGCTGCACCCGCACCACGTGCACGAGCCGACGCTCGTCGAGCGGTTCCGGCGCGAGGCGCGGCTCGTCGCGCGGCTCGATCACCCGAACATCGCCGGCATCGTCGACGTCGGCGAGGCGATCGAGGACGGCCGCCACCTGATCATCCTCGAGTACGCGGCGGGCGAGTCCCTGTCGGAGGTGCTCGTGATGCCGCTGCCGCCCGAGCGCGCGCTGCACCTCACGCGGCAGATCCTCCTCGGGCTCGAGCACGCGCACGGCGCGGGCCTCGTCCACCGCGACCTCAAGCCCGACAACATGATCGTCGAGTGGATCGACGGCGCCGAGCGCGTGCGCATCGTCGACTTCGGCATCGCGATCCTGCGCGACCCGAACGAGAGCGTCGAGGGCGGGCGCCTCACCGCGTCGGGCCAGATGATCGGCACGCCGCTCTACATGTCGCCCGAGCAGGCGAAGTGCGAGCCGTTCGATCACCGCACCGACCTGTTCGCGCTCGGCGTCGTGCTCTACCAGATGCTCGCCGGGATGCGCCCGTTCGACGGCACGGCGATCGACGTCGCGATCGCGAACATCAACCGCGATCCGCCCGCGATCGCGACGCGCTCTCCCGGCGTCCTCGTCGACCCGCTGCACGAGCGGTTCTGCCGCAAGCTGATGGCGCGCAAGCTGTCCGCGCGGTTCGCGAGCGCGCGCGCCGCCCTCGACGTGCTCGCGCTGATCGAGTCCGATCGCGACGCCGCCGGGACGCACCTCGGCATCACCGACGTCGCGCGCGCGATGGCCGTCGTGGCGCTGCCGCGCCGGCCGTGACGGACGTCAGGGGCAGTCGGTCGGGCAGTTGAGCGGGTCCTCGCCGGGATCGCAGAAGAAGTCGAAGTTGCACGCGCCGCCGCCGCCGCCGGTGCCGAACAGGCACGCCTCGCAGATCTGCTCGGTCTGCGGCGGGACGCAGACCGACGGATCGAGCCAGCAGTCGATGCAGCCGAGGATGTCGCCGTTGGGGCACGTCCCGCCGAGGATGCTGCAGTCGCTCGGGCAGCTCACCTCCGTCTCGCCGGGCTCGCACGCGAGGTTGCCGCACACGGCGCCGCCGGTGGTGCCGCAGTCGCCGGGGCAGTTCGACGCGTTCTCGGGCGGCGTGCACGCGCCGTCGCCACACTGCTGCCCCGCCGGGCAATCGCCGGGGCAGGTCGCGCTCGTCTCGCCCGCCTCGCAGATCGCGTTGCCGCACGTCGCGCCGACGGTGCCGCCGCAGTCGAGCGTGCACGACCCGATCTCCGTGGCGTTGCAGACACCGTCGCCGCACACGTCGGCGGAGGCCGCGGCGTCGGGCGGCGACGAGCCCGATCCGGAGCACGCGGACGTCACGGTGAGGCTGACGACGAACCCCAGCACGGCCTTCCTCATACGGGCGAGAATGTACTGACGAACGGTCAACGAAGGTAGCGAAATCACGTCACCGGCTCGTTGGGGGCGCCTGTCTGCGGTCGTTCGCCGCGGACCTCGAGACGGCCGGCGGCGGCGTCGTCGCCGTCGAGGTGACGCGGATCGTGACACCCGAGGAATGGGGTGGGGAGTCACGCCGACCGGGTTGCACACGGTCGTCTGCGGCCTGGCGACCCGGCGACTCGAGTGTCCGGTGGAGCGCGGCGCCGGTGGGAGTCCGGGGGCTTGCGCCGGCACGCCGCATGCTCCGTCGCACGCGCGATGACCCGCATCGCCGGTGGCCTGACCCTCGCGCTTGCCTTGCTCTTGCCCGCGGCCGCTCGCGCCGAGGTCGACCGGTGCTCCGAGGTCGATGCCCGGCTCGCCTACCACGGCGCGCTGTTCCAGGGCCTCGAGGGCGACACGGGCTGGTACCCGGCGAATTCGCCCGCGCAGCTGCGCGTGTGGGGTCGCATCGTCGGAGAGACGAACGTCGACATGCGCGTCCGCCCGACCGCGTGCTGGGACAAGGGCATGAAGCTCACGGTGCCCGGCACGCCGAACGGCAGTTGGCTCGACTACGCGTACGGCGCCGAGCTGCACGTGCTCGCGGGCATCCACACCTCCGTGCTCGGCTACGACCTCAACTGGGAGGGCGAGATCCCGCTGCCGTCGTACATCCCGACGGACCTCCTGCTCGCGAACGGCGCGCCGTTCACCGGCGGCGCGAACGGGCAGGGCTCGGCGGTCGACGCGACGGCGCCCGTCACCGTGTTCTCGACGGATGTCCTCCGCGACTACATCGGCATCTCCGGCATCTCGGGCGGCCTGCGCATCACGGCGACCGGCTCGATGAAGACGACGTACCGCACCACCGAGCTGCGCGCGAACGGCAGGACCGTCGCGGGCGACGCCGGCATCCCCGTCAACACGTCGACGAACACGTTCGGCGACGCGCTCGACGTCCCGCTCGCCGCGAAGGGCCAGCTCGTCTACCAGCCGACGATCACGCTGTCGGCGCAGTTCACGGCGCGCTTCCTCGGCGTCACGATCATCGACCGCACGCTCGCATCGTACGCGCTGCCGCTGCCGTCGATCGCGCGCGACATCGAGCTCGCCTCGGGCATGGTGCACATCCCGCTGCCGAACGCGCGCGGGCTCGCCGGCTCGCGCATCGACTTCGCGCCGGCCGCGACGCAGCGCCTGCCGGTGCACAACTCCGGCGAGGCGCCGCTCGTGATCGAGCCGGCGGCCCTGCCGGCGGGCGTCACGACGCAGCGGATCGTCGTCGCGCCCGGCGCCGACGGCGCGCTCGTCGTGACCGCGGCCGCGGACGTGTTCGCCGCGGGCGGCGGCGCGACGCTGAAGCTCGTCACGAACGATCCCGACAACCCGACCGTCGACGTCGTGCTCGGCCGCGACATCGGTGGCACGGACCGGGGCGAGGACACCGAGAGCACGAACGAGTCGAGCGCGGGCTGCGACGCGGGAGCGGGCGGCGCGGGCCTCGGCATCGCACTGTTCGCGCTCCTGGCTCGCCGTCGCGCGCAGCGCGGTGCACCTCGCGTGCAGGTCGCCTGATCCGCCGACGAAGATCGCGGGAAATCATCGTCCGGAACGCGGACACGTGCGTGCTAGCGTCGCGCGCGATGAGGGGATTCATTGCGATCGCAGCAGCGCTCCTGATCGCCTGCGGGCCTCCGTCGCGCGACGGCAACCTGGGCGGCGGCGACGACGACGACGACGGCAACGGCGGCCCGGGCGGCGACGGGCAGTGCCCCGCCGGCGCCGAGCTCGTCTACGTGATCGATCAGTTCTCGCACCGCATCTCGCAGTTCGATCCCTCGACGAAGACGTTCGTCGACCTCGGCCAGCTGCCGTGTCAGCCGCGCGCCGGCGCGACGCCGTTCTCGATGAGCGTCGACCGCACCGGCACGGCGTGGGTGCTGTACAGCTCGGGCGAGCTGTTCCACGTCGGCCTCCAGGGGCTCGGCTGCACGCCGACGGCGTGGGCGTCGCCGAACAACATGCTCGTGTTCGGCATGGGCTTCTCGACGGACGCGGTCGGCGGCGGCGCCGAGTCGCTGTTCATCGGCGGCGGCCGGTCGCAGACGCAGGCCTCGTACACGCTCGCGAGGGTCGATCCCGCGACGATGGCGACGACGACGATCGGCCAGGAGCCGGAGCTCCCCGAGATGACCGGTAACAGCAACGCCGAGCTGTGGGGCTTCTTCCCGTCGGCGACCACGCCGCGCGTCGTGCAGTTCGACAAGACGAACGGCACGTTCGTGAAGGAGTTCCCGCTGCCGCAGCTCGCCGGCACGATGACCGGCTACGCGTTCGCGCACTGGGGCGGCGACTACTGGGTGTTCCTGCTCAAGAACGGCGAGTCGTCGACGACGGTCTACCAGGTCAACGGCCAGACGGGCGCGATCACGAGCACGACGCCGGCGCCCGGCCGCACGATCGTCGGCGCCGGCGTGTCGACGTGCGCGCCGGTCGTGATCATGTAGGCGCTATCCCGCGTGCTTCTTGCCGTACGCGAACCAGCCGATCAGCGCGCCGATCAGGGTCACGACGCCGCCGAGGATCGCGATGATCGCGAGGCCGGTGATCAGCTCGCCCTTCATGTCGTTGCCGAGATCGAACACCTTCAGGAACACGCCGAAGAACCCGGCGATCCCGAGCGAGCCGCCGACGAGCGCGGCGAGCAGCGGCCGTGCGCGCGCGCCGGCGCCGGCCGCGATGCCCGAGAGCAGGCACCCGAGCGCCATGCCGCCGAACAGCGCCGTGCCGGCCGCTTCGCTGCTCGTCGCGGTGTCGAGGTTGCCGGCGAGCACGATGAGGATCACGATGAACGCCAGCTCGGCCGCGCCGAACGTGGCGATCGCGATGTAGAGGATCCACGGCACGCTCGACGTCGTCGACTCGCCGAACATCTTCTCCGAGGCGTACGCACCGCCGAGCGCGCCGACGATGCACGCGCCGCCGCCGATCGCGATGTGCTTCGCGACGCCGTCCTGCGCGAGCGACCAGATCATCTTTCCGACGGTCGTGCTGCCGCCCACGATGACGAGCGTCGCGATCATCAGCACCGCGCCGACCGCGGGCTCGACGATCGTCGTCCCGCGGCTCGCGCGCGCCGCGACGAATCCGCCGAGGAACGACCCGAGGAGCATCATCAGGTAGCGAAAGCCGTCGCTGTCGGCCTTGTCGAGCGCGCCGAGGAGCAGCAGGCCGCTGAACATGCCGCCCGCGGTCATGAAGTAGCTGAGGATGACCGAGCCTACCGAGAACCCGTTCCGCTGCTGCATCCGCTCACGCTAACACGCGCGCGTTACCGGCAGGCGCCGCGCATCCCGGTCTGCAAGATCGCGATCGTGCAGTCGCGCAGCGCGTCGGCGCCGAGGCCGCCCGACTCGCGGGCGTCGTTCTCGTCGGGCGTGAGCAGCCGGACGTCGAGCAGGCGCCCGACGTCGCCGAAGCGCAGCAGGGCGCGGGCGGAGCGCGAGGGCGTCGCCCCGAGGAGCCGGCCGATGTTGCCGCGCGCGACGCTGCGCGGATGGAGGTCGCGCCCGACGCCGCTGGTCGTCGTGACCCACGTGCAGCACGCGCCGGTGTCGACCATGAGACGCAGCTTGCGCGCGCCGATCTCGACGTCGATGCCGGCCGTGTACTCGCTGTCGGTGCGCTCGGCGACGAAGTGGTAGGTCCCGGCGGCGGCGAGGTGCGCGTCGACCTCGTCGAGCGGCATGCGCAGGAGCTGGGCGCTCGTGAAGTCGACGACGACGGCGAGGTCGTGCGTCGCGAGCAGCGCGGGCGAGATCACGCCGGCGACGCCGCACGCGTGGCGCGCGAGCGGCGAGGAGGCCGTCGACAGCATGAGGAAGTTGCGCAGGTCGACGCCCGGCAGCCCCGGCACGGCGAAGCTCTTGAGCTCGACGGTCGCGACCGGGATGCCGAGGCCGCCGCCCACGCGCTCTCCGTTGTTGACGTGCGTCAGCTTCGCGCGCGTCGCGAACTCCTCGAACACGACGTTCGTGAACGCGCCGCTGTCGATCACGAACCATCCGAGCGTGCCGTCGAGCACGGCGGGCATGAGCAGCGCGTCGGGCCCGCACCGCGCGCGCTCGAGGCGGATCGCGCCCGGTGCGAGCGGCGGCGGCGGCACGGTGCGGATCGCCACGGCGCTCACGCTCTGACCGCACGCCGCGAGCACGAGCAGGGCGACGGCACAGCGCATGGCCGATGATGATGACCCGAACCCGGCCCGACTTGTAGCTCCGCGATGCGCATAACCTCGCGGTTATCGACGCGCCGCCCCGAGCGGTGGGCTACACTGTCCCGTGATGCTGAGGCCCCTCGTCGTCGCCGCCGTCATCGGCACCGCCGCCGTCCCCGTCGCCGCCCCGGCCGCCGCGTGCCCGCCGCCGGACCCGGCCGAGGGGTGCGTGCCGATCACCATCGGCACGGATGCACTCCCGCTCGTGCGCGCGGTCAACGCGAGCCACGGCGCGTGCGTGTCGGCGCTGGAATTCGACGACGGCGAGGGCGTCGCGCTGGCGATGGTGTCGCCCGACGCGCTCGAGGACCTGTCGCGCGCCGTGCACGAGGAGCACCACCGCTGCGGCGGGTTCATCGTGCACGACTCGTACGACGACGCGATGCTGGCGCTCCAGGCCGCGCCGCAGCCGCGGCAGGTCGCGTACACGATCGACCGCGGCTCGGTCGTGACGGCGGTGCTGCCCCAGCTCGACAAGGCGCGCATCCTGTCGACGATCCGCGAGCTGTCGGCGATGCCGAACCGGTACTACCAGAGCCCACACGGCGCCGCGGCGTCGGTGTGGCTGCGCGACCGCTGGCGCAGCTTCGCGGCGCATCGCCCCGACGTCACCGTCGAGCTCGTCGACCACGGCTGGGCGCAGCAGTCCGTCGTGCTGCGCATCCCCGGCGGCGCCAAGCGTAGCGAGGTCGTCGTCCTCGGCGGCCACCTCGACTCGATCAACGCGCGCCGGCGCGGCGACGACGTGCGCGCACCGGGCGCCGACGACGACGCCTCGGGCATCGCGACGCTGAGCGAGGTCGTGCGCGTGCTGCTCGCGAGCGACTACCGCCCCGAGCGCACGATCGAGGTCATGGCGTACGCCGCCGAGGAGGTCGGCCTGCGCGGCTCGCAGGCGATCGCGCGCGACTACCAGCGCCGCGGGATCGACGTCGTCGGCGCGCTCCAGCTCGACATGACGAACTACAAGGGCTCGGACCGCGACATCTGGTTGATGAAGGACTTCACGAACGCCGCGCAGAATGACTTCGTGATCAAGCTGATCGAGACCTACACCGGCGCCACCTACGGCCTCGACGCGTGCGGCTACGCATGCTCGGACCACGCGTCGTGGTACCGCACCGGCGTGCCGGCCTCGATGCCGTTCGAGGCGCGCATGCGCGACGCGAACCGCGCGATCCACACCGTCGAGGACACGGCCGAGACGTGCGGCGACAACGCCGAGCACGCGGAGAAGTTCGCGCGCCTCGCCGCGTCGTACGCGATCGAGATGGGCAAGGGGAGCCTCGCGGCGGCGCACGGCCAGGCCCAGACCTGCGCGGGCCGCGGGTGCGAGCGCTCGCCGTCGCGCCTGCCGATCCTCCTCGCGAACGCCCTGCTCGCGCTCGCGTGCCTCGCGTTCGCGCGCCGCACGATCCGCTAGTTCCGCTAGCGCTTCTGCTGCAGCCGGTCGAGGTGGAGCCGGATGTGCGCGGCCTCGGCGGGCGAGCGCGCGAGCGCGATCGCGCGGTCGAAGGCCGTCCGCGCCTCGGACTTCTTGCCGAGCTCGAGGAGCAGCGCGCCGCGCAGGCCGTGGAAGTGGAAGTAGCCCGCGAGCTGGCGCTCGAGCGGCGCGATCATCGCGAGCGCCTCGGCGGCGCCGCGCACCTTCGCGACGGCGACCGCGCGGTTGAGCGTGACGACCGGCGACGGATCGAGGCGCTCGAGCGACGCGTACAGGAGGTCGATCTGCGCCCAGTCGGTGTCCTCCTGGTGGATCGCGCGGGCGTGCAGCGCCGCGATCGCGGCCTGGATCTGGTACGGCCCGGGGCGGCGGTGGCGCATCGCCTTGTCGAGGAGCGCGAGGCCCTCGGCGATCAGGTGCGCGTCCCAGCGCGTGCGGTCCTGGTCCTCGAGCAGGATGATCTCGCCCGCCTCGTCGAAGCGCGCCGGCGTGCGCGCATGCTGCAGCATCAGCAGCGCGGAGAGGCCCATGAGCTCGGGCTCGTCCTGGAACATGCGCAGGAGCAGGCGCGACAGGCGGATCGCCTCGTCGCACAGCTCGGCGCGCGCCGCCTGCTCGCTGCTCGTCGAGTAGCCCTCGTTGAACACGAGGTAGATCGTCGCCGCGACGACGCCGATCCGCGTCGCGCGCTCGGCCGCGGTCGGCGCCTCGTACGGGACGTCGGCGCCGGCGATGCGCGCCTTCGCGCGCGTGATCCGCTGCTCCATCGCGGCCTCGCCGACGAGGAACGCGCGCGCGATCTGCTTCACGGTGAGGCCCGAGATGATGCGCAGCGCGAGCGCGAGCTGCTGGCTCGGCGGCAGCTCGGGGTGGCAGCAGATGAACAAGAGGCGCAGCACGTCGTCGCGGTAGTCCGCGTTCTCGCGCTGGTGATCGAGCTGCGCGGCGACCGCGTCCGGATCCTCGTCGGCGACGAGCGTCGCGGGCAGCTCCGTCTGCTTCTGCGCGCGCCGTGCCGCGTCGAGCGCGACGTTGCGCCCGACGAAGATCAGCCACGCCGCCGGGTCGCGCGGCGGCCCGTGCTTCGGCCACGCCTCGAGTGCCTTCAGGCTCGCGTTCTGGAACGCCTCCTCCGCGGTGTCGAGGTCGCGGAAGTAGCGGACGAGCGCACCGATCGCGCGCGGGCGCGCGGCGATCAGCGACGCGTCGATCCAGGCGAGATCGGTCATGCCGTGGCGGCCAGCGTCGTGTTCGAGCGGTACGTCATGATCGGGCGCAGCTCGTACGCGCCGCCCGAGCCGCTCGCCTTCGCGAGGTCCTGCGCGATCTCGACGGCGTCGTCGAGCGTCGCGACGTCGACGACGTAGAACCCGAGCAGCTGCTCCTTGGTCTCGGCGAACGGGCCGTCCATCACCATCGCCTCCTTGCCCTTGCGGATCGTGACCGCGGTCGTGGTCGGCATCAGGCGGGCCACCGGCCCGAGCCGCCGCTGCTCGACGAGCGGCCGCTGGACCGCGGCGAGCGACGCCATCACCTCGGCGTCGCGCTCCTTGCTCCACGAGCACGTGACGGCCTCGGCGTCGTAACAGAAGATCGCGTACAGCATCGGGTTGCCTCCAAGGACGAACGAGGTCGGTTGTACCCGACAACGCCCGCGAACCTGCTGAAAAGACTCAGCGCTTCACGGCGCTGACCTCGATGTTGCCGTCGCAGCGCTCGACCTGGACGCCGACGTGGCCGGCGTGGCGCGCGACGACCAGGTCGAGCGAGGCATCGAGGACGCGGAGGTCGCGGATCGCGAGGTGCGAGACGTTGTCGGGGAGCGCGGGGAGGACGAAGCGGATGCGGCGCTGCGTGGCGTCGACGTCGATGCCTAGGCACGCCTGCAGCAGCATGAACACGGCGCCCGAGGCCCACGCCTGCGGCGAGCACGCGACCGGGTAGGGCACGGGGCCGTCGTGCTCGAGGCGCGGGAAACCGCAGAACAGCTCGGGCATGCGCTGGAGGTCGAAGTACACGCCGGCGCGGTACATCGCGAGCAGCACCGAGACGGCCTCGCGCTTGTAGCCGTAGCGCGCCATGCCGATCGCGGCCATCGCGTTGTCGTGCGGCCAGATCGAGCCGTTGTGGTAGCTCATCGGGTTGTAGCGGACCTCGCGCGCGTCGACGGTGCGGATGCCCCAGCCGGTGAACGTCGACGGTGCGAGCAGCGCCTCGACGACGCGCCCGGCGCGCTGCGGCTTCGCGATGCCGCCGAACAGGCAGTGCCCCGCGTTCGAGGTGCGCACGGCGCACGGCCGCTTGTCGCCGTCGAGCGCGAGGTAGTACGTGCCGAGCTCCTCGCTCCAGAACGCGGCGTCGAAGCGCTCCGCGAGCGCGTCCGCCTGCTGCTCGAGGTCGCGGGCCCGCTCGTCGCGCCCGAGCGCGCGCGCCATCGCCGCCGCGCCCCGGCGCGCCGCGTACACGTACGCCTGGACCTCGCACAGCGTGACCGGGCCCTCGGCGAGCGCGCCGTCGGCGTGGAACACCGAGTCCGCGGAGTCCTTCCAGCCCTGCACGACGAGGCCCTTCGGCGAGCGGCGCGCGTACTCGACGAAGCCGTCGCCGTCGCGGTCGCCCCAGTGGTCGATCCAGGCCAGGGCGCGCTCGATGTTCGGCCACAGCGCCTCGATGAACGCCAGGTCCGCGGTGCGGCGCCAGTAGCCGCCGGCGAGCGCGACGAACAGCGGCGTCGCGTCGATGCTGCCGTAGTACGCGGCGAACGGGACCTCGCCGAGCGCCGCCATCTCGCCGAGGCGCGTCTCGTGGATGATCTTGCCGGGCTCGGCGTCGCGCGCGTCGTCGAGCGCATCCGCCTGCAGCGCCGCGAGGTGGGCGAGCACGCCGCGCGCGAGGCTCGGGTCGATCCACAGCAGCTGCGCGGCCGTGATCAGGCCGTCGCGCCCGAACACCGTCGAGAACCACGGGACGCCGGCGTACGGATACGGGCCGTGCGGCGTCTCGGTGATCATCATGCGCACGTCGCAGGCCGCGCGGTCGACCCAGTCGTACACGCGGTGGTTGTCGAGCTCGATCTTCGCGGTGCGCGCGAGCCGCGTCTCGAGCTCCTCGTGGTGGCGCATCGCCTCGGCGAAGCCGCCGGCCACGACCGTCCGCCGTCCGGACAGCTCGAACGTCGCGCACACGTCGATCGCCTCCACCGACTCCGGCGCGAGGCGCACCGCGAACGACGCGAGTGCGCTCGTCAGCGCGCTCGGAGCCGGCGCGAACGCGAGGCGCGTCAGGCGCGTGACGCCGTCGAGCCCCTCGTAGCCGAGCGCGACGCCGCCCGGCTCCGCGATCGGATCGAGCAGGCGCCCCCGGCGCTCGCGCTTCATGCCGCGGAGCTCGAACAGGTCGACGAAGTCCGCGCCGTAGCGGATGCCGACGTCGAGCTCGAGCGGCCGCATCGCGTAGCTGTGCAGCGCGATCCGCGCGTGCCACGCACCGTCGTGCAGGAAGCTCGTCACCTGCACGTGCACCTGCGCGCGCGACACCGGCTCCAGGAGCTCGAGGTAGTCGGGGTTCGCGAGGTCGACGACGAGCACGTGGTCCGAGCGCACCGTCGAGCGCAGCGGCTGCAGGCGCCGGTTCTGCACGACGAGCTCGAACCGGCTCAGGTGGCGCGTGCCCTCGTGGTAGAGGCCCTGCTCGCCGAGGCCGACGGGGCGGATCGCGCCGCTGTGGTCGAACACGCCGAAGCTCTCGCCCTGCTTGATGACGCGCGGCTGATCATCCGTGCGCGTGCTTGCGGCGAGGATGTAGTACTGGTCCTCGATCTGGATGATCTCGTCGGGCATCGGCCAACCTCCGGTAGAGCTCGATGTAGTCCGCGGCCATGCGCCGCGAGGTGAAGCGGTCCTCGAACCTGCGCCGGCAGCCGTCGCGCGGCACCGTGTCGATCGCCGCGACGGCGCGCACGGCGTCGTCGACGGTCTCGCACACGAAGCCGGTGACGCCGTGGTCGACGACCTCGCGCACCGAGCCGCGCGCGAAGGCGACGACCGGCGTGCCGCACGCCATCGCCTCGATCATCACGATGCCGAACGGCTCGGGCCACGCGATCGGAAACAGGAGGGCGCGTGCGCCGCCGAGGAACTCCTGCTTGTCGCGGTCGCCGATCTCGCCGAGGTACTCGACGCCGGGCTGCGCGAGCAGCGGGCGCAGCACGCGGTCGTGGTAGTCGCGGTCGGCGCGATCGAGCTTCGCCGCGACGCGCAGGGGCATCCCGGCGCGCGCGGCGATCTCGATCGCGCGGTCGAGGCCCTTCTCGGGGGACATCCGCCCGAGGAACGCGAGGTAGCCGCCGCGGCCGTCGCCGAGCGCGAGGCTGTCGCCGCGGAGCCCGTGGTGGATCGTGCGCTGCCACGCGAGGTCCGGCAGCGGCGCGCGCTGCGCGTCGGAGATCGACACGAGCGGCAGGTCGTCGAACGCGCCGTACACGGGGGCGAGCTCGGGCAGGTCGAGGCGGCCGTGCATCGTCGACACGTGCACGCGGCCCTCGCGCCGGCTCGCCGGGAAGTGCAGGTAGTCGACGTGGAAGTGCAGGACGTCGAAGTCGTGCGCGCGGCGATAGACGTCCTCGATCATCGCGACGTGCAGCGCGACGGCGTCGGCGCAGCCCGCGTGCCTGAGCGCCACCGCACAGCCGGGCACGATGCGCGCGGACGTCGTCGAGTCCCCGCTCGCGAACACGGTGACGTCGTGGCCCATCCCCACGAGCTCCTCGGTCAGGTTCGCCACGACGCGCTCCGTCCCTCCATAGCGTTGCGGGGGTACGCTCTCGTGGAGCGGGGCGACCTGCGCGATGCGCAGCGCTGCGTGACCGTTGATCGTACGCATTGCGAGTCTTCTCCGCAGGTGTTCACTGCAGGGCTTTGCACGACACGTACCGGGGCACCTCCCTTGCAACCCCTCGTCGTCGAGGAGGCACGCATGAAGGTCCGCGATGTGATGACGAAGTTCCCGGCGGTATGCACGCCGGACATGCCGATCGAGAGTGCGGCGCGGTTGATGGTGAACGCCGACTGCGGCGCCATCCCCGTCGTCGGCGAGGTCGCCGAGCTGCCGATCGGCATGATCACGGACCGCGACATCGTCGTAAGGGCCGTCGCCCTCGGCCGCGGGCCCGAGATCCTCGTTCGCGAGATCATGTCGTCGCCGGCGGTGACCGTCACCGACGACATGGGCCTGCGCGACTGCATCGACCTGCTCGAGTCCCGGCAGATCCGGCGCGCGATCGTCGTCGACGCGACGGGGCGCTGCGTCGGCATCATCGCGACCGCCGACATCGCGCAGCACGCCTCGCGGCGCAAGTCGGGCGAGCTGCTCGAGAAGGTGTCCCGCCCGTCGATCACGTCGACGACGAGCAGGTCGCCAGGCGCCGCGGCGCGTTCGCACTGAGCGGCAGCGCACGGGGAACGCGCGTTGCACCACCCGTTTACATGTCCGGCCTACAAGAGCACTCCAACGGGCGATCCATCCACAACCTGGTCGATTTCGTCCAGGCGTTGCCGATCACCGATCAGGTCGAGCTCATCCGCCAGATCGCACCGATGATCCTCGGCTCGCTCGACGACGACGACCGCAATGCGCTGGTGAGCGAGCTCAACTACGCGATCGCGCGCAACGCCCTGGCCGCCGCCAGCCGCTGATCACCTGTTCGACCGCGCCGCGGCGATCTCGTCCTGCTCCGCGGACACGAACGTACGCAGCCCCCACCACGCCAGGTTGAACCACGGCGGCACCTGCAGCCGCCCGCTCGCCACGACCTGCGCCGCGCCCGCACCGACGAAGCCGAGCGTGGCAAGAGTGCCCAGGTCGATCGAGCCGTCGCTCGCTCGCCGGATGTCACGGTCGATCTCCCGCGTCAGCGCCACGATCTTCTTCGCGAGCGAGCTGAACGCGGGCACGTCCTCGGAGAGGGGAGGCCGCTCCCCGAGGCACACGACGGTCGCCGCTCCGATCACCATCGCGGCGCGCTCGGCGAGCTCCCCCGCGGGCATGCCGGGCGCGTGGTCGATCACGACGCTCCCCGTGTAGGGCCGCACGCGGACGGTGTCGATGCCCGCGATCGCGGCGAGCTCGTCGGCGAGCTCCTCGCCGAGCGGATCGTTGCGGCGCAGGAGCGGGCTGCGCAAGCGGGTGCGGCCCGGGATCGCGTGCGCGATCTGGATCCACGTCACGCGACCTCCTTCAGGTGCGCCTTCTTCGTGCGCCGCCGGGCGAGGGCGCGCGCCTCCGCGAGGAGGTCCGAGAAGTTCTCGCGGCCGCGCGCGACGCGCAGCATGACCGCGTCGAGGGCGCGGTACACGTCGGCGGCGATCTCGACGACGATCGGCCTGAGGCGCGGCGCGAGCGTGGCACCACCGGCGCCGACGGCGACGCCGGCCAGGAACGACGGGACGTGGAATCTCATGGGTTCTCCTTCGGTTCGCTGCTGCGACGGACGATCTCGCGGTCGGCGCTGTGGCGCCACGCGCGGTAGAGCGGGATGGCCATGCCGATGGCCGAGCACGCGAGCGCGACGGGCGCGGCGCCGGTGACGCGCAACAGGGTGCGCACGGGGGCGCTCGCGACGGCGAGCAGGTGCAGCGCGGCCGAGCCGCCGACGAGCCCGGCGAAGCGCGCATCCATCGCGCGGTCCGGCGCCCGGCACGTCGCGGCGTACCCGAACTGCGTCGCGCCGACGGTGCCGAACGCGGCGAGCGGCCCACCGGCGATCGCCGCGATCGCCGCGGCACTCGCGATCAGCGCGCCGTCGCGGCCGACGCGCCGCCAGTCGCTGCGCCCGAGGATCGGCGCGCCCGGCGGCGCGGGTGGGCGATCGAGCAGCGCGACGTCGGTCGGCTCGAGGGCGAGCGCGAGGCCGGGCAGCGTGTCGGTGAGGAGGTTGATCCAGAGGAGGCCCATCGACGGGATGAGCCGGCGCCCGGCGAGCGCCGCGCCGAGGACGAGCAGGATCTCGCCGAGGTTGCCCGCGGCCTGGAAGCGGATCGAGCGGCGCAGGTTGTCCTGCACGGCGCGGCCCTCGGCGACGGCGGCGAGGATCGCGCGCAGGTCCGGATCCTCGAGGACGATGTCGGCGGTCTGCCGCGCGAGGTCGCTCGAGCGCGCGCCGACCGCGATGCCGACGTCCGCGGCGCGCAGCGCGGGCGCGTCGTTGATGCCGTCGCCGGCCATCGCGACGATCTCGCCGTGGCGGCGCAGCGCCTCGATCACGGCGAGCTTGTCGGCGGGGGCGACGCGCGCGATCGCCGCGATCCGGCGCAGGCGCGCCGCGGCGTCGGGCGCCGCGAGGATGCCGGGCAGGTCGCCGCCCTCGATCACGTCGCCGGGCAGGCGCGCCTCGCGCGCGATCGCCGCCGCCGTCGCGCGCTGATCGCCGGTGAGCATGATCGTGCGGATGCCGGCGCGCGCGGCCGCGTGGATCGCGTCGATCGAGCCGGGGCGCAACGGATCGCGCAGCGCGACGAGGCCGAGCAGGCGCCACCGGCCCCAGCGCTTGCCCACCGACGGCCGCCAGCCGACGGCGAGCACGCGCAGCCCCTCGCCGGCGAGCGTCGCGTTGTCGGCGAGCACGCGCCGGGCGGCGCCGGGTTCGAGCGCGCACAGCGGCACGACCTGCTCGGGCGCGCCCTTGATGAACGCGACGTCGTCGTGCTCGCTGACGACGTAGTGGACCCCCTCGCGGCGCTCGACGAGCCGGCGCCGCGGCCAGCGCGCGCGCAGCGCGATCGGATCGATGCCCACGCGCCGCGCCGCCTCGACGAGCGCTCGCTCCGTCGAGCTGCCCGACAGCTCGAGCTTGTCGCCGTTGCGCTGGTAGTCGAGGTCGCTGTTGAGGACGACCGCCGCGAACAGCGCGCCCGCCGAACCGAGCGGCAACTGCGGCGACGCGAGCTGCGCCGCCGTCACGCGGTGCGACGTGCCGCGCTCGTCGAGGAGCGTCACGACCTCGAGCCGCATGCGGTTCTCGGTCAGCGTGCCGGTCTTGTCGGTGCACGCGACCGTGATGCCGCCGAGCGTCTCCGCCGTCGCGAGGCGGCGCACGACGATGCCGCGCCGGCGCATGCGGGCCATCGCGCGCACGAGCGACGTCGTCGCCGTGACGGGCAGGCCCTCGGGGATCGCGGCCACGCCGAGCGCGACGGCATCGCGCAGCACCTCGAGCGGCCGGCGCCGCCACACGAACGACGCGGCGGCCGACACGCCCGACGCCGCGATGCCCGCCCACGCGAGCCGCGTCGCGAGCCCGTCGAGCCGGCGCTGCAGCCGGCCCGCGGGGGCGCGCGCCTCGGCGGCGAGCGACTGCACGCGCGCGATCTCCGTCGCGCCACCGGTGCCGACGACGACCGCGCGGCCGTGGCCCGTCGCGACCGTCGTGCCCCGGTACAGCATCGACGTGCGGTTCACGAGTGGCGCCGCGGCGGGCGCGCGCTCGGCGGACTTCGCGGCCGGCTCGCTCTCGCCCGTGAGCGCCGCCTCGTCGGCGGAGAGGCGGTGCGCCTCGACGACGCGCGCATCGGCGCTGATCACGGTCCCCGCGCGCACGACGAGCAGGTCGCCCGGCACGAGGTCGGCGCACGGCACCCGGTGGCGCGTGCCGCCGCGGATGACCTCGCACGTACCGGCCTCGGCGGTGCGCCACTCGGCGAGCAGGTCCTCGGAGCGGCGCTCGACGCGATAGCCGATCGTCGCGTTGAGGCCGATCACCGACACGATCACGCCGGCCTCGAGCAGATCGCCGAGGAGCAGCGACACCGCCGTCGAGCCGAGCAGCATCGCGGTCGGTACGTTCGCGACCTGCGACGCGAGCAGCGCGAGCCGCGACGGCGGCTCCTCCTCGGCGATGACGTTGCTGCCGAGCGCGCGCAGCCGCGCGAGCGCCTCGTCGGGCGTCAGGCCGCGGTCCGCGCTCGTCGCGAGCCGGCGCACGACCTCGCCGAGCGGCTCCGCATGCCACGGCCGATCGACGAACGCGCCGTCCCGAAGATCACGTAGGACGGGCTCCGGTCCTGGGCGCATGACGTCCGAGACGAAGCAAACGCGAGGCCGATCACGACGACGCGGGGCCGGCGACGTTCGGATCCGACGTCGCCGTCTCGGCCGCGGTGTCGTGCACGCCGTTCGGGTGCAGCCGCCCGCGCGCCGCCTGCATCACCGCGCGCACGCGCTCCTTCAGCTCGTGCGGGGCGCGGTCGAGGAGCGATTGCGCACGCTCGCGCAGCGGTGGGCGCCGCCGGCGGTGGAGCACCGCCATCACGCCCGCGCCGATGAGCACGCCGGCCGCGACCTCGGCGCCGCCGAACAGCCCGATGCCCGCGGCACCGATCGCCGACAGCGCCGGGTGCTCGCGCGCGAACCGCATCAGCCTGCCCGGCGCCGAGGCCTCGCTCGGCGTCTCGCCCGGTCCGGTACCGCGCACGTCGACCTCGGCATCGGAGGTCGGGTCCGTCGCCTGGTTTGGTTGGTCCTGCATGCAGGCGCGCCGTGCATCACGCGGGCCGCGCCTCGCGTCGCATCACGACGCCCCGTTCTGGCCTCCGCGATCGTCTGGGTCGCGCGGACGGCGCGCACCGAACGCATGCGTGAACGCCCGGCCCGCGAGCTCGCGCAGGCGCTCGATCGCGCTCTCCGCGATCACGACGATGAGCAGGGCGCGGTCGCGCTCGTACAGGTCCGCGAGCTCGGCGAGCGCGCCCTCGTCGGCGTCGCTCTGCGGGACGAGCACGACGTGATCGTCGAGCGTTCCGAGCGCGAGGCCGTGCCCCGACAGCTCGTGGACGAGGCGGCGCACCTCCTCGCGCCCGACGAAGCCGAGGCGCGCCGCGAGCGCATCGATCGCGAGGCGCCGCGCCGGCGCACCGTGCAGCGCGATCACGAGATCGAGCTTCTCGATCGAATCGATCGTCGAGTCGAGGAGCTTTCGCAGCGAGGGCGAGACTGCCGCCGGCACCGTTCGTCTTACGTATCGCGAGCCCCATCTTCTCGACGACAGTTTCGACACGCTTCTTCAGACGTGCGGTCTCGCCACACCGCGCGGCTGGGCACATCCACACGAGTTGCACACACAGCTCCCGTGCCTCGTGGCAGAGTCGCTCGAACCGTCGGCGCACACGACGTCGATAGGGGAGTCGTTGCCATGACCGAGATCATCGATACGCCCTCCACAACTCCCGAGCGCCCGGGAAATGGACATAACCTATCGTTCCAGCGCGACTTGCTCGGCGCGCTACTCCGCTTGCGCGACGGCGACTTCAGCTCCCGCCTCGCGTCGGACCTGACCGGCGTGGACGGCAAGATCGCCGACGCGTTCAACGAGATCCTGGCGGTGAGCGCGCGTCGCAGCGCCGAGATCGCGCGCGTGTGCCGCCTCGTCGGCCGCGAAGGGAAGCTCAAGCAGCGCATGCACGTGCCGGGCGCGACCGGCGGGTGGGCGGACGAGATGGCGGCGCTCAACACGCTGATCGACGACCTCGTGTGGCCGACGACGGAGGTGACGCGCGCGATCGGCGGCGTCGCGAAGGGTGACCTCGGGCAGTCGATGTCGCTCGACGTCGACGGGCGCCCGCTCGAGGGCGAGTTCCTCCGCTCGGCACAGCTCGTCAACAAGATGATCGACCAGCTGAGCGTGTTCACCTCCGAGGTGACGCGCGTCGCGCGCGAGGTCGGCACCGAGGGCAAGCTCGGCGGTCAGGCGCAGGTCAAGGACGTGTCGGGCGTGTGGAAGGAGCTCACCGAGTCCGTCAACCAGATGGCCGGCAACCTGACGGCGCAGGTGCGCAACATTTCCGACGTGACCATCGCCGTCGCCAGCGGCGATCTGTCCAAGAAGATCACCGTCGACGTCCGGGGCGAGATCCTGCAGCTGAAGGAGGCCATCAACACGATGGTCGAGCAGCTGCGCTCGTTCGCCTCCGAGGTCACGCGCGTCGCGCGCGAGGTCGGCTCCGAGGGGCGCCTCGGCGTGCAGGCGGTCGTGCCCGGCGTCGCCGGCACGTGGAAGGACCTCACCGACTCGGTGAACGCGATGGGCACGAACCTCACCGCGCAGGTGCGCAACATCGCCGAGGTGACGACGTCCGTCGCGCGCGGTGACCTGTCGCGCAAGATCACCGTCGACGTGAAGGGCGAGATCCTCGAGCTGAAGAACACGATCAACACGATGGTGGATCAGCTGCGCTCGTTCGCGAGCGAGGTCACGCGCGTCGCGCGCGAGGTCGGCACCGAGGGCAAGCTCGGCGGCCAGGCCGGCGTGCAAGGCGTCGCCGGTACGTGGAAGGACCTCACCGACTCCGTGAACTTCATGGCGGCGAACCTGACGAACCAGGTGCGCGGCATCGTGAAGGTCGTCACCGCCGTCGCGAACGGCAACCTGCGCCAGAAGCTCACCGTCGAGGCGAAGGGCGAGGTCGCGGCGCTCGCCGAGACGATCAACAACATGACCGACACGCTCGCCACGTTCGCCGAGCAGGTGACGAACGTCGCGCGCGAGGTCGGCGTCGAGGGGCGCCTCGGCGGTCAGGCGAACGTGCCCGGCGCCGCCGGCACGTGGAAGGACCTCACCGGCAACGTCAACCTGCTCGCCGCGAACCTGACGAACCAGGTGCGCGCGATCGCCGACGTCGCGACCGCCGTGACGAAGGGCGACCTGACGCGATCGATCCAGGTCGAGGCCCGCGGCGAGGTCGCGGAGCTCAAAGACAACATCAACACGATGATCGACAACCTGCGCGGGACGACCGACCGCAACCAGGAGCAGGACTGGCTGAAGACGAACCTGGCGAAGTTCACGCGCATGCTGCAGGGCCAGCGCGACCTCGTCACCGTCGGCCAGATGCTGCTGTCGGAGCTCGCGCCGCTCGTCGACGCGCAGCAGGGCACGGTCTACCAGATGGAGCGCACCGGCGAGTCGCCCGAGGGCGAGCCGGTGCCGCCGATGCTGCGCCTGCTCGCGTCGTACGCGCAGCGCGAGGACCTGCCGGACCGCATCCGCATCGGCATCGGCCTCGTCGGGCAGGCCGCCGCCGAGAAGCAGCGGATCCTGCTCGTCGACGTGCCGCCCGCGTACACGCGGATCCAGTCGAGCCTCGGCACGGCGCCGCCGACGGCGGTGATCGTGCTGCCCGTGCTGTTCGAGGGCGAGACGATGGCCGTGATCGAGCTCGCGGCGCTGCGCCCGTTCACGAACACGCACCTGCAGTTCCTCGACCAGCTCACCCAGTCGATCGGCGTCGTGCTCAACACGATCGAGGCGACGATGCGCACCGAGAACCTGCTCCAGCAGTCGCAGCAGCTCACGACCGAGCTACAGACGCGGCAGATCGAGCTGCAGCAGACGAACGAGGAGCTGGCGTCGAAGGCCAAGCAGCTCGCCGAGCAGAACGCCGAGGTCGAGCGCAAGAACAAGGAGGTCGAGCACGCGCGGCGCGCCCTCGAGGAGAAGGCGGCCGAGCTCGCGCTGACGTCGAAGTACAAGTCCGAGTTCCTCGCGAACATGTCGCACGAGCTGCGCACGCCGCTGAACTCGATCCTCATCCTCGGCCAGCAGCTCGCCGACAACGTCGGCGGCAACCTCACCGGCAAGCAGATCGACTTCGCGAGGAACATCCACTCCGCCGGCACCGACCTGCTGACGCTCATCAACGACATCCTCGACCTGTCGAAGATCGAGTCGGGCACCGTCACCGTCGAGCCCGAGGAGATCACGTTCCAGGCGCTGCGCGACACCGTGCACCGCACGTTCCACCACGTCGCGGAGACGAAGGGCCTCGCGTTCAACGTCGAGATCGAGCCGGGGCTGCCGCGCGCGCTGACGAGCGATCCGAAGCGCCTGCAGCAGATCCTGAAGAACCTGTTGTCGAACGCCTTCAAGTTCACGGCGCTCGGCTACGTGTCGATGTCGGTGCGGCCGGTGGCGTCGGGCTGGTCGCCGGATCACCCGACGCTCGCGGCGGCGGGGCAGGCGATCGCGTTCGTCGTGACGGACACCGGCATCGGCATCGCGCCCGAGAAGCAGAAGCTGATCTTCGAGGCGTTCCAGCAGGCCGACGCCGGCACGAGCCGCAAGTACGGCGGCACCGGCCTCGGCCTCGCGATCAGCCGCGAGCTCGCGAGCCTGCTCGGCGGCGAGATCAAGTTGATCTCGAAGCCCGGCAGCGGCAGCACGTTCACGCTGTACCTGCCGGTGTCGTACACCGGCCCGGCGCAGCGCCAGGTCCTGACGGTGTCGGGCGGCGCGGCGCCGGCGCCGATGCCGGTGCTGGCGGTGGCGAAGGTGGAGGAGGCGGTGCCCGACGACCGCGAGGACATCCGCGAGGGCGACTCGACGCTGCTCATCGTCGAGGACGACGCGCACTACGCGCGCATCCTCCTCGGCATGGCGCGCATGAAGGGGTTCAAGGCGCTCGTCGCGAACCGCGGCCAGCAGGCGCTCGCCCTCGCGCGCGAGTACCAGCCGACGGCGATCACGCTCGACGTGTTCCTGCCCGACATGCTCGGCTGGACGGTGCTCGACAACCTCAAGGTCGATCCGCGCACGCGCCACATCCCGGTGCAGATGCTGTCCGTCGAGGAGGAGCGCCAGCACGGGCTGTCGCACGGCGCGTTCTCGTACCTGGTCAAGCCGGCGACGACCGGCGAGCTCGAGCAGGCGCTCGACCGGCTGCGCACGTACGTACAGCCGCACACGAAGCGGCTGCTCGTCGTCGAGGACAACGAGCGCGAGCGCGCGAGCATCATCGAGCTGCTGGCGCACGACGACATCCAGGTGCACGCCGTCTCGACGGGCGCCGAGGCGCTCGCGGCGCTCGCGGAGGGCACGTTCGACTGCTGCGTCGTCGACCTGCGCCTGCCCGACATGACCGGGTTCGAGCTGCTCGATCAGCTGCACGCGCGCGGCGAGCTCAAGGACATGCCGATCGTGGTGTTCACGGGCAAGGAGCTCACCGCCGACGAGGAGGCGCGGCTGCGCACCGTGGCGAAGAGCGTCGTGCTCAAGGACGTCCAGTCACCGGAACGTCTCCTCGATGAGACGGCGCTGTTTCTTCACCGTGTCATCGCCGACCTGCCCGAGTCCAAGCGCAGGATGATCGAGCGCCTGCACGGCTCGACGGAGGCGCTGCAGGGCCGCAAGGTGCTGGTCGTCGACGACGACGCGCGGAACATCTTCGCCCTGACGACGATCCTCGAGAGCCAGGAGATGGACGTCGTGTCGGCGACGAACGGGCGGCAGGCGATCGAGATCATCCAGACGACGCCCGATCTGAGTGTCGTCCTCATGGACATCATGATGCCGGAGATGGACGGGTACGAGACGATGCGCGAGATCCGCAAGGACCCGCGCTTCCGCACGCTTCCTATCCTCGCCCTCACGGCCAAGGCCATGAAGGGGGATCGCGAGAAGTGCCTCGAGGCGGGGGCATCCGACTACATCGCAAAGCCCGTCAACACAGACCAACTTCTCTCGCTGCTCCGGGTATGGTTGTACCGCTGACGAATGCAGGAAGCCGTCGTCAATATCCTGCTCGTCGATGACGAGCAGCGGAACCTCGACGCCCTGGAGGCGATCCTCACCGGCCCGGGCTACCGGCTGCTGCGCGCGGATGACGCGGACAAGGCGCTGAAGACGCTGCTCGAGAACGACGTCGCGGCGATCGTGCTCGACATCAAGATGCCGGGCGTGAGCGGGTTCGAGCTCGCGAAGCTCATCAAGGGCACGCGCCGGTTTCGCGAGATCCCGATCCTGTTCTTGACGGCGTACCTCCTCGAGGACCAGGACGTGCTCGCCGGGTACGGCGCGGGCGCGGTCGACTATCTGACGAAGCCGCTGAACCCCCAGATCCTGCGGCTGAAGATCGGGGTGTTCGCGGACCTGTTCCGGAAGACGCGGGCGCTCGCGGAGCTGAACTCGACGCTCGAGGCGCGCGTGCAGGAGCGCACGGCGGAGCTCGAGGCCTCGGAGGCGGCGCTGCGCGCTGCGAGCAAGCAGAAGGATGCTTTTCTGGCGACGCTCGCCCACGAGCTACGCAACCCGCTCGCGCCGCTGCGCATGGGGCTGGATCTGTTGCTGCAGGTGCCGGACCCACCGCAGTCGACGACGCGCGTGCTGGCGGCGATGAACCGGCAGCTCGAGCACATGGTGCGGCTGATCGACGATCTGCTCGATGTGTCGCGGATCAGCCGCGGCATGCTGGAGCTGAAGAAGGAGCGCGCGGATCTGGGGACGCTGGTCGAGCGGGCGATCGACACGGCGCGGCCGTTCGTGGATGCGCGGAAGCAGACGATCTCGGTGAACGTGCGCGCGCCGGTGTCGGCGGTGGTGGACACGACGCGCGTGTGCCAGATCGTCGGGAATCTGCTGCACAACGCGTCGAAGTACGCGCCGACGGGCGGCGAGATCCGGCTCGAGCTCGTGCGCGAGGGCGACGCGGCGGTGATCCGCGTCGCGGATCGCGGGGTCGGGATCCCGGCGGACCAGCTCGAGCGGGTGTTCGACATGTTCGCGCGGATCGAGCGGTCGGTGCCGAGCGCGAACACGGGGCTCGGCATCGGGCTGGCGCTGTCGCGGCAGCTCGCGGAGCTGCACGGCGGGACGCTCGCCGCGTCGAGCGCCGGCGAGGGGCAGGGCGCCACGTTCACGCTGCGGCTGCCGGCGCTGAGCGGTCCGCTCGCACAGGCTGCGCCTGCGGGCAGTGGTGTTGGCGACACGCACCGGACGCCGAACGCGCTGCGGATCGTGCTCATCGAGGACAACGAGGACGCGGCCGATACGCTCGCGATGTGGCTCGAGGAGATGGGCCATGCCGTCCAGGTGGCGCGCACCGGCCCCGACGGGCTGGCGCTCGTGCAGGAGGCACGGCCCGACGTCGTGCTGTGCGACGTCGGGCTCCCGGGCATGGACGGCGTGGAGGTGTGCCGGCGGGTGAAGGAGCTCCCCGACGTCCACCCGCTGATGGTCGCCATCACCGGCTGGGCCACCGACGCCGACCGCCGCCGCACCGGCGAGGCCGGCTTCGACCACCACCTGGTGAAGCCGGTCGCTCCGGACAAGCTGCGCGACATCCTGCGGGTCGCGACGGCGCTGAGCTAACTGGGGGGACCGTTCCGGAGACCGTTCCGGAGGCGCCACCCTCGCCGGGGACCGACCGTTCTGGAGGCGCCACGCTCGCCGACCGTTCCGGAGGCGCCGCGCTCGCCGGGGACCGGCCGTTCCGAAGGCGCCACGCTCGCCGGGGACCGGCGGCGTTCGCCTCCGGCGGCGCGGCCTCGCCCTCGCGCCTCTCGCGCACCACACCGCGCCGAGCGCTACGGCCTCGGCGTTTTGCGGGCGGCCGCCGCGCACGCGTGCGGAGCGGCGAGCGCGACCCTCCCGGGCGGGCGCTCGGCGAGGTGTGTGCGCCTCGGCGGTACGGGGCGGGGGCCGCAACGACGAAGAGGCTCCGGGGAACGTCTTCTTCGTGCAGGCTTCGTTCTCGCACGGGCTTTCGGATGAGCACGGACTTGTTGGTGCAGTCTTCGGCAGTGGCGGCCCGTCGAGCGCGTTGTGCCTTCTGCACGGGCGGGCCTCGGTGCACGCGCTGTTGCGTAGGTTGTCGTCGGTGTTCGGGACACGAGTGCCGACGGTTCCTGCGCGGCGCTGCTCGCGTGATCGAGCTGGTCTCGAGAGCGTCTGCACCCACGGGGGTACGAATCGGACTTGGCGCGCCGGCTTTTCGGGAAGCGAGGCAGAATCGGATTCGTACCCACGTGGGTACGAATGGGGTTCGGGGAGAGCCGGTGTGGGGCAGTGAGATCAGCTATTCGGTTGTCAGAGAGAGAGGGAGTGGAGGTCAGTTGGCGGAGGGTGGGGCGGAGACAGAATCGGATTCGTACCCACGTGGGTACGAATCGGGTTCGGTGGTGAGGTCGTAGGTGCCGAGGTCTTCGACGGCGTCGTCGTGGGGGAGGATGCGGCGGAAGGAGAGATGGTCGGCGGTGCCGGTGATCAGGAGTCGGCCGGCGTGAACCATCTTGTGGTGGACGCAGCAGAGAGTGCCGAGATTGGACATCTCGTGGCCGCCGCCGTGCTCGCGGTGCTTGAGGTGGTGAATGTCGATGCCCTGGGAGACGCGGCAGCCGGGAACGATGCAGGTCTCGTGATCGCGGGCGAGGACCTGGCGGCGGATGCGCGGTGGGATCTCGCTGGCGACGCGCTCGGGGTTCGACGCGTCCAGGTCGCCGAGGTCGTCGGCGTCGCACAGGGCGCAGTCGCGCGATGCCGGTGAGACGTCGGCGATCACGCCGCCGCCGTGCGTGGTGGTCGCGCGGCAGTTGCTGCAGATCGTGTACGTGACCTGCGCGGCGGGCTTGCTGCTCGGCGCCGGCTCGAGCACGCGCCGGGCCATCACGGCGAGGGCCTCGCCGTCCTCGAGGCGCTCGCCGCATTCCTTCGATAGCTCGGCCTTGCACTTGCGGAACATCGCGTACTGCTCGGGCGTCATCTCGATGCACACGGCGCGCTTCGTGGTCTCGGGCTTCGTCGGGTCCGTCGGGAGATCGCCCTTGCCGCGCCCGCTCACGAGCGCCTCGACCTCGCGCAGGTTCTTGCCCTGCGTGGCATCGAGCCACGCGCCTTCGGTCTCGGGCGTCACGACACGCGTCAACTCGCGCACCTTCGACCACGGCAATCCGTGCTTCAGCGACTCGTACGTATCCGGCAGCTCCCTCAGCTCGCGCGCGACGCGCTCGCGCTCGATCGCCAGGCGCGGCGGATAGCCCATGACGTGCTCCAGATAGGAGATGAGGCTCGTCATCCCGTACTCCATCCACACGCGCATCTCGATCGCCTCGATGATCGCATCGACCTCCGCGGCATCGATCGCTCCGCGCCGCTTCGCCATGTCGACGAACCGCTCGTGGAGCTCGCGGCACGCCTGCACGTGGTTCTCCCGGATCTCCTCCTGCACCTCCGGCGTCGCCAGCTCCTCGATCCGCCCCGCCTCCGCAATGTGTGGTGCTTGCGCGTTCATACGTTCACTTATAGCACCATGATTTTCGACTCGACCTCGTGCCCCCTGAGCGCTCTATTAATCCTGTCCCCGACGCAATGCCCACTCCGCCGAAAGTCACTCTCCTGCGCGTTCCTATCGCTTCCTCGACGACATTCTCGTCTCCCTCGCGAACCCACAACCTTCTCGGCTCTCAAACCCGTCAATTGCACTCGCTCTAACATGTGCTGACACACATCGCCTCCAAATCGATATCTGACAGAACTGCAAAACTAGCGTCCGACAGCAGCCCCGCCGAAAGCTCCGACAGAGCCACAAGCTCATCACCGACGATCAACCCGAGCAGAGCGCACGACGCGCTCGACGGGCCGCCACTGCCGAAGACTGCACCAACAAGTCCGTGGTCATCCGAAAGCCCGTGCGAGAACGAAGCCTGCACGAAGAAGACGTTCCCCGGAGCCTCCGGCGGCGCGGCCTCTCGCCCGCAAGCGCCGGAGCGCACACACCGTGACGAGCGCCCACCCCAAGGATCGCGCTCGCACGCCTCGCGCGCGTGCACGGCGGCCGCCTGCAAAACGCCGAGGCCGTGGCGCTCGGCGCGGTGTGGTGCGCGAGAGGCGCGAGGGCGAGGCCGCGACGTCGGAGGCGAACGCCGCCGGTCCCCGGCAACTTCAGCAAGCCGGAGCGAACGCCGCCGGAGGCGAACGCCGCCGGTCCCCGGCAAGCATGGCGCCTCCGGAACCGTCTCCGGAAAGGTTCCGACTCTGACGACCTACACCATCAGCTTCGCCAGATCATCCACGCCGAGCGCGCGCTCCAGCCGAGCCACATCCTCGAGCGCACGATCCTCGTCGCGGCTGCCGAGCAGCTGCCGCGTCCGCTCGCCGAGCTGCTCGCCGAGCTCGCGGTACCCGGCCGGGCCGACGGCATCGCGCACCGCCGGAAACACCACCGTGTCCTCGCGGTCCGCGTGCGGGCGGTACATCCTCGTGAAGGCGCGCAGGCTGAACACCAGGTGATCCGCCGACGCGCCCTTCATCAACGCGAGCACCTGGTCCGTCAACCCGCGGCCGACGCCGTGCTGCCGGCGCAGCACACCCACCAGCTCGCCATGCGTCCGCTCGAGCCGCGGGAACACGAGCTCCTCCTCGAGCCGCTCGTGCACGTCCTCGATCACCCGCCGGATCGTCGCGGCGCACGCGCCGACGACATCCATCGCCACGTCCTCGTTGCCCTCCATCCGCCGTGCAGCCTCGTCGTAGAGATACATCACGCGCCGCAAGATCCCGTGGTCGCACACGAGTGCCTCGATCGGCGTCACCGCCGCGCGACCACGCGGTGCTGCGTCCGCCGAGATGCCAACCCCAACGATCGCCGCACCCGTCGCGACCAGAAACGAGCGTCGGTCCTCCATCGCCATTGCGATCCCACGCGTGCACGCCGGGTGCCGCGCTGTACCCCAAGGGCACTTGCTCGCCTCGCGGCTTGCTGGCGTACGATGGCATCGTGCGCTACCTGGCCACGGCGGTCGTGCTCGCGGCGTGCGGCAACACCACAATACCCTGCTCGATCCCCTGCGCCGACGGCTGCCCCGACGACACCGTCTGCTCGGCCGGCTTCTGCGCCCCGCCCGCCGAAACCTGCGAGCCCGCGTTCACCGCCGTCCGTGCCGGTACCGGCTTCGCGTGCGCGCTCGACCAGCACCGGCGCCTGTGGTGCTGGGGCGATAACGCGAACCGCGAGATCCTCGGGTCCACCGCGCCGCGCCACCTGCGCGCGGTCCTCGCCGGCGACCGGCGCTGGGATGCCCTCGCGATCGGCGGCCGCCACGGCTGCGCACGCGACGGAGGCGAGCTCTGGTGCTGGGGTGACAACGACCGCGGGCAGGTGAGCGGCGATGCCCCACCCGACACGACGGAGCCGTTCGCGATCCGCGCGGGCGTCGCGTGGACCTCCGTGAGCGCCGGGCCCGACAGCACGTGCGCGATCGGCGACGGGCGCCTGTTCTGCTGGGGCTCCGGGCGCGGCGGCAAGCTCGGCACCGGGCTCGTCGACGACGAACCGTTCCCCGAGCCGGTGATGACCTCGCTCGCCGACTGGACGCTCGTCGCGACCGGCGCGCGCCACACCTGCGCCGTCTCGCGCTCCGCCGGGCTCCACTGCTGGGGCGACGGCAGCTCCGGACAGCTCGGCAACGGCCTCTCCGTCCTGCGCCCGTTCCCCGAGCACGTCGAGCTCCCCGGCGAGGTCACCTCGCTCGCGCTCGGCCTCGACACCACCTGCGCGACCACCGCCACCGGTGACCTCTACTGCTGGGGACGCGCCGCCGACGGTGCACTCGGCGATCCCCACACGATCGATCCCGACGGCCCCGACCGCACCACCCCGGCACGCGCGACGAGCCTCACCGGCTGGAGCGAGGTCGCGTCCGCCGAGCGCTACACCTGCGCGCGCCGCGGCACCGAGGTGTGGTGCTGGGGCAGCGCGCTCGCGGGCGGCATCGGCGCCGGGCGCTGGCGCTCCGGGCGCACCTTCGCGCGCGTCCTCGACGGCGCGAGCTCCCTCGCCGTCGGCTGGAACGAGCCCGATCTCGATCTCACCTGCGCCACGGTCGGCGCCGAGGTCCGCTGCTGGGGCGACAACCGCAGCGGTCAGCTCGCGCAGGACACCGCGACCCGGTCGACGTCGCCGACCCCGATCGCCGACGGCCACCGCTGGAGCTCGCTCGTCGCCGGCGCCTCCCACACGTGCGGCATCGCCGCAGGCACCGCGTACTGCTGGGGCTCGGCGGAGCGCGGCCAGATCGACGGCACCCCCGCCGTGCCGTGCACACCCGAACGCTGCGACGCCGGCGCGCCGGTCCCGGTCGCCACCGCCGTGCACCAGCTCGTCGCCGGCACCGCCCACACCTGCGCGCGGTTCGCCGACCGGATCGCCTGCTGGGGCGCGAACGACGCCGGCCAGTCCGCCGCGCCGGCGGAGCTCCCCGCCGCCGCCGCGCTCCTCGGCGCCGGGCCGCGCGCGACCTGCGCCGCCACCGCCAACGCCACCACCTGCTGGGGCGACCTGCTCGTCCCGAGCGCCGCCCTCGACGGCGCCACGTCCGTCGCCCTCGGCGCCGACTACGGTTGCGCTCTCGACGCCGCGCACCAGCTCGCCTGCTTCGGCGCCGCCGCGCGCTTCGGCCACAACACCGCCGCCGGCACCTGCGGCGACGGCACCTGCAACGCCGGCGAGACCTCGACCACCTGCGCCGCCGACTGCGGGCCGCCGCCGCTCACGCACCTCGGCCGCGCGTACACCGCGATCGCCGCCGGCGGCGAGGACTTCACCTGCGGCCTGCGCACCGACGGCGCCGTCGAGTGCTGGGGCGACAACTTCTACGGCCAGACCGGCCAGCCGACCGGCGACGCCTCCCCGACGCCGTTCGCGCTGCCGCTCGCGAGCTGCACGCGCCTCGCGGCCGGGCACCGCCACGCGTGCGCACTCTGCGCCGGCCGGCTCGCCTGCTGGGGCGACGCGAGCCACGGCGAGCTCGGCGAGCCGCTCACGCTCGCATCCGTCACCACGCCGCGCACGATCCCGCCGCCCACCGGCGAGACCTGGGCCGACGTCACCGCCGGCGACGGCTTCACGTGCGCGCGCACCACCGACAACACCGGCCACTGCTGGGGCACGAGCCTGCACGGCGCGCTCGGCCACGGCACCGGCGCGAACCTGCCGGTCACGGTGCGCTACGAAGCCCGCGCGCGAGATCCGCGGTGATCTCCGACAGCGCCTCGCGCGCCGCGCGGATCGCACCGCCCGTGTTGAGGAAGCCATGGATCAGCGGGCCGTAACAGCGATAGACGACCGGCACGCCGGCGGCCTCGAGCGCCTTCGCGTACGCGGCGCCCTCGTCGCGCAGCGGATCGAAGCCGGCGGTCGCGACCACGGCGCGCGGTAGCCCGGCGAACGACGGCGCGTACAGCGGCGATGCGCGCGGGTCGCGCAGGTCGGCGTGGTCGCGCAGGTACGTCGCGATGTAGTGCTGCATCGCCGCCTTGTCGAGGAGGAACCCGCGCGCGCACGACTCCACCGACGGATGCGACATCGTCATGTCGACGCCCGGGTACACGAGCCACTGCACGATCGGCCGCACCGCATCGCACCGCGTCTCGTGCGCGACGATCGCGGCGAGGTTGCCGCCCGCGCTGTCGCCGCCGACGGCGAGGCGCGCCGGATCGACGCCCCAGCGCTGCGGGTGCGCGGCGATCTCGCGGAACGCGGCGAGCGCGTCGTCGACGGCCGCCGGGAACGGATGCTCCGGCGCGAGCCGGTAGTCGATCGCGATCACCGTCGCGCGCGCCTCCGCGGCGACGACGCGGCACGGTGCATCGTGCGAGTCGAGCGAGCCGACGCACCAGCCGCCGCCGTGGAAGTACACGAGCGCCGGCGCCGGCGCCGCGACCCCGCGCGGCACGTACACGCGCGCGCGCCGGCCCGCGACGACCGCATCCTCGACGCGGGCGAGCGGCGCTCCCTCGGGGGCGAGCGCGGCGGCCGACGCCTCGAGCCCGCGGCGCGCGGCCTCCACAGACGGCGCCGGCTTCTCGCGCCCGAGCATGCGGTTCAGGCGCAGGACGAGCTGGAACTGCGCGTCGAGCGTGAACCCGTCGCGGCGCACCGGCGGCCCGGCGAGCCGGCGCAGCACCGGCGCGGGCAGTGCGAGGATCGCGCGCGCGGCGCGCGCCTGGATGCGTTCGAGCGTCGACACGGGCATACGCCCTCATAGCACCGCCGCGGTGAGCTAAGCTGGCCCGACGTGAAGGTCGCGCTCGTCTATCCGCCCGCCTGCGATCCGACCGCGCCCTACCTGGCGATCCCGACGCTGACCGGCTTCCTCCGCGCGCACGGCGTCGCGGTCCTGCCGATCGACGCGAACGTCGAGGCGTTCGGCGCGCTGCTCGCCGAGGCGCCGCTCGCGGGCCTCGCGGATCGCATCACCGCACGCCTCGCGGAGCTCGATCGGCGCACCGCGCTGCCGCACGCCGAGCAGCTCGAGTACCTGCAGCTCGCGCGCGCCGTCGGCGACGCGCGCGAGGTGCCGGCGCGCATCGCGACCGCGCTCGCGACGCTGCGCGATCCGGTCCGCTTCTACGATCCCGCCGCGTACGACGACGCGGTCGACACCGTCGAGGCCGCGCTCGGCGTGATCTCCGCCGCGCACGCGCCGCTGCACGTCGACTTCACCTCGTACCGCACGCCGTTCGGCCTCCTCACGATCGACGAGGTCGCGCGCGAGACCTCGCCCGAGCGCGATCCGTTCCACGCGTGGACCACCGGCACGCTCGCGCCGCGGCTCGCCGCCGAGGGCGCCGGCGTCGTCGGCATCTCCGTCTGCTTCCCCGGGCAGCTCCAGCCCGCGTACACCCTCGCGTTCCACCTGCGCGCGCTCCTCCCCGACGTGCACCTCACCGTCGGCGGGCCGTGCATCACGCAGATGATGATCCGCCTGCGCGGCACGGCGCTCGCGCGCGCCCTCGGCCCGTTCGACAGCGCGGTCGTGTTCGAGGGCGAGCAGCCGCTGCTCGAGCTCGTGCGCGCCCTCGACGAGAAGCGCGATCTGCGCACCCTGACGAACGTCGTCATGCGCGATCCGCTGATGGGCGCGCGCTACGTGCCGGCGCACGGCATGACCGACCTGCGCGCGCTGCCGGCACCGGACTTCACCGGCCTCCCGCTCGATCGCTACCTGTCGCCGACGCTGACGCTGCCCTACGACCCGACGCGCGGCTGCTACTGGGGCAAGTGCACGTTCTGCCACTACGGGCTCGCGGAGGTCGGCACGGCCGCGTACCGCGAGCGCGACGTCGACCGCGTCGTCGAGCACCTCGCCGCGCTGTCGGCGCGCCACGGCACGCGGCACTTCTACTTCTCGCAGGACTCCGTCGCGCCGAAGACGCTCGTGAAGCTCGCGACGCGCATCGCCGACTCCGATCTCTCGATCGCGTGGGGCACCGACCTCAAACCCGAGAAGTACCTGACGCGCGAGCGCGCGGAGACGCTGCGCCGCGCGGGTGCCGTCGCGTGCGCGCTCGGCGTCGAGTCGGCGGCGCCGCGCGTGCTGTCGCTGATCGACAAGGGTGCGCCGATCGAGGTCGTGGGCGACGTCGTCGAGCACCTCGCGGCCACCGGCATCGCGCCCGAGGCGATGTGCTTCACCGACTTCCCGACGGAGTCGCGCGACGAGGCGCTCGCGACGCTGCGCTGGCTCGAGGCGCGCCGCGACAAGCTCGGGCTGTTCATCGTCGGGACGTTCGGGCTCACGCACGGCGCGCTCGTCGCGCAGGACCCGGCGAAGTTCGGGCTCGCCGACACGTGGCAGGTCGCCGGCGACGAGCTCGGCCTCGGGCTGTTCTTCGCCGAGGCGCGCCCGTCGAAGACCGGCGCGGATCGCGCGCGCGTCGACCGGGCGCTCGACCGCGTCGCCGGCGCGTTCCGGCTGCGCCCGTATCCGTGGGCGGGCGCGGTGTCGACGGCGCACACGCTGCTCGTGTACGCGCGCCACGGCCGGGCCGCGTTCCAGCGCCGCGCGCACGCCGACCCCACGGCCGCCGCGCCGCACGAGGCCGAGCTCGCGTACGACGTCGACGCGCTCGCCTCCGTCGAGGAGCGCGACGCCGAGATCTGGTCGGAGCTCGTCACCGCGCGCCGCGCCGTCTCGCGCGCCGCCTACGACGAGCTCGCCGCGGCGACCCCGCCGGCGACCCCGCAGCCGAGCCGCTACCGCTTCGCGTTCGGGGAGGCGCCGGTGCACGTCGGGCGACGCCGCAACGTGGCTCCGAACCGCCTCCCGCCCCGCACCTAGGGTGCACCTGCTGCACCGGTGGTGCGCGCACGCGGGTTCGCGCGTTTGCGCGCGGCACGGCGTATGCTGCGCGCCCACCACATGCGCAAGCTCCTCATCGCCTCCGCCCTCGTCCTCGCCTCCACCGCGCCGGCGCTCGCCGGCCCCGACTACGTCTGCAAGGGCGATCGCGTCGAGAAGGGCGGCAGCACGCAGTTCACGCTCCGCCGCTCGGGCGGCAACATCACCGTGGAGAAGGGCGGCAGCACGAAGGGTGTCGCCGTCCAGCGCGGCAGCAAGCTCCACGTCGAGGTCGGCGGCAGCACGAAGGCCACGATCGAGAACGGCAAGATCGAGAAGGGCGGCTCGAGCTGGGCGACGGCCTCGGACGCGCAGCGCCAGTTCGACTGCGACGGCAACGTCGCCGCGACGCTGTGGGTCCTGTTCCAGATCGGCGTGCTCCCCTGAGCGAGCGGCACCGCGCTCGACGACGCGCACGTCGCCGGCGCCGAGGCCGCGTGCTGGGACACGATCGCCCTGCACGGACCGATGGTCAGAACCGGAAGCCGACGCTCATCGTCACGGCGTCCTGGGTCGCCCCGACGGAGGGGACGACCCTGGGCGGCTTCATCGCGAGGAGCGCGTACGCGGTGATGAAGCCCGTCGTCGCGATCTCGACGGCGCTGCTGAACAGGTAGTACTTCGCCGGCCTGCCGATGAACAGCGTCGCCGTCTGCACGCCGGTCATCAGCGCCCCCGCGGCGATGTTGGCGACCCGCGATGCCCGAGGCGGGAGCGCCGTCGACAGGAACACCATCGAGAGCGGGACCTGCATCAGGATCGTGGCGCCGAGCAGGAAGCCCTCGTCGATCCTGACGCCGTCGACGATGCCCTCGCCGTACTGCTTCAGCATCTTCGCGTCCATGAGGCCGACGACGTCGCAGTAGAGGTAGTTGAGGGTGGCGAAGACCCAGAGGCGCGAGAGCATCTCCTGCTTCTGCGCGAAGCGCTTGCGGCTCGCGTCGTCGGCGCGGGCGGTGCCTCCGGCGAGCATCACGACGAGGAGAGGAAGGAGCAGACATCGCTTGATCGTCACGCGACGAATCTAGGTGTGCATGCGTGCACAGGCACGGCTTGAGAATCGACACCGCGTGAACGAAAATGCACCGGGTGAACTGGGACGATCTGCGCTTCGTGCTCGCCCTGGCCCGCCATCGCACGTTGAGTCGCGCCGCGAAGGCGCTCGGTGCCACGCACACGACGGTCGCGCGCCGCATGCAGGGGATCGAGGCCGAGCTGGGCTCGCGGCTGTTCGACGCGAGCGCCGCGGGGTACGCGCCGACTCCCGCGGGCCAGCTCGTCGTCGAGGCGGCCGAGCGCACGGAGGCCGAGCTGCAGGCGCTCGAGGCGCGCGTCCTCGGCGGCGACGCGAAGCTCGAGGGCAAGCTCCGCGTCACGACGATGGACATCCTGTTCCGGCGGTACGAGCGCGTGTTCGCGACGTTCATCGAGCGCTTCCCCGGCATCGAGCTCACCGTCGCGTGCAGCGACAACGAGGCCTCGCTGACCCGCCGCGATGCGGACGTCGCGCTGCGGATGAGCAACGACCCGCCCGAGCACCTCGTCGGTCGCAGGGTCGGGCGCGTCGAGTTCGCGGTCTACGCGAGCCGCAGGTTCGGCAGGCGCCGTCGCGACCTGCCGTGGCTCCACTGGGACGAGCGGCTCGGCGCCCGCTGGCTCGACGCGTGGCTCGCCGCGAACGCGCCCGGTGCGCGGATCGCGATGCGCGTCGACATGAGCTCGCTGGTGCTGCGCGAGGCGATCGCGTCCGGCATCGGCGTCCACTTCCTCGCCACCTCCGAGGGTGACTCGGACCCCCGCCTGCGCCGGATCGGCCCGGTGCAAGCGGCGCACAGCCGCGACGTCTGGTTGCTCACGCTGTCCGAGTTGCGGACGGCCAGCCGCGTGCGTGCCTTCATGGACCACTTCGCCGCCGAGGCACCGGCGAGCTAGCCGAGCTCAAGTCGGACTCCGGACGTGACATCGATGTCAGGTGGGTTCAGCCGCCGGAGAAGGAGACGGAGGCGTGGCTGACGCTACGGCCGATCGACTTCGTGTTGACGCTGACGCTGTAGCCGACGCTGCGGCTGACGCTGACGCTGTAGCCGCTGTAGCTGACGCTGTAGCTCTCGCCGCCGTGGACGGCGGCGAGCTCGTCCTGCTGGAGCGGCGCGAGCGTTTCACGGACGAGGTTGAGCTTGCGGATCTCTTTCTTCATCGTATCCCCCTTGTGCGAGGAAGCTCCAGCACGCGGCGGGCCAGCGTTTGTCGTCGACGATTCCAGCAGTTGCGTCGCGCGCGTGCGTACCCGAGGATGCAAACGTGGATCGCGCAGGTGACTATCATCGCGACGGCTTCCTCGTGCTGCCGCGCTTCGTCGACGAGGCGGCGTGCGACGAGCTGATGCGCGCCGCCTCGCACATCGTGCGCACGTCGTCGCCCGAGACGGTGTCGGTGTTCACGACGCACGAGCAGGCGCGGCGCACCGACGACTACTTCCTCGGCTCGGGCGACCAGGTGCGCTGCTTCTTCGAGGAGGAAGCGTTCGCCGCCGACGGTATGCTCGCGCAGCCGATCGAGCGGTCGATCAACAAGATCGGGCACGCGCTGCACGACCTCGACCCGGCGTTCGTCCGCTTCTCGTACGACCACCGCTTCGGCGCGCTGCTCGGCGAGCTCGGGCTCGCGCGGCCGCTGCTCCTGCAATCGATGTACATCTACAAGCAGCCGTTCATCGGCGGCGAGGTCACGCCGCACCAGGACCACACGTTCCTGTGGACGGACCCGCCGAGCGCGACGGGGCTGTGGTTCGCGCTCGAGGACGCCACCGTCGACAACGGCTGCATGTGGGCGCGGCCGGGGAGCCACCGCGAGCCGCCGCGCAGGCGCTTCCGCCGCGACGGGCGGGGTGGGGCATCGTTCGAGGTGCTCGATCCGGCGCCGTTTCCCGAGGACGGCTACGTCCCGCTCGAGGCGCCGAGGGGCACGTGCATCGTGCTGCACGGCCTGCTGCTGCACCGGAGCGGCGCGAACCGCTCGCCGCGCTCGCGCCAGGCCTACTCGCTCCACGCGATCGACGGCGCCGCCGCGTACCGCGCCGACAACTGGCTGCAGCGCGGCCCGCACCTGCCGCTGCGCGGCTTCGCGGCGCCCGGCGACGCCTGACCATTGCATCGTGCGCGGGCGGGACTCTACTCTCCCACCCGGGGCATGACCGCCACCGTCGTCGCGCTGTTCGGAGTCGCCCTGCTCGGGTTCGGCATCGAGGGCGCGATCGGTTTCGGCGGCACCGTCATCGCCGCCAGCGTCGGCGCGCAGCTCGTCCCGCTCGACGAGCTGCTGCCCGCGTTCGTGCCCGTGAACATGCTGCTGTCGGCCTGGCTGCTCGCGACCGGCGTGCGCGCGGTCGCGTGGCGCACGCTCGCCGTCGAGGTCGCGCCGATGGTGGCGCTCGGCGCCGTCGCCGGGCTCGCGCTGTTCCACGTGCCGGCGAAGACCGCGCTCGCGCTCGCGTTCGGCGTGTTCGTCGTCGGGCTCGCGGCGCTGCAGCTCGCGCGCCCGGCGCGAGAGGAGCCGCCCACCGCCGCGCGCGCCGCGATGCTGGTGCTCGGCGGCGTCGCGCACGGCCTGTTCGGCACGGGCGGCCCGATGATCGTGTACGCCGTGCGGCGCCGCATCGCCGACAAGCGCGCGTTCCGCGCCTCGCTCGCGGTGCTGTGGCTGTCGCTCAACGTCGCGCTGCTCGTCAACTTCGCGTCGCTCGACCTGTACCGGCGCGAGACGCTCGACCTCGGCGCCGCGATCGCGCTCGCGGTCGTGCCGGGCCTCGTGATCGGCGAGCGCATCCACCGCGCGCTCGACACCGCGCGCTTCGAGCGCCTCGTGTGGGTCGGCCTCGTCGTCGCGGGCGGCGCACTCGCGGCGCGCTCGGCCCTCGCACTCTAGGCGAGCTACTCCGCGGCGGCGATCTGCGCCTTGATGAATGCGAGCGCGGCCGGGAACTGCTTCATCAGGTCCGGCTGCGCGAGCAGCGCCTGCTGGACCACGCCCTCGAGGCGGAAGCTCGTCGCGGCGTCGGACTCGCCGGAGGCCTGGCACAGCGTCTTCGCGAGGCCGAGCGCGACCGGCGGCAGCGCGGCGAGCTGCTCGGCGCGCGCGGTGACCCGGGCGTCGAGCGCCGCGGCGTCGACGACGTCGTGCACGAGGCCGTAGCGCTCGGCGGTGCGCGCCCTCAGCATCCGCCCCGTGAGGATCAGCTCGCGCGCCCGCGACTCGCCGACCGCGCGAACCAGGCGCGTCGTGCCGCCGACGTCGGGCACGAGGCCGAACGCGATCTCCGGCAGGCCGAGCACGCAGTCGTCGGTGGCGATCCGCACGTCGGCGGCGAGGACGAGCTCGAGCGCCATGCCCACGCACACGCCGTGCACCGCCGCGATCACCGGCTGGTGCAGCCGGCTCATCCGGTGGAACGCGTCCTGGAGCTGGTGGTGGAGGTGCAGGAACGGCGACTGCTGCGTCGCGCCGAACACCTCCGCGAGCAGCGCGTGATCGATGCCGCTCGAGAACACGGCGCCGCGCCCGCGCAGGACGACGACGCGCACGGTGCGGTCGCCGCCGGCGGCGTCGAGCGCGGCCGCGAGCTCCTTCATCGCGGCGGCGTCGAGGGCGTTGCGCTTCTCGGCGCGGTCGAGCCACAGCGTCGCGATGCCGCCGGTGCGCTCGAGCTGGATCCGGGTCGTGGTCATCGCGGCAGTGTAGCGGGCACGCCGGGTCGCGTCGTGATTGTCGCGCGGCTCACGTTGCGCGCCCGCGATTCCTACCGCCGTGTAACGTAAGATGGTCGGATGATGTCCGAGGCTGGTGGGATGCGGACCTTCGGCCTCGGCGTGCTCCTCCTCGCGGCGTGTGGTGGCGGCGGCGGCAACACCGACGGCGATGACGTCGACGCGCCGCCGGCCGCCGTCGACGCCCCGCCGAACGGCGCGTGCGAGCTCGCCGCCACGCTCGGCGCCGTGACGCCGTTCCGCAGCGACGCGTTCTTCGTCGGCGGCGGAGGCGGCGGAGGCGGCGGTGGTGGTGGCGGCGGGGGAGGCGGCGGTGGACCCAGCTCCTACACCGTCGACAACCAGCTCACCGACGACGCGACGTACGACGTGATCAGCGTCGAGCTGTACAAGTCGGGCGTGTTCGCCGCCGGCTTCCCGACGGCGTTCCCGGTCACGGTCCAGCTGACCGGCGACGAGCTCGACTACCGCAGCTGCGGCGCGTGCGTGCGCGCGTTCGGCGACGTCACCGGCGCGACGTGGCGCGGCGAGTACTTCGCGACCGGCGGCACGCTGACGCTCACCGCCCTCTCGCGGACCCGCATCACCGGCACGATCACGAGCTTCGCGCTGACGCACGTCGAGAAGGAGCGGCCGCGCACGATCCCGCTGAACGACGGCTGCGACACGACGGTCGCGTCGCTCGCATTCGACGGCGTGCCGACGATGGCGGTCACCGGCGACGGCGAAGGCGAGCCGGGCGGGTTCCACCTGCGCGCGCGCCCGACGCTGTCCGCGCCCTGACGCGCGTGCGGTGCCGTACGGCTGGTGCGGGTTGCCGCCGAGCTGCGCGCTACCGTACGGCTGCTGCGGGTTGCCGCCGAGCTGCGCGCTGCCGTCACGCGGCGCGCCGGCGCACGCCGCACACGCGGCACGTGGCTTGCGACGTTCGTCGGCATGATCCGACTCCTCCTCGCCGCCGCGATCGTGTTCGGTTGCCGCGAGCATCGGAGCGATGCCGAGGCCGCCGAGCCGCTCGCGTCGCTCGCGCGCATGGAGGTGCCGGCGCCGTGCGAGGGCTGCGTGCTCGAGCTGCCTGCGAAGGTGGCGGCGGGCGAGCCGGTGCCGCTGCTCGTCGTGCTGCACGGCGACAGCGAGCAGGCGTCGAAGTGGTTCGAGCGCTGGCGCCGGCCCGCGCTCGAGCGCGGCTACGGCATCCTCGCGCTGCAGTGCCCCGAGAAGCTCGGCTGCCCGGGCGGCTCCTGGTATCGCTGGAACGGCGACCCGCGCTGGGTCACCGACCAGGTCCGCGCCGTCGCGGAGCGCGTCGAGCTCGATCGCTCGCGCACGGTCCTCGTCGGCTGGTCGGGCGGGGCGACGTTCATCGGGGCGCACGCGGAGCGCTGGGATCGCGACTTCGCGGCGATCGTCATCCACGGCGGTGGCGTGCCGCCGCGCAGCGGGAGGTGTGCGATCCGTGCACTGCCGACGTACTTCCTCGTCGGCGGCCGCAACGTGTTCCACGCCTCCGCGCGCGAGCTCCGCGACTACGCGCTGCGCTGCGGCTCCGACGTCGAGTGGGACCTCACGCAGGGCGCCGACCACCCCGCGGAGGACCGCCTCCTCGACGAGCGCCGCGCCAACCACATCCTCGACTGGCTCTCCGACCACGTGCGGCCGCGCGTCGCCGGCTGAGCATTCGTTTCAGCTCGTTTCAGGTGCGAACCATTTCGGCGCGGCAGCCGACTTACCCGTCATGCACCATCGCCGCGACTTCATCCGCCGCATCGGCCTGGGCCTTGCGGCCGTCCCGCTCCTCTCGGCCTGCGGCGACGCCGCCGGTGACGACGACGGCGTCGTCGATGCGCCGCCCACCACCGCCGACGCCCCGGCCGCCGGCGCGTGGGCGAGCGGCGGCACCGCCGCGATGACCGACAAGGCGAGCTACCCCGATCCGTTCACCGCGGCCCCGACGGCGTGCGCGCTGATCGCGACCACGACCGAGGGCCCGTGCACGACCGCCACCGGCCTCGCGCGCGAGGACGTCTCCGAGGGGCTGACGGGCCTGCCGGTGCGGCTCGCGCTCAAGATCGTCGACGCGAGCTGCGCGCCGCTCGCCGGCGCGACCGTCAAGATCTGGCACACGAACCTCGAGGGCAGCTACTCCGGCGAGACGCCGAACCCGAACATGTGCCTGACCACGAGCGCCTACAGCGCGCAGAACTTCATGCGCGGCACGCAGGTCACGGCCGCCGACGGGACCGCGTTCTTCGACACGTGCTTCCCGGGCTGGTACCGCGGGCGCGCGGTCCACATCCACATCCAGGTGCTGCGCGGCAACGTGTCGACGCGCGTCTCGCAGCTGTTCTTCCCCGAGGCCATCACCACCGACATCTTCGACACGCACCCGGAGTACCGGAGCTACGGCCAGCCCGACACGACGTTCGCGACCGACAACATCCTGCGCGGGATCCCGAGCGCCGACCAGGCGCGCATGCTGTTCGACGTCGCGCGCATGACGGACGGGGCGATGCTCGCGTCCAAGGTGGTCACCGTGGCGTGATCGCTCGCGAAAAAAATCTTCGCGAGACATGTCGAGGACGGGCGGTCGGCTCCGACACAGGGGCAGAAAGGAAACCGACCGATGCCGACCACGATCTCCATCACCCCCTTCCTCACGTTCGAGCACCAGGCCGAGCAGGCCGCGAAGCTGTACACCGCGATCTTCGGAGGCAAGATCATCGACGTCACCCACTACGGCGACGGCGCGCCCCGCCCCAAGGGCTCCGTCATGACCGTCACGTTCGAGCTCCTCGGGCAGCGCTACGTCGCGCTCAACGGCGGGCCGTACTTCAAGTTCAGCGAGGGATTCTCGCTGTCCGTCAACTGCGCGACGCAGGCCGAGATCGACAACTACTGGGGCAAGCTCGCCGACGGCGGCGAGGAGGGCCCGTGCGGCTGGCTGAAGGACCGCTTCGGGCTGTCGTGGCAGGTCGTGCCGGCGAACATCGGCGAGCTGCTCTCGAAGCCCGCGGCGATGCAGGCCATGATGACGATGAAGAAGCTGATCATCGCCGACCTCGTCGCGGCGCACTGAAGAGGAGATACACCATGAAGTTCATGTTGATGATGAACGGCCCGCGCAACGCGTACGCCGAGTTCGGCAAGCTGAGCCCCGACGATCTCAAGGCCCACTTCGGCTTCATGCAGCGCTTCTCGAAGGAGCTGCAGCACAACGGCGAGCTCGTCGCCGCCGAGGGGCTCGCCGACCCGATGCAGGCCGTGATCGTGCGCGCCGGCAAGGGCGGGGCGCCCGAGGTCACCGACGGACCGTTCGCCGAGGCGAAGGAGTTCCTCGCCGGGTACTGGATCGTCGACGTCGACAACGTGCAGCGCGCCTACGAGATCGCCGCGCGCGCGTCGGCGGCGCCCGGCGCCAGCGGCGCGCCGCTGAACCTTCCGCTCGAGGTGCGCGAGGTGATGTCCGGCCCGCCCGAGTGAGCGCGAGGTGGCGGTCACCGACCTCCTCCGCGAGCTCGCACCGCAGGTCCTCGGCGCCCTCGCGCGGCGCCACCGCGACTTCGCGGCGGCCGAGGACGCCGTGCAGGAGGCGCTCCTCGCGGCGTCGCAGCAGTGGCCGGCGCAGGGCGTGCCCGACGACCCGCGCGCGTGGCTCGTCGCCGTCGCCTCGCGGCGGCTGATCGATCACGTGCGCGCGGAGGTCGCGCGGCGCCGGCGCCAGGACCTCACCGTGCTGTTCCAGGTGCCGCTCGACGAGCCCGCGCACCCCGACGCGCCCGAGGAGCAGGACGACACGCTCGTGCTCTTGCTCATGTGCTGCCACCCGGCGCTGCCGGTGTCGTCGGCCGTCGCGCTCACGCTGCGCGCGGTCGCCGGCCTCACCACGGCGGAGATCGCGCGCGCATACCTCGTGCCCGAGGCGACGATGGCGCAGCGGATCAGCCGCGCGAAGCGCACGATCCGCACGTCGGGCGTCGGCTTTGCCATGCCGACGGCGGCCGAGCTCGACGGGCGCGTCGCCACCGTGCTCGCGGTGCTGTACCTGATCTTCAACGAGGGCTACCTCGCGAGCTCGGGTGCGAGCCTCCAGCGCACCGACCTCGCGCGCGAGGCGATCCGGCTCGCGCGCATGCTGCACGCCGTCCTGCCGGAGCACGCGGAGGTCGCCGGGCTGCTCGCGCTCGTCCTCCTCACCGACGCGCGGCGGGCGGCGCGCACCGGCCCCGACGGCGAGCTCGTCTCGCTCGACGAGCAGGACCGCACGCTGTGGGACCGCGCGGCGATCGCCGAGGGCACGGCGATCGTCGAGGCCGCGTTCGCGCGCGGCGCGCCGGGCCCGTACCAGCTGCAGGCGGCGATCGCGGCGCTGCACGACGAGGCCGCGCGCGCCGCCGACACGGACTGGCCGCAGATCCTGGCGCTCTACGAGGTCCTCGACGGGATCGGCGACAACCCGATGGTCACGCTCAACCGCGCGGTCGCGGTCGCGATGGTCCATGGTCCGACCGCCGGGCTGGCGATGCTGCGCGCGCTCGACGGGGATCCTCGCATCGCCGGCCACTTCCGGCTCGACGTCGTGCGCGGCCACCTGTACGAGCGCGCCGGCGACCGCGCGTCGGCGATCGCACACTTCGGTGCCGCGGCGCGCGGCACCCGCAGCCTGCCGGAGCGCGCGTACCTGCTCGCACGGGCGGCGCGTCTCGCGCACGTGTAACCTCGCGGTGTGGGTGGCAGCGGTGACGTTCATGGCGACCGCGATCTTCTGGTCCGGGTGTTCGACGAGTTGCCCGGGTGGGCCGCGTACCTCGATCGCGAGCTCCGCTACGCGTTCGTGAACAAGGCGTACGAGCGGTTCTTCGGCAAGGCGCGGCACGAGATCCTCGGCAAGCACGTCCGCGAGGTCCTCGGCGAGGAGATGTTCGAGGAGCGGCGCGAGCTCCTCGAGCGG
This sequence comes from Deltaproteobacteria bacterium, assembly GCA_019637375.1. Lineage (GTDB taxonomy): Bacteria > Myxococcota_A > Polyangia > Haliangiales > Haliangiaceae > JABFXX01. The sequence goes on along the minus strand of JAHBVW010000034.1, from coordinate 28,678 downwards.
GCGCTGCGCGGCGAGCCGTTCCACGTCGATTCGCGGCTCGCACCTCGCGGGGACCGGCCGCGCGAGGGGTGGTCGCGCGGCCGTGGCGTGCCCGACCTCGACGACGCCGGCGCCGTGCGCGGCATCATCGTGCTGTCCGTCGACATCACGGAGCTGTTCGAGACGCAGCGCCAGCTGCGCCGGCGCGACGACGAGCTGCGCGCGCTGCTCGAGGTATCGAGCGAGGGTGTCGCGATCCACGACCGCGGCATGCTGATCCTCGTCAGCCCGCAGTTCGAGCGCATGTTCGGCTACGGGCCCGGCTCGCTGGCCGGCCGGTCGATGGCCGACCTCGTCGCGCCCGAGGAGCGCGGCCGCGGCATGGCGAACGAGGCCCGGGTGATCACGGCGGTGCGCTCCGACGGCTCGCGCTTCCCGTGCGAGGTCATCGGGCGCGACACGACGTACGACGGCCGCGCCGTGCGCGTCGCGGCGGTGCGCGACGTCACCGAGCGACTGCGCGCGGAGGCGGAGCTGCGCCGGCACCGCGACGAGCTCGCGCAGACGCTGAAAGAGCGCGAGGTCCTGCTGCGCGAGGTGCACCACCGCGTGAAGAACAACCTCCAGATCATCTCGAGCGTCATCAACATGCAGCAGCGCACGCTCGCGTCGGCCGCGGCGCGCGAGGCGCTCGAGGACTGCCAGACGCGCGTCCACGCGATCGCGCTGATCCACGAGCAGCTGTACCGCGTCACCGACTTCGCGCACGTGCGCGTCGCCGACTACGTGCGCAAGCTCGCGACCGACGTGTTCCGCGCCGCCGCGCTCGGGACCGAGATCGCGCTCGAGCTCGAGCTCGACGACATCGCGCTCGCGATCGAGCAGGCCATCCCGTGCGGCCTCGTGATCACGGAGCTGATCGCGAACGCGCTCAAGCACGCCTTCCACGACCGGCGCGCCGGGCGGGTCCGCGTCGAGCTGCGGTGCGGACCGGAGCGCCGCGTCTGCCTCGCCGTGCACGACGACGGCGCGGGCTTCGCCCTCTCGGCCTCGGCGGCCTCGGCCGCCTCGGCCGCCTCGACCGGCTCGCTCGGCATGCAGCTCGTCGCCTCGCTCGCCGAGCAGCTCGGCGCGACGCTCACCGTCGAGAGCGACGGCGGCGCGCGCGTGCAGCTCGTGTTCGTCGCGGCTGCGTGACACCGGCTCGATCGATCGATCGACGAACGGCCGAGCTCTCGACGGAGAATCGACGCTCGGTCGCGACCATCGCTTCGGCAACGGCAGCGCCGCCGTCGCGCGCGCCCTCGCCGCCGGGCTCGCGACGTCCGCCGACGTCATCCTCCGCGTCCCAGCGGTCTCGCTACGAATCGGCGAGCAGGCGCTCGATGATCGGCTTCATGTCGGCCGGGCTGAACGGCTTCTCGATCACGGCGTTGCGCACGGTGCGGAGGAACTCGTCGACGGCGGGGACGCTCGCGCTGCCGGTGACGAACACGACGCGCGACGCCTGCGCGGGGAAGCGCCGGTGCAGCTCCTCGTAGAGCTCGATGCCGGTCATCGCCGGCATCATCACGTCGGAGAGGACGACGTCGAAGCGATCGCCGCACTCGATCAGGCCGAGCGCGGCGCGCGCGCTGTCGAGGCACACGAGGTCGTGCTGGCGGAGCATGCGCGCGATGGCGCGGCGCACGAGCGCGTCGTCGTCGACGACGAGGATCCGGCCGCGGCGCAACACGGCGGTCGGTGCGGCCGCGCGGGGCTGCCGCGGCGTGACGTCGCGGAACACCATGACCGCGCCGAGGAGCTCGCCGCCCTCGATCACCGGTGCGACGGTGTGGCCGATCGCGCGCCCGCAGGCGAGCGTCACCTCCTCGAGCCGCCCGGTCGCGGTCCGCGTGCGCAGCACCTCGGCGAGCGGCGACGGCTCGAGCCGCAGCATCTCGCCGGAGGGCCGCCCGAGCGCGGCGTGCGCCGGGCCGACGGCGTGCTCGGCGGCCGGGTTGACGAACGTGATCCGGTCGTCGCGATCGACCGCGATCACGGCGTCGGGCATCGAGCTGAGCAGGCGCTCGCGCGCGCGCGCCCGGCGCTGCTGCTCGAGGCGCTGGAACGAGACCTCGATCGTGCTGCGCAGCTCGGCCTCGCGCACGGGCTTCAGCAGGTAGCCGTCGGGCACCGTCGACGTCGCGCGCTCGATCGTCGCCACGTCGGCGTGGGCGGTGAGGTAGACGATCGCGAGGTCGAACCGCTCGCGCAGGAGCGCCGCGGTCTCGATGCCGTCGCGCGTGCCCTGGATCCTGATGTCCATGAGCACGAGGTCGGGGCGGCGCTCGGCGACCTCGCGCAGCGCCTCGTCCGCCGACGACGCCGTCGCGTACGCGTCGTAGCCCATCCCGGCGAGCGCCTGCTGCAGGTCCACCGCGACCAATCGCTCGTCCTCCACGATCAACACGGAGCGAGATCTCGCGGGTACCACGCAGCGGTTATGCACCCGTTGGGGGACGCCGCGAAAGCTCCGGTCGCTGCTCCCGCACGCGCGTCTGCGCTTTGTCGCGGGTCGTGACTAGCGCGCACAGGCAGGTGTGGCGGCGCCGTCCTGCCACCATCCGCCGCCGAGCGCGATGAACAGCGCGACCGTGTCCTGCAGGCGCCGCACGCGCGCCGCGACCTGCGAGATCATGGCCTCGCGGTACTGCTGGTTCGCGACGATCACGTCGAGGTACGTCGCGAGGCCGTTCTCGTAGTTGATCTGCACGAGCTTGCGCGTCTCGTTCGCGACGTCGACGGCGCGGTTCGTCGCCTCGACGCCCTCGGCGTCGTGGACGACGGCCTCGAGCATCGTCGCGACGTCCTGCAGCGCCGACAGCACCGTCTGCCGGTAGTGCGCGAGCGAGCCGCGGAAGTCCTCGACCGCCGCCCACCGCTGCGCGTTCAGCGCGCCGCCGTGGAAGATCGGCGCGAGCAGGTTGCCGCCGAAGCTCCACACGAAGTTCCCGAACGTGAGCAGGTTGCCGAGGTTCGTGCTCTGGAAGCCGGGCGACCCGTTGAGCGTGAACGTCGGGAGCATCGCCGCCGTCGCGACGCCGATGTTCGCGCTGCTGACGTGCAGCGTCGCCTCGGCGATCAAGACGTCGGGGCGCTGGCGCACGAGCTGCGCCGGCAGGGTGACGGGCAGCTCCCGCGGGAGCGTGAGGTCGGCGAGCGCGATCTCCACCGGGCGCCACTGCGCGGGTGCGTAGCCGAGCAACGACGCGAGCAGCGCGTCGGCGGCCGCCAGCTGCTGGCGGAGCGGCGGCAGCGTCGCGGCGGTGTTCGCGACCTGCGTCTCGAGGGCGAGCACCGTCGAGTACGCGACCGTGCCGGCGCGCGCCTGGACCTGCGCGAGCCCGACCTGATCGCGCAGGTCGGCGAGCAGCTCCTCGGTGACGCGGATCTGCTCGGCGTACCCGGCGCGCGCGATCGCCGTCGACACGACGTTGCCCGTGACGGCGAGGTGCGCGGCGGCGAGCGAGAAGTACTGCACGTCGACCTGCGCGCGCAGCGCCTCGAGCCGGCGGCGGTTGCCGCCCCACACGTCGAGCGAATAGCTGATGTTGCCGTTCGCCGTGTAGAGCGAGAACTCGCGCGCGCCGGTCGCGCCGGGCAGCGCCGAGCCGCCCGACGTTCCGGAGCCCGATGTTCCGGAGGTGCCCGAGGTGCCCGACGTTCCGGAGGTGCCGGTGCCGAACTGCGCGAAGTTCTGGCGCAGGCGCGCGGCGCCCGCGGACACGTCGATCTGCGGCAGGAACAGGCCGGCGCCGGCGCGCAGGTTCCACTCGCTGCGGCGCAGGTTCGCGCGCGCGGTCGCGAGGTCCTGGTTGTTCGCGAGCGCGAGGCGCACGAGCCTGTCGAGCGGGCGCGAGCCGAACAGGCTCCACCACGTCGCCGCGAGCTGCGCGCCGGGGCGCACGACCTGGGCGACGCCGTCGGCGGTGATCGTGCGGCGCACGCCGCCGTGCGTGTAGCGCGCCACGGGCGGCGGGTCGGGGCGGTGGAAGTTGGGACCCATCCGGCACGACAGCGTGCAGGCGAGGGCGGCGGCGAGCGTGCGCAGCTTCACGGCGGGGCTCCACCACCCGGCGGTGCGATGTACACGTCGACGAGCTGCCCGGGGTACACGCCGATGCCGGCGGGAGGCTTGAAGCGGAAGATGATCGGCAGGACGCGCAGGTCGACCTTCTCGGTGCGGTCGTTCGACAGCGCGATCTTCGGCGTCACGAGCGGCTGCACGCGCACGAACGCGAGCGGCACCGCGACGTCCGTGCCGCGGACGAACATCGTCGCGGTCAGCTTCGACACGTCGCCGAGGCGCGGCACGAGGATCTCGTCGACGTACGCGCGCACGGCGAGCGTGCCGGCGTCGCCGAGCGTGGCGACGGGGTCGTTGCTCTGCGTGTACGGGTTGTAGACGCCCTGCGTCGACACGAAGCTGCCGACGGAGGTGTTGAGCGCGAGCACGAGGCCGTCGCGCGGCGCGCGCAGCGTGTACTTGCGCTGCAGCGCCTCCGCCGACGCCGCCTGGCCCGCGAGCGCGAGCGCCTGCTGCTCCTGGTTGCGGATCTCGTACACCCACGCACCCGCCTTCGTGAGCTCGAACTGCCGCTTCGCGACGTCGCGCGCGGCCCGCGCCTCGGTGACGGCGTTGATCGAGTCGTCGAGCGCCTGCTTGCTGACGGCGCGGCGATCGGCGCGGTACGCGGCCATCTGCTTGTCGCGCGTCGACTCGGCGCGCGCGAGCGTGGCCTCCGCCGCGTCGACCTGCGCGCGCGACACGTCGAGCGTCTCCTTGCGCGGCTGCGCCTTCAGCTGCTCGAGCACGGCGCTCGCGGCCGCCGCCTGCGCCTTCAGCTGCGTGACGGTGGCGGCCTGGACGGAGTCGTCGAGGACGATCAGCACGTCGCCGCGCTTCACCTTCTGGCCTTCCTCGACGGGGATCTCGGTGACCACGCCCGCGACCTCCGGGTACATGTTCGTGTTCTTGCCGTGCTCCTGGTACGACTCGACGATGCCGTTCGCGTAGATGCCGCGGCCGTACGGGTTGGTCGGCGGCGTGAACACGGGCGGCTGCGGCGGATGTGCGCGCCCGTAGACGATCGCGCTCGCGATGCCCCCGGCGAGGCCGGCGCCGACGAGCGCGAACAGCAGCTTGCTATGCATGGGCGCCTCTCTCCGTCGCGACCACGTGGCCGTCCTCCATGCGCATCACGCGGTCGGCGAAGCTGAAGATGCGCTCGTCGTGCGACACGATGAGGATGCAGCGGTGCTCGTTCAGCACGTGCTCGACGACGAACGACATGATGCGCTTGCCGGTGTCGCCGTCGAGCGAGGCGGTCGGCTCGTCGAAGATCAGGATCTCGGGGCGGGTGATGAGGGCGCGGGCGATCGCGACGCGCTGCTGCTCGCCGCCGCTCAGCTTGCCGGGCGCGATCTCGGCGCGCGACGCCAGCCCCACGACGTCGAGCTCGCCGCGCGCCTGGGCCATCGCCTCGCTCCACGCGTGGCGGCGCAGGATGAGCGGGATCGCGACGTTCTCCGTCGTCGTGAGCCGCGGGAACAGGTGGTAGTCCTGGAACACGAAGCCGACCTTGTGGAGGCGGAAGTCGGCGCGCTGGTTGTCGTCGAGCGACCACACGTCGAGGCCGGCCACGACGACGCGGCCCTCGTTCGGGCGCAGCACGCCCGAGATCATGCTGAGCAGCGTCGTCTTGCCGCTGCCCGACGGCCCGACGAGGAACAGCATCTCGCCGAAGTTGGCCTCGAAGCTGACGCCGGCGACCGCGAGCGTGCGCGCGTCGCCCTCGCCGAACCACTTCGTCAGTCCCGTCGCGGTGATCGCTGCGCCTGCCATGAGGATCACGCCCGGAAGATCTCGAACGGCTCGATGCGCAGGACGCGGCGGATCCCGAGGTAGCTCGAGACCACCGCGATCACGATCGTGGCCGCGAGGGCGAAGAGGAGGTTGCCGAACGTGATGATCGAGACGTAGCTGGGCAGGCGCGCCTTCGCGATCATGATGAGGAGCGAGCACAGCCCCACGCCGAGCCCGTAGCCCGCGAACGACGAGACGCCGACCTGGAACACGATCATGAAGACGAGGTCGCGGCTGTGCGCGCCGATCGCCTTGAGCGCGCCGAAGCGCTCGAGGTGCTCGAGGACGAACGTGTAGAACGTCTGCGCGGAGATCGAGAGTCCGACGACGAAGCTGATCACCATCATGATCAGGATGTTCGTGCCGACTCCCGTCTTGTACTTGTAGAAGTCCGCGATGCGGTCCGAGAACTGCTTCTCCGTGAGTGCCAGATATCCCAGATCGGCGATCGCCCGCTGGATGCCGGGGACGGCGGCGGGGCCGGTCGGCTCGACGAGCACGTACGAGATCGTGAAGCGCGGCGACGGGATGTAGGAGGTCGCGCGGTTGAACGTCGTGTACAGCGTCGGCAGGCCGAACAGGCCGCTCGCCGGCGTCTCGGCGATCCCGACGACGACCGCGCGGCGGTCGTTGAGCTCGAACGTGGTGCCGATGCCCGGGCTGTTGAGCTTCGGGTACTCGCCGTCACGCACGACGATGACGGCGTCGTCGGCGAACAGGTCCTCGATGTGGCCCTCGACGAGCTTGGGGCGTCCGAGCAGCGTCGTGTCGTCGAGCCCGATCAGCGTCGCGGGCTGGTACGTGCCGTCGGACAGCCGCACGAGGCCCGCCCCGGAGTACAGCGGCACGGCGCTGCGCACGCCGGGCGTGCTGCGGACCGCGTCGAGCACGTAGTCGGGGACCGGGATGCTCGTCAACACGTTGTTGACGGCCGGATCCATCACCCACATCTTCGCGCCGGTGTTCGTGACCGTCGCCGCGGACTGGCGCAGGATGCCGGAGAACACCGCGCGCATCATCACCATCAGGAACACCGCGAACGCGATGCCCATGAGGAGCGCGATGAACTTGCCGCGCTCGTTGGTCAAGAGCTTGTACGCGATTCTCAGCAGTCCGCGCATCCGGGCAGCGAGTCTGGGTGCACGCCGTGTGCCCCGCGGGTGCGAGGAACGCGCTCAGCGGCGCGCGCGCGTCGCGAGGCCGAACGCGAGCCCGGCGAGCATCGCGACGCCCGAGCCGACGAGGATCGCGAGCTTGGCGGTGTCGAGCAGCGGCCCGGGCGGGAACGCGAGCTGGGCGATGAACAGCGACATCGTGAAGCCGATGCCGCCGACGATGCCGACGAGCACGATGCCCCGCGGCGTCGCGTCCTCGGAGCGGCGGGCGAGCCCGACGCGCGCGGCGAGGAGCGAGACCGCGGTGATGCCGAGCGGCTTGCCGACGACGAGGCCGGCGACGATGCCGGCGAACAACCACGCGTGGTCGCCGGAGAAGCGCGCGCCGCCGAGCGCGACGCCCGCGTTCGCGAGCGCGAAGATCGGCATCGCGACGAACGCGACCCACGGGTGGAGCGCGTGCACGAGCCGCTCGGCGGGCGACACCGCCTCGCGCCGCGCGCGCTCGATCTCGCCGAGGCTCGCGAGCAGGGCGGGGCGATCGTCCTCGGGCAGCTGGTCGAGGTGCTGCTGCGTCGCGGCGGCGAACCGCGACGGCCCGAACCACGAGCGCACGGGCGTCGCGAGGCCGAGCACGACGCCGGCGAGCGTCGGATGGAGGCCGGCGACGAGGAGGCCGCTCCACACGACCACGCCGGGCACGACGTACAAGAGCGGCGTGCGCACGCCGGCGGCGCGCATCACGAGCACGGCGGCGATGCCGGCGAGCGCGAGTGCCACGCCGCCGCCGGAGATGCCGGCGCTGTAGAACAACGCGATCACGACGATCGATCCGATGTCGTCGATCACGGCGAGCGCGAGGAGCAGGATGCGCAGGGACGGCGCGACGCGTGCGCCGAGCAGCGTCAGCACGCCGACGGCGAACGCGATGTCCGTCGCCATCGGCACCGCCCACGCCACCGCGCCCTCGCGCCCCGCGTTGAGCGCCGTGAAGATGAGCGCGGGGGCGACCATCCCGCCGAGCGCGGCCGCGAGCGGGAGCGCCGCCTGCCGGGCGCTGGCGAGCTCGCCCTCGTAGATCTCGCGCCGGATCTCGAGGCCGACGACGAAGAAGAACACCGTCATCAGGCCGTCGTTGACCCAGAAGTGCAGCGGGCGCTCGAACGTCCACGGGCCGACGTGCGCGCCGATCGGCGTGTGCCACAGCGCCTCGTACGAGGCGGGTGCGGCGTTCGCCCACACGAGCGCGGCGACCGTCGCGACGAGGAGGACGATGCCGCTCGTCGCCTCGACCGCGAGGACCTGCTGGATCGGGCTCGCGATCGCCGCGGCGGCGCGGCGCACGGGCGCCCAGGTCTCCGGTGGGTGGTCGTGATCGGACATGCGGCTTCCTCGCGTTCGCGTGGTACCGACGACCCCATCGGTACCGAAGCCCTGCGGCCGGTGAGGGCCGCACCCGCTGGTTGTGCGTCGAGGTTATCACGGCCGGTCGAGCGCGCCGCGAGGGCTGTCTCCCGATCATCGTTCTCCCGGGCGCATGCGACGCCATCGTGGTGCACGCCGCGTGTCAGGCGATCCGCATCGCGAGATGCAGCGCTTGCTCCGGCGGCGGCGTGCACACGCCGCGCGGCCGCCCGGATCCCGGTATGCCGTGCGCGAGGTACGGCCGTTGCAGCCACGGTCATCGCGGATGACGCGTCGGTGCGCGCGGGGTGACGGGCGGGCGCCGCACCTCCGGGCGCAGCGAGATCGCGTCGAGCGAGTCGACGACGGCGTGCGCCCCGTGCTCGCGCAGCGCGGAGTCGTGCAGGCGCTCGACGCCGACGACGAGCCCGAACCCGCCGGCGCGCGCCGCCTCCACGCCGGCGATCGCGTCCTCGAAGACGACGATGCTCGCGGGAGGCAGGTCGAGCCGGCGCGCGGCCTCGAGGAAGGCGTCGGGCGCGGGCTTGCCGCGCAGGCCGAGGCGGGCGACCTCGATCCCGTCGACGCGGGCGTCGAACAGGTCCGCGATGTGTGCGGTCGCGAGCACCGACGCGGCGTTCGCCGACGACGTCACGACGGCCGTGGGCATGCCGCGCGCCCGCGCGGCGCGGAGGAGGGCGAGCGCGTCCGGGTAGACGAGCACGCCGTGCGCGGCGAGGTGCTCGTGCACGTAGCGGTTCTTCAGCGCGGCGAGGCCGTGGATCGTGACCTCGTCCTCGCTGTCCTCGGCGGCGCCCTCGGGCACCGCGATGCCGCGCGAGGCGAGGAAGCTGCGCAGGCCGTCGTGGCGCGGCCTGCCGTCGATGTGGGTCCGGTATTCGCCGTCGGGATCGAACGGGCGGAACGCGCGGTCGGCGGCGAGGCGCGCGAGCAGCTCGTCGAGGAGGCGCTTCCACGCGGAGGCGTGCACGCCCGCGGTGTCGGTCACGACGCCGTCGAGGTCGAATGCGAGCGCGCCGAAGATCGCGGGATCGATCTGCACGTCACGCTCCGCTCGGCTGCGAGGGCCTCGCAGTGGGTCGCTCTCGGATCATCTTCGAGAGCCAGAGGTGCACCGGCGGTGCCAGCGATCTACGAGAGCATCGCGCGGACGAAGCGCCGGCCGCGCTCGTCGCGGCGCCACGCCGCGGGGCGCCAGCCCGCGAGGAAGCGGCAGAAGTCGAGGCGCGCGACCGGGTACAGCGCGCGCCCCTCCGCCTCGAGGGCGGCGGCGTCGATGCCCGGCGGCAGCGCGCGGCGGAGCAGGCGGAAGTAGGTGTCGAGGCGCGCGCGATCGATGCCGTCGTCGGGCTCGTCGGCGCGGCCGTAGAGGAGGTAGGCGACGTCGCTCATCGCGCAGCCGCGGCCCGCGTACTGGAAGTCGACGGCGGCGACGGCGCCGGTGCGCGCGAAGCAGAAGTTCGCGTCCTTCGCGTCGCCGTGCAGCAGCGTCTGGTGGCGCGCGTCCGCGAGGCGTCGCGCGAGGTCGGTCGCCGCGTCGCGCAGCGCGCGGTCGGCGATGCGAGGCAGCTCGTCGCGGCGCGTGTCGAGGTGCCAGTACGTCCCCGTGGGCCACAGGTCGGCGAACGTCTCCCCGGCGAAGCGCGCGTGGAAGCTCGCGAGCCACGCGAGCACGGCGTCGAGCTGCGCGCCGCTCGCCTCGTCGGTGCGGCCGCTGAAGCCGGCGGCGTCGAGGTCCTCGAGGACGAGGTGCCACTCGCCGTCGCCCTCGCGCGCCGCGAGCAGCGCCGGGACGCGGCACGTGTCGTCGCACCGCGGTGCGATGCCGCGATAGAACGCGGTCTCGACGGCAAACGAGCGCGCCTTGCGCCGCGACGACACGTCGGTCCCCGGCGAGCGCGCCCACTTCACGACCGCGGTGCGCCCGTCGAGCTCCACGCGGTGCAGCTCGCCGTACCCACCCCACAGCTCCTCCAGCCGCGCGCGCCGCCGCACCGTCTGCGCTCCCGTCGCGCTCGCGATCCAGTCGAGGTCCATGCGCCGCGGACATTGTTACTCTGATCTCCGCGCGCGCACGCCGGATGCATCTCCGATCGACGGGAGGCACCATGCTGGGAAGCAAGTCGATCACCGCGCTGATCCTCGTCATGGCCACCTCGGCGGTGGCCGCGCCCGCGAAGCAGAAGGAGAAGCTGATCGACCCGGTAGCGATCGATGCGCTCGACACGATGGGGGCGTTCCTGCGCGAGCAGGAGAGCTTCGACGTCCACGTCGTCGCGGAGACGGACTACGTCCTCGGCAACGGGCAGAAGGTGCGGCGCTCGGCGTACGGGACGGTGCGCGTCCGGAAGCCGGACCATCTGCGCGCCGAGATCCGATCGGATCGCCGCGACCGTCAGTTCTTCTACGACGGCGAGACCTTCACGATCTACAGCCCGCGCATGGGCTTCTACGCGACGTCGCCGGCGACGGGGACGATCCGCGAGCTCGCCGATCAGCTGCAGACCAAGTACGGGCTCGAGCTGCCGCTCGTGGACCTGTTCCGGTGGGGCACCGACGAGGACAGCGCCAAGGAGATCACGCAGGCGACGTACGTCGGCCCGGCGGTCGTCGACGGCGTGCAGACGGACCAGTACGCGTTCCGTCAGCCGGGGCTGGACTGGCAGATCTGGATCGATCAGGGCGAGCGCCCCGTGCCGCGCAAGCTCGTGCTGACGACGACCGACGTGCCCGCCCGCCCCGAGCGCGCGGTGGAGCTGACGTGGAACCTCGCCACGCATCCCGACGACAAGGTGTTCGCATTCACGCCGCCCAAGGATGCGCAGCGCATCCCGCTCGCGGAGATCGCGCCTGCGAAGCGCACCCACCCCGCGCACCCTGCGCGGCAGCACCTCGACTCCACACAGCAGCGTGCGAAGAGCGCGCGCAAGTGAGAAGCGCCATGACCCGATCCTCGTTCGCTCGAACGTCCCTCCTCGTCGCGCTCGTCGGCCTCACCGCGTTCGCCACGGGGCTCCCGCACGCCGACGCCCGCGGTGGCGGCGGCCGCGGCGGTGGTGGCCGTGGCGGCGGCGGCTTCCACGGCGGCGGCGGTGGCGGCTATCGCGGCGGCAGCATGGGCGCGCGCACCAGCGTCAGCCGCCCGTCGGGCGCCACCGTCAACCGCTCGTACGCCGGCGGCCGCTCGTACGCCGGCGGCGTCAACCGCTCGTACGCGGGCAACGTCAACCGCTCGTACGCGGGCAACGTCAACCGCTCGTACGCGGGCAACGTCAACCGCTCGTACGCCAACGTCAACGTCAACCGCGACGTCAACTACCGCGGCGACTACGGCTACTACCGCGGAGGCCGCTACTACGGCGGCGCCGGCTACTACGGCGGTGGCCGCTACTACGGCGGCTACTACGGCGCTCCCGTCGCGCGCGCCGCCGCGGCGGGCGTCACCGCGGCTGCGATCGGCACCGCGTACGCGTCGCTGCCGCCGGGCTGCAACAGCTCCTACTACTACGGCAATCCCTACTACAACTGCGCTGGTGTCTACTACCAGCCGCAGTACAGCGGCGAGAACGTCAATTACGTCGTCGTCGCCAACCCCGCCGGTTGATCGCACCCGCGATCATCACGATCGGGCTCGCATCGGTCGTCTCGTCGACCTTGATGCGCCGGCACACCTCGGCGCCGTCGATCACGGCGGCGGCGCGGCGCTCGGGCGCCCGCGCTGGCATGTCCGACGGGAGGGGGGCGTGTTGATGGGGTGGTGACGCTCGGACCGGCGTGCGTCGCACCGTCGAAGGGTTGACGCTCGGCGACGCGGTGTTGCGGAGTTGCGCGTGGTTCGCGGCTTGCGTGGGCCAACGCCGATGCGCGCCGTCCTCGCGTCTGCCGCCGTCTGCCTGGCCGCCGGTTGCAGCGGGCGAGGGGCGCCGTGCAAGGCCGGGATGCTCGGCGAGTGCGGGTTCGGCCTCTACTGCAAGACGCCGGAGCTCAGCAACGAGGGGACGTGCGTGTGCATCCGCCTCGAGCCATCGCTCGACGCCGGCGACGATTGCATCGTCGACACGTGCGACGTCTGCCGCGACGGGCTCGTGTGCATGCGCGCGACGGGCGCCTGCGCACCGCCGAGGTCGCAGCCCGCCGGCGCGGCGTGCACCACGTCCGACGACTGCGTCCCCGGCCTCGTCTGCGGTGTCGGCACCTGCGAGCCGCCCGGCTCGCGCGACGAGGGCGACCCCTGCACGACCAACGACAACTGCATGGCGGGCCTGCGCTGCGACCTCCCGCTCGACCCCGGCCACTGCCGCGCCCCGATCGAGGGCGAGCTGTGCCACGACGCCGAAGACTGCGCCCCCGGCATGACCTGCAACGGCGGCTACGCGCCCCCCGAGTGCCACCCACCTCAACCGTCCGGCGGCTACTGCGTCGCCCCCGACGACTGCGCGACCACCACCTGCCTCCCCGGCCCGCGGGTGTGCTCGTGACCGCGGCACGCGTGCTCGCGTTGGCGTGCCTCACCGGCGCGGCGTGCGCCGGATATCGGCCGCCGGCGACGACGGGTGCCGAGTCGCGCGTGAGCTCGCAGGGCGCGCTCGCGAGCCCGCCGGTCCTCGCGAGCGCGTCGGATCTCCCGCAGCCCGCGCGCACGCGGCTGTCGACGGCCGTCCCCGAGCGCGAGAACGGCCCGATCGCGGGCGGCGGGATCCACGCGATGCAGCCGCGCCCGTCGCGCTTGCCCACCGTCGGCGAGGGTGCGCGCGGCGAGGCCCTCGCGATCGCGCACGGCTACGCCGGCTGGCGGCACGACTGGCTCGCGATCGCCGCGACCTACCAGCACGCCGTCGGCGCCGCGCGCTTCGATCGCGCGACCGAGCTCGCGGTCCCCGACGCCGGCGCCGCGCGCCCCGAGGCCTACGGCGTCGAGATGCGCGTGAAGGCCGTGACCTCCGAGGGCGGCGGCATCGCGGCGCACCTCGCGTGGCGCGTGCATCGCCTGTCCTACGTGTGGGACTGGGGCAACTGCCGCGCCGGCAGCTGCGACGACTGGCTCGAGAAGGGGCCCGTCGAGCGCGGCGAGACCTGGGCCGTCGGCTGGCTCGCCGGCGCGACGCTCTACGTCCCGCTCGCGCGCACGCCGTGGCTCGACGCGCAGTTCCTCACCCTCGGCGGCGGCTTCGAGACCATGCCGCGCCTCCCGGTCCACAGCCGCACCGGCTTCGACTGCAACAGCGCCGGCACGTGCGTCCGCGACCAGCGCCCCGAGCTCCCCGCCATCGCCAGCGCGACCGTCCTCGGTGCCTGGCTGGGCTGGTCCGCGAACCTCGGCCGCCACCTCCGCCTCTCCGCCCAGGCCTCGCTCCAGCACGACCTCGACGAGGGCCGCCGCCTCGCGCTCGGCGCCGGCGCGGAGGTCGCCTGGTAGGCCGCATACTCGATCCATGACGACCGTGTCGAGCATCGCCGCGCGTTGCGCGGTGTGCTCCGAGTGGCAGCAGGTGCCGGCGATCCTCTCGACGAGCACGAGCGGGCCGGCGGATCTCGACGGGCGCCCGGCGGAGCCGCGCCGGAGCACGATGGCCCACTGGCGCATGCAGTGCGGCCACTGCGGTCACGTCGCCGAGGACCTCGGCGCCCCCGTCGATCCCGCGACCCCGACCGTCGTGAAGTCCACCTCCTTCGCCCTCGAGCGTGCGAACACCAACCGGCCGCCGCTGCTGAACCGCTTCGTGTGCGGCGCGATCATCGAGGAGCACGCCGGCCGCCTCGACGCCGCCGCCTGGATGCGCGTGTACGCCGCGTGGGCCGCCGACGACCACGACGGCGCCGCCGCCGACGCGATCCGCGAGCGCGTGCTCGCCGTCGCGCTCTTCGATCGCGCCGAGCCGCCGCGCCCGCGCCACCCCGACGAGCACCTGCACCGCCACGCGACGCGCGTCGACCTCGCCCGGCGCGCGGGCATGTTCGGCCGCGCGTTCGACCTCGCCGGCGAGGGCGATGCCCTCATCGCCGCCGTCGCCGCCACGCCCACCAGTACCCTGCAGCGCCTGGGTGCGCTCTTCGACATGCAGCGCCGCCTCGCGCGTGCCGGCGATCGCGCTCGCCACACGTGGGGTGAAGTCGCCATCGCGCCGCCCGTTCTCGTCGACCCACCGCTGGTCCTCCCCGATCCACCGCGCGACGTCCTCGACGTCGTCGATCTCGACTCCGTCCGCGCGCTCCCCTACCTCCCGCGCTCGCTCATCGTCGGCGCCACCGCATGGAAGCTCGTCGACGAGCTCGCGCTCCTCGACCCCGACAGCGAGCAGCGCCACGCCTTCGCGATCACGGGCGCCTCCGACAGCTACCGCTCGCGCCAGAAGCTCAAGTACCCCTGCGGCACGACGATCGAGGACGCCGGCCGTGCACACGTCGGCGGCAAGTCCACCTACCGGATCCTCGACCTCACCCCCTACCGCGACGTCCTCGTCGTGCGCCGCACCGACTACATCTACGGCGACTACGAGCTCGAGCTGTTCGTCCACGACGTCTCCGCCGGCCTCCAGGTCGTCGCCGGCACCGACCGCGTCCACCGCTGGCGCAGCTGGCCCTTCGTGATCCCCGGCGCCCTCGTCACCTCCACCTCGGTCACCGTCGAGCAACTCGCGCGCTCCCCCGACCGCGACGTCAACATGTTCCACTACTGGTTCTACCAGCCCGACGACTGACACCTCACACAAGCCAGCGCAGCACCGCCTCCACCGTATCGTCGGGTCGCGTGTTGAAGCAGATCTTCGCACCCGGTGCGTGCTCGTGGATCACGTTGACGAGCCTCTCGAACAGCATCAGGTACTCGGGCACCGTCCGCACGCCCGCACCGACGAGGACGACGTCATGCGGCACCCCCTCGAGCTCCGCCCTCACCACCGCCTCCGCCGTCGCACCGAGGTCGACGAGGCACCACCGCGCATCGACCCCGCGCTCGCGCAGCGCCGCCTCCTGCGCCGCGAGCGCGGCCGCCAGCCTCTCGACCGTGAGCCCCGGGAACTTCGCGAAGTCGACCACCTCCGGCACCAGACCGACGAGCAGCACCTTCGCCATGAGCGACCTTATCTGTGGCGGAAGCGCATGGGAATCGAACCCACCTAACCGTCGCTCGCGCGAAGTTACATCGGTTTTGAAGACCGAGGCCGGCACCAGTCCGGCACGCGCTTCCGTCGCGCGTTATCACACGCCCACCCGACCTCGGCAAGCTCACGCGGCCTCGACGCCGAAGCCGTGCGGTTACGCGAGCGCGCGGAGCGCCGCGGCGAGCTGTGCCGCCGTCGGTCGGCGTTCCGGAGCGGTGTCGAGGCCCCGGGCCAGCACCTCGCCCAGGCGACCGGGATACGGCTCGGGCGCTCCGACGAGCACGCGCTGCATGATCTCGGGGAAGATGCTGCCGAATGGGTGGCGACCCGTCGCGAGGTGCTGGAGCGTGGCGCACAGCGCGAACACGTCGTTCGGCGCTCCGCCCAACCGTCCGAGCGCGAGCACCTCGTGGCCCTCGTAGGGCACCTGGTAGCTACGCATGCCCGGCGCCCGCTGCGGCGAGTGGGCGATGAACTGCGGGCCGCGCGGCGCGAGCGCGGCGAAGCGGAGCTGCTCGTCGAGGTACACGGTCTCCGGGAAGATCCCACCGACGACGAGCTTGGCCGCGTGCGCCCGTTCGAGGACCTCCGCCGCCGCTGCGCCGATCGCGATCACCTGCGCTTCGGCGAGCGGAGCGTGCATCGACGCCGGGCTCGAGCGCGGCGGCAGCTCCTCGACGAGCGCATCGGCGTACGGGATGCCAGCGGCCGGCGGCTCGCCGATCCAGCCAAGTCGCGCGATGCCCGGAACCTCGAGTGCCAGTGCCTTCTGCATCACCTCTGCCGACTCCCGATGTCCCTGCGTCAGCGTGATGAGCACGGGAGTGTCGGGACTCGCGATCATGTACCCGGTGCGGACTTCATCGCCGGCACCCGATCGCAGACGCGGCCCCAGCACGTAGTTCGGCCAGCCGATGTACAGCGTGCTGACATCACCTTCGAACGGCTCCGGAAAGCCAGGAACAAAGACCGAGCCGTCGCCATAGCGCAGATTGTCGACCGTGAAGTTGGCCCCGACCTGAGCATGCTTGGACGAGTCCCCGTAGAGCTCGAGCTCCAGCGCTTCATCGACCCGCCTCAGCGCCTCGGAGAGGCGAGGGGCATTGCGTGCGTAGCACCGAAGCTGCGGCGTGCCGACGAGGTCGTACGGCATCCACGCGTCGCACGTCGCTTCGATCCAGATCCTCTGCACCTCACCGAGCTCGCCGCGCAGCACGATCACGTTGTCGAGCTCGGCATCGACCTCGCCGAAGGCCGAGAGGATCGTGCCGCAGCCGTGGATCTCGATGGCACGTGGAACCAAGCCCTCGTGGTGTGTCGCGATCTCGCGAAGTACGAGATCACGGAGTGCCACCCCCTTCACTTCGATTGTTACGGGCGCGCGCGATCCGCGACCGTGGGAAGGCGCGAGCGCCCGCCAGCTCTCAAGCGTCACGCTTCGAGGTTGAAGTAGTTTCGCGCCGGAGAGGACATCGAGCGCACGATCGCAAAGCTCGAGGAGGTCATCGAGACGAGCGAGCTGATCATCCGACGGATTCGGGCGACGCCCGATCCAACTCACGAGACTGAAGTCGACGATCATCCGAGCCCTCTCCCAAAAAAGATCTCACGATGACACCCTTCATTGGCCTCGCCTGGCGAGCTCGCCTGTGTGCCCGAGTCGGCGCACTTGATCTCGAGGCGCATGAGCCCGTCGTCGAGCAGGCGATGAAAGGGGAGAAGCGACTTCATCCGCGCGTTCGCCCTCACGCCAGCTTCGCCAGCTCGGCGGCAAGCTCCGTGGCGGTGGGGCGCGCGCGCGGATCCGGGGCAAGGCACCGAGCCAGCAGGGCGCCGAGCGCGGGCGAGCCGGTGAAGGGCAGCGGGACCTTCGCGGTGATGCGCTGGAGGATGTCCGGGAACTGCGCGCCGAACGGGTGCGTGCCGGTCACGGCGTGGAACAGCGAGGCGCCGAGGGCGAACACGTCGGCTTCCTCGAAGCTCGGGTGGCCGAGGACGAGCGATTCGTGGCCGGAGTAGGGAAGCTTGTAGCTGCGCAGGCCGCCGGAGCGTAGCTCGACGTCGGCGACGAAGCGGCGCGAGCGCGGGGTCAGCCCCGTGAAGGTGCCGTCGTCGGCTGCGTAGATCACCTCGGGCGCGAGCCCGCCGAGCAGGTAGCCGGCCTCGTGCGCCTGCGCGACCACGCCCGCTGCCGCGATCCCGCAGCGGATCGCGGCGGCCTCGGGCATCGGGGCGCGGTCGAGGAGCGAACGGCCCGCCGGTTCGCGCTCCACGAGCACATCACGGAAGCCGGTGGCGTCATCGGCTTCGCCGACGTACAGGAGCTTCGCGATACCGTCGACTGGATAGGCGAGGCGGATCTCGAGCTCGAAGTAGGCGTCGTCGTGTCGCATCGTCAGCGTCACGAGCACCGGCGAGCCGCGCCGCGTGAACCCGCGATACACCGCATCCGCCGCACCTGCGCGCAGCAGCGGCCCGAGCGTGACCAGCCCGTGCGCCACGGTGATCGCACCCGGCTCCGGCGCGCGCGCGTACCGCGCCCGCTCCTCCGCACTCGGCGCCGCGACGTTCGGCGACCCGGGCAGCGCCGCGAGGTCCACCGACGGTACGCGCCAGCCGTTCGCGCGCGCATGGATCATGAAGTGCCGAGGCAACCGCACGTGGTCGCGACGCACGTGCATCGGCAGGTGCGCGGGCCACACGTAGCGGCCGTCCGTGTACACCTCGGCCAGCGCGATCACGTCGCCACTGGCATCTCGGGCGAGCTCGTCGGCGCCGCGGTACAGGTGCCCGGCTTCGAGGTACGCGAGCAGCTCTGCCTCCTCGGGCACCGGAGCTTCGCGGCGCGCCTCATCGACGGATACGCTTGTCTCCTGACCATCCGACAGATATCGGAAGAACCCGATCTCGATCAGCTCGTGTTTCCACGCTGGTGTGAGCGTGCGGACGTCCTCGGGATATACGCGCTCGAGCTCGACGGGCCGCTCACCCTCCCATCCTTCGCCGAGTCGCACCGCATACACAGAGGAGAGCCAAAGTACGAACTCGTACACACCGTGGAGCGAACGGATGCTGCCATCATTCACCACGACGATCCGGAGCGGAGACAGGCGTACGTATGTCCCGCTTCCGTAGTGACCGGCAAGGGACTCGACGTACCCCTCGTCAGCATGGATGGGTGCACTCTCGAACCGATAGTCGTTCGGCACGACCTCCACCGCGTCCGGTCGCGCGTCGAGCCACGCCTTGGCACAGTCGACATCAAAGTGCCCGATGATCGGAGTTATGAAGAGGTGATCGTTGCTCATTTTGTCAACGGAAAGCGGACCGCTTCCATCGCTGCGTCATTGAATGCCTTCCGTTGTGGCCTTCCAAAGTTGCACGAGAACTGTTGTGACCTGCCTAGGTCCCCTGGTTCACGTCGACAACGAGAATCGGCTGATCGTAGGTGTTGATATCCTTGATCCAGCGCTCGCCCTGACGAACCTTGTGGAACCTGAGGGCGCAGGATCGCTCATCGACCGAGGAGATGATGAGGAAAGAGTCCTTGGAGAACATCGTCAGTCGTTCGGCAAGAAACGCGGCGCACTTCTCGGCGGTGAGTGCCAGTGCTGGGGCTTCGCGGGGCATCCCCGGTTCCAGATGGTGTTCGAGGAAGATCTTGTTCACGGCCGCTTCGTAGCCGGTTCGATCGCGATGGAGGTCGAGGGCGCTGAGTGTGTCGTGATGGCCAAGTTGCTCACGCAGAAACACGCAGCCGTCTACTTCCTTGAAGCCGCCATACACCATGACCCGAAACGGGGATGGACGATGATCTCGGCAGCACCCGGGTGCGCTGCGAGCAGCTGTTTCATCGGTGCGTTGACTCTCATCTGCCTTCCGGTGGCGTCGAGCGGACGCGGAAGCGTACGGCCTGGCCGTCGAGGCGGACCTCGAGGTCGGCTTCGCCTGGGGCGCGGGCATGCAGCGTCACGTCGCGTGTCGCCGGGACGAGCTGGGCGTCGATGACGGAGGGATCCGTCGACACGACGGCGAGGCCGTCGGTGGTGGGGAGGCCGTGGATGGGGCGGTCGTCGGCGGTGAAGGGCGCGATGGTGACGGTGGCGCGCGTTCCGAGGGGGAGGGTCACGGTGCGGTCGGGAGGGAGGGGGACGGAGGAGGTGTGCTCGCCGCGGACGGTGAGGTCGAGGTGTGCGGTGGCGCCGGGTGGGACGACGTCGAAGGTGAGGGGCGTCCCGGAGGGGCGGGCGGTGACGGACATCGCCGGAGCGTCGCCGGCGATGGCGATGCGCTCGAGCGACGGGACGAGGCCGGTGTCGCCGGCACCGACCTCGCGCAGGGTGCCGCCGGCGACGTCCCACGTCTCGAAGCCGTGGCCGAGGAGGCGGTCGCCGCGTTCGTCGAGGTGCTCGGCCAGGAGGCGGAGCTCGCCGCCGCGGTAGATCGCGAGCGGGCCCGAGGGTGCGGTTGCGCCGGTTGGGACGACGCGCGTCGTCGCCAGCGGCGCCGCGCGCACCCACGCGACGGCGACGGTGCCGTCCTCGAGCCTGGCACGGAGGACGCCGTCGCCGGGATGCCGGGCGCGCAGCGCGAGCCGGGCGCCGTCGAGCGTCACCTCGAGCAGCTCGGGCGGGTCGACGTCGACGGCGACCACGGGCCCCTCGCCGAAGGTCGGGACCACGAACACCTCGGCCTTCACGGCGAGCGAGCACTCGTAGAACGACGCGCACGCCTCGCGCTCCGGCACGAGCTCGGGGCCGCCGACGCCGCAGCACTCGGCTCCCGTGAAGCTCAGGTATCCGACCGCCGCGAGGGCGCGCACCGAGATCCGCATGCACCGAGGGTGCGCCCGCCGCGCGCGCGATCGAAGGCCCGCGCGATCACAGCTCGTGGACGCGTGGCGCGCGCCCGCTGCGGCGCCGGCGCCTCTACGGCACGCCTCGGAGATCTCCGCACATCACGTCAGTGCGCGTGGCGCGGCGGGATCGGGATGCGCGCGAGGCGCTCGCGGAGCGCCTGGTGTGCGTGCGCCCGCGTCTCGGGCCCGTCCGCCGGTGGCTGCGCCGCGGCGCCGTGGCGCAGCAACCGCCGCGCTACGAGCACGGCGACCGCACCGCCGAGGACCAGGAATCCGATGAGTCGCTTCATGGCAAGGCAGGGAAGCAACCCGGGTGCCGCCTCACGGCTTGCGCGTGACGCTCCACGAGCCGGTCTGGATCTGCCCCGTCGTGCCGATCTTCGTCTCGAACATCCCCGAGATCGTGTTGCCGGCGACGTTGCCGAGGAACGACGTCTCGACGGGGCAGCTGCAGTTCGGGTCGGTGTACGGCGCGATCGTGCCCTTCACCTGCGCGCCCTTCACGGCGACGAACTCGATCTTGAGCGGCGTCGCGCCGCCCATGATGACCTCGCCCTCGGCGGTGTGCCGCCCGAGCTGCAGCGAGAAGCTCACGGTCCCCGAGCGCCCGCTCTCGTTGCCCTTGTAGTCACCGGTCCAGTCGCCGGCGAGCTTCGCGAGCTCGGTGTCGGCTCCCTTGACCGCGACGTCCTTCTGGGTGCCGCCGCAGCCGAGCGCGGCCACCGCGACGAGAGCGAACACGATGCGCATGGACTCATCTTGCCACGCTCGCGGCGAACGATGACGATGGCGGCGATGATCGCGCGCGCCACCGTCGCCGCCGTTGCCGCCACGGCGCTGGCGTGTGGCCCGCGCGAGGCGCCCGCGACGCGCACACCGGCGCCGCCCGCCGCCCCGATCGCGGAGCCGACGGAGCCGACGCCGACCGGCAAGCTGCCCACCGACGTGCGCCCGCTGCGCGAGGCGCTCGAGCTCGCGATCGATCCCGCCGCCGAGCGCTTCGGCGGCACGGCGACGCTGGAGCTCGAGCTCGCGCGGCCGCGCACGCAGATCTGGCTCCACGGGCGCGGGCTCCACGTCGCGCGCGTCGAGGTGCGCTCCTCGTCGGGCACCACGCCCGGCGTGTGGGAGGAGGTCGATCCGCCGACGGGCGTCGCGCGCGTGACGGTGCCCGCGCCGATCCACGGCCGGGTGACGCTCGCGATCACCTACGACGCCGCCTACGACGCGCAGCTCGTCGGCGCCTACCGCGTCGTGCGCGGCGGCGAGGCCGCGGTGTTCACGAAGTTCGAGGCCATCTACGCGCGCCGCGCGTTCCCGAGCTTCGACGAGCCGCGCTTCAAGATCCCGTTCGACGTCACGCTCGTCGCACCGGCGAAGCTCGAGGTCGTCGGCAACATGCCCGTCGCCGAGCGCGCGGCGCTGCCCGACGGCACCCAGCGCACGACGTTCGCGCGCACGCCGCCGCTGCCGACGTACCTCGTCGCGTTCGCGGTCGGGCCGTTCGAGGCGCAGACCGCGACGGTGCCGCCGTCGCCCGTGCGCGCGCAGCCGCTGCCGATCCGCGCGGTCGCGTGGCGCGGGCGCGGCGCCGAGACCGCGTTCGCCCTGGCCGCGACGCCGGCGCTGCTCGCCGAGCAGGAGCGCTACTTCGGCATCGCGTTCCCGTACCCCAAGCTCGATCTCGTCGCCGTCCCGGACTTCCAGTCGGGCGCGATGGAGAACGCCGGCGCGATCACGTTCCGCGACTCGGCGCTGCTCGTCGACGACAAGCTGACGCCGTTCGCGCAGCGCGTGAGCATCCTCGGCATCATCGCGCACGAGGTCGCGCACCAGTGGTTCGGCGATCTCGTCACGATGCCGTGGTGGGACGACCTGTGGCTCAACGAGGGCTTCGCGACGTTCCTCGCGACGCGCACGCTGCGCGCGGTCCGCCCCGAGCTCGAGGCCGAGCTCGAGGCGGCGGTCGACACGCACGACGTGATGTACGCGGACAGCCTCGCGAGCGCGCGCCGCATCCGCCAGCCGATCGAGAGCTCGCACGACATCGCGAACGCGTTCGACGGCATCACCTACGACAAGGGCGCCGCCGTGCTGACGATGCTCGAGCACCACATCGGCGCCGAGACGTTCCGCCGCGGCGTCGCCGCGTACATGAAGCAGCACGCGCACGGGAACGCGACCACGAACGACCTCCTCGCCGCGCTGTCGAGCGCGAGCGACACCGATCTCGCGCCGCTCGCGGCGGACTTCCTCGATCGCCCGGGCGTGCCGGTCGTGACGGTGCGGACGACGTGCGAGGCCGGCGCGGGCCGCATCCTCCTCGAGCAGGCGCAGTGGCAGCCGGTCGGCAGCGGCGGATCGTCGGCGGGCGCGACGTGGCAGCTGCCGGTGTGCGTGCGCGCCGGCAACGGGGCGCGCGTCGACGAGAGGTGCACGCTGCTCGAGGGGCGCACCGGCGCGATCGACCTGCCGACGTGCGTCGACTGGGTCATGCCGAACGCGGGCGCCACCGGCTACTACCGGTTCGCGATGCCGCCGGCGGACCTCGCACGCCTGCGCGACAAGGGCGCGGGCAAGCTGTCCACCGTCGAGCGGCTGTCGCTCGCGCACAACATCGAGGCGGCGTTCCGCAGCGGCGCGCTCGGCGGCGGCGAGCTGATCCTCGCGCTCGAGGCGGTCGCGCGCGATCCGCACGGCGCCGTCGCCTCCGTCCCGCTCGACGCGCTGCGGTTCATCGACGCGCACGTCGTCGACGGCGCGGCCCGCGCGGCGCTGCGCGCGCGGATCGCCGCGGTCTACGCGCCGGCCGTGAAGGCGCTCGGCTGGCGGTCGGCGCCATCGGAGCCCGCGGCGCGCCGGCTGTTCCGCACGCGCCTGCTCGCGTTCCTCGCGCTCACGCTCGAGGACCCGGCGACGCTCGCCGAGGCCGCGCGCCTCGGCCGCCGCTACCTCGGCCTCGACGGCGACGGCGCGCTCCACCCCGAGGCCGTCGACGCGGACCTCGCGGGGCTCGTCGCCGCCGCGGCGGTGCGGCGCGGCGATGCGGCGACGTTCGACGCCGTGCGCGCCCACCTCCAGCGCGCCGACGAAGCGCAGCTCCGCGGCCGCCTGCTCGGCGCCCTCGCGAGCACGCGCGCACCCGCGCTGGTGACGCGCGCCCTCGACCTCGTGCTCGACCCGGCGGTGCGTCCGACCGAGCGGCTCGCGCCCGTCGCGAGCCTCCTGTCGGCGGTCGCGACCCGCGACGCGGCGTGGACGTGGCTCGAGGCGAGCTTCGACCGGCTCGCGCCGCTGCTCCCCGATCGCCACGCCGCGCGCGTGTTCGGCATGTTCGCCGCGTGCGACCCGGCACGCGCCGATGCGGTGAAGGCGTTCTTCGGCCCGCGCGCCGTCAAGCTCGTCGGTGGGCCGCGCAACCTCGCACTCGCGATCGAGGCGGCCGCACAGTGCGCCGCCCGCGTCGCCGCGCACCGCGACGACATCGTCGCGTTCACGCGCCGCGCACGCTAGGACGCACGACGACGCGCCGCTATCCGTCGGCGACGTCCGCAGGGCCGCAGGGTCCGCAGGGCCGCAGGGTCCGCAGGGTCCGCGTGGTCCCGCAGGGTCCGCAGGGTCCGCGTGGTCCCGCAGGGTCCGTAGGGTCGGCGTGATCCGTGTGATCCGCGTGATCCGAATGGTCCGCACCGTTGCGACGGACCTCGCACGACGCACACGCACGTCGAGGCAGACCTCGCACGACGCACACGTAGGTGGCGGCCGGTCGACTCGTGCGAGCAACCTCGTCAGGGGAACCACGCCGAGATCCTCTCGACCTGCACTCCCGCAGGGCCAACCGCGCGATTCTGCGGCACAAGCGCATCACGTGCGTCACCGTGATCGGAGTTTCCCTCTTGTCTGCTTCCGCACAATCGACCTGACGCATGGGTCGCGCGTCTCTATACTCACCAGGTAATCCGCGATGATGACGGCCGGCATCCGCCCCCCTCACCACCGGGTCTCGAAGACCGCCCTCTACACGGCGGCCGGGATCTCGGTGGCTTTCCACGTCGCCGTCATCGCCGTCATCGTCGTGCTCCTGACGGGAGATGGCGACGGGCTCGGCGGCAGCGGGTTCGGCGTCGTCAGCGCCCAGGCCGCGAACACCAAGGCGGCGGCGGAGATCGCCGAGCTCGAGGACCGCTGCATCGCGAACGCGATCCTCGCAGCGTCGGCGCGCGGCGCGCTGTGCCTCGCGCCGTTCGAGCCGAACGGCCGCGTCCCCGACTGCGCCGACGACGTGCAGATGCGGATGTTCATGGAGATGTCCTCGTGCCGCGCGCGCCTGGACAACCCGACGGACATCGCGCAGCTCGCGATGGTCGAGCCCAAGCAGGCCGAGAAGCTCCCGCAGATCGACGCCGAGCAGCTGCTCGACGAGATGAAGCAGCAGGAGAAGCAGCAGCCGCCTCCGCCGCTGCCGCAGCCCCAGGTGCAGCAACAGCCGCCGCCGCCTCCGCCGCCCCCGCCGCCCGCCGCGACGGTGCGGCCGCGGCAGGTCGTCGAGACGGTCAAGCCGAACACCGAGCAGGAGCCGAACGACGCGCGCTTCCTGTCGGAGCACAACATCAAGGTCGACAAGCAGAAGGTCTCGCGCGGCGCGCGCAACGAGCCGATGGTCGCCAAGGCCAAGCCCGAGGAGCTCACGCCGAAGAAGGATCCCTCCAAGGAGGAGAACTCGGTCAAGGAGCAGCCGCCGGAGATGGCGCCCGGCAAGAACGAGAAGGCTCCCGAGACGCCGGGCAAGCTGTCGATGCGCAAGGCCGGCGCGCAGTCACCCGCCGAGCAGGCGCAGGAAATGAAGACCAAGGGCGCGCAGGACCCGGACCGCGGGCCGCTCGCGCTCGACGGCTACCGCCCGCGGCGCGGCAACGCCGAGATCGAGCAGCTCAAGCGCGAGGCCGGCGAGGTCTCGAAGCAGGGCCAGAACGGCGCCGGCGGCGGCACGCCTCCGATGCCGAACCTGAAGCCGTCGAAGGACCAGCTCGAGCGCGCGCTCGGCGGCGGCTCCGTCGACCACCTCGAGGACGTCGAGAACAGCGACGAGACGGCGCTCAGCTCCAAGCGCTGGGTGCACGCGAGCTTCTTCAACCGCCTGAAGCGCCAGGTCGCCCAGAACTGGGACCCGCAGACCGTGTGGCGCCGCAGCGACCCCAACGGCACCCACTACGGCTTCAAGACGCGCGTCACCGAGGTGCGCGTGACCCTCGGCCCCAAGGGCGAGCTCGCGAAGATCGTCGTGACCACCCCGTCGGGCTCGAACGAGCTCGACGAGGAAGCCCTGCGCTCGTTCAAGGCCGCCGCGCCGTTCCCCAACCCGCCCGAGGAGCTCCTCAAGCAGGGCAACGGCCAGATGACGTTCGCCTTCAGCTTCTACTTCGAGATCGGCCAGTCGCGGACCTCCTGGCGCGTGATCCGCCAGTAGCTGCTGTCCGGCCCCCGGACACCCGCGCCCGCCACCCGTCCGTCGCCGTTCGCTGTCCGGATCTCGGACAGCCATGACAGCGATGGCCGTGTGCGCCGCCACATCCCGGCCGCTGCCTCCGGATTCCGGCCGGATTTTGCACGAATTGCGCAGAAAATAGGTCGGACTTGGTTTCTGCTCCGGGGGCATGACGCGCGTCGGGCCCGCAGCGATCAGCGCCGTCCTGGTCGGCGCGACGCTGTGGCCGCTCGCGCGCGATCCGGCGAAGGGCGATTCGTTCCCGCTGTCGACGTACCCGATGTTCGCGTCCGGGCGGCCGCAGAAGATCGCGATCAGCTACGCGATCGCGGAGACGGCGACCGGGGCGCGGCGCGAGCTCACGCCGGCGCACCTCGGCACGGCCGAGGTCATGCAGGCGTTCGTGATCGTCGACGGGGCGATCGCGCGAGGACCGGCGGGGACGAGGGCGCTGTGTCAGGAGGTGGCGGTGCGCGTCGCGGGGGATGCCGACCTCGCGGAGGTGGCGCGCGTGCGGATCGTGACGGGGATGCACGACACGGTCGCGTACCTCGTCGACGGGGCGCCGGGGACGCTCACCGAGCGCGCGCGGTGTCAGGTGCGCCGATGACCAGGAGACTGGTGGGGTGGTGGTTCGCGGAGGCGCCGGCGGAGCGGCTGGCGGCGCTGCGGATCCTCGTGGGGACGTACGGGCTCGTGTGGGTGGTGGCGCGGATGGTCGAGATCGATCGGGTGGCGCGGTTGCCGGAGCGGCAGTTCGCGCCGGTCGGGCCGATCGCGCTGCTCGGCGGGCCGCTGCCGCGCGCGGCGGTGCTCGCGATCGCCGCGGCGACGGCGCTGCTGATGGCGGCGTTCGTGGCCGGCATCGCGTACCGCGCGGTCGCGCCGGTGGCGGCGGCGGCGCTCGTGTGGACGCTGTCGTATCGCAACTCGTGGGGGATCGCGTTCCACACGGAGAACCTGCTCGTGCTGCACGTCGCCGCGCTCGCGTGCGCGCCCGCCGCCGATGCGTGGGCGATCCGGCCGATCTGGCGCGGCGCGCGCGCCGGGTACGGGTGGCCGATCAAGCTGATGGTGGCGCTGACCGCGGCGACGTACCTGCTCGCGGGCATCGCGAAGCTGCGCATCGCCGGGCTCGCGTGGCTCGACGGCGACCTCCTGCGCAACCAGATCGCGTACGACAACGTGCGCAAGGCCGTGCTCGGCGATCGCATCGCGCCGCTCGCGACGACGTTCCTCGCGCACGGCCCGCTGCTGGTCGCGTTCTCGGTCGCCACCCTCGCGATCGAGCTCGGGGCACCGCTCGCCCTCGCCGGCGGCCGCCTCGCGCGCCTGTGGGCGCTCGCCGCCTGGGGCTTTCACCTGGGCGTGGTGCTCCTCATGAACATCTGGTTTCCGTACCCGCTGTTCGGCATCGCGTTCGTGCCGGTCCTCGCCCCCGAGACGTGGGTCGCGCGCCTCCGGGAATGGCGCCGCGCACGGCGCCGGTAGCAGGCGGCGTCCGTTTTCGATTGCCGCGGTAACTACGTCTGTAGTAATCCAACGAAGGACGTCGTAATGACCCGTTCGACCGACCTCACCACCGCCGAGCTCCGCGTCCTGAAGGCGCTGTGGGAGGTCGATCGCGGCACCGTCGCCGACGTCCGCGCCGAGCTCGCGCGCCGCGGGCAGGACCTCGCGTACACGACGGTGATGACGCTGCTCGGACGGCTCGCGGCCAAGGCCGCCGTCCTCGTCGATCGCGAGCGCGAGCCGTTCGTGTACCGCGCCGCGCAGCGCCGCGAGTCCGTGCTGCGCGACCGTCTGCGCGAGTTCGTGCGCGAGGTGTTCGACGGCAAGGCCGACTCGCTCGTCCTCAACCTCGTCGCGGACGAGTCGCTCTCGCACGCCGACCTGAAGGCGATCGAGCGCCGCATCGCCGAGGCCGAGGTGCATCCGCCGCCGCCGCTCGAGCCCATCACCCCGACCGGCAAGTTGCCGAAGAAGGGGCGCCGGTGACGGCCGTCGAGCTCACGACCGGCGCGAAGGGGATCGTGCAGGGGCTCGGCATGATGCTGCTCCACGGCACCGTCCTCGCGCTGCTCGCGCTGATCCTCGCGCGCGGCGCCCGGCTGCGCCCGTCGTGGCAGGCCGCCGTGTGGCTGGTCGTGCTCGCGAAGCTCGTCCTGCCGTGGGGGCCGGCGCTGCCGTTCTCGCTCGCCGACGTGATCGCGTCGCTGCGCGGCTCGAGCCCGCCGCCCGCCATCACGATCCCGGCCGCGCCGTTCGGCGGCCCCGAGACGCAGGCCGCCGGCCCGTCGTTCGCGTGGGTCGTGCTGCTCGCGCTGTGGCTCGCCGGTACCGCGTTCGTCGCCGCGCGCGCGATCCGCGGCGAGCTCGCCGTGCGCCGCGCCGCCCGCCGCGCACCCGACGCACCTCCGGAGGCGCGCGCGCTCCTCGCCGAGCTCGCCGCCCGCATCCGCCTGCGCACGCCGCGCCTCGCCGTCGGCGACGGCGCGACCGGCCCGCACGTCGTGGGCCTGTTCCGCCCCACGATCGTCGTGCCGCCCGCGCTCCTCGCCGCCGATCCGGCGCTCGCCCGCGCGGCGCTGCTCCACGAGCTCGCGCACGTCCGCCGCCGCGACGCGCTCGCCCGCCTCGTCCAGGTCGCCGCCGTCGCGCTGTTCTGGTTCTGGCCGTTCGTCCGCCTCGCGAGCCGCCGCCTCGACCACGCCCGCGAGGCCGCGTGCGACGCGTGGGCGCTCGAGGCGTGCGACGTCTCGCGCGCGTCGTACGCCCGCCTGCTCGTGCGCATGGCGCGCCTCCACG
>JAHBVW010000033.1 GCA_019637375.1 Deltaproteobacteria bacterium | reverse complement strand
ATCGAGTGCGCGACGATAGGATAAACGCAGGTCCGGGCTGCGCGGGACTCAGCGTACGAGCATGAGGGTCATCATGCGCTGAGTGCGCGGCATCAACCTCGAGCTCGTCGAGACCCGTGCGCTAGTCCATGCGCTCGGCGGAGCGCACGAAGTGGTGGCGGATGCTGACGGACGCCGCGTCCTTGAGCGTCGGCGGATCGACGAGGACGTCGCGCGAGTCCATGCGCACGGGCTCGGGGGCGACGAGGATGGGGAGCTTGGGGTTGCGGCCGAGGCGGCCGGCGAGGGCGGTGTAGATCTCGCGCGCGGGCTTGGACCATGCGGCGATCGCGCCGCCGCCGCCGTAGGCGATGACCGCGGCGGCGACCTTCTCGACCATCGGCGCCGCGAGCTTGCCCGACAGGTCGACGAACGCGGGGTTCGGCACGGAGCCGGTGTCGAAGATCTTCGTGAGGCCCTTCGAGGCGCTCGTTGGCGCGACGACCGCCTGCGCGTTCTTGTACGAGGCGACCTCGGCGACGGCGGCGGTCAGGTCGGCCTTGCCGAGGCGCGCGCCGAAGAAGTTGGGGTCGACGTCGGAGTCGAACATCGCGTTGTCGACGAAGCCGGCGTCGTTGCAGCCGGACTGGATGAACGCGAGCTTGCTCCCGCGCAGCGACTTCATGTCGGCGCCGGCGCCGGAGAACAGCGCCCACGCGCGCGTGGTGGCGCCGCCGATGACGGCGCTCGCGAGCAGCTTGCCGGCGGGCGCGGCCGCGTAGCAGGGGCCGTCGATGATCGCGAAGTCGACGTTCGCGGCGCGCAGCGCGGCGAGGTTCGCGTACGACTGGCCCTCGACCTCGAGCTTCGTGTTGCCGGCGATCGCGGCGGCGAGCGCCTGCACGTAGGCGAGGCGCGCCGTCGCGGTGCCGAACTCGACGGTCGGCGCGTAGATGCCGACGGTGATCTTCGACGGTGTCGGCTGCGCCTGCACGCTGCCGCCCAAAAGGACCGCGAGGGTGATGATGGAGATGGTGGTGGTGCGCATGATCAGAACCCGTAGATCCTCTTCTTCGCGTCGATCCACTTCTGGAGGTTCGGCGCCTGGACGCCGCGCGCCTTGGCCTTCGTCCACGCGTCGAACGCGTCCTTGGGCCGCCCGAGCTGGTCGTACAGGATGCCCAGGTTGACGAGCGACTCGGGCGGGCTGCCGGCGAGCGCCTCGAGCGTCGGCAGGTCCGCCTTGCCGAGCGCGAGCGCGCTCTTGTCGACGGCGATGCGCCGCTTCATGTCGCCGTTGGCGTACTTGTCCGCCGCCTGCAGCGACTTCAGCGCCGCCGCCGCCTGACCGGCGCGCCACTGCTCGAACGCGATCGACTCCCAGCTCGACGCGATCAGGTCGCGGATGCGGTCGCCGAAGCCGGGCTCGTTCTCGAGGCGCGCGAACTCGGCGGCGGCCTGCTGGCGCCCGGCGAGCGTGCCGCTGCGGTAGTTCGCGTACGCCGAGAAGAACTGCGTGCCGACCTTCGCGTACGGCGGCTTCAGGTACGTGCCCTGGTTGCCCTTCGCCGCGAGGCCGCGGAAGCTCTTCGCCGCGTCGACGGTGCGGCCCGCATCGAGGTGCGCGAGCGCGAGCGAGAACTCGAGCGCGAGCGGCTCGGTCCCGCGCAGCATCGCCGGGTCGCGCAGCGCGCGCTCGAAGTCGTTCGCCGCGTCGCCGGCGCGGTTGTCGCGCATGTGCTTCCAGCCGCGCCGGTACAGCGCGAGCGCGAGGTTGCGCTTGGCCGCCGGCCCGATCTCCGGATCCGTCGCGGCCGTCGCGACGGCGCTCTCGAGCTTCTCGACGGCGCCCGCGAGGTCCGCGTCGAGCAACAGCGGCGCCCACTCCGTGTAGATCTCCGCGAGCGCCATGCTCGCGCTCGCCTTCTTCGCCTCCTTCTCGGCGGCGGCGTACGCCTCGGACGCGCGCTTCGGATCCGGCCGCGCCGCGCACAGGAACGTGCGCGCGAACAGCCGCGCGCGCAGCACGGTGTCGTGGCCGCGCACGCCCTCGAGCTTCTGCAGCAGCGGGCGCGCACCGTCGCAGTCGCCGCGATCGATCGCGAGCACCGCGAGGTTCGTCAGCGTCACCGGCGACGCCGGGTCGACGGGCAGCGCCTGCTCGAGGAACGCCTGCGCCGCCTTCGGGTCCTTCGCGCCGGCCTCGAACGCCTGCTCGTTGATGACGAGCACGAGCGAGCGCTGGATCTGCACGTCGTTCGTGCGCACCTGCGCCGCCGCCTCGAAGCGCTGCCGCGCCTCCTTGAGCTTGTGCTGGTTGAACAGCGCCTTGCCCGCGATCACCAGCACGCCGGCGCGCGCCTCGGGCGGCGCCTTCGCCATGCCGTCGCCGGCGAGCAGCTTGTCGGTGAGCTGCGTCGCCTTCGCATCCTGCTTGCCCTCGAGGTACGCGTTGCCGAGCTCGATCGCGAGCTCCGTGCTCGACGGGTTCGCGTTGTACCCGGCCGACAGCTTCTCGATCGCGAGCGCGACGTTGGGGTTCGCGGCGCCCGCCGGCGCCGGCATGCGCCGGTACGTCTTGCCGAGCTTGATCGACAGGCTCACCTGATCGTGCGCCTGGCCGGCGCGCAGCAGCTTCTCCGCCTTCAGGTACTGCTCGAGCGCGTTCGCGAACTCGCGGTCCGCGAAGTACGTGTCCCCGAGGAGGATGAAGCCGCGCGCCTCGGTCTTGCGCACCTTCGTGAACTCGAGCGCCGCCGTGCGCGCCTTCTTCGCCTGCTTGCGCGCGAGGTACGCGGTGCCGAGGTTGAACCACACCGACGCCGTCGCGTCGATCTTCTTCGTGTCGCCGACGACGCGCTCGCACACGGTCACGGCGAGGTCGAAGCGACCGAGCCCCGTGTACGCCGCGCACAGGCCGTTGTCGGCGTTGGTCTGCGCGTTCGGGCGCTTGCCGTGCTTCTTCTGCACGACGTCGAACTGCTCGACGGCCTTCTCGAACAGCTGCTTCGCCTTCGCGTCGTCGCTCTCGCCGATCGCCGTCCGCGCCGTCGCGAGGTACGCGAAGCCGAGCCGCACGCGCGGCAGGACGTCACCGGCCTCGAAGTCGCTCGGGCGCGAGCCCAGGTACGCCTCGTACGCCGTCGCCGTGCGCGCCGGATCGCGCGACGCGTAGTACTCGCCGATCAGCTTCTGGTTCGTGAACGTGCCCGGCTTCTGCGCGACGACCTTCTCCGCGACCTTGATCGCGTCGTCGCGCTTGTCGGTCTCCCACAGGATCAACGCTTCCTGCTCGAGGACCTCGGGCGCCGTCGGGTAGCGCGACCGCGCGCGCCCGATGAACGCGAGCCCGCCGGCGTAGTCCTTGAGGATGATGTAGATGCCGGCGCGCTTGCCGTACGCCTCGGCGGACACCTGGCCCGGGCCCTTCGCGATCGCGCGATCGTACGCGGCCGCGGCCTTGCTCCAGTTGCCCTCGTCGAAGTAGCGGTCGCCGTCGCGCAGATCGTCTTCGATCCCCGCGCTCGCCGTCCCCACGGCGAGACACAGCGCCAGCACGACCCTGGTCGACCTCATCAATGGATCCTCCCCACGATCATCGTGATGTCGTCCTTCCGCGGTGTGTCCCCGAAATATCCCACGGCGTCGCCGACGATGGCGTCCCTCATCTCGCCGGCGTCGAGGGCGGCGGCGCGCCGCACCGACGCGCGGAACCGCTTCTCGCCGTACTCCTCGCCGCCCTCGTTCTCGCACTCGACGATGCCGTCCGTGTACCAGACGATGACGTCACCGGGCACGAGGTCCGTCGTCTTGGTCTCGTAGCGCGACGTCGGATCGTCGCCGAGCCGGTTGCCGCGGATCATGAGCGAGCCGAACTCGCCCTTGCCGTCGGCGCCGGCGCGGAACAGGTACGGGAAGTTGTGGCCGGCGTTCGCGTACGTGATCGTGCGCGCGCGCGTGTCGACGATCGACGCGAAGCACGTCATCACGAACCGGCGCTGCGCGCTCTCGAAGATCGCGTGGTTCATGATCTCGAGGAGCCGCGCGACGGTGACGTCGTCCCCGTGCACGTGGCGCGCGACGTCGCACGCCGCCTTCGCGGCCGCCGTGATCATCGCCGACGGCACGCCGTGGCCGGTGACGTCGCCGATCACGAGCAGCACCTTGTTGCCGACGAGCTCGCTCCACGTCCACCAGTCGCCGCCCGTCTGCGCCGCCGGCTGGTAGAAGCCCGCGAACGTGAGCGTGTTGCGGTGGACCGGATCGCTCCCCGGGACGAGCGTCTCCTGGATCGCGCGCGCGACCTCGAGCTCCTGCTCGATGCGCGCCTTCTCGGCCGTCTGCTGCAGGAGGATCGTGATCTGATCCGCCATGAAGTTGAAGTTCTTGCCGAGGAAGCCGATCTCGTCGGACGTCTTGATGTCGACGCGCGCCTCGAGGTCGCCGCGCGCGATCTGGTCCGCCTTCCACGCGAGCTGCTTGATCGGCCGGCTGATCGACAGGCCCTGGAAGATCGCGAGCAGCGTGCCGATCAGCGCGAACAGCGCACCCACGGCGCCGGTGTACAGCGCCGCGCGCTTGGACGCCTCGTCCTTCTCCTCGCGCGCGCGCTGCTCGAACGTGTCGAGCGGCGCGAGGTCGTAGCCGAGGATGAGCGAGCCCAGCCGCCCGACCGTCGGGTCGTCGATCGAGATCGCGAACATGCGGTAGCGCGCGCCGTCGACGTCGACGTCGTACTGCACGAGCGGCGCCGTCTTGCCGTTCGCCGCGGACCCCCACTCCTTGACGGCCTTCTCCCACGCCGCCCCCGTCACGGGCCCCATCTGCGAGATGTCGCCGTGCTGCGGTGGCAGCTCGCACTGGAGGCCCGTGTCCTTCTCGAGGCACTGCGTGATCACCTTCGGCTGCTTGTCGAACACCGCGGCGTAGCGCAGGCCGTAGTCGCGATCCGACTTGTCGTCGGTCTTGGTGTCCTTCGAGACCGCGTCGGAGATCAGGTTCTTGATGTCGGGGTCCTGCCCCGTGTTCGCGATCATGCCCTCGAGCGTGCGCTCGAACAGCGGCGCGGCGCCGACGCCCGCCGTCTTGCGCTGTTCGGTGAACAGGCTCACGTAGCGCTCCGTCCTTTCGTCGAAGACGCGCCGGATGTTCATCACGTTGAGCACGCCGGAGCCCACCACCGTGACGACGATCAGGAGGGTCGTCGTGAGGATCATCTTGACCGATAGGCTCGGCCCGCCCCGTTTGGCCATCCGACGCCAGAATAGAACAGCCCCATCTGAACTGCTACCATTCCTCGAGTGGACCCCCAGGTCGCGCCGGCGCTGCAGCACTTCCTCACCGAGTTCAAGCGCGTCGCGAGCGCGATCGTCGACAGCTACTTCGTGGTCGACACGGAGCGCCGCATCGTCGACTTCAACCGAGCATTCTTCGCACTCCTGCCGCGCCAGGTCGCGCGCGGCCTGAAGGGCAAGCACTGCTACGAGGTCCTCGAGCTCAACATCTGCAAGGCGGAGTGCATCGCCCAGCAGTGCTGGGGGGACAACCGCCACGTCCGCCTCGACGAGATCTCGGGCTCCGTCGTCGGCGAGGCCCAGAAGCTGAAGTTCATCCTGTCGGCGATCCCGATCACGGACGAGCAGGGCCACCACGTCGGCGCGCTCGAGATCCAGCGCAACGTCACCGACGAGGCCGTCGTCCAGGTGAAGTACCAGGAGATGCTCGAGACCGAGGCCCGCGAGCGCGAGCGCCTGGCCAACCAGGTGCGCGCGCGCACGAAGGAGCTCCTCGAGACGAACCAGCTGCTCCTGAAGACGCAGAAGGAGCTGCTCGCCTACAAGAAGGGTCTCACCGTCTAGTTGCCTGTGGGCGGCGGGGGAGATGGGCAATTTGCCCGGGATGCGCCGCATGTACGCGTGTGTATCCTGCCGCCGCATGCGCCAACTTCTGATCGCGGGCCTCGCGCTCGCCGCCTGCGCGAAGACGCCGAACCTGCCGCTGCGCCCGGACCCCACGCCGCCCGAGGGTTCGACGGTGGAGACCCTCACCGCGCGCGACGGCACGCAGCTGTTCGGCCGTCACTGGGCCGCCGACGGCGACGCGAAGGCCGCGTTCGTGATCATGCACGGCCTCAAGGACCACTCGGCGAACTACGCCGCGCTCGCGAGGCAGCTGACCGCCGCCGGCTACAGCGTCCACGCGTTCGACCTGCGCGGCCACGGCCGCAGCGCCGGCAAGCGCGTCGCGCCGGCGTCGTGGATGGACTACGTCGACGACCTCGATCGCTTCCTCACCACCGTCGAGCAGAGGGAGCCAAAGAAGAAGGTGTTCCTGTTCGGGCACAGCATGGGCGGCGCGATCGCGACGCTCACCGCCGAGCGCCACGAGCCGAAGGTCGCCGGGCTCGTGCTGTCGGCGCCCGCCGTGCAGATCGACGCCCCGCCGCTCTTGATCGCCGCGACGGTGATGTCGGGCGCGCTGTCGCCGAAGGCGCCCGCGCTGAACCTCGCGAACCGCGATTTCTCGTCGGACCCGGCCGTCGTGAAGGCCCTCGGCGCCGACCCGCTCGTGTCGCAGCCCGCGGGCCCGGCGCGCACCGCCGCCGGCCTCGTCGCCGGCATGCGCGAGATCTGGGCGCACGCGGATCGCCTGACGATGCCGCTCCTCGCGCTCCACGGCACGAAGGACCGGCTGACCGCGCCGTCGGGGAGCCGCGCCCTCGTGCGCGCTGCCGGAGGTACCGATCGCACGCTGAAGATCTACGACGGCTTCTTCCACGACCTCCTCCACGAGCCGAGGGGCGCCGAGGTCGCGACGGACATCCTCGCGTGGCTCGACGCGCGCGTCGCGGGCACGGCGCCGGCCGCGTCGCCGGCGGAGATCCGGAGCGGCGCGCTCGCCGGCGATCCGCGCGGCTGGACCCAGGCCGTGCAGCTCGGCGCCGGCATCGCGCGCGCCGGCGACACCACCGCCTTCGCCGGCGACCTGTCGGTGCAGCTCGCGCGCCCGCGACCCCTCGGCTGGCACGGCGCCCTCGTCGCCCGCCTCGCCGGCGACGGCAAGCAGCTCGCCCTGCGCCCGCTCGGCCTCGCCGCGCGCGCCGGCGGCGCCGTCGCCGGCCTCTCCGGAGGCGTCGCCCTCGTCACCGGCACCGAGCTCGCCTACTCCGGCGGCGCGTGGGCCGAGCTCCCCCTCGGCCCCGTGCACGTCGGCGGCCTCGCCGAGTGGACGCGCCTGATCTCCGCCTCCCCCGGCGCCGGCCCCCTCGGCGGCGACCTCCTCTACACCGCCCTCTCGCTGCGCCTCGGCCGCGATCGCACCTACTGGCCGGGCGCGCGCGCCGGCGTCGGCCCGTACCTCGGCGCCGGCGTCGCGATGACCGACGCCGCCAACGCCTACGTGTTCACCGTCGGCCTGCAGCTCTACGGCGCCGACTGAACCCTCACGCGCGGAACGCCTGCGCGACGACCACCGCGAGGATCACGGCCGCGAGCAGCGCGGGCAGCGCGACCCCGGCGAGGATCCCGGTCGCCACGCCCTCGTCGCGGATCCCCGCGGCGATGCCGCCCGCGATCGCACCGACGGGTGCGTGCAGGCCGTAGAGCGGCGCGAACACGGCGTCCTTGATCGGCGGCTCGCCGCGGGCCATCAGGCGGGCGTTGCGCGCTCGCTTGGCGGTGACCGTCAGCAGGCCGAGCACGAACGCCGCGACGGCGCCCGCTGCGAGGCCGGTCAGCGCACCGGCGAGCCAGCTCGGCACGGCGAGCGCCCCGGCGCTCACCCGAGCTTCACGGGCTCGACGTCCCAGATCTGCTTCGCGTACTCGGCGATCGCGCGGTCCGACGAGAACTTCCCGGCGCGCGCGGTGTTGAGGATCGACGAGCGGAGCCACGTCGCCGGGGAGCGCCACGCGGCGTCGACCTGGTGCTGGCAGTTGATGTACGCGCGGAAGTCCGCGAGCACGAGGAACGGATCGTGGTGGTAGAGGTTGTCGACGAGCGGCGCGAACAGCGCGCGGTCGCCCGGCGAGAAGGCGCCGCTCGAGATCAGCTCGAGGGCGCGCGCCAGCTCGGGGTCGCGCCCGACCTCGTCGCCGGGGCGGTAGCCGCGCTTCTTCTCCGTGACCTCCTCGGCGGTGAGCCCGAACAGGAAGAAGTGATCGGCGCCGACCGCCTCGCGGATCTCGACGTTCGCACCGTCGAGCGTGCCGATCGTCAGCGCGCCGTTGAGCGTGAACTTCATGTTGCCGGTGCCCGACGCCTCCATCCCCGCCGTCGAGATCTGCTCCGACAGATCCGCCGCCGGGTAGATGCGCTGCGCCGTCTTCACGTTGAAGTCGGGGACGAACACGACGCGCAGCTTGTCGCGCGTCGCCGGGTCGGCGGCGATCGCGTCGGCGATGCCGTGCGCGAGCCGGATGATCAGCTTCGCCGCGCGGTACGCGGGCGCGGCCTTGCCGGCGAGCACGATCGTGCGCGTGGCGCCGTCGTCCTGGCCGCGCCGGATGCGGTCCCACAGCGTGATCGCGTGCAGCAGGTTGAGGTGCTGCCGCTTGTACTCGTGGATGCGCTTGCACTGCGCGTCGAACATCGACGACGGATCGCAGTGCAGGCCGTGCGTCGCGCGCAGCCAGTTCGACAGCTCGACCTTGTTCGCGTGCTTCACCGCGTGCCACTTGTCCTGGAACGCGCCGTCGCTCGCGTGCTGTTCGAGGTCGCGCAGCCGGTCGAGGTCGCGCAGCCAGCCGGGGCCGATCGCCTCGGTGATGAGGTCGGTGAGCTTGGGGTTCGACAGCGCGACGAAGCGGCGCGGCGTCACGCCGTTCGTCACGTTGAGGAAGCGCTCGGGCCACAGCTCGGCGAAGTCGCGCAGCACGGTCTCGCGCAGGAGGCGCGAGTGCAGCGCCGCGACGCCGTTGACGTGGTGGCTCGCCACCGTCGCGAGGTGCGCCATGCGCACGCTCTTGCCGTGCTCCTCGCCGATGATCGACATCCTGCGCACGCGCGCGTGATCGTCGCCGAACCGCGCGCGCACCTCGTCGAGGAAGCGGCGGTTGATCTCGTAGATGATCTCGAGGTGGCGCGGCAAGAGGCGCGCGATCAGCTCGAGCGGCCACGTCTCGAGCGCCTCGGGCAGGAGCGTGTGGTTCGTGTACGCGACGCAGCGGCGCACCTGGTCCCACGCCTCGTCCCAGCCCAGGCCGTGCTCGTCCATGAGCAGGCGCATCAGCTCGGGCACCGCGAGCGCGGGGTGCGTGTCGTTGAGCTGCACCGCGAACTTCTCGGCGAACTCGCGGATCGGCGCGCGCTGCAACAGCAGCCGGATGCAGTCCTGGAGCGCGCACGACACGAAGAAGTACTGCTGCTCGAGGCGCAGCTGCTTGCCGGCCGGGCTCGAGTCGTTCGGGTACAGCACCTTCGTCAGGTTCTCGCTGCGGATCTTCTGGTCGACCGCGCGCCAGTACTCGCCGACCTGGAACGCGTCGAGGTCGAACTCCTCGTCGGCGGCCGCGCTCCACAGGCGCAGGAAGTTCGTCGTGCGCGTGCCGTACCCGGCGACGAGCACGTCGTACGGCACGCCCTTCACCACGCGCTCCGGCACCCACCGCACGCGCAGGCGGTTGTGCTCGTCGCCCCGCTCGGGTCCGGAGGACCCGAGCGGTTCGATCGAGTGCTCGGTGTGCCCGCCGAACCCGACGCGGTGCTCGATCTCGTAGCGCCGCACCTCCCACGGGTTGCCCTTGCGCAGCCAGCGGTCGGTGCGCTCGACCTGCCAGCCGTCGCGGATGTCCTGGTCGAAGATGCCGAACTCGTAGCGCAGGCCGTGCCCGACGGCGGGGATGTCGAGCGTCGCGAGCGAGTCCATGTAGCAGGCCGCGAGGCGGCCGAGGCCGCCGTTGCCGAGGCCCGGCTCCTCCTCGTGCTCGATGAGGTCGTCGAGCGCGACGCCCTGCGTCTCGAGCGCGCTCTTCGTCTGCGCGCGCAGGTCGAGCGCGAGGAGGTTGTTCGCGAGCTGCGGGCCGATCAGGTACTCGGCCGAGAGGTAGATGACGCTGCGCGCCTTGCCCTCGTAGAACGTGCGCGCCGAGTCGATCCAGCGATAGAGCAGGCGATCGCGCACCGCGAGCGACGTCGCGATGTAGTGGTCGTTGCACGTGGCGACCGCCGGGAACTTCGCGAGCTCGAAGTACAGCTTGCCGATCAGGTCGTGCCGCAACGACGCCGCATCGTCACGAGGCCGCGGGCTCTCGTCCCCTTCTCTCTGGCTCATGCGCGCGAACGTACTACGGCTCGCGCACGTGCAGCGGGACCTCGCAGTCGCGGTCGTACGGGTTCGGCGAGTCGTGGAACACCCACGCCCCGAACGTGACCGCGTGGCCGGTGAGCTCGCGGATGCGCGCGGCGATGCGCGCCTCGTCGGAGGGGCGCGGCCCGCCCATCGCCCGGTACGCCACCGGCACGCCGTCGCGCACGACGACGAGCTCGCTGTACGAGTCGTCGAAGTAGCGCGACTCCTGGTTGCCGGGGCCGGGCGCCTTCACAGCGCACGCAGGAACGCGACGAGGTCGGCCTTCTCGGCCGCGGTCAGGCGCAGCGCCAGCGCGATGTCGAACAGCTCGACGGAGTCCTCGAGCGTGAGCACGCGCCCGTCGTGGAAGTACGGCGGCGAGTCCTTGATGCCGCGCAGGGGGAACGTCTTGATCACGCCCTCGGGGCGGCCCGCGTAGAAGCGCTCGAGCTGCAGGTCGTGCATCGAGTTGTCGGTGAAGTGCTGCGCGGGCGGGTGGCACGTCGCGCACTTGCCCTTGCCGTTGAACACCGCCTCGCCGCGCAGCTCGGCCGGCGTGGCCGCCGACGGGATGAGCCGCCCGAGCGGGTCGAGCTTGGGCGCCGGCGGGAAGTCGAGGATCGAGTTGAAGTCGCCCATGCGATTCGTCTGCGGCTTCGTCAGCGTGCGCCCGCCGATCGCGGCCATCATCGACGGGTCGCCGTCGAAGTACTCCTCGACCTCGGCGAAGTGATCCATCGTGCGGATCGAGCG
Organism: Deltaproteobacteria bacterium; assembly: GCA_019637375.1. GTDB lineage: Bacteria > Myxococcota_A > Polyangia > Haliangiales > Haliangiaceae > JABFXX01. Next base: position 98,806 of record JAHBVW010000033.1, on the reverse strand, counting down.
TTTCGACGACAGCACGAGCTGCGCGTAGTTGCCGCGCATCGTCGGCGTGTCGGTGCGCAGGCGCGCGTAGTTCGGGCGCGAGTCGGGCGCGAGCTCGATCGCGCCGTTCGTGTGCCCGTTGACGTGGCACGAGAAGCACGCGACGCCCGTCGACGGCTGCTCCGTCGCGCGGTGCTGCGTGATGTTGAACCACGTCGTCTGGAACGGCGTCACGAGGAGCCGCAGCCCCTCCATCTGCTCGAGCGTCACGAGCCCGTCGAACATCTGGTAGTAGTTCGCGTACGTGATCTCGACGCCGCGCGAGACGTCGCCGAGCTCGGGGTGCGTCGTCAGGTAGATCGGCGGCGGGAACTCGGGGAGGAAGCAGTCGGGGATGTCGAACCCGACGTCGAAGCGCTCGTGCTCCGGGTGGACGTCGGTCCACTGCTTCGGGAACAGCATGTGCGCCGTCGAGTGCAGCGGGTGATCGAGCGGCTTCCACGGAAACGCGCCGCCGCGCTTCATCTCCTCGGGCGACTGCGCGTTGTACGCCTCCCACGTCGCGAACCCGCGCGGCAGCCGCGCCGTCGGCCCGATCGGCTGCGGCTTCGAGCGGCTCATCGTGATCCCCGGCCGCGTCTTGCACGACAGGTCGAAGCGCGACTCGAGGTTGCGCTTCGCCTGCGCGTCGACGCTCGGGCGCTGCGCCTTCATCGCCGCCATCCACTGCGCGAACGGCAGCGGCAGTGCCATCGTGCCCATCGACGAGCCCCTGCGGCCGCCGTACTGCGCGAGCCCACCCGCCGGGTTCGGCGTCCCCGGCACCGCATCGGGATACGGCTTCAACCCGGGCGCGAGCCGGTCCGCCGCCTTCCACGCGTCGAGGTCCGGCGGATGCGCCCAGCCCCGGCTCTGCAGGAGGAACGGATCCGCGCCGCCGCCCCCCGGCTTCGGGTTCGAGCTCGCGAGCCACGACCCACCCGCCATCGCGGCGGCGCTCGCGATGACGATCACGATGATCTGTCGACGATCCATGGGACCTCCTGCAACCGGCCCCATGTAAACCAGGTCCGACGCGCGGCGCTAGAGCGAATCGGCCCGCACGAGCTGCGCGAGAGGCCCGAGGTCGCCGCCGCCGTCGCCGTTGCCGGGCGTGATCGTGCGGTGGGCGCTGCGCGAGTTGCGCACCGGCGGCGCTACGGCGCTGCCGGGCTCGGCGGCGGATCGAGAGGATCGGCTCGCAGGAGCTGCGCGCGCAGCGTCTCGGGGTCGGAGGTCGGCTGCTCGCAGTGGGACCCAACGCACACGTACGCGGTGGCGAGCCCCTTCTGCGGGCGCTTGCCCTCGACGAGCGGGATCAGCCGCGCGCGCTCGTCGACGGCGTCCCCGGGGACGCGCACGAGGATGCGGTTCGGGGTGTACGCCGTGCGCAGCTGCGCGAGGAGCGGTGCCGGCTCGCCGTCGCCGCCGCCGACGAGCACGATCTGCTTCGGGCGGTCGAGCGCGAAGTCGAGCGCCGCGAGCATCGCGGGCATGCCGGCGTCGAGCGGAAACGAGCGCAGCGCCGCCATCGCACGGGCGCGGTACGCCTCGTCGGTCGTGAGCTCGGCGAGCCGGAGGAGGTTCGCCACCGCCACCGCGTTCCCCGACGGCAGCGGGTCGTCGCGGTCCGGCCGGTCGCGCGCGAGCAGCGCCTCGTGCGACCCGCCGGTCAGGTAGTACCCGCCGCGCGGATCTGCGAAGCTCGCATCGATCTCCGCCTGCAGCGCGATCGCCTCGCGCAGCCACCGCGGATCCGGGTCCGCCTCGTACAGGTCGAGCAGCCCTGCCGCCAGCAGCGCCGTGTCGTCGAGGAACGCCGCCCCTCCGGCGACGCCGTCGACGATCACGTGCGTGAGACCGTGCGAAGCGGTCGTGCTCGTCGATCGACCCACCGGCGCACCCGTCGTGTTCGTCGATCGCGCCGAGGCGTCCGGCCCCCCCGGCGCGCTTCGGGCATGCGCGAGCAGGTACGCGGCCGTCTCGCGCGCGGCGGCGACGTAGCGGGGCTCGTCGAGGATGAAGCCCACCTTCGCGAGCGCGGAGATGGCGAGGCCGTTCCACGCGACCAGCACCTTCCGGTCGATCGCCGGCTGCGCGCGCCGAGCCCGCACGGTGCGCAGCGTCTCGCGGGTCGTGCGCAGCGCCTCGCGCACGCGTTCCACCGGGAGCGCGAGCCGCGTGGCCACGTCGTCGAGGCCGTCGATGCCGTCGGGGCGCCACAGGATGTTGCGCCCGCCCTCGAAGTTGCCGCCGACGGTGACGTCGTACACCGCGCGCACGATCGCGCCGTCGTCGGCCCCCACGGCCGCATCGAGCTCGGCTGCGGTCCACGTGAACGTCGCGCCCTCGACGCCGCCGGTGTCCGCATCGCTCGCCGCCCAGAACCCGCCGCGCGGATCGCGCATCTCGCGCAGCAGGTACTCGACGGTGTCGCGCGCGACCTCCGCGAAGTCGGCGCGCCCGGTCGCCTGGTACGCCGCCGCGTACAGCGCCGCGAGCTGCGCGTTGTCGTACAGCATCTTCTCGAAGTGCGGCACCTTCCACCGCGCATCCACCGCGTACCGGTGGAAGCCCCCGCCCACGTGATCGCGGATCCCGCCCGCCGCGATCTTCTCGAGGCTCCGCACCACCGCCGCGAGCGCCGCCGGCTCTCCGGTCCGGCGGTGATAGCGCAGCAGCAGCTCCAGCCCCGACGGCCGCGGGAACTTCGGCGCCGTCCCGAACCCGCCCCACGACGCATCGTGCGTCCTCGTCATCTGCGCCACCGCCCCGCGGATCGCACCCGCCTTCGGATCCCCGGCCGTCCTCAGCTCCGCCACCCGCCGCAGGTCCGCGACGATCGCCTCCGCCACCTGCGCCAGCTTCTCCGGCTCCTCCGCGACCCCGCGCCGCACGCGCGCGAGCACCGTCGACAGGTCACCACGGGAGAAGTACGTCCCACCGTAGAACGGCCTCCGGTCCGGCAGCAGGAACACCGTCATCGGCCACCCCCCATCCCCGAACCTCTGCACCACCCCCATGTACAGCCCATCCAGATCGGGCCGCTCCTCGCGATCCACCTTGATCGCGACGAACCCCTCGTTGATCTGCCGCGCTACCTCCTCATCCTCGAACGACTCCTCCTCCATCACGTGGCACCAGTGGCACGTCGAGTACCCGATGCTGAGGAAGATCGGCACCCCACGCTTCCTCGCCGCCGCGAACGCCTCCTCTCCCCACGCATACCAGTCCACCGGATTGTGCGCGTGCTGCAGGAGGTACGGGCTCGCCTCGAGGATCAGCCGGTTCGTGTACCGCGCGCTGCCGTCGCCTCGCCGATGCCGCGTCCTCGGCACATACCCCGCCCCTTTCCGCACAACGGCCCCCGCGATCCGCTCCGCGACCTCGCGCTCGTACGCCACGCCTCCCGGCGCGACCGTCGCGACATCGTCGATGCGCGCATCGCGCCCGCAGGTCGCGAGCGCGAGCAGCAGCACCAACGTACGGAAGTCCACGGTCACGCCACAGCATAGCCCGTCATGTCCTCACCTTCGCCGCGGGCAAGCGGGCTCGAAACTCTGCAAGTCCAAGCAAGAGTAGACGCTTGAGCGCCGCGATCTCGGCCGGCCACCATCTCGCCACATATTCCTCGCCGGGCACGGTCATGGAGGGAAAATTGCAACCCCTGAATAGCTTATCATAGACGATATTCAACTGGGAATCGAGGCTCGTGTACAGCTTGCCGACATTCGGCAAGTCACCGAAGAGATTCCAGGCATTGAGAGTCGAACCACAGTCAACGACTTCACTGCTTGACTTGCACCACGCCTGGATTGCGTCCAGGTCGTAGGCTGATGCCTTCTCATCGGAGAGCGGAATGCCAAGCGACATCGTCAAATCCATCGCAGCGGCGATAGATGGAAACGCCAAAATAAAATCGTTGTCGTCAAGAACGACGCGGTCTCGAGCCTCGCCGCCACTCTCCCAAAGGAATACGATTTCGATACCATCGAATCGAGCGACACACAAATAGGAAATGGCTTCTTCGGTCACGACGTCCCTAGCATATCAGCGCCTATCCGCCAGTCAAGCGGCGCTCGAGTCAGCATCGGTGCTCGCGTTTCACATCACCGTCTGGAGGGCCAGCGATCGCGCCATCACTCGAATGCGGGATGATTTAGTCTATTGCTGACTCCGCATCCAGCGCTCCTCTTCGTAGTCTTCAACCTTGCCATCGTTGTTGAGATCGGCTGGCTTGTGTCGGGTCCTTTTTTTGGACTCCTCATTATCATCATTCGAACTAGCCAACGAAGCCCCGATTCCGGCGCCAAGTCCACGATGCACCCATTTTACAATGCTGCTGAATTCGTTGCCTCCTCCCTTGTCCCAGCGTCCTCTGCCATACTTCTCATTGAGGATCCTTTTTGCAAACTGCTGTGCCGACTCACCGGGCCGCGGACGATGGCCTTCGTTGATGACCCAGCTAGGAGGAGTAATGCGGTCCCTATCCCCCATGAGGATTGGCGCCGCGATTGCCGCTACTGCGCCTCCGGCTCCGACGACTGCTCGCGGCGTAACCGATCGATCCCCGTTCGGCCCGACGTAAGGATGTGTACCGACATAAGTTACATCTGCAGTGTATGCAGCGGCAGCTGCCGTCCCTGTCGCCCCTGCCGCAGCCATGGCGGCAAGTGCCTTCTCCTGGAGATCGCAGAGACGGCAAGGACCAAGGATCCCGGCGGCTGCCGACATAACGACTGCAACGCCAGCTACAATCTCTTCGCCCAGCACTACTCCGCCCGCAATTGCAAGCGCATTTCTTCCATCAGGATCCATGTAGCGAAGCGCGTTAGAAAGCGAGAACATGTATAGCGATGCTCGCCGTGGCTGGGTCCCAGCGCTCTCTGGTGTGTGTCTGTATTTGGGATCGCTTTGCGTCCAAAAGATCCCTTCTCGGTCGTAGTACCTTACTCCGTAGTACGCGAGTCCGTTGATCTGATCCGTGAACTTGTCGTTGTGGCGACGTACGTGTGCGACGAGCGCTCCGGGCGCTCCTTCGTCCGCCTCTAGGGTTGCGCCGTACGGAGAATAGATGAAGGAAGCTGTGACAGTTCCGGCGTGGTCGACCGTCGCGAGTGTGCTGCTTGAGAGACCCTGAAACTGGTACTCGAGTACAGTGGCTGTATTGGTCGTGCGGTCGACACGGGCGACGGGGGTGCCGAGGGAGGGGTGCGAATAGACGTGGGTGACGGAGCCGGAGCTGTCGTAGTGGGCTTCGGTGTCGCCGATGAACCAGACCATCTCGGTCTTGAGACCGGCGCTGTCGCGGCGGACGATGGCGATGCGCTGGCCCTCGGACTGGTACCAGTACTCCTCGCTGCCGGTGATGACGCCGTTGACCTTGCGCGTGGCGCGGCGGAGCTGGTCCTTGCCGTCGTAGACGAACTCGAGGAGCTCGCCGGCGCAGGTCGGCGTGGTGACGGTGCCGTAGCACCGCGAGGTCTGGTTGCCCGCGTCGTCGAAGGTGTAGGTCGCGAACGGTGTCGAGCTACCGGTGACGTGGAGCGCCGTGACCTGTTCCGGGTCGGTGCCGCCGTAGACGTACTCGACGTCACGGGGGACGACCTCGCTGCCGGGAGGCGGTGCCGTCTGTGACTCGGCGGCTCGGGAGAAGCGGCCGGCAAGACCATAGTCGTAGGATGCGGAGAAGTAGCCCGGCGTGGTGGTCTCGGATGCGCCGGTGATCTGGTGGCGCATGTCGTACTCATAGGTGAAATGGCGCTGCGTCGTGCCGAGGTAGTGGTCGAGGGTCGCTGGGTTGTCGTTGCCGAGGTAGGTGAGCGACTGGCGCGCGACCTGCGTCGGTCCGGGGCCCTTCTGGACGGTCTGGTCGACGACGCGGCCTAGCTTGTCGTAGGTCCAGTTGGACTCGACGAACGTCATCGCACCGGTGGTGTTGGTGCGGCGCTTCGTGACGAGGCCAGCGACGTTGCGTGTCTGCGTGGCGATGTTCAGCTGTTGCTCGCCCGATCGACTCAGTGTGATGTGTGTTGGGAGAAGCCGCGCGTCGTACCAGGTCAGGGCGATCGTCTGATTGCTCCCTCCGACCTGGTCGACAAAACGCGTCTGGCGAACGCCGCCGAACAGCCAGTAGTAGTTGATGTGCTGCCGGAGTAGCTGCGGGTATCCGGCGATGCTCATCCTGTGCTCCGTGAGCGTGCGTTGTCCCTGGTTGTTGTTGGCGGCCTCGAGGATGATCGCTGGGGTCGAGGTGCTCGGAGCGAACGACTGCCAGTAGCGGAGATAGCCTTTGCGATTCCCGCCGTAGTCCCATGTGAGTGTTTCCGTTCGCGAAGCGAAGAGGGCTTGGTCGCCCGGCGACAGATTGCGCTGGCCGATCACCTTCGAAGTCACGCGGTCGAGGTTGTCGTAGGCGTACGTCGTGGTGAACGCCGGGTCGGTGACCGGCGAGGTCGAGCCGGGTACCTGCTCGGACGCGACGTTGCCGTTCTTGTCGTACGTGAACTTCCAGGTCCGACCGCCTGGGCGGGTGATCGCCGTGCGATGGCCAGCGAAGTCATGGGTCATCGTCGTCGTGACGCCCTCGGGATCGATGACCGAGTTGACGACGTCGTCGGGGCCGTAACCGTAGTGCGTGATCGCATACGTCCCGTCGGCGATGCGCTCGCGAACCTCGACAAGGCGACCGAGGCGGTCCTTAACGGTCATCGTCAGGGCAGAGTGCCCGCCGGCGACACCGACCCACTCGGCGGTGACTGTCGTCATGCCGTCGTACCCGATGTCGACGCCACTCTGATCGGTGATGTTGACGGCATCCGGACGGCGGATCGAGGTCGCGCGGCCGAGGCTGTCGAAGCCGTACGTGTACGTGACGACGCTCGCGTTGTTCGCCGTCGGATCGGGGAGGCTGACCGTCTGCAGGGTGCCGTCGGCGCGATAGGTGAATGTCGTTATCTGGTCGGCTGGAGCGCTACCTTGCGCGAAGACCGTCTGCTTGGTCGTACGGCCGTGTCCGTCGTACTCGGTCTTTTCCTGCTTCCACACCGAGTTGGCTGTGGTGTCGTGACGTGTCTGATGGGTGAGCGACGTTGGAGTCGCTCCAGAGGCGGTATCAACGTAGCTCGTTGTCTCTCGGAGATAGAGGGTATAGATGCTGCCATCATCGCTGACCGTGTCCCATTTTTCGATCGATCGTCCGAGTCCGTCGATACGGATCTTATGCTGTTCCTTGAGCGGGTACGTCGCCCCTTCTGGGCAGTTCGAGACGCACCCGCGCGCGTTTGGGCCCTCGGTCTGGAGCTTCACACCGGTGCCGTACTCGTAGATGTAGTCGAACTGGTGGCCGACTTCGTTGACCACCGTAGTCGCGAACAGCTTGCGGCTGTCGTATGTGTTCGTGGTTGCGGCCGTTCCGGCAGCGTTCTGCTTTGGCTTCTTGTGCGACAGGACGTTGCCTGTCGTCATGTCGTACGTCGTGCTGGCGATCGCTCGATTCGCGTCCACGGCGTCGAACCAAACCTCGTCGGTGACCGGCACGCGATGGCTCGCATCCCAGGTCTTGCGCGACTTCGCATACAGCGTCATCGCTCCGCCCACACGGTGGTTCCGGATCGTGTCGGCTGGATGCAGCAAGTACGTAGTGGCATTGAAGGCCACGTCGTACGTGGTCAGCGTCTCGCGATCTCCATCTCCGTCCGTCGCGCCGGCGTACACCGCGGAGCGTCCTTCGACCAAGACCTGGGCTACACCGGTCGCCGGCAACGGGTCCATCCTCACCGTGCGCCGTGTGTAGCCGGGCGCCGTCGTTGCCAGGCACTCGTTGGGGCCTGGTCCCGTCGGGGACGTTGGCGCGTACGTCTGAATGTGACCGCAGGTCAGCGTTTCGGTACTACTCGCGTGATAGCTCCAGACCTGCGGAGCCCCGGAGGAATTCGGAAACAGCCCGTGCGCAGTCCACGTTGTCCGTTCGATCGAGTGCACGCCGTTGGAGGGAGTCTCCGCGGGACGCTGCACGGTCTCGATGAGACGCCCCGTCGCATCGACGGAGTAGTCGTATACCTGGACCGTTCTTGCGCCGCTCGGAGCCGTCGTGGTGACTTCCTCAAAGCCACGAAACGCGTAGCGTCCCTCGTCGAGGCCGTGTCGTGGGTTCTTGTAGTGCATCGTCGTGGTGCTCGGGCCCGATGCTGAAAAGGCGTCCGTCGTGACGATGCTCTTCACGACGCGCTGCGTGTGTGGCGTCGCCTTGGGCCGCCCATCGAACCAGGTCTCCTCGGGGTGCTGCTCGACGGTGGCGTTGTTGCCGGCGCCGTGCATCGAGTCGTACGTGATCGACGTGGTGAGGCCGCGTCCACTCTCGATGGTGTGCATCAGACGGAGTGGCGCAGTAAAGAACGGATTCGCGCGTCCGACTTGTCCGTAGGTCGTGTATTGCGTCGGCTCGTCTGGAATCGGCTGCTCGGGGAAGAACACACCCTCTTGGACTCCGTCACCGTCGAGGTCCGTCAGATCCGCGCGGAGCTCCCAGGTGTAAACCTGCGACGGCGGCAGGGTTAAGAGGTTGGTCCTGTCGGCGTGGACGCGGCGTTCGAGACCGAGGGTATCTCCCGGATAGCTAGGAGCCGTGCCGGCGATGAACTGGCCGCCGGCGTTGAAGAACACGTACGGTGAGCCACTCGAGGGGAGCGTCACGACATCCGCGCGACCATCGTTGTCGACGTCCACCACGCGAAGGCTCGCGCGCGTGTCACCTATGTACACGGTGTGCGTCGACAGATTTCCTTCGATGACAGTGATCCGTGTGTCGTTGCCGGGCTTGACGTTCACGGGCTCGCCGAGCCCACCGGGTGTGTGGTATCCGCCGCGTGGGCCGAAGTCCGTTCCGAACATCGCGAACTGCGTACCATCGTTGATGGCGATATTTGCGTTCCCCGGGCTCTGTGCGAGCCAGTGTTCGGGGATGCCGTCGCCGTTGATGTCGAGTAGGCCTTCCGAGCTTCCGACGAGATCACTGGTCCCCGTGTCGACGCCACTGATCCGCCCGTCCGGGTAGTTTCGGCTCGGAAAAACATAGCGCCTGGGGCCGAATCCACCGTTGCCGTCGCCCGGCCACACGAACCACCACCACCACTGCGTCTGGTTCTCGACGCCGCGCGGACGCGCGACTGCATCGAGGATCCCGTCACCGTCGAAGTCGAGGATGCCGTGGTTCTGCGATGTGAGCGATGGTCCAGTGGTGTTGGAGTCGCCGGAGTCCGACTCGAGGGGGAGAGGCTGATACTTGATCTCGGGTGTGGTGGCGAATGTGCCGTTGCCGGTGTTCTTGTAGATGAACCACGGGTAGAGCCCTTGACACCGCATGTACGGTTCCTGGACCGGCGGGGGGCCACCGCCGCCACCGCCGCCACCGCCGCCACCGGGAATCTGGGGCGGCGATTTCTTGGCGTTGATCTGGTTGTTGCACGGCTGTTGCGCGGCAGCAGCCAGACAGGAATTTAGTGCGGACCAGTTGATCGTACATGGGGAGCCAGAGACGCAGGTGCGCGCAGCTCCCATGCACGTACTCCCGAGGTCGCGACAGCTGTCGGTCGATGTCGGGCATGCCGGCCATGCACCGAACAGCTGCGGCTCCGCGCAGTGCAGAGCGCCTCCGGGACAAAAGCCCGGAGCCCCCGGATAGGCATGGTCGATGTCGTAGTCGTCCGTGTCACCGTGGACGGCTGCGACCAGGTCCACGAGACCGTCGCCGTTCATGTCCATCCAGCGGTAGGCGAGGTACGTCTGGCTGTAGACCGAGTCATTCGTGAGGGGGCACGCTGTGCCGCCCGCGCAGGTCATCTCCCCAGGGACGCACGCGGTCCCGTCATGGCACACGCCGCGGATCGTGTTCGTGTTGCGATAGGCTGTCGCCTGGCCGTTCAGCGCACACCGCTCGAACGACGGTGTGAACGGGTCTGGCGATGCGGCGCCGGCGAAGCTCGAGAGCCCGAGCGCCGGACCGCCACTGCCATGCCACTTGAGACGCGGTAGGACGAAGGTGCGAGCGGCGGTATCGAAGCTCAGGACGGCCGGATCCCCATTCTTGGGGCCCAGGTTGCGATACCACTTGACACGGCACTCGTAGGTCGGCGCTCCGTCCGCGATGCCCGACGCGTTGATGACGCGGTCGAGCAGACCGTCCCCGTCCATGTCGAGCATCATTGCCTCGACGGTCGGCCAACCCGACCCGGTCTTCCGGATGCCCCATGCGAGGTTGTCCTCATAGGCATTGCCCGCAGCCCACGGTGTGCGGTGGGTGATGCTCGGCGGGGCGAGCGTCAGCGTCGTCGGGCCGTAGGTGAACTTGACCGGCGGCAGGTCGACGCGAGGTGAGTCCGTGCCCCACGCGCTCTCCTGGATCGACTCGAGGAGTCGGAGTGGAGCGTGCTGTGCATTGCACACCTCTTCTCCGGCCTTGTACGCGAGCGTGATCTGGCGCGTGTGATCGGGCGATCCCTCCGAGTTGGGTGGATGGGCCAGCGCGACGATCGAGGTCAACTTGCTCGCACCCGTCACGACCTTGGTGCCGGTGCGATAGCTCGTCTGGGAGCCGATCGGAACGTCGGCGCACGTCGCGATCGGGTTGGCGTACGTGAAGTTGACCGTCGCGAACGTGCCGACGCCGGCGAAGGCATTCTGGCCGTAGGTGATCTTGCTGATGCGGCACTCACCGTCCGCACCGGCTTGGTACCTGTAGGCAACCTGGTTGCCAAACGCATCCTCGACGCGCGTGAGGGGCGCATTGCCTTCGGAGACCACGCATCCTTGTGTCAGGTGCTGGAATCCACCCTTGTAGTCGCCGAAGTAGAGAATGCTTCCGTCGGTCGTGCGAACGCGCCACTTGAAATCGGCGGTGGCGCCCATTCGCTCGTAGCGCGCGAAGGTCGAGTCCGATTGTGCGCGGTAGGTGCGGTAGACCCCGTCGCTGTTGCGGAGCCCGAGCGACACGCCCGGCTCGGCGACCATGACGAGCGGCTTGCCGCCGGCGAGCGAGCTGGTGAACGGGTCGTCGTTACCCGCGACTTCGGTTCCCTGCTGGACCTCGACCTCGGGCGAGTGGGTGCGTAGGCGACCGTGCGACGTGTCTTCCTGGATGCTCGGGATCGCCAGGCTCCAACCTGCCGCGACGCCGCCGTAGATCGCGCCCTGCGACGAGTACGACAGTGCGAGCTGAACCTCATTGCCGCGATTCGGTGGCAGCTTGATCGGATACGAGTACTGCAAGGCACCCGTCTGCGATGAGACCGAGGCATCGTTGGACTTCAGCTCCGCGGACTTCGGCGGATCGCTGCCGATGGCCGGCGCCGGAACCTGGTAGATCTCACCCGGAGAGCCGGTGGCCGGCCCGATCCGGAGGATCGCGATCGCCGCCAGCATCGTGGCCGTCGAGCGCTTGAGGAATGTGTGACGCGAACGCTTCAAGGACATCTTCCACCTCCACATCACGGGGTCGTCGTGCAGTAACGGAGCGCGCTCGAGCTCTTCGTCGCGAGCGCGCACGAGATCTGGATTTCGGAGAGCTTCGTCGAGCACGTCTCGACGAAGTCCCCCAGCGCCTGCTGGAGTGCCGCGCGATGAGCGTCGCGTTGCTCCAGTGCCACGTCGGCGAGGCTCACGTCGAGTACGTGCTCGCGGAGTAGCTCGCAAGGCTTGGGCTCGTCGTCGCTGCCGAGCGAGCACGCCGAGAGCAGAAGAACGAATGCGAGACGGATTCCACGCATGGATGCACCTCCGGCGATCCGCGTCATCGCGGTGTCGCTCATGAACAAACTCGGCGGCCAACAAGCCGCTGAGGGATTCCACTTAACCGTCCGCGAGTGATGTCAGCAATCGCTTTCGCGCCGGCGCAGCATCTCTGTCGCGATCGCGGACACTTCAGGGCACCGATGTATCGTTCTCGTCGGAGAAGGCGGCGCAGCCTTTTGCTGCGCCGGCCGGCTTCAGAGCACGATCTCGCAGCGTTGCAGGCGACGCGCAGAACGCACGCAACCACCGACGGGTGCTGCCGAGGACGGCGGCATGGCCCAAGTTGTACCCACGCTCGACGACGCGTCCGACCCGCTCCTCGACACCATGATGGAGATGATCAGCGAGTCACTCGAGGTCGACTTCGCCTATGTGGAGGCGTTCGCCTTCGAGGACGCGAACCCGATCCGGCTGTGGGGAGCCTTCGGACGCTCGGTGCAGCTCGTGTCGCACGAGCTCGTTCGCGAGACCCGCCGCAACCGGCGCACGCTCGTCGTCGACGGGCGCCGTCGACTCTGCACGCCGATCCCAGGACGAGATCGGCAGGCCTATCTCTACCTCGAGCGCGCGATCGCTTTTCCGAGCGAGGACATCGAGCGCGCGGAGCGATTCGCGCGGCAGCTCGCGATTGTGATCTCGCGGATCGCACCGCGCACCGAGGCACTGCCGCTGGTCGAGCAGATGCGGCTGTTCAAGCAGCAGCGCGTATACGAGGCGCTGTATCGCAACGACTGGAGGGTCGCTTCGGCCGCGCGCGAGCTGCGCGTCGCACGATCGATGGTCTACCGGATCGTCGGCACCGTGCGCCGGCGACGCCGTTCGTAGCCGGCAGGTCGAGTTGGCGTGGTGGCGAACTGCGTGAAATCGTGGGGGCGGGGGAGGCGTCGGGATTGCACTTCGAGCGCACACGATGCGCGCGTGTCTTGTCGCGGTGGCTGCTCTGGTAGCCGGTTGTGTTGCGACGGAGGGTGGCGGGGATGGGGACGAGGACTTCGACGACGGCGGTGACGACGGTGGGAAGGCGGATGGGGTGGCGCGGTTCTGCGAGGTGGATGCGAAGCATACGAACGCGACGTTCCGCCGGTACATCCATCGCGCGCTGGATGCGCTCGGTGCGAGCGACCGCGAGATCGCGGGGTACACGCTGCGCTCGATCGAGGACGGGCGCGTGCGCATCGACGAGCTGTCGGACCTGACGTGCGCGGACTTCCAGCGCGTGCGCGCGGACCTGCCGGACCTGCACCTGACGAACGCCGACTACGGCAAGCTGAAGCAGCGCGGCAGCGCGGTCGCGAAGGCGATCGCCGGCGCGATCGACGGGTACATGTGGAGCAACCGGATCTACGTGAGCCGTGGGCAGGATCCGGTGCGGCTCGCGTCGACGCTCGTCCACGAGGTGAACCACGTGCTCAACCGCTCGGAGGTCGGGTACTACGATGACCTCCCGACGTCCGCGTTCCTGCACGAGTACCGCGCGTTCCACGCCGAGCGCCTGTTCGACGCCGCGTCCTGGGCAGGCACGGACCTCGTCGACTACGTGATCACCGAGTACGAGCTCGATCGCTCGAAGATCCCGGCGTCGGTCCTCGCGCACCCGCTCACGCCGGCGCTGCTGCCGACGGAGACCGCGTGGCGCAAGCGCGCCGTCGAGCTCGACGAGGACGAGCCGGCGGACTGCACGCCATAGCCACGAGGCGGCGGACTGCGCGCCGCAGCAACGAGCCGGCGGACGGCACGCCGTGGCCGTGGCTACTCGACGTCGGGGAAGCGCGCCTTGCCGAGCGAGATGAGCTCGTCCTCGGTCGGGGCGCGGTCGGCGGGCTCGTCCTTGACCTGCTGGGCCTTCTCGAGCTTCTCGCGCCGCTCCATCTCCTCGATCTCCTCGATCTCCTCGATGTCCGAGAACCGCGCCTTGTTGAGCGAGATGAGCTCGTCCTGCGTGGGGGCGCGGCCGATCGAAGCCGGCGGTGCCACGGCGTGGGTGGCCTCGCGCTGCAGCTTCGGCGCGGCGGGAGGAGTCGGCAGCGGAGGAGGCGCGATCTTCGGCGCGGCGGGCTTCGTGCCGGGCTTGCTCGGCTTCGCCGGGGCGGGCGGTGCGGGGCGCGCGATGGCCTTGTAGGTGAGGCCCTCGTGTACGATCTCGAGCGTCTCGATCGAGATCTCGCTCTTGCTCGCGTCGAGCTCGCCGAGCTCCCACTTCGACGGCCAGCCGCGGTGGAACGTCCAGCGCGCCATCGGCCGCAGCGCCGTGTCGAGCTGCGTGATCGTGCCCGACTGGCGGACCATGCTCTTGCCCGTCGCCCAGCCCTCGCGCCACGTGAGGAGCTTGGAGTCGGCGGTGAAGCCGTTCTTCAGCACGATCGGCGACCACTTCGTGGCGCCGACGAGGTTGTACGTGGTGTCGTTCGCGCCGCCCTCGCGCATCTGCACGACCTCCGTCTCGTACTTGAGCCCGCTGACGCTCTTGAAGAAGGCCTGGACGCCGGGGATCGCGACCAGGAAGCAGAAGCAGGGCAGGGGATCGTGGCGGTCGCCGGGGTTGCTGCTCATGACGGCCCTGCGTCGGCCACCCCGCGTGTCCGGTTGCGTACTTTCGGCGCTCCGCTGCCGACCCGCGTCTATCTGCGCGAGATCTCAGATGGCCTGCGCCGTCGGCATGCGTGTGCTCCCCGCCGGCAGGCGGGGCACCGTCTCGTCGCGCTCCCACGAGTCGAAGCCGTCGTCGCTCGGCACGACGAGGCGCAGCGTGACGGCGTGCGCGGCGAGCGGCAGCGGGACCGGCGTCGGCGGCGTCGGTGGTGCGCGCAGCAGCTCGTCGGAGGGCGGGACCCACGCCGGGACCGGCCACGACTCAGCCACACCAGCGAGGCCACCGACGCGCGCGCCGATCGGGGCCGCCGTCACGTACCGGCGACGGATCACGATCGTCGTGATCGCCGCACTCGCCACCGCCGTCCACACGAGGGAGAAAGCGAACAACCAGATCGTCACGCCTCTCGTCGGTGCAACGCTCGTTCCGACGAGAAAACGCGAAACCGCATCGCAATTTCATGAGGATTCGCGACGTGTGGGATGCGTGTCCTCGGGTCAATCGCCCACACGCGCGACGCGCCAGTCTCCACCTGTCACGCGCCACGACGAACGCCTCCGAAAACGAGAACGGCCCGTCTCGTCGACGGGCCGTTCGGTCAGCGCAACTCAGCGCAGCTCGGCTCAACGGCAGACGTACGTGCCGCGGTCGTCGGGCCGACACGTGCCGCTGCCGCACGTCGGCGCGTCGGGATCGCACGCCTCGCGGCACTGCTCGACCTGGTTGACGATGCTGCACACCGCCGGCGCGTTGCACGACGTGGTGCACGCCGCCGGGCCGTCGCGGAACTCCTTCGGCTCGCACAGCGGGTGGTGCTGGATCACGAACGCCTGGTCGGGCGTGATCTTCGTGCGCTGCGCACCGCCGCCCGACGACATGATGTTCTTCTCGAAGTCCGACGAGCAGCCGATGCCGCTGCACTCCGGCGTGTCCGGCAGCGGGTCGTGGTTCTGACCGTTCGCCTCGCTCGTGTGATAGAGGCCCATGAAGTGGCCGACCTCGTGCGCGACCGTGCTCGCGAGGCCCTCGACGTCGAGGAAGTTGTCCCGGTCGGTGTACGCGTCCGTCGACACGAGCACCGCCGCGTTCGCGCGGTCCGCGTCGAACGGACCGGGGAGGCCCATCGCGTAGCCCGCCGGGTCCGAGCCGCCGATCTGGCGGACGACGACGACGTGCACCGCGTCCGTGCGCGCGGTGTTCGCGGCGCGCGCCTGCGCGAGGACGTCGTCGATGTCGCTCTTCACGCTCTCGGTCTGGACCTCGAAGCGCGTCCGCGGCAGCGCGATCTTCGTGATCTGGTAGTCGAGGATGCGCACGCCGACCTGCGAGTACAGGTTGTTGACCCAGATGACCGCGCGGTCGATCGCCGCCTCGATCTGCGCGTTGTTGATCGCCTGCCGATCGACGAGGAAGTCGAGGTGCAGGCCGCACGTGTCGTACGACTGCTTCTGCTTCGTGTAGAGCCGGATCTCGACCTCCTCGTTCGCGAGGCGGCGGCCGCCGGGCTTCTCGCCGCGCAGCAACAGCTTGTACGTGCCGGCCTCGATCGAGAGCGTCGGCGTGTTCGGGTACAGCCAGTCGACGAGGCCCGGGATCTCGCGCGCGAACCGCGTCAAGTAGCGCGCGCCCTCGACGACGTCGCCGCTCGGCGTCACGAACTTCGTCATGTAGTAGAGGCCCGAGCTGCCGCGCACCTCGATGAGCACCGACTTCACGTTGTCGGCGACCTCCTCGGGGACCTCGATCACGACCTCGTCGGAGAGGCCGTTCACGATGCGCGTGTGATAGACGCGCAGGCTCAGGTCATCGCGCCCCTCGATCTTCTGCTCGATGCCGTCTTCCGGCACGCATCCGGCGCCGGCCCCGGCGAGGAGGCTCAGCGTGGCAAGGCTCAGGATCGCAGACCGCATGGCGCACCTCGTCGGTGGTGAGGGGTTCGATGGCTGTCGCGTCGCTCGGTCACATCCGTGGCATCAGTTGCAGCACCAGGCGCCCTCGCCGCACACGTTGACCTTGCAGGTCTGACCGCCGGAGCAGGTCTGCGTGTGGAGGGTCTCGCCGAGGCAGTACTCGACCGTCCCGGTGGCCTTGCAGCGGCCCTCGACGCCGATGTTGTTCGGGCCCGTGCACTGCGCGGGCGGCGGGGTCGCGGCGTCGTTGCAGCACATCGCGCCCGGGCCGCACTGGTCGATCTGGCAGCTCTGACCCGTGCCGCACGCCCAGCGGTACTTCTTGAACGGACCCGTGCCGCCGTTGCCGTCGCCGGCGCCCTGGCACCACACGGCCGTGTCGGTCGCCGTGTCGCAGACGCCCGCGTACTTGATCGTGCCGCAGTCGGCGGTGTCGCTCGGCGGCTGCGACGCGCCGCCCTCGTAGCAGAATGCGCCGGGGAAGCCGTTCGGCTTGTTGAACTGACAGGTCCAGCCCGCGCCGCCGAGGCCGCCCATGCCCTCGAGCTGCTGCGTGCAGTTCCACACGATCAACTGGCCGTCGGTGCCGCACCACGTCGCCGTCTTGCCGTCGGCGCTGCACGTGCCGTCGTTGTCGAACGACCCACAGCTGCCGTTCGCGCCCGCACCCTCGGGAGCCACGTCGCACTTCGCGCCGCGCTGCGGGTCCATCACGCACGCCTTGCCCAGCGCCTTGCAGTCCTTGCGGCGCAGCGCGCCGGCGTCGACATCGCACGTGAGCGCCACGCCGTCCTCGCACTTGCCGAGGTCGGTCACGCCCTCGCAACCCGCGGCCGTGCTGCCGGTGCCCTTGGGCGTCGGCGGCTCCTTGATCCGCGGCGGCGGCTCGTCGTCGCCCCCTTCGGGAGCCTGACCGACGCACGCGGCGAGCAGAAGCGCGGGAAGGATGGCGATGGCGGGCTTCATGCCCGTGCCTGAGAGCAAGGCCGATACCATCGCCGATGACTCGCCGCATCGGTAGAAACGGTAGCCCTTCCCACCATTTGGACTTTGACCCGCACCTGTACCAGGCGACGGATCCATTCGCCTGGCAGGAACCCTAGCCAGACACCTGGAACACGTGACCCGGTCGTCTCAGCGGTGGTTCAGGGGCAGCTCACGCCTGGAAAGATGGGCGCCGTCGGCTCGCGCGCCGCGGCGCGGCACGCCCGGCGGTCGCGCTCCGCGAGAAGGGCGCCGCGCATCGCCGGTGCCTGCATCGCCACGAGGTGCGCCTCGAACGCGTCGCCCAGGCCGGCGAGATCGGTCTCGATCCCCGCCGTCGCCACGCTCGCGTCCGGCACGTGCCTCACCCGGCCGGGAGCGGCCGCCGGCAGCGGCGCCATCAGCGCGTCGAGGACGGCCGGGATCAGGTCCGCCGTCGTCGCGGCGCCGCGCGGGTCCAGCGCCAGCACGCGCTCGTGCCCGGTGCGCCACAGGTCGCAGCGGAACGCGCTGCCCGTCGGGTGCTTCCAGTCGAGCGCCCGCACGCGCAGCGCCTCCAGCGGCGAGATCACCCCGCGCGCGACGAGCCCGAGCTCGGCCTGCACCGTCGCCTCGCCGCGCACCGGCATCAGCTCGATCGGCCGTTGCCCAGAACCCGCCAGCGTCGTGCGCGGGTCGGCGAGCCAGCTCCACCCGCCGGCGACGTCGAGCGACCGGTACAGGCCACGCAGCGCGTCGTCGAGGATCGCCGCGGTCCGCAGCTCGCCGCTCCCGTGGACCTCCGAGACGTAGTTCGAGCCCTCGTCACAGAACAGGGGGCGGAGGAGCTCGAGCGCGGCGCCGAGGTCGGCCGCCGCCGTGCGTTGCCGGAGCCGCGCGCCCGTCGTGCGCTGGAGGCCGGCGCGGACGATCGGCTCGAACGCCGCGGCGGTGTCGAGCTCCGCCGCGACCTCGCGGTACGTCGGATCGGCGGCGATCGCCGGGTCGAGGAACTCGTCGAACAGCGCCGACGCGAAGCCCGGCGCGGCGTTCCAGTTCGCCCACGGGCTCGACATCTCGTTCATGAGCGGCACCCAGGTGCCGAGCTGCTCCGGCCCGCCGTGGCAGCCCAGGCAGAACTCCGGAGCGACGTTGACGGCCATGCCGCCGTCGGGGCTCGGCGCGGTCGCGTAGCGCCGGTACGTACCCGCGGACGCGTCCCACGCGGCGACGTGCACCGTCTGCCGCCCGAACCCGTGCGCGTCCCCGACGAGCGCCATGTAGAAGCGGCTCGCGTCGTTCGCGCTGCCGTTGCAGCGCGTCACGATCGGCTTGGGCACGTAGCCGGCGTTCGACAGGACGACGTAGCTGCGCTCGGTCGAGGCATCGCAGCCGAGCTCGCCGCCGACGCCGTCGAGGACGGCGCGGAAGTCACCGGGCAGCGTGCCGCCGTCGCCGGCGGCGCTGCGCAGGTACGCGGCCACCGGGTCGTCGAAGCCCTCGATCGAAGCCAGCAACTCCTCGCGACTCCCGGCGCTCTTGCAGCGATCCGGGTCGCTGCACGCGGCAGGCTCCTCCACGCCGGCCGCACAGCCGACGCCGAGAACCAGGGGAAGGAGGAAGAAGAAGCGCATGTGCCGGACTCGATCCAGGACGCCGAAACGGACGAAGCGGGGAACCCGTCGGGCTCCCCGCGGCGGCTCACCTCACGGAGCGACGTACCGGGTGGTGACCGAGCAGTCGGTCGGGTGCAGGCGCGAGCTGGCGTCGGTGCGCAGGTTGTCGGTCGCGAGCGTCGCCGGGAACTCGATGATGGGGCGCTCGCGGACCGTGGTGCGCGTGCCCGAGATGACCTGCATCGCGTTATCGACGAGCCGCTTCGAGCCGAGCGCGTTGCAGGCCGCGACGAACGCGTCGACCTTGCCCTGGTGCGCCGAGCCGTCGCCCTCCGCCTTCAGGTGCGCGAGGAACGTCGCCGCCGGGCTGCCGGCGACCGGGCTCTCCGCCTCGAGGTTCGCGATGAAGCCCTCGCGGATCGAGGTCGGGTTGAGGTTCGAGCCCGACAGCTTCGGCGCGAACGAGAGCAGGCCGCAGCGGTCGTCGGAGAAGATGCTGCGCGTGAAGTCGACCATCAGGGCGTCCTTGACGAAGTCGCCGTCGACGATGCCGCCCGAGACGAGCTTCTCGACGTAGTCGACGTCCGCGCGCGAGCGCATCGGGAACGTGAGGTCGAAGATCGAGTCGATCGCGTTGGGGATGCCCTGGACGCGCTGGCCGTTCGCCTTGATCTGCGCGTCGTAGTCCGCGAACGTCACGCTGAAGCCGCCGAAGCTCTTGAGCGCGGGGTCGAGGAACGCCTTGAACGGGATGCTGCGGAGCTCGTCGCCGCCGGGGCCGCCGGCGACCGGGCTCTCGAACGCGGCGCCGTTGGCGAGGTTGATCTGGACGGTGCAGAACAGCGGGCGCAGGACCTGCTCGGTGACGTTCTCGCCGTCCTTCAGGAGCTCGAGGCGGGTGGTGTTGTACTTCGCGTTGGCGTTGACGACCGTGCCCTCGAACTCGATGCCGCTCGACTTCGAGCCGAAGTCCTTGATCGCGCGGACCAGGTCGCCCGACCCGGGGTGGTCCTTGTGGCCCTCCCAGTGGATCCACGGGGAGTCGAGCTCCTTCATGATGAGGCCGCCGTCGGTGTGGCAGCTCTTGCAGCGGCCGCCCTCGTCGCGGAGGAAGTCCTTCGACGAGCCGAAGAACGTGATCTTGTCGCCGTCGGCCTCGTAGTAGTTGAACACGCCGCTGGTCTCGTCGAGCGAGATGAACTCGGCGGTCTCGGGCGCTTCCTTCGCCGTCGGGCTGACGAACTGCGAGAACAGGATGGCGGAGCTGTTGCGGCCGCCGCACGCGCGCGACGTGACCGAGCGGTACGCGTTCGGAGCGCGGCCGGTCGCCTGCGCGGTCTCGGAGATGAGGCGCGTCTGGATGCCGGCGGTGTCGCCCGAGCAGCCGTCCGTGTCGACCTCGCGGAGCTTCGCCATCATCGCGGGCATCGACGTCGGACACTCGCCGTCGCGGAACAAGAGCTTGGCGACCGCGTCGTTGTTGCGGCCGCCGATCTTCTTGAAGCCGTGACCGCTCTCGTCGAGGATGAGGCCGTCGCAGGGCGAGTCCGGGATGTCCTCGTCGCACTTGCCGTCGGCGCAGCCGAGATCACCGTCCGGCGCGGCGCACCCGTAGAGGGTCGGCGCCACCAGGCTGGCGGTCAGGAGGAGGATGCTGCGGGTCGTCATGGCGCGTGCTCCCAGAGGGGTTGGTCCCCAACCTCCGAGCAAGGCGCTTGCCACGTTCACCTACATGTCGAACGTCCCGGGTTCCGATAACTTGGGCCACGGTTCCAGGGTGGGACTCGATGTTCCGGCAATTCGAGCTGCCGATCGCAGGCCGGGTGGACTGGCGACTTTCGTTGCTGCGAAAGCTCGAGTTGCCAGCCTGGAACGCAGCCTCCGGAACGCAACAAGGCCGGAGCGCCCGCTCCGGCCTCGTCGGCGCGGCGCCGGGCTCGCTTACTCGCGGCAGCTCGCGGGGACGGTGTCGACGACCTTCCCGGCGCCGTCGATGCGGATGAAGCTCGGCTTGTTCGGGTACAGCGACTGCGGGCCGTGGTCGGTGTGGCCGGCGGCCGGCTCGACCTCCTTCACGACGGCGCAGATGCGGCGGTCGCGCTCGGCGAGGAGCTCGGCGCGCTTGGCCGGCGCCGACAGGCCGCGGAGGTAGCTGTCGAGCATCGTGCCGTAGGCGTCGAGCGTGACCTCGCAGAACTTGCCGCACGACGACGGGACCGTGCCCGCGGCGACCGCGGCCTTGAGCGCCTCACCGTCGGTGTCGGCGTCGGCGATCGCGATGACCTTGCCGTCGGCGAGGCTGCGCGTGCTCATGCCGCCGTGCTTCATGATCTCGTCGAACAGGACCTTCACGGCGTCGCGGTTGCGGCCGGTCAGCGCGGGCGGCTTGTCGGCGAACGCGGCGAACGCGTCCTTCCACAGGTTGCAGCGGAACGTCGAGCCCATCGGCTTCTTCCAGTCGAGGGCGCGCACGGCGAGGATCGCGTTCGGCGTGAGGATGCTGTACAGCTGCGCCTCGAACGTGACGTCGGCGACGCCGCGCACGGGGATCACGAACAGGCGCTGGTCGTCGGCGACCGCCGGGAGCGTGACGGTGTCGTTGTTGAACCACGCCCACGGCCACGTCGACTGGATGCCGCGGTAGGCCGCCTTCAGGCCCGGAGAGACGAACGCGTCGGTGGTGATCTCGCCGGTGGCGAGCTCGCTCACGTAGTTGACCTGCTCGTCGCAGAACACCGGGCGGATGAGGCCCATCGCCTCGTCGAGCTTGGCCGGGCGGAACAGCGTCTTGCTGCGCGCCGGGGTGATGCGCGTGGCGTTCGCGTCGCGGATGACCTTCTCGAAGCGCGACGCGGCGCCGACGGCGTTCTCGCCGTACTTCGTCCAGTTCTTCTTGCCGCGCAGCGAGTCGGGGACCTGGAAGCTCTCCGAGTTGCCGCCGGGGCCCGCGTTCCAGTGGGTCCACGGCTTGGTGAGCTCGTTCATGATCGGCAGCATCGGCATCGCCGCCGCGTTCGTGTCGTGCGCATCGAGGTGGCACTTCGTGCACTCGGCGGGCGACACGGCGACCTTGAGCTGGCCGTCGCGGGCGCCGAGCTCGGTCTTGTAGAAGGAGTAGCGCTGCAGCGTGTTGTCCCACGCGAAGAACTCGAGCTCGTCGAGGGCGACGTCGCCGTCCTCGGTCTCGCCGCCGAGCGTGGCGATGAACTGGTTCGCGACCAGCTCGTTGTCGGCGCACACCGTCGCGATGATGCGCGGGAAGATCGTGTCGCCGATGAGGTCGTCGGTGAGCGTGTACGTGACGAGCGAATTCTCGCGGCAGCCCTGCTCCGTCGTCAGGCCGGTGACCAGCTTCTGGTAGAACAGCGGGTCGCCGGCCGGCGCGACGCTGCCGGCCTTCGCGGCGTGGTAGACGCCCTTGTCGTCGATGACGCCGGACTCGTGGAGCCCGCGCAGGAACTTCGCGATGGGATCCTCGCGGCCGTGGAGCTGGTCCGCGAAGGGGAGACCGTCGCACTTGCCGTCCTCACACACCGTGCCCTCGCCGTCGTCTGGTCCGGCCGCGCACGCGGTGACCGCGAGCGAAGCGAACAACGAGGCGATCCAGCGCGAAGTCTTCATGGTGCAGGAGGCCTCGTTCACGGCGCGTGCCGACCGCGGCGCGTCGCTCCGATCCCGCGTGGTCCCGAGCGATCACGCCGACATCGGCCGTTGCTGTACCGGACAGTGGAGCTGCCATCGGACACCGAAGGCGCCATGGCAGCTCGGGCCCGTTGGGGTCCGGTGTCCGTGGCGGGTGCAGCTGCCGTCGCCAGGCGCGGGCTCGCGATCACCGCGACTTGGCGTGGCGCCGTTCGTGCAACCCGGGGCCGGGATGAGGCTCTCGATCGCACCGGCGCTGCTGTTGACGATGGGAGCTGCATGCACGGCGAAGCCGCCGGTCGTCGACTGCACCGACGGCAAGTGCGACCTGCCGACGGACCCCGCCGAGGTGTCGTGCCGGAAGCGCCGCACCGACGCGTTCAACCCGAACCGCACCTCGTTCAACGAGCCGTTCCTGCGCTGGTCGTGCGCCGACGTCGCCGGCGTGACGGCGGAGGACCGCGGCCAGGAGTACTGCGAGTACTTCGCCGTCGCGAAGCTGCCGGATGCGCCGGCGCTGGGCGCACCCGCGGTCCTCGGCCGCAACCTCGGCCCCGACTCCTCGTACGGAACGACGCCGGTCGCGATGACCCTCACGCCCGCGCAGATCGACGCGCTCGAGGCGCGCCCGACCGACGTCGTCGGCCAGTGCGTGTTCACGTCGTGGAACAGCGACGTCGCCGCGGACACGTGCCGCGGCGCCGCCTGTCCGAAGATCGTCGGCCTCGACGTCGACGAGACGTTCCGCATGACGTTCGACGTCAACTCCGCGGACGCCGCGGACAAGCTCGTCGAGGACTGCCTCGTGCTGCCGCCCGCCGGCGATCCGGACGATCCGAAGGACCTCCGCCACGACGACTTCATGCGCGGCTGCATGTGGAACGCGGAGATCAACGAGACCGAGTACCGCAAGTCCGACACCACGGTGTGCGCGGCGATGACGCGCGCGGCCGAGTGCGGCTGCTCCGTGACGACGGGCGAGAGCCTCGGCAAGCTGATCTCGCCGATCGAGCGCCGCGGCTTCCAGCTCGGCACCTGGACCGGCTTCGTGTCGGGCAACCAGGCGGCGACGCGGCTCCCGGCGAATTGCCGCTACGTCCTGGCGGAGAGCCAGACGCTCGTCGCCTGCGATCTCACCGCCGACGACCTCCTCTACGGCGCGGCCGACGTGAAGGCGTACTGCGCCGAGAAGTACGCGGACAACATCGTCGTCCACGTCCCCGTCCCGACGACGAAGCTCGCGTGCGACCCGACGAGCTCGGCGTCGCCGTACGCCGGCACGTGCTCGGCGACGCCGTGGGTGCTCACGCCCGGTCCGGCCGCGGCGGACTGAGCCTGGCGAACGCGGCTGCCAGCGGAAGCTCCGGTGACCGGTACAACCGAGAGGTCGACCAGCCAGCGACCCGCACCGCGCGCACCGGATCCGTGTCGTTCCGGTCGCGTGCGTGGGTGAAGTGCATGGAATCTCGCGATCGCTTCATCGCGAGGTGCGCTGTCGCAGCCGCGGCACGCGCCGTGAAATGGGGTCGCTCCGTCTTTCGAGAACGGAGCTCGCCATGAAGACCGCCATCCTCACCGCCATGACCGTCTCGGTGCTGACCGCATGCACCGGTGGCAACGACAACATCTACTGTGAAGACGGCAAGTGCGACACCCCGGGCGGCACGCTCGAGGAGCAGTGCGCGAACAGCCGCGTCAACGCGATGGACGAGCGGCGCCCGCACTTCAACGAGCTCGGCGTGCGGTGGTCGTGCAAGGACGTCAACGGCGTCACGGCGGACTCCAACACGAAGGACGATCGCGGCCAGGAGTACTGCGAGTACTTCACGATGCTCCACACCAACGGCGTGCCCGAGGTGATCATGAACGAGCAGGGCCCGGTGTTCTGCGACGCGGGCACGCCCTGCGCGACCGGCGTCTGCGACAACAACATCTTCTCGTGCGTGACGTCGTCCAGGGTCGACACGTCGTCGGCGGCCGACATCTTGGGCAAGAACGTGCGCGGCTCGACGGTCACCCCGCTCGACCCCGTCCTGACCGCCGGCCAGCTCGAGTGGCTCGGCCAGAACGGCGACGCGAAGGTCGGCGAGTGCGTGTTCACGTCGTGGCACAAGGACATCACGCGCATGCCGACGAGCGGCAACAGCATCGGCGGCTACCCGCTGACGGCGAAGACGCCGAACTCGTCGAACCCGCTCTTCCGCATGGAGGTCGGCTTCAACTCGAACGACGCCGCGAAGGCGCTCGTCGCGGACTGCCTCGTGGCCGGCGACGAGGACATCAAGGATCCGTTCACCCGCGCGTGCACGTTCTGCGGCTCGGCGTCGTGCGTCCCCTGGCGCAAGTCGGACCCGTCGGTGTGCGCGATGGCGATGCGCGTCGCCGAGTGCGGCTGCTCGGTCGAGGTCGACGGCCGCGCGCTCGACCTGTCGAAGGAGAGCGACCTCGAGAAGGCGAAGGACCTGTTCGTGCCGGCCGCGCGCCGCGGCTTCGCCATCGGCACGTGGGACAGCCCGTCCGCGCTGCCGACCGGCTGCCGCTACGTGAAGACGGGTGACTCGACGTCGATCACCGTCGCCGGCAAGACCGTCGCGGACCCGATGGCCGACCAGAACATCGTCGCCTGCGACCTCAAGGCGAGCCACATCACCGCCGCGACCGCGAAGGACCCCAAGGAAGCGTGCCGCCAGGCGTACGGCGACGAGGTCGTCGTCCACGTCCGCGCCCCGAACCCCGACATGGCGACGCTGTCCTGCTCGAACCCGGATCCGGCGTGCCAGGTGCCCTGGGACATCGCGCCGAAGAAGTAGCCCGACGCCTCGTTAGCTTGTTCCGAAGACACCCGCCCACGCCTGACCGCGTGGGCGGTTTTCGTTTCGGCCGGGCGGGCTACGGCTGCGCGATCTTGTGGCGCTGGTTCGCGGCGAGGCCCTTGTGCTCGGTCCTCGTGCCGTCGGGCCAGCGGATCTCGAGGTCGACGGTCTTCGCGGCGCCGGTACCCGCGACGACGAGCGTGTCGGTCTGGCCGAGGTAGCCGCGGCCGCCGCTGACCTGGCGCAGGATCGTCTTCGCGCCGGCCTTGATCGTGACCTGCGCGCCGATCGCCTGCGTGTTCTTGCCCTTGCCGGCGAGCTTCACGTGGATCCAGTGGTTCGTGCCCTTCTGCTGGTTGAGGAGGACGCGCGGCGGCTGGCGGAAGCTGTTGACGACGAGGTCGACGTCGCCGTCGAGATCGAGGTCGACCGGCGCGGCGCTGCGCGCGTTGCCGGCGAACGCCTCGTCGGAGGACTCGGGCGCCAGATAGAAGAAGCCCTCGTGGTTGAGGTACATCTGCTTCTTCTGGTTGCCGGCGTACGAGCCGTTGATCCAGCCGTTCGTCACGTAGAGGTCGTCGTCGCCGTCGTTGTCGTAGTCGAAGAACGACGCGTCCCAGCCCCAGCCGCGGTCCTTGGGCTCGAAGCGCAGGTTCTCCTCGGCGCGGTAGCCGCCGTCCTTCGTCGTCACGTACAGCTTGTTGCCGGCCAGGTACTGGAACGCCTTGGTGAGCGTGTCGTCGATGTTGATCGTCGACTCGTCGCGCGGAAAGATCACCTTGATGTTCTTCGAGAACATGTCGATGTTCGTGACGTAGATGTCCCAGCGGCCGTCGCCGTTGATGTCGGCGACATCGACGTTCATGCCGCTGCCGCGATCGCCGGTGCCCGTCGGCACGGTGATGTCGGCGAACGTGCCGTCGCCGTTGTTGCGGTAGAACACGTCGGCGCCGAAGTCGTTCGCGAGGAACAGGTCCATGTCGCCGTCGTTGTCGGCGTCGAAGCTGGCGACCGCGAGCGTCCAGCCGACGTCGGCGACGCCGGCCGGCAGCGCGACCTCGGTGAACTTGCCGCCGTCGTTGCGCCACAGCTGGTTCGGGCTGCCGTTGCGCCCGTCGAGCGACGGGATGCTGCGCGAGGCGCCCGGCTTCATGTTCGACTCGTGCGCGCCGTAGTAGCCGATGTAGATGTCGAGGTCGCCGTCGCCGTCGTAGTCGAACACGTTCGCGACGTGCGCACCGCGGTGGGTCTGGAGGCCCATCTCGGCCGCGACGTCGGTGAACTTGCCCTTGTCCTGGCGGAACAGCGCCGAGTTGTGCTCGCTGCGCAGGACGAGCAGGTCGAGGTCGCCGTCGCCGTCGAAGTCGAAGAACAGCGTGCCGTGCGCGTCGTCGATGTCCGACGGCAGCCCCCACGCCGCCGTCGCGTCGACGAACTTGCCCGGGCCGGCCTTGCCCTGGTTGAGGTACAGCTTGCCGAGTTCCTCGCCGCCGAGGAACAGGTCCGGATAGTCGTCGCCGTTGACGTCGCCGACGGCGATGCCGCCGCCCATGATCGTCTGCAGATTGAAGCCGCCCGCCGTGCTCTGCGGATCGACGTGCCCGGGCAGCTTCTTCGTGTCGGCGGGCTCGACGTGGCCGGGGAGCTTGGGCTCGACGTGGCCCGGTAGCTTCTTGGTGTCGGCGGGCTCGACGTGGCCGGGGAGCTTCTTGGTGTCGGCGGGCTCGACGTGGCCCTGCATCGTGTCGAGGTCGACGCCGAACTTCGCGAACTTCGTCGGCAGGCCCGCCGTCTTCGACACGTCCTTGAACAGCGGCACGCTCACCGTCGCGAGCACCTCCGCCTTCTGCTTCTGCCGCTCGGGCGTCCACGCCGCCGACGCGACCTCGCCCGGCTGCACGAGCACGTAGTCCTGGCCTCGCACCTGCTTCACGACCGCCGCGTCGATCACCTTCTTGCCCTGCTGCGCCGCGATCGCCTCGCCGCGCCGGATCCACAGCGTGATCATCATCGACACCACCTCGCTCACGTACTCCGCGGCGAACGCGTCCATCGCGAACGGCATGTCCTTGTAGACCGCCTGCAGCGCGCGCCAGTGGATCGCGCTGTCGCGCACGCCGTCCATCTCGTGCCCGAGCATCTTCACCTCGAACGCCTTCAGGTTCTGTCCGGTCGCCGGACCGGGGTTCGGCTCGTAGCGCACGCGCACGTCGGAGTTCGGCTCCATGTGGTGCGGGAAGATCTGCATCACGACGTTCTGCGCCCACACCTCGTCGACGTACGCGCGCCGCGGCATCTTGCTGTTCGCGAAGTTGCCGTCGGAGAGGTAGTTGTCCGCCTGCATCGGCTCGATGCCCGTGGCGACGAAGCGCGCGAACGACTTCGCGTCGTTGAACATGCGGTCGAGGCCGTCCTGCGTGAGCGGCACGCGCGCGACCTTGTTGAGGTCGTCGAGCATCTTGCCGGTGCCCTTGTTGAACTTCAGCAGCGCCTCGACCTTGTTGTCGATCAGCTTCTGCGTGATCGGCCGCATCTCCGCCTCGACGGCGGCCGGCGCCAGCGGCTCGAGCTTGTGCGGCTCGTTCCTGAGGCCGAGGTCGGCTGCGAGCTTCTTGTGCGCGGCCTGCACGTGCGGGCCCTCGATCGTGAGGCTCTTCGCCTCCGTCGCCGCGGCGCTCGACTCCTTCAGCATCATCAGCGACAGCGTCGTCGCCGCGTCGGTCAGCGCCTTCACCGCCGTCGCGTCGAGCGGCCTGGTCTTGGGCGCGCCGCCCGTCGTGTACATCTCCGTCTGGATCACGGACAGGAGGAGGCGGCTGTGCTCGGACGTCTTCTGATAGTCGGTGAAGTTCTTGACGCCGATGTCGTTCGCGAACTTCGGCTGGCTCGCGGCGACATTCGGCAGCTCGAGCGCCGGCAGCTTCACGGCCGCCTGGATGTCCGCGGCGGTGAGCGATGCGCCCTTCGCCTGCTGCGACGCCTTCTCCCACACGGCGCGCACGAGCGCCTTCATCGCGGCGATCTTCGCGAGCGTGCCGAACTCGCTGTAGCTCTTCTCGGCGATGAACCAGTCGAGCTGGCGGAAGCTCGTCCAGCACGTGACGTCCTTCGCCGTCTCCGTCGTCACGAGGTTCTGCAGCACGAGCTCGGCCGACGCGCGCAGCGTCGCCGCACCGGTCCCGGCACCGGCGCCGCCCTGCGGTGCATTCGTCCCGCTGCCGTCGCCGGAGTCGCTCTTCTTGCCGCCGCACGCGCCCAGGACGCACGCGGCCAGCACCCAGATCAGGATCGATCTACGCATCGGTGTCTCCCCCGCGGTGAAGCTCACCACGGGGATCCCGACGCGGACCAGCGGTTCGGACCTACTTCGTGAGGACGAGGTAGGCGAGCACGCCGATCGCCGCGACCAGGATCGCGATGAGGACGAACACGAGCGCGTTCGAGCGCGCGGGCGCCGCGACCGGGCTCGACGACATCTGCGCGGCGAAGCCGAAGCTGTTGCCGGGGCTGCTGCCAGTCGCGTGCTGTCCCGTCATCGTGCCGGGTGGGCGGCTGCCCGACGAGGCCTTCGCGCCGAGCTGCGGGCGGCTGGGCGGCTTGCTCGGCGACGGACCCTTGTGCCCGCCGCTCGCGGCCGCGGCGGCCGCCTGGAACGCGCCGCTCGCCGGCTGCGTGCTCGTGCGCTGGATCGACGGCAGCGACGGCACGCTCGGCTTCGAGCCGCTCGACAGGTTCGGCTGGCTCGCGCGCGAGCGGACCTTGTTCTTCGCCTCGCCGGCGTCGCTGCCGCGCCCGAGCTCGCGCATCGCGCCGTTGATCTTGTCGGGCTCGGCGAGCTTCTTCTGGTTCGACAGGAACGCGAAGTACGAGTCCGGCATGTCGTCGAAGTCCATGACCAGATCGCACTCGTCGCAGCGACACGTCGGCGGCTCGTGCGGCGGCGGGCCCATGTCGGTCGCCTCGACGAGCAGCACCTTCTCCTCGTCGCACTCGGGACAGAAGTAGGGGACGTAGAAGCTCTTGACGACGCCGCTGCCGGTGAAGTTGTTGACGAGGTTGATCTGCGCGACGATCGCCGGCGAGCACTCGACCAGCACCGAGCGCGTGCCGTTCGTCTCGAGCTTGGACAGCCAGTTCACCCAGTCGCGCACGCCGCACGAGTTGATGCGCTCGATCTCGCCGAGATCGATCACGGCGGTCCCGTTCGGGATCTTCTCGACGAGCTCGCCGAGCTCGTTGTCTTCGTCGATGACGCCGCCCAGCTTGACGTAGCTAACGTCACCGCGGTGTTGCACCGTCGACTGGAACTTGTGGCTCACGTTGACGCCTTCACCTTGTAATGCCGGTATGGATGATTACACCACAACCGCATAACTTGCCGCACGCGCAAATGTACTTGGCATCCTTCCAACGATCCAGCAAGCCGCATCGCATTCGTAACCTCGTCCGTGTGCGCGCATGTCGGGGAGCAGTCGAGGTATCTCACCACCTCGACCATGGCCAAGCAAGAATCCTCGGCGCTGCTCGCCGCTGCCACGGCCTTCGACGGAGAGCTCGCGGCCTACCAGCGCCTCGGGGAGCTGTTCCTGCGGTCACCCCTCGACACGGTCAAGCACGTGGAGCGTGCGAACGCCGTTCTCGACGATCTCGCGAAGAGTGAAGGCCGTTTGCAGGAGGCCGGGCAGCAGCTGGTCGCCGCGCTGACGGCGGCGCGCGCGCAGCAGGAGGCGCTCGGCCAGCGCGTCGTCGAGCACGCGCCCGCGCTGCAGGAGCGCAACCGCCAGCTCCAGGCGCTGGTCGCCGCGCTCGGCGAGCTCGCCGCGTCGGCCGCGGCGCTCACGCGGGACACCGCCGCGCACGAGCACACGCCCGCCGAGGCCGGCGCCGCGATCACCGAGCTCACGCGCCGCGCCGGCGAGCTCGCCGACGGCGCGCGCACCGCCGGCTTCGCCGAGCTCGCGAGCCAGGCGCACGCGTTGTTCCAGCGCCTCGACGCCGTCGCGCGGAAGCTGCCCCGCCCGAGCTGACGCGCTCACGCGACCCGCGAGCGCCGGCTGTCGACCCTCGGCGAGCACGTCCTGGACGCTCGCGCATGGAAGTCGGACTCCGCCTCGTAGCTCGACGCGCTCGCGCCGCCTACGGTCGAAGCATGCGATCGCGTGGTGCGCCCGATGCTGCTGGAGTCGTCATGTCGTCGATGCGGCTCGTCGCACTCGCCGCGGGTCTCTCGACGGGGTGCGGCGGCGGCGGATCGAAGGCCGAGGCACTGGCCGCGTGGAACGAGGTGTATTCGGTGCTGGTCAGTCCGCGCTGTCTCAACTGCCATACGGCGCGCCGCAGCAGGGCGATGACCGCCGCCGCCACTTCGCGAACGTGACGCGCGGTCCGGATGGCCGGGGCGTGCCGGGGTTGACGTGCGCCGGCTGTCATCCGCAGGCGAATGCGGACGCGACCGGTGTCCCGGGTGCACCCGACTGGCACCTCGCGCCGCTGTCGATGCAGTGGCAGGACGCGAGCGACACGCCGCTCGCGAGCGGCGAGGTCTGCCGCGCCGTCGTCGATCGCTCGAAGAACAACAACCTCGACGGCGCCGGGCTGGTGAAGCACGTCGCAGAGGACGCGCTCGTCCTGTGGGCGTGGAGCCCGGGCGTGCGCACCGACGGCACGGCGCGCAGCGCGCCTCCGCTGACCCACGACGCGTTCGTGCGCGCGACGCGGCGCTGGGTCGAGGGGGGAACGCCATGTCCTTGAACCCGAACGAAGGAGCCGAGCGATGAAAGACTTTCAACTCGAGGTGAACGGCGAGCGGAGGACGGTCACCGTCGATCCGTCGACGCCGCTGCTGTGGGTCCTGCGCGACGGGCTCAAGATGACCGGCACCAAGTACGGGTGCGGGATCGGGGCGTGCGGTGCGTGCACCGTGCACCTCGACGGGGTCGCGACGCGCTCGTGCCTCGTGCCGGTGTCGCTCGTCGGCGCGCGCCGCGTCGTCACGATCGAGGGCATCGCCAGGGACGCGGTGGGTGCGGCGGTGCAGGACGCCTGGGTCGAGACCGACGTCGTCCAGTGCGGCTACTGCCAGAGCGGCCAGATCATGACGGCCGTCGCGCTCCTGAAGAGCAAGCCCGACCCGTCCGACGGCGAGGTCGAGCAGTCCATGGGCGGCACGCTGTGCCGGTGCGGGACGTACGCGCGCATCCGCGTCGCGGTCCGTCGCGCGTCGTCGCGGGCGAAGTGAGGAGATCGCGATGAGGAGATTCGACAACACGGGCGGCATGAGCCGCCGCAGCTTCCTGCGCAGCTCCACCGCCGCCGCCGGGGGCCTGCTCGTCGCGCTCTACGTCGAGCGATCCGCGGTCGCAGCCGGGACCGCAGCGGCACCCGCGTTCCCGCCGAGCGCGTTCGTGACGATCGGCGCCGACGGCCGCATCGTCATCATGGTCAATCGCATCGAGGTCGGGCAGGGCATCCACACGTCGCTGCCGATGATCCTCGCCGACGAGCTCGACGCCGACTGGGCGGCCGTGACGGCGGAGATCGCACCCGTCGCCGACGTCTACAAGGATCCGATCCTGGGCATGCAGATGGTGGCCGGCTCGACGGCGACCGCGAACTCGTACCGGCAGTATCGCGAGCTCGGCGCGAAGACGCGCGCGATGCTCGTCGCGACGGCGGCCGAGCGCTGGCGCGTCGGCGCCGACCGCTGCCGCACCGAGAACAGCGTGGTGTACGGGCCGAGCGGCCGGTCGGCGCGCTACGGCGAGCTCGCGGCGGACGCGGCGCGCCGCCCGATCCCCGAGAAGGTGCGGCTCAAGGAGCCGGGCGAGCTCCGGATCATCGGCAAGCGCGTGCGCCGGCTCGACGGCCGCGCGAAGGTCGACGGCTCGCAGAAGTTCGGGCTCGATCTCGACCTGCCCGGGATGAAGACCGCGCTCGTCGCACGGCCGCCGCTGTTCGGCGGCGGCGTGAAGTCGTTCGACGACAAGGCCGCGCGCGCCGTCGCCGGCGTGCGCGACATCTTCCAGGTGCCGCTCACGTACGGCGGGAGCGGTGTGGTGGTCGTCGCGGACGGCTTCTGGCCCGCGAAGCAGGCGCGCGACCGCCTGAAGATCGAGTGGGACCTCGCCGGCGTGGAGCGCGCCGACACGGCCGCGCTCCTCGCGAGCTACAAGGACAAGGCCCGGCGCACCGCGACCGTCGCCGCGGCGATCGGCGACGCGGGCGCGATCGACAAGCTCGGCGCCGACCGCACGATCGTCGCCGAGTACGAGTTCCCGTACCTGGCGCACGCGCCGATGGAGCCGCTCAACACGATCATCCGCTACGACCGCGACCGCGCCGAGGTGTGGATGGCCTCGATGTCGGGGACGGCGGACCACCTGGCGATCGCGCAGGTGCTCGGCCTGCCGCCGGCGAAGGTCACGTGTCACCTGCTGTTCGGCGGCGGCGGCTTCGGGCGGCGCGGCCCGCTCGACTGCCACCTCGCGCGCGAAGCGGCGGCGGTCGCGAAGCAGCTCCCCGGGACGGCGGTGAAGCTCGTGTGGACGCGCGAGGACGACATCCGCGGCGGCTACTACCGCCCGATGTTCGTGCACCGCGTGCAGGTCGGGATCGGCGCCGACGGGAAGCCGGCCGCGTGGAAGCACGTGATCGTCGGCCAGTCGTTCATGAAGGACAGCGGGCTGCCGTTCGAGCCCTACCTCGTCAAGGACGGGATCGATCACCTCGTCGTCGAGGGCACGGTCAACCACCCGTACACGATCCCGAACTTCCACCTGTCCGCGGACCACACGAAGGTCAACGTCCCGGTCCTGTCGTGGCGGTCGATCGGGCACACGCACAACTCGTTCGTCGTCGAGACGATGATCGACGAGCTGGCCGCGCGCGCGAAGGTCGATCCGATCGAGTACCGCCTGCGCCTGCTGAGGCCGGAGGAGAAGCGGCTGATCTCGTCGATGAAGCTCTTGCGGGACAAGACGGCGGCCTGGCGCAGCTCGCTGCCCGTGGGGCGCGCGCTCGGCGTCGCGTGCGGGACGTACTACGGCAGCGGCATCGCGTGCGCGGTCGACGTCTCGATCGAGAACGGCCGGCCGAGGATCCACCGCGCCACCGCCGCGCTCGACTGCGGCGTCGCGGTGAACCCGATGACGATCGAGGCCCAGGTGCACTCGGGCTTCGTGTTCGGCCTGTCGCAGCTCGTGGCCGGCGGCGCGATCACGCTCGCGGACGGCGTCGTCGAGCAGCGCAACTTCGATCGCTTCACGCCGCCGTACATGGCCGATGCGCCCGTCGAGATCGACGTCCACCTCGTGCCGAGCACCGAGGCGCCGACGGGCATGGGCGAGACGCCCGTCCCCGTGATCTCGCCGGCGGTCGCCAACGCGCTCGCCGCGCTGACCGGGAAGCGCTACCGCACGCTGCCCATCACCAAGCTCTAGGTCGTCATGATGTCGCGCAGGTGCTGGTAGTCGTCGGAGAGGTAGAAGCGCACCAGGTCGGGGCCGCCGAGGACGGAGCCGAGCGCGACCGTGGCGTCGTGGCTCGCGAGCTTCTCGCCGGCGAGGCGCGCGACCATCCAGATCGCGGCGGCGAAGTCGTCGCACGCGAGGAGACCGCCGCGCTTCGCGAGCGCGAGCATGCCGTCGAACCAGGCGCTGGGATCGACGTCGCGCACGCCGGCGTGGCGCGCGAGCACCTTCTGCGCCTCGGGCCGCGCGCGCTCGAACAGCTCGGCCGCGGGGCCCGTCATCAGCTCGGCCTCGCCGGCGACGAGCAGGCGCAGGAGCTGGGCGAGCTCGCGGCGCTGGCGCGCGCCGACCTGGAGCAGCGTCGCGTAGCCGCCGCGGATCGCCTCGAGGGCGTAGCCGAAGAAGAAGCGCAGGGCGGGCTCGCTCTCGCCGAGCAGCGTGCGATCGAGGACGATCATGCGGCGCGGGAACGCGGTCACGGCGGCGCCGCCGGGCACCTTCTCGCCGACGAAGATCTCGGCCTCGGTCTGGTACAGCTGCGCGATCTCGGCGGCGATGCGGATCAGGCGCGTGTCGCCCGCACTCTGCGCCGGGATGAGGTTCGCGCCGAGCGACGGCTGCGCGAGCATGCCGGAGAGCTCCTCGGCGAGCGCCGCGAACACCTCGCCGAGCGGCTCGCGCGCCGCGGCCGTGACGAGGTAGCGCTCGCGGCCGTCGTCGTCGAGCGGGCGCCGCAGCGGCTCGTACGCGCGCAGGGCGCGCATGCGCTGCATCGTCGCGCGGTCGGTCTCCTCGGCGAAGCCGAGCAGGTCGAGCGCGGTGAGGACCCGGTTCGCGCGCTCGGTGTCGCCGGTGCGGTTGTAGAACGACGCGAGCAGGCGGTATGCGGGTGCGTGGTGAATGTCGCGATCGAGGACTTTTCGTAGCTCGCCGATCGCGCGGTTCGGATCGTCGACGGCGTAGATCTCGGCGAGCGCGACGCGGTCGCTCGCACCGTCGGGCTCGACGTTGAGGATGCCGCGGTACGCCTCGATCGCCGCGGGGCGGTCGCCGCTCGCGAGCAGGATGCGGGCGAGGCCGCGCTGCAGCGGCACGGCGGCGCGCGGTCCGCCCTGCGCCATCGCGGCGTGCGCGGTGTTGATGAGCAGCGTCTCGGCCTGGCGCTGATCGCCGCCGTCGGCGGCGCGGCGCGCGAGGACGAGCGCGGGCGGCGCGTAGCCCGGGTCGTACTCGATCGCGCGCCGGTACTGCGGCGCGGCCCCGCGCGCGTCGCCGGCGGCGTCGAGGATGCGGCCCTTGTAGTAGTAGTAGCGGGCGAGCGCGGCGGCCGACAGCGGCTGCCCGGGCGCGGTCGCGAGCTCGATCACGCGGTCGATCGCGGCCCGCGCGTCGCCGTAGCGCCCGGCGAGGAAGCACTGCTGCGCGAGCTGGTAGTACGCGTCCTGGTGCGAGGCGTCGAGGCGCAGCACCTCGCGCAGCACGCCGATCGCGCGCGTCGGATCCATCTCGCCGTCGGCGTGGATCTCGGCCTGGCGCATCAGCGCGGCGATGCGGTCCTGCGGCGACGCGGCGTTGCTGCCGACGAAGCGCTCGATCGCGGCGGTCGCCTCGCTCCAGTGGCGCATGTCGCGGTGGTAGTCGACGAGCGCCGACACCACCGTGAAGTCGCCGTGCGCGAGCTGCTGCGCCTGGCGGTACAGCTCCGCGGCCTGGTCGAGGTCGCCGTCGCGCTCGACGATCGCGCCGCGCCCGACGTACACGCGGGCGAGGAGCGCGTCGGCGTCGTCGCGGCGCTTGTACAGCTTCTCGAGCTCGCGGTAGGTGGCGTCGAACTCCCACGCGTCGGGGACCTCGCGGGCGAGCGCGCCGAGGTCGTCGAGCGCGGGCGCGCTGGTCGGCTTGATCTCGAGCGCGACGATGAAGCTCTCGGCGGCGGCGCGCGGGTCGCCGGTCATGCGCGAGACGACGCCGCGCTTGCGGTAGAAGTCGCTGCGCGTCGTCGGATCGCCGTCGCGCATCGCCTTCTGCGCGAGCATCGTCGCGATCGGCGCCGCCTTGTCCCACGCGCCGTGCGCGAAGTAGTGGTCGAACATCGCCTGGTTCGCGGGGAGGCACTCGGGGTCGACCGAGAGCGCGCTCTCGTAGAAGTTCATCGCGCGCTCGCCGTCGCCGAGCTGGACGTCGTAGATGCGCCCGATCTGCGCGAACACGCCGGCGCGCTCCTTGTCGTCCTGCCACAGCTTGACCTCGAGCTCGAGCGTCTCGATGACGCGCGGCCACTCCTCGCGGCGGCGGTACAGGTCGCGCATCCCGTGCACGGCGGGCAGGCACGACGACGACGTCTTGATCGCGGCGTCGTAGTAGCGGATCGCGTCCTGCTCGCGGCCGAACTTCGCCTCCATCACCGAGCCGCAGCGGAAGTAGAGCAGCGCCTTCGTGTTGCGGTCGGCGGTGACCTTGATCTGCTTGCGCGTGATGTCGATGAACTCGGCCCACTGCTCGGTGGACTCGTAGATGCGGCCGAGCGCCTCGAGCGCCTCGCGGTCGTTGTCGCGCAGCTCGAGCACCTTCTGGTAGTGCTCGGTCGCGGTGACGACGTCGCGCGCTCCCTCCTCGGACGTGCGCGCGATGCGCTTGAGGATCTCGACGGACTCCTCCTTGTCGTGCACGTTCTGCAGGCGGACCTTCAGGAACTCGACGAGGCCGCTCTTGTCCTGGTTGTCCTCGTAGAGGCGCTCGAGCGCCGCGTGCGCGGTGGCGTCCGACGGGTCGACGGCGAGCAGCTTGCGGTGGAGGCGCAGCGAGACGCGCGCGTCGCCGGCGCCCGGGTGCGCGGCGGCGACCTGCGCGGCGGCGCGCAGGGCCTCGGCGCGGCGCGCGGGATCGTGCTGCGTCTCGGCGCGACGCTCCCACGCGGTGATCAAGAGCTGCCAGTCGTTGCGCTTCGCGGCGAGCTGCTCGAGCGTCTTCACGGCCGTCGTGGGCTGCGAGTCGACCTCGACGACCTTCTGGTACGAGGCGATCGCGCCCTCGACCTGGTCGAGGTAGTTGAGCTGGACGTTGCCGCGGCGCGCGTACAGGTCGCCGAGGCGGTACGCGCGCGTGTGGCCGCCCTCGACGTACGCGATCGCGTCGTCGTAGAGCTTCATCGTCGCCGCCCAGCGCTCGGCCTTGTAGCAGACGCGCTCCATCGCGGTGAACGTGTCGCGGTTCGCCGGGTCGGCGGCGAACGCGCTCGCGTAGGCGGCGAGCGCGCCGTCGACGTCGTTGCGCTGCGAGCGCAGCGCGCCGATGCGGGCGTACAGCTTCGCGCGATCGCCGGTCTCGGCCGTCGCCTCGGCGCGCGTCTCGAGCAGGCGCGCGAGCTCGCGGTCGCGGCCGAGCTGCTCGTACAGCTTCTCGAGCGCGGCGAGCGCGGCCGGCTCGCCGGGGCGGCGCTCGAGGACGCCCTCGTACGCCTGCACGGCCTCGGGGAGCTTGTCGAGCCGCGTCGCGCGCAGCTCGGCGAGCTCGAGGAGGATCGCGAGCTGGCGCTCCACGTCGGTCGCCACCACCATCGGCAGCTCGCGCTCGAGCACGGCCGCGACCTCGCCCCAGCGCTGCGCGGCGCGCAGGAGGCGCAGCAGATCTTCTTGGCGGCCGTCGTCGTGGACCGCGCCCTGCGCGACGAGGAGCAGCCGGATCGCGGAGTCGGTGTCGCCGAGCTCGTGCTCGTACAGGCGCGCGAGGTCGCCGGCGCGGCTCGCCTTGTCGGCGGGCGTCGGCGCGGCCTCGAGCTGGCGGCGGCGGACCTCGGCGAGCTCGGACCACTCGGCGATCTTCGCGAGCGCCTCGGCGAGGACCTCGAGGTTGCGCGGCGTCTGCGGCGCGCCGCGGAACGCGCGGGCGAGCTCGTCCCACAGGCCGAGGCGGCGCGCGGGCTCCTCGATCGCGGCGAGCGCGTCGGTCTGGTCGGGCTCGATGCTGAGCACGTCGAGGTACGCCGCGACGACGGCCTCGGGCTCGCGGCCGAGCTCCGCGAGCAGCTGCGCGATCTCCGTCTGCACCTGCGTGCGGCGCGCGACCTTGGGATCGGTCGCGAGCTCGGCGCGCGCGAGCACGAGCGCGTCCTCGCGGCGGCCGGCGCCGCGGTGCAGGCGGATCTCGTGGCGCGCGGCCTCGGCGTGGCCGGCGGCCCGGGCCTGCGCGAGCGCGCCGAGCGCGGCGTCGATGTCGTGGCGGCGCTCCTCGGCCTGGGCGATGTCGAACCACACGTCGGCGCGGCGCTCGAGCGGTGCGAGCGCGACGGCGCGGCGGCGCAGGTCGATCGCGTGCTCCCACAGGGCGTCGCGCTCGCACAGGCGGGCGAGCGCGAGCATCGCGTCGTCGTCCTCGGGGCGCTCGGCGATCATGCGCTCGAGCGCGGCGCGCGCCCCGGCGGGATCGCCGAGGTGCTCGTCGAGGAGCTCCGCGTGCTCGCGCGCGGCGGCGGCGCGCCCGTCGGCGCTGGTGAGCGACGTCGAGAGCTCGCCGAGCACGCGGGCGAGCCCCTCGAAGCGCTTGCCGGCGCGGTACACGGCGGCGAGCGCGGCGCGACAGAACGGGTCCGTCGGTGCGAGGTCGGCGGCGTGCTGGAGCGAGTCCTCGGCCTCGATGAAGTCGCCGCGCGCGAGGTCGACGATGCCGCGCGCGCACCACAGCGCGGCGGCGCTGCGCTGGTCGGGCTCGCTGCGCGCCCACGCGGTGTACGCTTCTGCAAGCTCGTCGTTGTCGAAGAGCTCGGGTCCTTCGCCGACGGCTCCTCCGGACCCTCGCGCACCATCGCTCCCTCGCCACAGGCGGACGAGGTGGTCGCGGGTGGTCGGGATCGCGGCGGCGGCCTCGTCGGCGGCGCGCTTCCACAGCTGGCGCGCGCGCACGACCTCGTGGAGGCGCTCGGCGATCGCGGCGGCGATGCGCAGCGACGGGCCGCCGCGGGACTCCATGCGCGCGAGCGTGGCGGCGTTCGGCGATGCGAGCTCGAGCTGATCGAGCCAGCGCTCGGCGAGCGGGCCGCCGGTCGCGTCGACGACGGCGTGCGCGAGGTCGTCGACGGCGGGGTCGTTCGACAGCGCGGCGAGCTCGAGTGCGCGCCAGGCGTGCGTCGCCGCGACCTCGCTGCACTCGCTGTCGGCGAGGCGGCGGTGCGCCATCAGCGCGAGCGCGAGCTCGTTCATCGGCGCGGGTGCGGTCGCGACCGCCGCGATCGGTGCTGCGGGCACGCCGCTCGACGGCGGCGTGATCTCCGTCGCCGCGGCCAGCGGGGCCGTGAGGGCCTGCGCGACGACGGGCCCGAGGCCGAGCATCGTGCGCCCACCCAGCGCCTCCATCGTCGGCGGCGCGTTCGTGCCGCGCGCGATGTTCGCGAGGCCCGCGGGTCCAGGCGCGGAGCCGTCGGACGGTGCGCGCCCGACGAGCGTCATGCTCGCCGAGGGCTCGGGCTGCGGCATCACGCCGGGCGTCGTGCCGGCGGCGGCCCACGTCGCGGGCGGCGCGTGCCGCACCGTCGGCGGCTCGTCGGCGGGATGCACCGCGGCCATGATCTCGCTCGAGCGCAGCGTGCGCGTGCGCGTGGGCTGTGCGGCATCGCCACCGGTGCCGCGCGTGCGCTCGATCGGCGGGCTGGTCGGATCCGCGAACGCCGCCGAGCCGGCCGCCGACCACGCGGCGCGCAGGAGGGCGATGCGGCGCGCGGCGCCGGGCAGGACCGCGGCGGGATCCTCGGCGAGGTGCGCCCACAGCGCGGCCGCCTCGGCGTGCTGCTGGCCGCGCTCGAGCTCCGAGGCGACGGCGTGGCGCGTGGCGAGCGCCTCGAGGTTGCCGCCGGGCAGGGCGGCGATCAGCTCGGCGCGCTGGTCGAGCAGCTCGAACCGGCGCTCGTCGTCGAGCCGCGTCGCCGCCTCGATCGCGATGTCGAACGTGCGC
The DNA here is from genome assembly GCA_019637375.1 of Deltaproteobacteria bacterium. Classification (GTDB taxonomy): domain Bacteria; phylum Myxococcota_A; class Polyangia; order Haliangiales; family Haliangiaceae; genus JABFXX01. The sequence goes on along the minus strand of JAHBVW010000033.1, from coordinate 59,056 downwards.
AGCCAGCCGAGCGCGTGCTCGTCGGGGCCGGGGAAGTGCTCGAGCTTGGCCCAGCACGCGGCGAGCGCGCCGGCCGCGTCGCCGCCGCGGTCGAGGAGCAGCGCCGTTGACGCGGCGACCTCCTCGGGGTGGAGCTCGACGGGGCGCGCGAGCGCGGCGCGGCGCAGCTCGACGACGCGCGGCCACGCACCGGCGGCCGCGTGCGCGAGCGCGGCGATCCCCTCGAGGTGCGGGCGCACGGTCGCGGGGAGGTCCGGAGCGGCGAGCGCGCGGTCGGCGATCGCGCCGGCGCGGTCCGCGCGCCCGTGCCGCCACAGCCACGCCTCGGCGAGCTCGATCGCCAGGTCGTGGCGGCGGGTGGCGGCGACGACGGGCTCGATCGCCTCGAGCAGCTCGGGCGCGCCGACGAGGAGCGCGGCGGCGAGGCGCAGGCGCGGCGCGAGCGGGTGCGAGTCCGCCAGCTCGAGCAGGCGCAGCGCCTCGTCGGTGTGATGGAGCACGTCCCACGTGACGAGCGCTGTGCGCACGTTCAGGTCGGCGAGCTTCGCGTCGGTCGCGCCCTCCTGGCTGCCCTCGGCCCGGCCCAGGAGCGACGCGGCCTCGGACGCGACCAGCTCGAGCATGTGCTCGACCAGCTGGCCGGCGTCGGGGGCCAGGAGGCTGCTCGTGTCCTCGGAGATCTCGCTCGTGTGGCCGGTGTGCCCGTCGAGCTGCGGCGTCGAGATGACGTCCGTCCGGGACGCGGACGGCGCGATCGGGCGCGACACCGACGGAATCGGCGGCGGCGATGCGCGCGGCGCTCGGGACGGCGGATCCGCCATGCGGAGCGTGATCGTACCAGGGTCTTCGACGGCCCGTGTTAACCTCGTGCTCGATGAACGCGCGCCGGGCCCTGTGCATCAGCCGCGAGGGCGGCTCGTGCGCGGCCGTCGACGAGGCCCTGGCCGGCAGCGGGATCTCCGTGGAGCACGCACACGAGCTACCGGCGGTGCACGAAGACCGTACGGATCTCGCGCTGGTGGTCGTCGACCGGGCGGCGCGGGTCGCCGCCGGCGAGGCGCTGCGCGCGATCCCCGTGCCGGTGGTGGTCGTCGGCGCCGACCTCGACGACGACGGCCTGATCGCGCTGATGCTCGAAGCTCCCGTGAGCCACCTCGTCGAGGACCCGCGGCACCGCGACCTCGCCGTCACCTCGGCGAAGCTCGCCACCGGCGACGTGTTCGGCCTCGAGAAGTACGTCGCCGGCGCCGCGGCCGTGCAGGAGCGGGTCGTGCGCGACGACACCGGCAAGCGCCGCGCGATGGAGGAGGTGTGTGCGTGGGCGGAGTCCGTCGGCGCGCGCCGCCCCGTCGTGCACCGGATCGCGAGCGTCGTCGACGAGCTGCTGATGAACGCGCTGCACGCGGGCGAGCGCTCGGTCGTCCTGCGCTGGGCGAGCGACGACGCGACCCTCGCGATCTCCGTCGGCGACGCGTTCGGCAGCCTGAGCCAGCGCGACATCATCGCCCACGTCCGCCGCGCCCGCGACGAGCGCGGCCGCCCGCAGCCCGCCTCCGACGGCGGCGCCGGCCTCGGCCTCTACCTCGTGCTCGCGAACGTCGCGGGGCTCGTCGTCAACGTCGAGCCCGGCCGGCAGACCGAGGTCGTGTGCCTGTTCGACCTCGCACGCGGCAAGCCCGCCGCCGCGGGAGTGCGCTCGCTCCACGTCTTCGCCGCCAGCGGCTGATCGCGGCGTTCGTTCGCGGCATCATCGGCCGATGTCTGCCAAGCCGGAAGCGTGGATCCCGCTTCCCCCGATCGATCTCACCGCGGGCGCGCTGCCCTCCACGAAGTCCGCCGTGCCCGCCCCGACGCCGGCCCCCGCCGCGCCGTCCGGCGACGACGCGAACCTCGCGAGGCTCCTCGAGGACCTCGAGCTCAGCGTCCGCTCCATGACCGTCCTCGAGGACTGCTCGATCCGGTACGTCGGCGAGCTCGTCAAGTACACCGAGGACGAGCTCCTCGACGACTACGGCTTCCCCCCGCGGTCGATCCAGGAGCTCAAGGGCATGCTCGACGAGCTCGGCCTGACCCTCGGCATGACCCACGTCGAGTTCACCCCGCCCGAGGCCCGTGCCGACGACGAGGACGACGACGATGACGACGATGACGACGACGACGATGACGACGACGAGGACGACGAGGACGACGAGGAAGTCTCCGATGACGGCGACGGCGACAGCGATGACGATGACGATGACGGGGACGACGATGACGGCGACGATGACAACGATGATGAGGACGACGAGGACGACGAGGACGATGATGACGACGATGATGATGACGAGGACGACTAGGCGCGACCACCAGGCGTGACGACCGGGCGCGACGACCAGGCGCGACACCTGGGTGCGGCGAAGCGACCGCGATGCCGCCTCGGCACGACGACTAGGCGCGGAGCCGCGAAGCGACGGCGACGACGAGCGTGCCGCCGCCGAGCAGTGCGAGGCCGGGCGCGGCGTCCGCCTGCCGGAGCACGGCGAACACGCCGGGGACGAGCGCGAAGACGGTCCACCAGCCGAGGACCCACACGAGCTTCGCGCGGTCGATCGCGGCGCGCGTCATCGGCAGCGAGGCCGACAGCCGCGCGAGCTCGATCGGCGGGTGCTGCAGGCGTCCGCCGAGCACGACGCCGTAGGCGGCCATCGCGACGATCGTCGTCGTCAGCCACGGCAGCGGGTCGTCGGGGACGGCGATGCCGACGCCGACGAGGATGAGGAAGGCCAGGCCGCCGAGCGCGAACGCGAGCGGGTACCGGCGGCGCACGAGGCGCGCGTCCTTGCGGTAGGCGAGGGCGCCGTCGCCGGCGAGGCGGGCGAACACGCGCTCGAGCGCGGTCGGCGGATGGATCTCGAGCGTCGCGAGGCGCTGCCGGTCGAGCGCGGAGACGTCGCGCAGGATCCGGCCCATCACGCCGCCGGCGCTGCGCCGGATCCCGGCGATCGCGACGACGCCGACCACGACGACCGCGAGGAGCGCGGGGGCGACGGGCAGCTGCGGCGTGCCGTGCGTGAGCCACGGCGCCTCGAGCAGCACGAGGATGATGAGGAGCGCGCCCGCGGCGCCGGGTACGGCGCCGAGCAACCCCGACGACGACGCGTCGGCGACGCTCGACAGCTGCGCGTCGCTCGACGGCGGTGCGCCGGCCGCGGTCGTCGCGGCGCGGATCAGCCCGCCGGCGCGCTTGCCGTCGTCGAGCGCGACGAGCGACGCCGTCCACACCACGATCGCCGGGATGATCGTCGCCGCGGCGACCCCGAACGCGCCGGCGATCGCGAGGTGGCGCGCGAACAGCTCCGGCTCGCGCGCGAGCGGCAGCGCGCCGATCGCGACCGCGGCCGTCGTCGTCGCCGCGCTCCGCACGCAGCGCACGAGCGCCGTATCGAACAGCGGGATCCCCTCGATCGGCAGCTGCGCGAGCAGGCTCGCATCCGATCGCCAGTACACGTGGAACGGCACGCGCAGGAACGCGAGCGCGAACGCGAGCGTCGCGCACACGAGCCACCCGCGGCTCCCCGCCACGAACCCATCCTGCGCCCGCCACGCCACCCACGCCGCGATCGCACCACCCACAGCGACCGCAACCACGACGCGCGACGCCCACCACTTCCGGGCCCGGCGCTCGTACAGCGCGGCCCACGCGATCAGCTCACGGGACGTCACCCGGCAAGCCTAGTGGGTCGCGCGCCCGAGGTCACGGGCACCGTGTTGAAACATCAAAAATGATGTTTTTCGGCCGAAAAACGGGCTATATACATCAAAAATGATTGAAACCGAGCTTGGGGTGGACCGCATGCTGCGAGGGCTCGGAGCGCGCGCCCGGCAGCTCAGGATCCTCCGCGAGCTCGCCCAGGGAGAGCTCGCCACGCGCGCCGGCGTCGGCGTCGCGACGGTGCAGCGGTTCGAGCGGACCGGGCGGGCGGCGATGGAGAGCGTGGTCCGGATCGCGATCGCCCTGCGTGCGGAGGCCGTGTTCGAGAGGCTGTTCGAGGCACCGGCGTACCGCTCGCTCGACGAGGCGTTCGCGCGCACCTATGCGACCCGCACGCCCGGCAAGCGGAGGCGGAAGGCGCCGTGAAGCTCGACCACGTCGATCGCCTCACCGTGTACTACGAGCCCGCTCCCGAGCGACGGAGGCGCGTCGGCCGGCTCGCGCTCGTGCGGCGCGAGCTCCTGTTCGAGTACGACGCGACGTTCATCGCGACCGGCCTCGAGCTCTCGCCGTTCCGCCTGCCCCTCGCGCCGGGCGTCATCGCCGGCAAGCCCGACGTGCTCGACGGGATGCCGGGCGTGTTCGACGACAGCCTCCCGGACGGCTGGGGCAAGCTGCTGATGGATCGCCGCGCGGCCGAGCTCGGGCTCACGGGCCTGACGGCGCTCGATCGGCTCGCGCTCGTCGGGGCGCGCTCGATGGGCGCCCTCACCTACGAGCCCGAGGTGACGATCGATCAGCCGGCCGTCGTGTCGCTGCGCGAGCTCGAGGACGAGGTCGCGCTGGTCCTCGACGGTGACGGCGTGGACCTCGAGAAGCTGATCGCCATCGGCGGATCCCCCAAGGGCGCGCGGCCGAAGGCGCTGATCCAGATCGCCGCCGACGGTCGCATCCACTACGGGGCGCGCGCGATCGAGCCCGGCTTCACCGCGTGGATGGTCAAGTTCCGGGGGGCGGGCGACGACGCTCACGCCGCCGCGCTCGAGCACGCGTACTTCCTCACCGCCGCGGCCGCCGGCATCGCCGTGCCGCACACGCGGGTCCTCGGCAAGACGAAACGACACGCCGGCTACTTCGCGATCGAGCGCTTCGACCGGCGCGGCGACGCGCGCATCCACATGCACACGCTCGGCGGCCTCTACCAGCTGCCGCACGGCTATCCGACGTTCGAGTACGCCGACCTGCTCACGACGACGCGTGCGCTCACGCGCGACGAGGTCTCCGTCCGCGAGATGTTCCGGCGCGCGTGCTTCAACGTCCTCGCGCACAACCGCGACGATCACGCCCGCAACTTCGCCTTCCTGATGGACGAGCGCGGCGAGTGGCGACCGAGCCCGGCGTACGACCTGACGTTCTCCACCGGACCGGGAGGCGAGCACACGATGCTCGTCGCCGGCGAGGGCCGCGCTCCGACGCGGGAGCACCTGGAGCGCGTCGCGGAGCGCGCGGGGTTGAAGCAGGCGGGCAAGGTCCTCGACGAGGTGCGCGCGGCCATCGCGCGCTTTCCGGAGCTCGCGGAGCGCGCCGAGGTCCCGGCGAAGCTGCGCCGCACGGTCGCGAGCGCGCTGGGGCTGGCTACGACAGGTGCGCGTCGAGGAACGCGACCAGGCGGGGCCAGGCGTCGTCGGCGGCGTGCGGGCGGTAGCGCTCGGCGTTCGTGAAGTTGAGGAACGCGTGGCCGGCGCCGTCGTAGCGGTGGAAGTCGTGCGGGACGCCGAGCCGCGCGAGCTCGGCGTCGATCGCGTCGACGTCGGCCGGCGAGGGGTTCGGATCCTCGTTGCCGAAGAAGCCGATCATCGGGCACGCGATCGCGGAGCTGCGCTCGAACGGCGACGGGATGCCGTCGCCCCAGGGGACGAGGATGTTGCCGCCGTAGAACACGCCGGCGGCGCGCCACGCGTCGGGCAACGCCGCGGCGGCGAGGTAGGTGCAGCGCCCGCCCATGCAGAAGCCGATGACGGCCATCGCGGTGACGCCGCGGGCGCGCAGGTACGCCACGGTCGCCGTGAGATCCGCGAGGAGCTCCGGATCGCGCAGGCGCGCGACGCGCTCGAGCGGAGGTGCGCCGTCGTCGGGCTGGCGGTGGAACAGGTCGGGCGCGGCCACGATCCAGCCGCGCTCGGCGAGCCGCGCGACGCGGTCCTCGATGAACCGATCGATGCCGGGGCCGTGCTCGAGCACGACCACGGCCGCCGCATCGCGCTCCGGGCCGTCGACGAGGATGCGCATCGCGCGGCCGTCGACGGGAACGAGGTCCCAGCGGCTCACGTCGGGCCCTCGTCGGCGATCAGCGACACGTAGAGGTCCTCGACGGCGGAGGGCCCCTTGTCGAGGAGCTCCTTCAGCTCGGCGTCGCGCCGGTCGGCGACGAGCTTGCCCTTGTCCATGATAAGGATGCGATCGCACATCCGCTCGGCGACGCCGAGCAGGTGCGTCGACATCAGCACGGCGGCGCCGCGGTCGGCGGCGGCGCGCAGCGTCGCGCGGGCGGCGCGCGAGGCGTGCGGATCGAGGCCGTTGAGCGTCTCGTCGAGGAGTGCGACCTCGACCGGCCCGACGAGCGCCGCCGCGAGGCCGACGCGCTGGCGCATGCCGAACGACAGCTCGCGGCACGGCCGCTTCGCGATCTTCGACAGCCCGAGCTGCCCGAGGATCTCCTCGGCCGCCGCCGTGTCGGCGCCGCGCGCCTCGGCGACGAAGCCGACGTGCTCGAGCACGGTGAAGAACTCGTACAGCGCGGGCGGCTGGTCGGCGAACCCGACCTTCGCGCGCGCCGAGCGCGGCGCCGTCGCCATGTCCTCGCCGTCGATCGCGATCCTGCCGCCGCTCGGGACGATCGCGCCGGCGATCGCGGACAGCGTCGTCGACTTGCCGGCGCCGTTCGGGCCGAGCAACAGCACGATCTCGCCCGCGTCGAGCGCGAAGCTGAGCCCGTCGACGGCGACCCGCTTGCCATAGTGGATCGTGAGGCCGCTGATCTCGGCGAGCGGGCCTGCCTTCGTGTTCTGGTGCGCGACCGCCTGGGTCAATTGGTGTCTCCCCACGTGTAGACGACGACGTACAGGACGCGCGCGGTGCCCTTCGCCGGCACGCGCGTGCGCATCGCGATCTGCTGCGGACCTTCCTTCTCCGCGTTGCCCGTCGACTCGTACGCGAGCGTCCAGTTCTGGCCGCGGTACAGGTGCTCGCGCAGCACGATCTCGACGGGGTGCGTCCGCGTGTTCTCGAGCGTGATCAGGAACTCCTCGGCGAGTCGCTTGCCATCGTCGTCGACGGTGATCTCGCGGCGCTCGCGCACGCCGCTGACGCCCTCGGCGGTGCCGATCGCGATCGCGTCGACGTTCGCCACGCGCGTCGACACCTCGAACATGCGCGACTCGCCGAGCACGGCGAGCGAGCCGTCGGGGCGGCGCTCGAGGAGCCGCACCGGGCCCGCCGGCAGGCCCGTGCTGGCGCCGGTGTCGCGATCGACCTCGAAGCTCTCGGTCACGCGGCGCGACGGCGACGGCTTCACGCCGAGCTCGAGCTCGCGCGCGGGCGCCGTCCCGGCGTGGTCGAGCTTGGTGCCGATCGGATCGAACACGAGCACCGAGCGCATGCGGCGCGACGATGCGTGCGCGAGCAGCTCGACGCGCGTGTCGCCGTCGGCGAGGTCGTAGCGCCCGAGGTCGCGCGGCACGGCGGCGGGCGTCGTGCTCGGATCGGTCCCGACGAGCCGGTCGCGCAGCGTCTCGGCGACGCGGTTCGCCGCCAGCCCGAGGTCGGCGTCGACGACCGACACGCGCGCCCCCGGCAGCGAAACGCCGGTCGCGTTCTTGATCGCCATCGCGCCGCGCACCACGACGCGGTCGCGCGCCGGTGTCGTCGTCATCGTGTACGCCGTGTCCCACGTGATCTTGTCGGTCGTGTAGCCGAGCCGCAGCGCGTACTTCCCCGCGCGCGGCGCCGCGACCACGAGCTCGACCTCCGTCGGCACCGTCCGCTCGCCCGGCGCGACGACGTCGGGAGCCGGCTCGCCCTCGGGCCCGGCGACGGCGGGCTTGCCGCCGGGCCGCGTCGCGTGCAGCTCGGCGATCGTCACCAGCTCGTTCTTGTCGAGGACGAACACGTCCTCGGCCGCCACGCCCGCCGCGACCGTGAGCCGCACGACGGCGCGCCGGTCGGGGCCGACGTCGAGCTCCACCCGCTGCGCGACGAGCGCGCGGTCGCGGTACACGGTGACCTCCGTCGACCCGCCGCCGCTGTGTCCGAGGTTCGGACGACTCGCGCCGCACGCCGCGAGGCATGTCGTTGCTGCGAGGAAGGTACGGTTCACCACGAGTAGACGACGGTGTACGTGACGTTCTGCGATCCCTTCGACGGCACGCGCACGCGGTACTCGTGCGTCTGCGGCGCGACCGTCGTGCCCTTCTTGTCCTCGCCGTCGATCCGCCACACCGACCACCTCCACATGAACTCGCGGATCACGACGTCGACGGCCTGCTTGCCCTTGTTCTCGACGCGGACCTCGATCTTCTCCGTCAGCGTGCGCGCGTGCTCGTCGTTGTTACACGACACGGCCTTGCGCTCGCCGGCGACCTCGTTGTCGAGCGCGAGCTTGACGCGCGCGAGCCCCGCCGTCGAGCGCAGCTGGTCCTCGTTGACGACCTCGAGGCGCTCGCCCCGGCGCCGGAACAGGCGCACGCGCCCGTCGGGGAGCGCGGTCTGCCCCGGCAGGTCGAGCTCGACCGCGGCCTCGGCGCGCCCGTTGCCCATGCCGGAGCCGTTGAACGAGCTGCACTCGACGTTCGCGTCGACGGTCGTGCCGCCCGACGGATCCGGCATCGCCTCGTACGTGACGACGGTGCGCGTCTTCGCGCCGACGCGCGCGGGGATGAGCTCGACCTGCACGGAGTCGTTCGCGCCGATGCGCACCGGCGTCGGCGTGGTGAACCGGCGCGGATGCGCCGACGGCTGCTTCGCCGCGGCGACGCCGGGGGTCGCGAGCGGCGATGTGCCGACCAGCGTGACCTCCGCGTTGTCGAACGACGTCCCGCTCGCATTCTTGACCGTCGCCCACGCCGAGAAGTCGATCTTCGTCGCGCCCTCGTCGATCACGGCGAGGTAGTCCGCCGACCACGTGATGCCCTCGGCGCGGTACGTGAGCTCGACGTTGTGCTTGCCGGGCTTCTTCGTCGCGAGCCGCCACGACACGCTCGGCTTGTCGACGGCGCCGCCCGACACGCGCACGTCCTGGACGTAGTCGCGCCGCATGATCGACAGCTTGCGCTGGTCGCCGCTGCCGATCTCGATCACGAGCGCGGTTTCGTCGACGGAGCGCAGCGTGCCGTTCGTCTCGCCCCTCGGCGTGACGACGGTGACCGCGGCGCCGACGTGGCGCGCGAGCATCTCCGTCGGCGTGTTCGCTCCCGGCGTGAACCGCTGCTCCGCGATCGCGACGCCGGGCTCGGTCAGGTCGCGCAGCTGCACCGACGCCGCGTCGATCGTGCTCGCGACGCCGACGATGCGCACCTCGCCGTTCGCGGCGACGTCGACTTCGCGCTGCTCCGTGATCATCGCACCCGTCGGGCCGCCGCCGTAGCTCGCGCCGCCGAGCGCGGCCTGCTGCGCCACCGTCGGCGCCGCCCACACGACGAGCTGCGTGCGGGCTCCGCTCCCTCCGCCTGCGCCGCGCGCCGTCGCCGACACCGCGATCACCGCGCCCGCGACGGCGATGAACGTGGCCCAGATGCGACGAGCAGAAGGAGCCATCGCTGGAGCATACGCCAGCACCCTGCACGGCGCCGGTGCCATCCTTGTGTATAGTTGCGCCGTGGCCGTCGCGACCTATCCGGGGACGGTGTCACCGCTGCGGGGGCTCGATCCGTACGGTGAGGCCGAGCGAGATGTCTGGCACGGGCGTGAGAAGGAGCGCGACGAGATCGCAAAGCTCGTCGGTGCCGACGGCTTTCGCGCGGGGCTCCTGTTCGGCGAGCCGGGAGTCGGCAAGACGTCGCTCGTCCGTGCGGGATTGATACCGTACCTGCGCGATCACGGCATCGTCGCGCTCGCGTGCGAAGACCTGTCGTCGCCCGCGGCGAGCTTCGCGCAGGGTATGTCGGCGTTCGGGATCCAGCCCGCGCCGCAGGAGGCCCCGACGGCGTTCATCACGCGCGCGGTGGCGAACGCCGTCGCGGGGCAGCAGTTCGTGTTCGTCGTCGACGACGTCGACCTCGTGTGCTCCGAGGAGCGCGCGGTCGCCGAGCTCGCGGATCTGTTCTCGCGCGTCGTCAGCCGCTCCGGAGGGCGCGCGCGCTTTCTGTTCGTGTGCGCGAGCGAGCGCCTGCACGTGCTCGGCAACCTCGAGCGCCGCACCGGCTCGCTGTTCCCGCCCTCGACGCGCTACGAGCTCGTGCGCATCCCGGCGACCGAGGCCGCGCGGATCCTCGACCGCATCCTGTCGTTCTCGGGCGTCGCCGCCGATCCCGCGCTCGCCGAGACCGTGGCGCAGGGCATCGCGCGCGGCGGCCCGGTCCTCCCGGCGGATCTGCAGCTGTTCGCCCAGGCGATGCGCGACCTCCACATCACGTCCGCGGGCGCGCTCGCGAAGGTGGGTGGGCCGACGGAGCTCGAGGAGGCGTGGCTGACCGAGGCGTGCAAGGCCACCGGCAACGAGCGCTCCGCGATGCGCCTCACCGCCGAGCTCGCCGCGCACGGCCCGGCCGCGTGCAACGGCGCCGAGATCGCGCGCCGCATCAGCGTCGATCCCGCGTACGCGCAGCACGCGTACGAGACGCTCGAGCAGCGCGGCGTGATCGCGCGCGGCGACGCCGGCGGGCAGATGTGGATGCTGCGCCACGAGGTGCTGACGACGCGCGTCCGCGAGCTCACCGCGCCGACGCGGGCGGCCGCGCGCCGCGCGTTCGACCTGCTCGGCTCGAAGGCGGAGAACAAGGCGCGCCTGTCGCTCGGCGAGCTGCGCGCGCTGCGCACCGAGGGCATCGCGCCGGTCACGGCCGCCGAGGTCGACGTCGTCAAGCGCTCGCGCAACTACTACCTGATGATCGCCGCCGGCATCGCCGCGGTGCCGATCGTCATCCTCATCATCATCTGGGTGTCGCTGAGCGGGCGCGTGTACTTCGACCTCGAGACGCGCGCCGGCGGGCAGCACGTCGTCGTGCGCAACGGGCGCGCCGGGCTGTCGGGCTTCTTCTGGCTGCCGGGCGGCTACGGCGGCGAGCTCGCCGACACCGGGCTCACACACGCGATGACCGCGCCCGAGATGTGGAAGAAGGTCGACGCGCAGGACCTCGGGACCGGCAAGGGCGACTGGGACGAGCTGCTCGGTCAGATCATGGAGCCGCGGCTCGCCGGGCTCGTCGCGTATGCGACGACGGGCAGCGACCAGGCGCTCGCCGAGCTGAAGAAGACGACGTCGGATGCGGAGGACCTCGCGGGGATGCTCGCGCAGCTGCGGCCGATCGCGCGCGGCACGCCCGCCGAGGTCGCGCTCGTCGAGGAGGCGATCAAGATGGAGAAGGCGCCGGCCGTGCAGCGCGCGGCCGTCGCCACCGCCGGTGCCGCCGCGCAGCGCAAGTCCGACGCATACACGCAGACGCTGCTCGGGCAGCTCGCCTCGTCGAGCTCGGAGCAGCGGCGCGTCGCGGTCGCGGCGGTGCGCGGCCTCGGGGAGCGCGGCCGCGCGCTGTTCGAGCAGGCGCTCGCCGCCACGTCGAGCTCGATCGCCAAGCGCGAGCTCGAGGTCGAGCTCGGCGGCGCGGCGAACGCGGCGACCGAGGGGCCGAAGCTGAGCGGGCTCGTCGCGGCGATGGCGTCGCCGACGGAGTCGACCGGCGTGAAGGAGCGCGTGAAGGCGCAGCTGCGCGCCGCGCTCGCGAAGGATCCGGGGCCGGTCGTCGCCGCGCTGATCCCGCTGATCGGGCAGGAGAAGAACGTCTCCGACGCGGGCCGGATCTGGGCGCTCGAGACGCTGTTCGAGCTCGACCCGATCCCGAAGACCGAGGGCCTCGTCGATGCGGTGAAGGCCGCGTTCGGCTCGAGCAAGCCGGAGATCAAGGCGAAGGCGCTGCCGCTGTACGCGAAGGTCGATCCGACGCGCGCCGCGCTCGACCTGACGAACATGCTCGAGGACAAGAAGCTCGACAAGGCGATGCGCGCCGCGTCGGTGCTCGCGTGGGGCGAGCTCTACGCGACGAACGCGGGTGCCGCCGCGGGCCCGATCGAGAAGATGCTGAAGGACGAGACGCAGGAGGTCCGCGCGGCCGCCGCCGTCGCCGCCGGCAAGGCCGGCTACAAGTACCAGGAGCAGCTCACCAAGATGGCGCGCGAGGAGTACTACCCGGTGCGCGTCGGCGCGGCGAAGGGCCTCGCGGTCAGCGCGCGCAGCGGCGGCAACGCCGGGTGGGCCGTCGACGGCATCGGCCTCCTGTGGCGCGAGAAGGGCGTGCTGCGCCGCGAGGCGGCGGGCGTGTACCGCGACCTCGCGAAGAAGCGGCCGGGCTTCGTGATCGCGTTCCTCCAGGCCGCGGCGCACATGACCGAGGACACGGCGCTCCACCCGATCGGCGTCGAGGGCCTGTGCAACGCCGCGCTCGCGGGGAGCCTCGAGGCGCGCCGCCTGCTCGCGACGTCGACGGACGATCCGTCGGGCGACGTGCGCAGGATCGTGATGTCGTGCGTCGCCGACGGCCCCGATCCGGCGAAGAACGGCGTCGCGATCGCGCAGCGCATGGTCAGGGACGGCATCGCCGACATCCGCGCCGATGCGGCGCGCGTGCTCGCGCTGGCGGCGGCGCAGAAGGGCGCGTCGGCGAAGCTGCCCGCCGGTCTCGGCGAGGCGCTCGTCGCGCTGCTCGACGACACCGACCGCACGGTGCGCCTGATCGCGGTGCGCGCCGTCGGCGGCCTCGGGCAGGACGCGCCGAAGACGGCGACCGCGGCGATCGCGAAGATGTGGGCCGGCGCCGACGAGGGCGAGAAGCTCGCGGTGCTGCACGCGGCGACGCAGATCGGCGCCGTCGACATGGTGACGACGGCCGTCGCGGATCGCTCGCCGCGCGTGCGCATCGAGGCCGTCGACGTCGCGCTGCGGTCGCAGCCGTCGAAGCTGTCCGAGGTGCTCTCCGCGGCGCTCGCCGACCCCGACCTCCAGGTGCGCAAGGAGGCGCTCGAGCGGCTCGCCGCGCAGAAGGACATCGACACCGACGTGCGCGACAAGGCGCTCGCCCTCGCGGTCCGCGACTCCAACCCCGAGCTCAGCCTGATCGCGCTCACGACGATCGCGCGCGTCGGCCCCGTGAAGGCCGTGACCGAGCGCCTCAGCCGCGCGATCAAGTCCCGCGTCGAGCGCGAGCGCGCCCAGGCCGCCGCCGCCGCGATCGGCCTCGTCGACCGCGAAGCCGCCGCCACCAAGGAGCTCCTCGAGAAGCTCCTCGGCGACCCCTCGCACGACGTGCGCGCCGCCATGCTCCCCGCCCTCGCCGCCGCCTACACCAAGACCAACGACGCCGAGAAGCTCGCCGACATCCTCCGCGACTCCGAAACCGACGCCATGCGCCGCCTCGTCGCCGCCGCCGCATTCGTCACCCTCGCGCGCACCGAAACCGGCCGCACCGCCGCCGACGGCGCGCTCGAGAAGGTCACCAAGGACGGCCCCCCGATGGCCCGCTGGATCGCGAAGCTGACGCGCGGCATGATCGCCGGCCGCGTCGACGGCATGACGTTCCTCCAGGAGCTCGTGCCGTAGGACGGACGTTCTGGAGATGTGCGGGTCGGCCGCGCTGCGATGCGAGGATGTCGGCGTGATGGATCGAGAGACCGGTTGTTGGGCGTGGCGGCGGCCTGGCTCGTCTTGAACCTCGCGGTCGCACTTGCGGTGCCGGCGATCAGGACGGCAACGCGACCCGAACGCTGACCCGAGGCGCCTTCCTGCTCGTTCAGAAATCGTTGGTGTACCAACGATCTGTGACGGAGGCGCACACTTGTCGTGCGTCCTGCTTCCTGGCAGTGTCGCTCCAAGGGTGCAGCGAAGTCCGCTGCAGGAAACCGCGAGGGTCGGGCCGCCCGCGCATACGTACGGCTCGTGACCTTCGTGGCATCGATTCCTCTCCACCTCCTTCCTCTCCTCGAGAATCAACTCGACTCCTTCGAGAAGCTCGAGGTCGCTCGGCGCGTACGTTCGCAGCCGACCTCGCGCAGCGCTCTGTGCGACGTGCTTCTCCCACACGCCGACGCCGTGGAGGACGCGATCTCCGCGCTCGTACGAGCCGACATCCTCGACGTCGCCGACGACGACGTGTGCCTGGGGCGACGGGCCAAGCAGGATCCTCGTTTCGAGGAGCTGATGGACCTCTACACGGAGGAGCCGCACACGGTCATGTCCACGCTCTCGGCGATCGCGTTGCGGCGCATCCGCGAGGGTGCGGCACGCATGCTGGCGAAGCGCGGCGACGGCGACGGCGAATAGATCGCGGTGGGGGCGCGCACCGCGCGGCGACGCCTTCCTGGGCGGGCGCACACCCGGCGGGGTCGGGGACGCACGTGGGGTGCGGACGCGCAACGATGCTCGTGGCTCGCTGCAATTTCGTTTGTGTTCAAACGAATCGGACGACCGCAGGTTCCGTGGTAGCTGATCGAGGTGCGAGCCCGCGGCATCGTGCTCACCGCCCGCCGGTGGTGGCTCAGAGCGAGGAGGCGCTTCGACCCGTCGGAGCGCCAGGTCCTGTTCGGGCTCACGGTTGCGATCGGCGGCGCGTGCGGTCTCGTCGCGGTCGCGTTTCACCTCGTCATCGGATGGATCACGGGCTCGACGATCGACGCCGCCTTCGCAGTTCCGGACCGGACGTGGGCGTTCTGGGTCGTCGCGGTCACGACGGGCGGGGCACTCGCCGCGGGCGTGATGTTGCACTACCTCCCCGGCGCGCGCGGTAGCGGGATTCCGCAGGTCAAGGTCGCCTATGCGAGCAAGTCGACTCGCCTGAGCGTGCGCGACTCGCTCGGCAAGTTCGGGATCGCGGCCGTGCAGATCGGCACGGGGTCGTCGTTGGGGCGAGAGGGGCCGACGGTGCAGATCTGCTCGGGGATCGCGAAGTGGATGGGGCGCATCGCCGGGGTCTCCGCGCAGAACCTCAAGCTGCTGCTGCCGGTCGGTTCGGCCGCCGGGATCGCGGCGGCGTTCAACGCGCCGATCGCAGCGGTCACCTTCACGATCGAGGAGATCGTCGGGAAGCTCGACCAGACGCTGCTGTCGGGCGTGATCGTCGCGGCCGCGCTCGCCGCCGTCGTCGCGCGCGGCGTGCTGGGACAGGATCCCATCTTCATCATCCCGAACGGCTACGGTCTGGACCACGCATCGTCGCTCGTTCTGTATGCCGCCCTCGGCGTCGCCGCCGCGCTCGTGTCGGTCGCGTTCACGCGGTCGCTGTTGTGGTTGCGCGCGCGGTTCCAGCGCTCGACGAGGCTCGCGCCGTGGGCCCGGCCCGCGATCGGTGGTGCGGTCACGGGCGTGGTCGCGACCGTCGTCGTGGGATTCGTGGGGGTTCGTGGAGTCACGGGCGGCGGCTACGCGGGGCTCGAACATGCCCTGTCGGGCGACCTCGTCGTCGAGACCATGCTCGTCCTGGGCGCGGCGAAGCTCGTGGCGACGGTCTTCGCCTACGCCAGCGGCGGCGCGGGCGGCATCTTCGCGCCGTCCCTGTTCCTCGGTGCGATGCTCGGAGGCGCCTTCGGGGCGCTCGACGTGCAGGTCTTCGGGCACGGGCACAACGAGGTCGGTTCGTTCGCGCTCGTCGGGATGGGAGCGGTGTTCGCCGGTATCGTTCGCGCTCCGATCACATCGATCCTGATCATCATCGAGATGACTGGAGGCTACGGCCTCACGCTGCCGCTCATGATCTCGAACATGGTGGCGTACGGTGTGGCGCGGCACCTCCACCCCACACCGATCTACGACGCGCTCCTCGAGCAGGATGGGATCGTCCTGCGCACCTCGGCCGGTGACGCGCTCGAGGGACTCTCGCTCGCCGAGCTCGGTCTCGATGCACCGACCGTGGTGCTCGCGCCGGCGATGCGGCTCGACGAAGTGCTCGAGCGTACCGACCGGGCCGGACGGCAAGAGGTGTTCCCGGTGGTCGACGAGGAGGGTCGCGCGGTCGGCATGCTCACGCTGGCCGACCTCGCGGAAGCCGCCGAGGACGCCGACCTCGACCGCCGCGCGCGCACCGTCGACCTCATGCGCCCGATCCCGGTCCTGCGTCGCCGCGACCTCGTCGGACGAGCGCTCGAGCTCATGGCGGCGCAGGGAGTCCGCGAGCTTCCCGTCGTCGACGAGCACGGCACGTTGCTCGGCCTCATCGACGAGGCGGCGATCGCGCACGCCTTCATCAAGCTGCGCGCCGCGGCAACGGATCCGGCGGCCTCGGGCATCACGAGGATCCGCAGCTCGTGATCGACGGGGACCGCGCGTGCCGGCGATCCTTCTGACTCAGGCGGTCTTTCGAGCGGCGCGAGGGAGCGGTGGAATCCGGCGCGAAGACAGGCGCTGAATCGGCGTTCCACCGCCGACGACGGCGCGCGGGATCTGCGCGTGCGTGCTCGTGTATGCGCCTTGCAACGCTTGAAGCGAGAGGAGAACGACCATGTTGGGAGAAAAGGTCCAGGAGCTCGCCGCGAAGGTCACCGGCACGCGCGTGATCGCCGGCGAAGGTGGAAAGACCAACGTCGAAGTCTCGTTCCAGGGCACCGGCAAGATCCTCGGAATCGACATGACCGAGATGGGCACGTACGTCTCGTCCATGCGCGCATCGGGGACGCTGTACGGTGAGGGACAGGGAATCACGATCAGCAAGGAGGGCGACGTCGCGCGCTGGCGGGGTCGCGGTGTCGGCAAGCCGACCGGCAAGGGGCTCGGTGCGACGTATCGGTACTCGGTGGTCTACGAGACCGACTCGCCGCGCCTCGCGCGCCTCAACCAGTGTGTGCTGGTCGGTGAGTGGGAGGTCGATGAGAACGGCAACGGAAAGGGGGCCGCCTGGGAATGGAAGTAGGGCAGAGCATCTGATCTACATGACGCGCGGCGCGAGCACGACGGTGCTCCACCCCGTGTGCAGCGACACGAACACCACGGACGCCAGGCTCGGGTCGTCGTGGGGATGCGGGAGCCAGGTGACGTGGAGATCCGGAGGCAGGGATGCGGGCGCGGAGACGCTCGCCGCGTGGCACACCTCGGCCACCCGCGACCATCGCCCGATCGGGCGCAGCATGATCGCGCGCGCGAACGACGCGCGAACGTCGCCGGCGACGAGTGCCGCGCACGCGGACGCCGGATCGAGCGCCGCCGAGAGCGGCGGCCACGGCTGCGAAGCGCCCGCGCCGGCGTCGACGGCGGCGGCCGTCTCCGACGGTGGGATGGCGGAGGGCAGCGACGAGATGTCGACGGCGCTCGTGGCGACGCCGCGCAGCGTCACCTGGTCGCCGGCCTGGCTCGCGGGGGCGATCATCGTGCGCCCGGAGTGGCCGCTCTGCGCGCGTGCACCGACGAATGCGTCGTAGGCGGACGCGTGGCTGCGCAGGTCGGCGATCGCGAGGGCGAGCTCGGTGACCGACTGGAAGCGCGACTCGCGCGCCTTCTCCATCATGCGCAGGCACAGCGCCTCCCACTCGTGCGGCACCTGCGGGTTGCGCAGCGTCGGCCGATCCGGCGTCTGCGTCATGTGTCCGCGCAGCATGTCGCCGAGGTCGCCGTCGAACGGCAGCGTCCCGGTCAGCATCTCGTAGAGCATGACGCCGAGCGAGTAGATGTCGCTGCGCTGGTCGATCGCGCCCTTGCCCTCGCACTGCTCGGGGCTCATGTAGGCGGGCGTGCCGATGACGACGCCGTACTGCGTCTTGTGCAGGCCGGGCACGGGCGCCGTCAGCTTCGCGGTGCCGAAGTCGAGGAGCTTCACGAACAGCGGATCGAAGCTGCGGTCGCACAGGAAGATGTTCGACGGCTTGAGGTCGCGGTGGATGATCGCCTTGCCGTGGCACGCCACGAGCGCCGACGCGACCTGCGACAGGATGTGCGCGATGTCGTCGAGCGAAAGCCCGCCGCGCTGGAGGCGCTTGTCGAGGCTCTCGCCGTCGAGGCTCTCCATCATGAGGTACGTGCGCGGCCCGTCGGGAGTCGGGATCGTGCCGAAGTCGATGATCACGATGATGTTCGGGTGCCCGGTCTCCGCGGCGGCCTTCGCTTCCTGGAAGAACCGCGCGACCTGATCCGGGATCCGCGCCTGGTCGTCGTGCAGCACCTTCACGGCGACCTCGCGCTCGATCAGCGTGTGCTTGCACAGGTACACCGTGCCCGTTCCACCCGACCCGAGCTCGCGGTCGACGATGTAGCTACCCACGCGCTGCCCGACGAGGTTCACGCGCCCTTGTAACACGCGACCGTGAATATCGCCTTTGGGCCCTTCGTCGCTTACCCGCGCCGTGCCGCTTCGGTAGCATGAGTGTTTCATCACACGGGGGGATGAGGATGACAGCACCACACAAGCGACTGCTTTCGGCTCTGGTCATGGGTCTCGTCGGCGCGAGCGCGGCGCCCGCGCTGGCGGACGTCACGTTCTACGTCCATGCCGACTACGGCGGCGGAGCGATGACGGTCGGCGAGGGGCGCTACGACATCGATCGGATCTCGGTCGGCAACGACCAGATCTCGAGCGTGCGCGTGCCGCCGGGGTGGCGCGTCGTGCTGTACGAGCATGCGCACTTCCAGGGCCGCACGCTCACGCTCGATTCCGATGCACGCTCCCTGCCGGGCTTCAACGACCTCACGTCGAGCATCGTCGTCTCGCGGATCGGACCGCCCACCGTTCGCGACCGCCGCGGTCGCAAGTGTGCCGACGAGGGCGGCTGGTGCGACTTCCGCGGCCCGGCGACGATCTACTACGGGGCGCGCGACCGGTGGGTGATGAAGGAGCAGGCCGGCCGCGTGCGCTGCGCCAACGACGTGTTCGGCGACCCGCTCGTCGGTGTCGGCAAGGCGTGTTTCGTCGACAACGAGCGGCCGGAGGGCGTCACGTTCTACATCGACGCCAACTACGGCGGCGGATCGATGACGCTCGACGAGGGCCGCTACGACATCGATCGACTCTCGATCGGCAACGACAAGCTGTCGAGCGTGCGCGTGCCGCCCGGCTGGCGCGTCGTGCTGTTCGAGCACGCGCACTTCCAGGGCCGCACCGTCGTCCTCGAGGGCGACGCGCCCTTCCTGGGCGACTTCAACGATCTGACGTCGAGCATCGCGATCTCGCGGCCCGCCCGCGGCGGCTACCGCTGAGTTTGCGCTCGCGGCGATCGCGAGCCGAAGCGCAGGTAGAGCGCGGGCAGGAGGAAGAGGTTGAGCAGCGTCGACGTGACGAGCCCGCCGAGGATCACCACGGCGAGTGGGTGCTCGATCTCGTGGCCGGGGCGCTCGCCGCCGAGGACGAGCGGGACGAGCGCGAGCGAGGTCGCGAGCGCGGTCATCAGGATCGGGGCGAGTCGCTCCTCGGAGCCGCGCAGCACGAGCTCGCGCGCGTCGGGAAGGTGCTCGTGCTCCTCGAGGTGACGGTAGTGGCTGACGAGCATGATGCCGTTGCGCGCCGCGATGCCGAGCACGGTCACGAAGCCGACGAGCGAGCCGAGCGAGAGGACGCCGCCGGCGAGCATCGCCGCGGCGACGCCGCCGACGAGCGCGAACGGTAGCGTGAGGATCACGAGCGCGGTCAGGCGCACCGTCCGGAAGTCCTGGTACAGCACGAGGACGATCCCGACGAACGCCAGCACGCCCAGCCACACGAGGTGCTGCTGCGCCTCCTTGCGCGCCTCGTACTCGCCGAGGAGCTGCGGGTGATAGCCCGTCGGATACGGCAACGCGGTCACGCGCCGCTCGATGTCGCGCGCGACGGCGCCGAGGTCGCGGCCGGCGACGTCGCAGGTCACGTCGATGCGCCGCGATCCGGCCTCGCGCTGGACGACGTTCGGCGACGACGTCAGCTCGACGTCGGCGAGCTGGGACAGCGGCACGATCGCGCCACCGGGCGCCTCGATGGGCAGGCGCCGGACCGCCTCGACGTCGCCGCGGATCGCCTCGGCGCCGCGCACGACGATCGGGACGATGCCGAGGTCGTCGCGGATCTCGCCGACGCGGCTGCCCTGGACGAGCGTCGTCGCGATCCGGCGGACCTCGCCGGGGCCGAGGCCGAGCTCGCGGATCACCGCCGCGCGCGGGCGCACCTCGAGCTGCGGGACGTCGACCTGCGGCTCGACCTTCAGGTTCGCGACGCCCGGGACGTCGCCGATCGCGGCGGCGACGGCCGCGGCGCGCTCGCGCAGGCCGTCGAGCGCGGGGCCGTAGATCCGCACGACGACGGTCGCGCTCGCGCCGGTGAGCACCTCCTTGATGCGCTCGCGCAGGTACGTGAGCACGTCGCGGTAGAGGCCGGGGTAGTTGCGGATGGCCTCCTCGACGCCCGCGACGGTGGCGTCGTACGGCGCCTCCGGATCGACGCTGATCCACAGCTCGGTGAAGTTCACGCCGACGACCTCGTCGGAGAGCTCCGCGCGCCCGATGTGCGCTCCGAAGCTGCGGACGCCGGGGATCGACATCAGGTCCCGCCCGGCGAGCGTCGTGATGCGCTGCATCTCGGTGAGCGACGTGCCGGGTTTGCCGACGAAGTGCATGAGGAAGTCGCGCTCCTTGAAGCTCGGCAGGAACTCCTGGCCGAGGCCGCGCGCCGCGCCGGCGGTGAGCGCGAGGAGCGCGACCACGACGAGCGCCGCGGCGCGCCAGCGCCCGACGAGCGCGGGCAGGACGCGCCGGTACGCTCGGACGAGCACGCGGACCAGCGGCGGTGGCGCGTGGGCGAGCTGCGCGCGCGGTAGCAACAGGAGCGACATCGCCGGCGTCACGACCAGCGCGACGAGCATCGACGACAGCACCGCGAGCGCGTACGCCGAGGCGAGCGGCCGGAAGAACGAGCCCGCGAGGCCCGGGATGAAGTACACCGGCAAGAAGACGAGCAGCACGATCAGCGTCGCGTAGACGATCGCGCTGCGCACCTCGAGAGATGCCTCGAGGACGATGATCAGCGGTGCGCGCGTGTCCCCGGCGGCGCGCGCTTCGCGCAGGCGGCGCACGATGTTCTCGACGTCGATGATCGCATCGTCGACGACCTCGCCGAGGGCGATCACGAGCCCCGCGAGCACCATCGTGTTGAGCGAGGCGCCGCGCCAGGCGAGGACGAGCGTCGCCGCGAGCAGCGAGAGCGGGATGGCGACCACCGAGATCAGCGCGGTGCGCCAGCTCCACAGAAAGCCGATCAGGATCACGACGACGAGGACGCACCCGACGACGGTCGCGTGCGCCAGGTTGTCGATCGACGTCTCGATGAACGCGGCCGGGCGGAAGATGTGCGCGTCGACCGTGACGTCGCGCATCGCCGGCGCGAGCTCCTCGAGGGCGCGGTCGAGGCCGCGCGTCACCTCGAGCGTGTTCGCCGCGGGCTGCTTCTCGACGATCAGCATCAGGCCCGGGCCGCCGTCGATCACCGCGTCGCCGATCGGTGGAGGTGCGCCCTCGACGACGTCGGCGACCTCCGCGAGGCGCACGCTGCGCCCGTTCGCCTGGACGACCACGACGTCGCCGAGGTCCGCGGCGGATCGGATCGTCGGTCGGTGCGTCACGGCGACGCGCTGGTTCGGGGTGTCGACGAAGCCGCCGGCGGCGATCGCGGATGCATCGCCCGCGGCGGCCATCACCTGGGCGAGCGTCACGTGGTGGGCCGCGAGCCGATCCGGCGAGACGAGGACCTGAAGCTGCCGCGGGCGCTCGCCCCAGATCGCGACGTTCGTGACGCCGCGCACCGCCATCAGCCGCGGGCGGATCACCCAGCGCGCGAGCGTCGACAGCTCGATCTGCGACAGCGCCTTCGACGTCAGCCCGATCTTCGACACGCGGCTCGTCGAGGAGATCGGCGGCACGATCGCGGGTGCCGCGGCGAGCTTCGGCAGGTCGTGGGCCGCGACCTGCAGGCGCTCCGCGACGAGCTGCCGGGCGCGCATGAGGTCCGAGCCGTCGTCGAACAGGAGCGTGACCGACGACAGACCGGGGACCGACTTCGAGCGCAGCGTCGCGAGGCCGGTCGTGCCGGCGAGCGCGGTCTCGATCGGAGCGGTCACGAGTTGCTCGACCTCGAGGCTCGTGAGGCCGGGCGCCTCGGTCTGGATCTCGACGAACGGCGGCGCGAACTCGGGGAAGACGTCGACGGGGATCTGCGCCGCCTCGCGCGCGCCGACGACGAGGAACACGGCCGCGAGCGCGACGACCGCCACGCGCATGCGGAGGCTCTCCGCGACGAGCCAGCGGATCACCTGGAACCGAACTCCGCGCCGTAGAGCTCCGAGGCACCGGTCGTCACGACGGCCGCGCCCGGCTCCGGACCGCGCTCGAGCACGGCGGCGTCGCCGGTGATGTCGCGGATCTCGATCCGGCGGCGGCGGTAGGTGCGGGGCGCGGTGGCGACGTAGACCCAGGCGCCGCCGTGGACGTCGTAGAGCACGCTCGCGAGCGGCACGACGAGCCCGACGGAGGCCCCGCGCATCGGCAGCGACGCGAGGACGCGCTGCCCGGGGAGGAGGGCGGCATCGGGGTTGTCGACGGCGTAGACCAGCTCGATCGTCGCCGAGGTCGGGTCGGCGAGGGCCGGCATCGCGACCGGCACGGCGGCGCGGAGGTCGCGGCTGCCGAGCCGCATCACCGCGGCCGGCTGCTCGCGCGCGATCGCATCGACGTCGCCGGCGTACACGGCGGCGCGGACCCACACGCGATCGATGCGCGCGATCTCGACGAGCGGTGCCCCCGCGGCGACGACCTGCCCGGGCGTCGAGGCGAGCCGCAGCACCGTGCCGCTCTCGGGGGCGCGGAGCGGCAGGCTGACGTCGGCGGCGAACGGGGTCTGCCGGATCCGGTCGCGGCGCGCGGTCGCCTCGCCGAGGTCGGCCTTCGCGACGGCGAGCTCCATCACGGCGTCGTCGGCGGCGCGCTGGCTCGACGCGCCCTCCTTCACGAGCGCCGCGACGCGGTCGGCCCGGATCTGCGCGGTCTCGACGCGCGAGCGCGCGACCGCGACGTCGCGTTCGCCGCGGGCGAGCGCGTCGGCCTCGCCGGCGACGAGCGGCTGCAGGCGCAGGAGCACCTCGCCGCGCTCGACCTTCTTCCCGGGTGTCAGCGGCCCGACGGCGACGAGCGTCCCGGCCACGGGCGCGGCGATCGCGGCTCCACTCCCCGGGACCGCCTCGACGCGGCCGGGGTACGAGCGCGTTCGCGCGACCTCGCGGCGCTCGACCTTCGCCGTCGCGATCGCGAGCCTTTGCTCGGCGACCTCGGTGAGCGTCAGGGTGGTGAGCTCGCTCTCCTTCACCGGCGCCGCGACGGTCACCGGCGGCGGCGGAGACGGCGGCTTCTCCGTCGAGCTGCAGGCGAGGAGCGCGCCGAGCGCGACGTACGGGAGCGCGGAGCTACTTCGCATGGGGGCGTCCTCCCGCGGCGCGCACGAGCTCGGCGCCCGCGCGGCGGCGCTCTGCCTCGAGCTCGGCCGCGCGGCGCTGCGCTTCGACGAGGGCGCGCGTCGCCTCGAGGACGGCGAGGTGGGACTCGTCGCCGAGCTCGAATGCGCGCGCGGCGAGCCGCTGTGCCTCGGCGCGCGGCGGCAACACCTGCGCGTTCCACGCCGCGAGCGCCGACGTCGCGCGCGCGAGACGCGCGTGGGCGTCCGTGACCTCGCGAAGGATCCGCCGCCGGATCGCGACGTACGTCCACGTCGCCTGCTCGAGCTCCGCGCGCGCCCGCATCCGCCCGCCCTGGCGCTGGTCGAAGATCGGCAGCGGCAGGTCGAGGCCGGGCCCGATCTCGACGCCCGCGCCGTTCATGTCGAAGATCCCGACGAGCTCGACGATCCTGCGGCGCTCCAGCCCGGCGCGCTCGCTCGCTCCTTCCACGGCGTGCGTCGCCGCGCGTAGATCGGGTCGCGACGCGAGGCCGGCCGCGCGCCACGCCGCGACGTCGCCGAGCGCGGGCTCGGGCGGACTCGGGTCCAGCGTCAGCGCGAAGCCGGGCGGCGCGCCGAGGGCCGCCCGCAGCGCATCGCGCGCGAGCTCCGCGTCCGCGGCGGCGAGCTCGACGTCGGTCTGCGCGCTGCGGGCGTCGGCGCGGGCGGCCTCGACCTCGCGGCGGCTGGCGTCGCCGGTGCGGCCGCGCGACTCCGCGATCGCGAGCAGGGAGGCCCAGATCGCGGCCGCGTCGCGGGCCATCCCGCGGAGGTGCTCGGCGAGGAGCGCGTTCGCGTATGCGACCTCGACGTCGCGCGTGAGGTCGAGGCCGCGCTGCACCAGCGTCTCGGCGACGCGTGCGGCGTCGGCGCGCGCGGCGCCGATCCGGCGCGGGCGCTGCCAGATCGCGCCGAGGCCCTGCCGCACCGTCAGCTCGAGCTGCTTGGTCCCGACGGGGAGCAGCAGCGTCGCGACGGGGTTCGGCAGGGCGACGGCGTCGGCGAGGTCCGCCTGCGCGCCGCCGAGCGACGCGAGGTCCGCCTGGAACGCCGCATCGTTCCAGATCGCCGTGGCGACGGCGGCATCGAGCGTGAGCGTCGCGCCGGCTCGCACGCCGGGCGGCAGCGCGAACTCGCGATCGCCGGCGGCGCGGAGGCGCGCGCCGGTGCGCGACGCGAGCTGATCGCCGACCCAGCCGCGCGGCTTGGGCAGCTCGGGTGCGCAGCTCGCGAGCGCGACGGTGGCGACGACGATCCGGACGAGGCGCATACCTGGAAGCTCCCCGCGAGGGCGAGCCCCGACGGAACCAGGTGCCCGTGCAGCATCGGGACGGCGAGGCCGATACGCCGCGACGAGCACGCGTCGATGTGCGCGCGGCACCCCTACTCCTCTTCGACGAAGGTCCCGTCGGCCTTGAACGTCGCTTCCTTCTTCGCCTCGCCGAGCTTGAACGCGAGCTCGAACTCGACGCGCTTGTCGGCCTTCGTGATCTTCTCGGCCTTCGCGATGGTCGCCTTCGGATAGCGGGCGGCGAACGCCTTCGCCACCGCGGGTGGGATCGCCGAGATGGGCACGACCTCCTCCATCTCCTCGAGCTCGCCCTTCGCGGAGATCACGACCTCGACGAGCGACTTGTCCTTGCGCCGCAGGACGGCTTCGAACCCGGCACCGGACTTCTTCGCGACGCACTTCGCGAGCGCCGCGTCCGGCACCGCCTTCTTCGCGGCTTCGACCACGCGGTTCGGGCACGCGGGCTCGGCGCCCGCGACGGGTGCACCGAGGGAAAGACCGATGGCGACGGCGAGCGCTCGCGGAATGTGCATGGACAAGCAACCTAGCGCCGCGCGCGCGGCCACTCGATGAAGTCTTGATTAAGGTGAGTCCGGCGCGATCGAGTTCCTGGCACACTCGTCGGCGAACACCGGTGATCATCTTAGTCGTCGAGGACGAAGCTCGACTCGCCGAGGTGCTCGTGAAGGGCCTGGGCGAGGAGGGCTTTCCCGCCGAGGCCGTCCACACGGCCGCGGACGCGCTCGCGCGCGGCGCGCGGGGTGGACTGCGCGCGGTCGTCCTCGATCTCGGCCTCCCCGACGACGACGGCCAGAACGTGATCGCCGCGCTTCGGCGCCGCAGCGACATCCCGATCCTGGTGCTCACGGCGCGCGATGCCGTCGAGCAGCGCGTGCACGCACTCGACCACGGCGCGGATGACTACCTCGTGAAGCCGTTCGCGTTCGAGGAGCTCCTCGCGCGGTTGCGGGCGACGCTGCGCCGGGCGGAGCCACCGGCGCGCCGGCGGTTTCGCGTCGGGGACGTCGAGCTCGTGACCGGCGAGCCGGCGGTGCAGGTCGGCGACCGGTCGGTCACGTTCTCCCCGCGCGAGCGCGCGCTCCTCGAGCTCCTCGTGCGGCGCCTCGACGAGGTCGTGCCGCGCGCGGACATCCTGCGCGATGCGTTCGGCTACGAGCTCGACCCCGGGACGAACCTCGTCGAGGTCCACATCGCCCACGTGCGCCGCAAGCTCGCAGGGTCGCGCCTGCAGATCGAGAACATCCGCGGCTACGGCTATCGCGCCCGGGAGGTCACCTGATGGCCCGCGCCTCGATCCGCCGTCGTTTCCTGGTCGGCTCGATCGCGAGCACGCTCCTGGCCCTCACGTTGTTCGCCGCGTCGTCGCTCGTCTGGGTGTGGCTCGACGACGTCGACCTGGTGATGGACGACGGCGACACGTTCCGCGACGAGGCCATGGAGCTGGTCGCGGTCGGCATGCTGGTCGCCGCGCCGCTCGCGCTGATCGCCGCCGTGGTCGGCGCGCGGCTCGTCGGGCGCAGGGTCGCCCGGCCCGTCGAGGACGCGATCCGCGCGGCGCGCGAGACGACCGCGCACGACCTTCGCCGGACCCTCGCGGTTCCCGAGCGCGAGGACGAGCTCCGCGAGCTGATCGTCGCGCTCAACGACCTGTTCGTCCGGCTCGACGACGGCTTCGGCGCACTCGCGCGCTTTGCGGCGGATGCGTCGCACGAGCTGCGCACGCCTCTCGCCGTCATGTCGACCGAGCTCGAGGTCGCCCTGCGCCACCGCCGCACCGTCGACGAATGGGAGGCCACCGGCCGCTCGAACCTCGAGGAGTTGCGCCGCCTGTCGCGGGTCGTCGAGGGGCTGCTCACGCTCGCGCGCGCGGGTGCGGATGCACCGGGGCGTCGGATGGCGGTCCGCATCGTCGAGCGCGTGGACGCCGTGATCGCCCAGCTCGCCGCCACCGCCGAGCGCGCCGGGGTCACGCTCGTGGGGCCGGTCGAGGAGACGGGCGAGGAGGTCGTGGGTGATCCCGTCATGCTCGAGACCGCGGTCCGCAACCTCGTCGAGAACGCGCTCGCCGCCGTGCCGGCGGGTGGTCGCGTCGTGGTCGGCATTTCGGCCTCTCCGGCCGAGGTGTCGATCACGGTCGACGATGACGGCCCGGGCATCACCGACGATGATGAAGCGCTGTTCGTTCCGTTCCACCGCAGTCAACCGCGCCGCGTGGGCGCAGGTGTCGGGTTGGGACTCGCGATCGTGCGCCGGATCGCGAGTGCCCACGGAGGCCGCGTGAACGTGGAGGGATCTCCGCTGAGAGGTGCTCGCTTCGTACTCGCCATCCCGGTGCGGTGATCTCTACGAGATGCGTCACTTCGCCAGCGCCTCGAGCCCGGCGCGTGCGCTCTCGCGGATGGCGGGTGTTGGATCGGTGAGGGCGGCGCGGAACCGCCGCGCAGCTTCATCGGGCCGGCGCGCGTCGACGAGGATCCAGCCGAGCATCGTGTTGGCTTCACCGATGCGCGGCGAGCGCGGGAAGTGATCGATGAAGAAACGGAACGCGTCGGCGGCTCGTGTGGATTCCTTGCCGCGCTCGAGGGCGACCGCGTTCCAGAACGACGCGTCTTCCGCAAGCGGACCGTCCGGATCGAGGAGCGACACGCGCATGAACGCGGTGGCGGCCGTCGCAAAGTCGCCCGCTTGCATGGACGTCCACGCGTCGGCATAGGCGACCTCGTAGGGCTTGCGTTGCGCGGGAGGCGCAGGAGGCGACGGCGGCGCGATGGGCTCCGAGCGGGGCAACTTCGCGCGTGCGACTGCGTCCGCGGCGCGTGGCTCCGACGGTGCGTTCGGGGTCGGCGTGGGTGGCACGGGCGATGCGTCGACGGGCGCTGCCACGGTGATCTCCGGCGGTCGCGCGGACCACGCCTCACCCGCGGTGAGCCGGCGCGGATGTCCGGAGAACGGACGGACCTCGACGATGCCATGTCGAACGGAGACGTTGATCAGGTGGCCGGCGCGCGCCGTCAGCACGAAGGCCGTGCCGTGCACTTCGACCTCCGCGTCGGCGAGGAGCACGCGAAAGCGCTCGCCGGTGTGGAGCGGCGCGACCTCGACGTCGATCGATCCCTCGTGGAGCGTGACGATCTCGTCGGGGCTCGTCGTGGCGATCTTGTACGACGCGCCGTCCAGATCGCGAATCGATGCGTGAGCATGACCCTGCGCGGGTTCACTTGAACGAGACAGGATCACGAGCGTGACCACGGCGGCCGCCGCGACCGATGCCACGCCGATCCACAGGATGCGGCGGCGCCGCCCGAGGCCGACGAGCGCCTCGGCGGGCGCCGAGGCGCTCGTGTAGGACCCGGCGAGGAGCGAAGTCCGCATCGCCTCGCGTTCCGACGCGGTGGGCATCGGGACCTCGCGCTGCCGTGCGACATCGATCGCGTGCAGCGTTGCTTCCCAGGTGGCTCGGCACGATGCGCATGTCGCCGCGTGCGACGCGAACGCCGGATCGCCGGCCGAGAGGGCCTTCGTGAGCTCGATGTCGTCGGGACAGGTGGTCATTTGTCACCTCGCTCGATCTCGGTGCGGATCGCTTTGCGTGCCTCGTGCAGTCGGCGCCACAGCGTGCCTTCGGGGATGTCGAGGATCCTCGCGACCTCGGTGCCGGGGAGTTGCTCGAGGTCGCACAGGATGAACACGACCTGGTGCTCGCGCGAGAGGTGGGCGAGCGCCGTCTCGACACGGGCGAGCAGCTTGCGTTGCTCGATCTGCTCGTCGACCCGGAGCGGCAGCGTCGTCGGTTGCTCGAGGTACTTCGCTTGCCGTTCTTGTTGCCGGCGCTCCGAGCGCAGCGCGACCCGCGCGACGTTGGCGGCCACGCCGAGGATCCACGTCTTGACGCTGGACTGCCCGCGGAAGGTGCCGGCCGTGCGCCGGACCTCGAGGAAGGTCGTCTGGACGAGGTCGTCGCGGTCGACCTTGTCGATCAGCGGGAACCTGCCGGCGAAGCGATACACGGCATCGCTGTAGCGATCGAACAGCGCGCCGAGCGCAGCAACGTCGCCGGCTCCGCACGCCGCGAGCAGCCCCTCATCGGAGAGCTCCGCGACTCCGCCTCCGACGCCTCCGACACGACGCAGCGGCACGAGCTTCCCCGTCATCGGTCGCCGTACCTCAGGCCCACGCCGAACCGGAACACGACCCACGGGTCGCGCGGCAGCGGCGTCATCCGGCCCTCGTCGATCTCCGTCTCCTGAAGGAGGACTCCCGCGAGCGAGAGATCGACGGCGAGCTTCGTCGACAGCGGGACGAGGACGGTCGCGTGCAGCTGGCCGCGCATCCCGGTGGTCTCGCGCTTCACGACGCCGCCCGGGTTGTCGGGATCCGCTCGCTCGGTGCGCACGCCGCCCATCCCCATGGCGACGCCGGGCACCACGAGCCACGTCCTCGCGGACAGAGGGACATCGAAGCCGACGAGCAGCTCCGAGCTGTTGCGGAAGATCGAGTCATCCCACGCACGGCCGCCGGCCATGACGACGTCGAACCGGAAGCGGGCGGATGGACAGATCGCCCCGAGCATGACGCACGCACCGACCTGCACGCCGAGCCAGCTGGTGCGGTCGTCGGCGAGTGCGGTGTCGAACGAACCGAACACGTGAAGGCCCCTTCGCTCGGGCGGTGGTGGCGGCAAGGGCACGGGCTGCGCTGCGGGCGTTGGGGCAGGCGGCGTGGTGGGCGCGCGGCGCGCGAGCAGGGGCGAGCTCACGTCGACGCGCACGAGCGACTCGATGACCACCGCGGCCGTGAGCGAATCGCTCACGACCCGCTCGAGGAGCGCGCCACCGGGAGCTGCGAAGGTCACGACGAGGACCTCGCCGCGGCGCTCGACGTGGGTGCGGAGTCCGGAACACATCGACGTGTCGGTCGAGATGCCGCGCACCTTCAGGTGATCGCGGATCTCCGCCGCGACCGCCTCGTCGCCGTCGAGCGCGACGGTCCACGAGCATGGAGCATCGGCGTGCGCGACGCCGATCAGAAACATGCTCGCCACGAGTGCAGCGCGAATCGTCATGGACCGCCCGGCGAGAGCCCGCTCGGCACGCGATCGGGAATCGTGCGATCGAAGGCACCGTCGGACAGCGCCTCGAAGAACGCGAGCAGGTCATCACCTCCACCGAGCGGCGGTTCGACGTCACCCTCGAGCAACGGCGTCGTGACCGGGATGTTGTGATAGAAGTCCGCCACCTCGGAGAGGTTCTCGAACACACCATTGTGGCCGTACGGCGCCGTACGCGAGATCATGCGCAGCGATGCCGTGCGGAACTTGCCGGTCGCCTCGCCGAGGACCTCGGGGCCGCCGTGCGTCGCCGGAATGGGCAGCTCGTACAACTTGAAGTCCGAGAGCATGGGCCCGTTGTGGCACCTCGCGCAGCCCTGAAAGATGAACCCGTGCATCCCGCGGATCGCCGAGGTGGACATGGCGTCGTCGTCGCCCTTCATGTAGCGATCGAAGGAGGTGTCGGTCGGGACGAGCGTGCGCTCGAACGCCGCGATCGCCTTGGCGAGCGTCGAGGGCGTGACGCCCTCGGCGCCGAACGCCGCCTCGAACAACACCGCATACTCCGGGATGCCGGCGAGGCGCGCGACGATCACGTCGACGATCTGCTCCTCGGGGATCGAGGTGCCGCGCATCTCGGCGTCGCTCTTGATCGGCCCGAAGACCTGCTGCTCGAGCGAGGCCACGCGGTGGTTCCAGAACATCGGCGCTTCCTCGGCGGGAACGGCACCGTCGAGGGTCAGCCCGTTGAACGCCGTCACGAGCACGGTCTGCGCGTTGCGGGGCGTGCGCGGCGCGTCGAGGTTCGTCGCGCGCACCGGCCCGATGCCGCGGCCGCCGACGCCGACCGAAACCGCGAGCCCGTCGCCGTACGCGAAGTCCGGGTGATGGCAGGTCGCGCATGCGACGTCGCGATCGCCCGACAGGATCGGATCCCAGAACAGCGCGCGGCCCAGCGCGACCTTCTCCGGCGTCGTCGGATTGTCGGCCGGGGTCGGGACGTCGCTCGGCAGCGACGCGAGCGTGTCGCGCGGATCCGGCGTCATGTAGTCGACGCAGCCGGCCACGAGGACGATGGAGAGCCAGGCGGACTTCACAGCTGCCTCCCGATCCAGGCGACGGCCATCCCTCGGTTCGGCAGACTCTCGTCTCCCGTGTAGCTCGTGTAGTAGCGAGTCGGGACGAGGATGAAGTCGAATCCCACGGCGACTTCCCACCCGCACACGGCGACTCCGACCGCCGCATCGGCCGTGAGCTGCGCGCCGAGGTCGGTCGCGCTGACCCTACGCTCGGGGAGCACGATGCCGGTGCGCTCGACGTACCCGTTCAACCCGAACCCCAGCTGTCCCCACAGCGGACCTCGTCTCCACGGAAAGCCGCGCACGCCGGCACCGAGCTTGCCGTGATACCGGCGCGAGCCGTCCAGGTGCAGCGCGCCGGCGCCGGCGCTCGCGACGACCTGCGCGTGTGCATGGATGTCCCACCCGAGCGTCACGTTGGCCAGCGGCCCCGGGAACTCGTAGATGACGAACATCGGAAGCGCGGCGCCGAGCCCGACGGTGATCGTATCCGGGGCGCGCAGGACCGTGAAGCGCGAACCCTCCTCGGGCGTGGCCTCGGCCACGGGGCTCGCTACAAGGACGCAGCCGATGGCGAGGAGGGGAGGGCCGACGTTGGACTTCACAGAGAGTGCGTTGCCACCGGGTCCCGGCGCCTTCGCGAAAATCGTCACGCGCGTCGCCGGTGAGCGAGCACGAGCAGAGGTGGCAACAGCAGCTGGGTGAGCAGCGCGAGCGTCAGCGAGCCGCCGATGACGACGATCGCGAGCGGCTTCTGGACCTGGGCGCCGATCCGGTGCGAGAGCGCCGCCGGTAGGAGTCCGAGCGTCGCGACGAGCGTGGTCATCAACACGGGGCGAAAGCGCTGCTCGGCGGCGGTGCGGGCACCGTCGACGATGCTCATTCCCTCCGCCCACGCGCGCTGAGCGTAGGTGACGATGAGGATCGCGGCCTGGATCGAGATGCCGATGATCGAGACGAAGCCCATCGCGGCGGACACCGAGAACGGCTCGCCGGCGATGGTGAGCGCGACGACGCCACCGCAACACGCGATCGGCAGGTTCGCGAGCACCACGAGTGTGTCGACGACACTCCGCACGGCGGCGTACGTGAGGAGCGTGATGAGGCCGAGCGAGAGCGGGACGAGCAGCCACAGGCGGCGCTTCGTGTGCTCGAGCTCCCCGAGCTCGCCGGTCCACTGGAGGTGTGCGCTGGGTGGGAGCGTGACGGCTCCCGCGACCGCCTCCTGCGCGGCCGTCACGGTGCTCTCGAGGTCGCGCCCGCGCACCGAGAACTTCACGGGAGAGTAGCGCTCGCCGTCCTCGCGGAAGATCACCGCGGCGCTGTCGTCGATGGTGACCGAAGCCACCTGGCCGAGCGGAACGGTGCCGGTCTTGGTCGGGAGGAGCAACGCGCGGATCGCGGCGACGTCGTTGCGATATGCCTCCTGAAGGCGCACGACCACGTCGAACGTCTTCTCACCTTCGAACACCTGCGTCACCGTGCGCCCGGCGATGCCCGTCGCGATCAGGCTCTCGACGTCGCCGGTGTTGAGGCCGTAGCGCGCGAGCGCCGCGCGATCGGCGACGATCTCGACGGACGGTTGCCCCATCGAATGCAGCACGCCGAGGTCCGCGATGCCGCGCACGTGCGACATCACCTCGGCGATCGAGCGCGCCGTGGCCTCGTTGGCCGCGACCTCCGGACCGAACACCTTGAGGCTGTTCTCGCCCTTCACACCGGAGAGCGCCTCCTCGACGTTGTCGGACAGGTACTGCGAGAAGTTGAAGACGATGCCGGGGAACTCGCGCGACAGCTCCTGTTGCAACCGCTCGGTCAGCGTCGCCTTCGTGACACCGGAGGGGAACTCGTCGAACGGGACGAGCGGCGCGTAGATCTCGATGTTGTTGAACCCGGCGACGTCGGTGCCGTCGTCGGGACGACCGACCTGCGAGACCACGGTGATGACCTCGGGGTTGCGGCGCACGATGTCGCGCATGCGGCGGGTGTGCGCCGCGGCCTCCGGGAGCGAGACCGACGTCGGCAGCGTCGCGCGGATCCACAGGTTGCCCTCCTCGAGTTGCGGCAGGAACTGGCCACCGAGCATCGTGAAGATCGCGACGCCGACGCCGGCCATCGCCAGGGCACCCAGCGCCGCGATGCGAGGGCGCCCGAGCGTGAAGGAGAACAGCGGCGCGTAGAGCCGGCGCATGAACCGCATCGCGAGGCTCTCCTTCTCCGGCGTCGCGGCGCGGAACGCCCACGTCGAGAGTGCCGGCGTGAGCGTCAACGCGAGCACGATGCCGCCGGCGATCGCGAACGCGTACGTCCGCGCCATCGGCGCGAAGATCGCGCCCGCGACCCCGCTCATCGTGAACAGCGGCAGGAAGGCAACGGCGATGATCAGCGTCGAGAACGCCATCGGCCGGCCGATCTGCCGCGCCGAGGCGACGATGCGCTCGCCGATCGAGCCGCCGTTGCCGCCGAGGTGGCGGACGATGCTCTCCATGACGATCACCGTCGAATCGACGACGATCCCGAAGTCGACGGCACCCAGCGAGAGCAGGTTGGCCGAGGTGCCGGTCGCGACCATGCCGGAGAACGCGATCAGCAGCGCGCCCGGGATGTTGACCGCCGTGATCAGCGCGCCGCGCACACTGCCGAGGAACAGCACCAGCACGACGACGACGAGGCCCATCCCGAAGAGCAGGTTCTCGAGCACGGTGTGCGTCGTCAGGTGCGTCAGGTCGCGGCGGTCGTAGATCGGCACGATCTCGACGCCCTGCTCCGGCGGCAGGAGGTACTCGCGGATGTGCGCGAGGCGCTCCTGGACGCCCGCGGCGGTGGCATCCGTCTGCGCGTCGTAGCGCATCAGCACGATGCCCTCGACGATGTCGTCGTCCTCGCCGTTGCCGATGATCCCGAGGCGCGGCTTCCATCCCACCGCGACCGAGGCGACGTCGGCGACACGCAACGGGATGCTGTTCTCCTCGCGGAGGACGACCGCGTCGAGGTCGCGCACGGCGGCGGACTCGAAGGTGGCGGCCGCGGCGCGCGCGCCGACGACGCCGACGCCGCGGACCGTATAGCTCTGCTCGCCGACGACGAGGCGCTCGCCCCCGACGTTCTGGTTCGCATTCGCGAGTGCGGTCGCGACCTGATCGAGCGTCGCGGCGCGCGCGAGGAGCCTCTGCGGATCGACCTCGACGCGGTAGGCCTTCGTGAGGCCGCCGAACCCGGTGACGTCGGCGACGCCGGGGACCTGGCGAAACTGCCGCTCGAGCACCCAATCCTGGATCGTCTTCAGCTTGAGCAAGCTGTGTTCGCGTGCCGCGCGGAGCTTCGCCTCGCGCTCGCCGGGATCGCGGATCCTCATCAGGTCTTCCTTCGTGCGCTCGAACACGCGGTCGACGAGCCGATAGCGAAAGATCTCGCCGAGCGGGTTCCACGGCGAGATGCCGGCCTGGATCCCGGCGGGGAGCTGGAGTGCCTGGAGGCGATTGATGACCTCCTGCCGCGCATCCTTGTAGGAGACGTCCCAGCTGAAATAGCACTTCACGTCGACGAGCCCGAATAGCGATTGCGATCGGATGTGCTCGAGTCCCGGCATGCCCGCGAGCTCGGTCTCGAGCGGAATCGCGACGTAGCGCTCGCTCTCCTCGGCGCTCCATCCGGGCGGCTGCGCGATGACCTCGACGAGCGGCGGGATCGGGTTCGGATAGGCCTCGATCGGCAGGGCGCGGAACGCCACGAAGCCCGTGACGAACACGATGACCGCGAACGCGAGGACCACGCCGCGGCTGCGCACGGCGAACGCGACGATCCTCGGGATCATCTTCCGACCAGCCCGAGCATGATCACCGCGTGGTCGACGACGACGGTCTCGCCGGCTGCGAGCCCGGCGCGCACGGCAACCTCTCGCTTCGTCTCGTCCACGTCGGCGTGCACCGGGCGTCGCTCGAGCTCGACGACACCGTCGTGCGCACGGTGGACCACGAACACGATCGTGTCGTGGGCGCTGCGCAGCACCGCGTTGCGCGGAACGACGACGGCCGGCGAACCCGGCACCTCGACGTCCAGCGTGGC
This sequence comes from Deltaproteobacteria bacterium, assembly GCA_019637375.1. Lineage (GTDB taxonomy): Bacteria > Myxococcota_A > Polyangia > Haliangiales > Haliangiaceae > JABFXX01. Next base: position 24,237 of record JAHBVW010000033.1, on the reverse strand, counting down.
GCTCGCGTCGGGGACGAGCCGGTGGTCCGGGTTCGCGACGATGCACCGCACCTGCGCCGTCCCGGTCGTCGCGGTCAGGACCTCGGAGATCCACTCGACGCGCGCCGCGTGCACGGCCGGATCGCCCGCGACGCGGATCGCCGCGCCCGCACCCTCGTGGAGGTAGGGCAGGTCGGCTTCGTGGGCCTCGCCGATCACCCAGATCGGGTCGAGCGCGCCGATCGTGAACAGCGGCGTCGTCTCCGAGGTGTTGCCCTGGTTCGAGTACTGGCCCTGGACCTCGAGCCCCGGCTTGGCGGTCCGCGCGATCACCTGGCCGTCGATCGGGCTGCGCAGCACGTAGCGCTGCGAGACGAGGTCGCCCGGCGCGAGCTCGAGCTGCTCGACGAGCCGGCGGGTACGCTCGTCCTCGGCGCACGCCTTCGCGGCCTCGGCCTCGGCCGCCTGAAGGTCGCGCTGGGCGGTGACGTGTTCGGCGTACAGCTCGCGTTGTCGCCGCAGCTCGCGCGAGGTCTGGATCATCCGCGCCTGCGCCGCGAGCCGATCGGCGAGGTTCTTGCCGACGTCGGGAGACGTGAGCACGGCGAGCGGCGTCCCGCGTACGATCCGCTGCCCCGGGGCGGCGAGCACCTCCGTGATCCGGCCGTTGACCTGCGACGCCACGGCGCTGATCCGGCTCGCATCGAAGACGACCCGCCCACCGATCGTCCGCGATCCGGACGTCGGGCGCTGCTCGGCGACGGCGGTCGTCACCCGGCTCGCCGCAAACGCGTCCGCCGTCAGGCGCACGCGCGCGCGCGTCTCCGCGGCCGGGCGCGTGCCGACGAGCACGACGTCGCCGGCGTCGAGCCCATCGCGGATCGAGATGACGCCGTCTCGTTCGTCGCCGGACGTGACGTGATGGCGCACGAACACGTGCCTGCCGTCGGGTCGGACTCCGGCGGCGACGTACACGAAGTTGGCCTCGCTCGTGCGCACGACGGCCTCGCGCGGGACGACGAGGCCGTACGTCGCCGGGCGGCGCACGCGCAGCGTCGCGATCATGCCGGGCTTGAGCAGCCGCGTCGGGTTCGCGAGCCCGCAGCGGATGCGCCGGGTACGCAGCACCGGATCGGCCGTGCTCGCGATGTAGTCGATGCGCGCGGTGCGGCGCTCACCTGCCACGTCGACGTCCACGGCATCCCCGACGGCGACGTGGGGAAGCTCGAGGTCGGCAACATCGCCCTCGGCCCACACCTCCGCGGTGTCGCCGATGGTCACCAGCACCGGCGCGGGGCCGCCGGAGTACTGCCCGATCACGGCCGCACCGGGATCGACGGCGCGCTCGGTCACCTCGCCGCCGACCCGGCTGCGGACGACGTACGCGCGGCCCGTCGACGCCTCCAGCGCCTGGACCTGAAGGTGCGCGCGCCGAAACGCCGCGTCGGCGGTGCGACGAGCGTCCTCGGCCGCCTCCCTCGCGCGCACCGAGGTCGCGTCGTGCGCGAGCAGGCTCGTCTCGCGTCGCAGGTCCGCATCGGTCGCCGCGAGCGCCGCCCGCGTGGAGACGAGCTCCGCCTGCGCCGCGCCGACGTCGCTCGAGATCATCGTGACCAGCGGATCGCCGGGCTCGACGCGATCGCCCGGTCGGACGTGCACGTCGGTGACGCGCCCGGTGACCGGCGAGAACACGCGCGTGACGTGCTGGTCGTGGAACACGATCCGACCTCGCGCGACGATCGGCTGCTCGAGGTTGCGCAGCTCGGCGGTCGCGGTTCGCGCGTCCCGGGCGGCCTCGGGGCTGAGCCACCGCTCTCCCTCCGGCGGGTGCTCGATCGCCTCGCGCGTGCACGCCGCGACGACCAGCGCCAGCGCCGGCCTCACCGGAGGAGCTCCGTGCCGGTCGCGGCTTCGAGCTCGAAGACCGCCGTCCAGTACGCGGCGACGTCGGTCTCGTACTCGACGCGCGTCGCGTTGAAGGTCGCGAGCGCGACGAGGACGTCGAGCAGCGTCGCGGCCCCGGCGTCCTTCGCCTTGATCACGGCATCCTTCGCGGCCGCGGCGGCGGCGAGCAACCCACCGTCCTCCATGCGGCGGACCAGCGCCTGCGCCGCGACGAAGTCGGCATAGGCCGTCTCGAAGTCGTCGACGATCACCGCGCGCCGCTTCGCGACCTGGACGCGCAGCGATCGCGCGTTCGCCTCCGCCTTCTTGATCTCGCCCTGTTGCTGATAGAAGAGCGGAATCGGTGCGGACAGGCCGAAGGCGAACGTCGGCGGCGTCACCGCCAGCTCGTTCGTGCCCTGTTGCGAGTAGCCGACGGTCACCTCGACGTCGGGGAAGCGCTCGCGCCGCGCGACCCGCACCTGCGCCTCGGCGCTCGCGAGCTGCGCCTCGAGCGCGCGCAGGTCCGGGCGCTTCGCGAACGCGAGCTCGAGGAGCGCATCGTGCGTCGTCGCGGCGAGCCGGGGCGGGAGCTCGTAGTGCTCGAGCCGCGGCTCGACCGCGACGTACGCCGGGACGGCCGTGCGCACGCCGAGCAGAAACGCGAGCTGCGCGCGCGCCTTGCGCAGGGCCTGCACCGCGGTGTCGACGCTCTGATCGGCCTGGAGCTTCGCGACGCGAACGCGGAGCACGTCGGCCTCGCCGATCTTGCCGGCGGTGGCTTGCCGCTCGGTCTTCGCGAGCAGCACGCCGTAGGCCCACGCCGTCTCCCTCGCGAGCTCGAGCGTTCGCTGTCCGATCAGGACCTGCACGAACCCCGACTTCACCTCGAGCACGAGCGCGCGCTCGACGTCGACCCGCTCCCAGCGCGCCGCCGACAGCGCCGCTCGCGCCACGGCGAGACGCAGGCGCCGCTTGCCGCTGAGCGTGCTCTCGATCGCCGCTTGATCGTTGATCGTCGCGCCGTACGCGGGCGGCACCGCACTACATGGCGGGTGCGCGCAGCTCGTGTGAAACGAGCGCCCGTAGGTGAGCGATAGCTTCGGATTGGGGAGCGCGCGCGCGATGACCTCGTCGCCGCGTGCGCTCTCGATGTCGGCCTCCGCGATCAGCAGGTCGAAGCCGGCCACGCGAAACAGCGCGATCGCCTGCGCGAGATCGAGCCGCGCCGGCAACGGATCTGCCACCGCGGCCGTGCTCGCCACGGCGAGCCACACCACCATCGCCAGAGATGCTCCCGACACCGGCACAGCCGGCTGCAAGACACACACCGACCGTTGGCGAGTGCGCGTGGCGAGATCGGGAGTGAAGCGTCACTCCGTGATTGCCACTCGGTCGGTCATCGGTCCGTCATCGCCGGGTCCACCGCAGTGCGAGGCGCCGGCGCTGCTCGGCGTCCGTCGTTCCGTCGCCGCATCGGCGACAGATGCAGACGACGCCGCGCTGTTCGGCCGGCACGCGCGCGAGCACATCTCGCGGCACGGTGACCTCGAAGCACCAGCACGTCGAGCGCCCTGCCGCGCGGCCGCAGTCGTTGGCGCCGCCGCACAGCGGACAGAGCGAGGCGTCGACCTCGGTCATGCCGGACGTAGCTCCGTGTAGTCACGCCGCAGCCGGTGCGCGGCCTCGACCATGTTCGCGAGAGCGGCCTGGACCTCCGGCCAGCCGCGGGTCTTGAGCCCGCAGTCCGGGTTGACCCACAGGCGATCCACGGAGAGGACGGCGGCCGCGCGCTTCAGGAGATCGTAGATCTCGTCGGTCGTGGGCACGCGCGGCGAGTGGATGTCGTAGACACCGGGGCCGACCTCGTTGGGATAGCCGGCGCGCCGGAAGTCGACGAACAGCTCCATCCGCGAGCGCGACGTCTCGATGGACAGGACGTCGGCGTCGAGATCGCCGATCGCATCGATGATCTCGCCGAACTCCGAGTAGCACATGTGCGTGTGGATCTGGGTGTCGTCGCGAACCGAGGACGTCGCGAGGCGGAACGCTTCGACCGCCCAGCGCAGGTAGTCCTCGCGATCGCGCCGTCGCAGCGGAAGCCCCTCGCGGATCGCGGGCTCGTCGACCTGGATCGCCGCGATGCCGGCGGCCTCGAGGTCGGCGACCTCGTCCCGCAGCGCGAGTGCGATCTGCATCGCCGTATCGCGGCGCGGCTGATCGTCGCGCACGAACGACCACTGCAGGATCGTCACCGGGCCCGTGAGCATGCCCTTGACGATGCGCTTCGTGAGGGACTGCGCGTAGCTCGACCACGCCACCGTCATCGGCGCCGGTCGCGAGACGTCGCCGAACAGGATCGGCGGCTTCACGCAGCGCGAGCCATAGCTCTGGACCCAGCCGAGCTCGGTGAACGCGAAGCCCGCGAGCAACTGGCCGAAGTGCTCCACCATGTCCGTCCGCTCGAACTCCCCGTGCACGAGCATGTCGAGGTCGAGCTCCTCCTGCCGGGAGATGCAGCGCTGCGTCTCGTCGCGCAGGAACGACTGATAGGCCTCGTCGCCGAGCTTGCCCGAGCGCCACGCGGCGCGCGCCCCACGGACGTCGCTCGTCTGCGGGAACGAGCCGATCGTCGTCGTCGGGAGCATCGGCAGCCCGAGGCGGCTCCGCTGCTCCTTCGCGCGCAGGCCGAACGGCGACGCGCGATGCAGCATCGGCTTGTCGACCGCGGCGAGGCGCGCGCGGACGGCGGCGTCGGTGACGCGCAGCGAGCGGCGGCGGCTCGCGTGCGCGGCGCGGGCGCGCTCGAACGTCACGTCCGTCGGGTGCGGCGACTGCGCGTGCGTCGCCAGCGCGCGGATCTCGATCAGCTTCTCCATCGCGAACGCGAGCCACTCGCGCAGCTCGGCATCGAGCTTCGTCTCGCGCCCGAGGTCGACGGGGCTGTGGAGCAGCGAGCACGACGGCCCGATCCACACGCGCGCCTCGCCGAGGTGCTCGATCGCGCGGTGCACGAGGGCGTGGGCCCGATCGAGGTCGGTGCACCAGACGTTGCGGCCGTCGACGACCCCGAGCGAGAGGATCACCGCGTCGCCGAGCGCAGGGATCAAGCGGTCGAGTTGCTCCGGTGCGCGCACGAGATCGACGTGCAGCGCCTCGAAGCCCGCCGGCACGGACTCCGGCGCGAGGTCGGCGAAGTAGGTCGCGAGCACGACCTTGGGTCGGACCGCGAGTCGCGCGAGCCGCGCGAGCGCACGCTCGTACACCGCGCGATGGACGTCGGCGGCGTCCGTGACGAGGCACGGCTCGTCGAGCTGGACCCATCCGATGCCGGCGGCGGCGAGCAGCCCGAGCAGGCGCTCGTAGGTCGCGACGAGATCGTCGAGGAGATCGATCGTCGACCGCCCGTCCTCGTCGTGCGCGAGCTTGGACAGCAGCAGGAACGAGACCGGCCCGAGCACGACCGGCCGCGGGTCGACACCGGTGGCGCGCGCCTCGTCGATCTCGCGCAGGATGCGCGACGGATCGAGCGCGAACGTCTGGTGCGGCGCGAGCTCCGGAACGAGATAGTGATAGTTCGTGTCGAACCACTTCGTCATCTCGAGTGCGGCGACGTCCGTGCCCGTGTCCGCATCCTGGAGTCCGCGCGCCATCGCGAAGTAGCGTCGCGCCGGATCGGAGATGGATGCGAACCGCTCCGGAACGACGCCGAGCATGACCGCCGTGTCGAGCACGTGGTCGTACAGCGAGAAGTCGTTGCTCGGGATGTGATCGAGGCCGGCGTCCTTCATCGCGGTCCAGTGCCGCCGCCGCAGGTTTCGCGCGGTGTGTTCGAGGTCGTCGATCGTCGTCCTTCCGGACCAGTAGCTCTCGAGTGCCTTCTTCAGCTCGCGGTCACGACCGATGCGGGGAAATCCGAGACACGTTGCAAGTACAGCCATGGCATTCCCTCCGGCGCCCCTCGGCGCCTGCGTGGAGGGCGCGGCCGCGATACGAGCCGAGTCACCTGACCCGGGGGATATTCGTGTTGTGGCATCGCGCGCCTCCGGCACCGCGTGGAAGGCGCCGACACGCACGCACCATCGCGACGCTCGGACCTGCCGACCTCCCGCGAGGTGCATGGTGGTCCGGCGGTTTGTCTGTCCGACCGGGCGCTGGCAGGTCTTCGGACTCTCGAGCGTTCCGGCGTCGCCGGCTTCCTACCAACCACCGATTGCCGGTGGAGTCGTTCTCGATTACCGCTGCGGGGCAGTCCCGGGATTCCACCGGGTTCCCTTTTCAGCCCCGGGCCGAAGCACGGAGCACCAACACCGGCGCACGATAGACGCGGTTCGGCGGGGCGTCAACGCCATCTACAGCGTGACGAGAGGAGCCACGACGGCGAACTCCTGCCCACGGAGCTCGCGGATCCGCTCTCGGTCGTGATCCTTTGTGGCGCCGTTCGATGGCCGTGGCGGGGTGCGGTGATTTTGCGCGCCACGTCGCGTGAGGCCTTCGGTGATAGTGCGCCCGTGCGCTCCTGCGTTGCCTTGATCCTCTCGTGCGCGGCGTGCGGTGGCGGCGACCCACCTGCCACCGACGCGCCGGCCTCCCACGACGCCGCCGATCCCGACGCCGCACCCGACGCGGCGACGACCGAGCGCCTCACGATCCCGTTCGCCGCGCGCGTCAACGGCGCGCCGTTCGCGTGCGGGCAGACCTACGCGGGCGTCGGCAGCACGGCGGCCGCCTACACCGCGATCGACTTCCGCTTCTTCGTGCACGACGTCACCCTCGTCACCGCCGACGGCGATGTGCCGCTCACCCTCGACGTCGACGCGTTCCAGACGGCCGACGGGATCGCGCTCCTCGACTTCGAGAACGGCGGCACGGGCTGTCAGATGGGCACCGTCGCCACGCACCCCGCGCTCACCGGGACGGTGCCGATCGGCACGGTGTTCACCGGCATGAGGCTCACGATCGGCATCCCGTTCGCGAAGAACCACCTCGACGCGACCCTCGCGCTGCCGCCGCTCAACGTGCCCGCGATGTTCTGGGCGTGGAGCTCGGGCTACAAGTTCATCAAGGCCGACGGCGTCGCGAACGGCAGCGGCTTCAGCCTCCACGTCGGCTCGACGGGATGCAGCGCCACCGGATCGATGGCGCCGGCGCAGCCGTGCACGAGTCCCAACACGATCCCCGTGACGCTCACCGGCCTCACGCCGACGAGCACGATCGTCGCCGACGTCGGGCGCCTCCTCACCGACGTCGACATCACGACCAACACGATGGACACCGCACCCGGCTGCATGTCGTTCCCCGGCGACCCCGAGTGCAACACGGTGATGCCCAAGCTCGCACTGCCGTACGGCGCGTTCCCGGCCGAGCCGCAGCAGCGGTTCCTGAGCATCGAGTGAAGCACCTCGCCCGCACGCTCGCGGTGATCGTCGCCGCGTGTGGCGACGACCGCGCCGCGCGCCCCGACGGTGCGCCCGGCGACGCCGCCGCCGATGCACCCACCGATGCGGCGGCGTCCGTGTGGCCGTTCGAGCTCCCGTTCGGGTTTCCCGTCCCGCGTCTGCCGCCGGGGAAGCGGCTCACGCCCGAGCTCGCCGAGCTCGGCCGGCACCTGTTCTACGACGTGCGCCTGTCGGGCAACGGCACGCAGGCGTGCGCGAGCTGCCACGAGCAAGCGCGCGCGTTCACCGACGGGCGCGTCACGCCGACGGGCTCGACGGGCACCGTCCTGCGCCGCAACGCGATGAGCCTGGCGAACATCGCGTACAACCCGACGCAGACGTGGGCGAACCACCTGCTCGCGTTCCTCGAGCAACAGGCGCCCGTCCCCATGTTCGGGACCGACCCCGTCGAGCTCGGCATCACGGGCAACGAGGACGCGGTGCTCGCGCGCCTGCGCGGCGATCCGACCTACCAGGCGCTGTACGCCGCGGCGTTCCCCGGCGCGACCGAGCCGCTCGATCTCGGCCACGTGGTCGCCGCGCTCTCCGCGTTCGAGCGCCGCCTGATCTCGGGCAACTCGCCGCTCGACAAGCACCGCCGCGGCGAGATCGTCCTCGACGAATCCGCGCTGCGAGGCGAGGCGCTGATCTTCTCCGAGCGCCTCGAGTGCCACCACTGCCACGGTGGCTTCAACTTCTCGATCGCCGTCGATCACGCCGCGCTGTCGGAGCCGAACGTCGCGTTCTTCAACACCGGCCTGTACAACGTCGGCGGCACCGGCGCCTACCCGGCCGCCGATCAGGGCCTGTTCGACGTGACGTTCACCGACGGCGACCAGGGCCGCTTCCGCCCGCCGACCTTGCGCAACATCGCGGTCACCGCGCCGTACATGCACGACGGCTCGATGGCGAGCCTCGACGACGTGCTGACGTTCTACGAGCGCGGCGGGCGCCTGATCGAGAGCGGGCCGAACGCGGGCGACGGCAAGCTCAACCCGCACAAGAGCTCGTTCGTCGGCGGCTTCACGCTGACCGCGCAGGAGCGCGCCGATCTCCTCGCGTTCTTCGCCGCGCTCACCGACGACACGTTCCTCACCGATCCGTCGCTCTCCGATCCGTTCGCGCCGTGAGCTGCTCGAGATGCAACCCGGTCAGCGCGCGTGACGCGCGACGAAGTCCGGATCGTCGAGTGCGCGCAGGAAGGCGATCACGTCGTCGGCCTCATCGTCGGTGAGGGCGACGCCCGCGACCCCGCCGCGCCGGTAGTGCGCCAGCACCTCGGCGAGCGTCGCGAACCGGCCGTCGTGCATGTACGGGGCGGTGTACGACAGGTTCCGCAGGGATGGCGTCCGGAAGGCGCGCTCGTCGGCGGCGCGGAACGTCACGCGCGCGCGTCCGCGGCGCGGGTCCTCGTCGGGGAGCGCCGACGGCGGATCGAGGCCGATGTCGTGGAACGCGCGGTCGGTGAACAGCTCGGTCGCGTGGCAGCGGGCGCACTTCGCGCGCACGACCGCGAGGCCGCGCAGCTCGGCGTCGGCGAGCTCGCCGCCGGCCTCGCCGCGCACGTGGCGATCGTAGCGGCTGTCGGCCGACACCAGCGAGCGCAGGTACTGCGCGAGCGCGCGCATCACCCCCGACGGTGTCACGCCCTCGCCGGGGAACGCCCGCGCGAACGCCTCGCGCATCACGGGATCCGCGGCGAGCTGTTCGATCATGCGCGCGACGGTCTCGCCCATCTCGTCGGGATGCTGGATCGGACCGAGCACCATCGACTCGAGGTTCTTCGCGCCGCCGTCCCAGAACAGCCGCTCGACCCAGGCGAGGTTCGCGAGCCCCGGGGCGTTGCGCGCGAGCGTGGCGCCGCTGATTCCGCGGGCCGAACGCGCCACGCCGTCGCTGAATGCGCGTGCGGGCTCGTGGCACGTCGCACACGAGATGCGGTCGTTCGCCGAGAGCCGCGGGTCGAAGAACAGCCGGCGGCCGAGCTCGATGCCGGCGCGCGTCGCCGGGGAGCGCGTCGCGGGTGCCGGTGGGAAGTGGTCGGCGCGCGCGACGCGGCGAGGTGGACGCGCCGCCGCACCGCCCCGCCCGACGAGCACGGCGGTGGCGACGAGCGCGAGTGCGAGCGCGCCAGCGCCGATCACCACCCGGATGTGCGTCACGGGACGGCGGCCGCGGACTCGAGCACGAACATGTCGCGGAATGCGTCGGCCAGGAGCGACCGGTCGCCGGGCGTGCCGGCGCCGATCACGACGCGCTGGCGCGGGGCGACGGCGTCGGCGAGCGTCTCGAGGTCGGCCTTCACGCGGACCTTGTACGCGACGGCCGCCGCCGTCTCGATCGCCGACGGGAACGCGAGGTGGACCTCGCGCAGGTCGTCGTTGGACCCGTTGTCCCACGACACGACGGCCGCGCCGCCCGGACCTGCGAGGTCGGCGCGCGTCTTCGTGAAGATGTAGCTCGTGAACCACATCCAGCCGTTGTCGGACGTCATGTTCTTCAGCGTGTGGAGCTCGCCCGCGGTGCGCGACAGGTCGTCGTTGTGCGCCGGATCGACGCCGATGTGGAAGCGGATGCCGACGTACGTGCCCGACGGGATGCTCGTGAACGAGATCGCCTCGCGCCGCGTCGCCGGCAGCATGAGCGCCGACTCGGTGCCGTTCGTCAGCGGCTGCTCGGGGCGGGCCTCGACGAGGTAGTAGCCGTCCGGGACGTCGACGAACGAGTGATCGGGGCGCTCCAGCGCCACGCCGGTCAGCCAGTACCGCACCTCGCGGAAGCTGAGCGTGTCGCCGCCCGCGACGGGATAGGCCTTGTTGAGCTCGAGCGCCTCGGCGCCGAACACGAACGGCACCTCGAGGCTGATGACCGGGTTCACCTTCGCCTCGAGCGCCGCCAGCGCGCCGGCGAGCGCGTCGCGCTCCTGCTTGAAGGTGTCGCGCTGCTGCGCGGTTTGAGCGAGCTCGGCCTCGGTGGTGGCGAGCTGTGCGGTGAGGTCGTCGATCTCGGCCTGCAGGTCGTTGTCGCCGCAGCTCGCGGCGGTGGCCAGGATCGCTATCAGGGAGAGAGCGCGTCGCATGCGTTCGTTCTCGCCCGGTCGGCCGGTGAGTGAGAACACGAATCGAGGGGTGCGAAAATTTGCGCCACCGCCGCAGCGGGTGGGTGCGAAAAAAAGCAACGCTACCCGGCGCCCCCCGCGCGCGACGGCATCGGCAAGCTACGCCGATGCATGCACGGAGCCTCGGTGTGGCCGCGATCGTCTTCGCGGTCGGATGCGGCAAGGACGAACCCGCCGGTCCGGACGCGGCGGCGCAGGTCGACGCGCCGCCGGTGCCTCGTCAGATCGTGACGGAGTCGAGGCCGCTGGGCGTGGGCGAGCTCGTCGAGGCGACGCTCGTCGGCGGCCCGGCGGATCGCGCCGTGATCTCGCTGTCGGCGCCGGTGCTGCTCGACTGGAACCTCCACGGGCACGCCGGTGGCAGCACGCAGACGGTGAAGGAGGAGCGCGGCGTGATGACCGTCGAGTACGAGTTCACGCCGCCGTCGCAGGCCGCGTGGTCGCTGCTCCTGCGCAACGCCGGGGCCGCGCCGACCACCGTGCAGGTCGAGATCGAGCTGTACGGCGAGCTGCGGTGGGAAAGCTGGCGGTGACGTGTGCGGGTGCGAAAAAATGCGCCGTCGACGTGGGAGGAAGTGAACGGCAAGCTCGCCGCATGATCGCGCGCTGCCTCGCGCCACTCCTCCTCTTCGCGGGTCTCGCGCACGCCGAGGACGACGAGCCTACGCACGACGTCGCGCAGGCGGCGAAGGAAGACGACTCCTGCGCGGGGCACCACCACCCGACGGACGCGGCGCCGTCGAAGGCCGACGACCCGCACGCGGGTCACGGTGCGCGCGCGCTGCCGGCGAAGACCGCGATCGCTCCGCGCGACGCACACGTCGCTCACGTGGCTCATGCCGATCACGCCGGTCACGCCGATCACGCCGATCACGCCGCGAGCGCGCTCGGCGGGCACGGTCACGGTGGGGGCTCGTCGCTGTCCGCGTCCGTCGGCGTGCTCGTCGCCGATTACGACGCGCGTCTGTTCACGGGCGCCTACCAGGCGGTGGTCGCCGGCCTCCGGTGGTCGAGCGGTCGCTTCGGCCTCGCGGCGAGCGTGCCGGTGTACCGGCTCACGAAGAACGGCAAGACCGTCGACGGCACCGGCGACGTGATGGTCCACGGTCACGTCTCGCTCGTCGGGCGCGGGCCGTGGTCAGCGGGTGCGATGATGATGGCGTCGGCACCCACGGGAGACGGCGACGCCGGGCTCGGCATGGGGCACGCGATGCTGATGCCCGAGGCGTGGGGCGGCTGGACGTCGCGCCGGGTCGCGCTGACGACCTCGCTCGGCCTCGGCTACGCCGTCGGCGGCCTCGCCGCGCACGCCGCGCACGGCGGCGGCATGTGGCCGCTGGTCGATCCGATGAACGCGATGGAGCTGACGTACGGGGCCGGCGTGATGCTCGGGCTCGCCCGCGAGCTCGGCGTGGGGGCGCGCCTGCGCGGCGCGATGCCGATCGGCGACGGCGCGCAGCGCCTCGTCGGCGCCGTGCGCGTCGTGTGGGTGGCGGGCCGCGCGCAGACCGCGCTCGAGATCCAGCACGGCACCGTCGGAGATCCGTTCGGCCTGCGCGGCGTGCTCGAGACCGCGATCAGGCTGCGCTGAGCTCACGCCGCCGGGAACGCGGTGCACGTCCTCAGCGCTTCACCGGGAACTTGGCGAGCTTGTATTGCAGCGTCCGTCGGTGCACGCCGAGGACGCGCGCGGCCTTCGACACGTTGCCGTTGCACTCCTGGAGCACGCGCTCGATGTGCTCGCGCTCGACCTTCGCGAGCGATGGCACCTCGTACGCGAGCTCGTCGTCGCCACCGCCGGGCTCCGGCTCCTGTTCGAAGGCGGCCAGGATCTGGTCGGCGTTGACGGGCTTGGTCAGGTAATCGCGCGCGCCGAGGCGCACGGCCTCGACGGCGGTGGCGATGCTGCCGTACCCGGTGACGACCACCACCTCGAGCGCCGGGCGGAGCTCGCGCAGGTCGCGCACGACGGTGAGGCCGTTGGGTCCCGGCATGCGCAGGTCGACGACGGCGCGATCGAGGGCGTGCGCACGTGCGACCTCGAGCGCGTCGGTGTGGTCGGCGGCAACGTGGACCTCGAAGCCGCGGTCCACGAACGCGCGCGCGAGCCGCTCGCGCAGGCGCTCGTCGTCATCCACGACGAGGATCGCCGTCATGCGGCCACCGCGAGCGGGAGCCGGATGCGGGCGCGCGTCCCCTCGCCGGAGCGCGATTCGATCGTCAGCGCGCCGCCGCGGCTCTCGGCGAACACGCGCGCCAGGAACACCCCGAGGCCCATACCACGCCCGGGTTCCTTCGTCGTGAAGAACGGCTCACCGACCTTGCCGAGCACGTCGTCGGGGATTCCCTCACCGCGATCCTCGACGACGATCGCGACCGCGGCGGGGCCGCGCTCGAACGCGAGCGCGACGCGCGCGTCCGCCGGGCTCGCATCGAGCGCGTTCTTGACCAGCGCGACGAGCGACTTCACGAGCGGGATCGCGGGGACGTCGAGCGCGACGCCGTCGAGTGCGGTGCGCACGTCGAGCCGCTCGCCGCGATCGCCGAGCTCGCGACGGACCCGCCCGACGATGTCGTCGACGGTCAGCGGCTCGGGCGCGTCGTTGTCGCTCACGCGCGCCGCCATCTGGTGAAGGATGCTCTGGCAGCGATCCACCTGCTCGAGGATCAGCACGAGGTCGTCGGCCACGCGCGTCGCACCGGCCTCCGCGGCGGCGCGGCGCGCCTCGTGCGCCGCGACCGCGATCGTCGAGAGCGGGCTGTTGAGCTCGTGCGCTGCGCCGGCGGCCAGGGTCGCGAGCGAGGCGAGACGCGCGTTGCGGACGGCGGCCTCGCGGAGCGCCGCGATCTGGTCGCGCTGCCGCCCGATCGCCTGGGTGATCTTGCCGACGAAGAAGGCGGTGAGGATCGCGGCGACCACGAACGCGAGCCACATCCCCTGCAGGTGCGAGTTGAACAGCGGCGGCCCGTCGTGGTGGATGTGCGTCCGCGCCGGCACGAGAAACAGCCCACCGAAGCCGACGACGGCGAGGCTCGCGATCGTCGCGGTCCACCGCGAGCTCAGCGCGACCGCCGAGAACGTGATGTACACGAGGTAGAACACCGTGAACGGGTTCGTCGCGCCGCCGTGGCCGGCGAGCGTGAACGTGAGCAGCGCGGTGTCGAAGATCAGGACCGCACCGATGACGGCCGCGGGAGACCACCGCCGGCTCGCGCGCGACGCGAGCGCGACGTTCGATGCGGCGGCGATCGCGACGGCGACGCCGAACCACCAGCGATCGATGTCGACCGCGAAGACCCGCTCCGCGACCGGGAACAGGACCATCAGGCCCACCACGAACAGCCAGCGCAGTCGCACCAACCACGGCAGGGTGACGGCGGGCTCGAGCGCGGCGGGCATCCGTGAACATCTTCACGTCACCGGCGGCCGCGGTGGCGCGGTGCGGTGATTTTGCGCACCCGCGTCGATTCGCGATGCTAGCCGGCCGCGATCAGGAACCGGAGGGCCACATCACGCCGTGCGGCATGGTTTGCGCCTCCGGTGGAGGCTCGAGTCGTGCGAGCGGAGGGACTCGAACCCTCACGCGGTGAAGCGCTGCCACCTAAAGACAGTGTGTCTACCAATTCCACCACGCTCGCGTCGGGGCAACGTACCACACGCGACGGGCCAGGGTTGGTCGCATCGCGTACACCTGATCCGTGAGGACGATCCTCAACATCATCTGGTTCGTGTGCGGCGGGTTCGTGATGGGGCTCGGCTGGTGGCTCGCCGGTCTGCTCGCGGCGATCAGCATCATCGGGATCCCGTGGGCGCGCGCGTGCTTCATGTTCGGCAACTTCTGTTTCCGGCCGTTCGGCCGCGAGGCGATCGATCGCCGCGAGCTCACGGGACGCGGCGACCTCGGCACGGGCGCGCTCGGCTTCGTCGGCAACGTCGTGTGGTTCCTCCTCGCCGGCGTGTGGCTCGCGATCGGCCACATCGGCTCGGCCGTCGCCTGCTTCGCGACGATCATCGGCATCCCGTTCGGGATCCAGCACGTCAAGCTCGCGCTGTGCGCGCTCGCGCCCGTCGGCAAGACCGTCGTCACCGGTGAGGAGGCCGCCGCGGCGCGCCGCCGCAACGCGACGTACACCCGGCTCTGAGCCCGGATCATTCACCAACACGTCGGCTGCGACCGTCGCGCTCCGGGCGGCTCGAGGCGTACGGCCGGTTCTCACTCGGTCCGCACGGCAGGACGACCTCTCGCTCCGCTTCCGGGCGTGCGCCTCGCTCTGCCTCGGATCGCTTGGTCTCGCTCGACGTCCTGGTGAATGCTCCGGGCTAGAACGGCAAGCCGCCGGCGTCGACGGGGAACGGATCGTCGGGCGGGAACGCGCCGTCGCAGCGCTGGCGCGAGTCGCGGCCGATGCAGCGCCAGCGGCCGTCGGACTCGCATGCGCAGTCGCAGATCTCGAACGACACGAAGTCGCACGTGTCGCCGGGGGTGCAGGTCGCGTTGAAGTCGGTGACGTTCGCCGGGCAGCTCGAGCAGCGGTACTGCCCGAACTCGCAGAAGCACGTGTGCACGGCCGGGACCTTCCCGCCGTCGAACGGCTCGCTCCACATGCAGACGTCGCTGTTGAAGCACCGGTCGCCGGTCTGCACGTTGCCGGTGCAGAAGCGCGGCACTGGGGCGTTGCCCTCGCCGTGCTCCGTGGAGAACAGGGCGCAGGCGGCCATCATCACCGCACACGCGCACGCGAGGAGGAACGGCTTCGTCATCGGTTCACCGTCGTCTCGCAAGAACATTGCCACGTCGCCGATCGCGATTCCACGGGGTTCGCGGCGCCGGCCGACGAATCCTCGGCGACGGGGTGACGCGCGCGTCCGGACTCAGTCGGGCGGAAGGATCGCGCGGCCGTTCGCGATGGCGATCATCTCGCGGAGCTGGGCGAGCTGGACGGCGGCGTGGATCCGCGCCGTGACCTCGGCCGTGATGCGGGCGAAGCCGACGAGGCGCGCGGCGTCGCGCACGAGGTCATCCGAGCCGATGCTCGGCGCGCGCTCGACGACGACGCGGGCCGCGGCGGCCAGCTCCTGCAGCGGGATCTCGAGGATGTCGCGCTTGCCCGTCGGGCTCGCCCCGGCGACGCGCACCGCCGGGACGGCGGCCGGGTCCTGGTCGAGGCGCCACACGATGTCCGCCTCGTCACCGCGCCGGCAGCGCCCCTCGAGCGCGATGCACACGTGGTCGCGCACGCGCTGGGTCACGCGCCCGACGCCGAAGTACGCCCCGACCCGGCGCGCGAGCAGGTCCACGTGCATCGGCGCCTCGGCAGCGAGCACCTGCTCGACCACCTTGCCGAGCTCCGCGAGGTGCCGCGGCGCGAACATGTCGTCGGGCGTGCGCCGCCCCGGCGGGATCGCGGCGGCCGTGTACGGCCCGATCGGGATGGCGCCGCGGGCGATGCGCACCGGCGCGCTCCCCGCCGCGAACGCGATCTTCGCCGACGTCCGCTCGAGGCTCGGCGGCACGCCCTCGACCCCACCCGACCCCCGCTCGGCCGCGAGCATCGCGATGCGCCGCGTGTCCTCGGCCACCGCCGCGGCCGCCACCGGGACCTCGCGCGGCACCACGGCCGCCACGAGCGGCCGGGTCTCCTCACCCACCGGCACCGCCACCGCAACCACCGCCGCCCCGTCCACGTCCGACGCGACGCCCGCGCTCCGCTCGTTCGCCGCGGCGCCGTCGGCGCCCGCGCTCCGTTCGTTCGCCGTCACACCGTCGGCGCCCGCGCGTCGCTCGTTCGTCGCCACACCGTCGGCGCCCGCGCGTCGCTCGTTCGTCGCCACACCGTCGGCGCCCGCGCGCCGCTCGTTCGTCGCCGCGCCGTCGGCGCGTCGCTCGTTTGTCGTCACACCGTCGGCGTCGGCCCGTCGCTCGTTCGCTGCCGCGCCGCCGGCGTCGGCGAGGTGCGCCTCGCGCGTTGCTGCGCCCGCGCCTCCGGCGCTCACGAGCCCGCCCGCACCTTTGCGGGCGGTGGTGCCGGCGAGCTTCGCGCTCGCGGTCGGGGGGATCCGCGTGGGGCCGGTTCCCGGAGCGCCGGGATCGGGGACGGCGGCGAGCTCGCCGGAGCGCTTGGGCGGGATGCGCACGATCGCGCCGTCGGTCGGGCGCGCGCCGGAGACCGGCGGCTGGGTGCTCGTGCGCGCGGTGCGCGGCAGGCGCGTCGGGCCCGAGGCCGTGCGGCGCTGGCGCGTGGCGGCGAGCGCCGTCACGATCGCGCCGTGGGCGCGCTGGATCTCGCGCTCGGGGTCGAGCCACCAGTCGAGGCTCCACACGCGGTGCGTGCGCCAGCCGAGCTGCGCGAGCACCTGCGCGCGCAGGCGGTCGCGGTCGCGCGCGGCGGGTGCGCTCGCGTAGGCCGCACCGTCGGTCTCGATCGCGATGACGTAGCGGTCCGGATCGTTCGGATCGACGACGGCGAGCTCGACGCGGTACGCGCCGCACCCGATCTGGTGCCGCACGGTCCACCCGCGATCGCCGAGGGCGCGCGCGAGGGCCTCGGTGATCGGCGACGCCGGGGTCGCGGATGGGCGGCCGGCGCCGCCGGTGCGTGCGTGGTGCAGGAACGTCGCGAGGTCGCCGGGCGGCAGGTCCTCCGGGGCGACGCTCGAGAACACGACGAGCTGCTCGCGCGCGCGCGTCGTGGCGACGGCGAGGGCGAGCGCGCCGGGGCGCGCATCGCCGAGCGAGATCAGCACCACATCGCGTTCGTCGCCCTGGACGTCGGCGATCTCCTTCACGATCACCGGCTCGATCACGGGGACGGCCCCGCATCCGATCAGCTCGACGACGGCGTCGACGGCGGCGTCGCTCGCGCGCGCCTCGTCGAGCAGGTCCTCGATCAGCGCGCGCTGCGCCGGCGAGCACGCCACGACCGCGATCGAGCGCGTGCACTGCGCCGGATCCTTCAGCCGCGCGATCACCTCCGCGACCACGGCCTCCGCCTCAACGCGGCTCGCGTCCGACACCGCCGCGATGTCGCCGGCGTGCTGCCCGTCGTTACCTCCGGCCTTCGCTCGTGCGCGCTCCGCGGCGCCGCCTGCGACGCTCGCTCGCGCGCTCGCTCGATGCGCGTCGCGGTCTGCGGCGATTGCTTCCGCGCGCTCCGCGTCGCTGTCTGCGGCGATTGCTTCCGCGCGCTCCGCGTCGCTGTCTGCGGCGATCGCTCCTGCGTGACGGGCGTCGTCGCTCGTGCGGTGCACGAGGGATCTGGCGGCGGCCCCGAAGGGGATCGTGATCGGGGCGGTGTCGCGCGTGTGGAGGTCGGGGCTGTAGATGCGGCGGTAGGAGACGCCGAGGTCGGGCGACGCGTGCGTCGCCGGGACGACCTGGAGGCGATCGCCGTAGAAGGCGGCGTTCGCGAATGCGAACAGGTCCTCGTGGCGGCTGCGGTAGTGCCAGGCGAGGCGCAGCTCGGGAACGCGCGCCGCGAGGCAGGCATCGACGATGCTGTCGCCGTGCGCGGGCGGCATCTGGCGGGCGTCGCCGGCGATCACGGCGGACCTGCCGCGCGCGAGCGCGCCGAGCGCCTCGGCGGTCGCGAGCTGCGAGGCCTCGTCGAACACGACGACGTCGAAGCGGAGCCCGGCCGGCAGGTGCCGCGCGACGGCGTGCGGCGTCGCGAGCACGCACGGCGCGAGGCGCAGCGCGAGGCCGGGGACCGCCGCGAGGAGCGCGCGGACCGACATCGCCTCCGCGGACGGGCGCGCCGCCGCGATCAGCGTCGCGATCTCGCTCGCCGGTGCAGCCGCGGCACCGATCGGTCCCGACGGCGCCTCGTTCGTGGCGCGACGGGTCTGCGCACCCGGCGCCGTTTGCGACTCCGCGATCGCGGCGCGGCGCTCGGCGGCGGAGGGGACGCGCTCGGCGACGCGGGCGAGGGCGCGGCTGCGCACGAGCGCGAGCGCGGCCCGATCGAGGTCGGCGAACGCGGCGACGTGCGCGTGGTGCGCGCCGCCGTGGAAGCGCGCGAGGGCAGGGGTGTCGGTCAGCTCGGCCTCGGCCCACGCGAGCAGGGTCGCGCGCTCCCACGCGACGGCGAGCTCGCTCGCGCCGAGGTCGCCGCGCACGATCGCGCCGACGGCGGCGTGCGCCCCCGCGGCGAGGGCCGCGTGGCGCGCGCCGTGGAACGCGACCCACGCCGGCAGTGCATCGATCGCCGCGCGCAGCGTCGCCGTGCGCTCGCCGAGCGTGGCGAGCACCTCCGTCGTCGACGGCGCGGCGCCCGCGGCGGTAGCGGTGGCGGTGACGGTGCGCTCGGCGATGCCGGTCGCCGCCTCGAAGCGCGCGAGCGCGGGTAGCCAGCGCGCCACCGCCTCGGCGAGCCGCGCGAATGGCGCGAGCTCGCCGACCGCGGCCGCGCTGGGCACCGGCCCCGTCGCGGGCCGCGCGAACGGCGCGAGCTCGCCGACCACGGCCGCGCTGGGCCCCGGACCCGTCGCGAGCCGCGCGAACGGCTCGCCGAGCGCGGTCGCGCTGGGCACCGGGCCCGTCGCGGGCTGCGCGATCCGCGCGGTGTCCGCGAGCGGCGCCGCGGCGAGCTGCGGAACCCGCGCGGTCGTCGCGAGGACGGCATCGGGGGCCATCTGCGGGACCCTCGCGGTGTTCGCGAGGCCCGCCTCGAGCCCCTCCGGCGCCGCCGTCTCGTCGATAGCGTCGCCTTCGGCGAACCACGCGTCCGACGTCGGATCGGCGCCGTCGCCGCCCGACTCGGTGCGCGCGGTGACGGAGGTCGCCTCGGTGCGCGCGGCGCCGACGGTGTCGGTGCGCGAGACGGCGGTCGTCACCTCGGTGCGCGCGTCGAGCGAGGTGCTGGAGGAGGAGGAGAAGGAGAAAGAAGAGGCCGGGGAGAGACGGCCGGAGGGTAGGGCGCCGGAGGTCTCGGCGCGCGGGATGCGGCCGGACGATGCGGCGTCGGGCGCCGCGGCGACCTGCGCGGCGAGCGCGCGCCATGCGGCGCCGCGGATGCCCGGGTCGTTGTCGGCGGTGCCGGGAGTCGCGACGGAGACGCCCTCGAAGGCGCGGCGCAGCTCGCCGACCCAGGACAGCGCGCCGTCTGCGACGCCGAGGTCGAGCGCGAGCGGATCGTCGGCGAGCTCGCCGAACCAGCGGCGCGCCGGGGCGGTGGCGGCGGTGAGCGCGGCGTGGCATGCGCGCTCGGCGATCACGGCCTCGAGGGCGGCGAGCATCGCCTCGTCGGTCTCGAGCCGGCCGGGCGCGGCGACGGAGCGGATCTCGGCGCGCACCGCGCGCAGCGTGACGTAGCGTACCGGGCCGACGCTGTTCATCCACTTCCTCAGCTGTCCCCACAGCGCCGAAGCATCGAGCTGCGCGACGCGCTCCGTGAACAGCTCGGCGACCTCGCGCACGAGCGCGCGGTGGCGGCGCGAGAGCGCGAGGAACGCGTGCGGATCGCGCGGCGCCTCGAGCGTGCCGCCGCCGCGGGCGCGGAGGCGCGCGACGGCCTCGTCGACGTCGTCGGAGCGCGCGGACCGCGGCAGCCCGAGCATCTCGGCGCCCGGCCGCGGCGAGCTCGCCGCGACCACCGCGAGTACGCCGAGCGCCTCGATCTCCTCGCGCGTGCGCGACGCGAGCCCCGGCACCAACGTCCCGACCTCGCGCAGCGCCGCGCCGAGCGCATCGCCCGCGTCGGCGAGCTCGTCGATCGCCGCGAGCGCGCGCCCGCGCAGCCCTCCGCTCGCTCCGTCCCCGGCGCCACGAACGCGAAGGTCGCCGCTCGCGAAGGCGACATCGGGCGCGTGCAGCTCGTGGCTCGCGCCGTGCGTCGAGGCCGGCTCCATGGGCAGCGCACGCTTCGAGTCGGCGCCGGAGGAGGTCGCGGCGCGCGGGTCGCCGGCGGCGGTGAGGGTCGAGTCGCGCCACGGGTGCGTGGAGACCGGGTCGGCGCCGCCGGCGGCGGTGAGGGTCGAGGCGCGCCACGGGTGCGTCGAGACCGGGTCGGCGGCGCCGGCGGCGGTGAGGGTGGATGCGCGCCACGGGTGCGTCGAGACCGGCTCGACGGGCAGGGCGGTGTCGGCGAGCGCGGTCACGGCGCGAAGGCGCGCGTCGAACGCGGCGGCGTCGAGGCCGACGGCGTCGGGATCGGCGAGCGCGGCGCGCGGGGTGGTGCGGAGCTCGACGAGCCGCCCGAGGACGGCGTGCACCGAGCGCCCGAGCGGCCCGACCCGGTGCAGCGCGTCGGCGTGCGCGTCGAGCGCGGTGCGCAGCTCGCCGAGGCGCTCGTCCTCGGCGGGGCCGGCGCCCGGCCGGAACGGCCGCTCCAGGACGCGCGCGAGCTGGCCGGCGAGCTGGCCGCCCGACGCGCCCGGCGCGTGGAGGTCCATGCACAGCTCGCCGAGGCCGAGCGCCGCGAGGCGCTGCTGCACGACGTCGAGCGCCGGCGCCTTGCCGCTCACGAACAGCACGGTCTTGCCTGCGCTCGCGCAATCGACGAGCAGGTTCGCGATCGTCTGCGACTTGCCGGTGCCCGGCGGGCCCGACAGCACGAACGTCGCGCCCGCGCGCGCGGCGGCGACGGCGGCGAGCTGGTGCACGTCCGCGTCGAGCGGCGCGAGCAGCTGCTCGATCCCGCGCGGCCGCTGCGTCACGGCCGCCGCCGCGGCACCCGACGGCTGCGCCAGCGCGACCCCGCGCTGCGCCGCGAGGTGCCCGATCAGCCCGTCCGACGCATACAGCGCATCCCCGAGCGCCTCGAGGTCGCCCCACAGCGCGGCGCGCTCCGGCGCGAACACGCCCGCGCACACCGCGCGATCGACCCGCCATCCCGGGCGCGTGGTCGCGAACCCCTCGGCCACTCCGAGCAGCTCGTCGACGCCCGCCGCACCCGCGAGCTCACCGCTCGCCAGGATCAGCCCATGATCGCGGACCAGCACGGCCGCCAGCAACGGGTTCGCGATCGGCGCGCGCCTCGACGGCGCGATCCGGAACCCGCTCCCATCCCGCTCGAGCTCGACCGGCCACAGCACCAGCGGCGCCGCGATCGACGCAGCTGCGCGAGCGTCGTCGGCGGGGATGTGGAGCGTGCCCAGGGCGAGCCAGAGGCCCTGGGCGCCGCGATCGGTGCGCGCGACGCGGAGCTCGCGGCGGAGGAGCGAGAGTGAGCGCGCGAGGTCGTCGCGCGACAGCGCGCTGTGGAGCTGCTCGTCGCCTCGCGGCGCACCTTCGACCTCGACGCCCAGCGAGGTCCCGGCCTCGAGCGCGGCCGCGATCGCGCGCGCATCGGCGCCGGAGAACCCGACGCATCCGGCGGCGCCGAGCAACCGCTGCTCCGCCGAGCTCACGACTTCCAGCAACGACAGCTTCCACTGATCGATGCGCGCGCGCGCTGCGGGATCCATGTCGCCACCGTACTCCGATCCATCGATTCCTCGACGGAAGCGGGCTGTGGACGGGATCGGCCCGGGATCTCTACGAGCGCGCGATCAGATCGCGCGGAGCACGACCTTCTTCGGCCCGATGCGCTCCGGCTCGGCCGGCCAGTCGGGCTTGCGGAGGTAGTGGAGGAGGCCGGTGAGGAAGCCGGCGCCGTGCGACGCGTGGAGCACGGGGAAGATGCTCCACACCGTCGGGACGGCGCTCGCGCCGAGCGAGCGGCTGACGCGCACGGCCTCGGCGCCGGTGGCGAGCGCGTAGGCGGCGAACGCGGCGGGCGCGATCGGCCACAGCGGTGGCACGAGCAGCAACGTCGCCGCGCCGGTGACCATCATGAACGGGATCAGCGGGCGCAGCGTCGGGAAGCGGCCGAGCTTGAGCAGCGTGCGCGCGCGGCCGCGCCCGTAGCGGTAGTACTGCTTCGCGAGCCCCTGCAGCGAGTCGCGCGGGAAGTAGTGCACGACGATGTCGCGCGACAGATAGATCTGCCCGCCGGAGTCGAGGATGCGCTGGTTGAGCTCGGCGTCCTCGTTCGTGATCGCGCCGGGGTCCCACAGGCCGATCGTCTCGAAGACGCGGCGGCGGAACGCGCCGAGGAACACGGTGTCGACGAAGCCCTCGGCGTCCGCCGAGCGGTACTTCGCGCCGCCGACGGCGAGCGGGCTCTCGAGCGCCGCGCACAGCGCGCGCTGGAACGGCGTCTTCGCCTTCGCGCGCTGCGCACCGCCGACGTTGTCGGCGCCGGTGCGCTCGAGCGTCTCGACGCACGTGCGCACGTAGTCCGGCGCGTACTCCGCGTGGACGTCCATGCGCACGACGATGTCGCCGGTCGCCTGCTTCACGAGCAGGCCGAGCCCGGCCGCCTGCAGGCGCGCCGGGTTGTCGACCGTCTTGATGCGCGGATCGGCCTCGGCGAGGCGCGCCAGGATCTCGCGCGTGCGGTCGGTCGAGCGCCCGTCCGCGACGAGCACCTCGATGAGCTCGCGCGGATAGTCCTGCGCCTGCACGGAGGCGATGCACGCCTCGATGTAGTGCTCCTCGTTGAAGGCGGGCATCGCGATCGTGACGCGCGGTTGCATGGGTGGCCGTGCATCCTAGCGCGCCTCGCGCGCGACGTGGATACCGGCACCGAGCACGAGTGCACCGCCGAGCGCGGCGATCGGATGGAGGGGCTCCTCCCACACGAGCGCGCCGACGGCGACGGCGACGAGCGGCTCCGCGAAGGTGAGCACCGCCGCACGCGCTGCGCCGATGCGCACGAGGCCGTGCACGAACGCGATGCCGGAGACCATGCCGATCGTCGCCGCGCCGGCGACGAGGAGCGCGAGATCGCCGCCCGTGATGTCGCCGAGCCCGCCGCCCGCAGGCGCAAGAACTGCGAGCGGCGCGAGCAGCGCCGCCGCGACGAGCGAGTGGTACGACATCGCGCGCACCGCGCCGATGCGCTCGGCGAGCCGCCGCACCACGAACGTGTTGGCCGCGTAGGCGAACGCGGACGCGAGCCCGAGCAGCGCGCCGAGCAACGGCGAGCCGAGGGTGGCGCCCTCGCCGGGGCGCGGCGCCCACGGCTCGAGCACGACGACGAGCCCCGCGAGCGCGACGGCCGCCGCGGCCCCGGCGCCGCGCGTGCGGATGCCGTCGACACGCGCCGCGGCGAGCGCGATCAGGATCGGCGCCGCGTAGTGCGTGAGCACGGCGAGCGCGACGGTCGTGGTCGCCAGCGCGCCGAAGAACGCGACGACGTTGAGCGCATCGCACAGCGCATTCGCCAGGAGCAGCGCGACCGTGGTCCGGTCCCACGCGACCCGGCCCTGCGCGAGCGCCCACGGCAGCGCGCCGAGCCCCATCACCGCGAACAGGATCGGCGACGTCACGAACGACGACAGCCCCGTCGGGCGCAGGAACAAGCTCCACGTCCCCCACGACGCCGCGGCGAGCACGACCATCGCGGTCCCGGCCATCCGCCGTCGACGGTCCGTCACGTTCGCCTGCACGCTAGCACGCCCACACGAGCGCCGATCCACGAGCCGCCTCGTCCCGAGGACGAGCAATCATGTGCCGCCGTGTCTACGTCACGCTCTCGACGGAGCATCGACGCTCGCTCGAGAGCCGATCCTCGAGCCGTCGCGTTCCCGAGGCCGATCGATCACGTGCCGACGTGTCCACGACGCACTCGACGGAACATCGATGCTCGCTCGATCGCCGATCCTCGAGCCGCTTCGTTCCCGAGGACGATCGCTCACGCGCTGCCGTGTCCACGACACGCTCGGGGTCGGCTCGCTAGCCCGGATCATTCGTGATGGGAGCGCGCCGTGAGTGCGCGTCGCCGGAATTTCGGTGCCGGTCCGCAGGTTTCGTTGGTTGCGATGCCAAACGAATC